>NZ_JBHKFJ010000002.1:0-710796 GCF_042263525.1 Chitinophaga sp. Hz27
CTATTGACTCTTTTAATGACTCAATTGATCGAACTGTTCTGAGCTTCTCCGAAAAACTGTATCGTACTTTCTTATTCATAAAAAATGCCCCCAAAAAGTGTCTAACTTTTTGGGGGCACTACAATTACCGGCCTTTCTCTTTAAAAATTATATCCCATTCTAAGTTTAATTGGATCAGTATTAGGAACGTGTGTACTATACAAGAAGTCAAACAGCAACGTTACATCTCCTTTCATCTTAGCACTTACTTTATATTTCTTCTTGATGCCTATTAAGCCGCTTGGTGTCCACTGGGCGAGCCCTGGTGTGGAGTTGATAGTTACCGGCTGATAGTTTTGCTCATAGCCTCCATTGAGGAAGAAGGTGTTTTTCAGTTTCCAGTCTACAAAGGAGCGCAGTCCGAGTCCTTCACTGGTAAAGGCGATGTGATTGAAGCCTTGTCCCATGCCTAGTTTGTAGGCGGCGCCCAATCCGATCACACCATTTTTATGAAATTTATAACCTACTTGTCCTGCGATGTCGCTGGTAGTAGGATAGAAGCTGGTATTGCGTTGGAACTGTATATTGCCGCCATATTCCAATCTTTGCAGAAATGTTTTAGACTTCATTTCATTAGGCTTGAAGTTGGGCATTTCGCCGGCATTATCCAGGCCGGGGAAGTTCTTTTTCAGATCATCCATTTTAGCGCGGGCTTCTGCCATGGAGCCGCTAACAGCAGATGCGGCATTGGGGCCGCCACCAAGACGCTGTTGTATAAGGCGCTCCACCTGGCTGCGGGTCTGGAGACCGTCTAAGTTAGGCGTTTCGCCACCACCACCATCGATGCCCATCAGGCTGGCGAGGTAACTATGTTTAGACATGAAGTCTTTGTATGCCGGAACTTTTTGTGCCAGTTCCAGCGCCTTTTTTTCTATTTTCTTTTTATCGCTGAAAGTCTCCTTCAAATCTTTCACCTGCTGGCCGTAATAATAGGCTTCTTTGTTTATGCCTTGCAGACTTTTAGCCATATCCGGCATCTTTCCGAGTTGGCCGTTTAGTAGTTGCTTACGTTGTTGGATAAACGCTTTGGCTTCTTCCAGGATGGCCAGCTTATCCTGCAATGCAGTAACAGATTTCAGGCTGCCATTAAGTGCAGGGATTTTATCAGCAGATATATTGGATTGTTTCAGAAAGCTGAGGGTATTAAAAAGAGAGTCTACACCTAAACTATTGCCGAGTAATTTCTTTCCCGGAATCTTATCTGTTTTGGCTTTCAGCTTATCTTTCAGAGAGGCGAATTTTTGTTCGCTGTCGTTGAACAGCTTTTGCGCATTCACAGAATCCAGTTTGGCCATACGCTTTTTCATCTGTGCCTCATAACGTGCCATCTGGCTCAGTGCTTTCTCGGTGCGCTTTGTCAGCTGCTTATTCAATACATCTGCCTTTTTAGAAACGGTGCTGTAGTACTTATTAGGAATGTCTAATGTCTTGTTGACAAGGCTGTCTTTTTGTGCAATAACCTGTTGCTGTGCACGTGCACCGACAGTTAAGAGAGATAGGCAAAATATGATCAGGTATACGGGTCGCATGTGAAAATTATAATGTGTAACAGCACAACAGAATATTGGCAAATGTAAATAAAATAACAGGAAAAGTCATGTCAGTGGGAGCGAATAAATAACTAGAAATGTTGATGAATACCGCTGGCTATCATTAATTTATCAGGTTCTGAGAAAATTATTGGCCTTCTCATTTTTTATGTACTTTGTAAACAAATTGACGATTGCACTCAACCTGTAATCTATATTATCCCATAACCGAATTCTGCTGAACATCATTATACCTATGAGTAAGTCCCTGGTACTGTATGCAGATTCATGTGTTTATTCTATTTAGATATTGAAAGCATGATGAAGAAAATCTTGTTGGGCTGCCTCCTGTTAGGCGGTCAGCAAATGGTGTTTGCCCAGGACCAGCAGGTTCCGGCAGCGAAAAGAGAGCTTTATAAACTACCGGTACCACCTACGCCCAATGCTGCCGCATTGGGGAAATTCGGGGATATTCCAGTAGGGTTGGCCACGGGTATTCCAAGTATAACAGTTCCTATCTATGATTATAAGGATGTTGCCAAGAAATTGGATTTCAGTATTAACCTGCGTTACCATGCAGGCGGCTACAAGGTAGAGGACATGGCATCTAACTGTGGACTGGGATGGGCGTTGGATGCCGGTGGCATGATTTCAAGAACACTTAACGGACTCCCTGATGATCAATCCGGTGGGTATCTTACCACTAATCCATTACCAATTGTAGATACACATCCACCTGAATACTATTATTACGTTTATAGTAACCTATTTCCATCTCCTTATATCACAGAAGGTGTTGCTGTTACCAATGATCCGATAAAATTCTGGTTGCTGGATGGGATTGAACGCCGTAATATAGATGGTGAGGCCGATGTGTTTAATATTTCGGCGCCGGGCATCAGTGCAAAATTTGTATTTACAAAAGATAGAGTGGCCCATCTGATTACACAACAAAACCTCACTATCACCTTCAATGGTATTCTTACCGGAAATGCCAGCAGAATATATGGCTTCACGATTGTCGATAACAACACAGGAATTACCTATATTTTTTCAGTACCCGAAACCCAGACACCTGGAGTAATGGGGCCTATGCCAGGTCCAGGCGGCGCTTCACTGGCAGAATATGTTACTAACTGGCACCTGAAGAATATGATTTCCGCTGATAAAAAAGATACCATCAACTGGAATTATGAAAATATTCAAACCAACCAGGAATATGAAGCAGGTTATTCCGAATCTTATACAATTAATACGTATAATTTTTTGGGAACCTCGCAAAGGGGAGAAAAGAATGCCTTTATCCTGGTGAATAATAATCCGTTGCGGTTAAAGTCAATCGAACTTCCCGATAAAACATTAGTCGACTTTTCTTACCAGTTTGCAAGGCAGGACTTAACCCGCGATTTTGCATTAAGCCAGATCAATATCTCAAATGGCGATAGAAAAAAATCATTTAATCTGTCATATGATTATTTTGATTGCCTCTGTAGCGATGGTAACTGCATTACAAAAATTCCGGTAGATCGTCCAAATGATTTTAGTAAACGTCTTAAACTACTTCGTGTACAACAAACAGATGGTATCGGTAATTCCCTTCCTCCTTATGAGTTTACGTACAATACCCAGCCGCTGCCAAGCAGAAGTTCGACGGCCCAGGATTATTGGGGATATTATAATGGAAAGGAATCCGGGTCACTTATCCCCCAAATTTATATCTACAGAAATTCGCAGCCTGGTGGACACATCGGTGGTGCGCAACGTGATGCCGATCCTTATTATGGAAAGGCGGGTATTATGGAGATGATCAAATATCCTACCGGCGGTTACACGAAATTATATTTTGAAGGGAATTCTGTATTTAATGAAGACTTGTTCTGGGATAAGAGTACTGAGACAGTTGAAATGTCCAAAAAAGATGAGAACTCATTTAAACCAATGCTTTTTCCTGATAGAAATGTAAGTATCACTACAGCTATCCCTGTTACTTTTAAAAGTAGTACTAATTTCTTGTTAAGCACAGATAATACAGGTAATCAGGTTCCTACCGGGGGTAATATTTATATGACCATCAGAAGTACGGATTTATCTTTTAACCAGACTTTCATGTTGCCAGTAGAAACGTTGGATAATACTCAGGAAAGTCTGACTTTACCGGCAGGGAAAAATTACGAGGTGAAGTTTACGGCAGATTACTTTGTAGACTTACTACCAGATTACGACCTCCGAGTGGCATATACTTATAATATCAACCCGAAACCACGATCAGTAGGAGGATTACGCATTGCAAAGCTGGAAGATTATCCTAATAATGGCAATGATCCTGTAGTTACAAGATATGACTATAGCAGTGATACAAAACCTACTTCGGGTGAAATACAAAATATTCCTAACTATACTTATTATTCTACAACCGTAAACGTATGGGATGGCGCAGGGGATAATGGGAGTTTACCAACCTGTCATCCCGAATTTTATTTAAACTTTACTTCTACGCCAACACAATCTTTAAGCTATTTCCAGGGAAGCCCGGTGATTTACACAAAGGTAAAAGTAACCAAAGGGCAATCCGGCAAGATGCTGGGTTATAGTGTACATGAGTTTACCAGCTTCGCGGAAATTCATGCCGGGAATTTTGATTATCCGTATGAAAAGGAGCAACAGCTGGAATGGAAAGAGGGATTGCCTACTAAATCATATGTGTATGATAAGGATGATGTATTGCAAAATTATGAGGAAAATATATATACTTATGATGGCTATACGAATAGCACCGATAATGGCAGGAATCTCAAAACAATTACCCGTCAAACAGATAATTTAAATACATTACAAAATCTAATCTATGGTGGTAGGCCCTACTATTGGAGTTTTGGGCATGCGAATCTGACTAAAAAAATCAGACGTGACTACGCCAACGGACAGACGATGGAGCAGGTAACTGACTACACGTATTATCCGGAAACATACTTGCCTGCTACTGTGCAACATCCCAACTCAAAAGGCCAACTGGAGGAAACCAGGTATTATTATGTACCTAACTATAATGCCAGTGCACTTCCAGCCAACATTGCATTGTATAATGGTCATGCACTCGTGTCTCAGGAAAACTGGTTACAGCAAACTGGTGCATGGTACCTGAAAGGCGCTACTGTAAATAGCTTTGGTACCTTTGGTAATGTAGTGCTGCCGGCGCAGATAGGCATCGCGCAACTGGCAAGTCCAATGCCAGCCGCTACAGCAGGTAGTTTCGATCCCAATCAGGTAAAACGCATCCCTGGCTTATCTCAGGATGTTAACTTCAGAAGTTATGATAATTTCGGACATGTAAATGAAGTACTTGCTACTGGAGCACCTTTGACGGCCATGATCTGGTCTGCAGAAAAGAAATATCCTGTTGCCACGGTTGCTAATGCCGCTATCAATGAAGTATACTATAATAGTTTTGAAGACGCAGGAGGAGTAGCCGATGCAAATGCTTTCTCTGGTGCTAAATCTGCCAGTGGTAGTTTTACTATACCGTTTACACTACCTCCAGGTACAACCAAAACCTTCAAACTTTCCTATTGGACCAGCAATGGTACCCAGTGGACATTGCAGACGCAATCCTATACTGGTCCTATAACTATTACAGGTACGAGAATAGACGAGGTACGTATCTATCCTGTAGATGCCCAGATGACAAGCTATACCTATGATCCTATGCTGGGTGTTACTTCTAAGGTTGACAACAGGGATATCGTCACTTATTATGAATATGATAGCTTCCTGCGATTGCTGCTCATCAGAGATTACCAACGTAATGTTATCAAGAAATTTGAGTATTACTATGGTACGCCACCGCCACCAATAGTTGTTTATAAGAGTCAGGCAAAGTCTGGTACCTTTTCAAAGAATAACTGTGCCAGTGGTTTTGCAGGCAGCACGGTTACCTATATTGTACCAGCGGAAAAATATACATCGACCATTTCTCAACTTGATGCCGACCAAAAAGCACAAAATGACGTGAATAACAATGGTCAGGCCTATGCAAACAGCACAGGGAAATGTGTGTCCAACGGATGTAATGTCTCTAATTGTGTAGGCGTAAATAAACGTTGTGTAAATGGTAATTGCGAAACTGGTATGAAGATTTATACCAACTCCGTGTATAATCCTTCTACCATGCGTTATGACTGTACATACCATTATGAATTCAGCGATGGTAGCTGGTCTGTGGATTATGTAGAAGATTCTTTTGGTGAATGTATGTTCTAAATCAAAACTAACTTATGAAGTACTTAATTTTCTTAATAATAACCTTCTTTTCTACGGCTGCTGTTTGTAAAGCGCAATCTGGACCTACTACCCATGATGCAGGTATTGTACAGCGCTTGACCGACAGTTTACATTTAACAGCAACGCAGCAATCAACATTGTTGCAGACTTCTGTAAATATATCACAACAAAAAATGCAGGTACGACAAACCATTACCAACGCGGATTCGCTGCGTTTGAAATTGCAGCAGATTGAAAATGGCAGGGACGCTCTGTACAAGGACATCCTTACGCCATCAGCATTTCAGCTCTATAAAGGTGGTAAGAATTATTTTTTGAATGGACGGAGTAAATAGACTTTACGTGTACCTATCTGCTAACCTATTTGTACAAATACCCATGAAATATAAAATACTCGGCGGGGCTTTGGTGTTTGCATCATTACATGCGCAAGCACAAACCAATGTTCCGCAAAGCAATAAAGTAACAGCATCACCGGTGGCATTGCCAGCGGCTTATGTAAACCCGGTCCTTAATTATGTTCGTACCTGGGATGCAAAGATTCCGACTACTGACCCCAATGCTATCAACAGAACAAAACCTGTCTCGGATGTGGTGGAACAAACCAGTTATGTCGATGGATTAGGACGTCCTTTGCAGCAAGTGACTAAGGGTGTAAGTCCTACAGGACATGATATTGTGACCGCTGTTACGTATGATCAGTATGGTAGAGAAATATTCAAATACCTGCCATACGTAGCCACGCAAACTACATCTGATGGGAACTTTAAAACTGCGCCGTTTGCAGACCAGCAGGCTTTTTATCTCAACTATTCCCTTAATCCGGGTATGGAAGAGGAAAAAATATTCTATTCCCAATCAGAATATGAGGCCATGCCTAATGGCCGGTTGCTGAAAATGTACGCTCCGGGTAACAGCTGGGCCCAGACAGGGGGAAGCCATCCTGTCACACAAAGCTATGAACTGAATGATGCCAATGACCAGGTTGTGATGTGGCGTGGTGCTTCAGGTGTAGAGCCCGTAGCGGAAGGTTACTACGCTGCAGGTACGTTATATCGGGAAATAGTAATAGATGAAAATAATCATCGTGTTGTTTCTTATAAAGACAAAGATGGCCGGGTCATCCTAAAAAAAGTACAAAATGGGGATAATCCATCCACTTCACATACTGGTTGGCTTTGTACCTATTATATATTCGATGATCTGGGCTCACTGGTATTTGTGATACCACCACTAGCTGTCGAGAAAATAAGCACTTCCTGGAACGTAGCCACAGTGAAGGATGAACTTTGTTTTCAATATAAATATGATAACCGTACCCGCATAATTGAAAAGAAAGTGCCAGGTGCGCAGGCAGTGGAAATGGTATATGACAACCAGGACAGACTTGTATTCCTGCGCGATGCCAATCTCAGAAAAGCTGGCAACTGGTTAGCAACTTTTTATGATGTGCTGAACAGGCCCGTTAAAACTGCTATCTATCATCCCGCTTCCGGTGTAGACAGAGCAGCGTTGCAATTGGCCATGAATAATGTTGTCAGTAATACCACTACACAAAGTGAAGTTATACCAGGGATTGATAACCTGGTGGTTAGCAGAGATGAAAAAACGCTTTATGAGGCAACGCAATCAATTGATATCATTGATGGATATGCATCCACTGTAAATGCCGACATCGACTTCAGGATCAATCCGGCCCTGACAGGAGGGACCGTACAAGTAACGACAACGAATACACTCCCTAACATAGCTGCCTCAGAATTAACCGCATTAACCTATACTTTCTACGATAATTATAATTTCACTACCCCGCATGATTTTCAATCAGCAGACCTGGTGAAATTAACAGCAGGTACTGCCAATAACGCAGAAAACCCTATTAAATCAGCAAATACAAATGGATTAGTTACAGGTGGAAAGGTGCGTGTGTTGGGAACTGATCACTGGTTGACGACTACCAGTTACTACGATGAGAAAGGCCGTGCCATTCAATTGATTAAGGATAATGATTTAAACGGGAAAAACGCGCTGAGTACGATGTACAGTTTTGATAACAAAATACTCAGCACCTATGAGCGTGAAAGCAATCCACGTAGCAGTCAGCAACCTGAAATGACTTCATTAACGGTCATGACCTATGATGCAGCGGGAAGGCCTTTGACAGTTAAGAAGAAATTCAACGACAGGGATGATCTCACCCGTACCATCGCGATTAATGACTACACAGAGTTAGGTCAGCTGAAGAGCAAAAAGATAGGGACGCCTTCCAGCGGTAATGCTATTGCGGAACAGGCGTATGAATTCAATATCCGTGGCTGGTTACAGGCTGTAAACCGTCAGTATGCGGAAGCAGGTACTGGAAGCAATGCCTATTTTGGTTACGTATTAAGCTATGATGCCGGCTTCAATAGCAAGGAATTCAATGGTAATATTTCTGGCCAGAAATGGCGTGGGTTTACAGATCCGGTAGCCAGAGCATATGGTTATAATTATGATAATGCCAACCGATTGAAGAATGCTGAATTTTCCCAAAATTCCGGTAGTCAATGGTTAAATAGTGTAGTAGATTTTTCTGTATCCGGACTAAACTATGATGCGAATGGTAATATCACTGCTATGCAGCAAATGGGTATGGTAGCCGGAGCTAAACAACTGGTTGATAAACTTCAGTATAGATATGATCCGGCGGGTAGTAATAAATTATTGTCAGTTTACGACCAGGGTGGTACTTCGGCTCCGCTAGGCGACTTCAAAAACAGTGATTCAGATGATATTGATTATGTGTATGATCTGGCAGGTAATTTAACGCTAGATAAGAATAAACATATCAGCCTCATTGATTATAATCACCTGAATCTGCCTACGAAAGTTACGTTTGATAATAACAAAGGTGAAATTCAATATACCTATGACGCCGGTGGTCAGAAAATCCGCAAGACAGTTTTGGATAAAACTGTTACTCCTGCCAAGACTACGGTCACAGATTATGTTGGCGCTAATGTTTATCAGGATGATGTATTACAGTTCACTGGTCATGAAGAGGGCCGTTTGCGTGCAATCTTTAAATCAGGGCAAGCCCCGGTCTTTGTCTATGATTATTTCCTGAAAGATCACCTGGGTAATACCCGCACTGTACTTACAGAAAATAGCGATGCTACACTGTATGCGGCTACCATGGAAACAGCTGCCGCTAAGCAGGAGACGGCCTTATTCAGCAATATAGAAAGTACGCGCGCGGTGCTGCCGGTAGGTTATCCTGCGGATGCTACAACAGACACCAATCAATATGTATCGAAATTAAATGCTGCACAGCAGCAAAAGGTAGGTACGTCTATCGTATTACGTGTAATGGCTGGCGATACGGTGAAAGCTGGCTGTAAGGCTTTTTACAAATCTACGGGAGCGAATACACGTTCTGTTTCAAAAGGAGAATTACTCAACTCCATACTTAATGCCTTTAACGGTGCAGCAGCCGAAGCTGGCGCGCATGGTGCTGGTGGTACTGCTATGTTGAATTCTTCCAACCTCACTACCAGTGATCTTACCAGAATTACCGAAAAAGATCCTGGCCAAAACCTGCCAGACAAGCCTAAAGCTTATCTGAATTATGTACTCTTCGATGATCAGTTCAAGCTGGTAGACGAGAACAGTGGCGTAAAGCAGGTGCAATCAGCACCCGATGAACTGCAGCAATTAAGCAGTGGAGATCTGGTGATGAACAAAAGCGGATTTTTGTATATTTATACCAGCAACGAAAGTGCCTCCGATGTTTACTTTGATAATCTGTTAGTAGCACAGGCTTCAGGGCCGGTATTAGAGGAGACGCATTATTATCCGTTTGGACTGACGATGGCGGGGATTAGTTCGAATGCGTTGAAGGGAAGCAGTTATCCGGAGAATAGGATGAAGTATAATGGGAAGGAGCTGCAGAATAAGGAGTTTGGAGATGGTAGCGGATTGGAATGGTACGACTATGGAGCGAGGATGTATGATGTGCAGGTGGGTAGATGGCAAAAAGTAGATCCATATTCTGAGAAAATGAAAGGGTATTCTCCTTATAATTATACGTTTGACAATCCAATCAGATTCATAGATCCGGATGGACTTAGACCATCTGACGTAGTACATTATAATCTTTATGGTCAGGAAGTTCGTAGAGTAAAAAGTAATACGGAATTCAGAACGTTTATTCAATCAAGCTACCATCCTTCAGACCCTGCAAAAAGTAATGTAGGATGGACTGAAGTGCCAATGCCAGGTATCATTAGAAATCGTTTTGAAAATTCATATTCTACGATTGGTCCTGAATATCAAGCCAATGATTATTTAATCGCAGCACGTACAGGTTATTTTAATCAGGCGAAGAATGGTGGAGCATTGAGGTTAGTTACAGGAGGAGGGAATGAAATTCCAAGTGATGTTATTTCCGCCATTCCTGATTTGGATCCTACTTTAGTAAAAGCGATTGCTATGCAGGAATCTTCTCTGGGAATTACAGGTATTCAGGATATTATGCAAGTAAATAATAGCGGAGATTATGCAGAAGTAAAAGAAGCCTATTCTCTCAAATACAAGGTTGAACCAATGACCACAAATTCGTTATATGCTGGAATAAGGTGGCTGGCCACAAAGGGTATAAGAGCTGAACATGATGAAAATGGAAAATTGGTATATAGATTTCTCGGATGGAACGCCGCAGTAAAAAACTATAATGGTAGCCGCCAAAAAGAAGCTTATCAGAATAATGTTTTGAGGATGGTGATGGAATCTATTGGCGCAAAAATAGCCCAAGGACTTCCGCTTGATTATTATTCTAAAAAATAAACAACAAACTATTTATCAATATTATGAAAGTACTTATTGTAATTATATTATTAATACTGCCTGCATATTTAGAAGCACAGATAAGCCAACAGCATGTAGTATCAGTATTAGAGGAGAATATAGTAGGAAAAAAAATTACCTACAAAGAAAAATATGGTAACACCGCAGAATTTACTTATTTAGGAATACTGAGGTCAAAAACGGGTGAGATTTATAAGGTAATGAAAGTTAACAGTTTGTCTGGATTGTATAAAGATTCTCAGCGTTCCTGGGGTGGTATACTGGTCTTCAATAGGAATAACTTATTAGGTTACTATTATGTTGGTAGTGAGTTATCACTTCCCAGTTATATAAAGAAAAATGAGTTAATTTTTAAACCATCAGAAGGATGTACTGAAACTACCGTAATCAATTTTTATAATGGGATACCGGCTTCCATATTCATATTATGTGACAAAAAAGGAGGTGATGCCTGGACATTTTATGAAAAAAATAAATTTGACTGATGAAAGTTGTGTAGGTGAAACATTTGTGTATGGGATGTTTTCCAGCGAGTATTTAAAGAAAAAATAGCCTAATAAATATCAGTACCTGTGAAAAAAATTATTAAAATATATTTATACCTTTTGGCCTTATTATTTACCTCCTGTTATTCTAAGGAAGAAAAGCTTCGCATACAAAAAGAAACTTGGAATCGAAGAATTAAAGAAGTTGAGGAAAAAGATGGTCTGCAACGATTAAAAATTATCACAAGATAAATTTATCCATTAATAAGCGAATCTCACTTTGACTGATGAAGTTTATTTATTTACTCCTACTCGGATTTTCCAACTTGCTTTATTCACAATCCCTGGACATAAAATAGACGAAAGCATATAATTACATTGATTCTCTGGAAGGAGGATGTAATGTGTCTCCAATTATTAGATATATAAGTATAGGCTCTTTTTCACGAAAGAAAGAAGTTGCGGAAAGTGGTCTTATATCTGCAGACTTTTCGGATATAACGTCATGTTGTGATAAGTATTACTTTCAACCTCAGTTTTGTGACAAGAGGTAAACAAAGCAAATGATGACACTTTAACAAATACTGATAATGAGAAATGTAATAACTAGTTTAGGACTTTGTTTGATATTAATACCAACAAAACCTGCAATAAGTCTAACGCGCCCTAAGCTATCGGATTCCATCGATATTTCAGGTTTTGATAAGGAGATCTGGCAGTTAGATTCACTTGGGTGCTTAAATAGGAGAGCTGATTTCTCTGAAATATTATTAGCCAATAAAGAATGCATTCTTGGCAAAGGAAGAGATTTAATTAATGCACAGTAAGGTCACTATGAAAAAAGACGTATTACTTTTACTTTGCTTCTTATTGTTTTTTCTTAATCTGGAGGCACAAACAATATCGCAAAAGGACAGTATAAATATTAGGAATAATATAATATTTTATCATATACGGAATGCTGTGCCGGCAGATATACCGGAATTTGGTGGGCAGATATGGAGAGACTCGACTTATTTCTTGTTTGAAAAAATGCTACCCATCAATGGGCATCTAAGAATGGAGTTCAAGCCGTTTAAAGGTAAAGGGATTTTTCCTTTGGAAGGATTTCATCTCACAAGCCTTTATATGCCACAGGTTGTTGATTTGGATAGCGAAATTTCTTACTCTGTTCGTATGCTTGGTTTTTATTCTGATGAAGACTATTTGATTGCACACAATGATGAAACGGGAAGAATATTATACATAAGCGGTAATTTTTTTAAATCACCAATAGCCCAATACTTTAATCTAGATCCAAACAAACCAGAGTCTTTTTATAATTATTTAATGTTGCGTTGTTATAATGTCAAGCCTGATAATATACATTACTTGAAAAGTGATGAAAAAGGTTTGTATTTCAGCATTTGGAGCAATGTCATGAGAGATAATATAACCTTCTTGATTGATTCTAAATGTTATGATAACTATAAAGCGATTTCAATTGGTGGCGTCGATCTATAATGTGGTCCTCTGTATACAGTTTTAATTTTTATGAAATCCGCTTGCCTTCTTTGAATGAGGGTTGAAAGAGTTTAGCTAGAGAAAACTCTCGCCAAGTAAAACAGGAACTTTCTCTAGCTACAGTGAATAGCTGGTCTGATTAAATCCAGTTCATCCGCAATTTTTTTTACCCGTCGATAATGAGCTTTACTTCATTCCGTTCATACTTACTGATAATAGAATGATGCACGCCGAGTTGTCGTGCAAACTCTTTCTGAGAGAGATTTTTTTTCTTCCCTACATTCTCTTAGTTTTTACCGAAACTGCTCATATGTGGTGTGATTAGAGCTAATACTAGTAGAGGGAAATAGTGGCCTAAAGTATGTGCAATCGGCCCCTGATGAACAAAAGCGGATTTTTGTATATTTATACCAGCAACGAAAGTGCCTCCGATGTTTACTTTGATAACCTATTAGTAGCACAGGCTTCAGGGCCGGTATTGGAGGAGACGCATTATTATCCGTTTGGGTTGACGATGGCGGGAATTAGTTTTAATGCGTTGGTAGGGACGAATTATCCTAAGAATCGGAAGGAGTATAACGGTATAGAACATACGACTGATCTGGATCTAAATCAATATGATGTATTTTACAGAAACCTTGATCCTCAGATAGGCAGGTGGAATCAGGTAGATCCGAAAATTGACGAAATGGAGGCATGGTCTCCTTATGCTTCCAATTATAACAATCCGATTAGTTATAATGACTTTTTAGGAGACGAACCAGATGGTGATCCCCCAACAGGTGCTAGAGGTTTTTGGATTAGCACTGCTGGATTGATCAATGGGATTAATCATACCATAACATTTGGTTTGTATGATACACCCGCTTCTGCTTTTGGTTTTGATGAGGAGGAAACAGCGAGATATGAGACGATGATCAAAATTGGAGAAATAATTCCCGTGGTTTTTCAACCGAAACCATCTCCGGCAAAACCAACACTTCTGCCATTGAACTTTGAGCCACTGCCAGTTCCTGTTCCGGCGCCAACACCTATTCCTGTTGTAGCACCTCTTCCTGTGGTAAATGCGAAGAGGAAGAAGGATTGGGGTAAAGCGGGAGGAGCTGAACATACTTCTGGAGCCAGAGGAAGTACAAAAGGGAAACATGCAAATGCTCGTAGAGAACAAGATAGAAACGGTGCAAAGGGGATGGGAAATCTACCTAGAAGGCGTCCTGATGGCCACAAGGGGCCTTGGCCTCCAAAGCCGCCTGCGCCAGCTCCCACACCCACACCAACACCAACGAAGCCACCTACTGCGTAAAAATGTATTGATAGTAAAACAAGAATAAATGGAATATATGGCAAAAGGAAAAGCTTTACTTCAAAAAGCCTTCGTTGAGATGCAAAAGGAACACCCTGATTTGGAGATTGCATTTAATTTTCTGAAGCAATCAGCGAATAAAGGGAATGCTGAAGCGCTATACGCTATTGGCACTTGGTACTTACATGGGACATTTGTTGAAAAGAATCCATTTTTAGCGGTTGAATATTTTCTGAGTTCTATAGAGGGTAATTATAGCAGTGCTTATTTTGATTTAGCTATTTGTTATGAAAATGGAGAAGGAGTAAAGAAAAACTATAGGAAGGCATTTGAGTGCTACTTAAATGCTGCATTACTAGGGGATAATCAAGCTCTATATGAAGTTGGTAGGTGTTACTACTATGGAATTGGTATATCTAAAAATGAAGGTGTTGCTAATATTTGGCTTAAGCAGGCGAAAGAAAAAGGGATAACAGATTAATGCAGAATATTACCCTATATTCTACTTTTGCATTTAACCAGAAAAGCCGCAGGCATAACGCCTGCGGCTTTTCTGGCTTATCGTGAATATGCTTTTTTAGTTTTGTTATATGTGATAGCCCTATCAATGAAGTAATAAATTTTTTCTTTTTCCTCCTCTTGTAAGGCTTCAATCTCTTCTATTTTTTTAAGGAGCTTTTTATCCAGTACCATGCTGGTGGAGCCACCAATCAGGTAATCCACGGTCACGCCCAGTTCATCCGCAATTTTTTTACCCGTCGAAAATGAGCTTTACTTCATCCCGTTCATACTTACCGATAATAGAATGATGCACGCCGAGTAGCCGCGCAAACTTTGCCCGGGAGAGATTTTTCTCTTCCCTGCACTCTCTTGGTTTTTTCCCGAAACTGCACATATGTGATGTGATTAGAACTAATACGAGTAGAGGAAAACAGTGGCCTAAAGCAGGTGCAATCAGCCCCTGAGAACAAAAGCGGATTTTTGTATATTTATACCAGCAACGAAAGTGCCTCCGATGTTTACTTTGATAATCTCTTAGTAGCGCAGGCTTCAGGGCCGGTATTAGAGGAGACGCATTATTATCCGTTTGGGTTGACGATGGCGGGGATTAGTTCCAATGCGTTGAAGGGAACTAATTATGCAGAGAATAGACTCAAGTATAATGGGAAGGAGTTGCAGAGTAAGGAGTTTGGAGATGGGAGTGGGTTGGAGTGGTATGATTATGGGGCGAGGATGTATGATGCACAGTTGGGGAGGTGGATGGTGATTGATCCACTATCTGAAGATATGAGGAGGTGCTCTCCATATAACTATGCATTTGGAAATCCTGTACGTTATATCGATCCAGATGGTCAACTCAGTATTGATGCAAATGAGTTGCTGAATCCAAAGAAGGAAAATAGTGAGTTTGATTTATCTCTTTTTAAGAGAGATATTAATCCTACGGAGAAAGGCCTTAATTCTCCTGACCCTCATTCTTCTGATAATAACAATTTTGGAGAAAAATGGATGTTTACTAAATCCTGTTCCCAACAAATTGTATCAACCTCTGATGGTGGACCAGGAAGTCCAGTTGAGCCTACAGATGATAGAAATCCTGCGCAAGACAAAAAACTTTCGGATCAGGAAATAGAATTGTTAGAAAAATATGGTTGGGATCATGGCCAAAAAGGATTTAATAGTAAGGGTGGTGGAAAAGTTGACCTTTATAAAGATCCTGCAGGGAATGTATATGAAAAAGGCAAAGGAAATATGGGACCGGGTGAGCCTACTGGATATAATCTTAAAGATTTGCGTAACCGAGAGGCAGAAAATGGAACGAGATCTTTTAAGTTGACCCCTCCTACTGTAAAGCAAGTAACAATTGGAACAGTTGTAGCAGTCGTGTCCTGGGAGATTTTTAAATGGGGACTTGCAGCTATTACTGCCGCTCCAACTGGGGGAAGTTCACTTGTCCTTGCGGGTGTAACACCATAAAATAATTAATTATGAAGAATAAAATTGATTTACGACTCATATTTTACACAGATGGTGATATGAATCATGAAGAGATAGAGTCTATGATTGGGATCAAGCCATTTCGAACATATACAAAAGGGTTACCCAAAAATTCATTTGTTAAAGTGCTGGCAAAGAGTAGCGCCTGGCATATGGAAGTGTCAAATAATAAGGAAACTTCATTTGAGGATCAACTTAATGCTCTGTTGGACTTAATTGAAGCTAAATACGAGGTTTTTGAATCCCTGTGCCATAGATATTCATGTGAGATCTCTTGTGCTGTTTTCTTATATTTTGGTAATGAAGAGAGTACTCCATGGATTCACCTGGACCAGCGTTTTATGGACTTATGCAGTAAGCTTAAAATTGAATTTGATATTGATATGTATAACTGGCCCGACAGGGAATAACATAGAATAGACAGTAACATGAATTGACACAAAAGCCGTAGGTCATGACCTGCGGCTTTTTACATCTTCTGAGTTTTTTGCCGAAACTGTCTATTTACATTCTCTCGTTCATACTTACTGATAATAGAATGATGCAGGTCGAGTTGCCGCGCAAACTTTGCCTGAGAGAGATTTTTTTTCTTCCCTACATTCTCTTAGTTTTTACCGAAACTGTTCATATGTGGTGTGATTAGAGCTAATACTAGTAGAGGGAAATAGTGGCCTAAAGTATGTGCAATCGGCCCCTGATGAACAAAAGCGGATTTTTGTATATTTATACCAGCAACGAAAGTGCCTCCGATGTTTACTTTGATAACCTGTTAGTAGCACAGGCTTCAGGGCCGGTATTGGAGGAGACGCATTATTATCCGTTTGGGTTGACGATGGCGGGGATTTCATCTAATGCATTGGTGGGGAGCCGTTATCCGGAGAATAGGATGAAGTATAACGGGAAGGAGTTGCAGAATAAGGAGTTTGGAGATGGGAGCGGATTGGAGTGGTATGACTATGGGGCGAGGATGTATGATCAGCAAATAGGGAGGTGGAATAAAATAGATAATAAAGCTGAATTATATTTTGCTACATCCCCCTATGTATATGCCCTTAATCAACCGACGCAGGCCATAGATCCAGATGGTAACCTTGTAATATTTGTAAACGGGAATCATTTTAATTTTTCCTCACCAGGTGCAGGCTACTGGAGAAATACTGAAACACACTATGTGCTAAATAGGCAACCGCGCCAATGGTATGATAATGGAGATGGTACTCATGCTGTTACAACCAGCCGGAATTTTGATGAAGAGGTAATGAAGCATTTGGGAGATAACAAAGCTCGATATTATGATGGTGCAATCGGGGGATGGCACCCATTGATAGATATTGATCCAGGGAATGTCTCAGGATCTGCTGCAAGTAGAATGTTATATGGTTATTTAGCTGGAGCTAAAGATGCAAAAGAGATAATAGCAAACTTAGCTAGAGATAAGAATGGTAATATTATAGAAACAATAAAGATTATTACCCATAGCATGGGGGGGGCTTATGCCAAAGGTTTAGTAAAGGCATTAAAAGAATACATAAAAGAAAATCATCTGGATCAGCAAGTTAGAATTACTTTAGTTGCTGATTTTGATCCATATCAGGGAGGTGAATTGACATCCGATCCAGACATCAAAACACTACAATTCATTCATAAAAATAATTGGAATATTTTGGGAATGGGTTGGCTGGCAAATGGCAAGGAAAAAGGAGGTGTTGAAACACCTAATAGCAAAAGTACTAGTTCGGATCACTCTATATTTTCCTTTTTTATTGATATAAATCAGTTGAGTGAAGGAACATATAATTGGAATGGAAAAAAATGGGTAAAGCAAAACTAAATAGTAATGTTTAAATTTTTATTGAGACTGACATTTGTAATGGTCGTTGCAAATTTTTCCTGCCGCTACGGTTCCGGAATAGGAGAAAAAATTCATACCCCCAAAGAATTTTTGAATCATACTACGGCTAGTATGGCATCTTATACAAAAGACAGCATTATTATATCAGGTCAACTGAAAGAGGATTTGCTTGAACATAAGTTTTCCTTTAAGAATAAGGAATATTGTGATTCGACAGCTATATATATAGATACTATTCTATATAGCCCTGATTTTGAGAGATTGGCAGTTTTTATAATAACTGAAACGCCAATGAACAGGCGTGATAGCATTTTTCAACTTAAACAGTATAGCCACTGGTTTGATGCTTATTGCTATATAGGAAGAAGGCGAACAACTTCAAAAAGAACTATAGAATTGAAATGGGTAAAAAGATTTTATCCAATTAATTGGTATAATAAGAGAGAAATTTCTGAGGTCATCAGAGAAGAGTACTTTACCGAGTTTGGGACTATCCAAGACGATAATGGGAAACCTAAATATAGATATAATTTTGATGATAAGAGGTTTTGGAATAGCTCAATATGGGAAGAGTATTTCGGGAATTTAAATCAGTAAAATATATTATTAATAGAAGAAGTAGATATATATCCACTTGAGCTGACGATGGCCTTGGACTAATTCTAATGGGACTCCTCCATATGAAGTAATAGTGAATGGATATAAAGAAGCGTTAAGTAAATGTAAATAGCAGATGTAGTAAGCCGCAGGCGGTGCTTGCGGCTTACTACATCTGCTTAAGTTTAACACTCCTAATCAGTGCATCCAATGTATAAAGGATGTGCTGTTTATCTTCATCCGGGAAAGAGGCAATATCGTTCAGCCTTTTAAGCATGGCCTGGTCTTTAAGCACGTTCTGCTTTTTAGTCTCTCCTAACAGAAAGCCCACGGTAGTCTCCAGGACATTAGCAATATTTTTTACCACATCGATAGTGGGTTTTACTTCATCCCATTCATACTTACCGATAATAGAATGATGTACGCCGAGTTGCCGCGCGAACTCTGCCTGTGAGAGGTTTTTCTCTTCCCTGCACTCTCTTGTTTTTTTACCGAAACTGCTCATATGTGGTGTAATCAGAGCTAATACGAGTAGAGGAAAACAGTGGCTTAAAGCAGGTGTAATGGGCCCCTGATGAACAAAATTGGATTTTTGTATATTTATACCAGCAACGAAAGTGCCTCCGATGTTTACTTTGACAATCTGTTAGTAGCATAGGCCTCAGGGCCGGTATTAGAGGAGACGCATTATTATCCGATAAATGGTTCAATAGAAAAGACCACAAAATCAAAGAAATTAATAAAGGATGAATTTCAACGATGTTTCTGAAAGGTATTCCAAATTTTTAATAGCAGTCAGATTCTCTAATCACGACTATTTCACTGTATTTGGAACTGATAAAACAGCCGGAGACGTAGACAAGCTGCTTGTTGATGAAGCAGGCAATCTATTATTATTTACTACGAGATCCGAGTTGTCATTTTTCATAGAGAAAAGTGACAATTTATTTGATATTAAGCATACAAAGGAATGGGCTTGTAGTATCCAGGAAACCATTGAAGCCTATTATGTGTTAGATCTGGATATATTTAAATTATCGCTTGATATTGATAATGAGGATATGTTTGATACACTTTACACAACGATCGGAATAGTAGAAGATTATGCCAGGCAAGTAAATAACAAATCGTTACTGACTATTTTTAATAGTGCTGCTATGCTCACCTTCTACGATGAAATGTCAGATTATTTTCTATGGGCGAAAACAGATATCTTGAGTACGACGGTTGATCTGGCGTATTTGGCGCAACAATTTGGTCTGATATATAAATTGCTGGAGTGCAATATCAAAGTGTCGGGTAAGATCTACTAGCCAGTAGTATATGAAACAGCTGGATGTATCCTATTGCAATAACAAGCTCCTGCCAAGTATGATGGGAGCTTTCTTATTTCAGTTACAATTTACGCTGATTAAAAACCTATATTCACCCCAACGAAGAAATTAAATCCTGCCATTGGGTAATAATAATAAGCAGTGGAGAAGCAAATATTTGTGTATCCGAATTACAGCGTATATACGTTATTGTTAGCATTGTGTTTTATACCACTGAAGTTGTGTTTTTTATTTGCGCTCAATGCAGTGGAGATCTGGTGATGAACAAAAGCGGATTTTTGTATATTTATACCAGCAACGAAAGTGCCTCCGATGTTTACTTTGATAACCTGTTAGTAACACAGGCTTAAGGGCCGGTATTGGAGGAGACGCATTATTATCCGTTTGGGTTGACGATGGCGGGGATTAGTTCTAATGCGTTGGTAGGGGAGTAACTATCCAGAGAATAGAAAGAAATTCAATGGCAATGAATTGCAGTCTGGAGAGTTTAGTGACGGATCTGGATTAGACTTATATGATTTTAATGCACGAACATATGATCCGCAAATTGGAAAGTTTTTACAGATAGATCCTTTGATTGAGTCAGAACAAGAATCTTTAAGCCCTTATCATTTTAGTAGGAATAATCCAGTTTTGTTTTCGGATCCCGACGGTAAGTTTCCAATATTATTAGTGATTCCTGTAATTTTGGAATTAGGTGAAATTGCCTTTGGGGCTTCTGAGGCATATGAAGTTTTGAAGCTGGGACATACAATCTATTCAGGAAGTGTGCTTTTATCTAAATCCACCGCGAAAAATGGTGCAAAGCCAAGGGGGATGGAAGTTACACCAGCTGAAAAGGATGAAACCGCAATTAAATTACCTGCTCCTGATAAAGCTATTGATGGAAAATCTCAACCACAAGTCTCTGAGGAAACTGCTAAAGAGTTGGAGAATTTGGGAAAAATTGCAATACCGGAACGACATGGTGGTGGAAAAAATGGACAGCACGCAAACCAGAGAGCGAGAGACGCAGCAAAAGAACGATATGAGAAGGCCAAGGCCGAGTATGAAAAGGCTAGGTCTAAGCCTAATAAAACTAAGGATGATAAAAGGGAGGTAGAAAGGCTAAAGAAATCTGTTGATCACGAAAAGAGGAATGTGGATAAAACGGGTGAAAATCATTCCCAAAAGGCCAAAGGAAGCAATTGAATTTTATGAATAAATATACTTTTGTTACTATTTTTCGGGAAGGAGTCCATATCCATCAAGCAGAAGGTACTGATATTACAGAAGCTATGGTTAATTGGGCAAAAATACCGGACAAGAAAATCAAATTTATCGGTCACGAATCTCAAAAAGAAATCGAACTGGCAATAGAGGAGGAGCATCCTACACCAATCAATGGGGTAGATAATGTATGGTTCTTTATGGTGAGAACACGAGCTGGTTTATTAATGGTTAATGTTATTCAGACGATATGATCTCTTCTTGAAATAGAAACTTCTACCGTAGTTTGCAGGCGGGCTATTTCAATTGCAATTTTCGCTGATTAGAAATCTATATTCAAGAAATAAAATATGCCCGGCTTTCAGGGTTTCGGAGCGGTTCCTTATGAAATAAATAAGCTTTAATTCTGAAAAAATAGGGTTAAAGAATTAAAGCATTATCAAATGCATTGATATAGTAAACCTTGCTCGGAATTGAATTGACACAAAAGCCGTAGGTCATAACCTGCGGCTTTTTACATCTTCTGAGTTTTTTGCCGAAACTGTCTATTTACATTCCTCAGAAGCACCAAAGGATCGGAGGTACTTTCGTTGCTGGTATTAACGTCTCCTGGTTATAAGTTCACAGAAGACGTTTTTCAAGACATTACATTAAAAATATTAAATACAATCTGCAGGAACGATAAGTTCAATAATACTCCTATCATTATATCTGAGGTAGCAATCATCAGCGCAACAGATGGAAGTATCATACAGCTCGTTCCGCTGGCAATTATCTAGCTGGTCTCAATGGAAGAACTGGAAGGTTCCTTGGGAGTGGAATAACTTTCGAAACTTATATGAAATTAGCTGGAGCTTTACAACAAGGGCAATACAATAAAGTAAATGCAGGAAAGATTGTTTTATTCGGAACAAGTTATGGACCTGCCCCATGGTATGGAGAACAGGAATATACAGGAAGAATGGTCAAATTAGGTTGGTTTTCATCAAGATAAGAGCATTCATATTAAAACCCATACATAATGAGAATATTAGTCATTGGAGGAATAGTTATTGGTGTCGGCTTCGCTTTGTTCATCTTAATTTATGTAACCTTTCCTAGTCGAAATGCAGATGTACATAACGAAGTAATTGCTTTGCAATCTTCAAATGGAAAATCGCATATATACTTGAAGAAAAAAGTTTGGGGAATGACTTCTGATAATCAGGTAATTGTTATTTCAAATTCTGCGAAAAAGGACTTCGAACCAAATAAAAATGCGGATTATTTTTATCCCGGACTTGTACCTTTTTTGTATAAGTTCAATCGCGATACATTATTCATTTATACATTGGAGAGAGCCAATGTTCCGCCCAATTTTCATTCGGATATCCATGTCATTCAAAATATAATGGATAGTCCTGAGCTATATAAATTATATGACAATGAATCATATAGGAAGTTAGGAATCAGTTTGCTAAGCCGATGACTGCTTAGGGTGGATTATAGAAGGAAGGTATTGATTGAGATTAAACTTTTAAATAAGAGCGATATCTGAATTAATTTATAATGTAAAGAGCCGGAGACCATAACCTCTGGCTTTTTACATCTGTTTAAGTTTAACATTTTTAATGAGTGCATCCAGTGTATAAAGGATGTACTGTTTATCCTCCTCCGCTAAAGATGCAATATCGTTCAGCCTTTTAAGCATAGCCTGGTCTTTAAGCACGTCCTGCTTTTTAGTCTCCCCTAACAGGAAGCCCACGGTAGTCTCCAGGATATTAGCAGTATTTTTAACCACGTCGATAGTGGGTATAACTTCATCTCGTTCATACTTACTGATAATAGAGTGATGCACGCCGAGTTGTCGTGCAAACTCTTTCTGAGAGAGATTTTTTTTCTTCTCTATACTCTCTTAGTTTTTACCGAAACTGCTCATATGTGGTGTGATTAGAACTAATACGAGTAGAAGAAAATAGTGACCTAAAGTATGCGCAATCGGCCCCTGATGAACAAAAGCGGATTTTTGTATATTTATACCAGCAACGAAAGTGCCTCCGATGTTTACTTTGATAATCTGTTAGTAGCACAGGCTTCAGGGCCGGTATTGGAGGAGACGCATTATTATCCGTTTGGGTTGACGATGGCGGGGATTAGTTCCAATGCGTTGAAGGGGAGTAACTATCCAGAGAATAGAAAGAAATTCAATGGCAATGAATTGCAGTCTGGAGAGTTTAGTGATGGATCTGGATTAGACTTATATGATTTTAATGCACGAACATATGATCCGCAAATTGGAAAGTTTTTACAGATAGATCCTTTGATTGAGTCAGAACAAGAATCTTTAAGCCCTTATCATTTTAGTAGGAATAATCCAGTTTTGTTTTCGGATCCCGACGGTAAGTTTCCAATATTATTAGTGATTCCTGTAATTTTGGAATTAGGTGAAATTGCCTTTGGGGCTTCTGAGGCATATGAAGTTTTGAAGCTGGGACATACAATCTATTCAGGAAGTGTGCTTTTATCTAAATCCACCGCAAAAAATGGTGCAAAGCCAAGGGGGATGGAAGATACACCAGCTGAAAAGGATGAAACCGCAATTAAATTACCAGCTCCTGATAAAGCTATTGATGGAAAATCTCAACCACAAGTCTCTGAGGAAACAGCAAAAGAATTAGAAAAGCTGCAACCACTACCAATAGGAAGCCAATCTAAAGGAAGTAGTTCAAAAAATGAAAAACATGGTGATGCTGGACGCGCCCAAACAAAAGCGGATAAGCAAATCGCACAATATAGGGAACAACTAAAAACGGCAACAGGAAAATTAAAAAAGCAGATCGAACAAAAAGTTAAGAATGTTCAAAAAGATGCCGCACAAAAAGCAAAAGGTGAAGAACATAGTAGAGCTAATAAAAGATAAATAATGTTTGAAATAATACCATTTAAACGTTTTGGTCAGTTTGAATTTAATAAAAATATTGACCCATATCTAATTGGTGTACAATATGATTTTTGTCCCAAAGAAGAAGGAGAAAGTTGGGATACTTATAGTTTTGGTAGCGGCATCCTGGATATCTATACAGCTGAAGGCATTATTGAATCAATATCTTGTAGGGGTGATTGCTATCTGGAGGGTATAATGTTAATAGGGATGAGTATTTTTGTATTCGAAACTACCTTTAATATATCATTGTCGCTGATCAAGAAAGAGCAAGTTTATTTCTATGATGATTCTATGCAGGAAGTTTATGAGGTTGAAAGCTTAGGACTTCAGATTTGGGTTGATCATAATAATGTTATTGTAACCGTTATTGCTTATAGTTGATAATATTGGTTTTGACTTACATCATAGTAAAGTTGAAATGTATGACGAAATGGGGAAGAAACTTATGGTGAAAAAGCAAAAGACGCGATCTAAGTGGATCTGTTGAAAAATAATTAATATTTGTATATGGAGCTTAAAAGACAAATAATTTGCTTTTCATTAGAAACAGAGGAGTTGATTTTTTGTCAGAATATTGACCAAATAGCGTTGGCAAACCTTAAGGATATTTTTCACCCTGAAGAGGATGATCCTTTCATGTATTATGTATATGGAATAGGTGTTACAGAAGCAAGAATGTTGAATGAGGAATGGGGAATAGAAATCGAATTTGATTTTCAAAAATTTTCATATGAACTTCATTGTAGTACTACATAATAACACGATAGATATATGAAAATAAAATTTTTATCAAAGGCTATTCTGATAATATTTCGGGAGTAGTTATTATACAATTGCTAATTAATCCAATTTTGGTGAATTTCATATTGATATCACTTGTTGTAATACGGTGCATAAAAAGATAAAGGATTTTGATTATTAGTTGTTTTAGTACGATTTTGAAAATTTCTTTCAGGTATATGATTGGTTTTTATCACATCAGGTTATGTAAGAAAGAATCTTGTTAATACAAGAAGAGGATGTATCAAAAGTAAAACGAACATCCTGAGAATTGCTTAAACGACTAACTGACTCCATCAGGTACCTGAATCAAAAGAAGGTATGCTATGGTCTAATTTAAAATCTATATTCACCCCAACGAAATTGAATCCCGCCTCGGGTAATCATGAGCCTTGGAAAAGTAAGCATTTGTGTATTCGAATTACAGCGTGTATGCGTTATTGTTAGCATTGTGTTGTGCACCACTGAAGTTGTGTGGTTTATTCTCGCTGGATGCAATTATGCAGTGGAGATCTGGTGAAGAACAAAAGCGGCCTTCCGCTTGATTATTATTCTAAAAAATAAACAACAAACTATTTATCAATATTATGAAAGTGCTTATTGTAATTATATTATTAATGCTGCCTGCATATTTAGAAGCACAGATAAGCCAACAGCATGTAGTATCAGTATTAGAGGAGAATATAGTAGGAAAAAAAATTACCTACAAAGAAAAATATGGTTACACGGCAGAATTTACTTATTTAGGAATACTGAAGTCAAAAACGGGTGAGATTTATAAGGTAATGAAAGTTAACAGTTTGTCGGGATTGTATAAAGATTCTCAGCGTTCCTGGGGTGGTATACTGGTCTTCAATAGGAATAACTTATTAGGTTACTATTATGTTGGTAGTGAGTTATCACTTCCCAGTTATATAAAGAATAATGAGTTAATTTTTAAACCATCAAAAGGATGTACTGAAACTACCGTAATCAATTTTTATAATGGGATACCAGCTTCCATATTCATATTATGTGACAAAAAAGGAGGTGATGCCTGGACATTTTATAAAAAAAATAAATTTGACTGATGAAAGTTGTGTAAGTGAAACATTTGTGTATGGGATGTTTTCCAGCGAGTATTTAAAGAAAAAATAGCCTAATAAATATCAGTATCTGTGAAAAAAATTATTAAAATATATTTATACTTTTGGGCCTTATTATTTACCTCCTGTTATTCTAAGGAAGAAAAGCTTCGCATACAAAAAGAAACTTGGAATCGAAGAATTAAAGAAGTTGAGGAAAAAGATAGTCTGCAACGATTAAAAATTATCACAAGATAAATTTATCCATTAATAAGCGAATCTCACTTTGACTGATGAAGTTTATTTATTTACTCCTACTCGGATTTTCCAACTTGCTTTATTCACAATCCCTGGACATAAAATAGACGAAAGCATATAATTACATTGATTCTCTGGAAGGAGGATGTAATGTGTCTCCAATTATTAGATATATAAGTATAGGCTCTTTTTCACGAAAGAAAGAAGTTGCGGAAAGTGGTCTTATATCTGCAGACTTTTCGGATATAACGTCATATTATGATAAGTATTACTTTCAACACCAGTTTTGTGACAAGAGGTAAACAAAGCAAATGATGACACTTTAACAAATACTTATAATGAGAAATGTAATAACTAGTTTAGGACTTTGTTTGATATTAATGCCAACAAAACCTGCAATAAGTCTAACGCACCCTAAGCTATCGGATTCCATCGATATTCCAGGTTTTGATAAGGAGATCTGGCAGTTAGATTCACTTGGGTGCTTAGATAGGAGAGCTGATTTCTCTGAAATATTATTAGCCAATAAAGAATGCATTCTTGGCAAAAAAAGAGATTTAATTGAGCTTCTCCTTGGAGTTCCCAATCGTTGGTCATTTAGTAAAAAGTATGCTTTTTATTATCTGACATCTGGTATTCAATGTCGGGGAAATTATGATCGTAGTAGGGACACGGTGGAAGTATTCACATTAAGTTTAAGATATAGTGGAGATACTTTGAGAGATATAGGAATATTCATTCCATAAGGTTTATACTGGTTGTCTAAAAAATATTGAAATTAGTGGCCAATATTTTGTATCTACGCACTACTTAATTATTCAGGAAGCCTTATGTGATCAAGCCAAAACTGTCATGAAAGCTGCTCTTGATTTCCTTAATTTAATAAATGGGTTTCGTGAAATTTCGAACTTTATTAGCAATAACCCTATTTGTCCAAGGATCGATATTCTTACTGCTTCGTATAGGTACGGGTCATATAATAGTATTAGACTCATTGTTGGCGATATTTAACATAATTGGCCCTATATGCATGTTACTTTCGTCAATGATTATGTTCTTCAAATTTGATGGTTCACAATACCGCATTGGGAGATTTATTCTTGTTGGGCTTTTGTCTTTTTCAGTATTATCGTTATTAAATTTTATTATTGATCTGCTCTCCGATGGAGCACTTACTCTTGGTCGGGCCTTAGTTTCGATTTTTATGGGATTTACAATTATATTGGTGTTGAAGTTTTTTCGCATGATGCAATCAGATAATTCGGAAAAGTAATGCTAGTGGTATTAATTGAGCAGCTACATTAATTAATGAGCTGAAAATGGTAGTAGTTCATGGAATTCATATCCGTTTTTAATAAAGTAATGAAACCTTCGTTTTTTATTTTGGATGCTTGAACAACATTAGCAATGATGGCCTTGATGGAAACGATCAATATTGCATATTCCTATGAAAAGCCAGCCGTTGCAAGAAAATATTATTCGGAAACAATGGAAAAGAAAGAGTTGAATTTCGTTTGATCTGTTGACACAAGACTTATTGCTCTATAAATAAAAAGCTCCCACCATACTCGGCAGGAGCTTTCTTATTTCAGTTACAATTTACGCTGATTAAAAACCTATATTCACCCCAACGAAGAAATTAAATCCTGCCATCGGGTAATAGTAATTATCTGGCTTCACTTTACCGTCCACATACATACCGTAGGTACTTCCGTTTGGCTCATAGAGATTGTTGAAGATGTTGTTCAACATCAGCTGTACGCCCAGCTCGCGGAACAATGGCTGCGGGATCACATAGTTGAATCGCAGATCGCTGACGAAATAAGGATTCAGACTGCTGCTCTTATTGCCGGTGTTATCCAAATACTGGCGGCTCACATATTTCCCTAACAAATCAATATTCAGGTTTTTGATCGGTTTGGCGGTGAACATATATCCACCTACGAAAGCAGGAGAGAAGGAGATGTTCGTATTGCCAAATTGCAGCGTGTGTGCGTCATTGTTAGCGTCGTAATAAACACCGTTGAAATCAAGCACCTTATTCTGACTCAATGCCGCGTTAGCGCTGAAACTGAATACCTCGTTGAATTTCACATTACCTTGTATCTCCACTCCGAGACGGTAGCTCTTAGGAATATTCGTACGTACATAAGCGCCTACATCATTCAGCTTTCCTGTTTGTACCAGCTGATTTTTATAATTCATGTAGTATACATTCGCTTGTAAGCTGGCTTTGCGGCCGCTCCAGCTATAGCCGGCTTCCAGGTCACGAAGCATTTCTGGCTTAGGCTCGTTGGCGCCTATGTTTGATTCAAAGTCGGTGCGGTTAGGCTCCTTATGTCCCACTGCAAAGCTGGCGAATAAACGGTTTGCAGGATTGATGTAATAGTTCAGTCCCACTTTAGGATTGAAGAAATTATAATTCACATGTGGCTTATAATCAGGAGCGGCATCGAAGCCGTTCATGTTATACCTTACATTCCTGTATTGCACGTCCACAAAGCCTTGCAGCGCAGTGGTGAATTTGTATTGTCCTTTCCAGTAGATGTTGAAATCGTTTTTATCTGCCGGAAAACGACTGTATTCATAATCTTTGTCGATGCCTGCAAATGCCCAGATAACTTTATCATAGTGTTGGCCTTCGTAGCGGTTCCAGCCACCACCCAGGCTCCAGTTAAGTTTGGCGCCGGTATAGTTTAAAGAGAAGATACCACCATAGAAGTAATTATCTAACCATAGCTGACGCACTAAATCAGTGGTATCTATAGTGGCGCCGTTGATGTGAACGGGCTGTAAGCCATAGTTGGCAAGCGCTTGCTGGCCTTTGTATTCCTCATAGTATCCGCGGCCACGTGTCAGATGCCCGGCTACGTTGAAGTTAAAATGACTGTTGATTTCCTGGTTCAGGAATAACTGGTAGTGATCCTGCTGATAGTTATCTGTTTGATTATCGTAAGGAGACCCAGGTTTCTCGGTACCAGCAGGATTATAGGTGCGGTCCGTTTTGAGCAGGGCTTCCGGTACGCCATACCAGGCCTGGTAAGTTTTTTCTTTACCAGAGAAGATATTTAAGCGTATAGCAGTTTTTTTGGAGATATAGGCAGCAGAGGTATAGAAAGATTTCAGATCGGAGGTAGCACGATCGATATAGCCATCAGAAGATATTTTAGACAGACGTGCATCGATGGTGAAGTGATCGTTGATAAGTCCGGAACCTGCTTTGACAGTATGTTTCCAGGAGTTGAAGGAACCGAAGCTGTTGCTCAGTTCACCATAGGCTTTATCGTGATATTCGTTGGTGCTGAGGTTCAGCGTGGCGCCAAAAGCACCGGCACCATTGGTAGAAGTACCTACGCCACGTTGTAATTCTATGCTGTTGACAGAGCTGGCGAAGTCGGGCATGTTCACAAAGAAAGTACCCTGTGATTCCGCGTCATTGATAGGAATACCATTTACGGTCACGTTGATACGGGTGATATCAGAACCACGTACACGCATATTCGTATAACCAATACCGGTACCAGCATCGGAGTTGGTAACTACCGCTGGAAGCTGGTTCAGGAGTATGGGTAGATCCTGACCAAGATTCTCTTTCTTGATCTCTTCTGCTGAAAGTGTGCTGTTAACGAAAGGAGAGTTCTTTCCTGCGCGGAGGCTACTGATCTCTACCTGCTTTACAAAGAGGCCGGTTTCTTCCATAGAAAAATCGACTTTCGTATTGTCGTCAGCGTTAATGCTGAGTGTGAAAGGCTTGAAGCCGATGTAGCTGGCTTGCAGTTTATAATTACCTTTCTTTTTCAGCTGAATGCTGAAATGTCCCTTGCTATCGGTGAGTGATCCGTGTTGGTTGACAGATACGGATACGCCTTCTAATGGCTGGCCGTTTGATTTGTTGGTGACGGTACCCGTTACTACGGATTGCGCCTGTACGATACTTGCTGTACCCAGCAGTACCCACAACAGTAACTGTTTCATGTATAAGTATATATTTCTGTTTTTCACTTTCCTAACCAGCATTACCTGGTCCAGGTTCTTTGGGTGTGATCTCAGCCTGAAAGTAAGGCACCCCATGTGAAAGCGGCTGTAATGCCGATTTCCGTTACAAAGGTATGCAGGTATACACGAAAAAAATAAATTATTTTTCCTGCTGCAGATTTTTGGGTATTTTCATTGTCACCCCTGCATCATCATCAATACTTTTTTTGTTAACCTTTAATCAGTTATTGAGATGATTAAACTACAGTTGATTGGCCATTTGGGCCGCGATGCCATGATGCGTGAAGTAAATGGCATTTCCGTTTTGAATTTTACAATTGCAGTCAATGAGCGTTTTAAGAACGCTGCCGGCGTATTACAGGAACGTACTACCTGGGTGGATTGTAGCCTGTGGGAGCGTAATAATATGGCGCCTTACCTGCAGCAGGGTACACTGGTATACGTAGAAGGCTCTCCGCGCGTGGAGGGTTATATCAGTAATAATACGGGTGCTATCGGCGGAGCGTTGCGACTAAGAGTACAGCATTTACAGCTGCTCAGCAAGCGCGATGAGGAACGTAAGAAGCCAATTGCTACCAGTACGCCGCCTGAGTTAGCTACCGTTCCGGAGCAGGAAATTCCGGCGGATGATCTACCGTTCTGAGCCATAGTGGCCAATTCCTGACCTATTTCAATTATGGCGTTTCAACTATAAATCAACCTGTTACAAGATTATTTTTTGATTTTATTTAAAAATATTTGGTGGGAATTGAAATATTCCTATCTTTGCACCCTCATTGCGAGGTAGAGCAGAGGTAGCTCGTCGGGCTCATAACCCGAAGGTCAGTGGTTCGAATCCGCTCCTCGCTACAAAAAATAAGAGAGCCTTCTCTACTCAGTAGAGAAGGCTTTTTTTATTGGTACAAGCTCCACCGCATCATGCAGTGGATGTACTCGTCTCTACTTATAGAGAAGAGGTATGCAATAAGCGCCGAAGGCGCTATCTTTGCCTTTCAGCTCCTTGTAGGGCAATGTGTGAATTCACTCGGGGGAAACAATTTATATAATAGGGATATGATGCACAAAGCAGGTTTTGTAAATATTTTTGGTAAGCCCAATGCGGGAAAAAGTACGTTGTTAAACGCTATCATGGGCGAAAAACTCGCTATTATCTCACCTAAAGTACAAACAACCAGACATCGTATCACCGGTGTACTCACCGAACCTGGCTACCAGATCGTATTTTCTGATACACCTGGTATCATCGATCCTAAATATAAACTCCACGAGAAAATGATGAGCGCCGTGAAATCAGCTCTGGAAGACGCTGACGTAGCCCTCCTCATCATGGATTGCCGCGATAACCTGGAAGAAAATCTTGAACTGTTCGACTCGCTCAAATTAAAAGTTCCCAGCATTCTTATCCTCAACAAAATGGATAACCTCTCTAAAGAAGAGATGGAAAAGCTGGTAGAGAGATGTAACGAATGGGGCAAGGCAAAAGCAGTTGTACCTATTGCTGCCAAACAGCAGAAGAACGTGAAAGACTTGCTGGCAGCCATTGTTAACCTCCTCCCTGAAGCAAACGCTTTCTATCCGGAAGATACACTAACGGATAAGTCTACACGCTTTTTCGTAGCAGAAATGATCCGCGAAAAAATCTTCCAGCTCTTCGAAGAAGAGATTCCTTATCATACTACAGTAATTGTTACGCAGTTCCAGGAAAAGGAAACGCTGACAAAAATTACTGCTGAAATAATTGTTACCAGAGAATCACAGAAAGCCATTATCCTTGGAGAAAAAGGTAAGTCTATCCGTGAGATCGGTACCAGAGCCCGTCAGGATATAGAGAAATTTATCGAACGTAAAGTATTCCTCGAACTCTTTGTAAAAGTAAGAGGCAAATGGCGCGATAATGATCTCTTTTTGAAAGAATACGGGTATTAATAGTTAATAAATTCCTGCGTATCTCAGGTACTGGTTCTTCTCCGCAAAAACAACATAACAGGAGCCTTTGCTGCTCTGCTGCTTATGCTGCTTGGTGAGAAAGAAAGTGCCGCAGGCGCTGCAGGTGATTACGAAAATCAAATTAATAAAGAAATTATGGCAGGATTTACAATTGCTATTGTAGGACGTCCGAACGTGGGTAAGTCTACTTTGTTTAACCGTTTGCTGGAACAACGCAAGGCTATCGTAGATGACCAGAGTGGTGTTACACGTGATCGTCAGTATGGCGTGGCCGACTGGAACGGTAAAACTTTTAACGTAATCGATACTGGTGGATTTGTTGCTGGTAGCGATGATGTATTCGAACGCGAGATCCGTAAACAAGTGAAGATCGCAATGCAGGAAGCAAACCTGCTCATCTTCATGACAGATGTAACTACTGGTATCACCGACCTGGATAGTGAAGTAGCTGATCTGCTGCGTCGTAGCTCCAAACCGGTTTATCTGGTAGTAAATAAAGTAGATAACCAACAACGCCAGCTGGAAGCAACAGAGTTTTACAGCCTCGGTTTTGAACATATTTTCTTCCTTTCTTCTATGACAGGAAGCGGCACCGGTGAACTGCTGGATGATGTGGTTTCTCACATCACCGACGACATGGGTGAGGCAACAATGGAAAATGAATTGCCTAAAATCGCGATCATCGGTCAACCAAATGTGGGAAAATCTTCCCTGTTGAATGCACTGATTGGGGAAGAACGCAACATTGTGTCTGACATTGCGGGCACCACCCGTGATACCATTCACACACATTACAACATGTTCCAGAAAGAATTCATGTTGATAGATACTGCTGGTATCCGCCGCAAAACCAAGGTGCAAGAGGATTTAGAGTTCTACTCTGTTATCCGTGCCATCAAAGCGCTGGATGAAGCAGATGTGGTAATGTTGTTACTCGATGCCGAAAAAGGTATCACGGCACAGGATTTGAATATTTTCAGCCTGGCCGCAAGAAAAGGAAAAGGTATTGTAGTGTTGGTGAACAAGTGGGACCTGATGGAAAAAGCGACCAACACTGCCAGAGATTACGAAAAAGAATTGAAAAACCGCCTGGCTCCATTCTCCGATGTGCCAATTGTCTTTACTTCTGTAACAGAGAAACAGCGTATTTTCAAAGCTATCGAAATAGCATTGGAAGTTTATGAAAACCGTACCCGTAAGGTACAGACTTCCAAACTGAATGATGTGATGCTGAAAGCAATTGAGGCATACCATCCGCCAGTAGTTCGTGGTACTCCAATCCGTATTAAGTACGTTACGCAGTTGCCAACACATACACCGGCATTTGCATTTTTCTGTAACCTCCCTGACGATGTCAAGGCGCCATACAGAAATTACCTGGAAAACCAGCTCCGTACTCACTTTGATTTCAAAGGAGTGCCACTTAAGATTTTCTTTAGAAAGAAATAATTTATGCAGTTGTAGGTATTAATATTTTGTAATTTGAAATTATTGAATACCTTTGCGCCGGTTTTAAAAAACTATAAACAACACAAAATGAAAAAAGTATTTGTATTCGCAATCGCTGCTGGTATGTTCTTCGTAGCTTGTAATGGTGGTAAATCTGCTTCTACTGACTCAACTGCTACTGCGCCAGTAGACACTATGGCTGCTGCTCCAGTTGCTCCAGCTCCAGCTGATTCTGCTGCTGCTGTTGACACTACTGCTAAAGCTCCAGTTGCTGATTCTGCTGCTGCTCAGGCTCCAGCTGCTAAGTAAGAGATTATTTTATAATAATATCTTTCTTGCAAGAAATTGAAAGGTCCATCGCTTGTCGATGGACTTTTTAATTTAGGCCATTCCTAAAGCAAATAACTGACCTCCCTTTATCTGGCATACCTAAGGCACGCCAGAAGAATATACGCTCGTTAAGCTCCACAGAAGGTAGATTTATGCGAGTGTATATAAATGCAGAAAGGCGCCCGTTACAGGCGCCTTTCGTGTATAAAATGATTTGCAATTTAATCTTCCAGTATACTACTCAGGTTCATCAACTCATCCTGCCTATACCCATCTTTATCTTCCTTAAAGCATTTTGCTAATTCTTCAATCAGCAGCTGTATCACCTTTTTATTGGACTGTGGCTTAAAGTAACTAGGCACAGAAGGTACTGATACACGCTTCAGGTAAGTATCCACATCCTGCTGGGTATAAATCTGCCCTTGGATAGGATCTATAAAAAAGAGTATCCGATAGTCGTCCGGTTCTATTGGCTCCGAAAAATCCACAAAAGAATCGAAATAAGCCAGTATAAACTGACGCGGGATATTGACGGCATATACTGGCAGGTCCAGCATGCTGCACAAAGCCTGGTAGATGATACCATTGGTAAAGGGATTTCCCTTTTTTGATTCAATAACCTGGTTGATAAAGAACTGGTTCTTGCGCTGATAGGAGATCTCTTCTCCCTTCAGGCCGAAATAGTTATATATCATACTGTTCAGGACATTGATCTGTTCCAGTGGCGTCAGATAATTATTTAGTTCCAGCCAGATATTACGTTTGATACGATCAATCTCTGTCATCACCTGTGTTGGTGAGAGGTCTGGAAACTGATATTTAGCAATGAGAATCGCGCCTTCCAGTAACTCCGGCATTTCCATATTACTCCAGGCACGCAACGCGCCTTGTAAGTCCTGGTAATGTACCCGGTGGATCAGCAGTTCTATTCTTTCCTGTATAGATTCATCGACAGTATTCTCCCACAAATTCTCCAGGTTAGGAATGATTTCCTTGCCAAAAAGTAGAATCTTATTGGCAACGGTATCAAATACTTCCTGATCCGGATCATCCAACAGGTGGAACAAAGCGTTTATTTCTCTGTTTTCGCGCATGTCAACTGTGTAACAATGGTCAATCTCTCCGCCAGTTAGTTCCGGAGCCGATGTTATTCGGCTTTCTTCTTCCTTGGCGGAGCTTTCTTTTTAGGAGGATTGGCTTTCGCTTCTTCAATAATAGCTTTTGCTTCTTCTACCGTTATGTCGGCAGCATGGTCTATCCTTTCCTTAGGAATCTTGAAGTTTTTCAGGCCTTGTTTGATATAAGGACCATACGGGCCTTTTAAAATCTGGATTTTTTCTTTTTCAAATACTTTGATGGTACGCTCGTCTTTTGCAGTACGTTTTTCTACGATCAAGGGTGCGATTTCGTCCAGTTCAACAGTGTAAGGGTCCATTTCCTTTTTCAGGGAGTAGAACTTCTTATCATGTTGCGCATACGGACCGAAGCGACCTATGTTGATGATCACGTCTGAGTCTTCGAACTGGCCGAGGTTACGAGGCAAGCGGAATAATTCCATTGCATCTTCCAGGCTGATAGTTTCGATGCTCTGTGTAGGCTTCAGCTTAGCGAAGCGAGGTTTTTCCTCATCTTCTGCCTGACCTATCTGGATCATTGGGCCATAACGGCCCATACGTGCTACGATTGGTTTACCGGTAGATTCTTCCACACCCAGCTGGCGTTCACCTTTTACGCGTTCTGCATTTTCGAGGGTGTTGGCTACATCTTTATGGAAAGGCTGGTAGAACTCTGCCAGCATATCGTTCCAAACCTTTTTACCATGGGCGATTTCATCGAATTCACCTTCAATTTTTGCGGTAAATCCATAATCCATCACAGAGTTGAAGTACTGGTTCAGGAAGTCTGTCACGATCATACCCAGATCTGTTGGGAACAATTTAGACTTTTCCGCTCCAGTATTTTCGCTGTCTGTATTTTTTGTGAGTTTATCTGCTTTCAGCGTCAGGATGCGGAATTCTCTTTTCACGCCTTCCTTGTCTCTTTTCTCCACATATCCACGTTTCTGGATGGTGGTGATAGTAGGTGCATAAGTAGATGGGCGGCCGATGCCAAGCTCCTCGAGCTTTTTCACCAGGCTGGCCTCTGTATATCTTGGTGCAGGACGGGAGAAACGCTCGGTTGCTTTCATTTCCTTCAGGTCCAGCGACTGTTTTACAGCCAATGGAGGCAAGGATCCTTCCTGCGTTTCGTCTTCATTCACATCTTCATCGTCATGGCTTTCCATATAAACTTTGAGGAAGCCGTCGAATTTCAGCACTTCACCGCTGGCAGTCAGCTCTTCGTGGTTAGTGGAAACATCGATTTTAGCGATGGTTTTTTCCAGTTCAGCGTCAGACATCTGGCTGGCGATGGTGCGTTTCCAGATGAGTTCATAGAGTTTACGGGCATCGCTGTCGTCTACAGTGGTATTTTCCATGTACGTAGGGCGGATAGCCTCGTGCGCTTCCTGCGCTGACTCATTTTTATTTTTGAACTTTCTGTACTGGTGATATTTCTCTCCATAATTACCTACGATCGCCTTCTGAATATCAGAGATGGCCGTATCGGAGAGGTTGACAGAGTCCGTACGCATATAGGTAATATTACCGCTTTCGTACAGTTTCTGTGCCAGCAACATTGTTTTGGATACGCTGTATCCCAGTTTGCGGCTGGCTTCCTGCTGAAGGGTAGAAGTGGTAAAAGGAGCAGCTGGAGATTTCTTTCCTGGCTTAACCTGAATATCTTTTACTGTATAGGCAGCGCCTACACATTGCTGGAGAAATTTCTCCGCATCTTCTGCAGTTTTGAATTTGTTGGGGCCTTCAGCTTTGAAGGAAATGCTCTTACCGTTAATATCTTTACCGGTAAACCAGGCTTCTACTTTGAAGGTGCTGGTGGCGTTGAAGGCATTGATTTCTCTTTCTCTTTCAACGATAAGGCGTACAGCCACAGACTGTACACGACCGGCGGAGAGTGAGTTTCGCATGCTCATCTTACGCCAGAGAACAGGAGAAAGCTCAAAGCCTACGATTCTATCCAGTATACGGCGGGCCTGTTGTGCATTTACACGGTCCATATCCAGCTTACGTGGATGGGCAACCGCATTTTCAATGGCAGGCTTAGTGATTTCGTGGAAAACAATACGTTTGGTGTTTTTTGGATCAAGGCCTAATACCTCGCACAAATGCCATGAAATGGCCTCCCCCTCACGGTCCTCATCCGTTGCCAACCATACCTCGTCGGTATCTTTGGCTAGCTTCTTCAGGTCTTTTACAACCTTTTCCTTATCTTCCGGTATAACATATTTTGGCTTGAAGTTATTATCGATATCTATCCCCATGTCGTCCTTCTCCAAATCACGGATGTGACCAAAGCAGGATTTGACTTCAAAGTCCTTTCCCAGGATCTTTTCAATGGTTTTGGCCTTTGCTGGGGACTCAACTATAACTAAATTTTTTGCCATGTATGCTTCTTTAATATGCTGCTAAATACGCAATTTTTCGTAAAATAATAGCCTTACGAATTCTGCAAGTATAAAAAAGTACCTTGAAAATAAAAAATAAGGTATCATTAATACTTTAAATTCACTTGTAATGTAAGGAAAAAAACGGCTACCACGGCAAACGCAGTATATTGGCGGTTTGAATCCCTCATTATCTACATTATAATTAAAAAAATAATAATGGATATTGTTATTATCGGAACGGGTAATATCGCACACTGTTTCGGACACCTGCTGAAAATTCACGGACACCAGATTACTCAGATCATTGGCAGAAACCCCGATCGTGCTGCCGAATTGGCGGAAATGCTCCATGCTCCCTTTACGACTGATTTGCTGGATATAAATATGGAGGCAGATATGTACCTCCTCGCTGTATCAGATTCGGCGTATCCCATGCTAAATGATGAACTACGCCTCGGCCGTCGTATGGTTGCCCATACCGCCGGCGCCGTACCATTAAGCGCCATCTCCCGCATATCTTCTAATATAGGCGTCATTTACCCGCTACAGTCTATACGTAAGGAAGTGAAAAATTACCCGCCCATACCGATTATGTTGGAAGCGAGTAACGATGACGTATTAAAAAGATTACAGGCATTAGCACAAAGTATCGCCTCCACAATAGCAATCACCGATTCCCATCAGCGATTGCAATATCACCTGACAGCGGTACTCTGTAATAATTTTACCAACCATCTCATCGCAAGGGCAAAAGCCTACTGCGATCACGAACACCTCGACTTCACCCTGCTGCAACCCATTATAAGGGAAACCTTTGACCGGTTGGAGAAATATCCGCCAGAGTCGGTGCAGACAGGCCCCGCACTGCGCCAGGATGAAGCTACCATGGAACTACATCGTAACCTCCTGGTCAATGATGAATATCTCCAACTGGTATATACCGTTCTTTCGGATAGTATCTATAACTTTCATGAAAAGCGATAGCTAAGTACGATATGCGCCTTAATGCATTATTCGTATTTTCGCCTCCGACTATGAACATATTATCACTTTTTAAACCGGTAACCACCTTTGTACTGGACGTGGATGGTGTGCTGACAGATGGCACCCTGCAATTATTACCGGGAGGGGAGATGTCCCGCAGAATGAATATTAAAGATGGCTATGCCATGCAGCTGGCGGTAAAGAAAGGTTATCGTGTAGTGATTATTTCAGGTGGCAAATCTGAAAGTGTGGTAAGCCGGTTACAAGGCCTTGGTATTAAAGATATATATGTAGGCGTGCAGGATAAGAAAGAAAAACTGCAAGACTATGTGTTCGAGCATGACCTTCGCTGGGATGAGATATTATATATGGGAGATGATATCCCTGATTATGCCCCCATGCAGCTGGTAGCTTTGCCTACCTGCCCTGCAGATGCGGCGCCGGAGATCAAAAGCATTTCCAGGTATATATCTCCATTAGGCGGTGGTCAGGGCTGTGTAAGAGACATCATGGAAAAGGTACTGAAGCTCAACGGCCATTGGCTGCTGGATGAAGGTATCGCTTCCAAATAACCCGGACCTCTCTCCAATTATATTGAAAAACAATTTATCCCATGAAGCTCTGGGCTGCATTTTTTAAATTAATAAGATATCCCAACCTGCTTTATATCGCGCTGACGCAGTTTCTTTTACAATACTGCGTAGTAGCGCCTGTAATGCATAGTTATGGGGAAGAGCCTTCCCTGTCGGTGGGTCAGTTCATTTTGCTTTGCCTGTCTACAGTATTTGTAGCAGCTGCTGGTTATATCATCAATGATTATTTTGATATAAATATCGATATCATCAACAAACCTGACCGGATGATATTAGATAAGGTGATCAGCCGCCGCTGGGCAATGGCCTGGCATACCATATTAAATATGGCCGGCGTATCGTTGGGCTTTATCGTAGCCTGGGGAACCGGCCAGATTTACCTTGGCTTCATTCAAGTGATCTGTTCACTGCTCCTCTGGTTTTATTCCACCTCCTTTAAACGCCAGGCGCTTATTGGGAACGTGGTGACTTCACTGCTCACTGCACTGGCTGTAGTAGTGGTAGGATTTTATGAAAAGCAGATCTACCATAGTATTGAAGCGATCATGTCGCCGGTTGGCCGCAAGCTGATACAGATCATCGGCGTATATGCGTTGTTTGCCTTCATCATTTCTATGGTCCGCGAAATAGTGAAAGACCTGGAAGACATGATCGGCGACAGCAAAGATGGTTGCCGAACCATTCCTATCATCTGGGGCGTGCTGTCTGCAAAACGATTCTGTAATATTCTGCTGCTGGCGTTACAAGTCACCATTATACTGGTAGAAATACGGGTGTGGATGTTTGGCTGGTACCTTGCTATCGCTTACCTGGTATTGTTTGTACAGCTGCCTTGTATCTATATATATGCAAAGCTGAAAGCTGCCAATAACGCAGCACAGTACCATAAAGTCAGCTCACTCGTGAAACTCCTGATGCTGACGGGTATATTATCTATGATCTTCTTTAAAATATTTCTATAAATGTATCAAGGTGCACCAGTGATACTGGCATCACAATCTCCCAGACGTAAACAATTACTGGAACAGGCAGGCGTTCCGTTTACTATCAAAGTAGCGGATACTGATGAATCTTTCCCGGAAACAATGCCTATCCCGGAAATTCCGGTGTATATCGCGCGGCAGAAAGCAGCGGTGATACAGGCATTGTCGGCTCCTACGGATACTATCGTAGCCGCTGATACTGTGGTAGTACTCGATGATACAATCATCGGCAAGCCTAAAGACAGATCAGATGCAATCCACATCCTGACCGCCCTCAGCGGAAGAGAACATCGTGTAATCACCGGCGTGGTAATTGTTCGTGGCCAGAAAGAAGTAGCTTTTTCCAAAGAAACCAGCGTATTTTTTAAGCCACTCACCCAAGCGCAGATCGAATATTATATTGATAACTACAAACCTTATGATAAGGCAGGCGCCTATGCTATCCAGGAATGGATCGGCGCAGTAGCAATTGATAAGATAAACGGCTGCTTCTATAATGTAATGGGATTGCCAGTTAGTAATGTGGTAGAAGAACTAGAACGATTCTAATCCAATTAATTATAACGCGGGTGTATCAAAATCATTTTTGATACACCCATTTTTTTTGCCCGTTTGTGTAAAAATACTGTTCAAAATTTTAGTATTTGTTAACCGTTTATTATATTTATTAAGATAATAACCCTTCCTCAAAACCCTGAACGATGAAAAAATTCTACCTAACCTTAATGGCACTGGTATGCCTGTACGTAGCCAATGCCCAAACAAAAAAAATTTTACTGATAGGAATAGATGGCACGCGCTGGGATGCTGTACTGGCGGCCAATGCGCCCACCTTGGATTCCTTAAGGACTAAATCTGTATACACCTTAGACGGCCTAACGGAAACACCTACCTGGAGCGCCGTTGGCTGGAGTGCCATGCTCACAGGCGTATGGCGCGCCAAGCATGGCGTATACGATAATACCTTTACCGGAGGCAATTTCACGACTTATCCTTCTTTTCTGCAAAGGGTGGAAACCGCCAGTCCTGGCCGGAGAACAGTATCCATCTGCCACTGGGCGCCCATCAATACCTACATTGTAAATGGTATTGATGCGGAACAAAATCCTACAACAGACCTTGCGGTGAAGAACGCGGTAGTAGCAGAATTAAGCACTAACAATCCAGATGTATTATTTATGCATTTTGATGATGTGGATGAAGCCGGCCACAGTTACGGCTTTTCGCCTACTGTACCACAGTATGTCAGCGCCATCGAAGAGGTAGACGGCTACATTCATGAAATACTGACTGCATTAAAAAGTAGAAGTAGCTATGCCAGTGAAGACTGGCTGGTGGCTGTTTCTACGGATCATGGCGGTAATATGGCTGGTCATGGTGGTAGTAGTCTGGAAGAGCGTAATATTTTTGCTATCTGGTCTAACAGCAATTTTGTACCACAACAGATTAAGAAAGATACCGTGAGCATAAATATGCCAGGTAGTTATCTTTCGTTGAGTAATGGTAGTTACCTGAAACCCGTCAGCAATACCTACAACTTCGGTGCTGCTACTGATTTTACGATCGAATGTCGCGTGAAGCTGAACAGTGGCTTTGCCGGCGATCCCAGTATTATCAGCAATAAGAACTGGGCTAATGGCAAGAACAAAGGGTTTATATTTTCTGCTGTAAGTGGCAATTCCTGGAAAGTGAATGTGGGCGATAGTTTAAACAGAGTAGATCTTAATGGAAATATTATTGCAGATGGTAAATGGCATCATCTGGCTGTAACATTTGACAGAGATGGTTTAGTGAAGATGTATGAAGATGGGACTTTGGTAAACAGTGCTTCTATGGCTGGTATTGGGAATATTACCAGTGCATATCCCCTGGCGATAGGCCAGGATGGCACCTTGAGCTATGGTTATAAGTTAGACGGTAGCATTGCAGAGGTTCGTATATGGGATAAGGTGATACCAGAGAACGAATTAATAACATGGATGTCGAAGGCGGTAACTGCTGCGCATCCATCCTATGCGAGCCTGCACAGCTATTGGAAAGGAGCAGAAGGCACCGGCACTTCCTGGGCCGACAATACGACTGCATCGAATACTGCCAGCGTCTACGGCACTCCCGTATGGCAGACTGCTGCCACCCCACCGCCCGCATTATTATTTGGTAGCGGTGCGTATGCAAAGCCTGCGGCCAGTACTGCCTATCAGTTTGATACCAGCAACTTCACACTCGAATGCCGCGTGAAAACTAGTACCTGGAGCGGCGATCCGGCGATCCTGGCAAATAAGAACTGGAGTAGCGGCACTAAAAAAGGTTATATCATCGCTGCCAACAGTGGCGGCAAATGGAAAGTAAATATCGGCAATGGTACCAACCGTGCTGATGTTAATGGTGGCACTATCGCAGATGGACAATGGCATCATATTGCCGTTTCCGTTAACCGTAGTGGATATATGATCACCTACCAAGACGGCGTAAAAGTAGACAGCGTGTCTGTAACCGCTGTTACAGGCGGCATCGCAAGTGCGCTGCCATTCGCCATTGCGCAGGATGGCACCTTGGCCTACAGCTATCCGTTTACAGGAAATATCTCCGATGTTCGTATATGGAATACCGTTATCCCGGCAGCAGCTATCAATGCCTGGAAAGACAAGGATATCACCACGGCACATCCAAACTACAGCGCATTGATAGGCTACTGGAAAGCGCATGAAGGAAGTGGTAGCACGCTGGCAGATGCTAGTAGCAGCGCCAATTATGCAACAGTTGTAAACGCCAGCTGGCAGGCCGGTGTAGCGCAAACATCATTTACCTATAACGTGTATAACAACACGCCAAGGCAAGTAGACATGGCCGTTAGCTGCCTGGATTATTTGGGTATACCCATCAACAGCAGCTGGGGACTCGACGGCAAAAGCTGGATACCCACTACGGGAACCGCATTGGCATCTTCCAAAATAATCAATAACAGTGTGCAAGTATTGGTAACGCCAAATCCTGTCAGCACTGAGTTGACGCTGCAAGTACAGTCTGCCAATCAGCAACCTGGCGATTTTATATTATATAATACATCGAAACAACAAGTGAAACATCATCGGCAGCAAGTGAACAAAGGAACGCAACTGGTGCGTATAGGCGTTGGCGATTTGCCTGCAGGTATGTATGTACTGGAGCTGAAAACGCCAGCTGGTAGCGTGGCTACAAAGGTAATGCTGGTGAAATAAATAATATCGGAAAATGAATTTTTTAAATGGCGTCCATAGCGACGCCATTATTTTTTTATGGACAGCAAGCTGCTGACAAGAATAAGAAACAGTCCCAGCTGTGTATCGTTGAAGCGTAAACGTAATTGCGCCAAGGCTTTGGCCTTATGCTCTTTTACGGTAAATACCGAAATGCCAAGCTTCTCAGCTATTTCATCGTTTTTAAGTCCCTCGAGGAAGATCATACGAAATACCTGCTGCCGCTTCTCAGGCAGTTTTTCAATTTCTCTGTAGATGGACTGTATCAGCTCCGATTGTATCATGCGTTGCAGGATCAGGTCTTCTCCTTTTTTATCATCTAAATAAATCATCTCCTGCTGGAAATGATCATGGACTTTCTGATGACGCAGATGATTTAGACAGGCGTTGCGAGTAGTAGTATAAAGGAAACTCTTAATGCTTCTGGGATGATCGAAGTCGCTGCGCTTGTTCCAGAGCTTCACAAAGCTATCTTTTACGATGTCTTCTGCATCCGGCATGCTTCCTAATAGTTGGTCCGCGAAAAAGCACAGTGGTTTGTAATACTCTTTGAAAAAAGTATTAAAAGACTCCGCGGCCCCTTGCTGAAATGCAGGCATGAGATCTAATAATAGATCAGAATTCATCTATCGATGCTGATTTAGACAGTTTAGTTGAAGTGGGAAAAGCAGGCTAAACTATTGAATAAACCGCAATTATTCTAGCCAATATTAAAAAAATATTTTTTTTCTGTTAAGACTAGTTCAAATCAGTGCTCAACGTGTTCTACCCTTATAAACGAATACAGAGGCTATGCTGATAAGGAGCAAATTAAAATACCTGAAATATGCAGTGATACTGGCGATTCCCTGTGCCATGCAGTCTTGCAGCGAAATGCCGCAAGACAAAAACGCCAGAAAAAAGATGCCTACGGTATATATGCCAACGGTATCTATACCAGGGTTGCCTGGTATGAACTGTGACTTCGCCACCGCTGGTGATCAGCAGATTTTCCCATTCAGGGTTACGCAGGTCGATTATTCTCTTAACGGCACTGTTAGTGGTTATACAAGGGTATCAATCCCTAATGAACAGTATGATTCCATTGCTTTTGATATGGCGCAGAGCTATAGACAGGTGGCTACTGGGCTGCTGGAGCATTGGGCAGCTACATCAGACAAGGGCATCATCATCGACCTTAGTAACGGCAACGTATCTACGCTAGGTGCACAATACAGTGTGCAGGCAGCTGGCAGGAATGTGCCAGTGATCATCCTCTGGGACCAGCAAGCGGTAACAAGGGCCAGTGCTTATAAAGAGCTGATTGGCGGGTTCCCGGGTATTGTAGAGATAAACGGTTTGCAACCAGCCAGGATGCATGCCTACTCCTGTTTTAAATAACACAGCTATATGCTGTTAACATCCACAACGAATTAAAATCTGCAATGAAACGCTATACTTATATATCCCTGGCCGCACTGATGGCATCATGTGCCGTGTTTAAGGGCGGACACAAGAAAAAAGCTGCGCCGGCGCCCGCCGCCGCTACAACTCCGGTAAAACCGGTCAGCAAAAATGGCGTAAAGTCATTTGATGAGGTGATTACGAAAAACCTGACATCGAAAAAAGGACTATTCACGGTCTATTCTACCCGGGAGATGGACACGACCTATTTCGAAATTCCTGGAAATATTTTAGGTCGGGATATATTGGTAGAAAACCGGATTACTGCCTGTCCTGGCTTATTAGGCATGTACCCTGGCGAAGAACTGGATTCAAAAACCATCCGCTTTGAGAAAGGGCCTGATGAAACGATCATTATTCGTAATACATCGTTTTCACATCAGGCTGATTCTTCCAGCGTAATAGCACGCGCAGTCAACAATTTTGATGAGCCTATCATTTATAGTTTTCCTATCAAGGCCTATGGTAAAGATTCTGCATCCTATGTATTAGATATGGGAAAATATATTGCAGAACCTACTTCTATTTTCCATACGGTTGATAAAAGTAAACTCGATGTATCACTTAGTCTTACCAAAAACATTCAGCTTATCAGTGAACATGTATATCCGCTGAATGTGGAACTGGCTTCCAGTAAAGTTTACGTAGGAAAAAAAGAACCGGCTGGCGATTATGATTTCCAAACAAATACTTCTCTTTTGTTATTGCCGGAAAAGCCAATGACAGCAAGGATAGTAGATCCGCGTGTGGGCTATTTTCCTACGCATTGGGTAGAGTTCAATGACCAGCAGCAAAAGGCGGAAACAAGGGTAGTGGCACGTCGCTGGAAACTAGAGCCTAAGCCGGAGGACATGACAAAATACAATAACGGAGAGCTGGTAGAACCAGTGAAACCTATTGTTTATTATATCGATCCTGCTACGCCAAAAAAATGGAGAAAGTACCTGATCATGGGCGTTAATGACTGGCAGAAAGCTTTTGAGAAGGCTGGTTTCAAAAATGCCATCATAGCGAAAGAGTGGCCGGAAGGCGATACCACCATGCATCCTGATGATATCCGTTATTCCTTTATTAACTATTTCCCTTCGGAAGTAGCCAATGCATATGGCCCTAATGTGATTGACCCACGCAGTGGAGAGATCATTCAGACACATATAGGTTGGTACCACAACGTAATGGCGCTACTTCGCAACTGGTATATGGTGCAGGCAGGTCCTAATGATCCGCAGGCACAGCATGCCGTATTTGATGATGAGCTGATGGGGCAACTGATAAGATTTGTATCGAGTCATGAAGTAGGCCATACGCTTGGATTACGCCATAACTTCGGCAATAGCAGCATGACACCTGTTGACAGTTTGCGCAGCATTACTTACCTCCGTGAGCATGGTCATACAGCCAGTATTATGGACTATGCACGTTTCAATTATGTAGCACAGCCAGAAGATCATATCCCGCAGGAGCTGCTGTTTCCGAGGATTGGAGAATATGACCAGTGGGCAATTGAGTGGGGATATAAGTATACAGGAAAAACAGCTGTAGCAGATAAATCATCTTTATATAACCTTACTACGGCTAAACTCAGCGCTAATCCACGTCTCTGGTTTGGTGATGGCGAAAGTCGTAAGATCGATCCACGCTGCCAGACGGAAGACCTGGGCGATGATGCCGCAAAGGCAGGCACCTACGGCATTCTGAACCTGAAACGCGTAATGACCCACTTACCTCAATGGGCATACGAAGAAGACGGTATTAATACCGTTCTTACAGAGATGTATACACAAATACAGGGACAGTATTTCCGTTATATGGGCCATGCTTTGCAATATGTGGGCACGGTAATGTATACACCGCAAACCAGCGGGGATACCACCATGACGCTGAAACCTATACCTGTAAATAAACAGCTGGCAGTGCTGCAATTCTACGATAAGGAATTATTCACTACGCCAACCTGGCTGCTGGACCCTAAAGTAACGAATGTAGCCAATCAGCCGAAAGGTGTTGGTGAAGAGTTCATTGGCGACCTGCAAGCAAAAGTACTGAACACACTGTTGGATTATGAGCGCCTGACTTATCAGCAAGCAAACTATGATCGCTTTGATGGCAATACATTGGGTATCGACAAATTGATATCTATACTGCATGCAGATATCTGGAGAGAGTTGAATACCGGTAATATCAATATGGATGGCTACCGTCGTGATCTGCAAAAAGTATATGTAGGCGCCGTACTGGATGCATTAAATAATCCTAAAACCAAGAATGGAGAAACAGATGTAACCTCTTTACTGCTACTGGATATCAATTCCCTGAAAACGCAAATCAGAAAAGCTATTCCGCGTACTACCGATGCATTATGCAAGGCGCATCTGATAGACCTGGCAGATCGTATCGAGCGGTTCGAGAATAAAAGCAAAGGATAAGTTTTTTCAAAATGACTAGTTCATTATCCTTACCAGCGTGTTTAAGGAGATAGATTAGTGATAACAGAGGTTTATATGATATTGAAAATATTTAAATATCAGCTGTTGTATGTGGCGATGATAGCCCTTGGATTTACAGCCTGTCAGGAAGCAGAAAAACCAGCACCACCGCGGAAAAAGATGCCCGGTGTGTATGCTCCGGTGACGTCCGACAGTTGTGCATTAGGGATGATGCAACAAAATAGCGCTTTCCCTTTTGAAACGCGTGTATTAGATTTGTCCGCTGGCGATGTTACTACAACCTACTATAGTGTAGCCTTACCGGATACTACATATGATGCACTCGCATTTGGTATGGTGGAAAAATACCGACACCTGGCGAAACCTATGCTTGAACAATGGCTGCAATCTAAGCGCAAAGGAATCATCCTTGACTTGCGCACTAATGCCAATGAGCTGAAAAGTGCTGCCTATCTGATCCAGGTAGATAGTATACAGGTACCGTTGGAAGTCTACTGGGACGAACAGGCTACCGCACGTTCATCAAGGTATCTTCGTTTACTCACCACCGTACCCGGTATAAAGGCAATAGCTCAATAGCCGGCAATTCAATGCCGGTCTGATTTACATCCACTTGCATTTTCCCCATTTGTATTAAATCAACATCACTAACTAAGTAGATTTGTAATGAAACGCTATACTTATATTCCCTTAGCAATACTGATGGCTTCCTGCGCAGTGTTTAAGGGTGGACATAAAAAATCAACCAAACCTGCAGCAGCAGTTGCAGCTACTCCTGCCACGCCAGCAGCACCTGCCAGCAAGAACGGAGTGAAACCATATGCTACCGTGGTAACAAAATCCCTCTCTAAACAAGATGGTTTGTTTACCATACTGACATCTAAAGACCTGGATAGTATCTACTTTGAAGTGCCTGATACCTTACTGGGCAGGGATTTTATGTTGGTAAACAGGTTGAAGAAAGCACCGGCAGGCTATGGCGTTTACGGTGGAGAAGAACTGGATGCTGGTAATATCTACCTGGAAAAAGGTCCTAATGAAACCATCGTGATGAAATCAAACCTGGTAGTTGCCGCAGCAGATACCAGTGATATGATTCATAAGGCGGTAATGGAATCTAACCAGAACCCCGTGATTGCTACCTTCAAAATACTGGCATACGGTAAAGATTCTGCCAGCTATGTGATAGATGCATTGAAATTCCTGAAAGAGCCCGGAGGCCCGGCCAACACCATTAAGAACAGTCAGCTGACCAAAAGCATGGACCCAAAAGCATTGAAAGAAGTTTTTGTGGAAAAAGCCAAGGCTTATCCGCTGAATGTTGAAGTGGTACTGACTAAAAATGGTAACACTAAGCCTAGTGTCACCTCTCCGCTAGGAACACCTATCTCTTTCAGTACTTCGGCATCGCTGGTATTGCTGCCAAAAGTACCGATGCAGCAGCGTTTTGTTGATAACAGAGTAGGCTACTTTGCAGACATGCTCACAGAGTTTGGCGATAACCAGCAACGTGCTGTAAAACGTGAATTCGCGGTGAGATGGAGACTGGAGCCTAAACCTGAAGACGTAGAAAAATATAAAAGAGGAGAGTTAGTAGAACCGGCAAAGCCGATTGTTTATTATATCGATCCTAATACGCCGAAAAAATGGAGAAAATACCTGATCCTTGGTATCAACGATTGGCAGGTAGCTTTCGAAAAGGCGGGCTTTAAAAATGCCATCATAGCGAAAGAATGGCCGGAAAACGACAGCACTATGGATATGGATGACGTGCGTTATTCTTTCCTGAACTATTTCCCTTCTGAAGTTGCGAATGCCTATGGTCCTAATATCCATGACCTGCGCAGTGGCGAAATTATTCAGACGCATATTGGCTGGTACCACAACGTAATGACTTTATTACGCAACTGGTACATGATCCAGGGTGGTCCTAACGATCCGCAGGCGCAACATGCTACGTTCAGCGATGAGCTAATGGGGCAACTGATCCGTTTTGTATCCAGTCATGAAGTAGGCCATACGCTTGGCTTGCGTCATAACTTCGGTAGCAGCAGCACAACGCCGGTTGATAGTCTGCGTAGCATTGCCTATCTGCGTCAGCATGGTCATACACCAAGTATCATGGACTATGCGCGTTTCAACTACGTAGCGCAGCCACAGGACCATATCCCGCAGGAACTGCTGTTCCCTCGCATTGGTGAATACGACCAGTGGGCTATTGAGTGGGGATATAAATTAATCTATGCTCCTTCCGCCGCAGCAGATAAAAAGATCATGGACAAAGAAGTGACGAAACGCCTGGCTGCTAACCCACGCCTTTGGTTTGGTGATGGTGAGTCGCGCAAGGATGATCCACGTTGCATGACAGAAGATCTCGGTGATGATGCCGCCAAAGCAAATACCTATGGTATCGAAAACCTGAAGCGTGTGGTAGCTAACCTGCCAGCCTGGACAAAAGACGACCAGGCGCTGAATAACGACATGGCAACAGTTTTCGGTGAAGTACAGGAAACTTATCAGCGTTATGTGAATCATGTGATCACCAACATAGGCACTACCAACTACACCGTACGTCCACAGGGAGATCCAAATCCGGCTTTTGTACCAGTGCCTAAAGCCAAACAGATTGCCGCCGTGAAGTTCATTGATGAACAGGTATTCAACACGCCAACCTGGTTGCTGGACCCTAGTGTTACCAACAAGGTAGAGATGCCGGCAACAAAGAACTTTGTGTCTACCATTCAGAAAAAGGTAATGACATCCTTGTTTAGCGGCGATCGTCTGAACTTTATTCAGAGCAATGAGCGCCGTTTCGGCGACAAGGCATTAGGATTGTCAGCATTCATTTCTATGGTGCACGCCAGCGTTTGGAGTGATCTGAAGCAACCATCTGTAAAAATGGATACTTACCGTCGCAACCTGCAAAAATCATATCTGACAGCACTCAATAACATTGTGGCCTCACCATCTTCCATCGATACAGAAAGTGATGCGGCTTCTCTGTTGAAACTGGATGCCAAAGCGATTAATGCGGAGGTGAAACTGGCGATGGGTAAAACATCAGATGCTATTACAAAAGCGCACCTGGCGGATATATCCGGCAGAATCGAAAAAATGCTTTCTAATAAATAATATTTAAGTCATTGTCAACACCATTATCCGATCTGGAACATATTGAAATCATGGAGCAGATAGCTGCATTATTACTGCGTCAAATGGAAGGTAGTCTGAGTGAAGAAGAAGCTGCAAAACTACAGGCCTGGCTGGACCAGCAGTCTGCGGATGCGCAGGGATTCTATACCGGTATTACTACGCAGGCAGAGATGTCTGGCGCCCTGAACAAAATGTTTCAGATAGATGAAGCTGTAGCTTTGGATGATGTATGGAATCGTATAGGCGTTGCTGTTGTACAAACAGAAACGCCTGTACGTTATATGTGGAAAAAATGGCTGGCCGCTGCTGCTGTTCTTTCCGCTATAGTGACTACCTCTGTATTAATTTTTTCTCATAAGCAAAACAAGAACCCCGAAACTCCAATGGTGGCGCGTTACGGCGGTGACGCACTACCCGGAGGAGATAAAGCAACGCTGCAACTGGCGGATGGTTCTGTAATTGTACTGGATAGCGCACGCAATGGTACGCTGGCATTACAAGGAAATACGCATATCATCAAAAATAATGCAGGAACAATTTCTTACCAGGCAGCGTCAAATACTACAACAACCATTTCCTATAATAAAATCAGCACTCCCCGCGGCGGACAGTTTAAACTGGTACTGCCAGACGGTACTAAAGTATGGTTAAACGCAGCTTCCTCGCTACGTTATCCGGCGGTATTTGCCGGCAACGACCGTACAGTGGAACTTTCAGGAGAAGCCTACTTTGAAGTGGCCCCTGATGCTAATAAACAATTCAATGTTACTATAGCAGTAGCAGATCATGCACCAACGAAAATTGAAGTATTAGGTACCAGCTTTAACATACAAGCCTACGCAGATGAACCTGTACACGAAGCCACACTGCTAAGTGGGAAAATTCGTGTAGGCCACGATGATGAAAGCGTACTACTCAATCCAGGACAACAAGCGCAATTATCAACCAGGAAAGCAAGTATTACCACATCCACTGCGAATGAAGAAGACGTACTCGCCTGGAAGAACGGCCTGTTTAGCTTACAGGACGCCACCATCCAGGAAATTATGCGTCAGGTTAGCCGCTGGTACGATGTAGAAGTAATTTATGAAGGCGATATTACCACACAACAGTTTATCGGTAAAATCCCACGCAATACCAATTTGTCCGATGTATTAACTATTCTCGAATCTACCGGCTGGGTACACTTTAAGCTGGAAGGAGATAAATTAATTGTTAGGCCATGAAGGTCATTATTACCACCAATAATCTAAATCGATTGCTCATGTATCAACCACTTTTTGGGCCAGCCCGCTGGAAAAATGCCCATGAACTACACAACCACAGGACGTAAATGGCAGCCCATTTACACAGATGATGTTATTACCAACTATAACAACCAACTAATACAACCATAGTAATGAGTTTTTGTAAAGCTAAGCCTCGTATGGCTTCAAATATGAGAAAGTCTGTATGGAAAAAACTATATGGAATTACCTTGTTGTTATGTGCAATAGCCACCAATGTTAATGCACAAACAGTAAATCTCAGCCTGAAAAACGTACCTATTGAAAAAGCATGTAAAGAGATAGAGAAACAGACAGGGTATTATTTTGTATATCCGAAAGATATGAAAAATAGTGCCTACCCGGTAAGTGTTGAATTGAAGAATGAAGATGTGAAAACCGCCATCGGAAAGGTGTTTGAAGGAACACCCTATGAAGTTACGGTGACTAACAGAGTGGTGTCTATTAATACTGCAAAGAAGATAGCATTGACAACCGGCTCCAAAGAAAGTTCAGATACTATCAATATCCATGGTACGGTGATGGGAGCTGGCGTGAACTACATGCCCAATGCTACCGTAAGGTCTCTCGCTACAAAGAAAGTGGCACTTACCAACGAGAAAGGTGAGTTTGTACTAAATGGTGTGAAGATTGGTGAAAGCATTCAGGTGAGCTATGTCGGTTTTGCATCTCAAACGATGCAATTACTGGATATGAAACGCCGTGCTTACTCCTTCTTCCTTAGAGCAGCAGACAACGAACTGGATCATGTGGTGGTGAAAGCCTATGGTACTACCACCCAGCGTTTCAATACAGGAAGTATCACTACTATCTCTGGAAAGGAAATCGAAAATCAGCCTATCTCCAATCCTTTGATGGCATTGGCAGGAAGAGTACCAGGAATGGTGATAACACAGCAAAATGGCAGTGCTACTGCTCCCATAAGAATGGAGATCAGAGGAAGAAATAATATCAACTCCAATTTTACCTCAGCTCCCATGGTAATTATTGATGGTATTCCACTGACAGTTTTGGATATCACGGGTACGCCGAGTGATGGTTATACGCAAGCTAAACTGGCAGCAGGACTAAACCAGGCACAGAATGGCGCTTCTATGAGCCCATTCTATGGCATCAATCCCAGGGATATAGCCTCCATTGAAGTGCTTAAAGATGCAGATGCTACCGCTATCTATGGTAGCCGCGGTGCAAACGGCGTTATCCTGATTACCACTAAAAAAGGAAACAATGAAAATCCCGTGTTAAGTGTTAACCTTTCTGAAGGTTTGACGGTAGTTCGAAAATACCAGAAGCTTTTAAATACAAAAGATTATCTGCAGTTGCGCCGGGAAGCCTTTGCCAATGATGGTCTTATACCGTCTGCCAATCCGATTAGTGAAGCGTTTGCACCTGATCTGATGATATGGGATACCACCCGCTACACCAACTGGCAGAAAGAATTATATGGGCATGTTGGAAAACGTACGAATGCAGGCGTTAGTCTGCGAGGTGGAGCTGGTAACACAAATTATAACATAGCTGCTAACTATACTTCTCAGCAGGACATAACAAACTACGCAGGTGGCGATAAGAATGGAGGTGTCACGATTAACCTGAACACCACCGCGCTGCAACAGAAACTACAGCTGGGAGTGAATGCCAGTTTAGGTTTTACTAAGGTAGATCAGATCAATTTACCGCCAGCATCTTTACTGGCGCCCAATGCTCCTCCTATTTTCAAGTCTGACGGAACTTTGAACAGGGAAGGATATTTTTCTACCGCGCCTACCAGTGGAGGAGGTACCTCCTCCTATCCCTTTGAAGACCTCAACAGACATTACACTACAGATGGCTTCAACGTAAGAGCAAACTTTCACATTGGATATTCCATCATGAAAGGATTAAACTTCTCTGCGAATATTGGCTATCTGAGAAATACGGCCAACAGCACCAGTAAAAAGCCACCATACGTCCAGGTGGTATTTAACAATATCCAAAGCCAATTCGGAAGCGCCAGCTGGGGTACTACCAACAACGAAGGTTTAAATATTGAACCACAGTTGAACTACAGTACCGTGTTGGGGGCGGGAACATTGAACGTTTTGGCCGGTGCCACCTACAACCAAACCAAAACTGGTTCTAACCTGCTTTCGGGTACTAATTATACGGATGAAGGCTTATTAAATTCTATCACCAACGCTGGTTCCATCGCAGGTACTGACGCCTTTGCAGAATATAAATATGCAGGTGTATTCGGTGGTGTCAACTACAACTATGCAAGTAAATATATACTTAACCTCACAGCCAGAAGAGACGGTAGTAGCAGATTTGGCCCTGGTAACAGGTTTGGCAACTTCGGCGCTTTGGGCGCTGCCTGGATTTTATCAGAAGAACCATGGATGGTGAATATACTGCCGAAATCAGTAGACCTCCTGAAATTACGCAGCAGCTATGGCCTCACAGGTACCGACCAGGTAGGAGAGTATCAATATCTTTCTCAATGGGGGAATCTTTCCAATAATTCTAAACTGAATAATTATAACGGTTACTCACCGCTGCTTGTACAATGGCAGGCCAACGATAAATTCCACTGGCCTACAAAAAAATCACTGGACATTGCCATGACAGCCAGTTTCTTTAACAACAGGTTAAGTCTGGACGTTAACTGGTACCGCAATACTTGTGATAATCAGTTACTCACTTATAACACCGGTGCATATACAGGCTTTACCAACGTTGTTACCAATCTCCCTGCAAATGTGATGAATAAAGGGTGGGAGTTTGCTGTAACATTGATCCCTGTACAAACAAAGAAAGTTAACTGGACATTGAATTTCAATACCAGTATCGTAAAAAATGTACTCCTTTCTTATCCTGGTATCGAAAACTCTTCTTACTACACCAGATATATTGTAGGCAATTCCCTGGATGATATTTATTTATATCATTTCCTTGGTGTAGACCCCGCAACTGGATTACCAACATTCGAAGATTATGATAAGGATGGTAAGATATCTTATAATCCAGAATTGGTTCCTGGTTCAGATGACAGGAGAATCAGGCGTTCTGTTCTGCCTAAGTTTTATGGGGGTATGCAGACATCTGTTTCCTATAAACGCTTCTCTTTTTCTGCCAACTTCAGTTTCAAACGTTTCTATGCCCGTTCAAACACAGGTGTATCTCCGATAGGACAGTTGACTAGTGGTGTTGGTAATACTACCTATGATCTTTACAATGCACGTTGGAAAGGACCTGGGGATCATTCTATAGGTGCAAGGCCTTCCACGCAATCAATTTTGATAATATCCAATTATGTTGAATCGGATGCAGGTACAGTGATGATCAATTTGCTGAGAGCACAAAATATGTCGCTATCCTACAGTGTAGATGAAAAGACATGTGCGATGCTGCATCTGCATGGCTTGTATTTCGATGTGAATGCGGATAACCTTTTTATGCTAACCAACTTTAAAGGCATGGACCCGGAAGTATTGGCCGGAAATCCAGCTACACGCACGGTAACTTTTGGTATCAGATGTGAATTCTAAAAAGCAGAAAGATGTATAACAACAATGTAAATAAATACGCAGTTAGTATAGTACTTGTCCTGTCGATTATACTGAGTGCCTGCTCAAAATTAGTGGAAGTAGCGCCTCCTCGTGGCAGCATCAATGCAAATAATGCCTTTAACAGCGATGCAAAAATAAATGCCGCCGTCTCAGCCATCTATGCGGAAATGATCAATGAAAACGAAATGACACTCACCTCAGGCGCTATGTCGTGCTATGGTGGCATACTGGCAGATGAATTGCTGCCAGTTAAAGGTGCATTCTCATCTCAATATGATATGAACTATTATTCAGGAAACATTCTTCGGGATGATCCTAATACCAACAGCATGTGGAACCAGCCATATCATATTATATATACGGCAAATTCAGTGCTCGAAGGACTTGCAGCGTATTCCAATGTTAAAGGCGTTACCGACTCCATCAGACGGATAGCTGCTGGCGAAGCCAAATTCGCAAGAGCCTTCTGTTATTTCTACCTGGTAAATACTTATGGGGATGTTCCATTACTGACCAGTACCAATATCAATGAAAACCTAACCATATCAAGGACGGCGACTGATAAAGTGTATGATTTGATTATTGCAGATCTGAAAGATGCACAGCAACAATTATCCTATGGCTATGGTTATTCGGCTGGTAAAAAGGTAATGCCGAATCAGCTTGCCGCTACTGCCTTGCTGGCAAGGGTTTACCTCTATCGTCAACGCTGGTCAGATGCAGCGCAACAGGCTAGTATTGTTATTAACAGTAACGTATATACGCTGACAACGCCTGATGCTACCTTCAAACCCAATAACAATGAATCAATCTGGGAGTTAAGTTTAATAACCAATACCGGTTCTATTACTTCTTTGAATGAAGGTAAAATGATGGTACCACCGGCGCGCTTGTCTCTATATCCTGACCTGGAGCCTATGTTCACCGATTCGGCTATGTTTGAAATCAACACTTCCTTAGGGTTTACATTTCCTGCATATGCCCTTACTACTGCTACCTATAATGTTTTTGAACCCAGCGACCTCCGTGCAAAGTATTGGACAGACAGGGTGCTGACACCTACCACTGCACCATATTTTGGAGACACGGTAAGGTATGTATCCAAATATGCAGGTGTAGATTTTCTGAGTACAGGTGTCGCTGGAGACCTGGTTAATATGGTACTGCGCTTTTCTGAAATGTACCTAATACGCGCTGAAGCACTTGCCCATGGCGCTGAGTCAGCAGGTGATGCTATCGCCGACGTTAACATCATACGTAACAGAGCCGGGCTGCCTAACCTTACCGCAATTGCTGGTGATCAGCTGTTAGATGCCATCGCCAAAGAAAACAGGCTCGAATTCCTGGGCGAATGGGGCCACCGCTGGATGGACCTGAAACGCACTGGTAAAGCCACCGACATATTGGGAAAACTCTCTTATAAACAACCATGGGACGGACATTCATTGCTCCTCCCTTTACCACAGGCAGAACTTGCCAATAGTCCTAACCTTAAACAAAACCAAGGTTATTAATATCCTTTATAAATTCCACGCAAAGCCCTGTTGTTGTTAGTGTTTCGGGGGAGCAATCCCCCGGACCTATTTTAAAATGAAATAGTTAGATGGAAACATTTTTTAAATATCTGGCTGCGGAAACTGCGTTTAACCTGCTCCGTTACTTTGTTATTGCAGGCATGATGTTTTACCTGTTTTATAAAGTTTTTGCAGGAAGATTTACAAAAAATAAAATTCAGCCAAAGCGATTTGCTGATAAAAAAGATTTTTTAAGAGAGATCTTGCATTCGGCTATGTCTAGTGTGATACTGGCTATGGTAGCCATTTTTGCCTTTACGCCTTGGATAAAGCCACATACGTTCATCTATAGGAATCTGGATGAATATCCTATCTGGTGGATACCACTGAGTGTAGGACTGGCTTTAATAGTGCATGACACCTATTTCTACTGGATGCATCGCATTCTGCATCATCCTAAATTATTTAACATCACCCATCTTTTGCATCATAAATCTACCAACCCAAGTCCGTGGACGGCCTACTCTTTTCATGTGTTGGAAGCCTTCGCGGAAGGTGGCGTAGTGCTGGTGCTGGTATTTATTATGCCAATGCATCCTTTGTCACTGGCCTTGTTCACTATTGTGGCGCTGATGATTAATGTATACGGGCATCTCGGATATGAGATCATGCCCAAGGGCTTCAGGAAGTCATTTCTTTTTGAAATCCTAAACTCCTCTACCTATCATAATCTGCATCATGCAAAGTTTAAGGGCAATTACAGCCTTTATTTTCGTGTATGGGACAGGGTGATGGGAACGGAGCATCCTGACTATGTAAAGCAATACGATATTATCCAGGAGCGACGATTCGGTAAAGAGTAGCGATGGATAACGCTGATCAATTGTGGAAAATCCTCTGTTATTTTAACAGGGGATTTTTTGCTTTTAAATATATATATTATCTTTTTAAAAATATAAAACCCTATATCCTATGCGAATTGTTTTTGGCGCCAGAACCATCAAAATTAAAAGTCAGGAATTTACACACATTGAATGTCCTAAATGCGGTGGTAAACATCTTGTTGGAGCTGCCTTTCGTCGTTATTTTCACCTGTACTGGATACCAGTATTCTCCAGTGGAACAGATGTTGAACTAAAATGCGTGCAGTGTCGCGAAGACCTCTACAGTGAGGACGTAGATAAGCAGCTGAATCAGTTTAAATATTACTGGTATACATTTATCTGGTTGTATCTGCTTGGCGCACTAATCCTTTACTGCTTCCTGGCTAGTTTGGGTTTACGTTTGTTTTAAGACAGATATAACACAGGCAAAACCAAACGTCCGAAAGATTAAAACGAGACGTCTGGTTTATGCAAAATTGTTGATGGGAGCGGATTTTAGAAGGTGGCATCGAGGGTATCCCTGAGAATTATTTCAACAGTTTTCCATGTTGCATCATAAGGTATATTGAAGGACTCCATAAAAGATTGAGTTTTAAACAGCTGATTGTCGACATAAATTTCCGCAATTAATGTTCGGAGACTATATTTTGATTTAGGCCCCATTAATATTACCTTGTCACCCGTTTGAGTTGTCAAAAGTGGAGTAGCCCCAATGTATACATTAGGCGTTGCGTTGTCAATTTGAATGGTGAAATGTTTTTCCGTTTGCGGCAATGCACTCTCCCAGAAAGCACTTAGAATATAATTCCGGGTTTCATTCTTAAAAATTAATTCTTTCCTGGAAAGATTATCATACCAGGCCGGCGAGCCAAAATTGAGCTGATATATTCCGGTTAATCCCTCTGCTGCAATATGCTCCGTGTCTGACGGCATGGTATATCTGTTAATCTCAAAAGGATCATATCCGTTATTAGGATCTTTCACCAGCACTACATTTACCAGGTCGTTGGGGAATGGATTCCTATAGTTCATTTTTAGCGAAAACGGGGGTTTGCCAAAAACAAATTTAATCCCTGAATTGTCTGTTAGTGATAATGGAGTTATTCTACCATCAGCACTCGTTATCTCTACTAAAATCGTGTCCGTAGCGTTATAGTCAAATTTATCATACCTTAATGCAAAGGCATGTGGATGAATAAATAGCATATCTATGATGTCATCCAATTCCACGCTATTATTTATTGCGGTCATTTTATATTCCCTTGTAACTGGATCCAATGTCAAAAGGCTATCGGCATGAGGTATACCAATCATTGCCGGCACTTTCAATGAATTGGCTAAATACTCTTTCAATGCAGCATCATTGGCAAGGGTATTAGTACCGGCAGTAGTTAATTCACTTTCACGTGCAATATTGGCAATCCAATAATTTCCGATGGCTAAGGAGTCTTTCACCATCAATCTGTTTACTACCGTGGTATTCTGACAATATGCATTTGAAACAAGAAAACCAACGACCAGAAGACTGAGTATTATTATTCTATTTATCATTATCTAACAGGAATAATTATGGGTATTTTTCTAATCAACATTTTCCAAAACTATTTTTACTTTAATCCAACTTGAATCAAAAGTATATCTCAGGGCCTCACTACCTGGTTGCTCAATTTCATCTTCCGTCCATAATACATCATTCTTGTACAACCAACAGTGCAACTTTGAAGGGATATAGCCAGCATTAGAATAACCTCCATATTCCCATAACCCAAGCCTAACAGGGGTTATGGAAATACGTTGTAATAGATATTCGTTATAGGTAGCGGTTTCTCCCGGTGATACAGTTATTGCTCCCGAACCAAGGCCATAGATAACAGGGAAGAAATTCCTGGTATTATTTACAATGCTCAATTCTCTCCGGCCATTAGGATCACGATATGTAGGAGGACCTTGCGATAAATTGTTGAATTTGATATCAAACTGATGTCGTATATTTTTAGCTACATACTGAATCGTATCTCCGTAGTTAGCCCATTTTTCGAAAAAATTATATCCGCCAACCACTCTAACACCTAAAGTCGGATCATCTATGTACTGGTCATCTGTGACTACCATGTAATTACGGCCAGGACTGGAATTAACGCAAAAAAATGAAACAGTAAATGGCGGCCTTCCATAACCATACATGCGCAGGTACTGATTTCCAGCACAACGTTGGCTGATAGTAATATTATCGGCGCTTGTGACAGTAACCGAAAGCGAGTCAGTAACTCCAGATTGCAACTCTGTAGCGCAAACGACATTAACCTCCAACAATTGCCGTTGAATAAGTATGGTTTCAATAAGTTGACTCAAACTAAATGCAGGAGTCAGTTCCAATGTACCTGTTTGTGGATTCCTTGAAAGGACGCTATCCGTTCTGCCTACCGTTCCGGTTGGAAATACTTGCAGAAGTCCATCTATAAATGCCTTGATAGCGGAAGCTGTTGAAAGTGTTTTATTACTTGCATGCTCCAATCTGTTACTTCGGTTAAGCGAGGTAATCTCCTGACCTTTTAACGTCAAAGATTCTTTTACCATTACCCGATTTGAGCTCAGGTTACTTTGGCAATTGGCTTGAAAAGTTTTAAAGAACAAAAGTCCCCAAAGAAAAAAATGGAATCTAAATGGATGCATCTTTAACAATATTCAAATAAAGAAAATAAATCACAGGTACTCTACTACTAATTCAATTTGTGCCAAAGGATTGGTAATAGGTATTACCATACCAGGATAATTTCTCATTTCAGTAGTATTTGTGAGTATGCCATTTTCATAAACCCGACCCCTATAAGCGCGTTTAACTACGTTGCTAAAAAAAATCTCTGCGTTTGCAGACCTGACTACTCCCTGGCAACGGATTTGCATCGGTTGCGTATACCAAACTTTGATACTAATATCTTCATTAGGGAAAATAGTATTCGTTCCTGTTGGCACTGACAGGATGATCATATCCCTTGTGTTATTTCTAACAGTTACGGGCATGATAACACCGTTAGGAACGGAGTCCATGAGGTGAATATCAAAGGAGATGCTGTTACTGATAAATTGCTGTCTGAAATGGATAGTATCTTTGTATGCTGCGAATAATGAATTTATTGGGCTTCTTCCATTGTCGCCCCAGAAAACTGCGTTAGCATTAAGCAAAATGAATTTGTCAGGATAGCGATTTACCCAATCAGCTTTTATGGTGTAGGGAGGATTGCCTTTTGCATAATTCCAGTCGGGGTATCCGCCATGAAAACTGATGGTGGTTTTAACGCCATCACTGCTGGTACATTCGAACTGAAGGGAATCTTCCGGTATTACATCTCTCATTACACTCAACATAGGGTTCATGGCTACTTTCAGCCAGGGATTCCTATGCAGGGCAGCGGACTGTTGAATCGTAAACCGTTTTAATGCTGAAATTGCAAGCTTTCCAGTCACGGGGTCAATTGTAAGTGCACTATCTCTTGGTGGCCCGGGAACAGGGTTTAAAGGGCTATTACGTGCCGTATTCAGGATATGATTTTTCCAGGCGCCATCTGTTGAAATTGTTCCTTCATGGGTACCCCACATGGTACTATCAGATTTTATCTCCTTAATCCAATGCCCGCCGATACTCATGGAATCCTTTACCAGCAGTCGGTTTACTGTGGCATTACTCTGGGCTGACACTGCAGAAGAAAGCAGCATCAAGAAAACAAACAATCGTGTGAACATGTAAATTAGATTAAATTTCAGGGCAGGATGTCTTCCAAAATTATTTCATAATCTTCCCAGGTGGGATCTAATACAAAATACAAGGAAGACATATCATTTATAGGAAAATCCCTCGTCGCATATAATACTCCATTTCGGTAGACTTTTAACCTGACAGGAGCAGATATTCTATTCGATATCACGTATTGTCCATTAGAGGCCGCATAAATGGCACCTGCCTTCAATGTATTATCCCGATATCCTGTCTGGTCCAACCAAATAGTCCGCTGTGAAACCTCCTGCCCGGGCATCAATATTACAGCACCATAATTATATTTAGACAATGTAAGCACTTGATGAGCAGAATGATTCTTTATCTTTTCATTAATATAATAGATATGATTTTCCGGATAGGTTCTCAACCATGATTCAATACTGATAGTTAAGTATCCTCTAAGCCGATCAGCTGTTAATATTGCGGTGTCTCCTGGTTTAAAAATCAAGTTATTCTCGTAGGAATGGTTACCGTTAAGAATAATACTTTCAGCTGCAGATATATTGATTGACAGTACAGAGTCAGTTGTTTTATTATTAACAGCAGCATATAATGAAAAAGGCGGCTTACCATATACACAGAATACTTCATAGGAGTGTTCTCCGGAAACATAATAAGTAGATTTTATACCATCGCTACTTAAAAAATTCAGGTTAAAATTTATCAAAGGGGTCATCCTTTGGCCTGTCCAGAAACGTACGGCCACTTCAAGTACGTTTGAATTTGCCAACGTTTTGGCAATATCGTCAGGTGAAATGCTGCCACCCTCCAGCATGGACTTGTCAATATATTTCTTGAGGGCCGCATCAGTAGAAACACTGGTATTACTGGCATTATGCAGGGTACTGTCATTATTGATCTGCCTGATCCACTTTCCATTAACAGACAAGGAATCTTTTACCAGCAAACGATTCGCGGTAATATTACTTTGGCCGGATGCTATTGAAGACATCAAAATCAGGGTTACAAACAATCGTGTTAACATGTATAATAGATTAAGTATTTAGGGCTGGATATCCTCCAAAATAATTTCATAGTCTTCCCAGGTAGCATCCACCGTAAAAGGAAGCTGAACGCCGTAATCTATAAAGGCGGGTATATCTTTAGTCGCAAACAACGCTCCATTACGGTATATAGAACACCGCACCGTTTCCGTAAGCGGGAAGACTACAATATATTCTCCATTAATTCCCGTATGAATAGAAAGAGCCCGAACACCGTAGGAATATGTGGCTGTTGGATTCAACCATAAGCTACGTTGCGAGAGTTCCTTTCCTGGCATCAATACTTTGGGATTATACCCATCATTAGCGACATACAGTATTTGGGAAGCAGTATGATTCTTAAACTTTTCATTTACATAGGTTAGATGAGTTTCAGGAGTCGTTTGCAAGGGCGCCCCGATTTCAATAATCAATTTGCCTCTTAACATGTCTGCCGCAATAAGCGCAGAATCCCCTGGTTTAATAAGCAGATAATTCGCATAGCCACCATATCCGACAAAATAACGTTCTGAACTAGCTAATCTAACGGACATCACAGATGCTGCAGTTTTATTTTTAAATGCTGCATTTAAAGTAAAAGGAGGCTTCCCATAGACGGAGAAATAGTCCTGGGGGCGGCTGCCTGAAATACTAAATGTGGATTTTATTCCATCGCTACTTAAGAAATTTAGTTCAAAAGGAATCAGCCAATCCGTTGCCAGAAATGATACGTTAACATCCAGCATATTCGGGTTCATCCTCATTTTTGCAATATCAAGAGCGGAAACATTACCTCCACCCGCCGTTGCATGCGCTATATACTTCATAAGTGCAGCATCTGTCGAAATACTTGATTCACTAACACCTTTTAAAGTACTATCATTATTGATCTGCCTGACCCAATTACCATTTAAGGACATTGAATCTTTTACCAACAAACGGTTTCCAGTAATAACACTTTGAGCTGATGCTATTGATGACAGTAATATCAGGAAAACAAACAATCGTGTCAACATGAAAAATAGATTAAAGTTTAGGGTTAAATATCTTCTACAACAATTTCACAATCCTTCCAGGTGGCATCAATTGGAATGGAAAAGCTATCATCCATGTATGCAGTCAGGTCCTTTGTAGATTGAAGTGACCCATTGCGGTACACTTTACACCTGACTGCTTTGGAATTGGGATATGATGGTAAATATTCACCACCTGGCGCTTCAAAAAAAGTGGCAGCTGTTATCCTATATGAGCCATAGCCGGAGCGGTTCTGCAGTAGGTGACGCTGCGAAATTTCCTGTCCGGGCATTAAAGCCAAATTATTATAAGGATTACTATTATTAGGTTTTGTTACATAAATGGATTGTGAAGATGAATGATTGGTTATTTTCTCGTTTATATAGATTAAACTATTGTCAAGACTCGGCCTTACTCCAACTCTAACACCTATTGTAACGTAGCCTCTTAATCGATCTGCATTTATAATAGCTGTATCACCAGGTTTAAATAATACAAAGTTGTTATAGTTCTGAAGTGTTCCCGTAGAAGTAGCACGTTCCTGGGAATATACAAGAACCGATAGTGTGGAATCAGCTGTAACATTAGGTATGGTAGCATATAGAGAGAAAGGAGGTTTTCCATATACAGTAAAATAATCACCTGCATATTTCCCATAAACATTACATGTAGATTTTATCCCATCACTGCTTAGAAAGTTTAAAGTAAAATTGAGCATTGGAGACACGCTCCCTTTATCCCATATGCCTACTTTCACTTCAAGTACATCCGGATTTTTCATCATTTTTGCAAGCTCCGTGGGGGAAATGCCCCCTCCCGACACCTGGTCTATATAGGCCTTCATGGCTGCATCCGAGGAAATAGTCTGCTCGCCGGAAATTTGTGGTATACCATCGCTATTAATCCGATTGATCCACTTCCCATGTAAAGACAAAGAGTCCTTTATAATAACGCGATTCGCGGTTACAGTGGTTTGTGCTACGCCCAGCATGGGCAATAGCACAACCACCCAAATAAGTATATTTTTTTTATGCCAAAACATAATGTTAAAATTAAAGAAAGGTGTAAAAGGACGAATTCATGTAAAGGCATTATATATCTTCCAGAACGATCTCACAATCCGTCCAGGAATCATCTATCAATATGCCCTTCTGCAAACTGGAATTAGCAGAAAGCATCTCTTCCTTAAATAATGCGCCATTCTTGTAAAATCTAAGCCGTAATGGGGAAGAAGTTGATGGACCAATGACATAGTCGCCCATGCTGGAAATAAAGAGATGCGTCACTTCAGCATAACCACCAGCCGTCCCACCCATCTTCCAAAAGCAGTCGCGCTTCTCGACCGTTCCCGGCATGGCTAAAACAGTACCATTTTGATAATTAATATATTTCAATACGTGATGTGCCGAATAATTCTTAACTGTTTCTTTCAGTTTAAGGTAAGTTTCTCCACTTGTGATTTTAGTCGCGTTCAGTATGAGGGTTACGATACCTTTTAACCCAGTCGAAAGTATTTGCATTTTCTCTCCGGGTATTGAATTACTCTCATGATAATAATATTTAAGAAACTTATTTGTCCCATCTAGTGTCAATGATAATAAAGTATCTGTCGTATTATTTCTTATTTCTGTAGATAATGAAAAGGGAGGTTTACCATATGCATAAAAAATTTCAAAAGGACTTACCCCCGTTATGCCATAGGAAGTTTTAACACCGTCGCTACTTTCGATATTCAGTGTAAACTTCACTGATGAATCATTTACAGGACTGGAAGCGTATCTAAACCAGACTTCCAAGTAATTTGGATTTAGCAACGCCTTCGCCTGCTCCTCATAGGAGGCGTTTCCTCCTGCCACCTTATCTATATATTTCTTCATGGCTGCATCCGTGGAAATACTATGGTCTCCAACGGTTTTCAACGTACTGTCATTGTTGATTCGTCTGATCCATTTTCCATCAAGCGACAACGAATCTTTAATTACAATCCTGTTAGCGCTGATATTACTCTGCGCCCATAACTGTTGAGTAAACAAACACAGTATCAGCAAAAGAATTTTATTCATTTGGGGGATTTGGGGTAAAAGTTGAACTATGCCGGCATTCCGGACACCAGGTTAATGGATGAACAAAGACTACCTTTTATAATACCTTATCTGCACACTACCGGCGATGCCGCTGAAGTAAATATCTTTATCTGTTAAGGCTGCAAACAAGTCAAGGGATAAAACGCTTCCTGCATTCTTTGTAAGTGTAAGCCCATCGAGCAGATCGTTGCCACCAGCTACAGTACCTATGGTCAAACTGATGTCCACAGAAGGAATCACAACAATTTTCTCCAGCAATTCATTCATCCGCAGTACATACTTTCCATTAGCCGTGTATGTATTCTCTTCAACGGTATTGGAGCTAACTTTTGAAGCCAGCTTGAAGACCGCAGCACTTGTAGCCAGGGTATCATTCTGATTCAAATCAATAGCATCCGAGATATTATTGGGAATATTGCTCAGACCAATCTGTGCTTTGGTGACAGCATGTGGATTACCCTTGTCTCCCAAATGCGACTGCAACTGCTCATAATCCGCCTTAGCGTTCAGTAATGCCCGTAATCCACTGACATTGTTGATATCGATGACATCTTCCAATTTGTGGAAGAAACTATCTATCAGATCCCAGAACTGTTGCTGGGTAGGGTAATCGCCAGTTTCGAACCAGCTTTTAAGTTTATTTCTATCCTGGATTGGCATATTAATATAAGATTATTGCGTAGTCAAACATGAGATAAACATAGTTCTTGGAGACCTTCCTAATAAGGAGTTTGAAGTTTACCGAGGTCAGGTCGCGTACCATCCATATCACATCATTATCATTATTATAATCGAGAGAATAACTTCGCAGCGATCCGGCTACAAGATATGGTCCGTTAACAACGCCTCCGGCAATATTAATATTGGTAATGGCATCATCACCACTGCTATTAATTGAGCCTGTAATTTCTACAGATCCGGTTCTTACGATTTTGGATGCTTTTGCTGTAGCTTTGGTTGTTGCCAGTACATTACTATCATTCAAGGTTGGATCATCAGAAACAGCATTAGGAAGATTTCCCAGACCTATTTGTTGCTTCGTTACGCCGTGTGGGTTATTCTTATTGGCAGCATGCAAGGTGTAATTGCTGTTCAACGTAGTCAAATTATTATTCAACTCAGTCAGGTTAGTTTGCAAAGCGCCAATGGTGGAAAGACGAAACAGATCTGTAATAGGTCGGCCGCCACTGCCGAACCGGGCATACCTGGTAAAATAAACAGTACGGGAAACACCATCTTCAAAGATTTCATTGTTGTGATCATCTACTACGATGAATGTGCTCTGTTTAGGGCCACCCACAAAAGGCAGCAATTCTCCATCCAGCACAATCCAACCGTCCGAAAAAGAGGTGCCATTATCTTCCATACCGGAAACAATTACATTATAACCGCACACTTTCGCCATACCGGAAATAGCATCTCTATAGGAAGACTGCATATATAACAGTAAATCCTGTGTAAGCGGGAATCCGCCAAGGTTGCCGAAATCCACTCTTTTATTACTCATGTCAATTGAATTTTATAGTCTTTACTAGCTAATTTGTAACTGTCAATAAATGCCCGCATCTCATCTTCTGCAAACCTCAATCCTGCTGGCAATAATACCAGAAAATCCACTGTCACACTATTGGTTTCCGTTTTCAGATAAAGGTTTAACGGCAGCCCATCGGCTCTTCTGTATAACATCAAAGGCTTATTCTCGTTGCGCTGGTAAATGAAAAGCACTTCTTTTAACAGTACATCAGCAATGCGTATGCGTCGTTCGATATAGTCGTACCGGTCGTTGATGGCCTTTTCCAGAAAACACACCTGCGGCGTTATACTTATGCGATACAGATTATTTCTTCTGTTGGCTTTAAAATCATTATATAACAACTGTACGGGGTATACCAATGCATTCAGCCAGGCTTTCATGCGCCCCTTTCTCAAACCTGGAGGCAGCAATAATGCTATCAGTCGACGATAATCGATTTCAAAAATCTTCATTATATAATGCTGGTTTGTGCGATGAAATTTAAACTCAAGTCATCTTTCTCATTGAAGATGCGTACATATCCAGCATCTGGCTGATACATCAGGTCAACGGATTTATAAGGCAAATTACCATAACGGGCCTCCGCACCAACGATCTGTGGGATCACCACCCCATCAACCTTCTGCAGCGCGTCAGTAAGATAGGCCAGGACTAAGGATCCATTGAATGGAAGAGAGGTCAGGTACGTTCTGATAGCCGTCTGCACGGGCTCCGAATCTGTACCATCCAATCGGGATCCATTACTACCCAGTACCAGTGGGTTATAATACACATCCACCTTTAACCTAAGATCATCCCCCTTATCAGAGCCTACAATGAGTCTTACGCCTGCATCTTTCACGGTATTCATATACTTTGTAAAAGCAGTCAGCTGGTCAGAGGTCAGGGGTTCAAGATCAGCCTTTTTGGTGGCAGCTTTTACCCGCAAAGACACTACGCCTCTACTATCCGGCTGTTCCACAATTGCGCAGAAATGAACAATTTTACTGGCCTCTATCAGATCATTCTGGACACCCACATTGTCGTAAGTATCGCTTTCCGCAGGGAGGTTGAACCCATACTGAAACCGCTTAGCCTTCTCGGCATACCATTTCAGGCTGTGTGGCTTCATATTCGAAATCAGATCTGATACCTCCTGTTTATGCAAATCAAATAACTGATCCAGTGTCCACTGACAAAAAGCAGTAACGTAAATGAATAAACGAAAAATGGACGTTTTACTGACGCTATTTAACAGTTTCAGCTCCGGAGTATTATTAACTTTATCTACAATCAGTGACTGTATTTGTTCTATTGTTCTTGCCATTGTTAACTAATCTTGAAGTCTATGCCAATGCCCATATACCCAATACCACCACGGGCTGTAACAGTGCTTTGCAGTGCGAGGGATGTACCTGGGAAAATTTGCTGTTGCTGATAATAAGAAATGATGCGCATATTGATGGCTATCACATTTGCCGTTTGCAGTATCGTTCCACCGATAAGTTCATCCGTAATGCTGATATCATTTTCCTTTGCCAACACAAAGATGGTATCTGTAGCACCGGACTCCCGCAATATGATATCAAACAAACATTGGTGTTGTTTAACGGTTGTTGCCATAATGTGCATCTATTTGTAGATGGCCGGATTCTTCCAGCCTGATCTCATTAATAATCATTCCATCTTTTTCAAATTCCATCTTCACTTCGCCCAATAAAATCCCGGGTTCATCATCCTTCAGGAATCCCATCATGCCTACGCCTATAGCAGGATGCTCCCGCCAGTCGCCTTTATTACTGATTAAAAGTAGTTGCTGATGTTGCAACGAGCTTTCTCCCACCTGTAGATCTCCATCATAAAATGTGAGATCATAATTGCTGTCCAATATTACATCCGTCATGATATGGTATAATTAAAGGTTCCTGCTACCGGACCATTGGGCGCTGTCAGACCAGTACTATATTGTATACTGACCTGTTTGATTTCTTCAATGACCGCCTGCGCCAGTTTAGTGGCTATTCTATCCATAGCCGCGGAAGCGTCCTGTTCTTCCGTTTCTTCATTAAAGGCAGCGCGGATTTTATTTTTCAGTCTGGTCTCATTCAGCATCTTTCAATAGTTTTTCTACCCGATTTTTAATTTGTTCAAAAGTGGTACGATTGACCAGGTTAACAGTAGGACCACTTTGCGTAGTAAATCGCATATTCATAATGCCATCCAGGAGATCATCCATAATTTTCCTTAAGGTTTCGTCATCCTTTTTCAACAGATAGCCCTTGCTGTCCATTTTCATCAGGGTTTTATCGATACAGTACAGCACCTGGCTCACTTCATCTACGGCAACAACGATAAATTCCTCACTGTTCTCAATTCGGGCTATTTGTACTACACTGTCTTTTACCGGCACAAGAATCACTTTTCCACCACCTTTGACAACACTTTTAAGACGAGCATCCGGAATCTCCAAACCACTGTCCAGCGTTACCTTGATGGTATTATCCTCTTCATTGAATTCGCCTGCTTTAGCGGGAAGAATGGTTACCGGACCAAATCTGGAAGAAAAACTGGCCATCGCCTCGGCGATATCATTTATTTGTTTTGACATCTGTACTTAGTTTTGCACCTATTGTTACTGACCTTCTTGCACCTTCTTTACCATAGCTTACCTCTGTTGCCTGCACATAGTAGTTGCCGTTTTTCTCTGTATGTTTCAGGTCTTCAAAAGACGCTCTGAATCCAGGTATGCAATAAGGAGACAAAAAACATTCTATCTTCCCTTCATACCCACCATAGTTAAGTGTATAGGCATGTTTCTCAGCAATCTTCTCCAAAGATTTCTGATCAGAAACGCTAGGCACTTTAAGCAATTCTTCTTTAGCGTCTTTTTGCGCGTTTCCCACTTTACCTGAGACTTTCTCACCGTTGTTCTTATCGCTTAAAAACCTTACAACCACTTTGTCGCTGCCGCCATTCTTTAGTTTGAGCTCATCTGCCTTGATCACGTTGAAGCCTAAACGATATTTCACGTTTGCATCCCGATTCAGGTATAGCAGGTTGGCACTCAATTCATCACCATGAAAGAAGAACTCCAGCTTATAGTAATTTTTCAGCAGTAATAATATTTCAGTCCTGGATTTATCGTTCACCGCCAATCTATCAATTGATACATTCGGTATCTCTCCCAGTTTGATATCGGTAGGAGCTGTTATTTCCTGCAAGATCGATTTGAGGGTTGTTTTAGTATATACTTTACTGATGTTCCGACCCACTCTCAGTTGATATGCGTAGCCTTCGCATTCAATTTCTACAGGTGAAGTATGATTTACCTTCGTAATGAATCCTTTGAATTCATCCTGTAGTTCATCATTATATCCCAATCGAATACTGACAGCATCGCCTTGCTTGAAAAGCAACGCAGTATCTGCTTTATTCTGCACCAGGAGATTCTCGTTCATTACCTTTGCGGCATCCGGTATTTTGAAAACGGCCTTGTCCACAAAATCAAAAATGCTCCTGCTTATCTTTACAGATATTGGTTTGATAGACCTGTATTTTCCTATATTTATCTCGCTTGTTAACCTGAACATATTAAGACAACTCTAAAGTGTAAACGTCATCGCTTTCCAGTGTCATTTCATACGGTCTTGCATTTTGCGCGCCGCTGCTAGGTTTGAGCAGTTTAAAATCTGTCACAACAACTGCATGATCACCTTTTAGAAAAATATCTGAAATCACACTACGCATTATCAACCTGGTTCCAGGATCAAACAATTTCTCGAGTTCTGCTATTTCTGTTTCGGGAAATATATTGTTATCATTGACAGCGATGCCTTTGATGGTAATCTGAAAATCATCTCTGCCTACGATCTCCTTTACTGTTCCCAGCTGTTCTGGAAGCGTCGTATGAACAATTGTTTTTTTACAAGTAATCTCCAAAGTGGCGAATGGCAGCAGATATCCGTTTAAGGTTATCGGCAGAAAGAATTCTCTTCCGTATATATCCTGCTGATTGTATGGTTGTCCCAACCTACTGAAACGCTCTTCTGGTCTGGCTACTGCAATACTGTATTTCTTTGGAGGATCAGTACCGAATACGTCCTTGTAAATTTTTTTTAAATCAAAATAGGCCATCGTTTACATTTTAATTAACAGGCATTGCATTCAGGCTCAGTAATACTCTACGCATTTCTTCCCTTACCAGGTTCCCCATCTCTTCCACACCTTCTTTGGCACTGAGTGCATGTACTTCTAGCTTTTCGATCTGTTTACCAATATTGATAACGATACTTCTCGGACCGTTGTTATTGATATTCTCAGCTCTATTCTTTGGTTCTTCCGGCAGATCATTTTTCAAGGTGCCATAGTCAGGCGTTACTTGGGTACCACTGTTACGCTGTGCGTTCTTCTGAATTTTCGCGAGTTCTTCTTCTCTTTGGAAGTTTTCTCTGCTGGCCTTATTAGCTGTATTGTAGGCATCAACGGTTGCATTCGCATTTTGAACGGTATGAACCAGTTGCTTGTTTATGCCGGCTTCCACTTTGGCGAAGGTTTCTCCGGCAGCATCCATCGCACCTTTCCAGTCTCCTTTGAAGATGAGTTCAAGTACTTTGGAAGCACCTTTTATGGCATCTACTGCTATCATGAAAGAGTCGATCAGATAATCTTTTATTAACTTACCAAAGCTTTTGATGCCGGCACCCATTCCGTCTATAAAGGCCCTGAACCCTTCCACTTTCTGATAAAGGGTGATAAATGCCCCGCCTAATAAGGTGATAAGCCATACAATTTTGGCGATCGGATTCATATTCATCACAAAGTTGAGCACAGCCATAGCGCCTCGTAGAATAGTGGTGGCAGTGGCTCCAATACTCATGCCCACAGCCATTACACCAGCACCTATACCACCCGCATTCATTGCCAATGCGAGACTGGCAACAGCAGTCGTCATTAACCACACGCCAGGTTCACCATCTGCCAGACCATTGATGAAATCAAGGATTACACCCGCCACTGGCCCAACAATATCTCCCATTGAACTCAGCATATTCTGCATCTTGGCAGTGATGATGTTCCATTTTCCATCAATCGTGTTGGCCTGATCATCCAGGATACCAGTAAATTTGCCTCCTTCTGAAGTGGCCACCTGGAATGCATCTCTTACCATATCGACCGTAATGCGGCCTTCATTAAGCCGCTTCTGCAGCGTCGCCACTGATATTCCGGACTGCTTAGAAATAAGCTCTAATGGATCCAATCCCGCCGTCTTCAGCGTACCAAATGTATCGGCACTGAGTTTTCCACTTTCCTGTATTTTGGCAAATGTTTCCGAGAGTGTCTTGAATTTCTCCGCATTACCACCACTGACATCTCCCAGCATGTATAACATCGGAATGATTTCCTTAGTCGCCATACCAAAGTTCTTCAGTGCTATTGCTTGTGGCATCAGCGCGTCTACCGGAAGAGGAGCGATACTCTGCATTTTCTCAAGCTCCTTCAGCATGCCGCTACCTTCCGCTTTGCCAAAGGCCATATTCATGGTGATCTCCTGCTGCTGTTTGGTTTTAGTCAGCTCCCAAACACTATTGGCCAGCTTCCCGAGCATATCGGTAATTTTACCTGCCACGGCATTCTCCGCTGGTGCTGCTGGCGCACCCGGTGCCGCAGGCGCCACGTTCCCCACTGGCGCATCTTTACACTCGCAGGGGCATGGAGGAGGACAAGGGCAGGGATCTTTATCAGCATTATCGTTTGCCGACTTTAATGAGTTTAAAGCCGACGTTGCACTCCTGGCGACATCATTTAACGACTTTAAAGCCGTTGAAGCCATTGTTGCACTCCTGGCTACGCTCATGAGCCCTTCGACGGCTCTGCCACCACCACCCTGATTACTCAGCTGCGACAGCGTAGAAATGGTAGGCGAAATGACAACTGCAAGTCTGGTGAGTTGTTGAAATTCAACGGAAATGGCACTCATATCTTTTTTTTTTGAAAGAGCCTTCTGACTTTCGATCATCAGAAGACTCTTTGTTTTGCTTCATTTTTGCGAATATCCTCGAGCATAGCCCAGTGCTGCGCCCACATCTCATCATCCAGTGATGAAGGGTCTATGCCCAGAAAATACCGCAGCTGGAGGTCTATGTAGAGAACAAAGTTGCTGCTAAAGTCTCCGTCGGCCTTGGCTAGCACTCCCCCAGTTCACCCTTCTTTTTATTCATCAGCTCTTCAACAAAGTCGCTCAGACCAAAGTAATAGCGATCTTCCTTACGAATGCTTTCATCACCACCCAGCCAGATACCATTGATAATGGTTTCATTGAATTTTGCAGGGCTGGAAGATACCTTGGTAGCGGCAAGACTATAAATATCACGGGTTACAGTGCGCATATAACAGACTTTACCTTCTACTTTGTAGGAATAAACTTTTCCGTGTTCATTTTTCCAGGCTTCAATTTGTTCAGCTGTAGCCTGTCCGATCAGTTGTTTTGACATAGTTTATTTTTTTAAAGAGATCAATACCTCATTAGGCTTTGTTGATATTCAGGCAGATGAATGGCAATGCAATTTCTTTGAACTTATCACCTTGTTTCATACCGTCTTCGTAGTCTGTAAACTCAACATGGGTAAGTTTGTTTACCTGAATTTTATCGTTATTGGAATAGGTACAAACGATGCTGATCAGGTGGCCGGGAATATCGACGATATCATCATAACCTGCAGCCAGAGCCGCTGTATTGAGTTCATCAAATTCACTTTTCAGGATAGTGAGTGTACCTTCACATTTTTTGTTACCACGTTGAACCGCTCTCGGATTGCTTCCTGCACCATAGATCAATTCTTTCTCAATGGATTTTTTGTAGGTAAGGCCACGTAATCCGGTAATCTCACGGCCGAATAACACCACCTTTACGTCTGCCCATTCAAACTCTCTTGAATTAAATATTGGCATATGTTCTTATTTTTTTTGTAATAGAATGTGAATTAAACAGTGGTATAACCGAGATACACATCGATGTATTTCACACAACCTTTTGGTCTGATGCGTACGAAAATGTATACATGATTAGAAGAGAGAATATTGAGGTTAGGACTATCAATACCTGCAGCACTGTAAAGCCCTGCAAACTGCTCAGGATCAGGGTTTACCATCGCTTCAACGGCTGGAGAACCATCTGTATTACGACTGATTTCGCCGTTCATTCTGCGGCTGATAGCCTCTTCGATTTGCAGTTCCAGTGCAGCTTCGGCGGCCACGCTCAGGCGCCCGTCCTTGTCTACATCAACATCGTCTTTTAATTCGTTATAATAAACTTCATAGGCGATACGGACAGCTTTGTCGATTGTTCTGCCATTACGGAGGCTGGAGAAATCACTTGTTGGAGTACCCAGCATATTATCATCATTGAAAAGATAACCAGGTGCAGATTCATTTCTCTCGAAGGTGATATAACGCTTTTCCCAAATGGTTTCCAGTTCAGCATTCTCCATTGCGTCAGCATTACTGCTACCTACTTTAACTGCTGCATCATCTGCGATGGTTAGGCTACCGGATTTTACCCTGCCAATGTTGCGCATCACAGGTACTTTGGCTGCACGCCCCAGCGCCAGCAGAACTGCAGTGGCACTGTTGTCATTTACGGTGCCCAATACTATACCAACGTTGTCTTTTTTCTCGGCAGAATAATCTTTCAGTTCTGTTGCTTTGGTAAAGCCATAACCCTGTACAAATGCGCGAAAAGGTTTACGAAGGTCAAACCAGTGCTGTGCAAGTGTTTGAAGCGCAGCTGCCGCCTTTGTAACATCCTGGTCTACACCATCTGTTACTACAGGAGTATAACCAGTAGCCGGGAATTTTGCCACTGCCAGCAAACTGATTGTGCCACCTGCGAAATTGAGTAGTTTTTCAGCGATTGCCGGAGCTGTGATGTCTTCCAGGTTGGAAGTCTGCGGTACGAACAGGCAATAGAGCTTGGAACCTTCCGGAGCTTCTGCAAAGAAACCTTCATGGATAGCTTGTAATGCCTGGACGTTAGCTGACTGCGACAGTACATCTGTTGCCTGTTTTTTACTTCTGATAAGTACAGGAGTATTGTAACCAGCTGTTGGCGCCTGGGCCACAGCCATGATAATTCCGGCCACGCCGTCTATACTGGGAGCTAATCCGCCCAGATTTCCATTAGTTGTTGAGATATTTACTTTTGGTCTTGCCATTTCTCATTATTTGTAAAATGGATATATAATTATTGATCTGAAAACTATTTTAATCAGGAAGAATAAAACCTTTTATAGTGGCAAACTTCCTGCGTCTGACAGCAACTTCATAGCCTTCTCTGCTACCGTCACTGTTAGTATTTCCTTCTACTGTGTGAATCGTGTCTTTTTCTATTTTTATCACGATCCCAGTATGTCCGAAACCATTACCATAGTCCATAATAAATATGGCACCAGGTTTCACCGCTCCATAACTGACAACTTTCTTTAACCCGGTGGTGCGCCATTGCAGCAATACTCCCCCGGTTTTCAGCAGTCCATTTTTTACTCCTATGGCAGTACTAGCCTGTTCCATACACCAGTATACAAAGGCCATACACCAGGGAGCGCCAGGGCCAAGGCCCACGCTTTTCAGGTATTGATTTACTTCCGGACCACTGTTACTGCCTTTAGGATATTCTGAAACGCCTACCTGACTATAAGCAACGGCCAATACTTTTTCTGAGAGAGTCATAGGTCATGAATTATTTAAAATCTGATAATATTGTATTGCACGCCCACACCTATACTCCATGAAAATCTACCGCCAGCATAGTAATAACCCAATGAAGGACCGATGGAAATCCGCAGAGGCGCCCGCTGATGAGCTCCTGTATTGATAGCAGAAAGACCGCTGATACTGGTGTGAGGATTAACACTGAAACCATCCATCATTTCTTCCTTGCGAAACAACCCCTTCTTCTTGCGGTAATGGACAAACCAAATGCTGTCGCGCATAGCATAGGAAAGGGTTAACGAATCCTCCCAACTACCATGAATACTTACCCATTTATCATCATAATCAAATCGGATAGTATCCACTGTTTTTATCGGATTTTTTATATAAATGGTATCTCTGGTAATAGTAGCCGCAGTAGTGACATATTGTATCTGTTTTAGGGGTATTCTTGTTTTTTCAACTATACTATTCACAGTAGATACACCTGTTCCAGCAGGCATCACAGGGGTTACCGCATGTTCCAACCCTGCTTTATCCTGATAATGTTTCACTATTGGAGTATCCGTAAGACTCAGTTCCAGTAGTGCAATACGTGCCTGTTGTTTACAGGTTCTGAAAAATAAGAGTCCAATCAGAATGGAGCTAACAAACAATGCTACGTTTTTCACGGAATCGGATTTATTATTCGCCTTCCACAGCAACTGCGGCTACGGCCACCATCACTGATCCGGCAATGAAAAGACCTTTGGCTATTTCCATCAATACTCCCGGCATATGTACATCAGCCACTGCTGGAGCGAGAATAGCTCCTGATCCTGCCATCAATACCTTACCGGCAATTTTTATCTTTCTGAAAAATCCCGGGGTGGGGGAGGCAATCCTTTCTTTGGCTTCATCGATAAATTTTTTCATCCGTATTGATTCTGGGTTAACGATCCCCGATTCCGGATCCCCATCTTACAGGATGGGAATGACCAGGTCGGGTCCACGGTTTGTATGTACAACTGATCTGTTTGAATTTCTTTCGTGTACAATGTTTTACCGTTAATACATTACAAAGATGCATGCTTCTACATGCCTTGCCAAATGGGGTTTTCGTCATACTGCAATATAAAAAGTATCATACTTTATTTAGTGAGGTGTCATAACAGAAGGAATTTTATTAGATATCCCGATACATCAATTTTGCAGAGATATCTTTTTTAAAACTTAACAGAAAAAATATGAGCAGTATTTTTGGAGATTTTACCACCAATATTATTAACAGGATTAAGCAGGCCATTCCGGCGCAGATCACCGTGGCCCAGGACCTAGGCCAACTGGAGCAATTTGACCCTGTCACTGGGCCTAAAATAACCCTTCCCTGCGTGCTTATAGACCTGAAGCAGCTCACCTGGGAAGATCTGGCAGACAATATTCAACTTGGACATGGATCCCTGCAGGTACGTATTGGTATTGATCCGGATGTAAGTACAGTGGTACAGTATTACGACCTGCTGCAACAGGTACATCAATGTTTGCAGGGAAGCAGAGAGGAAGCTTCGTCCGGATTACATAGAAGAAATAATAATACCGAAAGACGAAACAACAAATATTGTGTAAAAGTAATGAGATACGAATTTACAATTCGGGATACTCTAACTGAAAAAGAGAAGATAAATGTAGCAATTCCGGTACCAGTAGTTAACAAGTTATAAAATTACTTCCAAACCATCCAGGGATAACGTTTGCGCAAATCGTTCAGCCCTGGTTGCTGTGCAGTAACCTGTTTGAGCAGCTGGAAATTATTTTCCAGCTGTAATCTTTCTATGATAGTATAACCAGATAAATCAAATTCTTCTGAAAGCAACTGAATTATTTCATCATACCTTTTTTTACTGATACGCAGATAGTAATAATGCCTGTATACCAGCCTTTCATCCCTGCGGGCAATCAGTTCCCGATTCCTACCAGGGGTGCGGCGAGTCGTATCCTCAGATGCCGCGGTTAATAATTGCGAGAATAATGTTTGTACTCCTTTCACATAGCAAAAATAAAAAATGCTCCCCGTAAGGGGAGCATCAAGATGTTGACGGAGGTAATCTCAGCACTTGTAAAGCTGCTCAATTTGCTGCTCTTCCGGGAGCATACTGGAAAGTAAATCCAACAGATAAATATTTGCCTGCTTCACCTGATCAGGAACTTCTTCAGGATGAGTAAGACTGTATTTTACTGTTTGAATGATGCCCTGCATCAGACCGGTATGCATGCTTTCCGGACTAAGTGTAGGAATGTACAATAACAGACCTTCATTTTGATAATTCACGTTCTTCATTTTTACATGTTATTGACCAGCACCTACCATTCCCCGCTGCTGTAACTCGCCAGGTATAGCTACTGAATTTCGTTCAGGAGTTAATAGGGTTTCCGGTTATTTTTTAAGGAAAAGGGTTTAACAGTTCGTAGTCAGAAATATAGTTATAACGGATTAACAGCTACAATTTATAGGTATTTCATGTTTCACTTTATTTGCGACGAATATACTGCTTATTTCCGAACATTTCCTGCGGTAATTCGTCCATACTTTTCAAGATGCTGCGAATAGATTTCAGCCAATAATTTGTAAATAACTGATCCTTCGTTTGCAGGTGTTTTAATGCTTCGGAATTATTGTAATAAACCGCTGGTCTGCTGCGCCCGATAAGAGTTCCAATCTGCATAAAAGAAAGATCCGTAAAGGAATATAGCAGGTGACAAATTACTTGCCTGGCACAGGCTACCTCTTGAGAGTTTCTGCCCGAAATCAACACTTCCCTGCGCAGCTGAAGTGCCTGACAGATACGCCCCATCAGCTGTTCTGAAAGTTCCGGATATCGACTGCAATAGAAAATTATTTCCTTGCTCATGATTACTAATTTTGCTGAGGTGAATTTTTTCTTCTTCTCTTGTGAATCTCTCTTTCCAGTCTGCGCAGATCTCCTTCGCAATCGTGATATACCGCAGCAATAATTGCCTCATCAGATATATTATTTGCAACGCAAATAGCGGTCAGTTCTTTTTTACTGACAGCACTCAGCGGAATAAAACGACGTCCTATCCTGGAGAATATTTCAGCATACCCTTTCTTTTTCAATCTACGCCCGCGTTCTATTCGTTGTGCCAGATGCGGCGTCGCCATCAAGATAATGCCACAATGTCCTTTAAGCAGGTTATAAAAGGATATAAAGAAATACAACACCTGGTCACTTAGCTTATCAGCTTCATCTATTATCAACAAAGGAGTTTCCTGTTGAAAAAGTGCGTCCACAGTAGCTTCCATCATTTCTGCAACATTCCCACCTGGTTGCTGTTCTCCCATTGCCTGCAAAAGTTTCTCGAGGAATGTTTTCCTGTTCCAGTATTCAGCACATTCCAGATGATATACCGCTTTATGCTCCCCAGCGAACCATCGGGCAGCAAAAGTTTTTCCGCAACCAGCATTTCCTGTGACCGCAAATACATTCCCATACGCCTGCGCATCCAGGAAATAAGCCACCAGGGTATTAAAGGCAATAGTTTCCGACATCGCCCACACTTGTGGTACAATCTTTTTTGTTTTCATATTTAGAGGGATTATTTAGTGAGATTACATAAGATCGAGTGGGTCAAAATTTTCAGAAGGTAAAACAGGTGGATGTAATGCTAGATTTTCTGCTGCCTGCCTGGCTTCTTTTACCATCACCTGTGCTTGTAATAGGCCTGCAGCATCTGTCTGGTTTTCGGCCAGAATAGCAGCCCGGTCTTTCTTCCTGTCAATGATCCCCTGTACCATCGCTTTTTTCTGCTGTAACAGCCGGAACAGCCGCTCTTTATCCCCAGGCTGATAATCAGCTCTCGCTGATGGGAGCTTTTTATAGGTGTGAGCCATAAACCGAAGCTGATGATCATCTGTTACCAATACACGCGAAAGATCCATCGGATCATAAATCACTTGTATTTTCCTGCCAACATGCTGCAGATATAATTCATCGGGAATCTGGTATTCATAAGGTTTCCCCTGAATTGTCAGGCGTATACCTCCATTGGTAATTGTATTAGTAAATTCATGCCTTACACCGAATAAACGTAATAAGTGTTCATCAGAAATACAGCGTTCTTTGGACTTTTCACTGGCCATGAAAGCTGCTTTCCATACATCCTGCCTACTCATTCCAGTTTTAGAGTCTGTTTCTTGTCTGAGTCCATCTATGAAGGTTTCCAGAATCTCGAAACCTTCATCTTTATGTGGAAATTGCGCTTTGGTTGTCGCAATATGATCAGGATTCAACCTGAAATCAGACGTTATATTATTGCCTGCATAATTCTGAAACCGACGTAAATGCTGATGCCAATGTTTTCCGAACGAACGCTCGATGTACTTCCCTCTTGGCGATTTAGCGCTGGCCGGAAAATAGTCGCCGTCAATACTTTGATAAAACGGCAATAAGGCTTTCAGATTCCATCTGTCTGTCTGCAACTGATGCGGCAGATACCATGCGCCAGTAAGCGTATAAATATGATGCATGGCATCCAGATAAGCCATTTTCACCAATTCTGTACTAATACCATCGGCATAACAATAACCCAATGGATAATCATTGAATGCATCGCTAATAATAACGGCTTTAAATCGATGATAATATTGCACGTGCAGTTTTCCCTGCTGATTCAGTTGTTCATCCCTGAAATAAAGATCAATGTCATTGTCATCCGATCCTACGAGTAATAAGGGCGCAGAAGGACGGTTTCTTTTAGTCTGACGTCCAAACTGGTGATACCAGGCGGCATTTCCTTCTCTAAACAACTGCAGCTGATACTGATTATTACGCCGGTAATTCCCTACTGTACCGCTACTAATGGAGGGATACGCATTTTGCACAGCCCATTTATTATAGGCTGCAGTAATCACCACGTCATCATGCTGATTCGGATGGGAGATCAATTCAAATAATACCGCTTCCGCCAGTTCATCCTTCACTTTCACACTATTCCTGTTTCCAAAACGCCAGTCAATCAATGTCTCATATCCTCCCTGTTGATAGGTGTTCAGCTTCTGTGCCAATCGCCTATAACTATGTGGTAAAGGAATATTTTGGACAACAATCATCTCCAGTACTACTTTCCAAAACTCTTCCATGGTTAGTCCAAGCTGCTTTTTCACCTTTCTTTTATTATCGCGCATTTCCAGTAACATATTAAGCCAGGAAGCAACTTGTGTATAGGTGGAGACGTGGTTCGTTGGCAAACATTTATGCTCCTCATAGCGATACTCCAGAAAGAAGCTTTCCGCTTTTATATCTTTTCTTATAAGTTGAAGGAGAGGCTGTTTGGCAACATACACATAGGGATTCCCATATTTCTCCACGACAAGCTGTTTGTAGTTGTCTGGCAGGGATTCATAGATAATCAATACCGAACGTCCGTTGCCGCCACGTTCCAGCACTTCAATTCTGTTTCTTCGCTTCAGAGAATCATAGGTTCCTTTCGGGACCAGCCCTTCCGGTGATTGACTGGTACGTATAAATTCATGCCCTTCCATACAGAGCCTGTTCTGGGTATCAAACTTCATGGTGCAACAATCTAATGGATGATGAAGGGTATATGGTAATAATGTCTATTTTTACAACATACCCCCGATCTGACGATTTCAAAAATATAACTTTTCCTATAAAGTCAAAAACTTTTCTATAACTTTACCTATATTTTTTCATTCATGACCGAAGGACAAAGAATACTCTACATCCGCAAACTGATAAAGAAAAATCAACAGGAATTTGCACAGCTGCTGTCTGTGTCACAGGCTGCTCTGTCTGACATCGAGAATGGAAAGAATGGAATTTCCTACCCTGTTTTTAGGAAATTGGTCGAGGAAATAGGCGTACATCCCTATTGGTTTATGTGGGGGCAAGATCCAATTTTCAGAGAAATACACTATGCCGACAAATATAACATTTCCTATAACCCTGCAAGCCCAACTGAAGGTGCAAGTGCAAGCCCAGCTCACAAATCCCCTACCAGTAAGGATCCTCACTTTACCATGGAAGAAGTAATGAAGGCATTATCCGATTTACAGGGAGAAGTGAATAAAATCAAGCGCAAGGCCAAAAAACATGAAAAATAGGGTAGAAAGTAATGGATCAAATATGTCACAAATCCTCTGCCATGGCCACGTCAAGTGGATTTAAATCATGTAATACTCAAAATCAAAGGAAATGTTATGCTGGTATAGGTTTTCCTATATACGGTGCTACCATTCAGAGAGGACGTTTGGATTTATCGTTATCAGATAAATGAATTATTTGCAAGTAGCGTTTGTGTCCAGCTATAGATTGTATAGACGAGGCGCAAACGCTTTTATTGTTATCGATTTGGTGAGATTTTCTTGTGATTGATAGGTTGATGTATTAATTTCCGGATATATACATAGTCATGCCTAAGCTTTATTGTTTTCTCTTATTTTCATTATTATCATTTACTGCGCATGGGCAGCAAACCCGAATAGTTTCCGAGGATGTTCCGCTGTTCTGGCGGGCATTTGATGCTGCGGCTGCAGAACCTGATACACTAAAGAAAGCAGACATCTTACGTCAGCTATACCTGGAGAACGGATCTGCAGGGGTGCGCGCCATGATGAATATTCGTCATTGGGAACCTATGAAATTTATTCACAGTTTTCAGCGGTATCCTGCTTACTGGACTACCGTCCGGCATCTTACCCTACAAGCGGTTGGGCATGCAAATGAACTAGAACTTATTTTTCAACGCTATCAGCAGTTATACCCAGCTTTCAAAACGCCGGTATTGTACTTTGTTATGGGGTATGGCGGTACCGGCGGAACGACTACGGAGCATGAAATACTGATCGGTACTGAGATTGCAGCTGGCGATAGTACCGTAAATGCTGCTGGTATGCATCCATTTCTACAGCATTACTTTAAAATCAATAAAGGTATCATGCACCTGGTGGCCCATGAAATTACGCATACACAGCAACCTGGCGGCGACATGGAAGACAGAAGGAATTCCAACCTGCTTGGATTTTGTCTGGCAGAAGGTGTTTGTGATTTTATGGCGGAATTATTATTGCAGGAGGAATTACAGACGCCTTATATTTTGTATGGCAAGCAGCATGAAAAGGAGCTGTGGTTGAAGTTTACAAAGCAATTGCATGGAAAAGATATTAGCAATTGGCTGTATAACGGCGCTGTAAAAGGAGAGCTGTCTGATCTGGGATATTATATGGGATATATTATCTGTAAATCTTTTTACTATCATCACAGTGATAAGGCCGAGGCGATAAGGCAGTTATTGTCGTTACCTTATGAGGATACAGCTGGATTGGATCATTTTCTGAGGTTATCGCGGTATAATGGTAAATTTTATAAATAAATACGGCGCAGAAAACTGCGCCGTCGAGATGGTTGGTTCCGCATTGCGGAAATGCATTGCGGTTGGTGTTTGATCGGATTTTGCTTATGAGAAAATTGGGACAAAAATCTTTCGCAAAATTATTCGAGAACCAGCAGGTTCACGTCTTTATTTTTAAGCCATTGTGCATCTTTCAGTTTTTGCAGGTTGATAGTACCTACAACATAACGGTAAGTTGCTGATTCATATTTTTCTTCGATGTTAAAGAACTCTGTCAGATCTACCTGATCAGGCGTTCTGTAACGCAGGTAAATTTTCAGTTTAACATCGTTGGTGAATGCAGGCTGATTGTTTTGTTTGATTTTTTTGTATTCGTAGCGATAGTTATACAGCAGGGCGGAGATGTCCGACAGTACTGCAGAACCGGTAGCGGTACCACCAGCGCCTTTACCTACAAAGAATTGTTTATCGGTAAATGCACTTTCCAGCAGGATACCATTGTACTCGTTGTATACATCGTATAACAGGTTATGTTCTTTTACGAGATGTGGGAGTACGAAGGCGAATACATTACCATTGTTGCGGCGGCAGTGGCCAATAAGTTTGATAGTGGAATTACGTTGCTTTGCGAACTGGATATCGAAGTCGTTGAGGTGATGTATACCGAAGTTGAATACCTCTTCAGGTTTTACGAAAGTACCGAAAGCGTGTAATAACAGGATAACGATTTTGAATTTAGGATCGAAACCTTCGATGTCGAGGGTAGGATCAGTTTCTGCGAAGCCGAGGTCCTGCGCTTGTTGCAGTGCGGTATCGAAGCTCAGGTTTTCTTCGAATATTTTGGTGAGAATATAATTCGTAGATCCGTTGCAGATACCTTCTACTGCGTTGAGCAGGTCATTGTCATAGTATTCTTCCAGGTTACGGATGATAGGAATACTTGCACAGCTGGATGCTTCGTAGAGGAAAGGAACTTTATTTTCTGCCTGTAATTGGTAGAGAGAAGCGAGGTTTTCAGCAATCATGCGTTTGCTGGCGCTAACTACAGCTTTACCATTACGTAAGGCAGTGCTTACGATTTCAAATGCTGCTTCAGTATCATTGATAAGCTCTACTACCACGTCAATGGTAGGATCTTCAAGGATTTCATTTTTATCAGTAGTGAAATAACTGCTGTCAATAGGTCTTGATTTGTTAGGATCTTTAATACAGATTTTTTTGATTCTTGCATTAATACCTTTTGTTCTGTTCAATACCTCGTACAGTCCTTGTCCTACACAACCGAATCCGAAGATTCCTAAATTGATGATCTTATTTTCCATACTTTGTTCAATCATTTTGCGGTCATCAATGAGCTGCTGCTGCTGTTGATCCGCGCTTTATTGTAAAACAGTTATTTGTTTGCCGGCAGGAGAGTTTAACCTATCCAATGCCTGTTTCAGATCGTTGATCAAGTCATCTGCGTCTTCAATACCTAACGACAGTCGGATGCAGGAGTCTTGCAGACCTGTTTTTTTCCGGAAATCTTCCGGTATGTTGCGATGTGTCATAGTGGCCGGGTGGGCCAGCATACTTTTCACGCCGCCAAAGCTTTCCGCCAGTTTAAACAACTTCGTAGCATTGACGATACGGATCGCATTTTTGATGTTATCTGCCTTTAAGGAGAAGCTAACTAGTCCGCCATAATTTTTTTGTTGTTTCCTGGCAATATGGTGATTCTTATGGGTGGCGAGCCCTGGATAATACACCTTGTCAATTGCAGGATGCGTGCTAAGCCAGTTGGCGACAGCAGTAGCATTGGCGCATTGTTTTTCCAGTCGTAAGGCTAGCGTTTCTATTCCGCGGATAGTAAGCCATGCTTCGAATGGACTGAGAATACTACCAGAAATATTCTGGTTATATCTCAGCTGATCTGCCAGTGCTTTGGAATTTACCACTACCAGTCCTGCAATAACATCACAATGGCCTGACAAGTATTTAGAGGCACTGTGGATCACAATATCGGCACCGAGGGTGATAGGTTGCTGCAGTAACGGTGTACTGAAGGTATTATCTACCACAAGGAGAATATCGTGTTGCTTGGCAATCTTACTGACAGATTTGATGTCAGTGATGCGCAATGTAGGATTGGTGGGCGATTCCAGCCAGATAACACGCGTCTTTGGTGTGATAGCAGCAAGTACTTTATCGGTATTACTGGTATCTACAAAGTTTACCTTAATGCCAAAACGTTCAAACATGTGGTTAAAGATCTGGAAGATGCCTCCGTAAGTATCTTCTACCGCCATGATTTCATCGCCGGATTTCAGGAGCTTGAGAACAGCGTCAATAGCAGACATACCACTGGCAAACGCGAAGCCGGCATAGCCTTCCTCGAGATTACAGATCAGGTCTTCTAATACTTTCCTGGTAGGGTTGTTGGCCCTGGAAAATTCGAAACCCTTGTTAATGCCTGGTGATTCCTGCACAAACGTAGATGTCTGATAGATAGGTACTGAGATAGCCCCCGTCAATTCATCTACCGGTATGCTGTGAATCAGTTGTGTTGCTGTTTTCATTGTCAGAACTGTTTTAATGATTGTCAGAATATGGAATAATATTCTGCAACTTTATCACTAAAAACTAACTTAAACAACCACAAATCCATGAAGGGAGTGAGGGGGAAGGGCAAAAAAAAAGCTCTTCCTTGTGTTGGAAGAGCCTTTCAATTATATTATAAGGTGAAGATTAATCTCTGCCAACTTATCTTTCTCTTGGTAAAACCAAGAGCAGGAATTAGCACCATCTTCCTGACTTGCAATTCAGGAAAGGTTGCTAAGGCATCATCGGGCCAGACCCTCCGCCTTTCTGGATAAGTGATGTGTAAGAACTGGGTGCAAAGGTAAGGTCATCCTGACCAATTTTCCAAATCAGGACAAAAATTTTTTTCTCCCCTGATCTTTTACCCGCTATTCTGCTATATTTTTATAGAAACCAACCATATCTGTATGTCTGTTAACCCGTTGCTCTCTGAAGAGCTGTTCCAGTTTATCTGGCAACATCGCCTGTATTCACACCAGGCGCTCAAAACTACCGACGGCGAAGCCGTTACCGTGCTACATCCCGGGATACCTAACCATCTCGATGGCCCCGATTTTACTGCTGCCAGTATTTGTATCGGACCCACGCGATGGAGCGGAAATATAGAGCTGCATATCTCTAGCTCCGATTGGTACCGGCATGCTCACCAGCATGATCCGCGATATGCGAATATTATTTTACATGTGGTCTTTTACCACGACAACCCCGATCTCCTGTTTCCCGCGCCCTGCCTGGAATTGCAGCAACATATTTCCAAACTACTGCTGCAAAGGTATGCTGCGCTCAAACTGAACGCCGGCTTTGTACCCTGCCATAGCCAGGCCGCCAGGATCTCGCCCTTACATTGGCTCTCCTGGCAGGAAAGACTCCTCGCAGAACGCTGGGAACTTAAAATGCAACGCTGGTCAGCTTTGCTACAAAAGAACTGTCACGATTGGGAAAGTCTTTGCTATCACTTACTGGCAGAGGGTTTCGGACAGCCGCATAATGCTAGTCCCATGCTGGAAGTAATCAAACAGCTGCCGCTGACACTGTTGCTGCGTTATCGCTATAACCCCGAATTGCCAGAGGCTTTATTATTTGGACAAGCAGGCTTACTCAGCGCTAAATTTGAAGATCCGTACGCTTTGGAATTACAACAGCATTATCGATGGTTGAAACACAAGCATAGCCTGCTTCCTATGCCAGCGCATAGTTGGAAGTGGCTACGCATAAGACCTTCTGCCTTTCCTACGATGCGCCTGGCCGCTTTTGCTGCCTTGTGGACTCAACGGCCACGCCTATTCGCCAGTCTTGCAGAAGCGACCAGTATTGATGATCTCAGACAATTACTTTTCGTGCAGCCGTCGCCGTATTGGGAAACACATTATCGTTTCGACCAGGAAGTAGAAACTGCGCACGGTATGGGAGAACAGGCGCTGAATAGTCTTATCATCAATATGGTACTGCCACTGCGTTTTTTCTACGGCAGCAGAAAAGGAAGCCTGTACCTGCAACAACAATCATTGGAATGGTTGTTATCTATGCCCGCAGAGGATAACAGGATAATTTTAAAGTGGAAACAATCAGGGATTATGCCCGCCAATGCGCTGGCATCACAAGGGTTATTACATTTAAAAAAATACTATTGTGATGAAATGAGATGCCTGCATTGTATGATAGGCGTGAAGTTGTTGGGGAGATAAAAAAATCCGGGGACTGACAAATAATAAAAATGCTTTTGTCAGTCCTCTTTCTGATTTTTCTTTTCCAAAAAAAAACTACTAATTTTAGTAATCTATAACCCTAAGTCTTTGTGAAAACACAACCCTTACGCCAGAAAAAAAATTGTCTGAATTGTGGAAAGCATGTGCATGACAGATATTGTAGCCATTGTGGACAAGAAAATGTTGCTCCCCATGAAACCTTTGGTCATCTTGTAAAACACTTTGTTTCGGATCTCTTTCATTATGATTCCCGGTTTTTGCTGACCATAAAATATCTCTTCACCAAGCCTGGCTTTCTTACGCGCGAATACCGCGAAGGTAGACGTGTAACGTATGTGAATCCTATTAACTTGTATGTATTCACTTCGTTCATATTTTTCTTCATATATATTGCCTGGATCACACACCCAAAAGAGCGTCCAAAGAAACATGATCCTGAAGATGGAAAAAAAGGTGTTCAACTGGGCTATTTTAATGATCTGACGAGGCTGGAGAGAAAGGTCCTACCTGGTGTTCAGCTGAAGGATGCTGCCGCCATAAGGAATTATAATTTGCTGGAAAAAATAGCGACGGTTACAACAGTAGAGGAATTCGATGCGATCCACCAACAACTGCCTGATTCGCTACAACTGTCTGGTTGGGCAAAAGTACTAACCAGGGCCGAAGCAGGTGCGCTGAAGCACTATAGCTCTAATGAGGAAAAGGAAAGAGATTACCAGGAAGGGTATTATCATAACTTCCCCAAAGTAATGTTGCTTTGTTTGCCGCTATTTGCCTGGTTTCTGAAAATCATTTATATCAGGAATAAGCAATGGCTATACGTAGATCACGCAATATTTACGCTGCATGTTCATGGCTTTCTTTATATCGTGCTGGCTGTTTTGTTTCCACTATCCTCTTATTTTATAAGTACTGTCAGTGCCTTGAATACCTTCCACATAGTTTTAGCCTGCATATTTATTGTATATCTGATTGCTGCACTTCATAAGAATTATGCGCAAGTCCTTTGGAAAAGCTGTCTTAAAGGAGTGGTGTTATATGGCGCATATTTTATGCTTTTGAGAGGAGTATTGCTGACAATGTCACTCCTTCTAAGCCTTTACCATACTTATTTTTAAGAAGAGCTGCCCGCATATTGAAGCTTATTTGGAAGAAGTGTAAATAAATTTTTATGGAGAAATTTTGTACTGCCGTTGGCTTACAAAATTTCTCCATAAAAATTTATTTACCTGATGAAAACTGCGTTCTGCGTATTTTAGCGCAGTACCTCGATTACTGCACCAACTTGTTTGCCGCCATAGCCTGCATCCATGGCGCGCTGATAGATATTGTACATAAAGTCAGGGATTTCAGAAGTGATACCCGCTTCCCTTGCACTGCGTGCAAACAGGCCGATACCGTTATAACAGGTCTTCACTGAACTTTCCACTTCATCATATTTTTTATGGTGTATGACATTGCCCTCAAAACGAACCATTTCCCCTATTACTGATCCAAGTTTTCCTATCATATCTCCCAACTGGTTCACAGCAATGCCTTCTGCTTCAAACAGGCGGGCGCCCTGGAAAAATCCGGTGATCGCGCCAAATACGGTATTAAGGAACCCGATATCCCAGGTGGCAGCGGCTCCTACAGCTTCGCCCATATATTGCAGGCCGCCGGCCAGCGCTTTCATAATAGGTTCGGTAGCCTCGTATACTTCACGTGATCCGGAAACAAAGATAGGTGTGTATTCATGGCCTACCTGGCGCGGGGTAGCGAGGATAGCGCCGTCAAGGTATTTCGCACCTACACTGTGAGCCCATGCCGCTGCTATACGGGCATCCTGCGGAGTACCGGTACTCAATTCTATCAGGGTGCGGCCTTTCAGAGCGGCACTGGTTTCAGGTGTGCCAAGAATATTTTTGGTAGCACTGTAATCCACCACACACGTAATGATCACGGGACTGGCGCTGATAGCTCCTGCGGCACTCTCCGCAACAACCGCTCCCTGTGCGGCCAGAGAATCTGCCTTGCCCGCAGACCGGTTCCATACTGTTACCTGATACCCTTTTGAAAGCAAAATTTCTGCTAATCTGATACCCATATCTCCTAATCCGATCACGGAAACTGCTCCTGCTGTATTTTCAACTGTTGCCTTCATAGCTACTGTTTTAATCGTTCATTTGTTTTTCTGAGGCAAATGTCAGCAGCTGCAAACTCTTGTACAATAAGGGAAAAATGATTCAGGTAGGGAATATTTTTTCCCTATAAGCCCATGGCAGTTTCGGTGAGGGAATATCCCCCTAAAATCCTAACTTCAGTTGTTAAATCTTATTTTGAATATGTACGAGCGGAAAATTCCGGAAATGCTGGATTGCGGTATCAGTGTTGCAATCAAGGTACTTGGAGGAAAATGGAAAGCCTGGATAATAGAGTGTATCCATTTGGGTATACGCCGCCCGAGTGAGCTGCACAGGGAAATTAGTTCCGCGGCACCCCGGGTTATCAATATGCATCTGAAAGAACTGGAAGATTATAATATCATCAGCAAAACCGTATATCCCGGTCTGCCGCTGAAAGTAGAATATTTCCTTACCGATATCGGCGAAAGCCTGATGCCGGTAATCGAGGCGATGGATAAGTGGGGTAATCTCAACAGGAGCTATGTGACCCGAATGATGGAAACGATGCAGGCGGAAGAAAATTGATGTTTATTTACCATCATCAAAAATTAGTGGCTCGTTGGTAAGCGGTACAAAAAGAAAGAGCAGGATATTTCTACCCTGCTCTGAAAAAATATTAGTATACCAAATTACCAGTTAAATACGACTGTCTGCTTAATATCCGGATGTATGCTATACGCCACAGGACAGGTATGCGCTGCTTTTTCCAGCACTGTTCTTTCCTTCTCTCCCAGGCCATGACCAGCAGGGAAATCGAAAGTAACATCCACTCCAACGATTCTGCGTGGGTCTGTACCCATGATTTTTTGAATGCTCACTTTTGTTCCATCAATATTCCATTTGCTCTCACGGGCACGCATACCCATAATTGTGAGCATACAGGAACCGAGTGCCGTAGCTACTAAATCAGTTGGAGAGAACCTTTCGCCGCGGCCATTGTTATCTACGGGGGCATCTGTCTCAATTACGGAGCCTGACTGCAAGTGTGTTGCAGTAGTACGTAACGATCCTGTATATACGATTTCTGATGTTTTCATGATGCTGGTTTTACTATTTTAGTGCAAGTTAAGCAATGTGAACAAACCATAAAATAACTGTATTTTTAATATTCGTAACATAACAATACCTTTAACCAAGCGTTTAATAATATATCAACAGCCCAATTACTGTGAAAAAATTATACTTGATCATCCTTATTTCAGCCATTTGCGGGTCTGTGAAAGCCCAATCCACGTCTACGGGAAAGTCAGCTACTGAATCAACCAAAGAGCAGCGCAAGCTGAAACGGATTAAGGTTTTCAAAGAGCAAGAAGAAGGCGAAAACGTATTCCAGCGTGATTTCTCTCTCGGTGGCCGTCTGAATACCGATGGCTGGTCAGGATTTGTGGAACTGGGATACCGCAAAAGCCGTAAGGTCGTGAACTACTTTCAGTTTGAATTTTCTGAAAAGAAGAGCAACCGGGAAGATAAGCGTCAGGGATATGCCTTTACCAATATGGGCGTAACTTCCAGGCCTTACATCTACGGAAAACAGAATAATTTCTACCCGGCAAAATTTGGCGTTGGACAACGTTACCTGCTCGGAGGAAAAGCCAATAAGAACGGCGTAGAAGTAAGCGCTATCTATTATGGCGGCGTTTCTATAGGGCTATTAAAGCCTTATTACCTCAATGTTATGCTGGGCAACGACCAGGTGGCAGATATCCGCTATGATCCAAATAATCCTGATGCTAAGGCCTTCCTGGATCCTAATGCCATTAATGGCGGCGGCGGATTTGGCAAGGGCTGGAGCGAAGTAAGCGTTATCCCTGGCTTGCATGCTAAGCTGGGTATGCGTTTCGACTGGGCCCATTTCAATGAAGTGGTGAGCGCCCTGGAAGTAGGTGTCAACGGAGAATTTTATACCAAGAAGGTGCCCATCATGGTAAATGACTATAATAAGCAATTTTTATTTAATGCGTATGTAAGCCTTCAATTCGGAAAACGCTGGAATAAGAGATAAGTATTACCTTTGTTTTTCTAAAGAAAGGAGTAAGCGATGCAAGAATTACCCGTAATAGCCGCCGAACCAGCCACTGCCAGAGTGAAAAAGCCTGACTGGCTGCGTGTCAAACTACCGATAGGAGAAAGCTACAAACAGGTGAGGAACCTGGTAGATACCCATAAATTACATACCATCTGTGAAAGTGGCAACTGCCCGAATATGGGCGAATGCTGGGGTGCCGGAACGGCAACTTTCATGATCCTTGGTAATATCTGTACCCGTAGCTGTGGCTTCTGCGCCGTAGCAACTGGTCGTCCTGACCCTGTTGATCATGATGAACCTCAACGTGTCGCTGAAGCGATCTATCTCATGAAAGTGAAACATGCCGTTATCACTTCCGTAGACCGCGACGAACTGAAAGATGGTGGCTCCATCGTTTGGGCCAATACCATCAAAGCAGTACGTGCCCTCAATCCTGATACCACCATGGAAACACTGATCCCCGACTTCCGCGGCCAGTGGGAAAACCTCCAGCGTATCATCGATGTAGCACCAGAAATCGTATCACATAACCTGGAAACAGTAGAACGCCTCACCAAACAGGTACGTATCCAGGCTAAATATCACCGCAGTCTCGAAGTAATTCGCCGACTGAAAGAAGGTGGCATGCGCACAAAAAGCGGTATCATGCTCGGCCTCGGTGAAACCAAAGAAGAAGTAGTACAAGCCATGCAGGACCTGTACGATAACGGTTGTGATGTTGTTACATTAGGCCAGTATCTGCAGCCAACTCCTAAACACCTGCCTGTTGTTCGCTTCGTTCACCCAGATGAATTTGCAGAATTACGCGAGATAGGTTACCAAATCGGTTTGGACTACGTAGAGGCCGGACCGTTAGTACGTTCCTCCTATCATGCTGAAAAACATATTGCCAGCGGTCGAAATAAAGGATGATCGGCCCCGAACTTCATGTAATTGTTAAAATCCACCTACCCAGGTGGATTTTTTCTTTTAGAATACTATCTTAGCGCCTCATTTGAAAATAACCTTGTAAACAAAAGCCCGTTGTTTACCTGAAAACTAAATTGTTTTTTACCTGAGAACCTACCTGTTATCTGCAGCTGCACTGCATTAGCATTACTATGCACTAAAATAATTTTGTCTCAGCGCTACCAAAAATAGCCTGTGGCATCATATGGACGATGAACTGGCTATAACACTATGTATCTGCGTATATGCATCTACGTTATCCAACTTTTATTGTCTCGATTGGAACAAAGAAGAACTGAATGTCAAAAGCCTTTTATGAAAAGAGCAATTTTCCTGTTAGCTGTGTCGTGCGGACTACTATTTTCCGGCCAACTTCGCGCACAGCAATCTAACGACCTACTGCCTTCGACAGCCACACTGGAGGATTGTATTCGCTATGCGCTGAAACATCAGCCCATACTACACCAATCCATCATTGATGAGGCCATCACCGACAGAACAGTAAAAAGTAAATTGGCCGATTGGTACCCACAGGTATCTGTAGATGCGAACCTACAGCACTATCTGGAATTACCCACCTCCATTTTTGGTGGGAACCCTACCAAAGTAGGCGTCGCCAACAACTCCGCTGCCACCTTCACACTGAACCAAAACCTGTTTACCCGCGATCTCCTGCTCGCCAGTAAAACAGCCAAGGAAGTGCGTACACAAAGCCAGCAGAATACTACCCGCAGCCAGATAGATGTGGTGTCGGATGTTAGTAAGGCTTATTATGATGTGTTGCTCACGCAGCAACAAATCAATGTGCTCAGCGAAGATATCGTTCGTCTCGAAAGATCACTCAAAGATGCTTATAATCAGTATCAGAGTGGTGTAGTTGACAAAACCGACTACAAAAGAGCAACCATCTCTCTCAACAATGCCAAAGCTCAAAAGAAAGCGGCACTGGAATTACTCAACTCAAAACAGGCCTACCTGAAACAGCTGCTCGGATATCCAACATCGTCTCCGGATATCCTGATCTCCAGCGATACCACCACCATGGTCGCGGAAGTCAACAACAGCGATACCAGCGCAATACCTGACTATCATAATAGGATAGAATACAAATTGCTGAAGACGCAGGAAAGTCTGCTCGAAGCAAATGTCCGCTATAATAAATGGGGATATCTTCCAACGGTATCTGCATTTGTTAACTATGCCTTTGCCTACCAGAACCAAGACTTTGGTAAACTATATAATAACAATTATCCCAACTCCTTGCTGGGCCTGAAATTGAGCCTGCCTATTTTCCAGGGTGGTAAACGTGTTCATAATATCAAAATGGCAGAATTACAGCTGGAACGTAATAAATGGGATTTTGAATCATTGACCAGTGCCGTGAACACGCAATACACACAGGCAATGGCAGCATATAGGAGTAACCTGAACGACTATATGACTTTGAAAGAAAATGTGGCGATGGCACAGGATGTATACAATCTGCTGCAGCTTCAATATAAAGAAGGTATCAAAACTTACCTCGATGTACTGATTTCAGAAACGGAACTGCGTACCGCTCAACTGAGCTACTACAACGCCATGTACCAGGTACTGAGCAGTAAAATTGATCTGCAGAAAGCATTAGGAACCTTAACAGTAAATTATTAAATGGTAACCGGAACGGATATGAAAAAAATGAATCACCTTGTCTTTTTAAGCGCTGCCGGCGTTTTAGCCTTTACTGCCTGCAAAGGCCCTGGACAAAAAGGCGCTCCAGTAATGCCCCCAACCGCGGTGAATATTACGGAGGCAACCGTGGCACCGGCCGTTTATTATGATAAGTACCCAGCTACCGTTGTAGCTCTGAACCAGGTAGAACTTCGTTCTCAGGTTGCCGGCTTTATCACCGGTATCTTCTTCCAGGAAGGAGAAGTAGTTCAGAAAGGTAAAGCCCTCTATGAAATAGATCGCCGTAAGTATGAAGCTGCCTACAGACAAGCGGAAGCAAGTGTTTCCAGCGCCCAGGCAAATTATAACAAAGCTAAAAAAGATGACGACCGTTACAAACGCCTCGCTGAACAAGATGCGGTAGCACGTCAGATCCTTGATAACGCTGAAGCGGCATTAGAAACTTCCCGCAGTGCCCTCGCATCTGCACAAGCCAGTCTGCTCGCCGCACGCACTGATCTCGATTATTCTCTGATCAAAGCTCCTTTCACCGGCCGTATCGGTATCTCACAGGTGAAGCTCGGCGCCCAGATCAGCCCGGGTTCTACACTGCTCAATACCATCTCCAGTGAAAATCCTATCGCAGTAGATTTCGTTATTCCTGAAGGTGAAATCGGCCGCTATGCCGAATTACAAGGCAAATCAAAAGCCGGCGACACCACTTTCACACTCGCATTCTCCGACGGTACCGCTTACAATCAAACAGGTCATCTCCTCGCGATCGACCGTGGTGTGGATAACCAAACCGCTACCATTAAAGTACGTATCCAGTTTAATAACCCGGATACCAGACTGAAAGACGGTATGAGCTGCGTATTGAATGTACTCAACCAGGCTTCCGGCGATAGACTCATCATTCCTTATAAAGCGATTACTGAACAGATGGGCGAATACTTCGTGTTCGTTGCTAAAGACAGTATCGCAGAACAACATAAAGTGCATCTGGGGCCTAAAATGCGCGACCAGATTGTAATCATGGATGGTATCCAGCAAGGCGACAAGGTTATTACAGAAGGCTTCCAGCGCTTACGCGATGGCGGCAAGATCCAGATAGGTATCCCTGCTCCACAGGAAGCAGCAGCGAAGAAATAAGTTCACGAGACTCAACTTTAGAACATGATTGCAAATACTTTTATTAAAAGACCGGTAACAGCGATAGTAATCTCTATCGTGCTCGTACTGGTGGGATTATTGGCGATGATGAACCTGCCGATCGGGCAGTACCCTGAAATCTCGCCTCCCACTGTACAGGTAACCGGTACTTATACCGGCGCCGACGCACAAACAGTTGAACAAACAGTAGCCACTCCCGTGGAAGTGCAGGTAAACGGTACACCAGGAATGACCTACATCTCTACCAACAACACCAGTAGCGGCCAAATGAGTATGACCGTTAACTTTGAAGTAGGTACAGATATCAATATCGCAGCGCTGGACGTGCAAAACCGTGTAGGTATCGCACAACCAACATTGCCACAGGAAGTACAACGTTTAGGCCTTACCGTTAGAAAGCGTAATCCTAGCATCCTCATGCTGGTTGCGCTCTACTCACCTAAAGGTACACACGATATTACCTTCCTCGACAACTACACCAACGTATATGTAAAAGATGCGTTGCTTCGTGCAAAAGGTGTGGGTGATATCTTCACCCGTGCAGATGATTTCTCCATGCGTATCTGGCTGAAGCCTGATAAGCTGGCACAGATGGGCGTTACAGCTGATGATATCAAAGCGGCCTTACAGGAACAGAACGCGCAGATCACCGCAGGCTCCGTAGGTGCGCCTCCTCAGCCAACCGGACAAACATTCGAATACAACATCTTCACACAAGGACGTCTGCAAACACCGGAAGAATTCGGAAACATAGTAGTGAAAACCCGCCCTGGCGATGGGTCGATCGTATACCTGAAAGATGTAGCACGTATACAGCTGGGTAAATTCAACTACTCCGGTAATAACTTCGTAGATGGTAAACGCGCAGCTTACCTGCTCGTATACCAGGCGCCTGGTAGTAATGCGATCGAAACAGCTGCTAACGTAACCGCCGCCATGGAAGAACTGAAGAAGTCTTTCCCAAGCGATGTGGAATACGTAGTTCCTTTCGAATCCGTTTCTGTGGTGAAAGTATCCATCGAAGAGGTATTGCATACCCTCGTGGAAGCCTTGATACTCGTGGTGTTGGTAGTATTCCTCTTCCTGCAGAGCTGGAGAGCGACTATCATCCCAATCCTGGCGATCCCGGTATCTATTATCGCTACATTTATTTTCTTTATACCACTCGGTTTTACCATCAACACCCTGACCCTCTTCGGTTTCGTACTGGCGATTGGTATAGTGGTGGATGATGCGATTGTGGTGGTGGAAGCGGTACAACATAATATGGACCATGAGAAGATGTCGCCGAAAGATGCTACCATCCAGGCGATGAAAGAGATCTCTGGTCCGGTAATTGCGATCGCGCTCATCCTGGCGGCAGTATTCGTACCAGTAGGCTTTATTCCTGGTATCGTAGGTCGTCTGTATCAGCAGTTCGCGATCACTATCGCTATCTCCGTACTGATCTCTGCATTTGTAGCGTTGTCACTGACACCAGCATTATGTATGCTGATCCTGCGTCCAATGCACCTCAGCAAAGATTCTAAAGGTCTGAATAAGTTCTTCTTTAAATTTAACCGCTGGTTTGGTCATACCACCAGCAGGTATTCTATAGGTGTGAAGAAGAGTATCAGGTGGGCCCGTTATGTGATGGTGATACTGGTATGTCTTTTCGTAGGTACAGTGATGTTGTTCAAGTCTAAACCTTCTGGATTTATTCCTACTGAGGATGATGGACGTGTAATCATCACTTTCGATTTGCCAGAATCTTCCTCTACAGAACGTACTGTTGCTACGATGCAGAAGATGATGAAAGACATCCAGGAAACGCCTGGTATTGCGCATTTCGCAGCACTGGGAGGATTGAATGCGGTGAGCTTTGCTACCAAATCAAACAGTGGTACTATCTTCTGTCAGCTGAAACCATGGGATGAGCGTAAGCCTGATTCCCTGCATGTATTTAGCCTGGTAGCAACGCTGCAGAAAAAACTAAGCAAATATAAAGAGGCCACCGTGGTTGTAATTCCACCGCCAGCAATCCCTGGTTTGGGTCAGACGGCTGGTTTCTCCTTTATATTGCAACAACGAGGCGCCGGTGATATCAAAGCATTTGAAGGCATTTTACAGAAGTTCCTGGCTGCGGTGAACCAACGTCCTGAAATTGCAAAGGCCTTCTCCTTCTTTACCGCGCGTACACCAGGTTATCAACTGAATATAGACCGTGAAAAAGCGAAGAAGATGGGCGTGAAGATTTCTGATATCGCTTCTGCTTTGCAAACATATATGGGTTCTGCTTATGTAAATGATTTCACTATCTATGGCCGTAACTTCCGTGTGGTAACGCAGGCAGATTCTTCTTATCGTGGGGATATTAAAAACCTGAGTCAGTTGTTTGTGCGCAACTCCGCTGGTACGATGGTGCCACTGAGCGCACTCACTTCTTACAAGGTGATTGAAAACGCGCCGGTGATTTCTCACTATAACCTGTTCCGTTCTGCGGAAATCAACGGTAACCCTGCACCTGGCTATAGTTCTGGTGATGCGATCAATGCATTGAAAGAGGTAGCAGCACAGGAATTACCTGCGGGTTATGGATATGAGTTTTCTGGTTTGAGTAGGGAGGAGCTGTTATCTGGTAGTAAAACAGTATACATCTTCGTATTATCTATTGTCTTTGTATTCTTATTCCTGGCGGCCCTTTACGAGAGTTGGTCTGTACCATTCTCTGTACTGCTGGCAGTACCTATCGGTGCATTCGGTGCAATCACCGTGTTAACCTTCCTGCCTAAGCTAAGCAACAACGTATATGCGCAAATCGGTTTGATTACGCTAATTGGTTTGTCTGCGAAGAATGCGATCCTGATCGTAGAGTTTGCGAAGGAGCGTGTAGATAGAGGCATGGATGTGGTAACAGCTGCGGTAGAAGCGGCGAAGCTGCGTCTTCGTCCGATTGTGATGACCTCTATGGCCTTCCTGTTAGGTATTCTGCCACTAGTCGCCGCTTCCGGTGCTGGTGCTGAAGCCCGTAAAACAATGGGTTGGACTGTATTGGGAGGGATGTTTACTGCTACCTTCCTGGCGATCTTTATTGTACCGGTGCTTTTCGTGGTCATCACGAAACTAACCTATGGTAAAGCAAAACTGGCGAAGATGAAAGAAAGTTATCAGGCCATTCCTGATCATGATGTGCAAGGCCATCCTTGATAATAATAATTGTAAATAGAAAACGGCCGTCTCTGCATTGTAGAGGCGGCCGTTTTGTTATTAAATAGCTTAGGTTTATTTGAGTGTTGCCAGCTCTTTTCTGGAGAGCCATACCCATTTGCGAATGGTACGCCGGATATATCTTGGATGGAGGCTGATTTCAGCTTTGGTTCTTTCAAATTGTATTTTGGCTTCAGGATTACGGTTTTGCTTGCGAAGCAGCAGCCCATAATAGTACATGGCTTCCAGAGAATGGTGCACCTGGATGATTCTCTGGTAGGCCTGTTCCGCTTTGTCTGCCTGAGAAGTAGCTTCTAACGCCTGCGCATATATTAATTCGTCTGCCACATTGCTCATTCGCACGCCGGGCATCTTATTCAGTTTGTCGAAGTTGGCAAGGCTCTCCGCATATTGTTGGTTCATAAACTGAAACCTGGAGAGCTGTAATAGAATGCCTTGATCGGAAGCATAGGAGTTAGCGCAGGATAGTGCCAGCTCCACTGCTTTGCTGTATTGCTTTTGCTCAGCATAAGCCTCGGCAAGCAGCATTCTGTTGGTAACGGTATCGGTGATCTGAACACGTTTTTCACATTCTCTGATCCGCCCATTGGGAGAGATAAAGCGAACCAGCTGTTGCCCGAAAGTACCATTGGTAATATCCGGCAATATCTCCATCACAAAATAAACAGCAGCACCTAATCCCGGCAGAAAGATCAGTAAATAGATGGCGTCGCGATTGCCACTTTTTAGCGCATGCACGATACATGCGATGTTCAGCAGAATAACAAGATAATAATAATCACTCCAAAAAGGAAACATAGGTTTATAGATAATCAGGGGTCTGTGGCTGATCGGCATAAAAATAAGAAAAAATGAAAATATTTTAAATGAAGTTCTGCTTTGAATGGGAGTGGGGAGAGATGTGACGCTTTTTAAAAAAAATAACTTCGGTTAGATGAAAATGAAAAAAAACGTTTTAGTTAGGTGTCTTGATTAATTCTAATTTTAATAAAAATTTTTTCTGGATAAAAATGGCGAAAAAATTTGTTGAGAGAATAAAATAGATTTAGTTTAGCAATATAATTATTCACTATGGTCTCAGTACTATAGGCTGGCTCCTACTGGGAGCATTTAACTCGACCCCTGTATTCCCCGTACTATAGGGTCTGCTCCTACTGGGAGCTTTTTTATTAAAATGGTTTGTTAACTTAATTCCATTCTTTGAATTTCACGAAATATGAAGAAGGTTATCTTTTATGTGGATGGATATAATTTTTATCATGGCCACAAATCACATACAAAAGCCAATCCAGATTGGAAAAATTATTATTGGATTGATTTTGTAAAACTATTTTCCCAGTTTGTTTTTTCGCATGATGGACAGGAATTGCATAAGGTTAAATATTTCACAGCGGTACCTTTTGATGATTCAAAAAGAGGTAAACAAAATGCCTTATTGGGGGCTAATAAAATTTTGCATGGTAAAAAGTTTAAAGTTATCAATGGACATTATTCTGAAAAACTAGTTGAATGTAAAGCCTTATGCAGAGAGGATTTTAAGGTGCTGGAAGAGAAGTGTAGTGACATAAACCTGGCTTTAAATATAATGCAGGATTGTATAGATAAATCAGTGGATATTGTTGTGATTATTACTGCTGACAGTGATCACCTTTCAACAATTAAATTGTTGAAGGAAAAGTTTCCAAATGTAAAAGTGAGGTTGTATTTCCCGCCAAATAGAACATCAAGGAAGCTACAATCTATGATTAACTCAGTGGTTCACCTGGAGAATCATGAAGATAAATTCAAGAACGCCATAATGCCAGCCGAAGTAAGCAAAGAGAAAAAGAAGTACATAAAACCATCGGATTGGAAAAAATCATCTATAACCAGGTGACTTCTTTTTCTCTCTGTTAAATCAGTTATAAAGCTAATTGCTTTCTATTCAAAACATTTACCCGAAGCATTACTACAATAGAAAATACAATTAGTATCAAATAGCTGTAAGATAGATTGACACCATCTTTTGCGGGTAAGGCGTATGTCAGTACATAGCTTAATACGGATACAATCACATAGCATAACCCACCTGTTAATCCACCTGCTATCCCTGCATTTTTAGGAAATTTGGAAAGACAATAAGTGAAATAATTATTGTAGGTAAAACCTGCGCCCACATGTATCAGGAATGCAAAAATGAGAATCAGTACGAGTGGGCTCCAGAAATGCAGCAGCGTTAATAACGCGATGCCATATACGAATTGAAACGCCACATTGATATTCATCTTCCTGGCGAAAGGCTTGTTGATAGTGCCTTTGCCAATAAAGCCACCCACCATCCAGGCAAAACCCAGGAGCAGGCTGCAATAACCAGTTACCACAGGAGAAAGACTATAATGATGCTCAATGATAAAAGGCCCTGACATATTATACGTCATGACCATGCTGTAACCCAGTCCCAGCATAATAATGCCCAGTACGAAGCTCCCTGTTTTGAGCATATCTGAATAGATCTTTACTATTTTGCCTAAATGAAAAGGTGTGGCATGCAGTAGCGTTTCTCCACTGAAAATGATCTCCAATACAAATAATACGGCGGCTATACCTCCGAGGAAATAAAAATTGGATTCCCAACCGAAATTCACTTCCAGATATCCTCCAATAAAAGGCGCCACTATAGGGCCTGTAGACCAGATAATAGTAAAGAGGCTGAGGTAATGTTTGAGCTTTTCTCCGCTGAACAGGTCTACGAAGAAGGCGCGCTTAGCCACTACCATGGAGGCGATGGTAATACCATGAATAACGCGCATGGCATAAATTACATAAATATTGTGGGTACTGCCAATGATAATACAGGAGCAGCAGAATATCAGCATGGAGATCAGCGATATCTTATAACGACCATAACTGTCTAGCAGACCGCCAACAAATAATTGTGAAATACCATAGCTGATAAGGAAAAGGCTGAGTGTAAGCTGTGCCTGGCTGCTGCTGATGCCAAGGGCAGCCGTCATGCCTGGCAGGGAAGGAATGTATATGTCGGTAGCAAATCCCGACATCGGGATCATAGCAAAAGCCAGTAGGGTGGCTATTCCTATGTTTTTTTCTTTAATTGATCTCAATTGTGTTGTGCTGTCTGTCATAAAATCCATTTAGCGGTTCTTCGACAGCAAAATTGAGTCAATAAAAAATAAGAAATGTCATAATATCCTATAATTTTGGTGGAATACGCCTTTGGCCCTCCTCATCGAATTCGTTACTTAGCATCCATTCAGTGTAACCAGTGATGTATAAGACGCCTATAACCACAGCTCCCACAGTGATATACATGAACCAATCCGTCTGAGAAGGAAAGATGAGCGCGCAGCAAATTCCTATTAGCAAGATTATAAAACCGACCCGCCTGGAAACCATCGCGGCGTCTTTATTGGCGGCTTCCCACATTTCCTGGTTTCGCGTAGACAGGAACGTGCGGTAACCATACCAGGTTTTAACGCTTTTAGGTGGAAAATGCAGGATAAGATATCCCATGATGAGGAATAACAAACCTCCGAATAATGCAGCATTGCAATAAGTACTGTGAAGAAATCTTACTATCATCGCTGTCGGGTTTTGGGTTAATATAAGTTACGAAGAAATTATGGAATAACAATCGCAAAATGCAACCATCTCGCATTCCTTAAAAGGAGAAGGGCTGCCATTGGCAACCCTTCCCCTTTTAAAACTATATAATTAGATGTTATTAATTTTTCGTGCTATCAGCAGCAGCTTGCTTCTTCTTGCCAAACAACCCATTGAGCACATTCTTAGCAGATTCACCCGCCTGTTTGCCCAGGTTCTGCACACCGTTGTTAGGAGTGCTGCCGGTGGAATCTTTATGACCCAATAGTTGATTTTTTAATTCGTTTTTGGCAGCAGCTACGGCCTGATTTTTCAGTTGGTTCACGGTATCGCGAACTGTATTTTTGATGGTGTCCACTTTGTTCTTCACCAGCTCAGAAGCCTGTGCTTTCAGGCTGTTAGCGCTTTCGCGCAGGTCTGTTTTGAGAGATGGCTTCATGATGTTGCCACCCATCGCAATAGAAAGATGAACGCTGTCGCCCAGGTTTACTGGAATACCTTTGTTCTGCGCCTGTGCTGCGAGGTTGTTTACCAGCTGATTACCTGCGTTGCCCATCAGGCTGCGAGGTAAGGCCAATTGTAGGTTATAATCCAGCGATTGATCGAAACCATGACTACCGGCAATGTCCATACGAACGCCGTTTACAGTCACTTTGAAAGGATTGATTTTTACGCGGCCGTTTTCAAAAGCAAAATAGTTTTTAATATCACGCAGGGAGATATCTTTCAGCTGCGAGATATTCAGGTTGCTAGCCAGCTGGTCAACAGGTGCGAACTGTTTCAGTACACCTTCGATCAGCAGCAGGTTACCATCGCCGGTGAGGGTATTGAGTTCAGGCATCATGTCTTTTCCGAGCTTACCGTGCATTGTCAACTGGGAAGTGATTTTACCACTCAGGAATTTACCAATAGGCATCAGACTTCTAACGGTATTGAAAGCGTTGAACGTCTGTTGAATATCTACGCGTTCTACATCATAAGAGAGGTTGATGTCTGGATTTGTTTTGCTCACTTTGGTGCTGTAGCTACCGTTGATGGCCATGGTTCCTTGCAATGCTTCTGCTTTAAGCTGTTGCATGGTAACAGTTTCATCTTTCACAAGCAAGGCGCCGGAGAGATTGTTCATATCGATTTTATCGTAATGAACTTTATCAACATTGGCATGCAGCGCGATGTTCAGGTTAGCAGGAACCGGGAACGGTGCCGCACCGGCAGCAGCAGAATCTTTCTTTGCTTCAGCAGCAGGAGCTGCGGTGGTGCTGCTGGTAGCCATCCATTTGTCCAGGTTGATCTGGTCGGCTTTTAGGTTGAAGCTACCATCCAGGGCTTCATTTTTCAGCGTATAGGCGAGCAGGTTATTTACCTCACCATTTGCCTGGAAATGAGAACCAAGGTATTCAGCATTCAAATCTTTTACAGTAACATTTTTAGGATTGAACTGTAATGCCAGGTTATTCACCTTCACGCCATCAGGATAGTCTTTGCTTTTGTACAGGAGGTTGCTGAGTTGCAGGCTGCCGGCAGCATAGAACTTATCATATTGTTGTTTTTCGATGGCGCTCATATTTCCTTTAGCGCTGATATCCGCATCCAGGAGGCCTTGCAGTGCTGTACCGGATTCCAGCTTCACATATTGAGGCACTTGTGCCAGATCGAGTCTTCCTTTAGCGGCAGCATCAACATACATGTCAGATATTGGTGTTTTCACCAAAACGCGCAGGTCTAAAGGTGTGTTGTCCATCTCCAGGTGCCCCTTAGACATATCTACCACTGTATGATCCGGAACCCCGTCAGGATTGGTGATCTTCACGGCCAGCTGAATATTTTTCACCGGTTTAGGAAGGTCAGGATATTGGAAGAAGCCATCCGTTACACCTAGATTAAGACCAAATGCAGGCATCTGTACAGGAGAGTAATTACCTTTTACAAAACCATCAAAGGCAGCTTTACCGCTGGTTTTGATCTTATTGAAGTCGGTAGCGTATATGGCAGGTACCAGCGACAGCAGATCTTTAAACTCGGTGGATGGGCTCTTGAAGGTAAAGTCCATACCGTAAGTGCTGTCATTCACCAGTTTAAACAATCCGGCAAAATCGATTCCCAGGTTGTTTAGACTTGCTTTGGCATTTTTCAGCGTATAGGTATTGGTGTTATTATCGATCTGGATGTCAGCATCCAGTTTGGTGATTACATGGCTCAAATAAGGGATAAGACCATATTTGAAGGTAACACCTTCCGCATCAGTATGGGTGCTGAGGGTAAACTGATCTTGTGTGAAATCACCGGTACCATTGTGGTTCAGGCCATCCACTTCCATGTACATGCCGCCCTGGCGGTCGTCGTAGCTAACAAAAGCATTTTCGATGCTGTATTTCTTGAGACTCAGCGCAAACTTGCTTTTAGAAGTATCTGCGGGTTTGGCCGCAGCGGTGTCAGGTTTGGTGATGTCCCAGTTAGCATGTCCATCTTTATCAACAATGGCGTGTATGCGTGGCTGTGAGAGGGCAATGTTATAGATATCCATCTTATCGCCTTTGATAACGCTCATCAGGTTTAGCGCCACATCAATTTTGTTGACAGCGAGGAGGGTATCCTGTTCGAACTGACCTTTACCAATAACCTGGAGGTCTTCCAGGGCCACAGCCAGGCGAGGGAAATGGCGGATAAGACTGATATCAACATCTTTGAAGTCGACACGGGCGTTCAATTGTTTATTCAGCTCGGTTTTCACCGTAGCCATAATTTTGTCCTTAAAAAAATAAGGAATAGCAATAGCAGCCAGTATTAAGACAATGAATGTGATGCCCACAATTTTCAATATCTTCTTGAGCATAGGTTTAAGTATTTTAAGATTGTGCCGTGAAATTACCTTATTTAGTAATTTTACACCCTCTAGGATAAATATTTTTTTGATATGACACCAGAAAGAAGGGAAAGAATACTGTCGGTTTTAAATAAACGGCAGGCGAATCTGACAGTGGTATTGGAAAATGTGGAGGACCCGCATAATATTTCTGCTGTAATGCGTACATGCGATGCCGTTGGGATCCAGGAAATCTATGTGTTGAATAATAAGGCGCCACGTCATAAGAAATGGGGGCATAGAAGCAGCAGCAGTGCTGATAAATGGGTGACTGCGTATCAGTTTGATGATTTAGAGGCCTGCGTTACCGCCTTACGTAGCAAATACGACAAGATCATGGCTACTCATCTGGCTCATGATGCGGTAAGCTTGTATGATATCGATTTTAAGGGTTCTGTGGCGTTGGTATTTGGAAATGAGCATTTTGGAGTGAGTGAGGAGATGCTCGCCAAAGTAGATGGTAATTTTCTCATTCCACAGATGGGTATTATTAAGTCGCTGAATATCTCAGTGGCTTGTGCGGTGAGTATTTATGAGGCTATGCGTCAGAAAATGCTGGCAGGGCATTATGATAAGAGAGGCCTGCCGGAAGCACGGTATAATGAGCTACTGGAGCAGTGGGGGTATGAGGAAGAATAGATAGACAGATTTTCTTAAATACACAAAAGCCATCGTACGGACGTTACCGTTAGATGGCTTTTTTAATATTGTTAAAGTAGACTACTCGTTGGTTTCGGTTGTTGTAGGTGCTGTAATAGGCGGCGGTAGGGCACCCTCGGTTTTCTTTGCTTTTGCAAGAGAGGCGTATCCTTCTTTATCTTTCAACACCAGGAATCTCCAGATATTGGTTTGAGGGTTGAATATGCTGGTAGACATGACATCTACATACGTATATTCGGTGGAATTGAAAAATACTAAAAACTGCCAGGGAGTGGGTTCCGCGTAGAAAAGTTTGTGTCCACCTCCTCTTCCGAATGGGCGTATCGTATATCTGTCATAGGTATAATCCTCATCACGAATAAAATTAAAAGGCCCGACTCCGTTGCCATCAAAGGACTCAATTTTTACAGTCATGGTAGATGGATTATGAATAGCTCTTACAGTATACAGTGGTACAGTAAGATTTTGATTATAGTACAGCTGGTACGTGGTGACATATTCGTCGTCAATTTTCGCATATTTGGTCGTAAACCAGCAACGCCTATTGGATTCGTCATTGAGTGTTATGACTTTTCCAGGATGAGCGGTAACCACCTTGGCTTTGCTGGCGGATGGTTTGCCTGCACTTGTTTTTTGGGCAAACGATGGTAGGGATGTTGCTATAGCCAGTACCGTTAGTAAGTATTTCATAGGGATTAAGTTAGGACTACAAAAATATGTATTAATAATAATCTATATATAAAATATAAATAGCTAGAAAAGAAAATGGCGTCTCTACCTTCGTAGAGACGCCATTTTGGTACTTACTTTTATTTAACCCTCTTGTAATTAAGCGGAGCAGGTAACACAACCTTCTTCCATGGTACAAACAGCACCTACAGGGATGTCGTCGATGGAGATATCTGCGCCTTTGGCAACAACAGGCTGTACTTGTTGGCCACCTTGTTTTTCAACGGTGAACTGTACGGCTTGCGCGGCAGCTTGGGTACGCAGGTAGTACATACCGGTTTTGAGACCTTTTTTCCATGCGTGGAAGTGCATGGAGGTGAGTTTACCGGTAGTAGGAGTGTCTACGAACAGGTTCAGCGATTGTGACTGACAGATGAACGCGCCGCGGTCTGCTGCCATATCGATGATATTACGTTGTTTGATTTCCCAAACGGTTTTGTAGAGTTCTTTGATATTCGCAGGGATTTCGTTGATATGCTGGATAGAACCATTGGATGCAATGATTTTATTCTTCATATCATTATCCCAGAGACCCAGTTCTACGAGATCTTTCAGCAGGTGTTTGTTTACCACTACAAACTCACCACTCAATACACGACGGGTGTAGATGTTGGAAGTATATGGTTCAAAACACTCGTTATTGCCGAGGATCTGAGAAGTAGATGCTGTAGGCATTGGCGCCAGCAGCAGGGAGTTGCGGATACCATGTTCTTTAACGGAGGTTCTCAGTGCTTCCCAGTTCCAGCGTGCAGAAGGAGTTACATTCCACATATCAAACTGGAAGATACCCTTACTTGCAGGTGAGCCTTCGAAAGTGCTGTAAGCGCCTTCTTTTTTAGCCAGATCGTTAGAAGCGGTCATGGCAGCGAAGTAGATGGTTTCAAATATTTCGCTGTTCAGTTTTTTAGCCTCGTCGCTTTCGAAAGGATAACGCATGAGGATAAACGCATCAGCCAGGCCTTGCACGCCTAATCCGATAGGGCGGTGGCGGGTGTTGCTGTTGCGGGCTTCTTCTACTGGGTAGTAGTTTTCGTCGATGATTCTGTTCAGGTTAAGAGTAGCCTGATAGGTAACATCGAATAAACGCTGATGATCAAAAGCGCCTTCATTTACGAAGCGTGGCAGTGCCAGAGAAGCCAGGTTACAAACCGCTACTTCATTTGCATCTGTATACTCGATGATTTCTGTACACAGGTTGGAGCTTTTGATAGTACCCAGGTTTTGCTGGTTGGATTTGCGGTTAGCAGCATCTTTGTACAGGATGTAAGGGTTACCGGTTTCGATTTGTGCATCGAGGATGGCAAACCACAGATCTTGTGCTTTGATGGTTTTACGTGCGCGACCTTCTTTCTCATATTTTTCATAGAGTGCCTCAAATTCTTCACCCCAGCATTCGTGCATGCCTGGTGCTTCATGTGGGCAGAATAATGACCATTCGCCATTTTGTTCTACGCGTTTCATGAACAGGTCTGGTACCCAGAGGGCATAGAACAGGTCACGGGCGCGGAGTTCCTCTTTACCGTGGTTTTTACGCAGGTCGAGGAATTCGAATACATCTGCATGCCATGGTTCCAGGTAGATAGCGAAAGCGCCTTTACGTTTACCACCGCCTTGGTCTACATAACGTGCAGTATCATTGAATACGCGCAGCATTGGAATGATACCATTGCTGGTACCGTTGGTGCCGCTGATATAAGAACCCGTAGCGCGGATATTGTGGATGCTTAATCCGATACCACCGGCGCTCTGGGAGATTTTTGCTGTTTGTTTCAGTGTATCATAGATACCTTCGATGCTATCGTCTTGCATGGCAAGCAAGAAGCAGGAAGACATCTGTGCTTTAGGTGTACCTGAGTTGAACAGGGTTGGAGTAGCATGTGTAAACCAACGTTCGCTCATCAGGTTATAAGTTTTGATCGCAGATTCGATATCTTCTTTGTGAATACCTACAGACACGCGCATGAACATATGTTGTGGGCGTTCCTGGATGCGACCATCTGTTTTCAGCAGGTAGGAGCGTTCCAGTGTTTTGAAACCGAAGTAATCGAATGCGAAATCGCGATCATAGATGATAGTAGAATCCAGGAGCTCTGCATTTTTCTCAATGATTTCATATACCTCATCAGACAGCAATGGCGCTGGTTTTCCAATTTTAGGATCCACATAGTTATAGAGGATCTTCATCGTTTTGGAGAACGATTTCTCTGTATTTTTATGGAGGTTACTAACTGCGATGCGTGAAGCCAGCAGTGCGTAGTCCGGGTGCTTTGTTGTCAGTGAAGCTGCTGTTTCGGCAGCGAGGTTATCCAGTTCGGTTGTTGTTACGCCATCATATAATCCCTGAATCACTTTTTTTGCTACATCTATCGCGTCAACATATTCCGTATTGAAGCCGTAGCAAAGCTTTTCAATACGTGCAGTGATTTTATCAAATTTCACTGCTTCTTTTCTGCCATCTCTTTTAATTACGAACATGGGTAAATGAATTTAAGAGGTTAGGAAAACAAAAAATTAGAAATCTTCTTCCAGGCTGAATGTCTGTGATTCTTTGGTACCACCGAGTACGCCCGCTTTCTGATAATCGCCTACACGTTTTTCAAAGAAATTGGTTTTTCCCTGGAGAGAAATCATTTCCATGAAATCAAATGGATTGCTGGCGTTGAATATTTTGCTATATCCCAGTTCAGAGAGCCATCTGTCGGCCACGAATTCTATATATTGTTGCATCAGGCGGGAGTTCATACCGATCAGATCTACTGGTAAAGCGTCTGTGATGAATTCCTTTTCGATTTCTACTGCGTTGCTGATGATTGCGTGTACCTGTTCCTCGCTTAATTTATTTTCCAGCATAGAGTACAACAGGCAGGCAAATTCACAGTGCAGGCCTTCGTCACGACTGATCAGTTCGTTAGAAAAAGTCAGTCCTGGCATGAGGCCACGTTTTTTCAGCCAGAAGATAGAGCAGAAGCTACCAGAGAAGAAGATACCTTCTACAGCGGCGAATGCTACCAGTCTTTCAGCAAATGAACCGTTTTCGATCCAGCGTAATGCCCAATCTGCTTTTTTTCTAACAGCAGGAACAGTATCGATGGCATGGAATAAACGATCTTTTTCTACAGGATCTTTAACATAAGTATCGATCAGCAGGGCGTATGTTTCGGAGTGAATGTTTTCCATCATGATCTGGAAACCATAGAAGCAGCGGGCTTCCGGGATCTGAACTTCACTCATGAAGTTTACAGCGAGGTTTTCGTTTACGATACCATCGCTGGCAGCAAAAAATGCAAGTACATGTGAAATAAAATGACGCTCGCCATCATTTAAGTTCGCCCAGTCTTTCAAATCGCTACCCAGATCAATCTCTTCGGCTGTCCAGAAACTCGCTTCATGTTTTTTGTACTGTTCCCATATTTTAGGATAGTTGATTGGTAATAACACAAAACGGTCCTTGTTCTCTTTTAAAAGAATTTCATTCTCGTTGTTCATAAATAAAAAATATTTTATGGGTACTGTCGAAGGTTTCTGATTTTCCTTTTGGGGTTCGCATCCGCAAAAAAACTCCTAAATCAATCCGCTACATTTTCTAATGCTCAGGTGTTGAAATCCATACGCTCAGGATTACAAATGTAAGAGCTGTTAGTTAGCATGGAAGTAATAGTTTTCAACAGGTGTGGAAAAAGAGTGTGGGTATTGTTAAACAATAGAATAGTAAAGGGTTTTAGACGATTTACGTTTCGCACATTTATTTGTTTTTGATGTGTGCAAAACAATCTCGTAATATGGCTCTTTTTTCTACTAACTTAGAAGAATTGACTTTTTATTTATCCAAGTGACTGAACATCAATAGGAAAATTGATTCATAAATTTTATGACAATTTCAGGATATATATCATACAATTTTTGATATTTATAGTATTAATGCTGTTAAGATATGCCCGATTCGGTAATCACATTGTCCGCCATCAGAAAAAGTTATCAGGATATCCCGGTACTGGATATTCCCCATCTATCCCTGGGACATGGGATCTATTGGCTGAAAGGCGAGAACGGCGCCGGTAAAACCACCTGTATGAAGGTGATGGCCGGTTTGCTACCCTTCAAAGGAGATATTATTATTAATGGTACCGTGAATAACGCCGGACAGCCAGTGGCTTACCGCCGACTGATCAACTACGCTGAGGCAGAACCGTTATACCCCGCCTTCCTCACAGGGAAAGACCTGATAAACCTCTACCTCAATACCAAAGGAGGGGATAGGCAGCTAATGCAGGAAATCCAATCCTTGCTCGGTGTGGGTAACTTTGTGAATAACCCTGTAAGTAGCTACAGTAGCGGGATGTTGAAAAAATTGAGCCTTATGCTGGCCTTTTGTGGTAATCCGGCACTCATCCTCCTGGACGAACCGCTGATCACTATAGATACCCGTACTGTGACCATACTCTATGACCTTATCAATCAATATCACAGTCGGGGCGTAAGCTTCTGCATTACCTCCCACCAACCACTGGACCCCGCAAAAGTTACCATTAACGGAACACTGACCATCCACAACAGAAATATTACGTTGAATTAGTATGAGGCATACGAACACTATCCTGCAAAAAATTTTCTCTACCCGATTTTATATAGAGAACACAGGGTTTTTTCTGATAATATTTTATTTTCTTTTTGGCATTGTCAACGGGTCAAACCTCTTGTATTATCATCTCGGACTGATGGAAGGCTTTCTGAGCAGTTGGGGATTTCTACTGCTGGTATTTGTATTATGGGGACTCTATTCCATAAAATGTACAGGGTATGTGATGAAGGTCATGCAGTTGCCGCAATATTTTTTTCTGTATAGCACGTTAGGTTGTATAGAAACGCCACAGCGGCGCAGGATATGGCTGCGCGTGCAGTTTCTTAATTATCTGCCGGTATTTATATATGGATTGATCGCTGCGGCGGTAGGATTTTGGAAACATTATTATATACCTGCATCGTTAATTATTGTATTTAATATTATAATGTGCGTATGGCCGTTGCCGTTATTCGAGAAAAAATTATGGCAGCCAGATGTTTTCTTTTTCAGCACGCGTTTCTCCCGATGGCTGGATAAATTATTTGTGAAGCCGCCGGTATTATATTTTTTCTACGAGCTATTTACTGTTTTCCCACGAAAGATGTTTCTCACGAAGCTTTGGTCTGCGTTGGTACTATGGCTGACGTTTTTCCTGATGTCGCAGAGTGAGTTCTTTGACTTGCGTGCCTTACAACTCGGCGTGATCATGTCGGTGCTAATGCATACACAGCTCATGTTGCATCATCGTGCTTTCGATGAAATTTACCTGAACTGGTTACAGAACTTACCTATTAGCACCTTGCGGCATTATTCGCGAGTAGTAGGTATGTATATCATCATGTATATACCAGAGACCATTATGCTGCTGTGTTATAATAATCATCGTTTTTCGATTACAGATATTATCACTGCCGGCATTACTGGTATATCATTGTTACTCATATTTAGGGTATTATTATATTTTCCAAAGATGAATGCAGAGATTCATTTCCGTTGGATACTGGTGATTTCTTTTGTGTTATTATTTATGATACTGGGATATTTGACCTGGTATGCCATTGTGTTATTGCAGCTGATAGCGGCACTGACATTTTTTAAGAAATACAGAAGATATGAACCGTGGCTGGAAATGCCGGAATGACATTGGTTGCTGAAATGCCTTACAGATAAGGATGCTGTAAGAATGAGATGCTATGTCATTTGCATTTTACCGGTGCAGGTTAACCCCTGCCCGAAATAGAAACTTCGCGAGGGGTTAACCCAAACCCCCATTAACGATGACTGCCTAAAGTATATCATTAATGTCCTTTTTAAGTGTACACCGGCAAGGGAAACGATAGACGCCACCGGAAGGATGCCATATACGTATACCTCTTATCTTACGATAAGGAGTGAATACCCATCAGTTGATACAATTAAACTGGCAATTTTTTGTCATGTAAAAAAATTACACCGCCATAAACCACCCTGGCGATGTTAGGTGATTTTACCACTATGGTAAAATAAGGTTGGGGAAAAAAGAGCCAGGGAGTTAGGCTGCTCCCAGGTTCTAAAAAATTGGTATCTGATACCTTTTCTTACATGACTCTTCGAAGATAGAAACAAATCTCATCTCTGCCAAGAAAATTAGTAAATATTTTTTCTTGAAACCCTTTGCTGATAAGGGTTTTATAGGAATGATAATTTGAATATTATTAGTATAATATTCTTATGAAAACTGGAAATCCAACTACAATAAGGTATGGATAGAAAAATGAGATCCTGAGATTGATCCATATAGTGAATGTAAATGAAATGATATGGTTTATTCAGACTGCTGGGCTGCAGGTTACCCCCTGCCCGAAGTAGAAACTTCGCGAGGGGCTAACCCAAAATTACATTTAAGTACATGGTCTAAATGCACCTTTAATGTTTTCCTTTTTCAATCTGACAATTACATGGAAATCTATAGACACCACCAGTGGGGTGCCATACTTTTACACCTCTTATCTTACGATAAGGTGTAAAAATCCAACCATGTTTACAATTAAAAAAGCACTGGCTTTGTTTGGTGTTCATTACCTCAGGTTGAAATTGTCACCTGAAAAAGTACCCAAGTGACTTTCGGTGATTTTACCAGGATGGTAAAATAAGTTAAGGAGAAAATAAACCTGGGAGTTAGACCTCTCCCAGGCTTGTATATTTTCTTTCAAACGTTGCACTTATGTGCAATAAAGTAATGAACTGAATCGAAGATAGAAACAAATCTCATCTCTGCCGAGAAAATTAGTAAATAATTTTTCTTGAAACCCTTTGCTGATAAGGGTTTTGTAGGAATGATAATTTGAGTATTATTTGTATAATGATCTTATAAATACTGGAGATCTAACTACAATAAGTATTGAATAGAAATAAGGAGTTAGGAGGATTACAAGGGATGTACGGAAGAATGTTACGATGCGTCTTATTCAGACTTCTGGGCTGCAGGATAACCCCTGCCCGAAGTAGAAACTTCGCGAGGGGCTAACCCAATTCTCATTAATAATAAACTACCTATTTATTATTAATGTCTTTTTCAATTTTGCACTGGCAAGGGAATCGATAGACGCCACCTGTGGGATGCCACACACGCCTCTTATCTTGCGATAAGGAGTAAATACCCATCCGTTGACACAATTGCATAAAGAAAAATTCGACATAAATACAATTTATCATCGCCATTAAACGCCCTGGCAATGTTGGGCAATTTTACCACTATGGCAAAATAAGTTGGGGAAGAAAGAGCCTGGGAGTAGGTAGCTCCCAGGCTCAAAGAAATCGGTAATAGATACCTTATATTTATGTCACTTCGAAGATAGAAACAAATCTCATCTCTGCCAAGAAAATTAGTAAATAATTTTTCTTGAAACCATTTGCTGATAAGGGTTTTGTAGGAATGATACTATGAGTGTTATTATGGTTAAAAACGATTTCTTTTGATAAAGAACAATCAATAATATTCACATAAAAAAAGAGATGGCATCGAAAAAATGCCATCTCTTTTTATCTACAGAAAAATCTACTCGATCATCTGCATAAATAATATTTTAAACAACTAAATCCTGCGTTCCTTATTCTGAAACTTACGTTGAATAACTTCCTGCACCGGACGGCCGTCAATCTTGCTTTCGAGCCAGGAAATTATATCGAGATATAAGAAGGAACGACGCTCATACGGATCCTCTGAAATTACTTCCAGTCTGTGTTTTAAATCTACGAATGCATTACGCAACTCTTTAGGATTAGCGTATATGTATTTACGTAAGAACTTCATGATCTCATCCATCACTGATCCAAGGTCTTTGTTTTTGGAGATGAAATGATACACGGATTTGATCAGATATTCCACCAGACTGTAGTTCTCCAGCTCATAATGCGCTATCAGATGCAGTATGCGCGCAAAACACTGTATGTCGGCACGCAGGTTGCCTATCTTCAGGTTGATGATTTTATTGAGATAAACAATAGCCTTACTATTGTCGCCACTACCAAAATATAAACAGGCAATCTTGTAATAAAACACCAATACACGATGCTGATCTATTTTCAGGGTATGATTGCTGATTTCGGATTCCAACTCCGGCACCATCGCCAAACCCTGTGTAAACGTACCTTCCAGGAAATAACGATTAATCTTTGCGGTGTACAGATACACAAATGCCGAAGTGCGCGTGTTCTCATGGAAGCTCTCCTGATTCGCCACTATGAATGCTTCCAGCTCACATAACGCTGTTTTGAATTTCTCGAAGTTACTGGTATAGAAATGTGCCGTCAGCAGGTTATGCTGGGCCTTGATGTACAGATCCATATCTGTTTGCTGCAAGGATGGATACTGCTTAAACAGATCTACCCATTTCTGCGTATACCTGTAGTACATTACGAAGTCCTGCAGGATATAGAAATACCAGCAGCTGGCCTGGTACATGTATACTTTTTCGTAGAAGCTCATATCTGCCAGCTTATGCGGTGGCAGCTGACTTTCAAAAAAGGATTTTACCATTTCTGCGTCTCTTTCATTACGGGCATGCCCTAATTTAAGGTAGAGGCCATACATACGCAGTGAAAGTGTGGAAAGCATGCTGATGTTGGTCAGCTGGTATTGAATCTGTTTGGATTCCGCACTCAATGCCTCCGCGCGGTTTTCCAGGCTTCGGGTGATATGTCTTGATTCTATCAGCTTCTCAAATTCCACGATCTCATAGCCCAGCATCACTTCTTCCTGGTCATAGGCCATGGTTTTGGCTTTGCCAAGGATCTTCAGTGCCTGGTTATATAATCCCTTATTGTACAGTACACGGGCATGGTCCAGCTGCTCCCGGAGGTCTATCAGCGGGTCTTTCTGCTTGTACAGTTGTCGTAAGCTGGTCAGTAAATGTTTGTAGAGATGCGCTTTTACATTCGATAACTGTTGCTTCTTCAGATCAGGGACCTTCTTCAAGATCTGCTCTTCATCATACTCTTTTAGCTTGTCCAACGTATTGAACAATTGTATAAAAAGTACGTCCTCCTTCGTATTATTCTTATTGAAAGTTAGCTGAAAACTACGTTTTTCAGCTTTCGTTAAGGTTTTTATTAATATGAATAACGCATCACTTTGACTGTTGGGCATCGTTAATAAAATCTTGTAAAATATTGATAAACAATATTTTAATGTTTATCAATGGCGTTTAAAAGTTGTAATTAAGACAAATTTAGCGATATGTACATTAAATATCGTCCATTAGATTTGAAGGTATAAACAATTTAAAAAGGAAGCAATAAGGATGGGAAAAACGTTATTTGACAAAATCTGGGACAGCCACATCGTGATGAGTAAACCTGGTCATCCGGATGCCGTGTATATCAACACGCACTTTATCCATGAGGTAACCAGCCCTCAGGCATTCGATGGTTTGCGCAAGAGAGGCATCCCGGTTTTTCGTCCTGCCAAAACTAGGGCCACTGCCGATCACAACGTGCCAACAATGGATCAGCACCTGCCTATTAAGGAAGCACTGAGCCGCCACCAGGTGGAAATGCTGACTAAAAACACGGCCGAATTCGGGGTGGAACTGTATGGTCTGGGACATCCTTACCAGGGTATCGTTCATGTTATTGGCCCTGAACTAGGTATCACGCTTCCTGGAATGACCATCGTTTGTGGCGACAGCCATACTTCTACTCATGGCGCCTTCGGAGCAGTAGCTTTCGGTATTGGTACTTCCGAAGTAGAACAGGTAATGGCGACTCAATGTATCCTGCAATACAAGCCTAAACGCATGAAAATTGAAGTGAACGGCCAGCTGAAAAAAGGCGTTCTCTCCAAAGATATCATCCTGTATATCATCTCTAAAATATCTGCATCCGGTGCTACCGGTTATTTCGTAGAATATGCCGGCGACGCCATTCGTAGTCTGAGCATGGAAGCACGTATGACCATCTGCAACATGAGTATCGAAATGGGTGCTCGTGGTGGTATGATCGCTCCGGACGACATCACCTTCGAATATATTAAAGGCCGTGAGTTTGCGCCTAAAGGCGAAGCCTGGGATAAATCCCTCGCTTACTGGAAAACTTTATTTTCCGATGCAGACGCAGCATTTGATACCGTGCTGACTTTCGATGCGGCAGATATCGAACCGCAGATCACCTATGGTACCAATCCTGGCATGGGTATGGGCATCACCCGTAACATCCCTTCCCTGGAGCAGATCGATGAGAAAGAAAGACCTTCTTTCAAAAAATCGCTGGAATATATGGACCTGCAGGCAGGAGCTGAACTCCTTGGCAAAAAAATCGACTACGTATTTATTGGTAGCTGTACCAACTCCCGCATAGAAGATCTGCGTCTGGTGGCCGATTTCGTAAAAGGCAAACAGAAAGCAGCAGATGTAGTGGCTTGGATAGTACCAGGTTCTAAACAGGTAGAAGCCCAGGCTAAAGCAGAAGGTATTGATAAAGTACTGGCTGCTGCCGGATTCCAGCTGCGTGAACCAGGTTGCAGTGCCTGCCTCGGTATGAACGAAGATAAAGTTCCTGCTGGCATGTATTGTATCTCTACCTCCAACCGCAACTTCGAAGGACGCCAGGGACCTAATGCCCGTACCTTCCTCGCGAGTCCGCTGACAGCTGCTGCTGCCGCTATCACCGGTCGCGTAACTGATGTAAGAGAACTGGTTTAATTACCTACACGGCTAAACGCTCATTATATGGACCAATGGAATGCTGACTTATACAAAACCAAACACAACTTCGTGTTTGAATATGGCAACAGCCTCATTGAATGGCTGAATCCACAACCCGGAGAATCCATTCTGGATCTCGGTTGCGGTACTGGTGAGCTCACAGCCCAACTGGCTGAAACCGGCGCTAATGTAACCGGTATTGATGCTTCACCTAAGATGATCAGCAGTGCTAAAGCACATTTTCCAAATGTGAACTTTGCAGTTGCTGATGCCGCTTCCTTTGACCTGCACCAACAGTTTGATGCCATCTTTTCCAATGCCACCCTACACTGGGTGCAAGAAAAAGAAAAAGCCATCGAACGCATGTACGCACATCTCCGCCAAAACGGACGACTAGTACTGGAAATGGGCGGTAAGGGCAATGTAAACAGCATCCTCCGTGAACTGGAATATGTAATGCAGCAAAAAGGATATACCTATCAGCCGTTCTGGTATTTCCCTTCTCCAGGCGAATACGCAACCCTGCTGGAAAAAGCAGGATTCACCGTAGAAAAAATCCTCTTCTTCGAAAGACCTACCAAACTGGCAGATCCTGAAACCGGTATCAGCGTTTGGTTAGAGATGTTCGGTGATCATTTCTTTGCCCAGGTATCTGAAAAAGATAAAAAGGAAATACTACAGCAGGTACAGGAAGAAGTAGGACCAGCCTTGACAAGAGAAGGTAATTTATATGCAGACTACGTCCGCCTTCGTGTGGTCGCCGTCAAAAAATAATCTGACAATGAGTAAAACATTTCAACATTTAGTTTCTTCTGCGGTACCTGTACCGATTGAAAATATAGATACAGATCAAATCATTCCTGCACGCTTCCTGAAAGCTACCACCAGAGATGGTTTCGGTGAAAACCTCTTCCGCGACTGGCGCTTTGAGGCTGATAATACACCTAAAGCTGACTTCGTTCTCAACAATCCTACTTACAGTGGTAAGATATTAGTAGGTGGTAAAAACTTCGGCTGTGGCTCTTCTCGCGAGCATGCTGCCTGGGCCATCGCCGACTATGGCTTCAAAGTAGTTGTCAGCAGCTTCTTCGCTGATATCTTCAAAAACAATGCACTCAATAACTTCATCCTGCCTGTACAAGTAAGTGAAGCCTTCCTGGAAAAAGTTTTCCTGGCAATCGAAAAAGATCCGAAAGCAGAACTGGAAGTAGATCTGAATAACCAGTTCATCAAAATTAAAGCTACCGGTGAACAGGAAAACTTTGATATCAATCCTTACAAAAAAACATGTCTGCTCAATGGTTACGATGATATCGACTACCTGCTGAGTTTACGCAAGGAAATCGAAACCTACGAACAATCCAGACCATTCAATTTTTAAGCACACCTTACATACATCATAAAGCACACTCTACATGGGCGTTGAAAAGAAAATATTAGTAATTCCAGGTGATGGAATCGGACAGGAAGTAACAGCCTGGGGACAAAAAGTACTGGAAACCATTGCGAAAAATTATGGTCATACTTTCCATTTTGAAGAAGGTATGATGGGCCATGTGGCTATTGAAGCTACCGGTGATCCGCTGCCAGACAGTACGCTGGACCGTGCTAGAAACAGCGATGCTATCCTGTTTGGCGCTATTGGTCATGCTAAATATGATAACGATCCTACCTTGAAAGTAAGACCAGAACAGGGCCTCCTGAAAATCCGCAAGGAACTGGGCTTATATGCTAACCTGCGTCCTATCAAATTGTTCGACGAGCTACTGGAAGCTTCCAGTATCAAGCCTGAAATCCTTCGTGGTGCTGATATTCTTTTCTTCCGTGAGTTGACCGGTGATGTATATTTTGGTGAGAAGAAAAGAACAGAAGATCGTAATACTGCTTCTGACCTGATGATTTATCATCGTTATGAAGTGGAGCGTATTGCCCGTAAAGCTTATGAAGCAGCACGTACACGTCGTAATAAACTTTGCTCTGTAGATAAAGCAAACGTGCTGGAAGCCAGCCGTCTGTGGAGAGAAGTGGTGCAGGAAATTTCAAAAGAATATCCTGATGTAGAAACAGAACATATGTTCATTGATAACGCAGCAATGCAGTTGATCAAAGATCCTAAGCGTTTCGACGTAGTACTTACCGGTAATCTTTTTGGAGATATCCTGACAGATGAGGCTAGCCAGATCGCTGGTTCTATGGGTATGCTGGCTTCAGCATCTGTAGGTGATAAAGTAGGTTTCTATGAGCCTATCCACGGTTCTGCACATGATATTGCTGGTAAAGGTATTGCCAACCCATTGGCGTCTATCCTTTCCGCAGCACTGATGCTGGATATTTCTTTTGGACTGAAAACTGAGTCACAGCGTGTGATTAAAGCGGTGGAAGCTACACTGCGCCAGGGTTACAGAACAATGGATATCGCCAACAAGCATACGGAGAACGAATTTATTATGGGTACAGACGCCATGGGTGCGAAAGTACTGGAGAACCTGAACTAATCTTACTAAACCGAAAATAGTTACACTATCATGGATAAAAATCGTGTATACGTCTTTGATACCACGCTGCGCGATGGTGAACAGGTGCCTGGCTGTCAGCTGACCACTGTAGAAAAAATTGAAATCGCGAAGAAACTGGAAGCGCTGGGTGTGGATATCATCGAGGCTGGTTTCCCCATCTCCAGCCCTGGCGATTTCCAGAGTGTGGTGGAGATTTCCAAAGCAATTTCTGAACCCGTTATATGTGCACTGACACGCGCTAATACCAAGGATATCGATGCTGCTGCTGAAGCACTGCGTTTTGCAAAACGTGGTCGTATTCATACCGGTATCGGTTCTTCCGATATGCATATCAAATATAAATTCAACAGCACCCGCGATGAAATCCTCCAGCGTGCTGTAGATGCAGTAAAATATGCCCGTAAATTCACCGACGACGTAGAATTTTATGCGGAAGATGCTGGCCGTGCAGACAACGAATATCTGGCTCGTATGATCGAAGCAGTTATTGCTGCTGGCGCCACCACCGTGAACATCCCTGATACCAACGGTTATTGCCTCCCTGATCAGTATGGCGCTAAAATCAAATACCTGGTAGATCATGTATCTAACATCGATAAAGCGATCATCTCTGTTCACTGCCACAACGACCTCGGACTGGCTACCGCCAATACCATCGCTGGTATTCAGAATGGCGCACGCCAGGTAGAATGTACCATCAACGGTATCGGAGAACGTGCAGGTAATACTTCTCTCGAAGAAGTAGCCATGATATTGAAAACGCATCACGCTTTAGGTTATCATACCAACATCAATTCAAAAGGCATCTACGAGATCTCCAACATGGTGTCTACTATGATGCGTATGCCGGTTCAGCCTAACAAGGCAATCGTAGGCCGTAATGCTTTTGCGCATAGCTCTGGTATCCACCAGGATGGCGTGTTGAAACATCGCGAAAACTATGAGATCCTCAATCCGGAAGATGTAGGGATTAACTCCAACGCTATTATCCTGACAGCCCGTAGCGGTCGTCATGCGTTGAAGCACCACCTGGAGCGCCTCGGTTATAAAATTGATAAAATCAACCTGGATGAAGTTTATGAACGCTTCCTGGTGATTGCTGATAATAAGAAAGAAATCTCTGATGCTGACCTGTTACAGCTGATGGGAGATGGCGATGCCAAAGTATATGATGAAAAAGGTATTAAAGTAACCTTACTGCAAGTAGTATGTGGCGATCCGCTGCGTCCTATGGCTACTGTAAAGCTGATGATCAACGGTGAAGAGAAAGAAGCAAGTGCCGCTGGTAATGGTCCGGTTAATGCCACCATCAACGCTATTCACGAAATTATCAAAGATGATATAGACCTGGACGAATTCAGTATTCAGGCTATGCACGGCGGTAGTGAAGATGTGAGCAAAGTGAATATGCGCGTGAAATACAATGGTCAGTCGTACTACGGTTTCGGTTACTCTACCGACATCGTAAATGCATCTGTACATGCGTATGTAGATGCTTTAAACAAAATCTATTAGTATTCATAACGATTGATTTACTTTGATTGACGGGCCGCTGACGTAGTGCATCAGCGGCCTTTTTATTTATATTGTTATTGTAATACAATCGTCACTCTTCGGTTTTTCCTTCTGTTCTCTTCTGATGTATTGGGAACCAGTGGATTTGTATCTCCTTCCGATTTAGTTTCAATCCTGCCAGCCGCAACACCTTTACTGATCAGATATTGGGCTGCTGCCTTAGCTCTGGCTTCACCCACTTTTAAGTTGGCTGTTGCGCTGCCGATATCACAAGTATGTCCGATGATCAGGATATTCACATCCGGGTAATTAGCCAGAATGTTTGCAACGCTGTCCAGCTGCTCTTTAGCGCCATCAGGAATTTCTATCTGCCCAAGTTTTCCAAATACCATCGGACGTTTGATCACCGCTGCTTCTGTTGACGTAATTTCTTTCTTTGCAGGAGCTGGTAGCAGCTTCTGTTCTTCTTTTATTACATGTACAACATCTGGCTGTTTAACCATTACGAAAACGGCCGGAACATTCCGGCCGTCAATATTAGAATACAATATCCATCAGCGGATATTTTTTATAATCAGGTAGATAAAAGTGCCACCATTCGGTACTGCTTCCTTTGAAGCCAGCGGCTTTCATGGTATCGCGCAAGAGTTTACGATTAGCCGTTACCGTTGGATCTTTTGGCTGATAGTTTTGATGCGCCTTAAAGGTGAAGTCATCGAAGTCGGTAGGCATTGCTACCGGCTTACCAGTTTTAAGATCTACCATGCTCAGGTCTACGGCTACGCCGCGGTTATGCCCAGAGCCTTTGCGGGGATCGGCTGCATACAAATCGTTTGGAACGATCTTAAACATCAGCTCCGTACACCTGTACGGTCTATAAGCATCATAGATCAACAGGCCGTAACCCTGCTTGTGCAAGATATCCTGGACTTTCTTCAGTTTCGCCGCTGCAGGCTTCCGCAGGTAAATAGCCGTGTTATTATTGGGATATAATACCTGGTGTGTAAAGTTATTAGTGGTAGCATACCTTACATCTTTCTTAATGCCAGGAATATACTTTTCCAGGTTGACAAGTTCCTGGGTGCTGTCTTTTTTAATCAGCTGCTCATACTGTTTTTTATCTGTCAGCACTGCAAGGCCGTATTTGTTTAACGGTATCTGCTGGGCGCTGACAGCAGTAAAACAAGTAGTGGCAGCCAGTAGTAAAAGGCATCTAATCTTAGCTAGTATATTCATGGTTTATCAAGACCAGGTTAAAAAATCAGTTTTGCACCATACAAATATAGTTATAAACAGATTGGACATTTTATTTACCAGAAACGGTTTTGTTTAATGCGTTGATTTTTTCTTCCTGTTGTGATAAACGTTTATTGAGTTCAATAATATAGAGTGTAAGCTCCTCCACTTTTTGTACCAGTTGCCTGTTTACTGCTGCTATATCCTGTCCGTTTTGTTCTATGGCAGCAGCCGCCGGAAAACCAGGCAGGTGCTGATGTTCCCGGATAAAATCTTCCAAATAGCCTAGTGATGGCAGTTGGTAGTCGGGAGTGAAAACATAGTCCGGCCATTTGGAATTTTCTTTGACTACAACTTTAGTGAATATAGCATTGCCATTAACGGCAAACTTATAACCTTTAGCGTCGGTGGTACCAACACATACGGAACCGTTGCTTTTCACCATTAACATCGGATTCCCATAATTGGAGACTGTCAGCAGATTATTGTTGAGCAATGATACATCGCCTTTTCCGCGTGCATCCAGTAGTATAGCGGCTGAAAATGCATCGTCACCGGTAGGGACAACATCCGCAGCATGACCAATCACATACAATCCAAAAGGTCTGCCTTCTGCCTTGGCACGGCCTCTGATCATTGGTATGAAGTTGGTATCAGTAGTAGTGGCATTGCCAAAAATAAGGCCACCAATGCTGGAAGGAATACCAGGTTTAGTGATTTCCTGGATATTTATTTGAGGTGAATTGATCGATAGTAATGCATTGGGTTGGTTGGTGCCAATACCAACATTTCCTGCGTTTGTAATTCTTAACCGTTCTTTTAATGATTCGGAAGTCGCACCGGTGGAAGTAGAAAATGCCAGGTCCATGCCTTGTACTAATGAATACTGTCCCCATAGATTGATTCTTTCGGCTCTGATGCGGGCGCCGATCTGGTTCGGGATAACATCGCGGTATCCGGCAAAATCGATATTGTAAGCACCGGACACGCCATACATTGGTGCGTCACGGTTACCCTGATCATTAGATCTACCCATTCTGAAGGTGGAGGTATTTGAATCTACTACGTTTCCGCCGATGTGTAGTTTGGCCATCATGAGGGAGCTGTCAATGGCTATTCCCACGCTTCCTGGGAAAACCTGTTTCTGGGCATAGGTTGCTGAGCCTAGCATTAATGTAAATGCTATCACAGCCAGGGATTTCTTTAACATAAATTGAGCTTAAAAAAAGTAAGTGCTATAGGTTTAAAAAACAGCAAATAAATATATTAAAATCCATCCTGTTGCGCTCGAACAGACTCGCTTTAATTTTTAACTAGAAAAGCGTCGCTTCATGTATTTATCTCAAAAAATACCTGTTTTTTAGAAAATTGGTTAATAAAGTATAATATACAGCGAAAATACAGTTGTTATCCACAAGCTATTAATCCTATTTTAGAACCCTTAAATTTTTATTACGATGGAGCTGTTCAGATTAGATAATAAAGTGGCAGTTATCACCGGCGGTGGTAGCGGCATAGGACAGGCGATAGCTAAATGTTTTGGTGCACAGGGTGCTCAGGTCCATATCCTGGAACTGAATGCAGAGGGTGGTAAAGGTACTGCCGATGAAATTATTGCGGATGGTGGTAAAGCACAGGTACATGCCTGCAATGTTGCCGACCAGGCAGCAGTTGTTGCTGTAATGAATAATATTATCCAATCTGCCGGCAAACTGGATATCCTCGTTAACTGCGCAGGTATCGCACATGTAGGTAAGTTGGAGAATACCGCTGAGCAAGACTTTGACCGCGTTTACAATGTAAATGTGAAAGGGACTTACAACTGTATGTATGCGGTTATTGGTCAGATGAAAAAACAAGGCGGCGGTGTCATCTTAAATATCGCATCTATCGCTTCCAGTGTGGGTATCCCGGATAGGTTCGCGTACTCTATGAGTAAAGGTGCTGTATTAACCATGACGCTCTCCGTAGCGAAAGACTACCTGGGCGATAATATCCGCTGCAACTGTGTGTCTCCGGCCAGAGTACATACGCCTTTCGTAGATGGGTTCATTGCTAAAAATTATCCTGGTAAAGAAGCAGAGATGTTCGAAAAACTGAGCAAAACCCAGCCTATCGGCCGTATGGCTAAACCTGCAGAAGTAGGTACGCTGGCGCTTTACCTCTGCTCCGATGAAGCCGGATTTATCACTGGTTCTGATTACCCAATCGATGGAGGTTTTATCCGTCTTAATAACTAATATTTTAATATGTTGAGTGTAACTTTAGGTCGAATGCCTATTTTTATTTTTTTATAACAAATCACCTAAACGTTCATGAAACATTTTCCCGTTTACCTGGCACTGGCTACTTTAGGGTTTGCCGCTTGTAATAATGGTAAAGACAACGCAGCAGGTACTGCACAGCAATCCGACTCTGTTCCGATGACACCCGCTACTCCAGCCGGAAAAGTGGATGTTACCCTCAAAAACAGAAATAAAGACACTGCGCAGGTAGTAATCAAATTCGCTATCAATGGTCAGGAAAAAGAAAAATCTTTCGACCAGGCCATCCTCACCGAAGGCACTGATAATGATGTGATCCGTGTAGCCTGGGATAAGCCTAACAGCGCATACATCGGCGTAGTAAAGCCTAACCGCGCGCCTCGTTATTACCACGCCAGCGTAGACAGTAGCAATGGCGCACTGAAAATCTTCTGGGCCACCGTACCTCCAAAACCAGTATGGTTATACATGGAAAATGTACAAGGCCTGGGAAAAGTAGCCGCCGCCGCTTCCGGAACAACAAATTCTTATAAAAAGAATATTAAATCCGGTAAAATCATCGAAGATTTTATTGCTGAAATAAGACCTTCCGATAAACCAGATAACGTAGTACTCTACGTGGAATTTGCAGGTGTTAATAAAACGATGACCATGCCTGTTCCTAAAGGTTACAAACCAGTTATCCAGACCACCGGCAAACCAGATCAGGTTTATTTCTCTATGGAAAAAGAGGGGAAACTGGATGCTGTAATGGATCTGAAAGTAGAAGATGGCCACTTACAGGTGGATCATCTGAAAGAAATAAAATAATAGCAAACAATAAAAAAAGTCTAATGAAACTTATCAGGTTTGGTTTAGCAGGTGCTGAAAAGCCAGGTGTGGCAACGGATGCCGGCATGTTTGATGTAAGCGCATTTGGCGAAGATTATGGAGAGAAATTTTTTGAGACGAATGGTCTGCAACGCCTCGCCGAATGGTGGGCTGCTAACAGTGCTAACTGTCCGCAGGTGCCTGCAGGTACCCGCCTCGGTTCCGCTATCGCACGCCCTTCCAAAATAGTTTGTATCGGCCTTAACTACGCTGATCACGCTAAAGAAACAAATGCAGCCATCCCTGCAGAACCAATCGTGTTCTTTAAAAGTACCTCTTCTCTGGTAGGTCCTAACGACAACCTCATCATCCCTCGTAACAGTGAAAAAACTGACTGGGAAGTAGAACTGGCCGTTGTTATCGGTAAAAAAGCCAGCTATGTAGAAGAAAAAGATGCACTGGATTATGTTGCCGGCTACTGCCTGCACAACGATTATAGCGAACGCGCTTTCCAGATCGAAAGAGGTGGTCAGTGGGTGAAAGGAAAAAGCTGCGACACCTTCGCACCTTTAGGCCCATGGCTCGCTACACAGGATGAAATCTCAGATATCAACAACCTGCGTTTATGGCTCACCGTTAATGGTAAAACCATGCAAGACGGTACTACCGCTAATCTCATCTTCAAAATACCTTTTCTGGTATCTTACCTCAGCCAGTTCATGACCCTGCTCCCAGGTGATGTGATCTCCACCGGTACGCCTGCTGGCGTTGGCCTGGGTATGAACCCTCAGGTATATCTGAAACCAGGAGACGTAGTAGAACTGGGTATCGATCATCTGGGCTCTTCCAAACAAACTGCTGTAGCATATAAATAATTCTGATATGGCAAGATATTGTCTGGCATTAGATCTGGTAGATGACCCACAGTTGATAGGCGAATATGAATTCTATCATCGCGAGGTATGGCCGGAAATAAAAAAGAGTATCACCGACAGCGGTATCACCGGCATGGAAATCTACCGTGCAGGAAACCGCTTGTTTATGATCATGGAAACCGATGCCTCATTTTCTTTTGAGCGTAAAGGAGCCATGGACGCCGCTAATCCGAAGGTACAGGAATGGGAACAACTGATGTGGAAATACCAGCAGGCGATCCCCGTTGCTAAGCAAGGAGAGAAGTGGGTGATGATGGATAGAATTTTTTCATTATAGTATTTATTTCTCGCAAAGCAGCATAAGGGGCAAAGCAGCATAAGACCTGCATAATATATTTAATTAGATATTGGTCTTAACCAACAAAACATGATCCTTTGCTGCTTTGCCCCTTATGCTGCTTTGCGTGGAAAGCGCCGAAGGCGCACCTTTGCGAGAAAAAACAATCTAACGTTATGATAATAGACGCACACCAACATTTCTGGAAGTATGATCCCATCCGCGACGCGTGGATAGATGATACAATGGAAGTCATCCGTCAGGATTTCTTCCCGGAACAGCTGGAGCCTGTGTTTAAAGCACATGGTATCCAGGGTTGCGTAGCAGTGCAGGCAGACCAGTCAGAAAATGAAACCGCTTTCCTGCTGGACCTGGCAGCCAAACATGACTTTATCAAAGGAGTAGTAGGATGGACGGACCTCCGTTCTACAAGCATCAGTGAGCAATTGCACTACTATTCCCAATTTCCAAAACTGAAAGGTTTTCGTCATATTGTTCAGGGGGAACCAGATCCCATGTTCCTGCTGAGGGAAGATTTTTGCCGTGGGATTCTGGCCCTTGCACAATATGACTTTTCCTATGATATCCTCGTATATCCGAAACAGTTACCTGCCGTAGAAAAATTTGTTGACCAGTTTCCAGCACAACGAATGATTATCGATCATCTCGCCAAACCTGATTTCAAAAAAGGGGAATTAGATACCTGGGCTGCTCATATTCGCAAAATCGCCGCTGCACCTAATGTGTGCTGTAAGATAAGTGGATTGGTAACAGAAGCCGACTGGAAAAACTGGAAAGCACATCAATTCGAACCTTTCCTCGATACGGTACTGGAAGCCTTCGGCTGCGACAGACTACTCTTTGGTTCCGACTGGCCGGTGTGCTTGCTGGCAGCGGAATACGGCGAAGTAAAAGATATCATAACAGATTATATCAGCAGGTTATCATCTGTAGAACAACAAAAAATAATGGGTGGCAATGCCATCGCATTTTATCATTTATAATATTTCAATCATGGATTTAGGATTACAGGATAAAGTGATTATCGTTACTGGTGGCGCCAAAGGCATTGGTGAAGCTATTGCTAAACTGGTGGCAGCAGAAGGTGCTGTTGCTGTTATCGCAGGTCGTAAGACAAGCGATAATGAAAAGACAGTAGCCGACATCGTTGCCGCTGGCGGTAAAGCCTTCGCAGTAACTGCGGAACTGGGAAAAGTGGAAGACTGTAAAAAAGTAATCGATGCTACTGTTGAAAAATACGGAAAGATCGACGGACTGGTAAACAATGCAGGTGCAAACGATGGCGTAGGCCTCGAAAGCGGCTCCCCTGAAAGGTTTATGCAGTCGCTCCAAAACAACCTTTCTCACTACTACAACCTCGCCCACTACGCAATTCCTTACCTGAAAGTCACTAAAGGAAATATCGTAAACATCGGCTCCAAAGTAGCTGCCACCGGACAAGGTAACACCTCCGGCTATGCAGCTTCCAAAGGCGCTATCAACGCACTTACCCGCGAATGGGCCGTAGAACTGCTGCCTTACAGCATTCGCGTAAACACCGTTATCCCTGCTGAAGTATGGACGCCGCTCTACGAAACATGGATCAATTCCCTGCCTAATCCTAAAGAGAAACTGGCTGCCATCACTTCTAAAATTCCTTTCGAAACAAGAATGACCACCTCTGAAGAAATTGCTAATACCACCGTATTCGTACTTTCAAACAGATCTTCACATACAACCGGACAAATTCTTTACGTAGACGGAGGTTACACGCACCTCGACAGATCCATCAGCTAGGATCAGCCAACAGCACTGATACAATATTAATTTTCACACCTGAACACAAAATCTCGTTATGGCCGGAGGCGCAGTAAGTAATTCCACCTATACCAGCACCACTCCAGTTGGAGGGAAGCAACCCAGCTACCTGTTTCCGTTTATTCTGGTAACAAGTCTTTTCTTTTTATGGGGCCTTGCATACGGCCTGCTGGACGTGCTGAATAAGCATTTCCAGGAAGTATTGAATATTACGCCACGCAGATCTACACTGCTACAAGGTGCCTATTTCGGCGCTTACTTCCTGATGGCACTGCCAGCCGGTGCTTTCATGAATAAGTTCGGATACAAAAAAGGAATTATCATGGGACTCCTGTTATATGCAGCAGGCGCATTCCTGTTTTTTCCCGCTGCCAATGCGTTGAATTTTGATTTCTTCCTGCTGGCATTGTTTATCCTCGCCTGCGGACTGGCATGCCTGGAAACAGCTGCCAATCCATATGTAACAGTGTTGGGTTCTCCTGCCACCTCTGAACAACGACTGAATCTATCACAATGCTTTAATGGCCTCGGTTCATTCCTGGGTCCTATCATTGGTGGTGCTTTGTTTTTTGGTAGCGGTAAAGATGATCTGTCTACCGTAAAACTGACCTATATCGTTATAGGAATAGTAGTGCTGCTGATCGCAGGGTTCTTCTACAAAACAACACTTCCTGAAATTAAGGAAGACGTAGCCGAAGGTCCCGAAGTCGTAGCAGATGAACGCCCACTGTTCTCACACCGACACTTTGTTTTGGGTGTAGTTGCACAGTTTTTCTATGTAGCCGCGCAGGTAGGTGTTGGCGCATTATTTATCAACTATGTAACCACTTACTGGAAAGGTGCTTCCAATGAAAAGGGCGCTTACCTGTTATCCGCAGGTATGGTGCTGTTTCTGGCAGGTCGCTTTGTAGGTACGGCCATCATGCGTAAAGTAGCGCCAAATAAATTGCTGGCGCTTTTCGCTATCATCAATGTGGCGTTGTGCGCAGTTGTAATGAGTGGTAGTGGTGCCTTATCCGTATATGCACTCATTGCGGTATTCTTCTTTATGTCTATCATGTTCCCTACCATTTTTGCATTGGGCGTGAAAGACCTCGGAAAAAATACAAAAAAAGGTGCGTCCTTTATCGTAATGTCTATCGTGGGTGGTGCAGCTGTGCCTTACCTCATGGGCGTTGTTACGGAAGCACAATCACTGGCATTCTCCTACGGTATCCCATTAGTATGCTTTATAGTAGTTTTCTATTATGGCGCACTAGGTTATCGCAGAAAATAATATCTTAGCTGCCAGTTAGCAGTTATATCCGCAAAATCATTGTATCTTCCTGACATAAAAGGAATACCATGGTTTTGCGGATTTTCTTTTTCCCCCTGTTTACTGTCCTGTTAAATTGCTGCCGGCCAATAATGGCTTTAGGTACAGAGAAAGATGTCCCACAGGGGGTTTTACCTCCAGATACTGCAATTATTATTTCCTTTTTTAATTATGTTGATGATCAGCCATTGCACTGTAACGAGACGGCCTATACGAATACAGCAGGAGAGACCCTGACCATTTCAAAATTCCTGTACTATATCAGCAATATTGAGCTGCTACAGCAAAATGGTAAAGTCATTCGTATACCCAGCCAATACTTTTTGGTAGACGCTGCCGATTCGGCCAGTCGCGTAATTCATCTCCCTAAAATCCCCACTGGTACTTATGCCGCTATCTCCTGGACCATTGGTGTAGATAGTATTAAAAATGTGAGCGGTGCACAGGCCGGCGCTTTGGCCCCTGAAAATGGTATGTTCTGGACATGGAATAGCGGCTATATAATGGCTAAAATGGAAGGGCATTCAAAATCAGCTCCTACTGCCCTGAATGAATTTCAACTGCATGTAGGCGGCTTTAAATCGCCATATAACAGCCTTCGTAAAGTAAAGCTCACACTCACAACACCACTGATCATTACAAAATCGCATATCACTACTATCAACATCAAAGCAAATGCGGCCGCCTGGTTCCACGGCACAAATGTGATCAGTCTGGCCGAAGGCCCGATAATAATGGCGCCCGGAGCTGCTGCTATACGCATCGCTGACAACTATCAATATATGTTTTCCGTACTGCCTGCAACAAACTAATCCTACGTGAATGAACAAACGAATATCCTATATCATTGCAACATTACTGATGATAGTACTACTGGCCCATACCTGGAAAATGGACGGAGCCAGAGGCAATGAATCGTTCTATTCACCCAAACCGGTTACCCTGCAACTGCCTAAAGGATTTCCTGCTCCTATATACGATTTCTCACAAAACCCGCTTACCCGCGAGGGTATTGCTTTAGGTAGATACCTGTTTTATGATTATCGCCTGTCGAGAGATAGCACTATTTCTTGTGGCTTCTGTCACCAGCAATTCGCAGCCTTCGGACACTTTGATCATGCACTGAGTCATGGTGTTTTAGGCAGACAAGGAAATCGCTCTGTTCCGGTTATTTTTAATATGATTTTTGAGAAAGATTTTATGTGGGATGGCGGCGTGAATAACCTGGAAATACAGCCATTGACGCCACTTACCGATCCCAATGAAATGGGAGTCGACCTGAGGGAGTTGTTGGTGAAGATGAAGGCTGATCCCAAATATCGTAAGATGTTCAAAGCGGCATTCGGTACAGAGGAAATCACCAGCCAGCGGATGTTTCGGGCGATTACTCAGTTTGTGGCTACCATGATATCTGCTAATAGCAAATATGATAGTGTGGTAAACAAACTTGGCGATGCGGCCTTTACGCCGGAAGAACAGGCAGGGTATGGCATCTTCCAGCAAAAATGTGCGGTCTGCCACAAAGAGCCTTTATTTACTGACCAAACCTTTCGTAGCAACGGCTTGCCATACCTCGAAGCCCTCAACGATGTTGGCCGTATGAAGATCACTGGCAACACCCGTGATTACCTGAAATTTAAAGTGCCAACCTTACGTAATATCCTGAAGTCAGCGCCATATATGCATGATGGCCGCTTCTTCGATATCTATCAGGTATTCAACTTCTATGATCACGGCATTAAAGCTACAGCTACCACCGATCCACTGGTGAAAAATGGTATCCCGCTAAGTGAACCACAGAAGCGACAGCTCTATATGTTTTTGAATACCCTCACGGATTATAAACTCATTCAGCAGAAAGATTTAAGCGAAATAATTATCCCCTAGCAACGGGATTACCTCGTTTACACGAACAAGGGAGTGCCGTTGGCACTCCCTTGTTCGTGTAAAATTATTTATGAAAACGACTTAAAGAATTAAAGCCATCATTATGCCTTCCTTCTCCAGCAATCTTCCAGATGATCATTCACCATTCCTACCGTCTGCATAAATGCATAACAAATAGTACTGCCGGCAAATTTAAACCCACGCTTCAGCAAAGCCTTACTCATGGCATCTGAGATGTCTGTTTTGGCCGGTACTTCCGCGATGGATTTAAAATGGTTTTGTATAGGCTGCTGATCTACAAACGACCAGATATATTTGTCAAAAGTGCCAAACTCTTTTTGCACTTCCAGGAATACTTTTGCGTTGTGGATAAAGGAGTTGACCTTTAACTTATTGCGGATAATCCCTGGGTCCAGCAGTAATTGTTCCAGCTTCTTATCGTTGTATTTAGCCATTTTCCGGGCATCGAAATGATCAAAGGCTTTACGGTAATTTTCTCTCCTGGAAAGGATAGTATACCAGCTTAGGCCCGCTTGAGCGCCTGCAAGACAAAGCATTTCAAATAACCCACGATCATCGTGATTGGGAACACCCCATTCATGATCATGATAGTCTTTATAGAGCTGGTCCCGGTTACACCATTCGCAGCGTTTTTTTTCAGTTGTCGGCATTCTTTAATGATTTTTGATATACATCCGTCATACAAGATACCGCTATTTTTTCTTCGCCTTCCAGCAATCAGCCACATGATCATTGACCATGCCTACTGCCTGCATATAGGCGTAACAGATAGTACTTCCCACAAACTTAAAACCGCGTTTCAGCAGGTCTTTGCTCATGGCATCGGAAATAGCTGTTTTGGCCGGTACTTCCGCCATAGACTTAAAGTGGTTCTGAATGGGTTTGTGGTTTACAAACGACCAGATATACTTATCAAAAGTGCCAAACTCTTGCTGTACTTCCAGGAATGCCTTCGCATTGGTGACAAAGGCATTTACCTTTAGCTTATTGCGTATGATACCTGGATTTTCCAGTAAGGCTGCTATCTTCTTTTCATTATATTTCACCATTTTGTTCGCATCGAAATTATCGAAGGCTTTGCGGTAATTTTCTCTTTTGGTAAGCACCGTATACCAGCTAAGGCCGGCCTGCGCGCCTTCCAGGCAAAGCATCTCAAATAACGTATGGTCGTCATGGTTAGGTGTTCCCCATTCATGATCATGGTAATCCTGGTATAGCTTATCTTTTGTAGCCCAGCCACAGCGGGTTTTTTCTACAGTTCCCATTCTTTGATGATTTGACGTACTTTGGTTTTGTACTCTTCCAGCTCATTCATGGTGGTGTTGATAAAGCTATTGTTTTCGAGGCTGCCTACTACTTTGTTCATTTCCTGTTCATTGCCGTAAGTCATCTTGCGGAATGGATTTTTGTAATCTTTTTCTCTTGATTTGAAAATGCTTTCTGCAATCCATTCTTTTGTTTGCACGCTGTCTGTAAGCCACTCTGCCAGTTGAGCTGTTGAGAAGTTCTTTAAAGGTACTTCTTTTATTTCCAACATACATGCAACGGCATGTTGCAGTTTATCAGTGGCATAATCATTACTGATTTCCTGATAGGCTTCATGCATCTGTTCCCAGTTGGAGATACGGTTTTTACGTACCTTTTGCTTCAGCGCTTCCACTGTGTCAGTTTTCATTAACTGTCCGCCAATGTTGAGCCATGCGCCACGCTTTGCACTTTTCACCGCTGCCTGCAAGGCCAGGAAGGAAGGCTTATCTGCTTCCAGGATATTTTTGATGCCGTATAACACAATCAATTCCCGGAAAAGAGGATATGCCTTATGTACTTTCAGCAGCTGCGTTTTGCGGCCACTGTTTTCCATATTATCTACCAGAATAGTCAATCTACTTACATCCTCCGGACGTTCCAGCAGTAGCTCTTTTCCTTTCTTGCGTAACTCTTTTTCAGCGAGCTCTTTTTTAGGCGTGTTTTCAGGAAGTGCATACCAGGCCTTAGCCGTGGCCACTTCCATGATTGCAAGTCCTGTAAACATCTCTTCTACAGAATCCGGCGCCAGATAATCATATTCCAGGTGCTGTACCCGCACAATACGTTTATCTCTGTCTACATACTTCCAGGAGTTACGTGCAATGGCGTACATATTGTACAAAAACCAATACCCTGGCATGATACGTAAGGTGTTATCATGCTCATCGTTGCTCACCAGACTGAAAGGAATATTAATATTCAGTTCAGACATATAATTTCCTTTAGCCAGCAATGTGAAGCTGGCAAAGCGGGAATTATGTTTTAAGCTTACACATAGACCAGGCCAGAACCCTCTTCCAGCAATGATTTCGCCATCTGCTCCTCTGGAGTTGTGGTTAGAGCCAACGGTAGCACCAGCCGCCATATTACTTTGTCCCATCACCAAAGAGGCGCAAAGAAAAGAATTGTTATGGTGCTGCTCATGGGCCGGAAATATCAATGAATTCAATACTTCACAGCAAGAGATGGTAGAATTATTACCAAGATAAGAGTTGATAAGACGCGCGCCATATTTCAGCTGTGAGTGAGAGGCCATCACAAAGCGCACTGCTTTCACACCGTAGAAGATGCGGCATCCAAAACCGATGATACCATTAACCATTTCGCAGCCTTCTCCTATTTGTGAGCTGGCTTCTGCTTTACTGTTAATGGTAAGATTTTTCAGCTTGTTGGCGCCCTTGAGATAAGCGTCAGTACCGATGGTTACATCTTTGATCATGCGGCAATTCTTAATTACCGTGCGATCACCTACCATGCCATAGTAGCCGCGTTTTTTATCGAATTGTTTTTCGGTGAAGTTGCGGAACTGTTGCTGCAGTTGTTCATCATCTCTGTAACGGGTCCACAGGTAAGCATCTCCAGGTAACATGCCATCGAAAGGTAATACTGCTCTGCCACCATTTTCGTTGCAAAGCTCCATTTCTATACGCAAACTTTCCTGCTCACCAGTTTTGATAATACCATTACCGAATTTAGCTACATCAGTGGTGACCATTTCATTTACATTGGCAACAATTACTTCATTGCCGATGATATAATGAGAGAGATAATTGACATTATGTATCACCACATTATCACCGAAATCACAAGAGCAGATAGTGCTGTGATATAGGCCCACTGGTAGTTTCAGACTACGGTGCTCTAGGTAGTATGGTTCCAGCTTACCGATGCGCACCATCCCAAAAAAGTGACAGTGCTGCACCAGCTGCGGATTGAATTCATTCGAAACGAAAATATTATTCCAGTTATCGGAAGTATTGTCGTTGCGTACGAGTGCTTCCACTTCGTAGGCTGTCAGCTGCCGATACTGGTCATGGTTTTTCCATTGTTCGTTCCTTAAATAGTATTCATCTTTTCCTTTAGGAAGTTCACCTTCAATAAAATTATACCCCAGCTCACCAAGGGGCATTTTTCGGATTTTGTTCATGGATACACTATTCTTAAGTCTATTCTACAGTTACGCTCTTAGCGAGATTTCTTGGCTTATCAACATCATATCCTTTAGATACGCCGATATGATATGCCAGTAACTGCAAAGGTATGACACTAATAATTGGTGCCACCAATTCATCTGCCGCAGGTACAACAATTACATCATCTACCATTGGAGGAATGATTTGATCACCTTCTGTTACAATCGCTATCACCTTGCCTTTGCGGGCTTTGATCTCCTGAATGTTAGATACAATTTTTTCGTAGAAACTATCTTTTGTTGCAACTATCACTACTGGCAGATTTTCATCGACCAGTGCGATAGGGCCATGTTTCATTTCTGCCGCAGGATAACCTTCTGCATGTATATACGAAATTTCCTTCAGCTTCAGCGCGCCTTCCAGTGCCACAGGGAAGTTATATCCACGGCCGAGGTAGAGGAAGTCGCGGGCATCTTTATATTTCTCTCCGATCTGTTTTACCTGATCGTTCAATTTTAATGCAGTGGCAACTTTCTCAGAAATGGCCTCCATTTCATCTAACAGATGCTGGTAACGCTGTGGGGTGATGGTGCCTTTTTCCATCGCTACTTTCAGCCCTATCAGCGCCAGTACGGTCAGCTGTGCGGTAAACGCCTTGGTGCTGGCAACGCCAATTTCTGGGCCTGCGTGTGTATAAGCACCTGCATCGGATAAACGGGCAATAGAAGAACCTACTACATTACAAACGCCGAGGATAATAGCTCCTTTCTGTTTAGCGCTTTCAATGGCTACCAGCGTGTCGGCTGTTTCTCCAGATTGGGATACGGCAATGATAACATCTCCTTTACCTACAACCGGATTTCTGTACCTGAACTCAGAAGCATATTCTACTTCTACTGGTATGCGACAAAGTTCTTCTATCATGTATTCCGCTACCAATCCCGCGTGCCAGCTGGTGCCACAAGCCACGATGATGATGCGGTTCGCATTTTTCAATAGCTCCATATGATCACGGATACCACCTAATGTCAAGGTGCCATTTTTAGCATCCAGTCTTCCACGTAAGCTATCGTAAATGGTTTGTGGTTGTTCGAATATTTCTTTCAGCATGAAGTGATCATAACCACCTTTTTCAATTGCGGCGAGATCAATATCCAGTTTTTGAATATAAGGTGTCTGACGTTCGTTGCTGATATTTTTTAAGATCAATTCATCATTTTTGATGATGGCAATTTCGTAGTCATTTACATATACTACTTCTTTGGTGTATTCAACGATAGGAGAGGCATCGGAAGCGAGGAAATGTTCGCCTTTGCCTACGCCGATTACCAGCGGGCTTCCTTTTCGTGCAGCGATCAGGGTATCTGGATTTTCCTGGTCGATGAGTACAATGACATAAGCGCCTACTACTCTTTTCAGTGCAATGCGCAGTGCTTCTTCGAGCGTGGAGTCATTACTTTTTTTAATTTCTTCAATAAAGTGAAGTAGTACTTCTGTGTCCGTGTCGCTCTGGAATACATGTCCCTTGTTTTCCAGTTCCTGTTTCAGCTGTACATAGTTTTCGATGATACCATTATGTACCATCGCCAGTTTACCATCCTGTGAAAGATGCGGGTGTGCATTGCGGTCGCAGGGTTCGCCGTGGGTAGCCCACCTGGTATGGCCGATAGCGATATGTGAGCGCATATCTTTGCCAGTGCAATATTCTTCCAGTGCGGCTACTTTATCTTTCTTCTTATAAACTTTGAGTCCATCGTTGATAATGGCAACTCCGGCGCTGTCATACCCACGGTATTCCAGTCTTTTAAGGCCTTTCAATACGATCGGGTAAGCTTCGCGCTGCCCGAGATAAGCTACGATTCCACACATATGGTTCTTATATTTTTTGTTGAGGTTTGATGCTGGTGCTAAAATGTAAAATAATAAGACTGCTAATGGCTCAGCAGCTAGTTTAACATGACGCGTGCAATAATTTAAATCTGTTTAAAAATAAAAAAAGGGATACGGTGAGATGATGTCCTGTTATTAACGATCTGTTAATAGCAGTCTTTCATCATTCACCGTATCCCTTAAATATAATTTGTCAGGGCTGGAACGAAGTTATTTCAGTAACGTTTCATTGAAAAGTTTCAAGATACGTTTGTATTCGTCCGTCCAGCTGCTAGGCGTGGTAAATCCGTGGTCTTCTACCGGAAATACTGCCAGCTCCCAATTGTCTTTTCCTAATTCTATCAGCCTTTGTGATAATCTTACGATATCTTCAAAATGAACATTCGTATCTACCATGCCATGGCACATCAGCAATTTGCCCTGTAACCCTGCTGCATGGTAAATTGGCGAGGAGCGAAGATAAGCAATACTATCTGTAAATGGCTCATTCAGGATATTGCTGGTATAGCCATGATTATAGTGTGCCCAGTCGGTCACACTTCTCAAAGCTGCGCCTGAAGCAAATGTACCGGGTTTGGTGAACATGGCCATGAGGGTCATAAACCCACCATAGCTACCGCCGTAAATACCTATACGCTTCGGATCTACTCCGGCTTTTGATACCAGGTATTTTGCAGCGTCCACCTCATCATCAAGATCCTTGCCACCCATGAAACGATAGATGCCAGTACGCCAGTTACGGCCATATCCGGCACTTCCTCTATAGTCGACATCCATTACCGTATATCCGAGATCTGTCAGCAGGTTATGGAACATGTACTCTCTAAAGTATTGGCTCCACCAGCGGTGGGCATTCTGCAAATATCCTGCCCCATGTACAAAAATAACCGCTGCCCCGTTATTTTTTTTCTGATCTGGGGTATACAAACGGGCATAAATAGGCTGATTGTCGCTGGCTGTAAAGGTAACAACCTGAGGGTCTCTCCAGTTATATTGTTTGAATTCTTCACTTTGCGCCTGGGTGGTTACCTGTTGCGGTTTGCTGCCCGGGATATTTTGCTGGATATATAACTCCCATGGCTTATTGGAATAGCTGTATCGGAAGGCGATCCACTTTTCATCTGGCGAAACAAAAACTTCATTTGCACCCTGCATCGTAGTGATACGTTCCTGCTTATGCGTGGCTATGTTAAGTTTATAATATTGTTTCTCCCCAGGATGTACTTCGTTGGTAGTTATATAAAATGTTTTTTTATCGGCAGAAAGTTGGGCATCTTGTACCTCATATTGACCAGAGGTAAGTTGCTGTTGTTGACCATTTACCACATTATTAGTATATAAATGTGAGTAGCCGGTGGCCTCAGATTGATACCAACAGGTGTTTTCATCTATCCAGCCAATATTGCTTCCACCGAAGCTCCAGCCAATGCCAGGGCCAGCGATCCAGGCTTCATCACGCTGACGATTAATCGATTTCAGTGTTCCTGTAGCCGGGTCCAATAAGGCAATCCATCGGTCTTTATTATCCAATGAACGGATATCCACGATGGCGTTGCTGCCGTTGTCCGACCAGTATGGGCCATTCACGATTACTTCTCTTACTTTCGCAGAGTCCTTTTTCGTATAGTCTTTTACGTAATCAGGCTGGTCCTTTATTCCCGGAAGTTGAGCTGTGCCTATCGCTAAAACAGTGTCGGCTACACGGTCGTATACATAACTTTTGAAGCTACCCTCAGGTGCCCCCACCTTTTCCCTGGAAGGGATATCAGTAGTGAAGCCTGTGCTAGTAACGAAGTTAGGAACGATCGTGTTTTTCGCATCCTTAGGCGCTGCAAAAAGTCGGTAGGTAATGTAGCGCCCATCAGGACTCACCTGTACTGCTTGTAATTCTTTATCTTCCAGGTACAAGGAGCGTAGCGCCTTCGGCTGATATTGACTATTCCAGGATTTGGTGGCATCTGCCTTTGCTTTTTTATCACGGATGATCTGTAATAAAGCCAGCTGCTGGGCCTTCAGGTATTTTTCCTGATCGTTGCCTTTTTCCAGTTCATCTTTTGCTGCTGGTGGCTTATTGCCAGCAGTGAAGTTAGTTAGCTGGGAAATGCTGCCACTGCTACGATTCCAGCTATACATATTTTCACCCTGACGGAAAGACACGGCTTCATCATGCTGGATAAATGCAGGAGCATATTCTGGAGCGGTTGTATTGGTAATACGCGTTTCCTTTCCTGTTTTTATATCATATAGGTAGATGTCCCCATAGTAGCTATATACCAACATGGTATGTGCATTATTATAAACGCCGTTACTCCTGGCGCTGATAATACCTCGCTCAGCTGCTACAGTCTTTACAGGACTGGTATTTTTCAACTGAATACGATACAGGGAATCAGTTAAACTTTTGTCGGGGTTCCAGCTAAAGTAGATCGTCTGGTTATCGGTACCCCAGAAAATATTATCGGGAGATGTTCCCATCCATTTGGGGTCGCGCATAATCTTTTCTACTGTAAGTGGCGACTCCTGGGCATAGGCGTGACTGGCTGATAAAAAAATTATGGCCGGTAAAAACCATTTTCTCATAGCGGTTGATAAATTTGTTAGGTGATAAAAGTAATGGATAAATTGCGAACAGCCGAATAAGCGCTGGCTGGACTTTTATCAATTGTGATGACCGGTTATGTGCCTTCATATTATGCCTTAACTTTACAGTATGCGCCTGATTTTCATTTTTTCCCTCATAGGCCTGATGGTGGCCTGCCAGCCTAAAGCGCCGGAAAAACAGATCATTCCCGTGTCGGATGATACTACTTTCCTTACCGGTACCATTTACCTCGTCCGCCATGCCGAACGGTATGAAGGATATGATTCTACGCTTACCCCTGAAGGCCGTATCCGCGCCGGTAAGCTATACCACGAGCTGAAAGACTCCGGCATCAATAAGATCTATATCACGCGATATCGCCGTAGTATTGAAACGGCAGACAGCTTCCGTATCCTGGGGAAAGTAGATACCTGCTTCTATCAGGCCGATACCACCGGAGAATCACTGATCTATGAAATTACCCGCCATGAAGACTGGGGCAAACATATCCTCGTTATCGGTCATGCCAATACCATGGTGCCTATTATCAAGGCCTTAGGCGGTAAATCGCCAGTGAGTACTATCCACGACAAGGATTTCGAACATATGTTCGTCATTAAGAAGATAAAGGCAGAAACGTCAGTGCAGGAGAAATGTTATTGAGGTTAAATTGTTGATATGGAAATAATTAGTAGTAGAGCTATTTGCTATTTAAAAGTTGTCTTAGCTGCTTGAAAAGTTCACTCTTTTGCTGCATGATCTTCTCCATGTCTAGGTAGGAGATGAACTTTTCGCAATATGAACCTTTAATGTAGATTTTATTGGCTTTCCGGAATAAGTCCTGCATCTTTCTGTTACCATCATTCCCGGAGATTTTGGGAGGCTTCTTGATTTTTAGGAACTTACAAAGCTCCTCTGTGCATAACAGAAACCAATCCTCTAACATTCTTTTTGCAGGAATCTGATTAAAAGAAGCTATGTTGAGCATCTTAACTGATTTTTCCACTTTTTTCCAGTCTACGGGCGGATTTTCAGCAAATTCAAATGCATCCGTATCATAGCAGCAAAACACATGGAAGATACCATCGGGATACTTTGGGAATATTTCCAATTGCAACTTGGCTGGTATTTTCCGGGAATATTTATTGATACCTTGGAGGTTGATTATTTTGACTATCGGGGCATGTATAATTTTATCTTTCTTTTTAATAAATGTTATTAATTCAGTATAAAAAGCATCCTCCGTATCTCCTTCCACAAATAATACAATAATTGTTTTTGCTTGCTTTGGAGATTTCATCAAGTGCAAATTTCATTTAATATTTCCGACTCGCCCCTGCTGGCGTCTATCATTAGATCAAATATTACATCGCCCATAGGTAGACCATATAGAGACGCTATTTTATTCAGTTTCGACATCTTACTCTTTTTAATGCCTTTAAATTGGGCTGTTCCCTTTGTATTGGGTAATCCAATTTTAATGCTTTCGAGGTTCAAGTATTTAATTAGATATGGTGAATGGCTGGTAACTATTAAACGTGTATGTTCAGTTAAGCTATCCAATATGATCAATAATTTTTGAAGCAATGCAGGATGTATGGAATTCTCTATCTCTTCGAAAAACAGTAGCGGAATATTGTTGAGCTCCGCTGCAATGACCGTTTCTAATAAATAGAAGATTTTTTGTGAACCTGCAGATAAAAAATTTATACTGGTTTCCTGGTTATTATATTTTTCTATTACGATTATTTCATAAAGTTTATCAGGTAAGTCAAGCGGAATACCTTTTTTAATTCTCTCTTTCTCTTTAAAATCAATTTCCACAGGCTCAAAGGTTGCTACTTCCGGTAAAAGTGCTATGACCGCATTTTTAAATACCTGATAAAGATCTTTTCTTTTAATCATAAGACTATAGAGAAAAAATCCTGTTTCTGTGTCTTTGGGAAAACTCAGATCATACTCCGCTTTTATTATTCTCTTTGGTCCTATAGTTTGATAAAAAGAGGCCGGATCACGTAATGTGTCCGCTGATACTACACGGATATTATTGATTGCTTTTAGTACTTCATGATAAAAGAGCTCATCAAAACTTAATAATTTAGACAAAACCAGATCTTCTTCATCAATCAAAATAGATTTATCGCACCTGCCTGTAACGGAAGGCAGGTACATCGCCTCCTGGTTTGCTCTTTTAATTAATTGCTTAAACTTTGCATCATCATTAACTTTTATTTTGAGGTGTTCCTCTCGGATTTTGCACCCTTTGTTCCCATTTTTCAGCCATTCAAAAGAGAAAGAATAAATAACGGTGTACTGCTCTTTTTTCGTTTTTATCTCAGTTGTCAGCTCAAAAAAAAATGGCTTGTTATCTACGTTTTTATTGATTGGAATGATACCGGCAAAAGCCATCATTTCCTTTCTGATTTTGCCTGGCACTTGTATAAACGTCGTGGCAAACTGTATAGCGGAAAGCACGTTGGACTTTCCATAATTGTTGAATGCAACCAATGCATTGATCTTATTAAGATCAAGATCGAGGTTGTCTATATTGGCGAACCCGTCAATCTTAATGTTTAAGATTTTCATAAATGTACTAAACGGTTTCTTATTGCCGTTTGTCTTTCTTGTAATGAAATGAGTAATGTGAAGATACGCAATAATTTGTTTCGTTTCAATAAAAATAATTTTAAATGAATCCATCCGTGGTATAACCTTACCCATAACGAAAACGCCTGTCTCCACGCAGTAGAGACAGGCGTTTTATATAAAAGAACTTTATTACAGTAATATTCCTTTCATCATAGAGTAGGCTACGGAGAAATAAATGAGCAAGCCCGTTACATCCACCAGCGTAGCCACAAATGGGGCGGAGGAAGTGGCCGGGTCAGCGCCGAGTTTCTTCAGTAGCAACGGCAGCATAGAGCCTGATAATGTTCCCCATAACACAACGCCTATCAGCGAAAAGCCTACAGTAGCGCCTATCAGCACAGTATGCTCACCATAAGTATGGAAGAAAGTATTCCACAAAAGGATACGAATAAAACCTATCGTTCCCAGCACGCCGCCCAGCAGCAGGCCGGAGATGATCTCCCTGCGCATTACGCGCCACCAGTCGCTGATGGTGATCTCACCAAGCGCCATGGCCTGGATGATCAGGGTAGATGCCTGTGATCCACTATTACCACCACTCGAGATGATCAATGGTACAAACAACGCCAATACCACCGCTTTGGCTATCTCGTCTTCGAAAAAACCCATGGCAGTAGCTGTCAGCATCTCGCCTATGAATAATACTACCAGCCAGCCTACACGTTTCTTTACCAGTTTTAATAAAGGCATGTCCAGATATGGCTCGTCCAAAGCCTCGGTACCACCGATTTTCTGGATATCTTCAGTATGCTCTTCATTTGCAATCCACAACATATCATCAATGGTGACGATACCCAGCAGTATGCCCTGATCGTCTACTACGGGAAGGGCTACACGGTTTTCCATACGGAATACCTGGATGGCCTCCTCCTGATCGTCATTAACATGCAAGGATACAAAACGGTCATCCATCAGTGTATGCACCACCGTGTCAGGAGATACCAGCAGGAACTCGCGGATACGAAAGTCATCTAACAGATGTCCATGACTGTCAATAACATAAATAACATCGATCGTTTCACTGTCCTTGCCATGCTCGCGGATGTAGTTCAATACCTCTTTCACGGTCCATTCTTCGCGGACAGCGATATAATCAGGGGTCATGATACGACCCACGCTATTCTCCTTATAACCCAGCAAAGACAATGTAATCCGTCTTTCTTCCGGGTCCAGCAGCTTAATCAGTTCCTTTACCGCCTCACTGGGAAGTTCTTCCAGAAAAGAGGTACGGTCATCCGCTGGTAATTCATTGAGTAATTCGGCAATCTTGGCGGGGGCTAACGATTTAATAACATCTTCCTGAAGTGGAAAGTCAAGAATACGGAAAGCAGCAGCAGCGCGACTTATCGACAGGTTGTTAATAATAACACCTGCGTCGTCGGGCTCCTCGTGTATGAGCTCTGCTATGTCCGTAATCAGCTGGTCGTCCAGATAAACCGTTAGTTCCCGGAAGTTTTTCTCTTCCACCAGTTCGCTGAACTTTTCCAGTAATGCTTCATTTTCCATGTACAAATTTGACTCTGTCTGCGAAATTAAGTTAAAATAGTACGCAGCCGGGCAGGAACTACAATAATTCTCCTACATGCTGGCGAATATTGCCACAGATTGTATCTGTAGGCAGGTCGTTGGCATCCTTGCCAAACGGATCTTCAATTTCTTCTGCAATCAGCTCCAGACTGGCCAGCACAAAGAATATGAAGACTATCATAGGTATGATCAGATATCCCAGACTGAATACATATCCGAAGGGCATCGTCATGATATAAAAAAATATAAACTTCTTAATAAACACAGAATAGGAAAATGGTATCGGTGTATTCTTAATACGCTCACAGGCGCCGCATACCTCTGTCAGCGACTGTAATTCATTATTTAAAATAATTAACTGGTCCCCGCTCAGCTGACCCTCCCGATGCAGTTCCATGATCTTGTTCATGATCAGCTGCGCCAACTGGTTGGGTACATGCTTTGTCAGGTCAGGACTATAATCCGGCATGCCCGGTATAGCTTCCATCTCTTCCGCGATATAGGTTTTACGGAGATGATTTTTAAGCGAGTAGGCATAATTGGGGATCATCACCTTAAACCAGGCCCTGGCCGCCGTATTGCTGGCCGGTAACATCGCCTGAATTTTAATGGACAGATTCCGGCTGCTGTTTACTAATGTGCCCCATTGTCTACGGCCCTCCCACCAACGGTCATAGGCCGTATTGGTACGGAATACCAGTAACAGGGATATCACAAAGCCCAGTAATCCGTGCATCAGGGATATGTTCTTGATCTCGCTGTTGGCAGATAATTTCCATACCTCCAACTCCAGCCAGGCTATGATCCCTGAATAAATAGACAAGGCTACAAACATGGGAAATAACTTCCTTACCGTATCAGCCTTGTGCAAACGGAATATAAACGTAAACCATTCCTTTGGATTATAATTTATCATCTGTTGCTTTTAATTCAGATTTAACTCAGTTGCAAAAATAGGTCACCCGACGAATTAACAATTCGGGGCGCAAACCTAAAATTTTTCAGGATGATTTTGATAACTTCTTGCTTTAACTTTATTTTACGCCTTCTTTTATCCGAAATTGTGCTATGATTAAGCCATACTTATACGTGCAAAAATCCAAAGGCAAAGGCCGTGGAGTTTTTACCAACGACGATATTCCAGCAGGAACAAGGATCGAAACGTCCCCAGTACTGGTACTTTCCCATGAAGATACCATCCTGGCCGATAAGACTTTCCTCCATAATTACCTGTTCCTCTGGGGCGATGATGAATCCGAATCTATCGTAGCACTGGGTTTCTGCTCCATTTATAACCATGATTACACTCCTAATTGTAAGTATGAGATGGACTTTGAAGAAGAAACCATGAGCATTATCACCCGTAAAGCCATTAAAAAAGGTGAAGAGCTCACCATCAATTATAATGGCGTGCCTACTAACAAAGCACCGTTATGGTTTGATATGGCTCCTGCTGATGCCGCCGCTGAAACATCTAAAAAATCCAAAGACAAAGACAAAAAGAAGAAGAAAAAGAAATAAACGCAGCCCTTATTCAGATTGCCGGACATACGACCTGCCTTCCAGCTGGCATGTCCGGTAATCTGTAATTATGCAGATTAATTATTATTTTGTAATATTGTATAAGTGCTTATATAATTTCATCAACATGTCCTTCTACGCTTCTCTTGGTCACCTGGTATTTGGAACCAGGCTACGTCGCCTCAGCGAATACTTCCTCATGGAAGTAAATAAAATCTATGAACAAGAAGGTATTCCTTTTGATGCCAGTTGGTTCCCGGTATTTTATATCCTCTCCAAAGGGCAGCCCATGCCCATGATAGATATTGCCGAACAGCTGGAAATAAGCCACAGCGCTGTCAGTCAGATGATCACCAACCTGCGCAAAAGAGGCCTGGTAAAAACAGATTCCTGCAATGATGATCGCCGCCGCCAACTGGTAGTCTTTACTCCGGAAGGAGAGGCGCTACTCAAACGCGTACAGCCCATCTGGAAAGCCATCACCGAAGCCATGGAAGAAATGGCGGATGAACATAAACACAGTAAGCTAATACTCACTGCCATAGCAGAGTTAGAACAGTCTGTCCAGGAAATGCCACTGGCAGAAAGAATAAAACAGAAGATCTAATTAAATAATCATACACCAAATACAATCATACACCAATTCAAACCATTAATAAAACCTGACCATGAGTAATAGTTTCAAATATGGTATTGATACCTTATCCGTTGCGAAAGTCCTGGACATCGCCGCTGGTAAAGTAAAAGGAGTGCTGGTGCCTGAAGCCATCGATCGTATACAGGCAAGTGCCGGATATGTACAGTCCATCGTTTCGCAGCATACCACCGTTTATGGTATCAACACCGGTTTCGGCCCGCTCTGCGATACAAAGATTTCAGAAGAAGATACCCGCACTTTGCAATACAACATTCTGCAAAGTCATAGTGTAGGCGTTGGCGATAGTATCCCGGAAGAGATTTCCCGTATTATGCTCATCACCAAAGTACATGCCCTTGCACAGGGATATTCCGGTGCGGCCCTCGCCACGCTCGAACGCATCATCTGGCATATCGAAAATAAAGTAACACCTTGTGTGCCGGAGAAAGGCTCTGTAGGCGCTTCCGGCGACCTCGCCCCATTATCTCACCTCTTCCTGCCGCTCATCGGATTAGGAAAAGTTTGGTATAAAGGCCAGGTTACTGACATGCAGCATGTATTGCAGCAAGAACAGCTGAAACCTGTAGCACTCGGCCCTAAAGAAGGGCTTGCACTCATCAACGGTACCCAATTTATCCTCTCCTTCGCCGTTAAAGCAGTGTCCCGCCTCCACAATGCGCTGGAAGCTGCTGATATTATCGGGGCCCTCTCCCTGGAAGGCCTCATGGGTACTGCCAAACCTTTTGACCCAAGATTACACGATATCCGTCCTTACCCTGGCAACAAGCTGGTGGCTCATCGCCTCAAAACCATGCTGGATAACAGTGAGATCATGGCCTCTCACGTAGACTGTGGTCGCGTGCAAGATCCATACTCCCTCCGTTGCATGCCACAGGTACACGGCGCTTCCCGCACCGCATGGGAACACCTCAACTACCTCACCAGCATTGAATTAAATGCTGTTACTGATAACCCGATCATCTTTAGTGCTGAAGACACAATCAGTGGTGGTAACTTCCACGGCCAACCAATGGCTTTACCGCTGGATTACGCCACTGTAGCCGCTGCGGAACTAGGCAATATCTCCGACCGCCGTTGCTATATGATGATCGAAGGACGTTATGGTTTGCCTAAACTCCTGATACAAGATGCCGGCCTCAACTCCGGTTTCATGATCCCACAATACACCACCGCCGCACTGGTAACAGAAAATAAAACGCTCTGTTTCCCTGCCAGCGCCGATAGCGTGCCTACCTCCCTCGGACAGGAAGATCACGTATCCATGGGCTCTATCAGCGGTCGTAAACTCAACCAGGTAATCGGTAACCTCGAATATATCCTGGCTATCGAATTGCTGTATGCCGCACAGGCAGTAGATTTCCGCCGCCCGCTGAAATCAGGCCCCATCCTGGAAGCAGTGCATGCGTTCACTCGCCAGCATGTGACCTTTGCTGATAAAGACCGCATCTTCGCTACTGACATCGAAGCTTTACATAAAATCATCACCAATCAATCCCTGGTAAGCGTAGCCAACGAAGCTGCTGCCAATAGTCAATTATCATTAAACGGTACTTATCATGAACAGTTTGGACTTTATTAAATCATTTGCGGCACACCCGCATTATAAAGCACCACATGGTGCTACCCTGCATGCTAAATCATGGCAAACAGAAGCCCCGCTGCGTATGCTGCTCAACAACCTCGATGCTGAAGTAGCAGAAAACCCGGATGAACTGGTAGTTTATGGTGGTATCGGACAGGCTGCGCGTAACCGCGAATCGCTGGAAAAAATTATTAAAATACTACTGGAACTGGATGAAGATCATTCTCTCCTCGTACAGTCAGGAAAACCAGTAGGTATTGTTCGTACGCACCCACAAGCACCTCGCGTAATGCTGGCTAACAGTAACCTCGTGCCTAAATGGGCTACCTGGGAGCATTTCAACGAACTGCGTGCCAAAGGATTGATGATGTATGGACAGATGACTGCTGGTAGCTGGATATATATCGGTACACAAGGTATCCTGCAAGGAACCTATGAAACCTTTATGGAATGCGGCCGTCAACACTTCGGTGGTAACCTCAAAGGCAAATTGCTGGTAACTGCTGGTATCGGTGGTATGGGTGGCGCTCAGCCACTGGCAGCCACAATGGCTGGTGCAGTGTTCTTAGGTGCTGACGTAGATGCTACTCGCATCCAGAAACGTATCGATACTAGATATATCGATCGCATGACTCATTCTTATGAAGAAGCGGTACAATGGGCTAAAGAAGCCATGGATAAAGGTGAAGCGCTCTCTATTGGCCTGGTAAGTGATGCAGGTGATATGTTAGAGAGATTATTGGCAGATGGTATTATCCCGGATATTCTGACAGACCAGACTTCCGCCCATGATCCAATCAATGGCTATATTCCTAATGGTATGACTCTGGAAGCTGCTATAGATCTGCGTAAAAAAGATGCTGCACAATACAAGCAGCTGTCGCTCAAGAGCATGGCCCGTCACGTAGGCTTCATGCTGGAAATGCAGCGCCGAGGCTCCGTAACTTTTGATTATGGTAATAACCTCCGCGAATTCGCTAGAGAAGGCGGAGAACCTAATGCATTCAACTTCCCTGGATTTACGCCGGCATATATTCGTCCACTATTCTGCGAAGGTAAAGGCCCTTTCAGATGGGTGGCGCTTTCTGGTGATCCTGAAGATATTTATACTACCGACCGTGCACTCATGGAGGCTTTTCCTGAAAATACACACCTGATCAACTGGCTGAAACAAGCGCAGGAAAAGGTGGCTTTCCAGGGCCTACCTGCACGTATCTGTTGGCTCGGTCTCGGCGAACGCGAAAAAGCCGGCCTGATCTTCAACGACCTCGTAAAATCTGGTAAAGTAAAAGCACCAATCGTTATTGGCCGTGATCACCTGGATTGTGGCTCTGTAGCTTCTCCAAACCGTGAAACAGAAGCCATGAAAGATGGCTCTGATGCAGTGAGCGACTGGACATTGCTCAACCTCATGTCTAACACAGGTGGCGGCGCTACCTGGGTATCTTTCCACCACGGTGGTGGCGTTGGTATGGGCTATTCTCAACATGCCGGTATGGTGGTACTGGCAGATGGTACCGACCGTGCAGCTGCATGTCTGAGCCGCGTACTTTTCAACGATCCAGCAATGGGTATCTTCCGCCACGCAGATGCTGGCTACGAAAAAGCACAGGAATGGGCAGATAAATTCGGTATCAACATCTAAAATACAAACCATGTTAATCGGACCTTTCTCTCAAATACTGCCTATGAGCGGACTCCAGCTCAAAGGCGCCCTCCAGGATGAACAGCTGCCAGTTATACACAACGGTGGCATCATCGTAGAAGGTAATACCATAGTGGCTGTTGGTCCGTTCAACGAACTACAGCAGGAATATCCGCAACATGAACTGTTTCAAATCAATGAACCCCTGGTATTAATGCCGGGGTTCATCGATTGTCACACACATATCTGCTTTGATGGCAGTCGTAGCCGCGATTATGCGATGCGTATTGCCGGAAAATCATACCTTGAAATTGCCCGCGCAGGCGGCGGTATCTGGGATTCCGTAACCAAAACGCGTATAGCCGACCAGGTTACCCTTACAGAAAATACTATTGCCCGTGCGAACAGACACCTACAGGAAGGTGTTACTACCATAGAGGTAAAGAGTGGCTACGGTCTGGATTTCGACAGTGAGCTGAAAATGCTGAAAGCTATTCAACTGGCAGGGCAACATACCCCTGCAACACTGGTTCCTACCTGCCTGGCCGCCCATATGAAGCCCCGCGATTTTGAAGGTAGTGAAACAGCCTACCTGGACTGGGTTTTACAGGAATTACTTCCCGCTATAAAAGCCGGTTCTTTGTCTGACCGCGTGGACATCTTCATTGAAGAAACTGCATTTTCAGCCGCTGCGGCTACAGCATACTTGAAAAGTGCTGCAGCACTGGGCTTTAAAGCAACTGTACACGCCGATCAATTTACTGCTGGCGGTGCAGCAGTAGCAGTAGCAACAGGCGCACTTTCTGCCGATCATCTGGAAGCAAGTACAGATAAGGAAATCGCCATGTTGGCGGCTTCTGATACGGTGGCAGTCGTACTTCCTGGCGCTTCCCTTGGCCTGGGCATGCAATATGCTCCAGCCAGGAAATTACTTAATGAAGGCGCCTGTGTAGCCATCGCCAGCGACTGGAATCCAGGATCAGCCCCTATGGGCGATTTGCTGATGCAAGCCGCTGTAATGAGTGCCGCTGAAAAACTTTCTACTGCGGAAGTTTTTGCAGCACTTACCTTTAGGGCCGCACCAGCACTGGAACTGAAGAATGCCGGACAATTAGCACCTGGATTCCTGGCAGACATGCAGGCATATCCTACTAATGATTACCGCGATATCCTTTATTTCCAGGGGAAGCTAAAACCTTCCAGGGTGTGGAAAAATGGTGAAATAGTTTCAAACTTATGATAACAAAGGAATTCTATCATCCTACTGTAAATGGTATCTGGACAGGTCGTACAGACGGAACCACACCGGATCTGCTCAGATGGCACCAGGTTGTAAAACTGGTGAATCTCCAGGCGGAACCTTTACCACCGCTGGCCGAAAACCAGAAGGGTATTGCTTTCCTGGGCTTTGCCTGCGATGAAGGCGTAAGGCGTAATAAAGGCCGTGTAGGCGCCAAAGATGGCCCTGCTGCTATCCGTGCCGTATTGGGTAATTTCCCTGCACACCTCGCAGATAATGCTGTAATGGTAGATGCCGGTGATGTTGCTTGTTTGGATGGTAGGATGGAAAACGCACAGCTGGTACTGAGCGAAGCTGTGAAAGCCTTACTACTCGCAGGCTACCTGCCGGTAGTGTTGGGAGGCGGTCACGAAATTGCGTATGGCCATGCCCGTGGTATCCGCGAATATGCCCATCAACAAAAGATGCGCGTAGGATACATCAATATGGATGCTCACTTCGATATCCGTATTCCTGGCCCTGAAGGCACATCTTCTGGCACCAGCTTCTATCAGCTGGCACAGGAAGCCAAAGAAAGTAACGAACCATTTAATTACCTCGCCTTAGGTATTCAGAAACTGGGAAACACCCGCCAGCTCTTCAATCTGGCTGGAGAATCCGGTGCTACCTATGTAAGTGCCGATGCTTTTCACCTGAATGATAAAGATACGCTGAATGCCGCGATAGAACATTTTCTTCGACAGGTAGACTACGTATATCTTACCACCTGCCTGGATGTTTTCTCCGCCGCATTTGCGCCAGGAGTAAGCGCTACAGCCTATAACGGTATTCAGCCTGATGGCCTGTTCTTACAGAGCTATCGCGCTATTATGGAAAGTGGAAAAGTGAAAGGAGTAGATGTTGCTGAGCTCAATCCTGTTTATGATTTAGACAATCGTACTGCCAAACTCGCTGCTGCACTGGTTTTCGAAACCGTGATGGCGCATTGTGGTGATGATACGATTTGATTTTCACTTTTCTCACAAAGAAGCAAAGTTCAGCAAAGAAAGGCCTTCGGCAGGCACGCAAAGCAGCATAAGGGGCAAAGCAGCAAAGACCTGTTTTCTGTTAATGTTTAAGAAAGTCTGTTTATTGCCTGACAACATAACATAATCCTTTGCTGCTTTACCACTTATGCTGCTTTGCGTGAAACAAAATGCGCCGAAGGTGCACTTCTGGGGATTTGCGGATCTTTGCTTATTGCGAGAAAAAAACGCGTATCCATGATAAAGGAAGCTTTATATAACTACCTGTTATCGGAAACCAAAGCCCTGGTTGCTGCACATAACAAGCTGGCCCTAAAGCCCCGGGACCAGGCGGCTGTGCATGAACAGCGTGTTGGGGTTAAAAAAATACGCGCCTTCTTCGACCTCACTGATAACATTCCCGGACTGAAATTCAAGTACGGACGCTACCTTAATAAAGGACGTATGCTACAGGCTATCGCAGGCATCGCCCGCGATGCACAACTGCAAACACGTGCACTGAATAAATATGAAAAACAATTACGCTGGAGATTTAGCTATGCACATCTGCTCTTACAGGAAAAGCAGGAAGTAGCAGCTGAATTGACCCTGACAGCGGTAAAAAGATTAAAGTTATCTCAGCTGGAAGAATTACCGCAGGCTTTTAAGAAACACCTGGAACCCTTGCCAGAAGCAGAACTGAATATACTATTGCTCAAATATATAGACAGCGAATATGGTAATATAGGATCGCCAGCATTAAAAGCAGGACACGTTGCATGGCATGAGCTGCGCAAAAAAATGAAGCGCGCCTACTATCAGCTCACCATGCTGAAAGATGTATTGCCGCCCACTTCGCACTACCATCAAATGTTGGCTTTTGCCAAAAAAGCGGGGGAGCTATTAGGTACCTGGCATGATAGCAGTGAATTACATTTTTTCGTACAATCTACTATGCGTAAGGTCAAAAAAGAAAAGCTGCCCTTGCCCGTTAAAGCAATGCAGCTCTTAAAAATATTAAAACAGGAAAGCCAGGAAAAACTGGCTTTATGTGCCATGCATTTTCCAGAAAGAATTGTCTAAAAGACAATTGTTTTATTTCCTAATACAATCACCCGATCATCGATATGTGCTTTGACTGCACGTGTCAATACCTGCCGCTCAATATCTCTACCCAGCATCACCAGGTCTTCTACAGAATGTTTATGTGTAACCCTGGCAACGTCCTGTTCAATGATAGGGCCTTCGTCCAGTTCGTCCGTAACATAATGCGCAGTGGCGCCAATAAGCTTCACGCCGCGGTTGTAGGCGTTTTGATAAGGTCTTGCCCCAGCAAATGCCGGTAAAAATGAATGGTGAATATTGATGATCCGCTGTGGAAACAAGCTTACAAACGCAGGTGATAATATTTGCATATATCTCGCCAGCACAATAAAATCTATGGAAAAATCCTGCATGAGCTGCTGTATAGTAGCCTCCTGGCTCGCTTTGGTGGCCGCATTTACGGACAAAAAGTAGAAAGGAATACCCATATCAGTACATTCTTTTTCCAATACCCTGTGATTGGAAATAATAACGGGAATGTCTACACCCAGTTCCCCGCTACGCCAGCGCCAAAGCAAATCCAGCAGGCAATGATCATACGCAGAAACAAAAATTGCCATCCGCTTGCGCTGTTGTGTATAACTGATTTTCCATTCCATTTTCAATGGCGCCGCCACCTGTTGTTCAAAGGCTGCTTCAAATCCTGGTACCACAGGCATTTGCAGCTCCATGCGCATAAAAAATAATCCTTCTTTAGGATCTGTACTGTGTTGACTTGCATCGAGTATATTTGCACCGGAATTGAAGAGGAATTGTGAAACTTTCGCTACAATTCCCGGTTTATCCGGACAACTAATTAATAATCGGGCAGTAATAGGAGAGAGGTCATTATTTTGTTCCATTGTAGAAGCTTCTGTCTGTTTGCTCAAAATATTGAAATTTCATTGAAAAAAATAGGATTGATGTCTGACACCCATAGCTACCTGCATCCACAGGTATTCAACTACTTTAAAGAAGTGGATGAAATATGGCATGCTGGCGATATTGGAGACGTTAAACTGGCAGAGCAACTGGAAGCATTTAAACCATTTCGTGCAGTTTGGGGTAATATTGATGGGAAAGATATTCGCGTAAGATATCCGGAAACACAATTATTTTCATTGGAAGATGTAAAAGTCATGATAACCCATATTGGCGGCTATCCTGGCAAATATGCACCAGGCATTAAAGCACAACTGATAGCAGAAAAACCGAAACTATTTATCTGCGGACACTCACATATTCTGAAAGTAATGCCCGACCCGGCATTACAGTTGCTACACATGAACCCAGGCGCCTGTGGTCAACAAGGCTGGCATAAAGTAAAAACACTGCTGCGTTTTCAGCTCGATGCCGGCGATATCAAGCAGCTTGAAGTCATAGAACTGCCCAACTGACGTTATAAAATTATCATCCGTCGGATTTTTAGTATTAATGAACCGGGAATTTGTAATTTGCCCGGCCCTACAATTTGTTAACGTATATGGTTAAACGATTACTCCTCATTTACTGTTTATTTTGCCTGGCTGCCACTCCATTGACCGCCCAAAGTAAGCTGTTTAAATGGCTGAAATCGGACACTGACACTACTTACGTCCAGGATCATACCGAAGATATCACCTTCCGGTTCTATGGTTCCAGGAAATACAGTAAGTATGATATAGTAGATATTAAAAAGAAAAAAGATATACTGTATCGCCCGAACTCGCCGCTCAATATAGGATTTGGTGCCAACTATAAATTTATAGGACTTAACCTCGGCTTCAATTTTCCTTTTGTCAACAGGCATAACGACAAATACGGCCAAACGCATTATCTCGATTTGCAATCACATGTATACCTGCGAAAGCTGGTCATTGACTTATATGCATCCAGGTATAAAGGCTTTTATATCGGCAATGCTGAAAAGGTATTCGGGAAAGATTATGTCAGTGAAAATCCTTATCCACAGCGGCCCGACATGCGCAATACTACCTTGGGTTTAAATACACAGTACATTTTTAATGATAAGAAATTCTCTTATCGCGCGCCAAATCTGCAGAACGAATACCAGAAAAAAAGCGCAGGCTCGCTAATAGTAGGTGGTGATTTCTTCTATGTAAAAGTAAAAGGTGATTCTTCCTTAATTCCCAGCAATATCGCTGATACAGGGTTTCTGCATGATGCCCATTACTATAAAACTGATATCGTCAGCAGTACTGCAAATGTCGGATATGCCTATACGTTAGTCCTGAAAAGCCATTGGTTTTTATCATTGTCAGTGACAGGAGGTTTGGGGATCAACAGAACGAAACTTTACCTGGAAAATGGTGATGTGAACCGTAATTTCGGCTGGCAGATTAACAATACGGTACGTGCATCCTTAGGTTATAATTCTGTGAAATACTTTGCAGGCATACATTATGTGGGTAATACCAACCGTAGTGAGATGGCATTACCCAATACTTACCAGACTTTCGGCGCTGGTAATTTCCGTGTCAGTGTAGTAAGGCGATTTGTCTTACAGCATAAGCTGTTCTAAGCTTAGCTTTCCTGTGTGCTAGGGATCCATTTAGGACCTTCCAACGGCTTATATGCCTCCATCTTTGCTAATAACATTTCAATATCATCGCTGTGCAGTAGCATATCTTTGTTGGCTGCAGATAAGAAACCTTTAGCAGTCATGGTTTCTGCTAATGTAATCAACGCATCATAAAAGCCATTTGTATTCAATAAGCCGATTGGTTTATTATGAAGGCCCAGCTGTCCCCAGGTAAGCATTTCAAATAGTTCTTCCATAGTGCCAAAGCCGCCAGGCAACGCAATGACGCCGTCACATAGTTCATTCATTTTTGCTTTGCGCTCATGCATAGTATCTGTCAGTATCAGCGCCGAAAGGCCGGCATGCGCCAGTTCTTTCTGTTGCAAGAAATGCGGCAACACACCAATTACTTCGCCTCCTTCTGACAGCGCGCCATCGGCTACGGCGCCCATCAGGCCTACTTTTGCACCGCCATACACCAGGCCCATTCCTTTTTTGGCAATGGTGGCGCCCAGTAACATAGCTTGTTCTTTATAAATAATTTCGTTTCCCATACTGCTTCCACAGTATACAGCTATACGTCTCATAAGTTATAATGTTGCTAATTCGTTATTAAGATTCTCCCTGGCTGCTGCTTCCAGCTTATCGCGGAACAATTCCGTACGGTAAATAAACGGCATATCCAGGAAATGTAACAGCACCTTCTTCCTTCCAGGTTTGTATAGCAGATCTGGAAAAATTGCATATTCTTTCCGGATATTTTGGCTATACTCCTGGTATGTTTCCGGTACGGCGCCAAGTACTTCCAGGTCCAGATCCAGCATTAGATCGGTATCTGAATGACTATTCTGCATTGGATGCGATTTTGTAGCGAGTATTAAATCATGCACCTGCGCAATTTCATCTTCCCAAAATTCTATCTTTTTGAGGAATTTTACCGCTTTTTCGGCACTTTTCTCTTCATTATCCTTTGCCGTAGCCTTGTAAATGATGTCATGAAAGAAGATCGCAAACAGGAATGCATCTTTATCCTGTATCAGCGCTTCATGGGTGATAGCGCTGCTGATCATATTGCGTATATGCGTCAGCGTATGATAATATCTGCCTTTTGCTGTATAGTGTTTTTGCAGATCTGCAAATGTAACTGTAATCAACTCCTGATCAGCAGTGTATTTTTCGCAGAGATCTCTCCAGAGGTATTCCAAAATCAATGAATTCATAGTAAACAAATGTAATTCTTCAGACAAGATAAATAGATCAACTTTTGTCTAAGTGTTAATATATCCCGATTTTTAAAAAGATATATATTGCAGATTAATTTAATAATTATATCCTTATAATACTATGTTTAGAAAGATCTGTTACGGCATCAGCGCCTGCTTTTTGTTGATTTCAGGAAATGTCTTTGCACAGGAACTCAATCCTGAGATCATTATCAGCAAGGAGATTGATGAGCCAACTTACGGAGGCGCCAGGTTATTGCAAATGAAAAATGGGAATACACTCTACTTCCATTTTTCTGAGAAAGAAGGAATAGAAACCATTGTTTTTGACGCTGGTCATAAGCAAATAGCTGAAGCAAAGACCCGACTGGAGTCTATGCCCAAAATTGGCTTTTTGAAAGCTGCCTTTCATGGGCTATTTGAATTGAATGGTAAGGCTGTAGCCTTTTTTAGAAAATATGGGAAAAAAGATGGGAGCCTTTACAGAATCACTTTTGATGGAAATAATGGCAAACTATTAGAAGAAAAATTGATTGTAGCTGGTAATGATTATAGCTGGTATGAAGTGTTCAAGGATCCTGCATCAGAATATTATGGCATAGCCCAATGTACAAGCGCTAATAAGGATGGAGGTATGTCAATGAAATTAACCCATTATTCTCCCACCAATGAAGTGATTAACGAAGGACAATATGAAGTACAGGGAAATTGGTACAGATTACTGGGCATGTATGTGCATGGTGCTGAATATATGGTTGCCAGTTCACGCGGCTGGAACAGGGAACTCGGATCTGTGAAATTGCTAATTTCACGCCTTGCTAAAGGTAGCCATGATATCACCACAGCAACAGTGACCGCTTATCAGTCAACATTGCCTCCGGAAACAACAGATTTTAAATACAATCCTGTAAGTAAACAGCTTTATATGGTTTCTGTACAGGAAATCGAACCGGAGAAAAAGGTTATTAAATTCAAGCCCAGAGGAGAGAAATTGGAAATGGGTACAAATGTACAACTAGTCAGACTGAACGTAATCGATCCGTCTACACTCAAAACTAGTGTTGACAAAACCATTACTCATCCTGCATTAAATACTTACTCGCAGACGCACCTGAAGCATAAAGATGATTACAATGGTACGATACAAGATTTTCAACTCCATACAGATGGAACCGTTAGTTTGATGTCAGAGGAATTAAGAACTGTTCCTGCAGGCAACGGTGGATTAACTATGTACATTGGAGACTTAGGCATCATACATATTAGTGAAAAAGGAGAGGAGTTGTCTGATAGCTATGCAATTGCAAAGGAGCAGTATCACGACAATCACTACAATGCCTTTGATGCATACAAGAGAACGGCAGATGATATGGATTATGATACCCAGGTAAAAAGGCAGAATGGCTACTGGTCATTCAATCATCTTTACCTAAATAACCAGCTCTATTTACTTTTTAATGATATCAGAGATAATGTGACTGATAACGAGAATTATAAGGATAAGAGCGGCCAGACAAAACCCGATAAAACTAACACTATGCTAGCTTGGTTTGACGGTAGTAAAGTTCGTTATCAGTATCTTTTTGGTGAGTCTGCAGGCAACATGAACCGATACAGCCGTCTGGATCTTAATGCGCTCAGTCCTGATGGAAAATCCTTAGCCACACTAATGATAGAACGCAAGGGCTCCAAACAGGAAGCGCATATCGTTTGGGTAAAATTCTAACTAACGGTGAAGTATAAACGAAAAAGGTCTCTACGGATGTAGAGACCTTTTTCATTTATTTAAGTTCGATTAGCTTATGCTTTTTTAGCAGCTTGTGCACGGATTACGTTCAGTGCGCCACCAGCTTTGAACCACTCGATCTGTTGTTCATTGTAAGTGTGGTTTACAGCAAACTCGTCTGTGCTGCCATCTTTATGATGCAGAACAACGGTCAGTTGTTTACCTGGAGCAAAGGTAGTCAGACCAAGGATGTCGATGTTGTCATCTTCCTGGATTTTATCGTAGTCTTCTTTGTTAGCGAAAGTCAGACCCAGCATACCTTGTTTTTTCAGGTTAGTTTCGTGAATACGAGCGAAAGATTTCACCAGGATTGCACGAACACCCAGATGACGAGGCTCCATAGCAGCGTGTTCACGGCTAGAACCTTCACCATAGTTTTCGTCACCAACTACAACAGCACCCAGACCAGCAGCTTTGTAAGCACGCATAGTAGCTGGAACTGCACCGTATTCGCCTGTCAGCTCATTCTTAACGGTATCAGTTTTGTCGTTGAATGCGTTTACCGCACCAATCAGCATGTTGTTAGAGATGTTATCCAGGTGACCGCGGTATTTCAACCATGGACCAGCCATAGAGATGTGGTCAGTAGTACATTTACCTTTTGCTTTGATCAGCAGTTTCAGACCTTTCAGGTCAGTTCCTTCCCAAGCCGCGAATGGAGCCAGCAGCTGCAGACGATCGGAAGTAGGAGCAACAATTACCTGAACGCCGCTACCATCTTCAGCAGGAGCCTGGTAACCAGCATCTTCTACTGCAAAACCTTTAACTGGCAGCTCGAAACCTTTAGGTTCATCCAGCTTAACCTGTTGGCCATCCTTGTTAGTCAGGGTGTCGGTCAGTGGGTTGAAAGTCAGGTCACCAGCGATAGCCAGTGCAGTTACGATTTCAGGAGAAGCAACGAATGCGTGAGTAGAAGCCAGACCATCATTTCTTTTCGCGAAGTTACGGTTGAAAGAAGTGATGATAGAGTTCTTACGGTTAGGATCATCTACGTGACGAGCCCACTGACCAATACAAGGTCCGCAAGCATTAGCCAGTACAACACCACCTACCTGTGCAAAAGTGTTCAGTAAACCATCTCTTTCGATAGTGTAACGAACCAGCTCAGAACCTGGAGTGATAGTATATTCAGATTTCATACCCAGACCTTTGTCAATAGCCTGTTGAGCCAGAGACGCAGAACGGGAAATATCTTCGTAAGAAGAGTTGGTGCAAGAACCGATCAGGGCTACTTCCAGTTTCTCAGGCCAGTTGTTTTCTTTAACTGCCTGTGCAAATTTAGAAATAGGCCATGCCAGATCTGGTGTGAATGGACCATTTACATATGGTTCCAGTTCATCCAGGTTGATTTCAATTACCTGATCATAGTATTTCGCAGGATCAGCATAAACTTCAGCATCCGGACGCAGGTGTTGTTTCACCGCATCAGCAGCTGCAGCAACTTCCGCTCTGCTAGTCAGTTTAAGGTAGTCTGCCATTTTCTCGTCGTATGCAAACAGAGAGCAGGTAGCACCAATTTCAGCACCCATATTACAAATGGTTGCTTTACCGGTAGCACTGAATGAATCAGCACCTTCACCGAAATATTCAACGATAGCACCAGTACCACCTTTTACAGTCAGGATACCAGCAACTTTCAGGATAATATCTTTTGCTGAAGTCCAGCCACTCATTTTACCGGTCAGTTTCACACCGATCAGTTTAGGCATCTTGAGCTCCCAAGGTAAGCCAGCCATCACGTCTACCGCGTCAGCACCACCAACACCGATAGCCACCATACCCAGACCACCTGCGTTAGGTGTGTGTGAGTCAGTACCAATCATCATACCACCAGGGAATGCGTAGTTTTCCAGTACTACCTGGTGAATGATACCAGCACCTGGTTTCCAGAAACCAATACCGTATTTGTCAGAGATAGAAGAAAGGAATGCGTATACTTCTTTGTTAGTATCGTTAGCAGTCGCCAGATCTTGAACAGCGCCTACTTTAGCTTGTATCAGGTGATCACAGTGTACTGTAGAAGGAACCGCAACTTTATCACGACCAGCAGTCATGAACTGCAGCAACGCCATCTGAGCTGTTGCATCTTGCATCGCTACACGGTCAGGAGCAAAATCTACATAAGATTTGCCTCTTTCATAAGGTGTAGTAGTAGGTGCGGATAAGTGTGCGTATAAAATCTTTTCGGCCAGGGTGAGCGGACGACCTAACATCTTCCGGGTCGCTTCCACCTTACCCGGTAATGCCGCATACACTCCTTTAATCATGTCAATATCAAACACCATGATAGAAAAATATTTAAGAGCGGTTAAAAATTGCTTGCAAAATTACACTAAAATCAACAAGTTTTTAAATTAAATCACGTGAGACTGAGATTGCACGATGTTAATGTTAATTATCATATTTAATTAGTAAACGACGTTCAGAAATTCCTGATTTTGACCGTTTTGGGCCAATAAACTGATAATCAGGGTGATTTTCGCCCAAATCACTCCTACCTCACTGCTTGGTAATAACATTGGAAAATGATAAATTTGGTTCATGAACCGAATTAAAGATTTCGTGGAATGGAAGGCATTCGGTGTTTGCAGTACAATTGGTGAGAAACTTGGTGTTGCAACTTCACGGATTCGCCTCTTTTTCATCTATGCCACTTTCCTGACAATGGGATCGCCAGTGATCGTGTACATGGTCCTTGCTTTCTGGGTAAATATGAAAAATTATATCCTGAATGCTCGTCGCAACCCTGTGCGCTACCTGTAATTTATTGCCCCCTACTAACGCCGATTTTAGACGCATACCCATTTGCGGCTACAAATCCCCTTTTATCCTATTCTAATCATGTCCTCACTCTAAGTGACTTTCACTATCTTGTTTCCTTTGCTAAGTAAACCATGCCTTCAGACATGCAGTAATGCTGCATATCTCCTGCTATATCCTTAGTAAAAACTGTACTGAATAGCTACGTAATTCCAGTCATGATAAATATATCTACCTCCCGGAATTCGTATAGCCACGCTTATTTTAACTTGATAACCTATTTCATAAGTCTATCACATCAAATTCTATTTATGAAAAAACTACCTGTACTGCTGGCATTAGGAACAATCCTGTTTTCATGCTCTTCCAAAAATGATCCTAAACCTGTCCCCACAGACCCTGCAGCATGTCAGCTTATAAGTCTGAATAATGATAGTAAGATCACTCAGCCTATTCCTTTTTTTTCGTATTCATTTGAATATGACAATATCACCGGCAGAATGACCAGCTTTACAGATGATATTTACCTCCATAAATTATCCCATAAGGCCGATTCCATTATTCATAGCTATACTTCTAAAACAAATCCATTAGGTATTCCACTGCGACAAATACTGGTGAAAGATAAAAAATCTTCATGGCCAGCATACCGCCTTAGTACCAGCTTCTATTCTTCAAGCCAGCCTTCAGTACTGGATGACTCGACTATATTTGTTATGGATGATGGTGGAAGAGTCGTTAAATCTGTTTCATACAGGTATGGCACTAATCAGGCGCGCGACAGTGTCACCTTCAAATACGATGCAAAAGGGAATATCAGTGAATCGGAATCTCCGGCCGTAAAAATAACCTATACTTACTTCGAAAATACTTTCTCACCTGCCTCCCTTTTTGTTGGTTTCAGCCAGCAATTGCAATATATGCCTGGTTTTCCAATGGTATATAATGGAACCAATAATATCAAACAAGTAAAAGCGACATACCCATCGGGAGTAACGCAGGGAACACTCTTTACCGATATTGAATATACTTATGTTTACAACAAAGGATATAAGGTAGATACTATCTATGCAGCTTATAAATTATTGAGCGGAGAAACTGGCAACACCTTCTACAAGCCAGCATATAACTGTAACTAACGGACATCTATAAACTAAAAAGCGCAGCTGCCACAAATTGACAGCTGCGCTTTTTAATATGTTTCAGGTTACTATTCCAAATGAAAATTGGTCATGCCATGATAATGGTTCTGCAATTCATTCAACGTGATGTTATGTTTCAACTCACGGAATTCATCTCTGTAATGCAGTACCATCAAAGGCTCATGCCCATCCGGATACCAGCGTACGGAAAAAGGCCCGCGCACGTATAAAGTACCTTTGCCATTCCCTGATGTAGCTTCATCTACATGAAACTGCAATTGTAAAAGCGTTTCAGGAGTAAGCTTCACTGCATACAGGTTATCCAGATCATACCACAACTCATTATCATTATCTGTGGCAACCAGTATTTTTTTACTGAAATGATCTACTTCCAGGATTTTGCCAGGTCTTTCAACTCCTCCATAACTTGTAATAACCGTATCACCTGCTTTAAGTTGGTGGATGTTTATCATAATGAAGACGTTTTAAGTGTTATATGAATATACGTAAAACGCTTTAGATGATCAAGATGTTCGACCTGATTTTTTACCTGTTTATTTTACCACTTTTCTGATCTCTACGAGTTTCTCCAACAGCTCCTCCAGCAAGTCCAGACGCAGCATGTTAGCACCGTCAGATTTAGCACAGGAAGGATCAGGATGCGTTTCGATGAATAAACCATCTGCACCTGTAGCAATTGCAGCTTTAGCAATAGTACTGATCAGTTTTGGATTACCACCGGTAACGCCACTGGTTTGATTTGGCTGCTGTAATGAGTGCGTGCAGTCCATCACCACTGGTTGTCCCAGCTCACGCATGATAGGAATATTGCGGTAATCTACTACCAGGTCCTGGTAACCAAAGGTGGTACCACGTTCTGTCAGCATAATTTTATCATTGCCGGCGCCTTTGATTTTTTCCACGGCAAATTTCATGGCCTCTCCACTGAGAAACTGTCCTTTCTTTACGTTTACTACCTTGCCGGTTTCTGCTGCTGCCAACAGAATATCTGTTTGACGGCACAAAAATGCAGGGATCTGTAAAACGTCCACATAAGCCGCTGCCATAGCTGCTTCTGCTGCTGAATGTATATCTGAAGTTACAGGTACGTTAAACGTCTTACCTATTTTCTGCAATAACTCCAATCCTTCCACATCACCAATACCAGTGAAGGAATGAATACTCGTACGATTGGCTTTGCGATAAGAGGCTTTGAAAATATAAGGGATTCCCAGTCTTTTACAGATGCCGGAAACCTTCTCGGCTACTGTCATCAGTATCTCTTCTTCTTCAATCACACAGGGGCCCGCGATCAGGAAAAAATTATCCGGATTGTACTGCTCCTGGAACAATGATTTTAAATGCTTCATCATAATTTTATTTCTGTTGAATCAGGTTGCAAAGGTAACCTTTATTATGTAGTATTCAGGCCTTTCTAAAAGCCGCTTGTAAAGCAAATGTCATAATATTGTAATCCAGAAACAATTCTGTTCCAAAAGGGTAATTGCTATTGTTATAGCATTGTCAAGCGCATAAGCATCCTGCTCGGAAATAGACAGGAACCCACTAATATTACGTCCGTTTAAAAAATATCTGCAACAACAAACTTGTTATGAAGAAAGATAAGATCCTGGTTATTGGTGCCTGTGGACAAATTGGCGTGGAGCTGACCCTGGCCTTAAGGAAAATGTATGGAGATGCAAACGTACTGGCGTCTGACCTCCGTGAGGAACACGATCTGCTGAAAGGTACCGGGCCTTATGTGTCGCTGGATGTGATGAACAAAGAAATGTTGCACGTACTGGTGATTCGTCACAATATCACCCAGATCTACCTCCTGGCAGCTATCCTCTCTGCCACCGGCGAAAAAAATCCATTGCTGGCATGGCATATCAATATGCAAAGCCTGCTCAATGTACTGGATATCGCTAAAGAAGAACACCTCGATAAAGTATACTGGCCTAGCTCCATCGCTGTATTCGGTCCTAATTCACCCATGCAGGAAACGCCACAACATACCATCATCGAACCTACTACCATCTATGGTATCTCCAAATTCGCCGGCGAACGCTGGTGCGAATATTATAACCACCGTTATGGCGTAGACGTTAGAAGCCTGCGCTATCCAGGTCTTATCAGCTACAAATCAGCACCAGGCGGCGGTACCACAGACTATGCCGTAGAAATCTTCCACGAAGCTAAAGAACATAAAAAATACACCAGCTTCCTCTCCGAAGATACCTACCTGCCTATGATGTATATGCCTGATGCCATCAGAGCCACCATCGAACTGATGGAAGCCGATGCCTCTAAAATAACCATCCGCAGCGCATATAACCTCTCTGCTATGAGCTTCTCTCCAAAAGAAATCGCAGCAGAAATCAAAAAACATATTCCTGAATTTACTATAGGCTACGAACCAGACTACCGCCAACAAATCGCTGATGGCTGGCCAAACAGCATGGACGACACCATGGCGCGTAAAGACTGGGGCTGGAAACCGGAATACGACCTCGCTAAAATGACAAAAGATATGTTAGATCATATCTAATGTCGCAATACTTAAGGGCAAAAAGGGCCATTGATCCTCACGGGTCGATGGCCCTTTTTGATAAACAGCAAATGTTGGTCATCCTCACCATACTTCCTATACTATTATCTCCAAGTGGGAAATTTTTTTAAATATATAATTTCCGGATTGCGTAAATCCCAGATATCCCGTTGCATGTAAATTTGCGCCTTGCTTAATAATCACTTTCTATTCATCACCTGATCAATCGCCTACATGCATATGTACAAACCTTTAGGTACATTTCCACTGCTGTTACTCGCTGCATGGCCCTTTCATAGCGCTATTGCCCAAAATAAACCCGCCAATACTAAAGATTCTGTTCAACAAAAAAAGCTGGGAGAAGTAGTCATCTCTGCCAGCAGAAGACCTGTAACGCTGGATCATGTTCCTTCATCCGTAACCGTAGTATCGAAGAAAATGCTGGAAAATGATATGTCTTTTACCACCGACGTCACAGACATCCTCGCCAGAGAAGTGCCAGGTATGGCGCCGGGATCACAGACCAACAGCAACGTTGGACAAGGCCTTCGTGGCCGGTCTGTACTGGTTATGATCGATGGTATCCCGCAATCATCTCCACTGCGTAATGGCGAAGTAGACCTCCGCTCCATCGACCCTGCTGTATTGGAAAGAGTAGAAGTATTGAAAGGCGCCACCGCTATCTATGGAAATGGCGCCACCGGCGGCTTGATCAACTATATCACCGCAAACCCTATGGGTAATAAACCTATTTCAGGTAGAACCTCCGTAAATATGACTGGTGGCCTGGTAGGACTGAAAAACAGTGTGGGTGGGCGATTCAGCCAGATGCTTCAGGGAAGGGCCGGTAAGTGGGACTATATCACCAGCGGCGTATATGAACAAACCGGCGAATACAAAGATGCCAACGGCCAATTGGTAGGACCAAACTATAGTTTGGGAGAAACAGAAACCTGGAACGCTTACGCAAAAGTAGGTTACCATATCAATAGCCGTCAAAAACTGCAACTGATGTATAACTTCTTTCGCAGTCAGCAAAACAGTAACTATACCTTGGTAAATGGAGATATCAGCAAAGGAATCCCTGCTACCGGCGTATTAGGAAAAACCGCTGGTGTACCTACTGGTTCAAAAGGGAATCATAACGTGCACCTGGTATACCAGGCAGATAGCCTGATTGGTGGAACCTCTCTCACAGCCGATGCTTATCTCGAATCCCGTGACGATATCTTCTATGTTTCTTTTGGTAGATTTGAAGGTGGAGATGGGCAATCACATACCCTCGATAAAAAGAAAGGATTGCGACTGATGCTGAACTCTTCCCTGCTCAATAGAAATGGCTTTTCCGGCAATATTTCTTATGGTGCAGATCTCCTGAATGATATTACTTCCCAACCGCTGGTAGACGGTCGTGTATGGGTACCCGAAATGAACATGCTCAATGCTGCGCCATTTGCAGAAACGCAGTTTACCTTCTGGCAGGACCTGATCCTGAAAGCAGGTGTACGAATTGAGAATGTTGGTGTGAAAGTGAAAGATTATACCACGCTGCGTTTAACTAACGCTGACGGATCTACGATCACCCCCGCGATTAACGTTGCTGGTGGCAATTTAAACTATACAGCAAAACTGTTTAATGCTGGTATCCGCTATAATAAATTGCCGCTGTTCATGCCTTATTTCAGCTTCTCTCAAGGCTTCTCTGTTTCCGATGTTGGGTTGGCACTGCGCGATTCTAAAGTAAATGATATTAAAAAAATCAATACAGAAGCGGTGCTGGTAAATAATTACGAACTGGGATTCGTGACCGAACATCGTGGCTTACGTTTCGAATTCAGTAGCTTCTTAAGTACCAGCAAACTCGGTGCTGATATGATCTTTGATCCAAATACAGGCCTATTCAATGTGAGCCGCACACCTGAAAGAATCTATGGTTTTGAAGCAGCTTTATCTTATGCTGTTCTGAAAAATCTGGACCTGAGTGCATCCTACAGCTACCTGGAAGGAAAAGCTGATACTGCAAAAACTGGAGGTAGTTATAATGTCTATTTGAACGGGCGTAGAATTGCACCCCCTAAAATGACTGCTACCATAGCTTATCGCCCAATTAAAGCACTGGAAGTACGCGCACAATATATGGGCGTGCAGGGGCGTGATCGATTTGTGAAAAACGCTAAAGGCGTATACAATGGCAATGAAGGCCCGGTAAAAGTTTACAACCTGGTGAACCTGGGCGCCAGCTATAAACTCAATGCTAAAACGATGTTTACAATGGGAATAGACAACCTCTTCAACGAAGATTATTTTCCAGCACGTTCACAATGGTTCATGCAGCCGGGTTTCTATGCTAAAGGACGTGGCGCTTCCTTTAATCTCGGTATCGCTATTACCTATTAACACTTCTATCATAAAACATAAAGCCATAAAAAAATCCAGATGTTAAAGACATCTGGATTTTTTTTATGGTAAACTATTGCAGAAGGCTGTTATTCAATAAAACCCACTGCAACAGTAGTATTATTAAACTCATCTATCAAAATGAACGCACCATTAGCTGGATTCACACTATAAGAATCAGCTAACACCGGCGAAGCCGTTTTAATAGTGATTTTACCGATATCATTTAAGCCCATAGAGGTTTTCCCTTCAATTTGCTCATAATTGGTTACATCTACTACAAAATTGATCTGCTGCACCTTAGCCTTCACACGGTTTACACCATGCTGTAGTAAATAGGTTTTACCTGGTGTCAGCGGCTGTGCGTCCATCCAGCAAACCTGTGCAGTGATTTCCTTCAATTGTTGTGGTTGCTGATCTGGTTTTACCAGCATATTACCACGACTGCTGTCGATTTCACCTTCCAATGTTATTACTACGCTTTCTCTGGCATGTGCAGTATCCAGTTGTTTTTCAAACTGCTCAATGGTTTTAATTTTGCTACGCTGACCAGAAGGTAGAGATATAACTTCGTCGCCTACACGGAAATGTCCACTGACAACTTTGCCGGCAAAACCACGGAAATCATGATGTTCAGTTGTTCTTGGACGAATCACGCTCTGTATCGGGAAGCGGGCAGGATGCACACTGTCTGCATGATCAAACTGTACCTGCTCCAGGTAATCCAGTAGGGTAGGACCCTGGTACCAGCTGATTGCTCCATTACTGGTGGCAACGTTTTCGCCATACAGAGACGACACCGGAATGAATTTCACTTCCTGGCCTTTGAAGGCCGCATTGGCCAGCAGTTGCTGGAATTCTTCGGTTATCTGATTAAAACGCGCTTCGTTATAATCTACCAGGTCCATTTTATTAACGCAAACTACCAGGTAAGGAATACGCAGCAGGTTAGCGATAAAAAAGTGACGGAAAGTCTGTTCCACAATGCCTTTGCGGGCATCTATCAGGATCAGCGATACCTGTGCATTGGAAGCTCCTGTAACCATGTTACGGGTATATTCTATATGTCCGGGAGTATCGGCAATGATATATTTTCGGGTAGGAGTAGAAAAGTAGATATGTGCCACATCGATGGTGATACCTTGCTCGCGTTCTGCTACCAATCCATCTGTCAGGAGAGAGAGATCGGTGAAGTCGAGGCCTTTTCTTTTGCTGGCTGCATGTAATGCTTCCATTTTATCCTGTGGGATAGAGTTGGTATCATAGAGAAGACGTCCTATGAGCGTACTTTTTCCATCATCTACACTACCGGAGGTGGCTATACGTAATACTTCCATTTGTTATTGTGTTTTGGGACAGCAGTCTGGCTACTGTAGTTGTTTTCCGCGCGAGGCGCGGGAATGTATTTCCATCTGTGGCAAACCCAGAGAGGATTTGTTGCTTGTTGATTAAAAATAACCAGCCTGCTTACGTTTTTCCATAGCAGCTTCGGAGCGTTTATCATCAATACGGGCGCCTCTTTCAGAGATTTTGGCTTCCATAATTTCAGCGATGATATCTTCCAGTTTATCTGCTTCAGAAAGTACGGCTGCGGTACAAGTCATATCACCAACGGTACGGAAACGTACTTTCTGACGATAAGGTACTTCATCAGCGCTTGTATTCAGGAAAGGAGAGTATGGCCAGTAAAGCCCGTCTCTTTCAATGATTTCGCGCTCATGTGCATAGTAGATGGATGGAATACGAAGATTTTCTCTACGGATATAATTCCAAACGTCCAGCTCTGTCCAGTTGGAGATTGGGAATACCCTAACGTTTTCGCCTATATTAATTCTTCCGTTGAGGATATCAAACAGTTCAGGACGTTGCATTTTAGCGTTCCATTGACCAAATTCATCTCTTACGGAGAAAATTCTTTCTTTGGCACGTGCTTTTTCTTCATCACGGCGGGCGCCTCCGATACAAGCATCAAATTTACCTTCTTCGATGGCATCCAGCAGGGTAACGGTTTGCAGGGCATTACGGCTGGCGTATTTACCTGTTTCTTCCTGTACTTTTCCCTGATCAATGCTATCCTGTACGTTGCGGACAATGATATCCAGCCCCAGGGTATTTACCAGCCAGTCGCGGAATTCAATTGTCTCCGGGAAATTATGACCAGTATCTACATGCAATAAAGGAAAAGGTATTTTGCCCGGATAGAAAGCTTTTTGGGCTAAACGTACCAGCGTGATGGAGTCCTTCCCACCGGAGAAAAGCAACACGGGTTTTTCAAACTGGGCAGCGGTTTCACGAAGAATATAAATGGCTTCATCTTCCAGTGCCTGAGGAAATTCCCAATTGATCTGATTCGTCATGGACTATATAAATTAGTTGAAGTTATGGTAATTGATTAGGTGCGTTATGCTGAAGATTAGCCATGGAGGCCACATTCCTTATGAGAAACTTCCCACCACCAGCGGCCTGCACGCGGATGCTCGCCTGGTTCAATTGCACGGGTACATGGGGCACAGCCGATGCTGACAAATCCTTTATCATGCAATTTATTGTAAGGAATTTTATTTTCATTCAGATAATTTATCATTTTCTCGTATGGCCAGTGGATCAATGGATTGTATTTATACAACTGCTTATTTTCATCCCACTCGATTGCTCTCATATCATGACGGTTGTCCGATTGTTCGGCACGAAGCCCTGTTATCCAGACCTTCACTCCTTGAAGGGCGCGGTTCAGCGGAACCACTTTACGGATGGCACAACACTCTTTTCTGTTGTCTACTGATTCATAAAAGCTATTCGGACCTTTTGCCTTCAGCAATTGCTCTACAGCTGCTGTTTCTGGGAAATACACGTCTATCGGCTGCTTGTAACGTGCCATCGTCAGGTCGATGAGGTCATAAGTTTCCTGGAACAGTCGCCCTGTATCCAAGGTGAATACCCGCACGGGTAAATTATTTTTCCAGATAATATCTGCAATTACCTGGTCTTCCTGGCCAAAAGAGGTGGAAAATGCTACTGCTCCCGGATAAAGCTCCGTCAACAGCCTGATGCCTTCCCCTACTGACTTGTTGTCCAGCGCGGTGGTAATGTCTGTCATGTATAACTTCCTTATAGTGAAATGCCCTTGTGCCAGCCCTTCTGCAGTTGAAATTACTCCAGCGGGTATACAAAAATACATAAAACCTATAAAAAAGATAGACTAAATAGGTAAAAAGCAAAAATATTTTGACAGGTTGAAGTCAGAGTGGCAACAGGCTTGCAGTAATGAGGGATTTGAGCAGAAATATGGGGAGGCATATAAAGAAAAAGCCCCTGCCGAGACAGGAGCTTTTTAACATCTTAAGGATCTTTGACTTAGCTATTCCTTGTGAGAATATCTTTCAATGTCTTGTTTTCCAGAATTTTCAGTGCGGAGTCTCTCACTTTTCCCATCACTTCATTTAAACCACAAATGGCTTCATCGCGACAGTTTTCGCAACGTTCGTAGTAGTTCAGACTCACGCAAGGCAGCAAAGCAATAGGACCGTCCAGCAAGCGTATGATCCTTGCCAGTGCGATTTCTTTAGGTGGCTTCATCAGATAATAGCCACCACCTTTTCCTTTTTTACTACCCAGTATACCAGAGTTTTTGAGCTCCAGCAGAATATTTTCAAGGAATTTGATAGATATATTCTTTTCCTGTGCTATTTCAGAGATAAGGATAGGTCCTTTGTCTACATTCTCGGCCAGGTAAATTAATGCGTGAAAAGCGTATTGTGTTTTTTTAGATAACATATCGTCTGTTTTGCATCCCCCCTGGATGTGCTTTGGTGGCAGCGAACATTATTTTACCTAACAAATATAAGTTGTTCCTGCGTTTTTTTGACATTTTGCCATAGATACCTGCCAAAACCTGCAAAAGGAGGCTTTATGCAGCGTGATCATTTTAGAGGTTCAATACATCCTTCATGGTAAACACACCGGATTTGCCTTTCAGCCATTCCGCTGCTGTTACGGCGCCAGCAGCAAAACCTTCTCTGGAATGTGCAGTATGCGTGATACTGATATCATCGATAGGAGAAGTATATGTAATGGTATGCGTACCTGGTGCCGGATCAATACGTTTGGAGATGATCGGCAGTTGATCAGGGTTTCTGCTTTCTTCGTTGATCCATTCTTTCTTACGGGTCACTGAGTGCAGTAGCTGCTCTGCCAGTGTGATAGCGGTTCCGCTGGGACTATCTTTCTTCTGGGTATGGTGAATTTCTTCCATCCATACATCATATTGTGTTTGGCCAGCCATCAGCTGCGCCAGACGTTTATTTACTTCAAAGAAGATATTTACACCGATGCTGAAATTTGTTGCGTGCAGGAATGCTTTTCCTTCTTTTTTGCAGATTGCTTCGATTTCTGGCAATTTTTCCAGCCATCCGGTGGTACCGCTAACTACAGGAACATTTGCTTCAAAGCATTTGAGGATATTATCGAAGGCCGTTTCCGGGGTTGTGAATTCGATAGCTACATCTGCCTGGCTCAGGTGTTCCTTGTCCAACAGATGTTTATGGCTGATATCAATGCGGAGAATAACTTCGTGACCTTTAGCGGTAGCAATGGCATCAATGGCTTTACCCATTTTGCCATATCCGATCAGTGCAATTTTCATAACCCTTAATTCGGTTTTTTATGTTGATGGCGGTGTTTAGCGACCTGCATAAAACAAGCCTTGTCTGTTCTTTTTACCTCCTATGGAGATATTAACACCTATGCCTAATGTGCGATTATTAATAATGGTTGGCGATACTCTGAACGAAAGATCATCTGAGATATCAAAGGAGCGGAGGTGTGCAAACACGGTAGCATCCACGATATTCAATCCATATGACAATACGAAAAACAATACAGAGTAGTCCACATACGATCGGTACTGATCCCTGATTACCTTGATAGCATCTGCAGGATAAGTACGTGGGTAGATGGTTTCAAATTCGTCGTGTATATCCGGGTTGTTGAGTATACGGATACGATATGCATCACGGTAACGCTTATACTCTTTCATGTTGAAAATGAAAAAGCCGGTACAGGTACCGATGGCTGCATATACGAGCGGAATTTTCCAGTATTCTTTGTTGTAGGCCTGGCCTAAGCCCGGGAGTACAGCGGAGTAGAGGGCAGCCTTGCGTGGACTGTGAATTTTAGGTTCTCCCAGTTTATCTGCAAGGATAATGCTATCTAAATGCTTAGCATGTGCCGTGCTATCTGTTCTACTCACCTTGATAGTAGTATCGGAGGTGAATTTGATGGCAGGGGGCACAGTATCTTTCTGCTGCTGGGAAGCAGCCATTACAGGTACTGTTGCCATGCATAGCAACATGAATAAAGTTATACGCAAAAAATGATGAATCTGTCCAGCCTTATTAGCCACCGTAAATGTCAATTTTTTCCAGAATGCTATCCAGTTCTTCATCTGAATAGAATTCGATCATGATACTTCCTTTTCCGTTTTTGTCTCTGTCCAGTTTAACTTTCGTTGAGAAGTGCGAAGCCAGGTTATCCTGAATTTTCTGGAAGGCTGGCGGCAGTTTAACTTTTGCTTTCTGCAGGTTTCCTTTTTCTGTAGCCTGGGCCATACGACGAGCCAATTCTTCTGTCTGACGAACAGAAAGGCCCTCTTTTATGACTTCATTAAACAGGAATAACTGGTTTTCTACTTTTTCGATACCGGTGATTACGCGTGCATGGCCCATGCTAAGCAGGCCATTTCTTACGGCAACCTGAATATCTGGCGGCAGTTTTAACAGGCGGATATAGTTGGTTACCGTACTTCTTTCTTTGCCCATACGATCGGCCACTTGTTCCTGTGTGAGGGAACATTCTTCCATCAGGCGCTTGTAGCTGAGTCCCACCTCAATAGCATTGAGGTTTTCACGCTGAAGGTTTTCCAGCAAGGCCAGTTCCAGCAGTTCCTGATCATTTACCTGACGAACATACGCGGGTATATCTTTCAGATCAGCCATTTTACTGGCTCTCCATCTGCGTTCGCCGGCAATGAGCTGATATTTTTTATTGCTGATTTTCGCAACCGTAATAGGTTGGATAATATCATGCAGCTTAATAGACTGACTCAGCTCCTGTAATGCCAACTCATCAAAATCACGGCGGGGCTGTTTAGGATTGGTCACTATCTGGTCTAACGGGATACGTTCAATACCAGTGGCAGTAGACACCACCTTATCACCCAACGCACCTGCTGTTTGCTTCAGATCTGTATCAATGTTTTGGAGCAAAGAGCGGATGCCCTTACCCAGCGCTTCTTTCTTACTTGGATTGGTCATCGTTTATAGCTAAGATTTTGTCTTTAGATTTGATTTTTGTGAAATTATGTTTCTGCAGAATTTCTTTTGCCAGATTCAGGTAATTGATAGCCCCTGTGCTGGCTGCGTCGTACATAATTACGGATTTTCCAAAGCTAGGTGCTTCTCCCAGTTTGGTATTACGGTGTATAATGGTGTTAAAGACACTCTCTTCAAAATGTTGTTTCACTTCATCAACTACCTGGTTGCTGAGGCGTAAACGGCCATCGTACATGGTCATCAGTATACCTTCAATTTCCAGTTCTATATTCAGGCGACTTTGTACGATCTTAATGGTATTGAGGAGTTTTCCCAAGCCTTCCAATGCAAAAAACTCGCATTGAACGGGAATAATTACGGAATTGGATGCTACCAACGCATTCACCGTAATAAGGCCCAGCGATGGAGAACAATCTACGATTACAAAATCATAATCACCCTGCACACTGTCAATCACCTGCTTCATTACACGTTCCCTGTTAGGGTGGTTGATCAGTTCCAGTTCGGCGCCAACCAAGTCTATATGAGAGGGGAGTACCCTCAGATTAGGAGTATCAGATTCCAGTATGACATCTTTGGCCTGAACATCGTTTACCATACAGTCATACAAACTTTGCTGCACATTGCGCAGGTCAAAGCCGAGTCCTGTGGTGCTGTTGGCCTGAGGATCAGCATCCACCAGCAGTGTCTTGTATTCCAGCACTGCCAGGCTACTTGCCAGGTTAATTGCACTTGTAGTTTTTCCTACGCCACCTTTCTGGTTAGCGATTGCGATAATTCTTGCCATTGTCTTAATTAATAATTCAAGGTTTATTTATAGGATAGAGGATAAAATCAGTTGCAACATCTCTTCCTCAAACCTCAACAGTATCACCTATTCCAGGCAGCAGGAGTTCCAGACCTGCGTCTTTAAACTGTTCCAGGGCAGCCTGATGGTCTATCTTAATATAGCCAAAAGTATCGTAGTGTACGCCAATTATTTTTGCACATTCGATCATTTCTGCTGCAGCAATGGCATCTTCTACTCCCATCGTGAAATTATCCCCGATAGGTAATACGGCAAAATCCAGCTTGGCAAATGATGGAACCAGTTCCATATCATAGGTAAGCGCCGTATCTCCGCTATAATAAAAATTACCTTCGTCTGTAATAAATACAAATCCCATCGGATTACCACCGTAACTGCCGTCTGGTAAACCACTGGAATGTTGTGCCACCGTACATTTTACCGTTCCAAAGTCGAACTTCCATTTGCCACCGGTATTCATAGGATGAAGCTTCTCCAGTCCCTGTTTTCCCGCCCAGGTCACAATCTCGAAGTTAGATACTACGGTTGCGCCTGTACGTTTTGCCAGTTCCACCAAATCCGCCGTATGGTCCTCATGACCATGCGATACAAATATGTAATCAGCCTTAATGGCCTCAATATCAACTTTCTTCGCTAACTCATTATGTCTGATAAAAGGATCAAATAAGATGCTCTTACCCTTGATCTCCACCGCAAAGCAGGAATGTCCGTAGAACGTGAACTTCATAAATTAATTATTTGAATGAATTACAGTGCGTAACATCATGTCACCCCACACGTAATTTGGCTATCAATATTAATTCTGTCAAAATTAAAAGTAACCCCAATCGGACAAAAATACAACGATTAGGTAAAAATCAGGCTACGCGGAATATATAATTTATTCACACTCTCCCTATAACCCCTTGTTAAAGGATTAATTCTGAATAGCTTCGCATGTCCAAATGTAACGGTTTCCTTTTCTTCAGAAAAAAAATAAAACATACAATTAACCTGCTTGTTATTCGTCTACATATCAACTGCATGATATTTAACTTTTTGTACAAGCACTATTTGGGTATCTTGCTAGATTAGTCATATTAACATAAATTATAATAATGCGCCCTGGCTCTAATTCTTTCATTCTGGTCCTATTCATGATAATCCTGGACATCTATGTCTTCCAGGCAGTTCGCGCCATGGTGTTTATGTCTACCCCAAGGGTTAGAAATATCACCTACAGCACCTACTGGGTCCTCTCCATCGCCTGTGTGGCAATGGTAGCACTCTTACCTTATATTAAATGGCATAACTGGCCCAATGCCGTTAAGTCATATGTCCTCGCCATCATCATCGGCCTGGTAATGGCCAAACTTCTCGCGGCAGTTTTCCTCCTTATAGACGATTTGCGTAGGGCAATTGTTTGGGTAATACGCAGATTTTCAGCTCCTAAGGAAGTTGCCATAGAAGCAGTAAATGGACTTTCCCGCTCCCAATTCCTCAACAGACTGGGACTGATCGCGGGAGGCAGCCTATTTGGCGCCCTGTTATACGGTTTCTCCAATAAATACAATTATCATGTTCATAAAATAAAACTCACCTTTAAAAACTTACCTGCCTCTTTTAAAGGAATGCGTATCGTTCAGATTTCGGATATCCATTCAGGTAGTTTTGCCAACAGGGAAGCCGTACTGAAAGGCGTGAAAATGATCAATGACCAAAAAGCTGACCTGGTACTCTTTACCGGCGATCTGGTCAATGACCGTGCCATTGAAATGGAACAATGGATGGACGTATTCAGCCAGGTGAAAGCGCCAATGGGCGTTTATTCGACCCTGGGTAACCACGATTACGGCGATTACTACCCATGGCCCGACAAGCAGCCCAATGGCTACAGCGCCATGCAGCACCAGAACCTGGAACACCTCAAAAAAGTACATGCCGACCTTGGCTGGAAATTAATGATGAATGAAAACACCGTTTTCCAGCGTAATGAAGATAAAATAGCACTCCTGGGAATTGAAAACTGGAGCGCTATGTCAAGATTCCCTAAATACGGAGATCTGAAACGTGCCTACGATGGTGTTAGCGACATACCTTTCAAAATACTAATGTCGCACGATCCTACCCACTGGGACGCACAGATACGCCCTGAGTTTGCAGATATTGACCTGACATTGGCCGGTCATACCCATGGTATGCAGTTCGGCGTGGAAATTCCAGGCCTGAAATGGAGCCCAGCTCAGTATATATATAATGAATGGGCCGGACTATACAAGAAAGGAAGCCAGTTCCTCTATGTAAACCGCGGCTTCGGCTTCCTGGGATATCCGGGTAGGGTAGGCATACTGCCAGAAATTACCGTAATTGACCTTGTTTAAAATACCAGCCCCGCTTATTTATCGACAAATAAGCGGGGTACACCTATACTTACTGCCTCTTCACCCATAATCCAGCCCTTATAACTGCAGATCTGTTATATTGCACGAGCATTATATTTGGAAAAAGCATTTTCATGCGGGTTTACTTTATATTCTTATTACTGTTATGCAGCCATTTGACAATGGGCCAAACTTTAGCTGAGCTGGAACATCAGCTTGACTCATTGCTGCATAAAAAAGAGAAGAGTGAACTGGTGGCAAGTGTTGGTTATGGAAATAATCCGGCTTATGGCAGCCCAACCCCGAATTATGAGCTGCCTCTCGTCATGAAAACCTTTATTTCTCCTTCACTTACCTATTATCACAAAAGCGGCTTTTATGGTAGTGTAAGCGGATACTATCTGTTTAATGCCTACCAGGATCCCTGGTATGAATGGGACTTTACTGCCGGATACGACTATACGAAAAATGATAAGCTATTAACTGGTATCTCTTACACCAGATATATTTTTGCAGATAGTTCAGATGTTCCACTTTCACCTATCAATAATGAGCTTTTTGCTTACTTCTACTATCGCCAATGGTGGTTGGAACCTGGTGTCAGCCTGGATTACGGCTGGGGCAAAACAGTAACGGATGGCATGCGTAACGGGTTGAAATCAAGACAGACATTACAAGGGCATGATTTTAATGTGATAGCAGCAGTCCGGCATCCTTTTATTTTCACTGGCATACTTTCCTCTAAAGATGCTATTCTGTTGACCCCATCATTTGCGTTAACGATGGGTACTGCTAACTATTTCAGTAATTTGAAAGGATTCCAGTATTTCACCCGCTCATCCAAGCCCAGTAAGGTTGTACGCAAACCTGGAGCCGCTATTCCTAAGCCATTTGATATTTCTGCAAAACAAATTACTGCATTTGAACCGCGGGCGCTCGATCTTACCGTAAATGTTTCTTACCTCTTCGGAAAAGTAAGTTTCTCTCCATCTTATACCGTTTTCAAAACTTTTAATACCGGCGAAAACGGCCTCCTTAGCTACTTTACAGCGAAGCTCAGCTACAGTTTCTGATTTTTTTAACATTTAGCACGGCTTTTGTAATTGTCACCCCGCAACTATTCGTAGGGGTAAAAGATTTCATAAGCGTCTATATTTTAACCATTACATTTAATCTTGTTTTTATGAAAAAACTCTTGCTTGCTGTTGTGTTGCTGACTGCAACAGCCGTTTCGTCTGTTAACGCACAATCCATATTCCGCTGGGGTGTTAAAGGTGGTGCCAATTTGGGTAAATTAGATGGTACAGGGTATCAGAACGGATTTAACCTCGGTTATCACCTGGGTGGTTTTGTTCAGCTCAATCTTGCAAAAGGTTTCGGTGTACAGGGAGAAGCTATTTTCTCTTCTACCAAAACTAAAACTACCGACGATTTTAGTCAGATTTACAACACCGGTAATCTGAAGGACAATGGAAAAAATATCACGTTGAATTACCTGAGCATTCCATTGTTAGCTAATATTGACCTGGGTACCCCACGTCTGAAACTCCAGTTAGGCCCTCAGTTTGGCGCCCTGGTAAGTAACAAAGACGTATTTGGCGCAGCAGGTAATGCGTTCAAAGGCGGCGAAATCTCTGGTGTGGGTGGTCTTTGGCTGCAATTGCCAATTATCAACATCAGTGCCCGTTACATTATCGGATTTAACGATGTTAAAAACGTAAGCAGTGTTACCAACACCAGCAACTGGAAAAACCAATCTATCCAGCTGGGTGTGGGTGTTACCCTTTAATCGTGCGAACGATTAGAGTAGCACAATTACCAATTTGAAGGTAAACTGCACAAATATCATTGACGCCGGTCACTACTATGTAGTGACCGGCTTTTTTATATATGACGATCGGACAGCTTATTTTCAGCTATTGGTTAATCATTTTGAAAAAATAAATGTTAAAGATCTCATTATATTGTTCATGCAGATCGGATAAAGACGCTTCTTTTGGCAGGGATTTCAGTTGGCACTAATCTTGACAATGTACCACTGCTATTAAACTGAGCGTCTGAAGTCGGGGAGTCTGACAGAATGTCCTCAGTGGCTTTAAATAATTCAGATGAATAGATTTTATTTAGGAAATTCAGAAGATGAAATGGAATTCATGCCTATTATCCCACTCAGTGAAGACGGCGAGGGGCAAGAGGATGACAAGATTCCTGATGAATTGGCATTATTACCTTTAAGAAATACAGTACTCTTCCCTGGAGTGGTTTTACCAATTACTGTAGGCAGGGACAAATCGATAAAAGCAGTAAACGATGCCTACAAGACTGACAAAATGATCGGTGTTGTAGCGCAAAAAGACAGTACAATCGAAGATCCGGTTGTAGCTGACCTTAGTGAAGTTGGAACTGTAGCGCGGATAGTAAAGCTCATCAAAATGCCGGATGGCGGTACTACCATCATCATCCAGGGCCGTAAGCGCTTTAAAATTGATGAGGTTGTTACGGAAGAGCCATATTTCAAAGCAAAAATTTCCATTCTGCAAGATGAATCTGCAGATGATGATACAGAGTTTGATGCCTATATCTCCTCTATCAAGGACCTGGCAGGGCAGATTATACAATTATCTCCCAACCTCCCTTCTGAGGCGAGCATTATTCTGAAAAATATCGAGAATGCCGCTTTTCTCGTGCATTTCGTGTCTTCAAACCTCAATTCTGAGTTAAAAGACAAACAGTTATTGCTGGAAACGAATGACCTGCGTCAACGTGCTGAATTGCTGATGAAGTTATTGCAGACAGAATTACAGCTGGCAGAACTGAAAAATAAAATCACCAACAAAACCAAAGCTGACCTGGATAAGCAGCAACGCGATTATTTCCTGCAACAGCAGATGAAATCTATCAAGGAAGAATTGGGTGGTGACTCCAATGATCGTGAGATCAGGGAAATGAAACGAAAAGCAGAAGATAAAAAATGGCCTGCGGCTGCTGCTGAAGCGTTTACAAAAGGAATTGAGAAACTGGAACGTATGCACCCAAGCACGCCGGATTACAGCGTGGTATATAACCACCTGGACCTCCTGCTGGACCTGCCTTGGGGCGAATACACTACCGATAGCTATGATCTGAAGAAAGCGAAAAAAGTGCTGGATAATGATCATTATGGTATGGACAAAATCAAGGAGCGTATCCTGGAATACTTGGCTGTACTGAAACTGAAAGGCGACATGAAGTCTCCAATCTTATGCTTCGTAGGCCCTCCAGGTATAGGTAAAACCTCTCTGGGTCGCAGTATTGCCAATGCTATTGGTCGTAAATACGTAAGACTCAGTTTGGGAGGCCTTCATGACGAAAGTGAAATCCGTGGTCACCGTAAAACCTATATCGGTGCTATGCCTGGCCGTATCGTGCAGTCTATCCGCAAGATAAAATCTTCCAACCCGGTTATCATCCTGGATGAATTAGATAAACTGGCCAACGATCATCGTGGCGATCCTAGTTCCGCTATGTTGGAAGTGCTGGACCCTGAACAGAACAGTACTTTCTATGATAACTACCTGGAACTGGAATATGACCTGAGCAAAGTGTTATTTATTGCTACGGCGAATAACCTGGGCGCTATTCCTGCGCCACTGCGCGACAGGCTCGAAATCATTGACCTGAGTGGTTATTCCGTTGAAGAGAAAGTAGAGATCGCGAAACGTCACCTCATTCCTAAACAGAAAGAGGCACATGGTTTGAAGGATACTAAATTCCGTATAAGCAACAGCGTTATAGAGCATATCGTTTCAGATTATACCCGTGAAAGTGGTGTGCGTGAGCTGGACAGGCAGTTTGCAGCAATTATGCGTAACCTGGCCAAGGAAGTGGCTTTAGAGCATGCTTTACCAGACTCGCTTTCAAATGAATTTGTAGAGAAGGTTTTAGGTAAATCCAAATACAGCAACGAGATCTATAAAGGTGGAAATCCTCCGGGAGTAACGGTGGGTCTTGCCTGGACTTATGTAGGCGGAGATATTCTTTTTATCGAAAGTAGTTTGAGTGAAGGTAAAGGAGAGCTGAAGCTGACCGGTAATCTGGGTAATGTGATGAAGGAATCAGCTATCACCGCATTGACCTGGCTTCAATCTAACGCGGCGACTTACAATATTGATCCTAAGGTCTTTAGAGAAAAGAGCGTTCATATACATATTCCTGAAGGCGCTGTTCCGAAAGACGGTCCTAGTGCAGGTATCACCATGCTAACTGCGCTGACTTCCCTGTTTACAGGCAGAAAAGTGAAGTCTTACCTGGCAATGACCGGCGAGATTACGTTACGTGGACAGGTGTTACCAGTAGGAGGTATCAAGGAAAAAATACTTGCAGCTAAGCGTGCCGGTATCCGTGAGATCATACTTTGCTGGCAGAATGAAAAGGATATTAATGAAATTAATCCTGACTATATCAAAGGACTGAAGTTCCATTATGTTAGACAAATGAACCAAGTGCTCGATATAGCGTTATTAAAGAAATAAACTCGTGTAACATTACCGCCACTCCTGGCGGTAACTATTATAGAAATTCATATCGGTTTTGTTGTGACCCCGATATGAATCATGTTGATTGTTTTAAGGGTTCGATAAAGCCATTTGCGTAAGCTGATGGCTTTATCGCTTTTTAGGCATTTAGGTTCGTCTCTGTACCATAGAGAAACTGAAGTTTGAAAAGATGTTATTTTGTTATTTATATTCAATAAAAAATGAAGGGAGATGCGGACTGCATCTCCCTTCATTTTTTATTTTAAGCAATGCCATCGAAGATGTCATTGGTATTTATTCTGTGCTTCGAGTGGTATTGCTACCACGAAGAAAAAAGACATCGGTACCTATTGGTATAGATGAGATAGAATATTAATCTGCTAACTGTCTTTTATACAGCTGGATAGTATTTTCCAGGCCGAAATAGATAGCATCAGCAACCAATGCATGCCCGATGGAAACTTCTTTCAGTTGTGGGATATGCAGTTTGAAGAAGCGGAGGTTATCCAGGTTGAGATCGTGGCCGGCGTTGATATCCAGTCCGATAGCGGTAGCTTCTTTCGCTGTATTTTTATAGTCGTTGAACAGCTGCAGATTTTGTGGCTGCGTTCTGGCTTTCGTATATTCTTCAGCGTAAGGGCCAGTATAAAGTTCTATGCGATCTGCGCCAGCGGATTTTGCTCCAGCAACCATTGCTACTTCCGGGTTGAGGAAGATGGATACGCGGATACCTGCTTTTTTCAGGTCAGCGATTACCTCTTTAAGTTGTGACTGATAGGTGATAGTATCCCAGCCGGTATTAGAAGTAATTGCATCTGGCGGATCCGGAACCAGCGTGCATTGGTGTGGTTTAACTGATAAAACCAGGTCCATGAATTCTTTGGAAGGATATCCTTCGATATTGAATTCAGTGGTCACTAATGGTTTCAGGTCAAGCACGTCCTGGTAGCGAATATGTCGTTCGTCTGGGCGGGGATGCACAGTGATTCCGTCTGCGCCGAAGCGTTCGCAGTCCTGTGCTATTTTCAGTATATCCGGGAGATTGCCACCGCGAGCATTGCGCAGTGTTGCAAACTTATTGATGTTAACACTAAGCTTTGTCATGCCGCAAAATTATTGATTTTTTATTGGTGGTGTATGCAATTTTTCTGCTGAAGCTGGCGTGCAGTATTTTTTCTTTTTCGGTTATAATCTTTGTTGATGGATAAGGTGAGATATTGGCATAAAAAAAGAGACCAGCTGAAAAGGCTGATCTCTTTTAGAAAAAGTATCTGAAACAGATTAGTATCTGTAGTAGTCAGGTTTGAATGGACCTTCAACTGGAATACCGAGATATTCAGATTGAACGGAGGTCAGGGTATCCAGTTCAACACCGATTTTTTTCAGGTGCAGTCTGGCTACTTTTTCATCCAGGTGTTTAGGCAGTACATATACTTTGTTTTCGTATTTGTCAGCATTCAACCAGAGTTCCAGCTGAGCCAGGGTTTGGTTGGTGAATGAGTTGGACATTACGAAAGAAGGGTGACCGGTAGCGCAGCCCAGGTTTACGAGGCGACCTTCAGCCAGGAGGATGATATCTTTACCGTCGATAGTATATTTATCTACCTGAGGTTTGATTTCAACTTTAGTATTGCCGTAGTTTTTATTTAACCATGCAACATCGATTTCGATATCGAAGTGACCGATGTTAGACACGATACATTTATCTTTCATCAGTTTGAAGTGTTCGCCGTTGATGATATCGCGGCAACCGGTGGTAGTAACGATGATGTCTGCTTCTTTCACAGCATCAACCATTTTTTTCACTTCATAACCTTCCATAGCAGCCTGCAGTGCGCAGATTGGGTCGATTTCAGTTACGATAACGCGAGCGCCAGCGCCACGGAGAGATTCAGCGGAACCTTTACCAACATCACCGAAACCAGCAACAACAGCTACTTTACCAGCGATCATAACATCGGTAGCACGACGGATAGCATCTACGCAGGATTCGCGGCAACCATATTTATTATCGAATTTGGATTTGGTAACGGAGTCGTTGATATTGATAGCAGGCATTGGTAAAGTACCGTTTTTCATGCGCTCATAGAGACGGTGAACACCGGTAGTAGTTTCTTCACTCAGACCTTTGATGTGTTGGATCAGTTCTGGGTAGCGGTCCAGTACCATGTTGGTCAGGTCACCACCATCGTCCAGGATCATGTTTAACGGGCGATCAGCAGCACCGAAGAACAGTGTTTGCTCAATGCACCAGTCAAAATCCTGTTCGTTAAGGCCTTTCCAGGCGAAAACAGGTACGCCTGCAGCAGCGATAGCAGCAGCAGCGTGATCTTGGGTAGAGAAGATATTGCAAGAGCTCCAGCGAACTTCAGCGCCCAGGTGAACGAGTGTTTCGATCAGTACGGCAGTCTGGATAGTCATATGCAGACAACCGGCGATACGAGCACCTTTCAGCGGTTTAGAATCACCATACTCTTCACGGAGAGACATCAGACCTGGCATTTCAGCTTCTGCCAGTTCGATTTCTTTACGACCCCAGTCAGCCAGGGACATATCTTTTACCTTATATTTCAGGTTAAAGTCGATGTTAGAATTAGAAATAGTAGACATTCTTACTTTTTTTGCAAATCTATGGTTATTTTTTCTTTTTACATAGATATTCACTGAGGACTTTTTCTATTTCTTCGTTAAAGTTTGGGATACCAGCATTATTTACTTCAATGGATGCGTTTGCTTAACTTAAGGATCTCCACAAGATAAATTCATGCCATAATTAAAAAGTTAAACCGGCCTAAACCTAGTATCAATAACCTTTTACTGACTTATAAGTCTTTCTAATGAATATTTAATTTGAATAAATATAAATTATCTTATAAATTTGTAAATTAAAATATATGATTTTATAATTAGTTGTTTAGTTATAGTAGACAGATAGATTCAGATGTGATTAATTATATAAATCTCTCCCAATGCTGCAAAATGCGCGGAGCACGTTATCTCCACGTTGAGATTTTAGATTATTAGATGATACAATTAAGTGGTTGGTTTTTCAGCATTTGATGAGCAAATGTTTACCACTTGGAGCCATTACCGGAATACGCATATAGGGTTTTACAAAGGACTGTTTTATCATTTTTGACTAAAAATCTATATGTATAAATAGAAATTTACACACTTATATGTTAGTCCTGTCCTATCCTACGAAAGATATCAAGACTGCTATGCCTCAATCATTCCTTAGGGTATTTAGGGGGCTATTGATGTTGACTGTTTTATTATTAGCAGTGTTCAATGCATCTGCACAGCAGGTAGTGATTAATCCTACTGGCGGCGGCGCCGATGGAAACCTCAAAATTGTCCTCACCCCAAATGGGACTAATTACGATTTTCAGGTTTATAGAAATAATAAAGTTGAAACGGCAAGGGATTTAAATTCTCCTTTCACATTGGGTATCCAGCAATATCTGCGCTTTTATACTAAAACCAGCAATTACTCTGATACTTTACCTTTTAAACTGGATAAAATATTGCCGGTGATAGGTGATGGCTCTGCGGCCAAACCTTTCCAGGTATATGTTTACAGTCATGTTGACTATTTACGTGCTGGCGTTACCTATAAAGTGGTAATACGTCAGGTATTCTCATATGTATTAGGTAAGAAATATTTTGATGTAAGGTATACTACCTATGCTAAAGGCAATAACGGAGCAAGCACTTATCTTTTCCTATCTGAGTACACCACCTTACAGGACGATCCTGTTACATCGAATGTATATAATAACATGAATGAAACCGGTTATGCTGATAAGACAACCGGTGCAACGATGGTGGGGATGGCCAGGAATGCGGCTGATGGTGCTACATGGCCATTATCAAATTCAGGCAACTTCTGTAAACTGATTAGGATTGCAGATACTACATTTGGTTCCTATACTGCTTCTTATTCTTACAACAGAATGAGTTTCAAACTAGGGTCTTCCACAAACCTTGATGGTATTATCGCTTACAATCCTGATGGACAATACAAAGGTATGGGAGTAAGTGTGGCGTTGCCAGCCACAGGAGCCACTCCTGGATATTCTGTAGGAACTGTGCTGCGTTTTGGTTATGATAATGTAAATGATCCTAGTTTATCAACAACTGCAACTGACCCTATGCCGGTAGATACATCGGCTACTAATAATTATAATGGTAATACAGAGGTAACTGTAAACTTTGCAGCCGCCGCACAATCCGGACTAGAAGGAAATACTACCGCACCTGTACAGGGACTTAAACTTACCATCTCTGGTGGTAACTTAAAACAACCTGTTTACCTGCCATTCCGTGTGAACCCGGCTGCGGGTGGCGAAGCGCATCCTGCTGTGGAAGGAACAGATTATGATTATGATCATTTTGGTATCTGGATTCCTGCCAATGATTATTCTAAAACTGCTCGTACGATTGATTTCCCAGGTCTGACTATCAAAGGAAATACTAAACTGGAATACGACAGAACCATTAACCTGGAACTGCTTCCTTCTCCGGATAACCTGGTGGCGTTGGGAACCCAGACAACGACCCAGTATACTATCGTTGACGACGAGCCTAGTGACATCTCCGTAGATGCTGCCACAGCAACGGTAGACGAACAAACCACACATATAATTCACGTTAAGCTGCCTGATGGCGTATTACCTTCAGAGCCTATCACTGTTTCCGCAGCTGTATTGCCAGACCCTGGAAACAAAGCGATACAGGGACTCGATTTTGATCCTATCCAGAGTGCTATTATTCCTATAACTGCCAATGGTACAGATCTCTCTATGGTTATCAGCAAGGACCTGGTCCTGGAAAATGATGAACCAGTAACGATTCAGTTTACTGCTGTAGTAATGGGCAAAACCAAAACGGTTAACCAGGTAGTAACAATCAAGGATAAAACAAGAGACGATCCTAATAACCTGAAGATTTCCGTAACACCAGATCCGGCGGCAGTCCTCAATGAAGGTTATGAAGGCGACCTAACGGTGTCGCTGCCTCCAGGCGTTACCACCGATAATAATATTACCGTAACGCTTACAACCACTGGTACTGCTACTAACCCTGACGACTATACGTTGGCTACTCCTGTAACCATTGGCAGCAACGGCACAGGTACTGCACATCTGCATCTGCTGCCCGACAACCTGATTGAAGGTGATGAAACCATCATCCTGGGCGGTTCAGCAACAGATGGTATTACCAATACCTTTACAATTACACCGAATACACTTACTATAAAAGATGCCAGCTATCCGCTGACAACAGATGTAATCCTGCATTGCGATTCTACTGCTATCACCGAAGGTGGAACAGTGGGCGCCGCTTTCTGGATTGAATTACCAGGTAGTCTGGTGGCAGGTAAGAGTTTTACTTTCAACCTGAATGGTACCGTAGGTACGCCAAATGATGCAACGAGATACACTTTGCCTGCACAGGTAACAATTCCCGCAGGTGCTACAAAGTCCGATCCAGTATACATCCTGGCGCCAGCAAACACTGTACTGAATGATAATGCGACGCTAACGGTAACGGCTAGTTGTACAGATAATAATATACCATCATCTACCAATGTAAAAATTAATATACTGGATAATACCAGGGGGACATCTCCCAACAGTAATACTATAACAGTTACTCCTGGCCAATCTATATTAACGGAAGGTGATAAAACAAGTTTCACTATTTCTCTGCCGCAAAACATCACCTCAGCAACGGATATTACGGTACGACTGAAGAAAAATGATGCGGCATGTACGGTTGGTACGCTTGACTATACTTTAACGGATTCTGTATTCGTCATTCCTGCCCATACTAACGGTACTATTACGCCAGTGATATTTACTGCTGAAACAGATCAGATCCTGGAGGGGACAGAAGTGATGGCGATGAGCGTAGATGCCGGGACTGGATTCACCGCAAGTAACATTGCCTTGAATATTCTGGATGCAACCCGTAACAATACAAACAACCTTAAATTACATTTTGTAACACCTGATCCTACCTTGCTGGTGGAAGGTTATAATACCACCATTGCACTGGCATTACCTGATGGTATCACTACGGAAATACCTTTGAATGTTACGGTATCAACAGGTGGTACTGCCACTATCAGTGACGACTATACGTTAACGCCGACTACCGTATCATTTACAGGTCATTCAACAGACCTGACACTTAAAACTATTATTGATGGTCTGATTGAAGGTGATGAAACCATCATCCTCAATGCTGCCGTTCACGATACTACTTCTTCTGCATTCAGCGTTGCCACTGCTACTATGGTATTGAAAGATGGAGATTATCCACCATCCGGCGATCTGATTCTGCATTTGGACAAGACTAGTGTTAAAGAAGGAGATGCTACTGGTGCTGGCTTCTGGGTAGAATTACCTAACGGCCTGGCTACAGGAAAAGCATTGGACTTCTCTTTGACTGGCTCCGTGGGAACACCTGATGATCCTACAAGATATGTATTACCTACTACCATTACTATTCCGGCAAATGCCAAGCAGTCTGGTATCATATATATATCAGCAAACAGCAACCTGATGCTGAATGATGATGTAACGCTGACGATTAAGGCTACCTGCACTACAGATGCTAACATCAAAGCAGGTAACTCTGCGCAGTTACTGATTCAGGATGATACCCGCACTACTGCTCCGGGGAGTGATAAGATTACTGTAACCCCAGGTAGTAGTACTTTGGCCGAAAACCAAAGCACTTACTTCACTATCAGTCTGCCTGCAAATGTGAAATCTGCTACTCCAATCACTATCAATCTGCATAGAGATGATCAGAATTCCACCGTTGCTCACAGTGATGATTATGTACTGACGGATTCTACTTTCGTATTACCTGCGCAAACAAGCAGTATGACTACTGGTAATATTTTTACTGCCAGTCAGGATATGATACTTGAAAATACAGAGGTCCTTCAGACCAATGTTACAGGTACAGGCGTTACTGCTGATCCATTTACGATTAGCATTACAGATGAAACGCGTAAGAATACGAATTATACCAAATTAGATTTTACTACTGATCCAGCGGACCAATTAATAGAAGGCTATAGTGGAAAAGTAACGGTATCACTGCCAGCGGGAGTGACCACACAGGTGCCGATTACGGTTACATTGAAACCAAATACAGGTACGGCTACGGTAACCAGCGACTATACACTGACGCCTGCTACTGTGACCATCACCGATCATGCAGCTACTGTTGATATGTATTTAGTACCGGACGGACTGATGGAAGGGCCGGAAACTATTGTGCTAGATGCTACGGCGGTTGATGGCCTGGCGCAATCTTTCACCGTTGATCCGAAAACAATTACTATTATAGATGCAGATTATCCGCCAGCACATGACCTGGTGCTGCACCTCGACAATACCAGTGTTAAAGAAGGCGATGCTACAGGCGTTGGTTTCTGGGTAGAATTACCTGATAATATTGTTACTCAGAATGAACTTGTTTTTGCACTGAGTGGATCTGTTGGTACACCAGATGATGCAACCAGATATGTACTGCCGGCTAGTATTTCTATCCCGGCTATGGGTAAACAATCAGCTAAGGTATTTATCAAAGCGCCAGCCAACCTCATACTGAATGATGATGTAACGCTCACCATTAAAGCGGTTTGCACTTCCGATGCTAATATTAAATCTGGAACTACCGCGGCGCTACAAATCCTGGATGATACCAGAACGACTACTCCAGGAAGTAATAAAGTAACTGTTACGCCAGTGAGCAGCACGGTTGCGGAAGCAAGCCAAACTGCGTTTACTATCAGTTTGCCAGCAAACGTAAAATCTGCTACACCAATTACGGTGAAATTGAGCAGAGATGATGTGAACTCCACATTGGCACATGAAAATGATTATGTGTTGAATGACTCCGTTTTTGTGATACCGGCTATGTCTCAGGAAATCACTACTGCGGCTAATACTTTTGTAGCTTCTACTGATATGATCCTGGAGGCTACTGAGAAATTGGTTTCTAACGTAGATGCAGGTACGAATATGACTGCTGACGCGGTAACTATTAATGTTACAGATGTTACCCGCTTGAACAGCAATTATACTAAACTGACATTTACAACAGATGCTGCTGATAAACTGGTAGAGAATTATACAGGATTGGTGACGGTTAGCCTGCCTGCTGGTGTGACTACAGAAGTACCTATCACGGTTACTTTAAAAGCTAATACTGGTACTGCCTCTGCAATAGATTATACTTTGTTGCCTGCATCTTTGCAGTTTACCGGTAACTCAGGGACATTCAACCTGTCGCTGATAAAAGATGGTATTATCGAAGGGCCGGAAACAGTGGTATTAGATGCTACTGCCATAGATGCACTGTCGCAGGTGTTTACCGTAACGTCTAATACCTTCACTATTATCGACGGTGATTATCCTCCTGCTAACAAAATAATCCTGCATCTCGATAAAAACTCGATCACAGAAGGAGAAACACCTGGTGCGGCATTCTATGCGGAGCTTCCTGATGGACTCATCACAGCAGCTGCGATGACCTTCAATGTGAACATTGCTACTACAGATCCTGCTCAGTCAGGAAGAGCAACTACCGCTGCCACTGTTACTATTCCTGCTAATGGAAAAGTATCTAACACAGTCTATATTACTGCAGGTACAAACCTGGTATTAAATGACGACATCAGTGCTACGGTTGGCATCAGCAGCAGTGATCCTAATATCACGGTTGGAAGTCCGCTACCATTCACTATTACAGACAATACCCGCGTAACAAGTCCGGGTAGTAATGTAATCACAATTGCGCCAGCTTCGGCTACTATCGATGAAGGTGCAGCAACTAAATTTACTATCTCACTGCCAGCAGGTGTAACATCTGCAACAGCTATTGATATCGCTCTTGCTGCTAAACCTTCCGCGGCGGCGACAACTGATTATAGTCTCCTTAAAACGACTATTTCACTTCCAGCAAAATCTAACACCTATACTACACTGGAAGATATTGTAAGCGCTGGCGCAGATGACATCATCGAAAACGACGAAGCGCTGACCATTGCCGGAGACGCTGGCACTGCCTACAGTATTGCAGATGCAACCCTGACGATTAATGATCTTACCAGAAGAAAATCAACAAACAGAGAACTGACGGTTACGCCGGCTGCTAAACAGCAATTGAATGAGGGCGCTACACAAGATTACGTGTATGCGTTACCGGCAGGAGTTACCACAGAAATTCCAATTACATTAAATATTACTACCTCCGGAACTGCGACTAACAGTGCTACCGGCGATTATACCGTTCCTGTAACTGTTTCCTTCTCTTCCGGAAATAGTGTAACCTTGACCGTTACTACCTTAACAGATAACCTGGTTGAAGGAACTGAAACTATCAAACTGACAGGCGCTACTACGGATGCTACTGGACTTACTTACACCACCCCTGTAGTAGATGCGGACATCATAGACCAGCAATATCCTGTAACGCTAGAAATTACGGCGTATCCGGATAATATCCTGGAAGGCTTCTCTTCTGCTTTGTCTGTGAAGCTGCCAAATAACTGGATAGCAGGCAATGATATTCCGGTGAATATTATTAAGGCCGGTACTTCCACATTGGATGACACTTGCCATACTACCTTGCCAGCACAGTTAATTATTAAGAAAGATGCAAATGCTGCTGTACCATTTACCGTACAGGCATTCAGGAATGATATGCTGGGAGATGGCGGTACTATCGTGGTGCAGGGAACGCCAATAGATGCGGCGCTCACTGCCACTGCTGCAACCATCACTGTTCAGGATAGTACTATTAAACGCCCAGGTTCCAATATCATCAAGATTACCAGCAATGTCAGCACCTTGACAGAAGGCCAGTCAGGTGATATTACTGTAACGCTTGAAGGTAACATGCAGTCAAGGTCACCGATTGTAATCACGCTGGGAAGAGGCGCTGCGTCTACCGCCAGCATAGGAGATCTTTCTTTTGCCACGCCTACGGTTACACTGCCTGCTGGCGTAAATACCAAAACATTTACCAACCAGATCAAAGCAGAAACGGATAATATCCTGGAAGCGGATGAAACATACGTGCTTACTGGTACCTCCGGAGAATATAGTATTAATGAAGTGCCGCTGACGATTAAGGACGCTACTCGCAATATTAGTGCTAACCTGACCCTGACCGTAGCGCCAGATAAAACTTCTCCTGTAAAAGAAGGTGATGCGATGGCCCTGAAAGTTACACTCCCGGCAGGTATTACCACCGAAGTGCCAATCCAGGTGAATTTAACAACTACAGGTACGGCTACTAACGTAGACGACTATACTTTGCCTACTTCTTTCGTCTACAACAAGGATACTACAATAGCCTTGTCTATAGTTGCAGATGATCTGGTGGAAGGCACCGAAACGTTGAATATTGGCTACACCGCAACAGATGGTATTTCCAGCTTTGCGATGGCAGCCACTCATTTCGATATCACCGACTTGCAATATCCTGCGCGTATCATACTGGAGTCTACTCCTGATATAATAAATGAGGGTAATCCTATCGGCGCATTGTTATCTGCTAAGTTTGAAAACAACTGGAAAGCCGGTAAGGATTATACCGTGACTTTAAGCAGAGATATCACCAGCACTGCCGATACCAATGATTACGACGCATTACCTGCCAAGATTACGATCCCGGCATTGTCTAACAAAGGTACTGCCAGCGCAGAGGTGAAAGCGCTGTCAGACTTTATCCTGGAAGATGATGAATTGTTGATCGTGAATGGAACTACAGGAGATGTGAACTTACCGGTAGATGCTACCAAAGTAACCATCCTCGATAGAACCCATGATGATCCTAACAACGGTAAGATTAAGCTGACACCTGTGACGCCAGGAAACCTGGTGCCAGAAGGTGGTAGCTATACCGTAACAGTTTCGCTTGCACCGAATGTAACATCCAGCAAGGACATCGTGGTATACCTGGCATCTTCTTCCAATTCAACAGCCGATAGCACAGACGTAAATGGTTTACCAACAACTATAACCATTCCTGCAGGATCAACGGACTTCTCCTTTGCATTCTCTGCACTGAAAGATAATATTATTGAGAAGCCAGAGCTATACAGGATCGTAGCGACACCAGTAGGCTGGCCTGGAATGAGCAGCGACTCTCTGGATGTGACCATTGTGGATTATACCAGCACAGTGCCTGCCAACCTGAAGATGAGAGTGACGATAGACAGTACTTCCCTACAGAAAGGTAACAACTCAAAAATGACGATCGGCTTCGTAACCGATAGTATCGTTGCCGGTGAAGATGTGGTGATCAATCTGGCGCCAGCGGCCAACTCAGAAGCTGGTGCAGCCGATTATAGTATATCACCATCAACCTTTAAATTACCAGCAGGGGAACATACGGCAACGTATACACTGAATGCTACCGCTAATAACATCATTACCGGTGATCTCAACCTGGTACTGGCCGGCACCTATGCAGATCATTACTTCGCATATGACCTGCAGCCTATACCTACCGTGGTGATCAAGGATGTAGCAGCACCTGCGGTGCAGCTCCTGAAAAATAAAGATGCAGGAGAACCAGCTACCGTTGGCGCCTATACGGTGAAGCTACCTCAGAACTACACCGCAATGGCTCCTGTGAATGTTACCTTATATGTAGGCTCCGTTCCTGGTGCCACTAACATTGGCAGTGTAGCCACTACCGTTACCATCCCTGTGGGTAGTAACAGTGCTGATGTGCAGGTACCGGTTATAGATAATCACGTGATAGAAGGAGATGAGTTCCTGCCTGCTGCCTTGAAATCCGCTACCATGAACCGCGGCGCAACAGTAATCAACTTTAAAGTAGATACTAAAGATACCGTGAACCTGACCATCCATGATGATGAAAGTGATGCCACTGGCGCTAAAGCTACTGCGAGGGAAATGATGGTAGAGAAAATCAAAGATGCCGGCGAGCCGGATATCCAGGGTCAGTTCAAAATAAGGTTTACTGATAATCTCTTGTCAGCCGTACAGCCAGTACAGGTAAATTACACAGTGGGTGGTAATGCTACGCCTGATGTACGTTACAAAAAACTGAGCGGAACTACTACTATCCCGGCAGGACAAAATGAGGTGATCATTAATGTAGATCCTATAGATAATAATATAATTGAGGGAGATGGTACGATCTCGCTTCAATTGAAAAATATTACCAGCAACCTCGTAAACGTTACCTGGCCTATTTCGGCACAAACGCCGCCGGATATGATCATCAAGGATAACGATACCATGAAGATCAACCTGGTTACCACGGCTACTAAGGTGCCGGAAGGAAGTCCGGTTACCTATACCCTGCATTCTGTAAACATGGCTTCTATTGATGTGCCTGTGAGAATACAGGTAGATCAGGATGCGGTGCGTACCTTCAAAGCCAGCACAGGTACTGTTGTTCCGGGTACGGTGAGCGGTAATATCCTGACGGTAATGATGCCGGCTATGCAAACCGATTATAACTTCACCATTACCGCTTCTGATGATGCGATCAATGATGAAGACGGATTCCTGACCACCACCTTGCTGCCATACGCAGGTACCAGCAGTACGCCTTTATATGTGGAAGGTTCTCAAACCAAGGCTACGGTGGTAATTGAAGATAATGACCCGCTGGTACTGACTTTCTCCAAGGATAAGTACAGTGTGAAAGAGGGCAACCTGGGAGATACCACTCCGCTGAAGTTTATCGTGAACCTGAGTAATAAGAGCTCTCGTGCGGTAACGATCAACTTCGATTATGAAGAAGCTACAGAGGGTGTTTCTTATCCATTCTTCGATTTCAAAGCCACTCCTGGCGAAGACTTCGTGATGAAGAACAAACAGATCGTTATTCCTCCGTTTGAGGGTAGTGGTGAGTTTACCGTATCCATTATTGGTGATACTACCTTCGAACAAAATGAGTCTTTCGTTGTGAAGATGACCAGCGCTTCTGTACCTACTAACACTCACGTACCTACGCTGGGAGAACCATCCAAAGCATTGGGTATTATCCTGAACGATGATCCTATGTGTGGCGAATGTGATACCGACGGCGATGGCCTCACCAACGCAGAGGAAGATATCAATAAGAATGGGGATCCATTTGACGATGATACGGATGGCGATGGTATTCCAAACTTCCTCGACCTGGATTCTGATGGTGACGGTGTACCTGATTCCGTTGAAAGATGGACAACAGATGGTCGCTATACAAACAACAATGGCGGCTGGGTACGCGTACATCCTGCTATCTCTCCAAATAATGACGGTAAAGGAAACGATCGTATGTACATCGAAAACATCGAGAAATATCCTAAGAATGAAGTCGTGATCTTCAACCGTTGGGGTGGCGTTGTTTACAGAACTAATAATTACGATAACAAGTCCAACAACTTTGACGGAAAATCCAATACTGGTGGTGCATCAGGTAGTGATGTTCCGGATGGTTCTTACTTCTACAATATCAGAATTTGGGTAGATAGTAAAGAGCAGCATGTTACTGGCTTCATTGTTATTAAACGATAATCTGAAAAGTTGAACCCTATGCGCAACTTTATAATTAAAACAGGAAGTATACTTGTGCTTTGCTGCTGCTGCATAACAAAAGTATTTGCACAGCAGGAGCCCATCTACTCTCAGTATATGTTTAACGGGATGATGATCAACCCGGCTTATCCAAGTATGGACGAATCTTCCAGTCTTACCGCAGTTGGTCGTAACCAATGGGTAGGAGTGGAAGGTGCTCCTAAAACATTGACAGCATCTTTTTATACACCTATTAAAGCCACCAATACGAGTTTTGGGGTATCACTGGTGAATGAAAAGATCACTGTCAATTCTCAGACACAGGTAAACTTCAACGTTTCTCAACGTGTAAAACTCAACGAAAAGACGTATATAGCGCTGGGTTTGAAAGGGGGGATGGCACAGTTCAGAGAAGATAACAGTCAGTTATCCACTACTGATCCTGTGTTTGCGCAGAACCAGAGTTATTGGAAAACCGACGTTGGATTTGGTTTGATGTTGTTTACTGATCACTTTTTCATTGGCATTTCTTCGCCTACTTTCCAGAGTTTTGACCTGGGAGGCAAAGTGAATAAGGTAGAAGCCAAAGCGCATTACTATCTGCAAACAGGCTATCTATGGACTATCAATGACAACGTGAAAGTGAAGCCTAACATCTTGTTACGTCAGGTAACAGGCAATGGTTTTGCTTATGATATTAATACGAATGTACTGTTGAAAAACCTTATCTGGCTGGGTGCTTCCTGGCGTTCTGAAAAAACGCTGACGGGGATTGTCCAGGTCCAGGCAACTAAAAATTTACAGATAGGCTACTCCTATGATACTCCTATGCAATCCAATCTTAAAGGCGCACAGTCTGTATCACATGAGTTAATGGTGAACTACCGCTTTGCATGGTCTAAATGGAAAGTCGTAGCTCCCCGCTATTTCTAATTATAAACATGATTGTATGCCAACGAAGCCAATTACGTCCTATATACTATTCCAGGGTGCCGTTATTCTCTTTGCATCATGTTCTTTTGTGAAAGACTCCGGCAGCAGTGCTTTCGGCGATATGTCGAAGGTTAACCGCGCAGAACGTCTTTACAAACGTCAGGATTACGAGCATGCCATTTCCCTCTGCAATGCTGTACTGAATAATGGCGGTAATGAAAATGTAACCCGTAAGGCAAAACTCCAGCTGGCAAGAATTTACTATGAAACCCGCCAGTTCGAAAAAACCATCAGTCTCTACGATGAGGTGCTCTACAAACCCGGCCCCGACATCGCAGCCAGCGACGTTACTAACTATTTGGACCTGCTCAAACGTACCGGTAGAGTAAACAAGGCCAAAGAAATTACAGACCAGTACCAGAAAGATTATAAGGAAGATACCCGCTTCAAGAATATCTCCCAGTCACTGGATAACTACTACGGTTTCTTTAACCGTACCGTAGAAGAAGGTACCCATGTAGATAGCCTGCGCTTAAATCTGCCGGGTTATCAGTATGGACTGGCTTTATATAAAGAGAATATCGTTTTTCTTTCCAATGATGTGAAGAAAAAAGATGCACAATCACTATATACGAACTCAAAACTCTATATCCTTTCAGAAGAAGGGGTAACACCGTTTAACAACAGCCTCAGAGGAGTTTTACAGATAGGGCCGGCATCTTTCTATGACAATGGACAAAAGGTAATTTATACCTCTAACAAGTTTTCTGATGTCAGGAACGAAAAAAATGGGTTTATCAATAACAGCAACGGAACACAGCTGCTATTCGCTACATTCCAGGCGGAGCACAATTCCTGGAGCAAACCATTCCCGGTTTTAATCGGAAAAAATAATATTTCGGCATCCATATTACATCCTTCAGTTGCTCCTGACGGTAAACGTTTGTACTTTGCATCCGATATGCCAGGAGGTTTTGGTGGAACTGATATCTACTATACCGACTGGGATGCAACAGAAAAACGGTGGAAAGCACCGGTAAATATGGGTCCTAACGTAAATACCAACGGAAACGAGTTGTATCCTTTTATATCCGCAAACAAATTATTCTTCTCTTCTAACGGATTGGAAGGATTCGGCGGACTGGATATATTTGTTATCGATATAAATAATCAGGCTAAGGGAGCCGAACATTTGCCTTTCCCGGTAAATACACAGTTCGATGACCTGAACCCTGTACTGGATGATACTAAGAGGTTGCTCTATTTTACATCTGACAGATCAGGTGTGCACGATAATGATCATATCTATGTATTGAGCCTGGCCAACGATCCTTTGAAACAAGTAGGCATATCCTATCCCGATACCGCCAACCATAGCGATAAATCCCTTGCCGTGATACAGACGGATTCCCGCCGTCAGGAAACGATTACTGGAGACACCCGCTACGATAACGCTATTTCAAATGAACCATTTCAGCCTGCGCCATCAGCTAAAGCAGTCGCTAATACTCCCTCAGTAGTGGATAGCCGTACTACTATTGACTATGGCAACAGCGCCGCCAACAGCTCTCCGGAAATGATTTCATGGCAGTACCAGGCAGGTACACCGCAAGCCGCTGCTGCCGCCGCAATCACCAAAACCAATGCCGCCGCGGCTCCCGACAGACCAGTAAACAGTAATCCTGAACAGCTGGACTGGCAAAACGGAGCTTACGCTAACGCAGATACGAAAAAAATCGTGGCCACCAATCCCGATGTGATCGCATGGCAGAAAGCTAACCATATCGCAGATACGAAAATGGATAGCATTATTCGCGCAGCCAATATGCTGCTGCGTATGCCAGGTATCATCTATTTCGACCTGAACTCCTATGTACCCATGGACCAGGAATGGAAAAAACTGGATTCTATCTTCCACCTGTGGAAAATTCATCCGGAAAGACTGATCCTGATCAGCGGGCATACAGACATCATTGGTACCGAAAAGTATAATCTCTCCCTATCTAAAAACAGGGCCGTTTATATCCAGGAATGTCTGAAAAGCAGGGGCGTAGATCCTGAAAAAATCAGGATCAGCTACTTCGGCTCTACAAAACCAGTATGGGTAGCAGGAGGTTTTTCGCTCGACCACGATAGGGAAATGTTTATCCAGTTGCAGGGGGTGAACCGGAGATGTGAAGTGAAAATATTGTAAGTAATAATTTTTAGCGTATATCAAAATTACAGAAATGAACAAGATTGCTTCATTAGTGCTTTTCCTGGCCGTCGGCTCACAGGCTATTGCCCAGGAAATGCCAGTAGTGTTCAACAAGAGTTTCAGTGGTCCCAAGAACCAGTACAAGAAGCTGGCTATTGGAGATAATAACTCTATTGTTGCTATCGGTGGTGGATCAGATAATGGTTGTATCACAAAATTGTCCGCTACCGGAAACCTTATTTATAATGCCAAACTGAATAAAGGCGGACTGGTTGCTTACCAGGACATGCTGCTGCTGCCAAAAAATGAATTGATTGCAGTAGGTGGTGGTACAATCGCATATGGTAATGCACGCATAACCAAACTGTCGGCCACAGGTGAGGTTATCTTTGATAAATCTATTGGAAATGGCCAGGGTGGCTACTTTACAAAAGTAATTACCGATCGTCATGGTAACTATATTACCGTGGGGGTGGATGGTAGCAAGCCTGCACAGGCACGTATCACCAAAATGGCTCCTGATGGTAAAATTGAATTTGATAAAGCATTTGGTTCGCACAACGTATTCAATAATGTGCTGATCGATGAAGATGAAAACATTATCGCTATTGGTGGTGATGTAGGAGATGGCCAGGGTAAAGCCTTTATGGTGAAAGTAGATGGCAAAGGAGAAAAACAATATGAGCTGAGTTTTGGTAAACCAGGCGCTGTATTTGAAAAAATGCTGTTGCTGGAAGATGGCGCCGTACTCGCAATGGGTGGTGGTGCTTATGGTACTGGTAATGCCAGCCGTATTGCTAAAGTAAATACAGAAGGCCAGGTAGTATTCGATAAAGAATACAGTATTGTAGATGGTAAATTCAACGAGATACGTGTGAATGACCTCGGACAAATCTTCGCCTGCGCTGAAGAAAAAGATAAAGGTCGTATCGTAAAATTACGTCCCGATGGAACAGAGCTGTTCAACAAAGAAGTAGATGCAGCCCTGTATTCCCTGGAAGTAGGTAAAAACGGTAAAGTAGTAGCAGCAGGTGGTAACCCTTCTGCCAGCACTGGTAAAATCGTGAAACTCCAGCCAGATGGAGCAGAAGTGATCAATAAAACTGTTGGCGGCGTATTCAGCCACCTGTTACTCACCGAAGATGATGAAATCTGCGTGGTAGCAAAAGACGGTTATCGCCTGGAGAAATTCTCTCCAGATGGTGAACTGATGTTCGATAAACAACTGGGTAAATATGATGCCAAAACTTCCCTCGCTACGCTGCTGATGAGTCCTTCCGGCGAAATCATTGCTGCTGGCGGTGGCGACGAAGATGGTAACCGTATCATTAAAGTTAGCCATGGTGTATCAATCAATGATATCGCAGTTTCTGAGCCTTTAAACGGTTTGTCAAACGCATCGTTGACTATCACCCTCTCCGGATTCCTTCGCAACAACGGTGTTCGTACACCCGTTAACGTTCACTACAAAACAGTAGGCCACAAAGGTGGAGCAACTGTTGGTGATTTCGATCAGACAGAAGGTACCATTTCCTTTGTGCCTAGCGAGTTTGCAGCTGGAGCCATCATCTCTAAAACTATTCAGATCCCTGTAAAAAGTGATAACCTGCTGGAAGGAAAAGAAACTTTCCACGTAGAAATCATGGATGCATCAGATCTCTATCTTACTAAATCAAAAGGTGAAGTAACTATCCTCGATCAACCTGCAATGGTGAAATTTACCGGCGGTAGCAATGGTGCAGAACCTGCAACTGACGTCGTTTTCTCCGTTGGCCTGTTTAAGAGAGATGGAACACCGTTGATCAACGCTACTTCTAAACCAGTGCGTTTAACTTACAAGTTTGGTAACGGTACCGCTTTACCTGGCTCCGATTTCGTGAACAGTATCAAAGCACCATTTGCCATCGACAGCGGCGCTTCTACTGCTAACCTGAACGTAAAAGTTAAAGATGATAACCGTTATGAACTGGCAGAAACAGTAGTCCTGGTATTGAGCGAAATCAAAGCTGAAAACGAAGCTATCGTTGGTTATAACGGCGATGTTACTTCTATCTCTGCTTCTCAGTACATCCAGGATCAGCCAGCATATATTACCCTCGTAAAACTGACAGATGCTAACGAATCTGCTACTGCACCGGTAAGTATGTTTAAAGCTATCCTCGTAAAAGCAGCAGATCAAACCGTACAAACTAACTGTACTGGTAGCGATATCAATATCTTCTTTGGCGTGGATTCAGCTTCTACAGCAGTTTACGGTAAAGACTACGTGATCATGAACGGCGACATGGTGAAAATCACTGGTGATTGCGCATTCAGCGAAACAGACATCCAGGTGGCATTGGTAAATGACCGTATTAAGGAAGATGATGCACTCGTAATCGTAAAACTCCGTGATGCTAAAGCCGCTGGAAATGCAGGCGTACTGAAGATTGCACCAGATGCTAAACTGAACAAGGCTGTTGCCATCATCCATGATGATGATACAGAAGATGGTACTATGTTGTCAGCAAAATAAATATGGCTTGATTTATTAACCGATATACGCATTCAAGCACCTACGTTCCCGCATAGTTTTTCTATGCGGGAATTTTTTTATATATAAAATTGATATAGATAGATGAAATAAATTATATAATAAAATATATGAAATTTTAGCCAGATAGGAAATCCAGGGAGATATTAATCAGCGTATATGATTATGAAGACAGGCAGACAAGAATGCGTGGCAGCAAGGGGTTGAGAGGAGCTGCAGTTTTCTTCCAATGTTTATTAATCGCTTTTACTATATCCTATCCGAAAAAACAAAAACCATAGTTCTTTCTTTCGTGCTTGTCAAAGCTGTAAAAGATTGTCAAAATTATTGATGAGTGAAGTCCTTAATAGTTGTGCTCATCTCCTTGAGGGGGTGACTGAGTAGACCTCTTGCTACCAGGTCAGCCCCTTTAAATTCTATTAGCATGTAAAGGTCGTATACTTGATTCAGACAAACGATTGCTCCATGTTATAAGATCATTTCCTGATTAAACCTGACAAGCATGGAAGTTCCTTGAAAAGGTTCAATCGCAATTAATGATGATGTTTCTATTGCAAACCCCGGACCATCTCCTTTGCTATGAATCCACCAGCAAAGATTTCCAGGGAAGAATTTTAAAAACAACTGACTGTAGAACGATACTTAAATAACTTAATAAAGAGTTGTGTCTTTTAATGGTTAACTTGGGAATAAGCCTGGTATATCCTTACCGGGCTTTTTTATGGAAATAACTATAAAAGTCCCTATTTCCGAGCATTTGGTTTCATTTTATCTAATGAGGTTACCTCATAACATCTCGCTTTATAATGGTTTCTGCATCACAAAATCTTCCATCAGATAACCATTTCCGATCGCTGTATTTTTTTCTTTAATGACAGCATAGCCTTGTTTTTCATAAAATTGCTTTGCTTTATTAAAGCGATTTACATCCAGTTCCAGGATATCAGCACCTTTTGCTTTAACGGTAGTTTCAACAGTATTCAGCAGAAATTTGCCAGCGCCCAGGCCTTGGCATTCAGGGTCGAGATAGAGCTTATGCAATTTGTATATCGCAGGCAATTCAGTAGTACTGTAAGCAGCATAACCAATGGCCTTGCCATCATTCTCCAAAATGATAAACTCATGGTGACGTCCATGCATCTGGTTTTCCAATGAAGTCTTGCTATACATAAAGTCTAACATGTAAATCATCTGCTCTGGCGATAGTATCGCACCATAAGTAGGCGGCCATATTTTTTCTGCCAACGCCCTGATAGTCTCGCTATCAGCTATAGTTCCTTTTCTTGTTTGAAGCATCGTTTATTGTTGTCTTTTACTTTCTGCGATAATGTTTTCGATGGTTTGTTGTAATCTGTCCAGTGAGGTATAACCTTTTGCACAGAGATACAGCTGGCCACCATTGCCAAGGTCCAGGATAGCCGCCGGAAAGCCGGTAATGCCCCAGTTCTGGATCATCTGGAACTCTTGCTGCGTCTCATACCGGAAACTTTCATCATGCAGCTTTTGCAGAAATTCTTCAGCTGGAATATTATATTTTTCTACCAGCTTGCGGTAAGTTTCATCCTCACTCAGGTTTTCACCATTGTAATTCAACGCTACCTGCATATCATGCGCAAAGTCCAGCGCTTTTTCAGGCTGATATGTTTTAAAAACTGTCAGTGCAATACCTGGTATTTCAGAATCCATTTTTTCGGAAGAAGTCAGCAACCCATTCAGGAAAGCCTCTCCAAACTTAACACCGGTAGTATCCTCCACCGACTTATGTGCCTGCATGATATAGGCATGCATCGCTGACCATGGTCTTTTATTAGCACCAAGGATCATACCGCCGGAGAGTACTTCAAATTCCATTTCAGGTCTGAGCTGTTGTAATTGCTGCACTACTGGTGTAAAGCCATAGCACCAGCCACAGAGAGCGTCGTAAATGTAAATGAGTTTCATTTGAGCATCGTTGAAGGCTCAAATTACGTAATTATGCGCAGACAGCGATGGGAAGGCATTATCAGGGTTGTTCTTCCTGTTGATGATTATCGTTGAAGAAGTCGTTTTCATGGAGCTTTTTAGATAATGCCTGATCTTTTTTAATAGCTCTGACGGCATTTCTTATCGCGAAGAATAACGTAACAATGGCCGCGCCGAGCAATAGTATACTGTTGCCAGTAAATAGAAAGAAATCATAGGTACCATGGAAGAATATAGCAATGCCAAGGCCTTTCTGAAGCAGATGGTTTCGTTTCTGCGGTACAAATTTGGCGAGTCCTACATAATAACCCATCAAAACGGCAAAGGCAGCATGTGCCGGCACAGAGAGGAACATGCGTGCTACGCCTGTTCCATACCCAAATTGCCCTACATATGCGATGTTTTCCAGGGTTGCAAATCCCATCCCAATCATCACTGAGTATACAATTCCATCAAAAGGCTCATTGAAACTTTTTTTGGGATATGCATAAAAGTATAGCACCAGGAATTTCGCTAATTCTTCAGATACACCAACAATGCCATAAGCGAAAAAAGCAGTGCTTAACAGACTTCCGCCGTTTTCGCTGAAGCCTGCCTGCATTGCCAGTGCCTGAAATGTAAGGGGAAGGATTATACATACCATCCCCAGCAAAAAGCATTTTAATAATAGCCCTATCGGTTCACGATCATATTTGTCGAGGGCATAGATAAGCATAGAGATTGCCAATCCTGGTGCCACAGCCAGGGCTAAGAGTATCATGAGATCAGATTTTTGTGTTTTTTCCTGTCATGCAAATATGCATTCAGTTGATCAACAGTAAAACTACTCAGATTGTTTGTCTTGGTAATACCACCTTTTTGCGCGGCCAGCGTACCATAATAAATATCGCTGAATCCTTCTACACTGTGAGCATCCGGATCGATGGAGATGAGTACATTTTTTTCGATGGCATAATGCAGCCAGGTCCAGTCGATATCTAGTCGGCGTGGATGTGCATTGAGTTCGATCACCACCTGGTTGGCGGCGCAGGCATCGATAATTTTTTTGTGATCAACAGGGTAGCCATTACGACTCAGGAGTAGTCGGCCGGTCATATGTCCCAGTATTGTTGTATAAGGATTTTCGATGGCTTTCAGTAATCGTGCCATGGCTTTTTCTTCCGTCATTTTCAGGTTAGAGTGCACCGAAGCGATAACGAGGTCGAATGTCGCCAGGATTTCATCTGGATAGTCGAGGCTACCATCGTTGAGGATATCGGCTTCAATGCTTTTAAAAATGCGGAAAGGCGCCATTTTAGTATTGAGTTCATCTACCTGTGATTGCTGGGCCAGTACGCGATCGGCATCGAGGCCATTGGCATAGAAGGCAGAGCGGGAGTGGTCGCTGATAACGAGGTATTCAAATCCTTGTTTCTGAGCGGCAACGGCCATTTCTTCGAGCGTATAGAGGCCATCGCTCCACTGGCTGTGTGAGTGGATAATGCCTTTGATATCACCTGGCTGGATGAGTGCCGGCAGGTTGCGGCTGCGAGCCTGTTCAATTTCGTTTATGCCTTCCCGTAAGCATGGTGCTATGAAGGCCATGTCTGCACGATCAAAAATTTCTTCTTCGCTTTGAGCGCCCTCAATGCAGGCATTACCGCCTGCTGCCATGAATTTATCTATAAAGGCAGTGGCGCCGGTGGTCAGGAACAGCTGTGCAGGGAAGGTAGCAGGTGTGCAGGCATGGGTAATGATTTTGTATTTCTCTTCATAACTCCATATTGCATTACTATCAGTAACGGAAGTCAGTTTGAATCCAGGCAGCAGGGAAAGCTGTTGCTGAATGTTTTCTGCGGTGGCTGCGATGAGGAATTCAATTTCATCAATGATAACAGCATTGCGTCTGAAAGCGCTGGTAGCGGATACTGGAGCTGGATCAAAGATGCCTTTGAGTTGTTTTTCCAGATCGTTGCCGATTTGTGCTACTTCCGCGTACAGGAACCTGTGTTTATTGGAGAGATAGAATTCTATGTTTTGTTTTACGCTATCCTGTGTTTTCTGGCCGAAGCCTTTCAGGAGTAAAAGTCTGTTTTCATTGCAGGCATATAGCAGTTCACCCATGGATTCTACTTCCAGTTCTTTCCAGATGGTGGCTATTTTTTTGGGTCCCAGGCCTTTGATCTTCATGATTTCGAGGATACCCGGAGGGGTGATCTGGATGTAGTGGTCGAGGAGGCCGAATTGCTGGGTGTCCAGCATTTCTACGATTGCTTTTCCTGTAGAGTCGCCGATGCCTTTGATTTTAAATATCTGGTCACGGGGAGTTTCTTTCAGTTGAGCGGGTAATTTTTCTATAGTGAAAGCCGCGGAGGCGAAAGATTTTGCTTTAAAACTGTTTTCGCCATGGATATCCATCAGTTTGGAGAGCAGGGCGAAATTATCTGCTATTGCATAGTTGTCCATAGGGATAAAGTTATGGTTTTTTTTCTCGTCTCTACACAGTGAAGGCCGTGCGTTGCAAAGTATATGGTGAGTATTGTTTGGAGAGGGGGAGGAAAAGAAAAAGGTCCTGATGTAAGCATCAGGACCCTTATAACTACATTTTGTAATTCCGATCTTAGTTAGCTGGAGCAGCAGGTGCTGATGGAGCAGCAGGTGCTGTAGCTTTCTTTTTAGGAGCAGCTTTCTTTTTAGGAGCGGCTTTTTTAGCAGCAGCTTTCTTTTTAGGAGCAGCTTTCTTAGCAGCAGCTTTTTTAGGAGCAGCTTTCTTAGCGGTTGCTTTTTTAGCAGCAGCTTTCTTTTTAGGAGCAGCTTTCTTAGCAGCAGCTTTTTTAGGAGCAGCTTTCTTAGCAGTTGCTTTTTTAGCAGCAGCTTTTTTAGGAGCAGCTTTCTTAGCGGTTGCTTTTTTAGCAGCGGCTTTTTTAGGAGCAGCTTTCTTAGCGGTTGCTTTTTTAGCAGCAGCTTTTTTAGGTGCAGCTTTTTTAGCAGTTGCTTTCTTAGCAGCAGCTTTCTTTTTAGGCGCAGCTTTTTTAGCAGCCGCTTTTTTAATTGTTGCCATTGTTTTTTGAATTTGGGTTAGTAAAAAATAATTGGGTATAAAAAAACTTTATGGCAAACACTGATTAGGCTTCAGCCTGAGCAGTGGTGTCAAATGCTTTAACAGAAACGTAGGTTTTGTTTTCGCGACCTTTTCTGAATTCAACTACACCGTCTGCAACTGCGAAAATGGTAAAATCTTTACCAATGCCTACATTTGAACCTGGATGGTAAACTGTACCTCTCTGGCGTACAATGATGTTACCAGAAATAGCAGGTTGACCACCGAAAATTTTAACGCCCAGCCTTTTGCTTTGGGAGTCACGGCCGTTCTTTACACTACCTTCACCTTTTTTATGTGCCATTGTATAATTACTTTAAAAAACTTATGTCTAAATAAATATGAATCACTTAACGTACAAATTAAGCGATCTCATTGATTTTAATCTTAGTGAAATGGGTGCGGTGACCAACTTTCTTTCTGAAGCCTTTTCTTCTCTTCATTTTGAAAGCGATTACTTTGTCGCCCTGAACATGCCCTAAGATCTGAGCTTTTACTACTGATTTTACATCAGTGCCAACTGTCAGCTTACCAGCGTTATCTGTCAACAGTACATCAGAAAACTCCACGTTATCTCCGATATTTCCTTGTAACTGCTGTACAAAAATTTCCTGGTCTTTTTGTACTTTAAATTGCTGACCTGCGATTTTTACAACTGCAAACATAATTATCCAAAATATAATTTCGGCAAAAGTACCATTTGTTTTTCTAATTGACAAAGTTTTCCGGCACTTTTTAATTCACATGCGTAAATTAATGTATTCAACCGGATAAAGCTTAATCTTTTCAAAGATACGTACTTTCCTGAATTTTAAATTTATTTAACATTTTCTGCGCATCTCTTTTTATCTGTACAACGCAACGCAATTTTATATACATTTGTCGTTTACACAATAATATAAATAGATATCAGGGTCGGAAATACAAAATACTATTCTCTCCGGCACTCATCTCTCAATCATAAAATATTTTGGCATGAAGTTTAAATCACTGCTGGCCAAACCATTTGCTTCCATTGTCCACAGCAAAATCAGGAAGGAAATGCTCAGGGCGGTGGAAGACCAGGAGGCTATCCTGGAGGAGCTGATCAAGATAGGCAGAAAAACAGAGTTCGGAACAGAGCACAAATTAAATGAAGTTAATAGCTACGATGAATTTAAAAAGGCAGTTCCAATCCGTGATTATGAACAATACAGACCGTATATAGACAGAATCAAGCAGGGAAAACAAAATGTACTCTGGAGAGGACAGCCTATTTATCTGGCCAAAACTTCCGGCACTACCAGCGGAGTGAAATATATTCCCATTACCAAAGATTCTATTTCCAATCATATAGATACAGCCCGTAACGCGCTGCTCAACTATATGGGTGAAACCGGCAATACCAACTTTGCCGATGGAAAAATGATCTTCCTCTCTGGTTCCCCTGAACTGGAAAGGGTAGGTGGTATTCCTACTGGTCGCCTCAGTGGTATCGTGAATCACCATATTCCCCGTTATCTCCGTACCAACCAGCTCCCGTCCTACGAAACCAATTGTATAGATGACTGGGAAACGAAGCTGGACAAGATCGTTGAAGAAACCATTAACCAGGATATGACCCTGATCAGTGGTATTCCACCTTGGGTACAGATGTACTTCGACCGACTGATCGAACGTACCAACGGAAAAAGAATAAAAGAAATATTTAAAAATTTTGATGTGATGGTGTATGGTGGCGTAAACTTTGAACCGTACAGGGCCAAACTGATGGCTTCTATCGGTGCGCCTATCCATACTGTGGAAACATTCCCGGCCTCAGAAGGCTTCTTTGCCTTCCAGGATTCCCAGGAACAGGAAGGATTACTGCTGAATACGAACTCGGGCATCTTCTATGAATTTGTTCCGGCGCAGGAAATCTTTAATGAAAATCCTACGCGACTGTCGCTCAAAGATGTTCAGCTTGGCGTAAATTACGCCTTGATTATTAATAACAACGCCGGCTTATGGGGATATAATCTAGGGGATACGGTGAAATTCATCTCCCTGAATCCTTTCAAATTGCTGGTTACTGGTCGTATCAAACATTTTATTTCCGCCTTCGGCGAGCATGTAATTGGAGAAGAAGTGGAATACAGCCTGATGAAGGCTGCCCAGGAAGAAAATGTACATATTACCGAATTTACTGTAGCACCTAGAGTCCAGTCAAACGAAGGCCTGCCTTATCACGAATGGTTTGTGGAGTTTGAAAATATGCCGGCAAACCTGGAAGCATTTGCTAGGAAAGTCGATGAGAATATGAGGCAGAAGAATATATATTATGATGACCTCCTAACAGGAAATATTTTACAACCCCTGAAAATCAGAGCGGTACGCAAAAATGGCTTTATCGACTACATGAAAGCTATAGGCAAGCTGGGAGGACAGAATAAGGTACCACGACTCAGTAACGACAGGAAACTGGCTGATGAGCTGACGCAGTATTTACAATAATAGTAAGAGAAATTTAGTTATATCACAGCTGCGGGTACATGAAATGCCCGCAGCTGTTCGTTCGTTTTTGTTGACCAGAAAAAAAAGTAAATCACCGTAATGAATAAACGAAAAATTGCCATCTTCGGGTCCACAGGATCTATTGGCATTCAGGCACTGGATGTGATAGCGGCACATCCCGACAGGTTTAGCGTGGAAGTGCTTACCGCACAAAATAATGCTGAATTACTGATCGAGCAGGCGCTCAAATTCAAGCCTAATGCTGTTGTTATCGGTAATGAAGAGAAATACAAACAGGTTAAGGACGTGCTGTTCGACAAAGGCATAAAAGTCTTTGCAGGCGCTAAATCCATGGTGGAAGTGGCTTCCTGGGGCAGTATCGATATGATGCTGGCCGCAATCATGGGATTCGCTGGTTTGGCACCTACCATGGCAGCTATCGAACAAGGCATCCCTGTGGCATTGGCTAACAAGGAGACATTGGTATGTGCTGGTGATATTGTAATGGCTACTGCAGCCCGTAAAAATGTACCTATCATTCCGGTAGATTCTGAACATTCTGCTATATTCCAATGTCTGCTCGGAGAGCCACTTTCCAAACTGGAAAAGGTTATCCTGACAGCATCCGGCGGACCTTTCCTCGGTAAGAAACCTAATTTCCTCATAAATGTGAAGAAAGACCACGCCCTTCAGCATCCTAACTGGAGCATGGGCGCTAAAATCACCATCGATTCTGCCACGCTCATGAACAAAGGTTTGGAAATGATCGAAGCAAAATGGTTATTTGGTCTGAAAGCAGAAGATATTGAAGTGGTGATACACCCGCAGTCTATCATTCACTCCATGGTGCAATTTGTAGATGGCTCCCTGAAAGCTCAGATGGGATTACCGGATATGAAACTGCCTATCCAGTATGCATTAGGTTTCCCTGATCGTTTGCCAAACGACTTCCCGCGGTTTAACTTCCGTAACTATCCGCAGCTTACATTCGAACAACCGGATACCAAAACCTTCAGAAACCTGGCCATCGCTATGGAGGCCATGTATAGAGGAGGTAATGCTGCCTGCGTAATGAATGCCGCTAACGAAGAAGTAGTAAATGCGTTCCTGAGAAATAGAATCGGATTTTTGCAAATGACCGAAGTGATTGAGGAAACGATGGCTAAAGTACCGTTCATTGAGAAGCCAACACTGAACGATTATTACGAATGTGATGCTGCAGCGCGCGAACACGCGGGTTCCCTAATCAATTCTATTGTAATATAATCACAGCCAAAAATTAACAACATATTTTGCTTGAATATCTGGAATATCTGATATATTAACAGGCAGAATAAAAGCAGCAACAATTAAATGAGCTTAGATCTTATTTTGATAAAAGGCGGACAGTTAATACTGTCGCTCTCTATACTGGTAGTATTGCATGAGTTAGGGCATTTTATCCCGGCCAAACTCTTCAAAACAAGGGTAGAAAAGTTTTACCTGTTCTTCGATCCCTGGTTTTCTCTTTTTAAAATAAAGAAAGGAGAAACAGAATATGGTATCGGCTGGCTTCCGTTGGGCGGATATGTGAAAATATCCGGTATGATCGATGAAAGCATGGACAAAGAGCAGATGGCAAAACCTCCTCAACCCTGGGAATTCAGGGCTAAACCAGCATGGCAGCGTCTTATCATCATGATTGGCGGTGTTACAGTGAACATCTTGCTGGCCTTCTTTATCTACTTCATGATCCTCTGGACACATGGTTATAAATATCTTCCTACCAAAAATCTTACCTGGGGCATCCAGGTAGATTCACTGGGTAAGAGTATTGGCCTGCAGGATGGAGATAAAATCCTGTCGCTGGATAATAAGGAAGTAAAGGAATTTGCGAAGATTCCGGGCTATATGATCCTTCATTCTTCCAAAACCATTCAGGTAGATAGAAACGGACAGGTAGTGAATGTCGCTATTCCTGAAGGTTTCATCGGAAAGGTGATGAGTGAACTGAAAGCAAAACGCATCTTTATGGATGTGCGCTTGCCAGACAGCTTGCCTTACGTGGTGGAAAAAGTCAAAAAAGGAGCAGGAGAGAAGGCTGGTATTAAGGCTGGTGATCAGATGCTGCGTGTAAATGGAGCAGATGCCAGCACTTTTGAGCATTTCATGACGGAGATCAAAAAGTATAAATCGCAGACGATCACACTGGATGTTGTGCGTGGAAAAGATACTGTACAACTGCATCCTGCATTGGATTCTACTGGTTTGCTGATGGTTCAGGCCAAGTCTCCGTTAGAAGAAACTACGATTCATTATACATTCTTCCAGGCTATTCCTGCTGGTGTGCATATGGGTATTGACAAGATCAATTCTTATATTCTCCAGTTAAGATTGCTCTTTGTTTCCAAGGATGTGAAGATGACGGAATCATTGGGTGGATTTGGAAGTATTGCACAGTTGTTCCCTGAAGAGTGGAATTGGCTGGACTTCTGGGATCTGACAGCGTTCTTGTCGATCATACTGGCAGTAATGAATATTCTGCCTATCCCGGCATTGGATGGCGGTCACGTATTGTTCCTTATTTATGAGATTGTGACAGGTCGTAAGCCAGGGGAGAAATTCCTGGAATATGCACAGATTGTGGGTATGGTTATATTACTTGGCCTCTTGTTACTGGCTAATGGGCTGGATATCTGGCGTCATTTCTTCGGTAAATAACTTTTAAAATAAAAAAGAAGAAGCATATGGTTGGAAATCAGCCATATGCTTTTTTTTATGTGTAAATTGTTGTATATTTGTGGTTCAATCCGGGGCCGCCTGGTTTTGACAGCATAGGTCTTTGAAAGTGTAAGCATGTCGTGCGTTGGATAATTAGCACGTAAATCTGAATATTCAAACTTTAAATGGCGAATCTAACTACGCCATGGCTGCCTAATCAGAGATTAGACATCCATTATAGCCGCCTGGAGTTGTCGCCTTATGCGACTCCCGCCGCTGAATCATCAAACCCATAGGGATAGGTGCTCATGGTTTCTGTGAGTGAGCACTGAAGCGCAAACGGATAAGGACGAGGTCGGTTAGTTATGCCCCTGCCGAGTTCCGACAAACCAATGCATAAATAAGCATGTAGAAGCCTTTCGACGAGTATGTTTGGACACGGGTTCGATTCCCGTCGGCTCCACAGAAGAATATCCCTTTTTATCCACTGGGAAAGAAAATTGACAGCTATCACATTTGTGGTAGCTGTTTTTGTTTGTGGTATGTTCAAGATGACCAACGTATCAAATACAGACCTGATAGGCCTTTTGAGAGATGAGGCATGTAACATTATGTGTGTCTGACGAAGGTTGATAGATAGATATTTTTTATTTTAATAGATTGTTCTTTTATTTGTTGCAATCTGATTGCTATGTCTGGCCTGTTGGAATTATATCAAACACTCGAACAACGCAAACGTCCTGAAGACGTGGCGCAGATGATATTTGAGTTGATGTCGGCAGATCTCAGTAAATCAGAAAGGACTTTACTTGATAAGGCTGCGTCGAGGTCTTTGAAAAGGCTGCAACATCAGTATACTTCGATGAGTGAATATTTTTCATTTGCGGTAGGTGCAATGAAACAGATAAGAAAAGCAGAAGAAATCTTTGTGCTCAAATCATCTCCAGGTGATTATGATAATCCAATCCATATAGAAAAATTCATTCAGCAGGTTTCGCCGATAATTCAGAAGGTGCCTGGTAGCAATGATTTCAGACATGATAGACTCAATAAGACGCAAAGAGTTGAACAAGGCTTAGATCTTTCCAAAAGGAATTATAATAAAAAATGGCGGCTGCTAAAGCGATTGGAAGCAAAGCTGGCAGTCATCGTCCGTGAGCAAACGAAATTGAAGTTCCAGGGCATCGGGAAGCATGGATTGACAAATGAAATTACATATGAAGCTTTTGGACAGGATTTAAATACCGCTTGTTTTATTGCGTATATCGTTGCCCGTGGAAATTTGCGTAGTGAGTTTACCATTGAAGGACAACAAAAACCATTCGATGATATTGCAGCGATGTTGCTTCGGCGTTGTGAAAATAAACCTGCTGAAACTCAATGGTATGAAATCTCTTGCGTGTTTGCTTCCCAGGGAGTACTCCAGCATCTGACTGAACAACAGAAAGGGAAATTACTAGGGAAGTGGACGGCGATCCTGCAAGAGGTTGCAGTATTTTTACAGGAGCTTTGGGAGTCGAATGATTTTGAGCGACAGTCAATGGTGGTTAAACGTGGTAATGATTCCACCACCTGGAATAATACCGCCAATACATGGAACAAGGCCCGCGATAATTGGATTGGCCTGCTTTACGCATTGGATATGGAAGCTATATTAGATGAGGTCTGTTTTGGTAAAGTATTGCGATTAATTGCTGCTGATTTGGCTTTCTATCATAAAGTGAGTGGCGGAAATCTTGACCCTAATACCAATGTATGGAATCAATTGCCTTTACCATGGGAAGTCTTTAATCAAACGGCTATATGCACCAGAGAAATGGTTGTCGATATGTGTAAAAAGGCTGGTTTAGATCCAGAAAAATCTGGTTGGATAGCACCTCGTGAAAGTAAGACCGTTGCATTCAAACCGACGCCGGAGCTGGTCTATGGCGTTTCTGTTGGTTGCCCGTTTTTAGCAACGATATTAAAGAAGAATAAATACTATTCCGGCAAAAATGTTAATCCATTAAATCCGGAGTTGAATTAAATAATTAAAGAAGGTTTCTGATATAGCTCAGTGGCAGAGCTCCCGGCTCTTAACCGGGTGGACACAGGTTCGAGCCCTGTTATCAGAACTATAAGAAACGAAAGCATTGGTTCCCATTTGACATACCAGTGCTTTCGTTTTAATTGTCACTTTGTTGATTCCCGTATACTATTTGGCGCTGCATAATTGTTACCCAATCATAATTCTGCTCTAATTAAAGATGAAGCTTGCACTACGTATATACACTGCGTTTAGTGAATATATCTTCGTTTGAAATGCTTTGTGCAGTTGCTAACCATCTCAACAAAAAACTAAAATCGCCAACATGGACCCAATTGAACTTCCATATTTTGGACACTTTACCGGTGATGATATCAGGAAACAGGATGTACTTGTAGGAGGAAATAATATAGGAATGGATCTTAATTTAAATCAACAGGGATTAACGGAGCGAGGGGCGTCTTATCTCAATATATTCCTTAAAAACCTGGAAGAGCATGCAGTTAAGAATCGTCAATTCATTGATGAATACTACGATGAAGCGGATGAGGAAAATGCGTTGAAATTTTATTTAGATTTTCATAAAGAGGAAGCCCTGGAAGAGATGCAGGATGCCCTGAATGTAGACCCTACGGCGGATGATTTGAATCTGCAATTAATAGCAAAATTAAAGCTGGCAAGGGTAGGACTTTATCCTAATAATGCTAACTTTTTTGCCATCTTTGATTATACATTTGGCAAGGATTTTACCAATTATGTGCTGGTATTAATTACGGATGCAGCCGGTAATATCCAGGAAATCACAGTTGAGAGTTAATTATCGTATATTTCTGGTAGTTTGATCTGCTGCATTTAAGATGCACGGTTCTTGAAAATCCTCTATCAAATTAGCACTCAATATCTCATGGACTTAACCTCATCTCAAATCTTAATCACCGGCGGTAGTGAAGGTATTGGATTAGGGCTTGCCTCCAGGTTTTTGCAAGCTGGCAGTCGTGTGATGATCACAGGGCGTAATGCAGCAAAACTTAAAGCCGCTGTGGAGAAATATCCTGGACTGGAAATTTATGTTAATGATATTGGAAGCAGTGAACAAAGAGAGCTGTTAGCTAAACATGTGCAGGAGGTAATGCCTGGTATAACCATGCTTATCAATAATGCCGGCATTCAGCGAAGGATAGCACTAGCCAGTGATAAAGCCCCCTGGCAAGAGCGGCAGCAGGAAATTGATATATTACTCGCTGCGCCTATTCACTTAAATCATCTGTTGATCCCACAATTACTAACTAACGGAAAAGCAGCTACGATCGTGAATGTGACCTCTGGTGGAGCTTATATTCCGCAGGTATTCGCGCCTGTCTACAGTGCATGTAAAGCTGCGTTACATAGTTACACCATGGTACTGCGTCATTCGCTGCAAGAAGCAGGAGGCCGTGTGGTAGAATTAATACCACCGGCAGTACAGACCTCCTTAGCAGGGACTGGACAAAATCATGGTGCACCTCTGGATGAATTCTGTGATACTGTTTTTGATAAGTTAGTCAATACAGCTGCCACTGAAATAGGCTTTGGGCCAACCGATGGGCTTAAAGTATCACTATCGGGCAAATCACAGAAAGAGGTGTTTGAGGCCAGTGCAGGAAGGTTTCCTGTAGATAAATATATCAAATCGAAAAGTTGACTAGATTATGTTGTTAAACAAGATAAGATACGCACTAGTATTTTTGAATAATCAATAATGTTATTGTATACTTGGGAGAAGTAAAGTCGATAGTACTAAAACCAAAATTCTGTTATAACCCAAATTGTAGCAACTCAAAATAATCATGCAACCATTGTTGCAGATATAATAAACCCAAACCCAAAATACCATGTTAACTAAACGATCGCTCCAATGGAGCCCTATGTTGCTGTCTATGGCAATCTTCTTTGGTTGTGCTAAACAACAAAACACACAGGATTCGCTTTCTCCCACACGGACGGTAGCAAAAACAGAAACAGCAGGAGATGGAAAATACGATTTACTCGGCTATGGCTACGATGCTACAGGGCAGTTTGCTAACGCAGCTTCGGCTACTTTTCCCGTATTGGACATTACAAAACTAGAAAACGAAAGCTTATCAAGTATTTTACTCGAATCTGCACCCTCACAGGAATATGTAGAAGATTACGGCGAAAACGCCTATCAGTATTCTAAACGGATTTCCACGAAAGTGGAGGCCACTGGAGCTTACTCAATCTTCAAAGCGACTATTTCATATAATTACAATGGAGCAGATGCTTTTAATGCAAAATACATTTACGGTAGTTACAATTTGCTGGTAAAGCAAAAACGCGTTAGACTTAATGCCACAAAGGAATTTCTTGCTTCATACCTGACAGCAGGATTTAAATCTGCAGTACAAACTATGACCGCTGCACAACTGATAAGCAATTATGGAACGCATGTACTGGTTGATTTATACACAGGTGCAAAAATGGATATCATGTACCAGGCGGAAACAAACAGCCGCAATGGTAGTTCTGCGGCGAGTGGTGGAGTAAGAGTGGCAGTGGGTTCTATATTTAACATAAATGTGGCTACCTCTACAGATGTGTCAAATGCAAGTCAGAACTATTCGCGGAAATTGATTTATAAAACTCGTGGTGGTGATCCATCTAAAGGTTTGGTTGGCCAGATCAACCTAGACCAAAATGCGCCGCAAGTAAATTTCGCGCAGTGGCAGAATAGCTGTACTCCTGCTAACTCAGTGCTGATTGATATTGCCCCCAAAGGTTTGATACCATTATATGAGTTTATTACAGATGCCAACAAAAAAGCAGAAGTAATGAACTATATCACTCAATACCTGCAAAACAACCAGGTAAACCTTGCTTATGATAAAGTGCCTGTCTATGCCTATTACAACGCAGGTAACAATAAACATATTTTTGAACTCGATCGACGTCTTGACAGTGATCCTAATTGGCAATATAGAGGACCATATTTTTATGCTTATAAACAACAGGCGCCTGGTACCGTTCCCGTTTATCATTTTTATGCCCCAACTACAGGAGATAATCAATATTCATTGTCAACATCCAATGACTACAACTATTGGAACCTGGACGGCATAAAATGGTATGCTTATAGTACACAGCAAGCTGGAACTGTACCGATATACCAGTTTTATCATTTTACAACAGGAAGAGAACATTTTCTTGGCTCAAGTCCTACTTCTGCTCCTGCTAATGAATGGTCAAAATCCATTCTGTTCTACGCTTACTAAATCTTTGATGTCTCTATCGTTTTCTTTGAATAACAAAAGCCTGCACTATCAGCGCAGGCTTTTTAAACAGACTTTTAAAACACAGGGTAAAGGGCGAAACAAAATTAACGGGCTTGCTTATGCCGGAGTCGAACCGGATAGCTGTTACACTATTCCTCCCTGATTTATGGTAGCGAAGTATTTCATCTCTACGACACCTGCATTTTAAAAAGTAAACCGGGTAATGAATCGAAGAGGCACTTACTGTGGCGTCTTAATTTTGACCACCTTCACAGGGCAGGTCTGGTTACCTGCAACTCCACCTTGGAACGAAGAACTCCTCTTCTACGACACCGATTTTAAAAAGATTAACAATGGATGCTTATTGCTTACTCAACTATTTGCTGTTGACATTACAAAGATGCAAGCACAAGTCCGCAGTCTTTTTGCGCAGGTGAATTTATTTTTTAATTTTTTTAAAGATGATTGATAATCAATAACCCTATATATTATCTCTACTTCATTATAAAAAATCATATAGCCTTTCCCGTTGTATCAGCAAAAAACTATCATGAAAAGATAATGCGCTATCTACTTTATTGCAATCGATTGATTAGTTTGGATAACAGAATAATTGTTCACCCAAAATCCACAATTCCATTATGAAAATCAATCAGGCAATCTGGTCATGCCTGCTGGGAGTGTCATGCCTCACGGGGTTCACTCACTGCACCAAAGACAACAACCCCGCAAACCGTAACGAACAAACTGGTAACAAAGCACACACCGAATCGCTCCTCTTTAATGGAGATGCTGCCTTAGGAGCAGCCAACGTATGGAAAGTCCTAAACTTTGAAGGCAATGGTACTATTACCGTTGACACAGACGCTGTTTACGGCCAGGTGTGGAAATTCTACAAACCTGCTGGAAGCCATCGTACAGAAGGCCATGGCGCTAAAAATTTCCAGGCCGCAGAAGGCGACGACATCTACATCGGCTGGCGTTCCAAGCTGATAATCCCCGCCAACCAGAATACCAACGCGGTATTCCAATGGAAAGCTTTCGGATCTACGCAACCCATGTTGCAAAACTATCCGATCGTTTTAAGTACCAACTCCAGCAATGTTTTCCACCTGATGCACTATGCTCCCGGGAAAATCGGCACCGAAGTATGGAATACGCCACTGTCTTCCGGTGTTTGGAACTCCATGGTCATGCATCTGAAAGTATCCAGAGACTCCTCCATCGGATTCATCGAATTCTGGTACAATGGTGTTAAACAAACCCTGGTAAATGGCACGCAGCGCTATTATGGACGCACATTAGATGCTGACTATTGTGATCCTAAATTTGGCGTTTATGGCGGTGATCCTGCTGACATCACCAATTATGTACAAGGCATCAAAATCGCGTCCACCTATGCGGAAGCTGATCCTGGCGGCGGGCCTGTCAACAACCCAATCGTTCAGATGTATCAGAATTGTAGCTATGGTGGCTGGTCTGCTTCTTTTGCACCAGGTAATTACACCACCGCGAATTTAGTGGCTGCCGGCGCTGCAGACAACGACGCTTCATCGCTTAAAATTCCTACAGGCGTTACCGTTACCTTATACGATAACGATAACTTCAGTGGAGACTCCCTGGTATTAACTGCCGACGCCAGTTGCCTTAAAAATACCAGCACCTTCAACGACCGTACTTCTTCCATGCGGATTCGGACAAACTAATATAGCAGCCGGAAACTTCAGCAGTTTCAAGGCCGCAATAAAACAGTAATAAAAATGCCATCAATCACTATTGATGGCATTTTTTATTTTATGATTTCATGGCTTTAAACCCGTACTAGCCATACCCGTTGTAACATCAAATGGTACCGAACTATGAGCTGTCATAATTTTCCACTCGCCTAATACCTTCTGCCAGCATAGTGTTTCTCGCCAAAACATATCCAACGTATTGCCATTGATCATCTTGGCCATCACATGATTAAAGCCATTGCTAAAAGCATGATGCTCACCTGCTTCTACCACCAGTTTGGCAGACACAACTGTTACATCTTCAAATCCTGATAGCCATTCAGTAAGTCTGGTTTTTATTGCGGAAACACCTGTTTGAGATAAAGGCCCCACTACATCAAAGACTACAACATCGGTGTGGTAGTTTTCTACCGCTGCATTTACATCTTTCTCATGGAGGGCTTGTAATTGCGTAGCAATAAGGGTTTCAATAACTGCTCTTTCGTGATATAAATTCATAGACCGAATATTAACAGTTGTTAAATGCACAAATAATATATATCGACATATGATGTCAGCCATGATTGGCTGGGTTACCTCAAAGGTCTGCATTTTATAATTAATTCCCTATTGCGTATTTTTTATTCCGATAATGGTAATTGATTGGCGTTGGTATTTGCTTCCTTTGTACGCACAAGACTACCAGAGAAATAAAAATAAAGGAGGTTGTTATGAGTGACGTGAAAAATAAATCTATTCAGGCTACATTGACAGTTACCCGTAAAACATTGGTTACACCCAACTACATGCGCGTTTTTCTAACCGGAGATAATATGTCGCAATTCGTTGGCCCAACGGTAGGTGTGAATAACAAAATTCTTATCCCTCCACAAGGACTCAATAAAATATGCTTCCCGAGTTTTGATTATGGTAAAATGGAATGGATTCATCCTCCGGAAGATGTCAGGCCAGTAATACGTACCTATACACACAGAGGAATTGATCTAGAACGCAATGAAATATGGATTGATTTTGCGCTACATGGTAGTTCCAGCCCGGCGTCGGGATGGGCGATCAGAGCGCAGACGGGAGATGTGTTAGGAGTTTTAATGCATAACGAAAAATCAGTTCTATATACGCCAGCCGAAAATTACGTACTGGTCGCTGATGCGAGTGGGTTGCCAGTAATTGCCGCTATCCTGGAAGACCTGCCACCAACCGCAAAAGGTATTTGTTTGCTGGAGGTAAATAGCGTTGAAGATGAACAAACCTTAGTAACACAAGCGGATATACGATTTACCTGGTTACATAATCCTACACCACAAGTAGGGAGTGAGTTGTTTTATCATTTGAAAAAGGAAAAGTTACCTGATATATCCAGATTTGGATATGTTGCCGCAGAGTTTTCTACGGTAAAGCATATACGTAGTTTCATAAGAAAGGAACTAAACTGGCGACGCGAAGAGCTATATGCCTATTCCTATTGGAAAGCAGGGATGTCTGAAGATAAATCCACAAAAGACAGACACCAGGAAAAAGAAACACGATATTAAGTATATACGAAAAATATTTTTTCTAATGATATGGAGATGGATTTTATTCATCTCCATACTTTTATTATTTGTATGCATACCTAATTATATTTATTCGGATAAGGAATTATTTTTTGTTTTTATTTTTCCCGATTTCGAAAACATTTGCATCATCGCAAGCCTAATTTTGCATCGTCGATAAGAAATCTATATTCTTTTACTGTAGCGACTTTTAAGCCTTAACTATCTATAGTTCGGAACGCTACTTCCATGCACTGATACCACTTAAACGGAAATATATAATGTACTGTAGAAAACTATTGCTGACGATTATTATCCTTCTATCCCTAACCACCTGCGTTTTTGCGCAGGCTTCTATGGAAGCCACTGTAGCCGGGTTGCTGAAAGATGCCGATGGCATCCCGCTCGCTGGTGGTTCCATTTCTTTACATGATCATACTATCAAAACTATCACCGATGAAAAAGGTTACTTTAGAATTTCTCCTGTAAGACCTGGTAAAAGAACGCTTATCATCTCCCTGATTGGCTACAAAAAGAAAACGCTTGAAATTACTGCTATCCCTGGACAGACAATCACCATTAATATTGTCCTGGAACGAGCAGTGAATGATATCGCCACCGTTTCTGTGTTAGGCAGAACAGCCACACAGGAAGTAAACAAGCAAGCTTTTAATGTTACAGCCATTGATGCGAAGAAGCTCTATAACTCTACATTAGATTTGTCTCATGCTTTGGACCGCGTTTCAGGTGTGCGTGTGCGCGAAGATGGTGGGCTGGGTTCCCGCATGAACTTTTCCCTGAATGGTTTCACTGGCCGTCAGGTGAAATTCTTCCTGGATGGGGTTCCTATGGATAATTTCGGGTCTTCTTTTCAACTGAATAATATTCCTATTAATCTCGCGGAAAGAGTAGAAGTATACAAAGGCGTAGTGCCCATCTGGCTGGGATCAGACGCACTGGGCGGCGCCATTAATATTGTTACCAGTAACGCGAAGCGTAGCTACGTAGATGCGTCTTATTCCTATGGCTCGTTTAATACTCATCGGGCTAATGTTAATGCCGGCTATACCGCCGCTTCCGGATTTACACTTCAGTTAAACGCTTTCCAGAATTATTCTGACAATAACTATCGGGTACGGGTAAACGTTGCTGACATCAACACTGGTGAATATTATCCGAAGCAATGGGTGAAACGTTTTCATGATACTTACCATAACGAAACAGTTATTGCAAACATCGGTGTTGTTGGAAAGAAGTATGCAGATAAATTATTGGTAGGCATGACCCTTGGCCAGAATTATGCTGAAATACAAACCGGCGCCAGAATGGTAAGCGTATTCGGAAACTGGCACAGACGCGGTACTACAGTAATGCCCAGTCTTAAATACCAGGTAAAAAATCTATTTGTACCAGGACTTGATTTTAGTCTGACAGGTAATTATAATCTTGGCACGGAACAAAATATTGATACCGTTGGCCGTCGTTACAACTGGCTGAAACAATGGGTGCCGAATGGAACCGCAGAAAGAGAACGTTCCATGTATAAGTTTAAAAACCACAATGGAATTGGTACTGCCAATTTGAGTTATAAGCTGAATGATCATCATTCATTTATACTGAATGATGTATATACCACCTTTAATCGTACGGGAAGCGATGAATTATTTCCTAATGATACCAAGTACGATCAGCCTAAGAAAGTCTTTAAAAACATACTGGGCTTGGGTTATAAGTATGATTACAGTGAAAAATGGAATACTTCTGTTTTTGTAAAGAATTATAAACAGACGAATAAATTTTCTCAAAGTTTTAATCCCAGTGGGAGCTGGGGGGATGTTGCCTACAGAAATCTGGAGAATACATTTAACAAAATGGGCTATGGTATTGCCTCTACCTATTTCATATTACCTAACTTACAAGTAAAGGCTTCCTACGAAAAAAGCTACCGCCTTCCTGATACAGAGGAACTCTTTGGTGACCTACTCAACCTCGAAGGAAACCCTGACCTGAAGCCGGAAAGCAGCAATAACTATAATCTTGGCACAAGTTTCCAGACCAAGCTCAATGAAGACCATCGCTTTAGTATTGATGCTAACCTGATTTACCGTGATGCAAAAGATTTTATCAGACCGCTGCTTAATCCCAACCAGACAAAGCAAACTAACGGCAATCTGGCCGATGTTACCAACCTGGGTATAGATGGAGAAATCCGCTACAGTTATAAACGCTTTTTCACCGCTGGCATTAACATGACCTACCAAAACCTGCGAAACAATACCAGGTTCGAGGATGGACAAAAGGTGGAAAGTCCGCTCTACCGCGACAGAATTCCTAATATGCCTTATCTCTTTGGGAATGCCGATGCATCGCTGTTCTTCCATAATGTAATTAGGAAAGGAAATAGCCTGACACTGGGTTATAACTTCCTGTATGTGCATGCCTATTACCTCTCCTGGCCTAGCCAGGGAAGCCAGAAACTGACCATTCCCCGCCAGTTCTGTCAGGATGTTAATATGGTATATAGTCTGGCTAACGGTAAGTATAACATCGCCCTGGAATGCAAGAACCTCGTGGATAACCGCTTGTATGACAACTTCACTTTACAAAAGCCAGGTCGTGCATTCTATGCTAAGTTCAGATACTTCATCAGTAAATAATCTCAATAATTAACTACGCAAATAATGATAAAATTTAATAAATTATTCCTGTTGGCCGCCACTGTGGCTGTTTTTGCAACTGGCTGTGATAAAGATGATTTATCGGCGGATGGAGGATATACAGGAGGTGAATCTCAGGGAAGAACCAGGTATGTTATAACGGCAACGCCTATAGGAACTACTGGTATTGCAGATTATTTGCTCACTGCTGATCAGCTGGACAATGGCACGATCAGCACTGCTGGCAACGGTATAGAGCAAGACGGCTCCTATCGTTACTATATGACCCACAAAGGAAGATTCTTTAGTTTATTATATGGACAGGGAAATCCTGGTGCTGTAACTACGTATAGACTTGATACGAAAGGCCAGCTGGTAAAGACTTCCGACTTTCAGACAGAAACAGTGCAAGCATTTACCAAAGTGAATGATGAATTGTTGTTGATTAAAATTCCCAGAAGTGGTACGGAGGTGGCGAGCTTTTATAGGATCGATGCTTTGCAATCGAAGATTGTAGGTAATGGTACTATCGATATTGTGAAACTGGCTGCCAACGGAGAACGCGCGCATTTCACCTGGGCAACGCAAGTAGATAATAAAGTATTTGCACCCTACATGAGTATCAAGGGCTGCTGTGGAGATGCTTTCGGTACCTCTTTCCCTGATAGCACCTGGGTAGCGGTGTTTTCTTACCCGGATATGAAACTAGAAAAAGTAATTAAGGATAACCGTACCAGTTATATCGGCGCTTATTTTAATAACGGATTGGCAGTGACGGAAAGTGGTGATATATATGGGTTTTCACCAGCGGCAGCTACACTTAACAGCGTGCCTGTTTCTACAAAACCTTCTGCTTTTGTACGTATTCTGAAAGGTACAACAGAATTTGATCAGCGTTATTTTTTCAATGTGCAGGAGGCATCTGGCGGACATCATATTTCCAATCAAACATATCTGGGAAATAATAAATTTTTATTGTTGATGTATGGAGATAAAAATGCACTTACCGGCAATCGTAAAATGGCGCTGGTAGATGTTAAAGAGAAGTCTTTTGCGTGGATAAAAGGTGCGCCGGAAGAAATACAAAGTACCTCTGCTTCTTACAATAATAACACCACATCTGTTGATGGAAAGACGGCCTATATCGGCCTGAATACTGCCACCGGTAGCCGGGTGTACAGCATCGATATCGCTGCGGCCACTGTTACGCCAGGTTTGGTGATTGAAGGTGGAAAAATTACTGCTATCACGAAAATGGAATATTAAAAAGTAGGCATGCAATCAAATAAAAACAAACCGGCCGGGAAGAAAAATTCCCGGTCGCTGTTCTATCGAATATCTGCCTGGCTGCATCTCTGGCTGGGATTATTCTCTGGCATTATTGTGATGATCATTTGCATCACTGGCTGCATCTGGGTTTTTAATGAAGAAATTACGGCCTGGATGGAACCCGAAAGCAATGTGCCTGTACAAGAAATAGCGGTGGCTCCTCCTTCTGCTATGATGACTGCAGCAGATAATGCTTATCCCGGTAAACAAGTGGGATCTATCGTATACAAAGAAGGAAAGGCCGTGGAACTGAATATCGGTGGGCGCCGTGGAGGTTCTACTCTTAAAGTTAATCCCTATACGAAATCGATCATTTCTAAAGTAACGCGTAAACCCGGTGATGTCAACTTCTTCAGATGGGTGCTCAATGGACACCGGTTTCTATGGTTGCCTTATAAAATCGGGCGCCCTATCATCAATTACAGCACCCTGATTTTTGTGATAACGCTTATCAGCGGATTAGTACTCTGGTGGCCCAAAAAGTGGAATAAGAATACGCGTCAGCAGAGTTTTAAAATCAAATGGGGGGCTAGTACCAAGCGTGTAAACTATGACCTGCACAATGTCTTCGGTTTCTATGCTTTACTGGTCTTGTTTGCCATTGGCACTACAGGAATGGTCTACGGGCTGGAATGGTGGAGCAAAGGCACTTATTGGGTAACCACTGGAGGACGCACGCTGCCGCCATTTAAAGAGGCAGTATCTGATTCATTGCAGGCGGGTAAATTACCCTATACGTTAGAACAAAAAATTGATATCGCCTGGAATCAGGTAGCAGCAAAGCATCCGCAGTCCAAAGGATTTTATATAGGCCTTCCCGATACGGCAAAAGCAGGATCCAGTATATTGGTGATTGTTTATCCAAGTAAGGGCCAGTATTATAATCTTCAACGTTATTATTTTGACCAGCAAACCTTACAGGAAATTAAAGGAGATGCAGAAGATAATAAGACCTATGAAGAAGCTGATTTTGGAGGGAAACTCCGGCGAATGAATTTCGATATACATGTGGGGAGTATCCTCGGCCTGCCAGGAAAAGTAATCGCTTTTTTTGCATCGCTGATAGGGGCCACACTGCCAGTAACTGGATTCATCATCTGGTGGGGGAAAGGTAAGAAGAAAAAGCCCGCACCTAAAGTCCAGGAACGACAAGTAGCTGTATAATAGATCCCATGACAAAAAGCCGTCTGCAAATTGCAGGCGGTTTTTTCTTTATAATAACCTATCTTTCCATACTCCACAATCGTCTTTATTTAGACAAAACCTGTTTTTCATTAATTATACACCATGCAGATCCTCAAATTAGCATTGACTTTTGTTATGTTACCACTATTTGCAGCAGCCCAGGAGCAGACAGATGGCCCCTATGTGTTTTATGAAGGTGATAGCGCTGTCGTTAAAACGATCTTTCAGCACGAAGATCTTACTTCAGCTAAAACTAAAAATTATCCGGTGCACGATATTCCGGCCCTCCAGTGTGAAGGGTTTGAAATCCACATCAAATCGAAAATCACCATTCCTGATAATACAACCGCAGCGCCTGAAAAGCTGTTCATCCTCTCTGATATTGAAGGAGAATTTGATGCAGGACGTAAACTGCTCATAGCCGGCGGCATTATCGATGATAAATATAACTGGACATTTGGCAAGGGCCACTTGGTAATTGCCGGCGATTTATTCGATAGAGGTACCAAAGTACTGCCGTGGATTTGGTTATTATATACGCTGGAAGATAAAGCCACAGCGGCTGGCGGCCAGGTACATGTTATCCTCGGCAACCATGATGTGATGCAGATGGCAGGTGATTTCCGATATACTGATGCCCGTTATTTCAAGCATGCCTGGCTGATGCAGAAAGATCTCAAACAGTTGTTTGGTACTGAAACAGAGCTGGGACGATGGTTACGTAGTAAAAATGTAATAGAGAAGATTGGAGATTTACTGGTAATGCATGGAGGCATGTCGCCGGAAATTCTGACAAAGCAATTATCGCTCACACAAATAAATGACGCCGTAAGGCCTTGGTTGGGTACTCCTCGTAAGCAGATCCCTGAAGCTGCTCAGGTATTTTTTACAGCTACCTCACCGTTTTGGTTCAGAGGTTATTTCAATGATAAACCAACCCCTGAAACGACGGTTGATAGTACCCTACAGCAATACAATTGTAAACACATTATTGTAGGACATACTATAACGGATACGACTATAGTAAATCGTTATAACGGGAAAGTCATTGGGGTAGACGTAGATCAGCATGAAGGGCATCATCAGGGGCTTTTCATTGATAAACAACAATTTTTTCTTGTAGATATTGATGGAAAGAAAATACCTTTTTCTGTGAAATAGAAGGAGGGTAGATGCTGACCAGGCAATGCCGGTCAGCATCTGTAAAGTTAGGCCACGCGAAGTTCTGTGGTTACTTCTGCATCTTTGATGAATTCGGTATCATGTGAGATGACCAGTAGCGTGCCTTTATAGCCAGCAAAGATTTTTCCTAACATCTGGATATTTGCCAGATCAAGGTTGTTTACCGGTTCGTCCAGAAAGATGATATCCGGTGCTTTATTTTGCAGAATCATACTACATAAAGCCAGTCGGAGCATTTCACCTCCGCTTAGTACGGAGCAAGGCTTTGCCCAGCTATCTGGTTTAAAGAGGAAGTTGGCAAGGGTGGTATGAACCACTGCTTCTTCGAGTCGCCTTTCATTAAAGGCGAGTGCCTGTTCCAGTATGGTTTTGCTGCGGTCGATGAGGCTATAATCCTGATCCAGCATCAGCGTGGTGCATTTAGCACTTTCCATGAAGCCGCTGGTAGGAGTTATTTCTCCGGATAATATCCGCATCAGCGTAGACTTACCACTGCCATTAGGGCCGGTGATGGCAAGCCTGTTGCCACTACGAATAGTGAACGTTAACGGTGATGGCCACACGTTATTCACACCATCAAAGGAAAAGTTGATGTCATTTGCCTGCCACAATACTTTTCCATTAGGGAAGGAGGAATCGGCGAAATAACCTTTCATCATTTGCTGGATATGCGTCATGGCAGCGGCGTCCTGGAGAGCGCTTCGCAGCTCACTGACTTTTTCGTCGTGAATCTGCTTCATTTTTCCGCCACTTACTTCTGCCGCCATTTTACGGCCATTCAGCAAAATCTTAGGATCGCTGCTTTTAGACGCATTTTTACGCGCTTGCGCATCGGCGCGTTGCTTACGTTCATGCGCCTCCTGTTGCTTCTTTTTAGCCTCCTTTAAGGCCTTTTCGTGGTAATCCAGCTTATGTTCCTGTGCCGCCAATTCATTTTCCTTTTGCGACTCATAGAAATCATAATTACCACCATAGGTATTGATACCTGAAGGCGTTAGCTCCAGAATAGGATCACAATGCCGAAGCAGCTGCCTGTCGTGACTTACCAGCAACACGGTGCAGGTGGTTTCTTCCAGCCATTGATGCAATACCTGTCTGGTCTGATGGTCCAGGTGATTGGTGGGTTCATCCAGCAATACGATTTCAGGTTGGAAGATGTCTATTCCGGAGAGGAAGAGTTTTGTTTTCATGCCGCCGCTCAGCTGCGATAGTGGCTGGTCGGGCGTTACTTCAGGAATGCCCCATTTGTTGAAAGCTTCCTGATAGCGGGCTTCAATATCCCAGTTATTTTCCAGGAGATCATAATGTTGCTGTTCTGTGGAGCCTTCGCCAACAGCGTGCAGGGCTTCCAATACCGGCGCGAGGGAAAGGGCTTCCGCCACAGTAGTATGGTTAAAATGGCCATAGTGCTGCGGTACATAATACAGCGATCCATTTACCAATACTTGTCCTGTATAGTCTTTTTCCCTGCCAGCAATTATTTTGAGCAGGGTACTTTTGCCCGTTCCATTGTTACCAACAATGGCGGTTTTGTCATACTTTTTTACGGTAAAACCGACGTTTTCAAATAACAGTTTATGTGCTGGCGTCTGATAAGAGATATTTTGGATATTGATAAACATTGTTGGAAAGTTGTGAGATGGGAAATAGCGTGAAAGTCCTGGGTAAGGCATGTGAGTTTCATGTCAGTAAATTTTTGATTAAGAAATATATATTATGAGAGAACAGGACCGGGATTGGCCTGTAAATAAGCATTGCGCTATATATGTGTGGGAGTAATTATCACATAATGATGCAAAGGTAGTAAAATCTCTTGAAAATCAAAGTCCCCAGTGTTGGGCTAATATATTTTCCAATAAAGAAGGGTAATCCCAACCTATTTTGCGTGCTGCGAGTGCGGTCAGGCTGTCCTGATCATGGCGGTGTAGCCGTGAAGGCCCAGTCATATTGGGTTTCATGTTTAGATCGAAGAGGAAGTAGTTACCGTTTTCGTCTGCGCGGCAATCGATACGGATAGGTGCTTTCATGCCTACCAGCTTTCCGGCCTGCGCGCATTGTTGATACAGCTGCTGAATAGCCATGCTGGCCTCTTCGTTATCATTAAGTACAGCACTGTTATGGATCACGGCTACTGTACCATTATAAGGCGCAATGCCATTATGATGGTTAAATCGCTTCACTGCAGGAAGGCACCAGGGTAATTCCTTTTTTTCTTTTTTTCCATGGATTTGGTACTCGCCGGGAGGCATAACGGTGATGGTTACCTCTTCTCCGGGAAGATATTTCTCCAGATAGATGGTAGTGCCGTAGCGGTCTGTCTGGAACATATCTGTTATTACTGCGTGGTATTCCTGTTTATTTCTGATAAGGGCTACGCCTTCGCTGCCGCGGCCGCGGATAGGTTTGGCCACTATGGGAAAATGGACCTTTTTTGTGCCGGCGGTAAATGCTTCATAGCTCAGTAGTTCAGCCGGCGGTACTGGCAGCTCATTATCTTTCAGTAGCTCCGCGGTGAGCCATTTATCGTCGTACATACCACTGAGAACAGGGTGCTGCCCTACTACCTGAATGCCTCTATTCAGGAAGGTGGCGATAGGATGATCAGCATAGAGCACTGTATTGAGCCAGATGCAGTTGGCGCCTTTTTCTATGGCATGTGCAATGCCATGCTCAGTATCGGGGAACACCCAGTCGGTATCTTTATCTACGTAGGGGTTTGGTGCTGGCGTGATGACGTTGATCTGCTGAATTTTCAGTGCATAGGCAATATCAGCACCGCTATCAGCGTATCCGCCGGGCTTAGTGGGTTTAAGAATGCCCTTTACCGCCGGCGCCGGGTGGGCCTGGTATACAATGGCTACTTTGATACCTGCATTTGTCATAATAATTATCTTACTATAATTATCATAAACAAAAAAGCCGGACAACAGTTTGTTATCCGGCCTTAATTATTTGTAAAAATGCTTAACTACAAGCGTATATGCGTTGCTGTTAGATAAGATATTATAATTCTCTTACCCAGATATTACGAAAGCTGATAGGTTCACTTTTATCGCCATGGGCTTGCAGTTTGATAGGAGAGGCGCCATGAGCCTTGCTATAGCTAGGCTTTCCGATGTATTGGGTAGGGCCCAGCAGCGTAGTATTATTCTGTACCAATACGCCGTTGAAGAAAACAGTTACGCGTGCCGGAGATTTCAGGCTGCCATCTTCATTGAAGAGAGGAGCAGTCCAGATAACATCATAGGCTTGCCATTCGCCTGGTTTACGGGCTGGATTAGCCAGTGGAATAAACTGTTTGTAGATACTGCCAGCCATACCGTTGACATATGTTTTGTTGTTATAGCTGTCGAGGATCTGGAGTTCATAGCCAGCGTCGCCATCGCCGATGGAGGCGAGGAAAAGACCGCTGTTGCCGCGGGCCTGGCCGCTACCAGTGATATTGGAAGGGATACGCCATTCGATATGCAGCTGGTAATTGTTAAATGATTTTTTCGTTTCAATATTACCTGCCGATTTATTCACGGTGATAATATTATCTTTTACTGTCCAGGCGGCAGGCTTATTCCTGTCGTTTACAGATACCCATTCATTGAGGTTTTTACCGTCGAATAGCACGATGGCATCGCTGGGAGCGTTTTGAAAATCGATTTTGCCCGGCGTGACAACTTTAGGAGCAGGCTCCCATATTTCTGTGTCTTCCGGTTTTGGTTTGTCCTGTGCCTGTGCAGTAAATACGCCGCATGAAAGCAGGGCAAAAAGCAGATAACTTCTTTTCATAATGTCAGATTGAGTGCATTTTTATGACAGGCTGTATACAACCTGTACTGCGTGGAATGAAATTGAATTAAGAATTTCCGTGCGACTAATATAGAAAACTTTTTTTCGTTTGCACAGCAGGTTTATTTCACTACGCAATTCCAATGCGTAAGGCGTTAGTAATTTTGATCCTGTAATCAACAGATGAATATGAATGAACAGCAATTCTGGTCTTTGATAGACGCCGCCTGGAAGGATATTCCTCCGGCAGATGTTCTACGCAAAACGGGCCTGATAACCAATGAACCTGACCTTATTTTTGAACTGAGCGAAATCCTCTGTTCAGATATAGCCTTATGCTTGAAACAAAGATTGTTAGCCCTTGAAAAACCAGCACTGGTGCAGTTTATTCGTATTATGGAAGCAAAGCTGCATCAGATAGATAGAGAGGAAATTCATTTTTATACAGATGGTTCTGATGATGGATTCCTTTATTGTCGTGGATTTATTGTCGGAATGGGAGAAGAATACTTCAACATGGTCGACACTAATCCATCTAAAGCTACCTGTGATGCCGAAGCCGAAGAAATCAGCTTCATTGGCTATGCCGCCTACAGTGAAAATTTTGGCCATGAATTCAGCCGCGATGAAAACGATATTGCCTCCGGAAACCCTAAGGAAGGCTGGTCAATGAATTAGCCGCCAATTAGAGTAGTACCTATGCCGCCATTCGAATCCCTATACCGTCATTGCGTCATAAACTATTACCTTTTCCCATAAATGGCCATAGTTTTTGACAAATGCCAGATGAATGGGGTGTGTTTGATAGGTTGCCTGGCCATTCAGATCTTTAAAGAATATAAGCTCTGATACCTGCCAGCTCGCATCAACCACATCCCGTTTTTCTGTTTCCGCTACCACACCAACATGGATGCTTTGCACCGTCTCTATGCCTTTCAGGCTTTTAACGCCTTCCACTAATTTATCCCTGTCAGCCCTGGATGTTGGGTTCTTCAACCAGAAAAAAACATGATGTACTAAAGGTTGCTTGTTATCTGAAACAGCCATAGACGAGGCTGAAGCGGTAGCTGCCCCGGCGCATAAAGCTGCAGCTGTACCTAAAAATTTTCTACGATTTGAGTGGGCCATTGTAAAACGTGGTTAAGGCCTTTAAATTACACATCCCGACCCAGAAATCAAAGCAAGTCCCCGTTTCCGGATATTCATACCAAATATCCCAGATTTCATCCCTTTTTTCTTTTACGCCCCCAGGTAATACTTAATATTGCTGTCAAATAGCACATACCTACTATGGATCAGCAAAAAATACGAAAAATTGAATTCGGCGTAGCTACCGCCATTTTCCTGTTGGCTCTCTTCAGCCTGATTGGTCCCTCCCTGATGAATGGCGAAATTCACTACGACAGATACTATGATAACGGCATCCCTGCCAAATTTGCCAGATACCATCAGATTTACGATTATTACCTACATTACTTCTTACCAGTGTTAACCAAAATTTTGGTAGTATACTTCAGCTTTTTGCTGGTCAATTTTGTAGTAGTACCTAAATTCCTCGAAAGAAATAAATGGGTGCTGGGCGGATTGCTGGTCATAGTTATCTCTACCACTATGTTCTTCCTACTCATGGTAAGTCATTCCTACCGGTATGGATATATGCTCGGGCAATATAAAACACGGCACGGCGCACATGTACAGTTTGCCAAAATGGCCTTTCGTATAACTATCGCCTATACAGTGTTCTATACTGTCTATTATGCGCTGAAACAACTTTATATTAATTACGTCCATAGTTATGCGGTCAATAAAATATTCCCTAATAAGATTGCAAGAGAAATACTGATCGCTTTTGGCGTCTGGGTGATTCTACTGCTCAATGTCAGTGACTGGAGATTGGCAAGTATTATCATGTTCTTTTATCCGGTTGCTGCCGCTCTTTTCTTCTTTACACAATACAAGATTTTTCCTGAATTCGAACGTCATCAAAACAAAAGAAAACTCGCACAGGACCTGGTACTGTACATTTTGCTGATTAACTTCGTGGTAATGGTAGGCGTACTGCTGTTATTTGGCAATAGCTTTGGCCTGGAACCACTTGTGCCATATGCATTGCTTGGTGTATTTTTATGTACTATCGTAGGTCTGCCTCTCAGTTGGTTATTCTTCAAAAGCCAATTAAACCAAAAGCAGGTAACTGGCCTGAAAGTGGCCCTCAATCAATCGTCCGCTAACCTCGATTTTCTGCGTACCCAAATTAATCCGCACTTCCTCTTTAATGCGCTGAATACCCTTTATGGCACCGCCTTACAGGAAGATGCGCCTCGTACCAGTGAAGGTATTCAGAAGCTCGGTGATATGATGAGATTCATGCTCCATGATAATCATCTCGAAAAAATATCACTGGAAAAAGAAGTCGCCTATCTTCAAAATTATATTGATCTGCAGCGCCTCCGCGTAATGGAATCTCCGGATATCAAAATTGAAGTGAACATCAACGAAACAAATTGTAGTCACGAGATCGCACCCATGTTACTAATTCCTTTTGTTGAAAATGCATTCAAACACGGTATCAGCCTGCGTAACCGCTCCAGCATCGTCATCTCATTGAGCTGTACAGAAGCAGAAGTTTTCTTTGATGTATACAATACCGTGCATGCCCGCCCTGAAAACGATCCTGAAAGAGATAGCATGGGCATAGGTTTGACTAATGTACGTGAAAGACTGGCCTTACTTTATCCTGGTAAACATGACCTGAGTATCAGGCAAACATCTACTGGCTTCTTCGTACACCTGACAATTGTAGTCAATTAATATATATGAACAATACTGAGAAAAATCAGCAGGTAGAAACTGAACCTGATACCCTCACGCGGTTCCTCTGGTGGCTGGCTGCAGCCGACGGAGAGATACTGAAGGAATGTAAAACTGAAAAGGAACGTTACAGAATTATTGGCATTGCGGTATTCGTCACCTGGATGTTTGCCACGATTGCATGGGGATACTTTTTCTCCACCATTGTGAACGATGATATGATCGTACTGGCATTGGCCCTGTTCTTTGGCTTCGCGATACTGAGCATAGACCGGACGCTGATCGCCGCCATGACACGCAGTAATGGCAACAACAAATGGTTGCCGGTCATATTTCGCCTCGTGCTGGCCATCACCATTGGATTGTTTATCTCCCAGCCAGTTGTGCTGATGTTATTCAACAAGGATATCAAAGCTCAATTGGAAATTAACAAACAAACAAAGCTGGACGATTTCAAAGCGCAGCTCGTAAAACAGAATGCTGTACAACATGATGGATTGCAACAGCAAGTGGACAGACTCGATCAACAGCTGAAGCAAAAAGAAGAAGATACCAAAGGCTACAAAGATGCCTTCATCAAAGAAACCGATGGCACGGGCGGCTCTGGTCGTATTGGTGAACAGGCAGTAGCCCGCGTAAAGAAAACGGCCTGGCTGGGCGCTGAAGATGAATTGACAGCGCTTCGTAAGCAGCTGGCGCCTCAACAGGCTATCTTGCAAAAGCAACTGTCAGAAATGAAAACAAGCGACAGCCTGAAAGTAGTCGCCTATACCACCACGCTTACCGATGGTTTCCTGGCGCAAACAGAGGCCCTGCACGACCTTACAGCCGCGCATCCACCATTGCAACAACGATACCGACTGATCGTTTTCATTATCACACTCATAGAAATTATGCCCATGCTCAGCAAACTGCTGATGCCCAGAGGTGAGTATGATGAAAAGCTGGCTGCCGCTACTTCACAAGGCATAATGGCCGCACAGCTGGAAAAAGAAAAAAGTAAAGAACTACTGGAACATTACCAGGAAGCAGCTACCGCCGCAGATAAAGAAGTGCTGGATTATCTTTTTGAAGAAACCGCTCATCTCCGCAAACAACAGGCAGATGAAATGGTGCGCGAATGGAAACAGCGCGATAACAAGCCCTATAAACAATTCTGGCAACAAGCCAGCAAATTATTCTTAGGCAAAATCCGTTAATAGCCTAACTTGTAGACAGGTAAACGATGTGTATATGAAACTTACCGCTATCGCAATAGATGATGAACCAGTAGCCCTGGCCGTGATAAAAAATCATGCTGCCATGGTGCCCTACCTGGAAGTGAAAGGATATTTTACCAACGCCTTCGAAGCAATGGATTTCCTTAGTAAAGAAAAAGTGGACCTCATCTTCCTGGATATTAAAATGCCGGATATCTCCGGCCTGGACTTTATTAGCAGTATGCCGGAACCGCCCATGGTAGTGTTTACCACCGCGTATTCCGAACATGCCGTTAAAAGCTTTGAACTAGACGCCATCGATTATCTCCTGAAGCCATTCTCTTTAATCCGGTTTATCAAAGCATGTAATAAAGTCCATAACCTTTGGTTATTAAAGCAGAAACCGGTGCCAGCAAAGGATGTACCTGACTATATCTTTGTTAAGAGCGGTTACGAACAATTTAAGGTGATCCTGGATGAGATACTCTACCTCGAAAGTGCCGGCAACTACGTCAACTTTGTACTGAAAGATCGTAAACTGCTCTCCAGACTTTCTATGCAGGAAGCGATGGACGCATTACCTGGTGGTCTGTTTACACGTGTGCATCGCTCCTTTATCGTATCTAATAATAAGATAGAACGTGCCGACAGAAATGCCCTGTATATAACAGAAATGCCTATTCCAATTGGTGCCGCCTATGCAGAAGCAGTAGAAGAATTATTGCTACGAAGATGATGTCGCAATTCACCCGATTATTGTCTTAATACATACCCGAGGATGTTGTTAACAGTGATTATTTTTGTGTCAGCAACTGAAATTAATCACTGTTAATTCTATTAGTTATGACAACCTTAGTGAACACTTCCAAGACTGTAAAAAAAGACAAAATTTTTTATTGGGTTTTTACCTCCCTGTTTGTATTGCTCGATTCTGTACCTGCAATTTGGTTCAATAGCCAACTGGCAAAAGACGGAATCAAAAGCATGGGATTTCCTGAGTGGTTCGGTGTGGAACTGGGCATCGGTAAACTTATCGGTGGATTGTTACTGATCTTGCCAATGGTACCTGCACGCTTCAAAGAATGGGCTTATGTAGGATTTGGCATATCATTGATCTCTGCATTTATCGGCAACTTCATTGTTATAGATCCGGTTCATGCGCTCGCACCACTGGCGGGTATGGTGATACTCACCGTCTCATATATTTATTTCCATAGATTATCAGCTCAGCGATAGGATTTAATTATAATTAAAAAAACGGGATACCGGCGGCCATCAGGCCCTGGTATCCCGTTTTTTTTGTCTGTGGAAAATAGAAAAACAGCAAGAACAACTGCGGTATATTCACTCATACAACTGAATGGAAAAACCTCATTTATTTTATTATATTTAAGAAAAACCACGTTATATGAGTAATTCCAACAACCGCCGCGATTTCCTGCGTCAGATGGGACTCGCAACCATGGGGCTGGGCATATTCCCGTCACTGTTAGCCGCTTGTAACAATGGGAACCCTACCGATTCCGGAGAAAAGAAAGACAGCACAAAAGCCAATGAAGATCTACACAAAGACCTCTTCTTTAAAATATCTCTGGCAGAATGGTCCTTTCACAAAGCATTGTTTGCTGGTAAAATGAATCACCTGGATTTTCCTGTACGTGCAAAAAAAGAATTTGACATTCATGCAATAGAGTACGTAAACCAATTTTTTAAAGACAAAGCAAAAGACAAAGACTACCTGACTCAGATGAAGCAACGCTGCGATGATAATGGCGTGAAAAGCGTACTGATCATGTGTGATGGCGAAGGTGAAATGGGGGATCTCGATCCAAAGAAAAGATTACAGGCAGTAGAAAATCATTATAAATGGGTAGAAGCCGCACAATTCCTCGGTTGTCATGCCATCCGTGTAAATGCAGCAGGAGAAGGCAATGCAGACGATGTGGCTAAAGCCGTGATCGAGTCACTCACCAAATTGTCCTCCTTCGGAAAAGATCATGGTATCAACGTAATCGTAGAAAACCATGGCGGTAATTCCTCCAACGGTAAATGGTTAAGCAACATCATGAAATCAGTGAATATGCCCAATTGTGGCACTTTACCTGACCTCGGCAATTTCTGTATCAAACGCACGAAACCTGAAAGTAATACACCTGAAGGCTGGGCCAAAACCAAATGCCTCGAAGAATACGACCGCTACGAAGGCGTTACTGAACTGATGCCATTCGCTAAAGGTGTTAGCGCTAAAACGTACGATTTCAACGAGCAGGGCGAAGAAACCACCATAGATTATACGCATATGCTGAAGATCGTGAAGGCTGCCGGTTACGCCGGTCATATCGGTATCGAATATGAAGGCGAACGCCTCTCTGAAGAAGATGGTGTTCGTAAAACAAAAGAGTTGCTCCTGCGTGTGGGCGCAACCCTCAGCTAAATCTATATTACATATACTCCTGAAAGGAAGGTGTTGTTATTGATGACTATAGCAACACCTTCCTTATTTTTATCTTGTCCTGAAATGAACACCTGCTGTCAGAATTCGAACATATTATTTATTATAATATATTATAGTGTATTGATTTTGTGAGATACCTACCCAGGCATTTATTTAGTTAGAACAAATCATCTGTTTTAACAAACTATGATCGTCATGATAAAAAACTATTTGAAAATCGCATTCCGGAACCTGCTAAAATACAAGGTTTATGGCATGCTGAATGTAGCGGGATTAGCAGTTAGTATCGCCTGTGGCATCATCGTATTTGCTATGGTGAAATATCACCTAAGCTTTGATAACTTCCATTCCAATTCCGACAGGGTATTCAGAATAGTAACAGAACAACACCGCGATAAAATCAATTACAGCAACAGCGTGCCTCCAGCATTAGGACTCGCTTTTCGCAATGATTATAGCTACGCTGAATCTATTGCCAGAACCGTATCTGCACAGGATATGGTAATAACGGTACAAACATCCAAGGAGCTCACCAAATCCAAGGAAAGGGACCTGATATTTGCAGAGCCCTCTTTCCTCCAGATATTTAACCTTCCATTGCTTAGCGGCAATAAAAAAGATGTGCTTCAGGAACCTAATACCGCCGTTATAACGGAAACGACTGCACGTAAACTATTCGGCACCACAAATGTGGTAGGAAAAATCTTCCGCCTGGATAATACACTCCCCATCAGGGTTACAGGCGTACTAAAAGACCTTCCTGTCAATACAGACCTGCGTGCACAAGTAGTAGTATCCTGGCCAACCGTTAAGGCTTATAACGAATGGTACCTCCATAACGACGCCTGGGGCGGCATCTCCTCAGATCTTCAATGTTATGCACTCCTTCGGTCAGGTGTAAATATTTCCGAGGTAGAAAAAAACATGGATAGTTATGTGCCTAAATTCAGGGCAGGCAATAAAAACGTTCATCACTATAAATTACAGCCGCTGGCAGAAATGCACTTTGATAGTCGCTATGGTGGCGTGATGGAGAAGAGGAACCTCTGGATATTATCGCTGATTGGTATATTCCTGCTGATGGCTGCCTGCATTAATTTTATCAACCTCGCCACCGCCCAGGCACTCAACAGATCAAGGGAAGTAGGTATCCGCAAAGCCTTAGGCAGCCAGCGATTCCAGTTGTTCTGGCAATTTATCGCTGAAACCGCCTTAATAACGGTAGCGGCTACACTGACTGCCATATGCATTGCCATTTTGGTCATGCCTTCCGTGAATGAATTATTCCATGCACAGATTCAGCTCAACTTACTCCATGATCCGGTATTACCGGCATTTTTACTGCTGCTGATAGCAGTGGTAACCTTTATGGCGGGCGCCTACCCAGGACTTATCCTTTCTGGATTTAAGCCAGTAGCTGCTTTGAAAGGAAAACTATACATGCAGCAAATAGGCGGTTTTAATACCCGCAGAAGCTTGATCGTACTGCAATTCTCTATATCGCTAGTGCTGATCATCGCTATGCTGGTCATTTCCCGTCAGATGCAATATACCCGTCAATTTGATCTCGGTTTCGATAAGGATGCTATCGTCATGGTACCAAGAGCGTCTGAAAATCCTGACCTTAGCATGTTTTCCCTTCGTGATCAATTAGCCGCTATTCCAGGTGTACAGCAGGTTTCGCTTTGCTATGCGGCGCCTTCTTCGGTGACAGCCTGGAACAACAGCATACGCTTCGACAACCGCGATGATGACGAAGATTTCAGGGTGAGTATTAAAAGTATTGATGAACATTATCTTTCTACTTTCGGTCTTAAATTGTTAGCAGGCAAAAATCTCTTTAGAAGTGATTCCAGCAAGGAGATGATCATCAACGAAACCATGCTGCATAAGCTGGGGCTAACCTCTCCAGAACAAGCTATTGGTAAGCCGATGGCATTTGCCGGCGAATCGATAAGCGCTCCTATAGTAGGCGTGGTGGCGGACTTTCATGATAGATCCTTACATGAGGATATTGGTGCAATAGCATTTACCACCATGCCAGGCATGTATCAGGCCTATGCCGTAAAACTGAATGCCAATCAGCTCTCTGCCATCATGCCCTCGATCGAAAAAACATGGACAGCCATGTATCCGGACAAAGTTTATTCCTATCAGTTCCTGGACCAATACATCCGTTATTTCTACCAGACAGAAACTGATATGCTGCAGATCATACGCATATTCTCCTTCATCGCTATATTCATTGCCTGTCTTGGGTTATACGGCCTTGTAACCTTTATGGTTGCACAGAAACGCAAAGAAATAGGTATCAGGAAAGTATTAGGAAGTAATGTATCTGGAATATTATGGCTGTTCGGGAAAGAATTTGGGAAGTTAATTTTACTGGCATTTGCTTTTGCAGCGCCACTAGGTTGGTGGCTAATGAGCAACTGGCTGAAAGACTTCCGTTTTCATACGGAGCTATCTGCCGGAACATTTGCAGCGGCCATACTACTGACATTGTTCATTGCCGCCGTGACGGTATCCCTGCAAAGTGCGAAAGCCGCCATGATGAATCCTATCAAGAGTTTGAGAAGCGAATAACGATATCTCAATCCATCATAGAAAGGCTAGTGACGATCAATATTTGATCGTCACTTTATTTTCAGCAATGGTGTATTTGAATTGTAGCTGTTTACTTAATTTATCCAGTACCTGTTGCAAAGAGGCTTTTACAAAGAGTTCATGGACCTCGCTGTTGCTGGCATTATTGCCGGTGATGTTGATATCTACGCCATACCAGTCTTCCAGGTTGCGCCAAAACATCATGTTAGCCGGCCCGTTGACCTGAAGGGAATCCGCCAGCCATAATCTGGCTTCCTCAGGTTTGTAGGTTTCTTTCTCCATCAAATCTATTTCCTTGTTCGCGAGAATCATCTGCCCATATTCCAGTATTTCTGGTTGATTATCGGTAGAGGAATGATAAGATTTACTCACCTTAATTTTTCCTGTATAGAGATGAACTGTTGCGCCCTGCTGGCTGGTAAAGCTACGTACTCTGAAACTCGTGCCTAATACCTGGGTGGTCAGTTTGTCTGTAACCACTGTAAACGCTGATGTATCGGGCTTCACCGCAAAGCAGGCATCTCCATCCAGTAACAACCGGCGATGGCCTTGCAGATAGTTTTCTGGTACCAGCAGGGTAGAGGCGGAGTTGAGAATAACAGTGGAGCTATCTGGCAGGGTGATATATTTCCTGGTGCCGGTTTCTCCAGAATAGGTCTGATACTTGCTTCCTGGCTCCTCAAATTCACGGATGGCGGCAGACTTATTTTCCTTTTGGGCAGGCGTATTACACGCAACAATGCCTAAAATGAGAAAAACGCCGGTATTTCGGAAAAAAGTTCGTGAAAAGCAGGTATCAATTTTAAATGGCATATACCAGTATTTTTGTATGCAAAGGAAAAGTCCTAAAAGTACGCAAATTTAAACAGCATGGGAAGCTCACCTTTTCCAATTTCTGCGAAGCAATAGACAATTTCCGTATACGCGGATAAAAACTTATTTCCCTGGTTGAATGTTTTTTGTTTGAATTCTCGGACCACCCTAACTTTGCGGCCCATGGAAAAGCAGCTATCTTTATCATTCGATAATACGGCTATTGCATTTGAGGCAAAGACCGACAAAGACCTGAAAAAAGCCAACTTTCTCTTCTCTAACATAGGGAAACCCTGGCTTGTTAAATTAGGCGCCACGTTTACTCCCATCGCATTTAAACTGCGGTTACCTATCAAAGGAATTATCAAAAATACCATCTTCTCACAATTCTGTGGTGGTGAAACATTGGAAGAAGCTGCTCACACTGCATTACAGCTGGGCAACTACCATGTTGGCGTAGCATTGGACTATGGTGTGGAAGCTATGGAAGGTGAGGAAAACTATGATAATGCGGTACCTGAATTTGTACGCGCCATCAAATATGCTGCTTCCCGCCCGGATATTCCTTTCATTGCCATCAAAATCACCGGCTTCGCCCGTTTCAGCCTCCTGGAAAAAATCCACGCAAAAACACCGCTTTCCGCTGAAGAACAACAGGAATTTGAACGTGTCCGCAAACGTGTACACACCATCGCAGAAGCTGCTGCCCTCCATAACGTAGGCATCCTCGTTGACGCGGAAGAATCCTGGATACAACAGCCAGTAGATGACCTCACCGACGAAATGATGTCGCTCTTCAACAAGAAAAAAGTTATCATCTTCAATACCTTCCAGATGTATCGTCACGACAGACTGGAATTCCTGAAACAATCACTGGACACCGCTGTAAAAAGTAATTACCTGCTCGGCGCCAAACTGGTTCGTGGTGCCTACATGGAAAAAGAAAACAAACGTGCCGCCGAAAACAACTACCCATCACCTATACAGCCTAGTAAAGAGGCAACAGACAGGGATTATGATGCCGGTGTTGCTTTCTGCCTCAACAACCTTGATAAACTCGGACTTTTTGTTGGTACGCACAACGAAAACAGCTGCATGCAAGCTGCTAAAGTGCTCCACCAAAAAGAAGTACCTCATAATACCGAAAGAGTGAGCTTCTCACAGCTGCTGGGCATGAGTGATAATATCACCTTCAACCTCGCACATGCTGGTTATAATGTTTCTAAATACCTGCCTTACGGCCCGGTAAAAGACGTAATGCCTTACCTGATCCGCCGCGCACAGGAAAATACTTCCATCGCTGGGCAAATGGGTCGTGAGTTAGGACTTATCCGTAAGGAAATGAAAAGACGCGGAATCTAATTTGTAAATACAGAAAATGATAAGGCCGTCTCTACCAGGTAGAGACGGCCTTTTTTATGGCAAGTAAAAACGGGGGCTTTTTTATATATTCACTTCACTCTGTGGAAGCGGGAACTTACTCCATACATCATCATCTGGTCTGTCTATCGGGATGGTGTTCAGCAGATTATATCTTCTTAAATCTATCCAGCGATGTCCTTCCATAAACAATGAATATCTACGCTCATACAGCAATTCTGTAATCAGTGCAGCACTAGTCACCGCTCCTGCATAAGGCGGTAGGTTATGCCCTGATCTGATCCTGTTCAATGCTACAATAGCGTCCGGAAATTGTGCTAATTGAATCTTGGCCTCTGCATACAGTAATATCAATTCTTCATTACGAATAATTGTTACCGGAGAACTTAGCGAAGCCCAAAGATTCACGTCCCTGGTGCTACTTAAGCCTGCCTGACTGGCGATTACATTTCTTACAGACGTTTTATTAATCCTATCGTCGCCGGTAATTATATCTGTAGCGAAGGAAGGATGGGCGGCCCTGATTTCACCGTTATTGTTGAGCGGTAAGAACAAGGGATTCGTTTGGTCGCCTCCATTGGTCGAAAAGGTATGGAAAACGCCGGTTGTAAAAGATCCATTCAGGTCTAAGAAGGAGCCGTTCAGGTCTGTTAATACTGCTGCCCAATTCTGTCGGTAAGCGTCTACTCTCGAGGCTATTGCTCTATTAAATTTCAGTAATCCTGCTGCATCTGCAAAGCCACTGAAACCTCGTGACAAAGAAAAGACAACTGATGAACCGGTGAGGTCTGTAGCCCCGTCCTGTAAGTATTTCAGGATAGAGTCCTGCGCCGCCGGTACACTGGTGATCACTGGCCCGATAGCACTTGGATCTGCAGAAGGGATACGGATACCATTGGCATCGGTCAGGGTCAGGTTCAGTAATAACTGGTAACCTATCAATGTTTTGGCAAAACCCGTATAGCCTTTGCGTTCTACATCACTGATACTGGTGCTGTTTTTAGCACCTTGTAATATGAGGTATGCCTGCCGTATTACCTGGTAACGCGCTGCCCATGGATTGGTCAGGTAAAAGCCGTTATTGTCCAGGAGCTTGGTACCACCGCCTAACATATCTGTGGTGTAACGAGGCTCTGAACTGGAAAAATGGTAGATCTCTCTGCCAATAATTCCAATATCATCCATATAAAAAGCTATGTTTTGTCGCATCCCTGATTCAGCACCTGATACCAGGTTGTTCAGGTCACTCTTACTCGGGTTCCTGGTGATATCACCAGTAGTAGGGGTGTTCAAGCTGTTGATTTCCCCCTTCTGACAAGCAAAGCATAACGTCATTGTACCAACAACGAGCAGCTGTCTTATTGTAAAAAGATGTTTTTTCATAAGAATAATTTTTAGCTGAACAGAAAGGATCAGAAATCAATACCAATATGGAAACTGGCCCTTTTTGATGCAGGGTAAGGCATTACATCCACACCCATGGAAAGTCCGTTACTACCACGACTTTGTGTAGTGGTGATGGTATTACTACCGAAGTTGGAAACTTCCGGATCGTAACCCACATATTTTGTCCAGGTGAAGAAGTTGTTAGCAGAAATGCCTACCCGTAATCCTTTGATGTATTTAGGGTCCTTCAGTGGTATGTTGTAATACAAACCGATTTCACGGATACGCACATACGAAGCATCCTGTACGTAGATAGATGCGTCACCAGCGCCAGAACGGTATACACCAGCCTTCTGGCCTTTGATGTCATCATCATAATCCACTGTGGTAGCGCCAAGATCTGTCAGCAATTGCGTCAGGTTGATATTGTCTCCACCTTTTTTCCAATGGATCAGGAAACGCAGAGATAAGTTTTTCCATAAAGTCACTTCGTTGAAGAAACTCATCTGGAATTTAGGCTCACTGTTTCCGATCAGACTCAGCTTTCCATCAGCAGTGATACCTTTGATCTGCGTTGCAGACGCTCCTTCTTCCATATAGAAAGTACCGAGCGAGTTACCAAATGCACCAATAGCAAATGGAGGAATGGTAAGTTTGGTTACTTTAGATTTGTTCTTCCACCAGTTGATATTGGATACCCATTTCACTTTAGCGGTATTGACAGGGATAACAGTCAGACCCAGTTCCACGCCCTGGTTGCTCAGGTCTCCACTATTTTTCCATTCGCTTACATAACCGGAAGATGCTGGCAACACGTGACGTAACAGCATGTCATAAATCTTCTTGTTATAGTAGGTGGCTTCGAGACTAATGCGGCCATTGAGGAAACTCACGTCCACACCAGATTCTAGCTCTGTTTGTCTTTCAGGTTTGATATCAGCATTACCTCTGAGGTTATCCGTGAGGATACCTGGCAGCGCATCAATGTTGCTGGATCTCATGCTGGTAAATTTACTGCCGTAAGGAGGTACGTTACCTGATTGGCCATATGCCATGCGGATCTTCAGGTTATCCACCGTACTGGAGTGCCAGAAGCCCATCTTAGCAAGGTTCCAGGAGAAGGCGCCTTTAGGGAATGTATAATATTTCAGGTAATCACCGTTGTTGGTAGACCTGTCGAAACGCACGCCGGCACTCAGTGTCAGCGCTTCGATCAGGGTAAGGTCTTCCTGCAGGAAAATACCATTGTCGCGGTATTTCTGGCGGAACTGTGATGGCGTGCTATTACCGCTTTGGTCTACGTTAGTCTGACCATTGGTAATATTGGTAGCACTTACCTGGATATTATCGAAGTTGCCTGTTTCGTAAGTGGCGCCCAGTGTACTGGTCAGACTAACATTACGATTAGGATTGAATGTATTGATCAACATACCAGCCAGGTTAGTATTCAGGTTGTTGGTGTTTGCCTGGATACTGTGACCTAATGTTCCATTAGCTTCAAACTGCAAGTCTCGAGGGAAGATTGCCATAGTTTTGAAGTTGAAATAATCCACCCCGCCACGTATTAATATTTTGGTAGTGGAAACACTGTTCTGTTGGAAGATCGCATCTAATGTACCGCCACCCACAAAGCGGTTGGTCAGTTCATTATTGGTCATCTTATCTCTTGTTTCGAGTGGATTGCTGGCTGCAAAAGGGTTGCGTGGGTATAAGCCATTGGCGCCGGGATGAAGATCTACCCAGCCTGGTGTAGAAGATAAAGCCACACCAAGTGATACGCCATTGTTGTCATTATTGGTGATACCTCTGTCTGCTGATGAATTAATATAATTGGTAGTAACGCTAAGGGATACACGATCAGAAATTTTATGATCTACGTTGAGACGTACGGAGCTGTTGAGATAGCCGGTATTTTTGATGATACCATCTTCTTTTCTTCTGTTACCGGAGAGATAGAAGGTAGTTTTTTCAGAGCCTCCACTAACGGCAATATTGGTATTAGAAATCATGCCTGTTTCTCCGTAGAGTTCTTTTTCGTAATCGTAAATTTTGCCGGCACTTTGTGCAGCCTGGAACTGAGCTTTGTAGGCGTTTCTACTGGCTATTACTGCAGGATCTGTGCTGCTTGCCGGGCCTGCGAGGTCGGCGGCTGTTTCAGCAGTAAAAGCGCGTACTCCCATCAGGTGACGAACTTTTACAAAACCTGTTTCCTGGTTAACGGAAATACTTGTTTTTCCGCTCCTACCTTTTTTTGTAGTGATGATAACCACACCGGCTGCTGCTTTCGCGCCATAGAGGGCCGCTGCGGAAGCGCCTTTCAGGATCTCGATATTTTCTATATCGTTAGGGTTAAGGTCAGCAATACGGCTGGAAGGGTTGTCCTGATTGTTAGGATTGCCAGCGGTTGCAGCACCTGTAACGTCGTTGAGTCCTGCAGGAATACTACTGTTGTTGAAAAACACTCCGTCTACAATGTAGAGTGGTTGTGAGTTTCCGAATACGGAAGTTATACCACGAAGTTTAACGGAGATACCGCCACCAGGAGCACCTGAGTTAGCGGTGATGAGTGCGCCGGGAACCTTTCCGCTGAGCGCTGCGTCGAAGGTCTGGGCAGGTGCCGTACCACTCAGCTCTTTGGCCGAAATGGTAGCTACGGCATTGGCAAGGTTTCGTCTTTTAACAGTGGTGGCCATACCAGTAACCACTATTTCATCAAGACGGGCAAAGTCCTCCTCCATTTTAACCACTAACGGCCCGCTATTGGCGGCTACGTTCATCGTACGGTTTTTATACCCTGTATAGGTAAAAACCAATGTGGTACTGGATGTTGGCGAATAGATGTTGAATTTCCCGTCTGCATCTGTGACGGTGCCACGATTAGTGTTGGGAATCCGGATAGTCACACCCGGCAATGGGTGTCCGTTGACCGCATCCTGTGCTTTACCTGTAATATTCTGTTGTGCAAACAACAGGGTACTACATGCCAGTAAAGTCACCAGGAGGGTGAGTTTAGGTAGAAGCATAGTAATTGTAGATTGATAAATATGTGATAAAGAGATCATCCGGGATGATCCGTTCTAAAGTGGTCAGGTCATTAGCTAATAATGGTTTATCCGATTTTGGTTCTAAAAACTGGCAATTGGTCGTTAACGGGTCTTCTGTCTTGGCTTAGGTTCTATCGGTCTGTTCTCTTAAAGTGATTTTGTCGTTCTGGTTATTTTTCTGTTGAGATGAGTACAGGTACATACAATACAGTGGCACTATATAGCTTCATATAGTCGTAACGCTTCAGCAGTACCGGCTCAGAAATGTGATGAATACGTGGTTAAGCTATCATCCAGGATGATCCTTAATTTGTCAGGTTTTTATCTTTTTAAAATATTTAGATTTTGGTTCTTAAAAACTGGCAATTTGGTCGCTAACGATTCTTTGTTTTGGGCTTAGGTGCTATTATTTTTTCTCTTAAGCTGATCTTTTTTTCTGGTTATTTTCTTGAAGGGTCTCTTCTGACACACAAAATACAGGGGCACAATATTTATCTTAGTATACGCGTAACGTTTAGAGTTACACTTCCGTAATTATTTCTGAAGATTACGAAAAATGCAACAATCTTGACTTTTTTTATTTGAGATAAATACGTTATATTTTTAACCCGCATGCAAGGATTTTTTTCTTCGTATCTTGCCGCCTTATGGAGCAGTATTTATCATTATTACAACATATCATTGATCAGGGTGCGGTGAAGTCGGATCGTACTGGCACCGGCACTACCAGCGTTTTTGGCTACCAGATGCGCTTTAACCTTCAGGAAGGCTTTCCTGTAGTGACCACCAAAAAATTGCACCTGAAATCTATCATTTACGAGTTACTCTGGTTCCTGAGGGGAGATACCAACATCGCCTATCTCAAAGAACATGGCGTAAGCATCTGGGACGAATGGGCTGATGCCAATGGCGACCTCGGACCTGTTTACGGCAAACAATGGCGTAGCTGGGAAGCGCGGGATGGTAAAGTTATCGACCAGATTACCGAAGCGGTACACACCATTAAAAAGAACCCTGACTCCCGCAGAATTATCGTGAATGCCTGGAACGTTGGCGACCTCCCTGATATGGCTTTAAGCCCTTGTCACTGCCTCTTCCAGTTTTATGTTACACCTCCAGATACCAGCAAAGGCGAAACCCGTGGTAAACTCAGCTGCCAGCTCTATCAGCGCAGCGCCGATGTATTCCTCGGTGTTCCTTTCAATATCGCTTCATACGCACTGCTCACCATGATGATGGCGCAGGTATGCGACCTGGATGCTGGCGATTTCGTACATACCTTCGGTGATGTACATCTCTACAGCAACCATATGGAACAGGCACAGCTCCAGCTGACACGCACACCGTTCCCATTACCAACAATGAAAATTAATCCTGATGTGAAAGATATCTTTGCATTCAAATTTGAAGACTTTGAACTGCAGAATTATCAATTTCACCCAGCTATCAAAGCTCCTGTAGCAGTATAAACATCGCTTATGAAAACCATCTCAATTATTGTTGCCGCAGCAGAAAATAACGCTATCGGTATTAACAACCAGTTGCCATGGCGACTCCCGGACGATCTGAAGTATTTCAAAAATACAACTACAGGTAAACCCATTATCATGGGCCGCAAAACCTTTGAATCACTGGGAAAACCATTGCCTAACCGTCCAAATATCGTGATCACCCGGCAACCGGATTATGAACCACAAGGCGTTATTGTAGTAGATTCATTGCAGGCTGCAGTGGAAACAGCGAAAAGCTTTGATAGTGCTGAACTTTTCATTACCGGCGGCTCCCAGATATTTGATATCGCCATGCCAATAGTAGAAAGGATTTACCTGACACGCGTATACGCAGTTGTAGAGGGTGATGCTTTCTTCCCGGAGATAGATGGGAACATCTGGAAACTTGTGAGTGAAGATCGCCGCGAAGCTGACGAAAAAAATCAATATCCTTTTGCTTTCCAGATATGGGAAAGAAGAAATGGAGAAAAATAATAATAAACTATTTGAAGATAACGGTACCCAGCCCCTGGGTCAGTTCTTTCTCGAGCTGTTTCAGGTGCTGGTGTAACTCCATACAACGTTTGATCTCCTCAAAATCACTCAGTCTTCCTGCTTCTTCCTGATTCTCTACGATCATCTTCTTAATCTTTCTTAAAATCAGGTAATTACTGGTAGAAATTGTGTCCTTTAGGTAAGCATTATCCCCATAAACAGTATCAATTTCGAACCTTTCTTTCCAGTTCAAACTGAGGTCTGCTTCCCTATCTTCCATGATGAGGGCAATGTTTTTAGAGAGGTCCTGATCTTCATGGTACAGGAACCATTTTTTATCAGGGATATTCCCTTCGTCGTATATGCGTTTGTATTCGCGCAGGATGCGCTTTACCAGCTCACTGTCTACCAGTGATTCAAAATCATAGGGGAGATGAAATACATAGTCTGCCACTGTATTCTGCGACTCTTCGCTGAAAGGTTTATCACCAAAGCGTAAGAGTATTTTCACCAGTTCTTTTTCCTGCTTTTCATCTTTGTTGAATAGGTTTTCAGCAGTGTAGCCAGATTCAGCTTCGGCCATGGCTTCCATGGCTGCAATTGCCTCATCGCTGAGGTCGTCGTCCGGCGCATGGTTATTATTACGTGATTGCTGTTCACGCTTGGTAATACGCTCACGAATAAATTTATTTACCAGCTGGATAAGGCCTTGTTCATCAATTTTCAGTACCTGGCTGCACTGGCGTATATAGTCCTGCTGCTTGGTAAAGTCTTCCGCTTTATCAATTTTGGAGATGGTTTCAGCGATTTCATTTACCAGCTGCGACTTCTTACTACTATCATTGCCCGCATCTTTCAGGCTTATCTGTAGCTTAAACAGTACGAAGTCCTGCTTGTTTTCCTCGATGAATTCGCGGAATGCTGCGGCGCCGATGCGTTGTACATAACTATCCGGGTCTTCCTTTTCCGGGAGCAGTACCAGCTTTACGTTCAGCCCTTCTTCAATGGCCATGTCAAGGCCACGCAGGGCCGCTTTTATACCGGCGGCATCACCATCATAGATGATGGTGAGGTTATTGGTGTACTTTTTAATTAAACGCAGCTGGTCCTGGGTAAGAGAGGTACCACTGGAAGCCACTACGTTTTCTACGCCTGCCTGATGCAGTGATATTACGTCCGTATAACCTTCTACCAGCAAACATTCGTTTAGCTTATCGATGGCATGACGCGCAAAGTAGGTGCCGTAAAGGACACGACTTTTAACGTATATCTCGTTTTCAGGGGAGTTGATGTATTTTGGCGCCTTATCCGATTTAACCAGGATACGTGCACCAAATCCCAATACTTTACCGGATTGGTTATGTATGGGGAAGATAACACGTCCGCGGTAGTTATCAGCGGGCTGTTCATTGCGAATGGTGACCAGACCTGTTTTTTGCAGGTATTCGAGGTTATAGCCTTTTGCCGTTGCTGCCTTTACGAAGGCGTCGCGGGTATTGAGACAGTAACCCAGCTGGAATTTACGTATAGTCTCTTCCGTGAACCCGCGTTCTTCAAAGTAACTGAGGCCTACATTCTGGCCTTCTTCAGAGTTGAAGAGGGTTTCGGAAAAATATTCTTTGGCAAAACCATTGATGATGTAGAGGGAGTCGGCCAGTTGCAGCTGTTGTTTCCTCTCAGCGCTAACTTCTGTTTCTTCTACTTCAATTTGATATCGTTGTGCGAGCCATCTCAGCGCTTCTACATAGGAGTATTTTTCATGCTCCATGACGAAGCTGATCGCGTTGCCGCTGACGCCGCAACCGAAGCATTTATAGATCTCTTTGCTGGGAGATACGGTGAAGGAAGGGGTTTTTTCGTTGTGAAAAGGGCAGTTACCAAGGTAATTGGCGCCACGCTTTTTGAGCTTAACGAACGAACCAACAATATCCACAATATCTATGCGGTTGAGTATCTGTTGTATGGTGTTCTGAGTGATCACGAATTCTAAAAATCAACTACAAACTTAGGTGAAATATTTTTCTACAAAAAGATTAAAATATTTTGCCGGCGATAGTCTTTCCGCGCGAAGCGCGGAAAGCTCCGGATTGACAGCGAAGCTGTCAATCCCAGAAAATCGGGTAAATCTAAAATGTAATCTTCAATAGTATTACAAAGGGGGGCGTACATCGCCTAAAAAATTAGCAAAATTTTTGCGGAAATCTCACCAAAACATAAAATTTCATAATGTTTTTCGAAGCCTTTAACCGGCGTGTTTCATCCCCTTGATTTTCGTTATATTTGGAGATTATCAACATAAGCCAAACAATCTTTTTTATCAGATGAAAGAAGTATATATAGTATCTGCGGTACGTACACCAATAGGCTCGTTCAATGGTGGTTTAGCTGGTGTTTCAGCTACCAAGCTGGGTTCTACAGTAATTAAAGCTGCACTGGAAAGAGCAGGTGTTGCCGGAGATCAGGTGAATGAAGTATATATGGGAAATGTGATCAGTGCTAACCTCGGACAGGCGCCATCAACGCAGGCGAGTCTGGGTGCGGGTTTGCCAGACACAATCCCTGCAACTACCGTAAACAAGGTATGTGCTTCCGGTATGAAAGCGATTATGCTGGGTGCGCAAAGCATTCTGCTGGGCGATAACGATATTGTGGTAGCCGGCGGTATGGAAAATATGAGCCAGATACCTTATTATCTCGATAAAGCACGTACTGGTTACAGACTAGGCCATGGTAATATCATTGATGGTATTATCCGCGATGGTTTATGGGATCCATATAAAGATTTCCATATGGGTAATGCAGCAGAGCTTTGTGCTACAGAATACCACATTACCCGTGAAGACCAGGATGCATACGCTATCCAGAGCTACAAGCGTGCGGCGGCAGCCTGGGAAAAAGGCTACTACAAATCAGAAGTAGTGCCGGTAGAGATTCCTGGTAAAGTTGTTGTTACTGTTGCAGAAGATGAGGATTATAAAAAAGTAATTTTTGATAAAGTACCCACGCTGAAGCCTACCTTCCAGAAGGATGGTACCATCACTGCAGCGAATGCCTCCAACATCAATGATGGTGCGGCAGCAGTGGTGCTGATGAGTGGTGAAAAGGTGAAGGAGCTGGGTGTTAAGCCACTGGCTAAGATCATCAGCTTTGCAGATGCTTCTCAGGCGCCGGAGTGGTTTACAACAACGCCGGTTAAGGCAATTAACAATGCCTTGAAGAAAGCGAACCTGAACATTACAGACATGGACTTTGCAGAGGTAAACGAAGCATTTTCCTGCGTGCCTATTGCCAATGCCAAAGACCTTGGACTGCCAATGGATAAAGTGAATGTATGGGGTGGTGCTGTGGCGATGGGGCATCCTATTGGCTGTAGTGGTGCACGTATTGTGGTAACGCTGAATTCTATATTGCACCAGGAAAATGGCCGTTATGGCGTAGCGGGTATTTGTAATGGTGGCGGCGGTGCCAGCGCTATTATTATCGAAAAAGTTTAGAAGCAATATTTAAAATAGAGACGACCTGCCCGATTTCGGGCAGGTTTTTTTATGCCCGCAAATTGATAATTCTATTCTCATTTTGATAGCTCAATTATCATATAAATAATTGAATTATAATAACTAATGGTTAACAAAAATAATTGTTTTGATGTTGTTTTATATACTACTTTTGAATTGCTAAATTATTTAGTAAATCAGAATTGCAATTATTATTCATCACTTTAAAATTTATGTAATGGAATTAAAAACCAAATTTATTGAGGTCGTAGTCACACCAAATGGTAGTATTGACTGGAATGCGACTCGTCGGGAGAAAGATCGCAAATTGTTGGAATACATGCAGCAGCGTGGCAAAATGTATAAGGTTAATCCTAAGTTAGGGCTCCAGGATCTAATAGAGGCAGGCATTATGGATGAATATGCAAATTTTACGGAGCCTTATAAGCATTTGAATCAATTGAAGCGCAAATAGAAAAATGCATTCTTGATTTATCAATTCAACTATTGTCAATCGCAATTTCAAATCTTCAATTTTTAAACACTTGAACAATTAAAACTATGATTGGATTTCATGGATGTGATGCCGAGGTAGCATACGCTGTTATTAATGGGCATACATTTTTAAGGCCAAGTTCGAATAACTATGATTGGTTAGGCCATGGTATTTATTTCTGGGAGAATAGTTTTTCCAGAGCAAAACGCTTCTCCGAAGAATTGGCATCCGGCAAAATTAAACCAGTGCAGCCTATTGCAAATCCAGCAGTAATAGGAGCCGTATTCGACTTGCGCAATTGCCTGGATCTAACGGATGATACGCATATTCAACTTGTTAAAGAAGGATACCAGGAGTTGAAAGAGCTTTGTGATGAATATGCAATTGATATGCCTAAGAATCATACACTGAATAGCAGTAATGATTTGTTAAGGAGAGAATTGGATTGTGCAGTTATCGAATATGTAAATCTTAACAGTTTAAAAACTCATCATGAGTCTTTTGACTGTGTTAGAAGTCCATTTATTGAAGGCTATGAGCTTTATCCATCGGCAGGCTTTCGGGATAAATCGCATATCCAGATTTGCATCCGGAATCCTGAATGCATCATTGGCTATTTCAAACCGCTAAGTGAAGCATTGGTTCGTATGCCTGTTTACTGATCCGATTCACCCATCCCTTCTATATCTATTGCAGATACCCTTGTTTCAATGACATGATGGTATCCAGATTAAAAGTACCACCCTTTGACGATATGAATTGAATTCTGACACTATCGTTGCCCCTTTTAGTTAGTTTGATAGCCCTTGGAAAAGCTTTAGGATTTATAACCTCCGGTGTCACTTTCTCGAACAACCAGTATTTATCTTCCACCATACTATACACAGGATATTGCGTTAGAATCCCCGTAGATTTTGTTTCTAAGGCAAAATCGTCATCAATCTTATACCGATGATAATCGCTGTCGCCATACAAGGAGAGCGCCACCATAATAGTGAACATCCTGGTAAATGGCAGAATAATCCCCACAAGGAGCACAAATGGAAAAGCGAATAATCCAGCCAGGTAATAATACCGGGCGTTGATTTCCGGCTTGGAAAGGCCATAAAGGAATAAACCGCTGGCAGCATACAAGGTTAGGATGACACGGTCCGTCTGGGCACCTTTGAATCCATAACCGTTGATCATTAACAGGAGGGTAAGTGCCGCCAGTATTATGAAAACTATATGAATATTCCAGGTTAATAGCTCCAGTACAGGAAACTTAACACGTTTTATACGGAAAGAAATGGCTGTTAAGTAGGCCAGACTCAGGATCGTGATGGTTAGCATCTGGTCGGGTATGAAATCTAATTAAATACAAAAATATAAATATATGAATAATTTGATTTGTGTTACCTGCTTTTTTTTCCTTTGCTTTTTCATGAACAAACGATATTTTTGCCCTGCCTAGAATGAAATCAGGCAATTAAACTTTCAAACTTTATTAAGATTAGCATGCGTCAGATAGCTTTCAGACAAGCCTTAAGAGAAGCCCTGCAGGAGGAATTTCGCCGTGATGAACGGGTTTTCCTAATGGGGGAGGAAGTAGCCGAATACAATGGTGCTTATAAAGTGAGCCAGGGAATGCTGGATGAGTTTGGACCTAAACGTGTTATCGACACGCCAATTGCTGAACTCGGGTTCGCTGCCATCGGTGTAGGTGCTGCACAGAACGGTCTCCGTCCGGTAGTTGAATTTATGACCTGGAACTTTGCTGTACTGGCTCTGGACCAGATCCTCAATACTGCTTCAAAAATGCTGGCAATGAGTGGTGGCCAGGTTGGTTGCCCTATCGTTTTCCGTGGACCTAACGGTTCCGCAGGTCAGCTGGGTGCTCAGCACTCTACTGCTTTTGAAAGCTATTATGCCAATATCCCAGGCCTGAAAGTAATTTCTGTATCTAACCCATACGATGCTAAAGGTCTCCTCAAAGCCGCTATCCGCGACGACGATCCAGTTGTTTTCATGGAAAGTGAGCAAATGTATGGTGATATGGGTGAAGTGCCTGAAGAAGAATACATCATCCCTATCGGTAAAGCTGATATCAAACGTGCTGGTAAAGATGTAACCATCGTTTCTTTCAACAAAATGATGAAAGTAGCCCTGGGTGCAGCTGAAGAACTGGCAAAAGAAGGTATCGAAGCGGAAGTAATCGACCTCCGTACCATCCGCCCACTGGATTGGTTTACCATCCTCGAATCAGTGAAGAAAACTAACCGCCTGGTTATCGTTGAAGAACAATGGCCATTCGCCAGCGTTTCTTCTGAAATCACTTACCGTATCCAGAAAGAAGGTTTCGACTACCTGGATGCTCCTATCCGTCGTATCACCGCTGTTGATGCGCCAATGCACTACGCTCCAAACCTCGTTAAACTGTACCTGCCTGATGTAGAACGTACCGTTAAACTGGTGAAAGAAGTAATGTACATGAAAAAGTAATCTCAACTTCTTCTGATAAAAGAAAAAGGCCTATCCGAAAGGATAGGCCTTTTTCTTTTATCACCCCGTACCGCGGGGTTTAAGGATCATCTATTTAGTAAATAAATCTGAACTCAGGTATCTATCTCCTCTATCACAAATAATACATACAATCACTCCACTCTTCAGCTCCTGCGAAACCCGCACGGCCGCTGCTACGGCGCCTCCGCTGCTCATGCCACAAAATACCGCTTCTTCACGTGCCAGACGCTTGGTCATTGTTCTTGCTTCTGCTTCGGTGACATCCATAATTCTATCAATCCTGCTACGGTCAAAAATTTTAGGCAGATAAGCCTCCGGCCATTTTCGGATACCAGGAATTTTGCTGCCATCGGTAGGCTGACAACCTACAATTTGCACATCCGGCTTTACTTCTTTCAGGAACTTGGATACGCCCATAACAGTGCCGGTAGTCCCCATCGCACTAACAAAGTGCGTAACCCTACTCTGGGTGTCCCGCCAGATTTCAGGACCCGTAGTACGATAGTGCATCATATAGTTGTCAGGGTTGGCAAACTGGTTCAGCATCATATATCCGCCCTTTTCCAGCTGTGCGTTGGCATAGTCTATAGACCCTTCCATAGATTGCTCCTTAGGTGTAAGGGTAACTTTGGCGCCATAGGCTTCCATCGTTAAAACCCTTTCCTGTGTTGCATCTGAAGGCATCACAATTTCTATTTCAATACCAAACAGGTTAGCGATCATCGCCAGCGCAATACCAGTATTGCCACTAGTAGCTTCAATGAGCTTCATGCCCGGCTTTAGCTCGCCTCTGTCCAGCGCGCCCTTGATCATACCATAAGCGGCGCGATCTTTAACACTGCCGCCAGGGTTAGTGCCTTCCAGTTTTCCGTAAATGGTAACATTAGGGTTTACGGAGATCTTTTTCAGTTCCACCAGCGGGGTATTACCCACCAGATCTAATATTGTAGCCATTGTATAGTATTAGAGTTCTGTTAATCTGTGTTCTGCCTTGTAATAAATGCGGGAAAACGGTTCTACGCTCTTGATCAGCCAGACGTTACCTCCAATGATGCTATGATGGCCAACAATAGTTTCGCCACCAAGAATCGTTGCGCCGGCATAGATAATCGTATGCTCTTCGATGGTCGGGTGACGCTTATTATGTGCCATCTCTTTATCTACACTCAATGCACCTAATGTAACGCCCTGGTAGACTTTTACATGAGGGCCGATAACGGTGGTTTCCCCGATTACAACACCGGTGCCATGGTCAATGCAGAACCAGGGCGCTATCACTGCTCCGGGGTGAATGTCAATACCAGTACGGGCATGCGCCAGTTCTGTGATCATGCGGGGCAGTAAAGGGATATGTAGTTTGTGGAGAATATGTGCGATGCGGTAAAATGCCACGGCATAAAAGCCAGGATAGGCGCGGATCACCTCATATAAACAAGTTGCTGCGGGGTCGCCCTGAAGAATGGCTTCCGCATCTTTGGTGAGTTCTTCGTACATAGCAGGAATGCGGTTCATAAAACTCCTGCTGATTTCTTTGGCAGTGCCGGAAAGCTGATGCTGCATGGGCTGTAACAGATGCTCCAGTTGTATCTCCAGCCTGTGGCCGTATTCCTCTAAAATTACCAGATCCGGCATTACCTGGCCGGTATGTTCAGGGAATAGCCAGTTAAGTAAGTTACTTGCAAATTCATTTACTGCGCCTGTAGAGGGATAGGCGTTTGCAGCCGCCTGTTGGTGGCGCCGATTCAGTTCATCCAGAAAGTCGTTCATATTAATCGGAATTACAGTGCCTGCCTGTTTATTTATTAATAAAATTACATATAAATCTACAAAGGTAGTAGACTATTTCTGATATTTAATCGCGCCGGTTCATATTTAAATTTAATCCTCTTCATTGAGCCTTAATGGATAATAATTTTAGCAATTTAATATACGGCTCCATTAGGAAGAATCTGTATTTTTGACGGCTGTTGATTAATCAATAAAACTGACTATGGCTAACATTTTAATAATTGACGATGAAAAAAGCATCCGTAAAACCCTGACGGAAATTTTAAGCTATGAGGGTTATAAGGTAGATGAAGCGGCAGATGGACAGGAAGGGTTTAAGATGTTCAAAGAAAAGCAATACGATGCTGTATTGTGCGATATTAAAATGCCCAAAATGGATGGCCTGGAATTCCTGGAAAAAGCCCGGGAAGTAAATCCTGATATTCCTATTATCATGGTTTCCGGCCATGGAAACATAGATACAGCGGTAGATGCGGTGAAAAAAGGTGCATATGACTATATCTCCAAACCACCAGACCTTAATCGCCTCCTGATTACTTTGCGTAATGCGATGGATAAAACCACGCTGGTGACAGAAACCAAAACATTACGTCGTAAGGTGAACAAGGTGCCTGAAATGATCGGGCAATCTGCACCAATCCTGAAAATTAAAGAAACACTGGAAAAAGTTGCTCCTACAGATGCCCGCGTGCTTATCACGGGTGAAAATGGTGCTGGTAAAGAGCTGGTAGCCCGCTGGCTGCATGAACTCAGCAATCGCGCCAGTGGCCCGATGGTAGAGGTAAACTGTGCTGCCATTCCTAGTGAACTGATAGAAAGTGAGCTGTTTGGTCATGAAAAAGGTTCCTTTACTTCTGCAGTGAAACAACGCATTGGTAAATTTGAACAGGCCAGTGGTGGTACGCTTTTCCTCGATGAAATCGGAGACATGAGTCTTAGCGCCCAGGCAAAAGTATTACGCGCCTTGCAGGAAGGTAAAATTACTCGTGTAGGCGGTGATAAGGAAATCAGTGTAGACGTGCGTGTAGTTGCAGCTACCAACAAGGATTTGCTGCGTGAAGTAGAAGAGAAAAACTTCCGCTTGGACCTTTACCATCGCTTAAGCGTAATCCTCATACATGTGCCATCATTGAATGATCGCAGAGACGATGTGCCTTTACTGGTAGATAGTTTCCTGGATGCTGTTTGCACTGAATACGGTATTGCACGCAAACAGATCGACAAAGACGCCATGAAAGCTTTGCAGCAACATAACTGGTCTGGTAACATCCGTGAGCTGAGAAACGTAGTGGAAAGACTGGTGATCCTCTCCGGGAAAACTATTTCTGTGGAAGATGTAGATGACTTCGTGGTACCTAACAGAGACAAGAAGAAAATCAATTCCTAATATTTTCCGGTATGGCGGTAAAGCATCTATACATGATAAGTGGACTGGGAGCGGATGATCGCGTATTCACGCGGTTGCAATTCCCGGACGATTATGAGTTGCATTACCTGCCATGGATTACTCCTTTGCAGGATGAACCCATCAGTAGTTATGCCGCCCGTATGGCGGAAGGCATAACTACTGATGGCCCGGTATACCTTGCCGGACTTTCGTTTGGAGGTATCATGAGTATTGAAATCGCCAAGATCCGGCCGGTAGTGCAAACTATTATCATCTCCAGCATTAAGCATAAATCAGAAAAGCCTGCCTATTTCAACTGGGTATTGCGTTTGGGACTGAATAAGCTCCCTGATTTTCTCGTTTTTCAAAACAGGGGGCCGGTAGTAGAATACTACATGGATGTTAAATCTCCCGAGGAAAAACAGTTATTGAAGGAATATCTTGCTAAAAAAGATTATTTCTATACCCGCTGGGCTATCAACACTATTCTTAACTGGCAGAATGAATATGTGCCGGAGAATATTGTGCATATCCATGGAGATAAAGATCATCCTTTCCCCATCAAATATTTACAACCTACACATGTCCTGAAAAATGCCGGTCATTTTATGATCTGGAACAGAGCAGCAGAAATCAACCAGATCCTGGCTGCTGAATTGAAAAAGTAATTTCTGCACAGGAACCTGAATATTAATCTATTTTTAAGAAAACTTTTCCCAGATAAAAGCTGGAAGGATACGACAGAATATTATATTTGCCTTTTTAAGCATTTAATCAAGCCTAACTGAATGAACCTGGCATTTTGGAAAAATAACAAAGACAAGCAGCCTAAGAAAAAGAAGTCTACGGCAAGAGAATGGCTGGACGCTGGTATTTTCGCTATTATCGCTGCTACCCTGATCCGCACCTTTATTTTTGAGGCCTATACCATTCCTACTCCATCGATGGAGAAGACGCTGCTCGTGAATGATTTCCTCTTTGTAAGCAAGATCAGTTATGGTCCACGTATACCGATGACGCCGCTGGCAGTGCCTTTTGTGCATCATACAATGCCTTTCACCAGAAATACGCCTGCATATTCTGAGGCGGTACAATGGAAATACAGACGTTTACCAGGTTTGTCAGACGTGAAACGTTATGATGTAGTGGTATTCAACTTTCCTGAAGGGGATACTGTAGCACTGGATGCTATCGATCCTAGCTATTATCATATGGTACGCCAGGCAGGATGGGATGCTGTAAACAATCAGTTTAAAGTAATTCATCGTCCGGTAGATAAAAGAGAGAATTATATCAAGCGTTGTATGGCACAAGCAGGAGATACCCTGCAGATTATCCATGGCGCGGTTTATATCAATGGTCAGGCAGCACCGGTACCTCCGGGTAGCCAACACCGTTATATCGTAGAAACTACCGGTGATGCGATCAATCCTGCTCGCCTGGAAGAATTAGGAATTGTAGGTCCGGATATTACTTTTAATTCTGGTTCTTATGTATACAATATGACGCCAGCACAGGCTACTGCTATCAAGAACCTGGGTCCAATTGTAAAAAGCGTTGCTGTATATGAAGATTCTAAAGTCAATACAGCATTTGATTACACCGATGTTTTCCCGCATGATACAGCACATTACAAATGGACAGAAGAGAGCTTTGGCCCGCTGTACATTCCTAAGAAAGGTGCTACCGTTAAATTGGACGAAAGCAATATCGCTATCTATGATCGTGTAATCCGTGTGTATGAAGGTAATACCCTCGAAAGGAAAGATGGTAAATTTATCATCAATGGTCAGCCTGCAGATAGCTATACATTCAAATTTAACTATTACTGGATGATGGGTGATAACCGCAATAACTCTCTGGATTCCCGCTACTGGGGCTTTGTTCCGGAAGATCATATTGTTGGTAAAGCATGGATGATCTGGATGAGCTATGGTGAAGGTGGTATCCGCTGGAGCCGTTTGTTCAGAACTATTAAATAATTTCAAAACCCCAATTAACCCATAAAGACAGCTATGGAAAAGCACCTGCAACAATTTGAATTTACTGTGTATGATGATATTACTGGTCTGAACGATGCAGATGCCTGGCTGCTGAATGAAGCAAGAGAAGTTACGCAACATGCGTACGCACCATATTCACATTTCCAGGTTGGAGCCGTAATGAGGCTTGTAAACGGCGAAATTATTGTCGGCTCCAACCAGGAAAATGCGTCTTTCCCCATTGGACTTTGTGCAGAACGCGTAGCACTGGCAGCAGCAGCTTCGGTTTATCCGGATGTAGCTATTGACACCATCGCTATCAGTTATCATAATTTAAATGGTGAAAGTGCACACCCCATTTCCCCATGTGGTATTTGTCGCCAGTCACTCGCCGAAACTGAAAACCGTCAGCAAGAACCCATCAGACTTATCCTGGGTGGCCGTAGTGGAAAGGTATATGTTATAGAAAGAGCTAATGACCTCCTCCCGCTTGGGTTTTCAGGAAGTGAACTAGGATAATGTTCATCATCTCCCGATAAAAAATAATATTTATATTTAAATTATATATTTTTTATATTTGTTGGCATAGGTAAATGCCAACATATGATATCCTGTCGAAAAATCTTCCTGCTGGCTATAAGTCTGCTGTTTATGCTATCCGCATATGCAGTTGCCTGGCCCTCTTCAAGAGATAAGGCGAAGCATCTTTGCCAGGAAGGCATTGCGATGAAAAAGGCAGGAAATCAATTGGCGGCTGTCAGGCTATTTAATGCCGCTATTTCGGCAGACAGTACATACACTGAAGCTTATTGTGAATTGGGAGATGCTTACTTTGTAAGCAGGCATTATCAGGAAGCATTGCTTGCCTGTATCAAGGCCAGAAGGTTGGGAGCGGTGAGTGTAAGTAAGTTGATCGGCTTGAGTTATTACCAGCTGAATCGCTATGATGAAGCGCTGGAAGCCTTAGAAGAGGCAAGAGCAGAGGAGCCTTCCAATGGAACGATTCCTTTTCGTATAGCCCAGCTGTATGCACAACGTGGAGAATACCAGCAAAGCATACTGTATTACCAATCAGCATTAAAGCTGGATAGTCTGGATGCACAGGGCTGGTATGAGCTAGGAATGATGCATTATAACGTAGCTGGATATACGGCGTCGATGGTTGCATTTCAACACGCACTAGATGCGGGTTTCAAAGCGGATGATGGCTTTTTGCTGAATGCTGGTGTGGCAGCTATGCAAGCCGGCCAGTTAGATAAAAGTCTGACTTTTTTGCAGCAGGCATATGACAGGCATCCGGAAGATGAAACGATTCTCTTTAATCTGGCGCATGTTACTTATCGTAAAAATGATTTTGCGTCGGCGGTTATTAATTGGGAGAAGTTATTGAAACGTAAGCCAACAGATGCCTTTGTAAAATTTATGCTGGGCAAATCCTATATAGGATTAGGAGAGAAAGAAAAGGGGATGGCTTTGTGTGATGCCGCGGCGGCAGAAAAATAATTTGAAAAGTACGTTATCGTATAGTCGGTAGCGTGAATATATTCGTCACAGTGGAGAGGTAAACAAAAGCAGTGATTACGGGAAAGGCAGGCTTCTGGATCATTGTACTGATTGCTGTGGCATCTTCTTCGGCAGTATTGGCCACGGTGGCTGCAAGCTGCTAACGCTGCGAACCGGTTACGGTCCGCAGCGTTTTTATTTTACATACGTTCAGGAACACGGATACCCAGCAACTGCATGCTTTTAGCGATGGTGTTGGCGGTCATCTGTATGATCTGTAAGCGTAATTTTTTCTTGTCTTCACTTTCTGCTTTCAGGATAGAATAGGTTGGTACTCCATCTACTTTTTCAGCATAGAATGAGTTGAACAACTGTGCTAGTTGGAAGGCATAGTTGGCAATTACAGACGGGCTCATTTCACGGTGCGCATCTGCGATAATGCCAGGGAATTGTTCGTTTAGGGAAATCAGTTCTTTTTCCAGTGGCAGCAGCTGGCCGGCAAATATAAAAGAGCTGAGATCTGGCACCTGTCCTACTTCACGGAGGATAGATTTAATACGCGCATGTGCATATTGAATAAACGGACCGGTGAAACCATTGAGTTCAATTGACTCTTCCGGGTTGAAGATCATTTTTTTCTTAGGATCTACGCGGAGGAGGAAGAACTTCATAGCGCCAAGGCCAATGGTTTCGTATAATTCATCCAATTCATTTTCTGAGAAGTCTGCCAGTTTTTTACCAGCTTCCTGGGTTTTTGCAGCGGCAGTATTGATCATTTCATCGATCATATCATCTGCGTCTACAACGGTACCTTCACGACTTTTCATACGACCATGTGGCAGTTCCACCATGCCATAACTGAGGTGGAAGATACCTGGAGCAGCAGGTTCGCCGAGTTTTTCGAGGATCAGTTTCAGCACTTTGAAGTGGTAGTTTTGTTCATCTGCCACAACGTATATGCTTTGGTCCATTTGGAAATCATCGTATTTCAGGCGAGCAGTACCCAGGTCTTGGGTCATGTATACGGAGGTGCCATCGCCACGGAGCAGGAGTTTTTCGTCCAGGCCATCATTGGTGAGGTCGATCCATACGGAGTTATCTTCTTTTTTGAAGAGTACACCTTTGCGCAGGCCATCTTCTACGAGGTCTTTACCCAGCAGGTAGGTCTGGCTTTCGTAGTACATTTTATCGAAGTCGATGCCCAGTCTTTTATAGGTAACGTCGAAGCCTTTGTATACCCATCCGTTCATGGTGGCCCAGAGTTCTCTTACTTCAGGGTTTCCGGCTTCCCATTGCTGGAGCATGATTTTGGCTTGCAACATAATTTCTGTTTTGTTGCGGGCCATTTCTTTGATATCGCCCATGATTTTGGACACTTTGTCCTCATCATCTTTTACTTCCGGTTTATGGAGAGCGGTAACTAGCTTTTCGAGTTTATCTGTTTCGGTGGCGTTGAAGTCCTGGAAGTCGCGTTCGAGGATACGATCGATGATGGGTTCGGCCTGTTCTTTAACGACAGATTCGAATTTCACGTAGTAGTCGCCAACGAGGTGATCGCCTTTAATACCGGTAGATTCGGGGGTATCGCCGTGAGCGAATTCCTGCCATGCCAGCATGGATTTGCAGATATGAATACCGCGGTCGTTTACGAGGTTAGCTTTAATGACTTCGTAGCCGTTAGCTTTCAGGATTTCTGCAATAGAAAAACCGAGGAAGTTATTACGGAGATGACCGAGGTGTAATGGTTTATTGGTATTCGGGGAAGAATATTCTACCATGATTTTTTTACCATTGGCAGATTTTATTCCGAAGTGAGAATTAGTATGTTGTTGCTGGATGAAGGTTGTCCAGAAGTGCTGGCTGATAACGAGGTTAAGGAAACCTTTAACCACGTTAAATCCTGCGATCAGGTCAGGGTAATTGGCCTGGAGATATTCACCTATGCGGACGCCGGTTTCATCAGGTTTTTGTCGGCTGAATTTCGTGAATGGGAAAACTACAATGGTGTATTCACCTTCGAATTCAGGTTTGGTAATATTGACAGAGATGTCTGATTCCGATACCTGATGATCGTAAAGTGACTTAATGGCGGCCACTGCGGCCGTTCTGATTGATTGTACAACACTCATGCTGAAAATGGTTAATGCGAGCAGCAAATATAATTCAGAAAGGCGAGAAGTCCGTTTTAGATAAAGAAAAAGCCACGCTAACTGTTTGTTAGCGTGGCTGAATATGTTTAAATAAGGCTAGATTAGAACTGGTAGAACAGGCCAACTTGTGCAACAGAGTTTTTAGTTTCTGCGTTTACGAAGATGCTGTTGTTGTCGTAGATGTTGGACAGTCCGAAGATATATCTGGCGTTGATACCGAAATCGTCTGTGATTCTAAAGCCACAACCTAAGCCCAGTCCGAAGTCGGCGGTGGTCATGTAGTCTTTCATGTTTTTAGTATCTGTCGATTTGGCGCCAACCAGGATGCCGAGCTGAGGGCCGGCTTCTACGTAGAAGCTTGGAACGATTGAATATTGGAGCATTACAGGAATATTGATATAATCGGTTTTAATGGAACCGTCCTGGAATGTGATAGGACCCCATGAACCTCTTTTCACTTTAGTACCTTGGCTTGAGTAGAGTAATTCGGGTTGAATGGAGAAGTCTTTGCCGAGGCCGATGTTTACAAAAGCACCCGCATTGAAAGAAGCTCTTGTCTTGTAGGCATCAAAATTGGTCATTTTGGCGATATTCAGACCACCTTTCACACCGAAATGAATGTTTTGGGCCTGGGCTGTCAGTAAAGAGCCTAAGGCAAGTAAACCTGACAGGATAAGTTTTTTCATGATATGTTTTTTTGAGGGTAGGAAAAAAACAATAACTATGCCGGATATATGAAAAAATGTCTGGCAATAAAAAAGCATCTGCCATCAGCAGATGCTTTTTAAAATTTTCAAGCTTTTAGCTTAGAACTGATAGAACAGACCTACTTGTGCTACAGAGTTTTTGCTGTTAGTATCAACATTGTCGCCTTTGAATACGTCTGACAGACCGAATACGTATCTAGCGTTTACGCCGAAGTGGTCAGTGATTTTGAAGCCACAACCAATACCAGCGCCGAAGTCAGCACCTTTCATGAATTTTTTCAGATCTTCAGTTGCTTCGCCGCTGATTTTATCTTTAGCGCTTGCGAGGATGCTTACCTGAGGGCCAGCTTCAACGTAGAAGCTAGGAACGATATGGTATTGAACCATTACAGGAACGCTGATATAGCCAGTGTTGATAGTTTCGGTAACATCTTTATCGCTGAATTTAACACCTTGGCCTGAGTACAGTACCTCTGGTTGGATTGCCCATGATTTGTTGAGGCCAATGTTTACGAAACCTCCACCGTAGAAGGAAGCTTTGGTTTTAGCGGCTTCCATATCGGTGAGTTTTGCGAGGTTCAGACCAGCTTTAACGCCGAATTTAATGCTCTGTGCTTTAGCACCAAAAAATGTAGCTGCTACTAAAAAGCCGGACAGAATAACTTTTTTCATGATGTATTAGGATTTGAGGGATAATGGTTAACAATAACTGTGCCGTGAGGGGCAAAACGTATAGAAAAATTTTATACTGGATAAATATAGGAAGGACAGACGATTTCGTCTGTCCTTCCCCGTTATGATCAAATTATCTTGAAAAATTAGTAGATAGTAAATTCTACGCGTCTGTTTCTTTGGCGGCCTTCGGCGGTTTTATTGCTGGCGATAGGCTGGCTAGGGCCGTAGCCTACTGCTTCGATTTTATTAGGTAGTACGCCTTTGCTCACGAGGTATTGTTTTACAGCCTCGGCTCTTTCGCGGGAGAGTTCCATATTGCGTTTGAGGGAACCTACGTTATCCGTATGGCCTGCGAGTTTGAGGTTCAGGTTTTTACGTTTGAGCAGGTCAGCAACACGGTCCAGTGCAGCGTAAGAGTGAGGTTTGATGGTTGCTTTAGCGAAGTCAAATTCCAGGTTTTGGATGGCTTCTTTTACAATGCGATTATCCTCTTCCGTTATAACGATTTTTTCTTCGACTTTAGGAGGTTCAGGTAATGGGCATCCAGAGCCGTCTACTTTAGTGCCTGCAGGGGTGCCTGGGCATTTATCGAAGTAATCGGACACACCGTCATTATCTGAATCTTTTGTCAGTTTATCCATTTCGGCCGTCAACCTGGCATTTGTGGCTGCGGAAGCATCGAGTTGGGTGCGGAGAGCTGTTTTCTGGGCTTGCAGTTCATCATACATCTGTTTGGCAGGGTTATGGAACTGCAGTTGTGGTTTGCCTTTGCGACCGAGGGCGAATTCAATACCTACGTGGCCATAGGAGAACTTATCTTTATTAGGGCCGTAGGCAAAGCCATCGAGGTTATCGCCATCTGTATAATACATCGTATAGCCGAGATCGAGATTAATAAGATCAGAGAGATTGAATTTGATCCCTGCGCCAACTGGTATTACGAGTTCGCTGATAGTACCACTTGGTTTATAATCGAAGGTGGTGCCGTTATTCAATGTCAGTTTAGGATTATAACCTGCCAAACCACCACCCACAGAGGCATACAGCGTTGCGATGTTTTTGCGCGTCAGCCAGTTGACAGTGGTGATGTTGAAAACGGCATTGAGGGTACCCGTGTACTTTAGCCTGGTAGTAAATTTCTCATATGGTCTGTTAGGTGGTTGACCGTTACCGAGATTTTTACTGTTGTCAGCTTTTAGCTGACCGCCAAGATAATCGAGGCGTAGACCAAAGAAATGAAAGATTTGGTACTGAACATAGGCGCCATAACCAAAGTCGGCTTTCCATTTTGTAAAGTCGTTACTACCGCCGGTGGCGACAACTGGGGCTAGGAGGCCTCCATTAACGCCGATATACCATTTTTTGTAGTCTTTCATGCCCTGGAACAGTGGGGCTGCGGGTTGTGGAGTTGTGAACGTAGTCGTGGATGCTTCATCCTGCGCTTTCGTCACTTTTGGCAGGAATGCCAGCAAAACAATGGCAATTTGCCACAGCATGGATTTTTTCATGGGAATGTGCATTAAGTAATTGCTAAAAAAACCTTACTGGTTGGGGATAATAGTAACGTGAGTGCGGGCAGAGGTTATGAACAATCGGGCCGATGTAATTGTCTAATAATGATATAATTCTGTGCAATGGCCTGTCCGGTAAAAATAATGATAATTCATTTAAATAGTTATTTCACAACTAATAAAAATATAAAACTGACATAATTTCATATTCTTTCCGCTTGGCATAATCATTGACAAACAGGCATTACACACGCATTTAACTTACAACTAAAGGAGAATCTTAATACTATGGGAAAAATAATAGGCATTGACTTAGGTACTACCAACTCATGCGTTGCCGTTATGGAAGGTAACGAACCGGTAGTAATTGCCAATGATGAGGGAAGAAGAACGACCCCTTCAGTAGTGGCATTTTTGAAAAATGGAGAAAGGAAAGTGGGTGATCCTGCAAAGCGCCAGGCTATTACCAATCCTGTAAACACCATTATGTCAGTAAAACGTTTCATGGGTCGTCATTTCGACGAAGTATCGAACGAACTGACACATGTGAGCTATAAAGTAGTAAGAGGGGATAATAATACCACCCGTATAGATATCGATGGCAGATTATATACACCGCAGGAAATTTCTGCGATGATTCTGCAAAAAATGAAAAAAACAGCAGAAGATTATCTGGGTCAGGAAGTAACTGAAGCTGTAATCACTGTTCCTGCATACTTCAATGACGCGCAGCGTCAGGCAACAAAAGAAGCAGGTGAAATCGCCGGCCTCACTGTTCGCCGTATTATCAATGAGCCTACAGCTGCGGCACTGGCTTATGGTTTGGATAAAAAACATCAGGATAGCAAAATCGCGGTATTTGACCTTGGTGGTGGTACCTTCGATATCTCCGTTCTGGAACTCGGTGACGGTGTATTTGAAGTAAAATCTACCAACGGTGATACTCACCTCGGTGGTGATGACTTTGATAAAGTTATCATGGACTGGCTGGCTGACGAATTCAAAAAAGACGAAGGCGTTGATCTGCACAAAGATCCAATGAGCTGGCAACGTCTGAAAGAAGCTGCTGAGAAAGCAAAAATCGAGCTGTCTTCTTCTTCTGAAACTGAAATTACACTGCCATATATCACTGCAGTAGATGGTGTTCCTAAACACTTATCTAAAAAACTGACCCGTGCTAAATTTGAAGCACTGAGCGACAGCCTGGTGGAAAGAACACTGGAGCCTTGCCGTAAAGCGCTGAAAGATGCTGGTCTGAATACTTCCGAAATTGACGAAGTTATCTTGGTTGGTGGTTCTACCCGTATTCCTAAAATCCAGGAAGTGGTAGAGAAATTCTTCGGTAAAAAACCTAACCGTGGTGTAAACCCAGATGAGGTAGTTGCCGTAGGTGCTGCAATCCAGGGTGGTGTATTGACAGGTGAAGTAAAAGACGTACTGTTACTGGACGTTACTCCACTGTCTCTCGGTATCGAAACAATGGGTGGTGTATTCACCAAACTGATCGAGTCCAACACTACTATCCCTACCAAAAAATCTGAGAAATTCTCTACTGCCGCTGACAACCAGCCGAGCGTAGAAATTCACGTACTGCAAGGTGAAAGACCAATGGCGAACCAGAACAGAACACTGGGCCGTTTCATCCTGGATTCTATTCCTCCTGCTCCACGTGGCGTTCCTCAGATCGAAGTTATCTTCGATATCGATGCGAATGGTATCCTGCACGTAACTGCGAAAGATCAAGGTACTGGTAAAACCCAGAACATCAAGATCGAAGCAGGTAGCGGTCTGAATAAAGACGAGATCGAAAAAATGAAAGCGGAAGCGAAAGCTAACGAGGCTACCGATAAAGAAGCTCGTGAAAAAATCGAGAAGCTGAACAAAGCTGACAGCATGATATTCCAGACAGAAAAACAACTGAAAGAATATGGTGATAAACTGTCTGCTGATAAAAAATCAGTTATCGAAGGTGCACTGGCTAAACTGAAAGAAGCACACAAATCCCAGGAAATTGCAGCAGTAGATACAGCAAGTGCTGAACTGGATGCTGCCTGGACAGCTGCTTCTGAAGAACTGTACAAAGCTACTCAGGGTCAGCCTGAAGGCGGTGCAGAAGCGAACGGCGGTGGTCAGCAACAGAGCCAGAGCAATGCTGGTGATGGCGTAACTGACGCTGAATTCGAAGAAGTGAAGTAAGTACATAAATATAAACATAAGCACAAAGGCATCTGGTTATTTTAACCGGATGCCTTTTGCTTTTAGCTTATTTCCTTATTTTGTAGCGGCTTAGCAGGGAACGCATGTATTACAGACTAAGGTTTTATCTACACTATCATACCTATTTCGGGCAGAACATTTATCTGCTTGGAAATATTCCCGTTCTGGGAAATAATAATCCGCAAAATGCCCTGCAATTGCATTGGCTATCCAATGGTTGGTGGTATGCGGATGTTCATTTGCATCTCGATGATCCTGTTACTTTTCAATATTATTACCTGATCAGGGAGCTGGAAGAAACGACAATTGAAGGCGGTATACGCCAGGTAACCATACAGGCAGCATCACCATACGATCAGCTTTTTGTAGATACTTGGAATGAAGCTGCTGCACTGGAAAACAACTGGTCTGCAGCACCTTTTACCCGTGTGTTTTTTCCGCATTCGTCGGTGAAAATTCCTGGGCAACTGAGTGCTACACATGTGTTTAAAGTAAAAGCGCCGTTATTGGAACCACAGCATACCGTATGTATACTTGGAAGCTGTGATGTCCTGGGTAACTGGAACCCACAGCATCCTGTAATAATGCAGTATGCCGCTGATGGGTGGTTTACAGCTGCTATGGACCTGCACGATGTACCTGTGCCCATCCGGTATAAATATGGTATTTATGATCGGGAGCGTCGTCAGTTTCTTGAATATGAACAGGGAGAGAATCGTCAGTTGTTGAATGAAGCGCAGCCAGGAATGCAGGTGACCATGCATGATGGATTTGTGCGACGTCACTATCAACATTGGAAAGGTACCGGCGTTGCTGTGCCGGTATTCAGTTTGCGTAGTAAAAAAGGATTTGGTACCGGCGAGTTTGCTGATATGCCATTACTTGCCGACTGGGCGCTTGAGCGAAACATTAAGCTGATACAACTATTACCCATCAACGATACGATCAGCAGCTATACATGGAAAGATTCCTATCCTTATGCTGCGATCTCTTCTTTTGCGCTTCATCCTTTATATATTCATTTACCTGCTGTAGGTATACTACCTGATAGACATCCTTTGCAGCAGGAAATGGAAAGCTTACGTACTCGCCTAAACGAAAAATCTTCAGTGGATTATGAAGCTATCATGGATTTCAAGATGAAATACATGCAGGCGCTGTATATACAGCAGCAGGACGATTTGCTGTCTGCGGGCTACTGGCAATGGTTTACGGTTAATGAGCATTGGTTGTTGCCATACGCAGTATTCAGTTACTTGCGGGATGTACATCAAACTGCGGATTATACAAGCTGGGATAAACTACAGACTTATGAAGCAAGAGCCGCAAAAGTATTAATGGCAAGCGACGCGCAGGTGGCTACAGGTATTCGCTTTTACTTCTTTGTACAATACCATCTGCATCTGCAATTACAATCTGCCATAACAGTTATTCGCAAAAAGGGCATTGCTTTAAAAGGAGATATTCCTATTGGCGTGAGCCGATATAGTGTGGATACCTGGATGTATCCTGATTTGTTTAATACGGAGATGCAGGCAGGTGCGCCACCGGATGCTTTTACTTCGGAAGGGCAGAACTGGGGATTTCCGGTTTATAACTGGGCTGCGATGGAAGCGGATGGATTTGAGTGGTGGCGTCAGCGGTTGCAGCACATGTCAGTATATTTCGATGCGTTTCGTATTGATCATATACTTGGTTTTTTCCGGATATGGCAAATCCCGCGTGAATCTGTGCAAGGGCTGATGGGATATTTTCATCCAGCCGTTCCCGTTAGTAGGGAAGAATTGATTTTCCTGGACATTGATTTTAATGAAGATCGTTTTTGTAAACCCTATATCACAGCAGCGATGCTGGAAGAGATCTTTGGTAATTATGCCAGCGTAGTCAAGGAAACTTATCTGATTTCTTTACCGCATGGCAAGTATGCTTTACGGCCAGATTTCGATACGCAGCGAAAAGTGGAAGGGCAGGCGTTGCCAAAGGGATTGAAAACAGCATTACATCATTTGCTGACAGAGATCTTGTTTATCAAAGTAGAGCGACATGGTACAACTGTGTACCATCCAAGGTTTGATCTGATGTCTACCACTTCTTTCCAGGCGTTGCCTGTTGCAGCACAAGAAAAATTACGTCAGCTCTATCATCATTATTTCTATGTAAGACAAGAACATCGGTGGAGAAAAGAAGGCTTGCGTAAACTGCCTTATATCTGCAAAGCTACAGACATGTTGATCTGTGGGGAAGATCTGGGAATGGTGCCAGCCTGTGTGCCAGTGGTGATGCGGCAACTGGGAATATTGAGTCTTGAAATACAACATATGCCCAAAGTAGCAGGTAGCGTTTTTCAGTCTGTTGCTGATATCCCTTATCTGTCTGTTGTAACACCTTCTACGCATGATATGCCAACGTTGCGTGGTTGGTGGAAGGATCAGCCTGCGTTGACAGCGCAGTATTGGAAAGACGTGCTTGGTGAGAAAGGGCCAGTGCCGGCGGAATGTACAGCGGATGTTCTCAAAAAGATAGTGAAGCTCCACTTGCTATCTCCGGCGATGTGGCGTATATTTCAATTACAGGAACTGCTGGCATTGGAATCTTATCCTGTGCCTGTCAATCCTCGTGAAGAAAGAATCAATGATCCGGCAGTGGGTTCATATTACTGGCGTTACAGAATAAGCATCAACCTGGAAGATATTTAAAACGAAACAGCAACAGATGGAATTGCACCTATATCCGTATGAGCTGAAATTCAGACATACCTTTACCATTTCTCGTAAATCGAAAGACGTACAACCTTCACTGGTAGTAGAATTGAAGCATGAAGGCCTGAGTGGTCTTGGAGAGACTGTCGACAATTCTTATTACAATATGACCGTTCCGCTGTTGATGGAGGCTATCAATGAGCATCGTGATTTTATCGCGCATTATCCATTTACCACACCTGAAAAATTCTGGGAAGATCTTTATCCGAAATTCAGTGATAATATGTTTGCATTATGTGCATTGGACCTGGCTGCGTGGGATTTGTATGGCAAACAAAAAGGGCAGCCTTTGTATAAACTCTGGGGGCTGGATATCTCTCATAATCCTATGACTGACTATACTATTGGAATTGATACGATAGAGAATATGGTGCAGAAGTTAAAGGATTTTCCATGGCCGATTTATAAAATTAAGTTAGGTACCAAGGAAGATATTGCCATTATAAAAGCATTGAGACAGCATACAGATGCGGTTTTCAGGGTAGATGCCAATTGTGCCTGGGGAGTAGAGGAGACGATCAGTAATGCGATTGAATTAAAAGCATTGGGTGTTGAGTTTATAGAACAACCGATGGCAGCTGCTGACAGGGATGGTATGAAAATGGTGTATGAAAATTCCGTGTTGCCATTAATAGCAGATGAAAGCTGTATCCTGGAATCAGATGTAGCTCGTTGTCATGGTTATTTTCATGGTATCAATATTAAGTTGGTAAAATGTGGCGGTATCACTCCTGCCCGCCGTATGATTGCAGCGGCAAGAGCGCTGGGCATGAAAGTGATGACAGGCAGTATGAATGAAAGTACGGTGGGATCATCTGCGGTAGCGCATTTGTTACCATATCTCGATTATGTGGATATGGATGGTCCATTGCTGTTAGCAGATGATACCGCTACGGGCATCACTATGGAACATGGCCGAATCCATTATGCAGACCGGCCAGGTACGGGTGCTTTGCTCAAACGATAATTAACAGCTATTATATAACAGGTGGGTTAAATCCCGGCCAGAGAATTTCCTGGTAGTTGCCTAATGCTTTTTTAACGGCACGGGCAACTTCCGGGATTTTTAGTCTTGGCGTATCTCTACTGACGATGATCCTGTCGGCGTATGCGGTGGCTAATGATTTATCTTCCATGATGGTGTTGATGGGAGTGGTATCACTGACAGGCATACCGGTAGAGGAGAACGGCCACTGTGCAGCTACCAGGCGCAGGTGTGCCTGTAAAGACGCTGCGATGGCTGATTTAGCAGCAAGGCTGTAAATATCCTGAAGATAACGCAGACAGAGATCTGCGCTATAGATAACATCCGGTGATTTTGTACCGTTGAAATCGGTGAGCAATGCGGGAATATCGGTAGCATTCAGCTGAGGAAGGCGCACGAGTTGCATTGTTCTGTAGATAAAGATGGCGCCCCATAGCGCAGCTTCCTGGTTAAAGACGGGGGCTTTACCAGGCATGTCTGGAATATCCTGCAGATATAAAGTTGTCAGCATCTGAATGGCATCCTGTTTGTCTTTGTCATCAAACGGGGCTATGGTAGTGCTAACATTGGGATTTCCTTCGCGTGTCAGGGATTGTATAAATTCCGCTAGATTCATAGGTTTCAATAGTCTTCACTATTCACCTGTAAAATAGCAAAAAGATGATTAAATACTGTCATTGATTTCGTGCCAGCTGCTGACAAGAAAAACATAATCGACGATGGTGCCGGTGGCGGAAATTTGTTTGCCAGCCATTGGCATGAGTGGGTTGTCTGTAAAAGGGTTTCCGTCGGAGGGGCGAATAAGGTATTCGCCCTGGTCGGAGACGAGGTAGACGCCCAGGTGTTCACTTTTGCTATGCAGCCCGAAAGTTTTCAGGGCGAGGCGGCCCCGCATTGTAATAGGGGCGTTCTTATCGGTTTTGTTATCTGCTGACATATTCGCGATATCCTAGGATTTGATTATTTTTTTCTTTTACCACCAAAACTTTGAGTTTGGGAGCATGACCATCCACATTTGCTGCTTCCGAAAATACATGAAATTTTACAGACGGTGTATCTACCGCAGCATGTTTATGTCTGTTGATAAATAACTTTCTGTGTGTATTTGTTTGAAAGTTCCTGTTGTTCAGCAGGGAATCCATTGATTTTTGCAGTTGATCATTTGTATCTGCGGGATGGTCTGCTGGTTCAGGAGAGGCGATGAAGGTATCCAGCATCTTGCCTCTGGCTTCCATGTTATCTCTTCTGTTCTGGACAGAGTTGACGAAAGATTGGTTATCATCCATGGAAGGGTCTTTTTCATTAATAACAGGTTGCATGGAAGGATCACCCATGAGATTGAACTGTGCGGCGGTTTTCAGTTCATAGGGATCTAACGTTGGTCCCATTTCATGGAGAAATTTCTGTCGGGCTTCTAGTAGGGCTCGGCCGGTGCTGGCTCCGTTGAGCACGTTGATCATGAAGAACTGCGTCAGCAGATCGGCGAGGCCTTGTCCGGTAGCAGGGCCGTATGCGATATTGGAGCTTCCGAGGAATGCGATGGCGTGGTTAGCCAGGTAGCTATTGGCCATGCCTGGCGTCATGAAAACATTTTTTGATGGATCGATTAGCTGGGCGCCGTAGCAGCATTCGGCTGCAACGATCGTTCCTTTGATGATCTTACCTTTAATAGTTTCAGGCTTCAGGGCAGGTGGGAATTCTGTTTTCCGCTGGCCATAGTACCTGGGATTATTGATGGCGCCGTGAAGGTTGATGAAATGCATTTTAGGCATGAGTTGTTCATCTGTCCAGGCGGCATCTGGGTCGGCTTGTTCGCTGGGAATAAGCGTCAGGGCGGCGTTGTTACCGAATATATTGAGTAGCGACTTCTGTGTGGAATCCTGCCAGTCGAAGCTGCTGAGTGAAAAATAATTATTGTATTGACTGCGGTCCTGCGGCGTGTAATCCAGGATATCCTGAATTAGCGACAGCAGATAAGTGGGATCAGTTTTGGCTGGGATATCCGGGAGCCTGCCTACCACACGTGATGGAGAGATAAAGGTTCCTGGATTTTTATCATAGGCAGCATCACACGCATAAGGCAGATCGCTGGGAATAAATGCATCAGGATCGGTGTCGCCGGAGACGAGGTTTTTCAGCCGTTGAAAAGGGATGATATCCTGTGCGCCAATGAGCATGATATATCCTGGTGTATAAAAAGCATAGAGTTGGTCGATGGCTTTTTTTACCTGGGTTTCATCCGTAGGGTCAGTGACTGCAGTGGCGTTGGCAGTGGTCATTTGGGTACTATCGTCGAGGAAAATGATTTTTGTATCCAGGTGCCTGGTTACATCGGACTGTACGATTTTTTGGAGGCCATCAAGAATAGTTTGGTGCTGATCGCCGTATTTGGAGATCAGTGCGTTCCTGTTGGTGATGATAAGTTTAGTAGACTGCATGGCGATAACAGGGGTGGGCATTATTAAGCGAGTTAATTCTTCAAAAATACAGTATTAAAAATAACCTGCATACATTTCTTGGTATCTACATAATAATATTGTGCGGTGCAGACTTCTTGCAATAAGAAAAACAAAGAATTATTTTGGTCAGATAAACTACGATATGAAAAAACTGATACTTCTTATGTTAGTAGGCATTGTGGGAAATGTATCTGCACAGGAGTGGAAGGTTAAGGTGGCTGCAGGAAAATATGACCGGCATAATACTATGGTTAGCGTGGACAGGCCAGCAGCTATGGGAGAACGCGTTGTATGGCATCTTACTATACCGGGGCAGGCAGGCGAAATACAGGTTCAGGATGAGGGTAAGCGTTTGTATTGGCAATTACCTGATCATCTGCCTAAAAATACCGAGCAGCAATATTTGTTGAAGGCAGCGCCTTTGTTATCTACAAAAAGAGTTAGTACTACGATGAATGTTATTCAGTCGGATACGGCGTTGTTGATAACAGATCATAAGAGGCCGTTGTTGCAATATTATACCGCCGTGGCGGAGCCGCCGACGGGCACTGATACGGTATACAGGAAGAGTGGATTTATTCATCCATTATGGGCGCCGAATGGGGCGGTGCTTACCAATATCTTTCCCAATGCAGGTCATCGGCATCATATGGGTATTTGGAATCCTTGGACCCATACGATGTTTGAGGGGAAGGAAACCGATTTCTGGAATGTACAGAAAAAGGAGGGGAAGGTATTTTATGCAGGATTGGAGCGAAGTTATTCAGGTGCTTTGATGGCTGGATTTACGGTGATGCAGGACCATATTGCGTTTCCTGCACCGGGTGTGTCTAAACTGGCTATAAAAGAGCGGTTGGCTATTCGGGCTTATGTATCTACCGATAATAATAGTAAACAGATTTGGGATATGGAGTCTGAGTTGCGGGCTATGTCGGACAGTGGGATTACTATGTTGCAATACAGGTATGGTGGTGGATTGGGATTAAGGACTACGCCCTATTTTACGGATAAGACGAGTCGGGTGTTGACTTCTGAGGGGAAGACGCGTAGGGATGCGGATAGTACACGGGCTCGATGGGTGATGGTAACGGGGAATACGCCTGTTGGCATGGCAGGACTCCTGATTATGAATGGTCCGGAGAATTATGATAGTCCTGAGTCTTTGCGGGTATGGCCTGAGGGGAATGCGGAGGGAGGGGAGTTAATGTTAAATTTTTCACCAACGAAAAATAAGGCCTGGCAATTGTTGCACGGTCACGCATATACGTTGAAATACCGGATAATGGTTTACAGCGGGGAGTTGACAGCATCGGAGGCAGAGGCGGCGTGGGTAGATTATGTATATCCGCCATTGGTAAGTACTGTAAGGCAGTGAACGAACCGTGAATTATTTTGTTAATTTTAGTGATAAGCCTGGATGTTGATTGAGGAGGAGTTTTGTCCTGTATCGTTGTTTAACCAATCCGTATGAATAATTACCAAGACCCTGAGCAAGAGAAGCCTGATACGCCTGCGGAGGATGATCCGTCATGGGGAGGGGTTATAGCCGGGCTCATGCTAGCAACGGCAGGAATAGCGTTAATATATAACCGTTACCAGCAGTTTCATGATCCGGGAAATGATCCGGTGAGTTTGACGAGAATAGAGATTTTCATTTACAAAGTTGGTGGGGGAAGTGAGTGGATATTACTGGGGTTATATGCTTTGATTGCCCTGGTAGGCTTATATCTGACAATAAGTAACATCATCCGGCTTAGAATGAAATAGTTTACAAAAAATTGAGGCCGGATGCAGCAAATTAATCAATATGCGTAACATCCATGATTTGAGATTAATCCTATTTGACATGCATCAGCGGGATATAAAAAGGATCCTGATCAGCATTTTCATAATAGAAGGACTGGCAATATTGGCGATAGTAGGTGTAATAATTTACGCTTTTTTTGTTGTGGATATTACCTCGCTATGGCTGCTGGCAGGGATGGCGTTATTGCTGATTGTGCCTTCCAGTCCATTGATTGTGGAGTTGTATACCACTACCCGGCGGCCTTCGCAGCTGATGCGGTTTTTGGAGGAGGTAAAAGGGGGGGCTGAAATACTGAGGATAAGGGTAAACAATGGGAATTTTTTTTCAGGGCTGTTAAAAAAGATATCTGGCCGGCTATTTTCTGTCGTATATGTAGAGGTGACTTTATTAAGCAGTGATCGATCTTATATTTTGCCTCTTGAGGAGGAGCATATACAGCCTTTAATTACATTACTGAGTAATAGAAAAAGTCTGACTGAAAGATTTACCGGAATTGGCTGGTCATCTAACTAAATAGCGATGCAGTTTAACGATAAATATTTTGAACCAATATACCAGCGTCTGCTCCCTGATTTAAAGGAGTTGGAGCGTCAGCGGCAAATGTTGCAGGGCCGCAGGAAATGGTTATGGCCGGCGGGTATTATTCTCTTGGCCTTATTTGTCGTGTTTGTGATAATTCCATTGCATTTGGAAGAAACGAATGTACCGGATTATCAGCAGCGTGTAGGATACCTGATCATAGGTTTACTATTGGCACTAGGAGGAGGGATGCTGATCCGAAATTTATTGTTGCGTCAGTTTGTATTAATTCCATTGTCTAAATTTCATGAAGATTTTAAGGAGAAAATTGTGCGGCCGTTGTTGAGATATATCAATGCTTCTTTTGATTATCTGCCGGAGACGCATATCTCTTATGAACAGTTTATACAAAGTGGATTGTTTGCGAGGAGAGAGTATGAATTAGATGGGAATGACCTGGTAACGGGTAAGATGGGGCATCTTAGTTTTCTGGTTTGTGATTTAATGGTTACTTGGTTTCCGCAATGGATTTCGAAGAAGCAGCCGGGTGATGTAGTATTTTATGGTAGTTTTTTTATTATGGAGTCGCCCAGGTTTTTTAGTAATCCGATATATGTAGTTTCCAGGTCAGAAAATGAGGGGCGGGTATTTTCCGGTGGTTCATCTGATATGGGTTTTATTGAAACGTGGAATTTGGGTAGTCCGGTGATAGTAAGTGAGAAGTCTTTCAATGAGCATTTTGAGGTATATGCAAGAGATATGGTGGAGGCGAGACAGTTAATGAACAACAGGTTGCTGAATAGGATTGCGGCGTTGAAGCGAGATTCTCAGACCAGTCTTTATATTGCATTTCACACCAATAAATTATATGTGGGTATAAATAATTTGCAGGATGCTTTTGAGTTTAGTTATGATTACCCGATAGATAATAAGCAATTGTTAGGAGCTTATTTTTATAATTTTATCACGCAGCTGGAGTTGTTGCAGGAGTTGAGGGAGAGTATAAGTATCTGGACGCCGAATGTTTTTTCACGTTCATAAATTATTCTTTTTGTTCGGTGAATTTTGAATTGAATACTGCAGTATATTCACATCATTATTATTTGTTTGTTAATCACCAACCAACTTGTTATTATGCAATCCAGTTATGGAATAGGCGGCATTGAGATCAGGCCGCAAACGAGTGAATCTGTCACAGAAATTTCTCCAAACAGAACGTTATTTATTGAGAAGCTTACAGACCGGAGTCCATTGGTACCGGAGCTGGTGAGTCATCTTCAGGATTTATCGGCAGTATTTGAATATTACCAGCCGGAGGTGGATGTTACTTTCACAGATGCTTCGGGGCGATTTATCAATGAGGTACTGGTATTCAGAGACCTTAGCGATTTTGGTAAGAATGGAATTACGGCGCAGAGTAGTTTCCTGTCGGCTATGGCGAGGGAGCGTGATTTGTATTTACAAGTCTTGCGGCATGTTTCGTCGAATAAGATCCTACAATCGGCATTATCTTCTTCAGATGCCCGGCTGGCGTTATTACAAACGGTCAGTCAGCTAAAAGCACTTTTATAATTCACTGATAAAAATCCAATGTTTATGTTAACCGAAGAAATGAAACCGGTGGTGGCGCCGGGAGATAACCATGCCATGCAGCAGCTGTCCGTATTTGGAGGCTTTGATTTACTGGAATCTGCTATTGAAGGCGTGCAGAATCTGAATCCATCGAGAAAAGCCAGGAGAGAGCTTTTTCTGGGAGCTAAAGCCTTACAGCCAGACAGGCAAAGATTAAAGCAAGTGCTGGAGGTTTGGGAAGATATATTGTCGAGAAGTGTAACGGTGGAGGATATACGTATTTTATGTGAAGTGCGTGCGGCTGAGCAGACAGCCTTGTTACAGGAAAACCTGTGTATGGCATTGGGTGTGAGTCGGCCATTAGAGCAGTCGTATCGTAACCTTGGGTTATTCTTTGCCAATGCAGGAACACAGCCAGTGAAAAATCTCACACTGTTGAATGCCGATCCTGGTCAGCTGCGTGACCTGGACAATACCAGGTTTACAGATGTTATCCACCAGGAGTTGTTGCAACATTACGATCGGTTGGACCTTCGTCAGCATTATAGTTTGCTGGTGGTTCCTGGATATGCATCCTCTAATCTTGTATTGGAGAAGTGGGCGAGGATGGCGCATGAGTCGAAGGTAATGCTGGTAACAGACTTTACGCGACTGGACGCTGCTGACGATGTAATGGAAATGTTTACAGCAGCGGATTTGACAGGAGCGGAAGAGTTCAGGGCCAATGCAATCATGACCTGTAACTGGCTTACGGGGCGGGGAAAGTACGAGGAACTTGGAGAAACGGAGGATTTATATGTGCCGCCCAGTGGGGCTTTGGCGGGGAAAATTTATAGCACGTTGATGTCGCAGGTGACTGCTGGTAAAAAATTCGGTGCATTGGTAGATGTACAAGGTGTATCCTTTCCACTCAAAAAAAGTGAGATAGCCTGTTTGGAACAGGTGGGGTTAATACCTGTTGTGAAGGAGTATGGTCGGGTGATGGCATTCAGTGCCAGAACGCTGTTTAATGGAGATAATCTTGGATTACAGACTTATTCTGTTGTACGTGTGTTCGACTACGTTACCAAAGTGCTGATGGATTTTCTTAACAGGCGGGCCTTTGAGAATTTCAGCGCCAACACCAGAAAGGACCTGCAACGGCAGATCATTCAGTTTCTGGACAGTATAACTGGACCCGAACGATTAATTGAAGATTTCGAGATCAGGAGATTTGAGCAGGATATACATCAGAAAGACCGTATACACCTGGATATTTTTCTTAAACCATATTTCCCGGCCAAGACATTTCTGATAAAAATGGACGGCCAGAAAGGGATAAGCAATAATGAATGGGATACAGCTTATGAACAGACAAAATAAATCGCTTATTACAATATGCTCGCTGATATTGGAGATGGTTTTAACTGTGTCATTGCATGCGCAGCAATCGGCAAAGGATACCATTTATGTCACAAAGGGGGCTGCCACGTTCCTTCATGCTGCTGATAAGATATTGACAGTGCAATCAGGGAATACTAGTGGGAAAGAATTACAGTACCAGATCATACAAGATCGAGACTTGCTATTTACTACCACAGGCTTGTCACGAAGCACCAATTTATTGGTGGTGACAGAAAAGAGTAGTTATTATTTTATCGTGCAATATAAAGAGAATGTGCCTTTATCCTTATTAAAGTATGAACTGGAAGGGAAAACTGCAGGTAAGGAGAGTAATAGTACTGTCAGTCCTTTATTGCCCGAATGCCCTGAAGGCCATATTTCTGCTAACACTGATACGGTGATGATGAATAGGTTAATCAATGAAATAATGCATCAGCGATTAAAGAAGTTGTTGGCTAAAACTACTATGAAAGGCATCCAGGTATCTGTGAGGAAGGTATTGTTACTTAACAGGTACTGCTATTTCAGCATTGAGGTGCGTAATAGAAGTCATATTCCTGTGGAGCTTCAACCAATCAGGGTATACAAGTCAAGTTATGGAATTAATGCTTCGTGTATGCCTGTATTAATGGATGTTGGTGCAGATGTGATTGCGACGGGCGAAACGGTAAGGCATATGATTACAGTAGAAGCCTCCATATTGGATAGGCGTGACAAAATTCTGTTTAGCATAAGCGGAAACGGGATAAGTCCGCTGATATTGAAGATGGCAGCATCCAAACTTCCGGGGTACATATTGGCCGCGAGGTAGGTACAAAGCATAGAAAGCAGATCGAGATGACCTGAAAAAGGTTTCGGCTCGATCTGCTTTTGTTATATAGGGAATACTATAGTTCCCCTGGGGTTAATCCTTATTTACTGTATTGTTTGTTGAATAATTAAAATTGATTTGTATTGGATGAGTAATCCAAGAGTTTTGCTTTAATGCCAACAAAATATTTTGTCGGAAATGAATCAATTGTTGCTCATGAATTACGTCTGCTCCTTTGTGGAGTTGAATATTGACGTGTATTATTTTCATTAGGTGATTATTAGGTCCGAAACCTATTTTTCTAATGATGTCCACTGTTGATAGCGAGGTGCCAATCATATGCCTGCATAACAAACGAATATCGTTTTCAGAAACGATACGGTTGTTGCTTATGAGTTGGCTGCGCAGCAGATGTAACTTTTCATTTGGAGTTGGCTGATGTTTCCCTCCGATTACGGCAGTTACTAAGCTAAAATTATTTCCCGGCAGTGTTGCAGGGCCAGCTACGCGTGATTGGGAACTTAGCGATACCTGGTCTCCCTGCGTTATCAACATTTCTATCGTTAAAAACTTGCTATGCGTTTTTTTATTGATAAATAGCGCAGGCCTGGCGGGGATTTCATTGGGTGATTGCAGTGTACTGTAAAGCTGTTGCAATGAACGTTCCAATTCCTCTATTGCCCTTATAGTAAGATGATCATGGGTAGATTTATGTCTGTATAACTCACTGGTGATTTGTTCTGCAAAATAATGTAGCTGGGCTTGTAAACTTCTTTGATCTAAACAATGTACATGCTCAGGTAGTATTGTACATTCACCAGGGGATAATTCTTTGGGTATTTTAAGTAATTCCAGGCGATAGGTATCACCTTGCTGGTCTTTAATGGATACTATTTCTGAGAGATGATCTTTACATTCTAGTGTATGGATATTGAGATGCTCAGATAGTTTTATGGTTTGTGTAACTGGTAAAATATTTGCCACAGGAAAGCTATTTATATGGCAGTTTACTTCATCCATCAAAGGATAGGCAGTTCCTGGGAATTCGAGCTTTAACCAGATGTACTTTTCAGGTTGTTGAAGATGTTGATGTAGTAGCGTATAAGCCTCTGCTGAGAGGCCTTGTGCGCCTGGTGAAAAAAGGTGTTCAGTATGTAATCTTAAAAATTGTTGGGACCATTTATCTGTTATTTGCTGCAAAACGGAGGATGGCTTTACTGTTTCATGGGAGTGATAGACGTCTGATGATGGCCATGGTTTGATCTTCAGTTCCTGATCCGCAATAAAGCATTTCACATATTTTAGGCGTTGAAGAAACTTTTGTTCTTCGTCTTGCTGTGAAAGTGTAAAAAAGATAGTTAACCCATCCAGGGATATTGGATATTCATTGTTGGGAATCAGACCTAGGTATAGAGTGGGAGAGGTATTTCGACTAATAATGCCTGATAATAGTAGTTTTTTTTCTGATTGATGTTGATGATATATTTTATCTGTGGTTAAGATATATGTTAAATTAACGGCAATAAGTTTATGTGTATTACAAGGAGTAAGGTAATGTTGCTTTTCAGGATGGATGAATTGATGATACGAATGGATTGTTTCCGAATGATCAGATAACTTATCAAATTTGGCAGCCATTATACCATGAGCTGGTGCTGATCCATAGTTATTACTATTGATCAGGGCGCCGGCTAATTGTTCGAGTATGGAGGCTTGAAAGATTTTTTGCTCCTGGTGTAGTATGGATAACTGTTTAGCGATGATCGTTGCTAGTAGATGGAATACCGGGTCAATGGAAATATCATGAGCGTCATTATGTCCCATGTTTTGTTTAGCCTTATTGATGATGGCATTAAAAATTTCTTCTTGTGTCATGTAATGCAGTTTAGTTGGAGCTGGAATTGAAAAATATGTTGCTCTTTTAATGGAATTACCCAGGCTTCTATTTCTATATGTAGTATGCCGCCGTCCTGTCTGAGTTTTAATTTTATGTGATCTAACCTTTTTTCGTATTGGCGGATGGAGGCTAGCAATCTGCTAATATCATATTGTTGTTTATTAGTTATGGATAAATGATCTGAATGGTTCCATCCAAACTGTTGGTCTGAAAGGAATTCCGTTGGAATAGTTGTTATGATCGTTTTCAAAAATCCGGCGATTGCATTACAAGTGTTGGTATATTTTAAGTGTTGTGTTTTTGTTAACGATAATGGCAGTTGAATAAATTGGGTTCCCATGGTTAATCAGAATAAGTTGATGAACTTCTTTTTATTCACGCTCATTCGGACTTCTTGAATACAGCCATTATTTCCTTTTATGAGTGTGATTTGTTGTATCTGCATTTTTTTCTTTCCATATAACTGATGGCAGAATTCCAGTAGGTCGCCTGTTTGACTATCATTGATTAGAACCGGGGTATGTTGCTGGTTACACAGATATTTCAAGATGTCCGTTGGATTTTTTTGTTTGGCCATTATTTGTAATAGATGAAATCTGAAGTCTTCTTCTGATATACAAGTATTTATAATGGTCTTTTGAGGAGTGATTTGTTTTTCTATATGTGCCATCTGTGGAGGTGTTGGTGAGATGGCGTTATATACTTTAATTTTTTTAATAGCAATCAGTTGACTATCTACATTACTATAGAGCTGTATGATTTTTTCCCCGGGTTGCCTGAAAGTAAAGACTACCTCATTCCCTTTATAGATGCTGTCATGCCCGGGCGTTTTCCAATAATAGTAAACTCCATTTTGCACCGGCACCGACAAACTGATGGGCATATTGGTAATGGTGGCTGATTCTCCTTCGATGTCCGGTATGATAACGGTATCAACGGTGATAATAGGTGTAGTGATCAGCAGACGTTGTATGCAGATGCAGTTGTTAAACAGTGCTTTAATTAAGACATTGCCTGCTATCTGAAAGTTATGTTGTACAGTATTTCCTACTGTTGAACTGTTATCTGAGAATAGCCATACGACAGCGTTAGTGTCGAATTTACTAGCTGGTTTAAATACGATTGTATCTAAGGTTGTTATGGTGTTTCTATTATTTGAATGACTGACTTTTATATTAAATTGACGGCAATCCATCTTTGTATGAATCGGATAAAAGTACATTAAGGCGCATAGTAAAAGCGTATGGAAATTAGTTAACAAAATTAGTTTGTCAGGCATGTTGAATAGGTTAACAAGTAATATGGTAAAGCGTTACAGACTTATTGTCTTTTTAATACACTAATGCTTTTTCATCGTTATACAAGTTTATGAAATTGTTTGATTAAAAATTTCTCCACCGAAAAAAAGTGAAAAATATTTTTGAAAAAAAAGTGAAAATATATTTTGTTAGAATGATCAAAGTTATATTTTTGCTGTGTTGTTTGTTTTACTTCTTTACTCCATTTCGGCCTTCTATTATTTTGTTAATCCTCTCAGTAAAGGCTGATGATTTTAGATAAATATTTTTTTGATAAATCGTTGAAAGCGTCAGCAGTAATGTGTTTCTTGGAACAGGATATTGCTTTTCGACTTGTCTCATCTTTCAAGCTGCCTGTAACAGGTGAATTGTCCATCCATAGAGATATGCAGGGAAAGGAGCATATAGAAATTCACCAGCCTGGAATATTTGATTTGTTACCACATTATTTTGTTGATGAATACAGCAATGATCGAAAGATTGACTTTAACCGGTTGTATCGCAATAACAAAATTAGAGAAAGGCAACTCAGAGAATATTTTGGACCACTAGATGAGCGTGTGTTAGAGTACCAGCAACATTGGTATGATTACCCGTTAAAAGAGACCTTCTTCCGTCTATATGAATGGGATTATGAATGGGTTACCTTAGATAAGATGCTGGGATTTTACAGGTTGCCGCCGGGGACTACAGCGTTGCTGGATTGGCTAAGTGACTTCCTGGATGTGAAATTGGTGTCTGAAACGCTTGAGTTGGAGATGCCTGTATTCGTTCCGTCCTATGCGAACTTGGGCAACGCAGTATTAGGAGAGGATATGTATGTCGGAGGCTTTTTCATTGCAGCGGGAACTATTATTAAGGTCACCGTTATATTGACTGCAAATGATGCGTTTACCGAATGGTGCCACGGGGGACGAAAAAGAATATATCTGCAACAGTTGCTGGCGCATAAGGTGCCGGTAGAATGGGAAGTAGAAATTATTCTGGCGTCGGTGCCTATATCCGGGATATTTCCTGCCCGCTTAGGTTTCAATTTGTTTGTTAGCTAAATACCATTGACATGTTAACCGTTATTGCTGTTAGTATTGTTTGTATCCTGTTGATAGTACAGGTACTGAAGATGATCGCTATTCGCCAGACGATAGCGGTAATATCTTTTCTTGCAGGCGGACTTTTTTTAACGGCCGGCAGTATCATTTATATGCAGTATAAACAAGTAATACCCTTGCTACAATATATCGTGAGCGAGTGTACCTGGATGTTAACGGGAGGATGTAATTTATGTATGATACTGTACATAACCAGAGATAAGATTTATAGCTGGTGGAAACTATTGCTGTTTTCTTCCTTGTTACCTGCTGCATACTTGATTGCGCTTTGCCTATTTAACTACAACTGGAAAGAATTCGCCATTACTCTTTATCCGGTTATCACTTTAGTATGCTGGCCATTTGTAATTCTATTTGCATCCTGGATGACGGAAGCCGGGCTGTCTATCCCTATTGAACTCTATAGCAGTTGGGTGTATCCAGTGGAGAAGTCGATGCCTGAGATGAAAGAAGAAGACTTAAGGGACGTATTGGTCATTGGATTAAAGCTAACGAAGTCGAAGGATGACCCAATAGTAACGTATATGCGTGCGCGAGCGCCGGGAAAAATAGGCTTAGGCGAATTCTTTTTCCATTTTATAAATGATTATAACGACCGGCATCCGGAAACTCCTTTACAATGGCAGACAGAGAATCGCCCGGATGAATGGATTTTTTATACCAGGCATAAATGGTTTAGGTATTGCAATGTGCTCGATCCTGACTTACCCGTATACCTAAATAAAATTAAAGAGAATACAATTATCTACTGTCGTAGGCTTTAAAAGCAATTTATCATAATGCAAAACCAGTACAGGCATCACCTGGTGAATTGGGTGAATGGTATGAAAATTCAACAGCAGCACTTTGTTTTGCTGGAAAATGCAATGCTGGAGCGAGTTGCTTCGGCAGCTGCGATCACTTTGCATGAACAGAATTTCGGCCTTCTTACGCAGGAACCTGCGAAGGCCAGTTGTGAGCTAACACATGATATGGACGGCAGTTGGAAACTACGGCTATTACATTGTAATGGTATAACACCCGACGGGTTGCATATTCAGTTACCTCTATTGCCACCTGTAACTGGTTTTGTTATGCCTGGTATCACCTATCACCCATTGCCAGAAAGCTCCGAAACATGCTTCGTAATTGTAGAGCAACACATTTATGAACGTATCCCGGTGGGTGATATTGATACGACAGAATTGCCATATAGAAATCCAGCAGCGATTGCTGAGATCCATTTGAAAATTATTGCTGCTAATATCATGGATCAAGTCGGGGTAGGGCCTGGACAGATAGTTCTAGCAAGGATATTGTCAGCACATCAAAAACCTGTTATTGACCAGCAGTATATACCGCCGTGTATGTATATCACTTCGCACCACCTGTTAATAGATTATTTCAATGATGTTCATCATTATTTGTCAGAGATAATGTTATATGCAAATGAAATCATTCGGCATATCCGGATGAGAGAAAATAACCAGGACCTGGCAGCGTGCATCCTGGAGATATGCAAAGGGATGGGAGATCTCATTAGTTACCTCTTGCCTGAATTAGCGCATATTACCCGGTTCCAGGGGCCAGTATATTTGTTTACTATGCTAAGTAAGGTTACTGGAAATTTTCAAATGCTTACTACCTATAGAATAGGGCAGTGGAGAGAACAGGTGTTCAATTACTTCGCGCTATGGTTGGATATTACTCCTGGTGTATTTGAATCGATGATTTGGGCTGCCAGGAATATTGAATATTATCACCTGGATATAGCAGGATCATTAAAGCCTGGTTTAGACCTGTTAAGCATTTTACACAAACTGACTAAAAACATTAGTCAACTGGAATATATAGGAGTGAAGCCCGATAATAAAATATTTGTAAAAGAAGAATTGCAGCGGGAAATGCCAGATACAGATAACGTTATCAATAAAAAGAATCGATGGAGATTCACCGACTAGTTTTCTTTTAATCCATTAATTATGCAAAAACCACTAAATACTTCAGAAAGAATAAAACGTTACCTTATTTTCTTAGCGTTATATATTGCTTGCACTGCTTTGCTGATATTTACTATTTATTTCAATTACCAAGTGCCCGTTGTGGAAAATCACATCTTAAGAGAGACAATTTTGAGAATCAACCAGGAAAGGGAATATCAACATGCATTTCAACAGCAAATAGCAATAGTGAAATCAAGCATGCAAAAGATCAACGATCCTGGTCAGCATGTTGCCTTTATCGATCAACAGGTGGTAACTGCATTGAGTAGTATCAGAGAGCATATTTCAGGTAAAATTGTTAGTTCATTTCAGTTGTATGATGATGTGATCCAGATATGCCTGGAGCTGCAACAAGCAAAGCAGCAATTGAGAGAATTGTCTACAGCTCAGCAATCGTTGCTCAATATGAAAATCGAGCAAGACAAGCTAAAACAACGCCTGGATAATGTAAACAGAGATCTGGACAACTGCAGGATGATGCTACTGAATAGCAGGTCTTCTAATTAGGTATTTTTTGTTAACCATATAAATCATCACTTATGTCTTTCAAATCAATTCTTACTGTAAATGGAGAAAACTATAATGTTCAACATGTAACTTATGCACTCAACCAGGAAACGGATCCTACAGGGAGGCCTTCGGCTATTACCAGAGGCGGAAGGATTAATCTAACGGTGGAATCAACTGGTAAAACAGATTTATTTGAATGGATGGTGAATAATTTTGAAAGAAAAGATGGTTCCATTACCTTTTTTAAGCGTGATACGGATGCAAAATTAAAAACGTTAGAATTTAAAGAAGGTTACCTGGTAAGGTTTGAGGAGGTATTTGATGCCGCTAATGAACATCCTATGAATATTACGTTTACTATTTCTGCACGTGAAATGACAATGGGGAACGCCAGCCATATCAATGAATGGGTGTAATAATGGCATAGCACTCCTATCTTTTATCTCCGGATCGCGTAACTGATTTTCCCTCTCGCGTAATAGTGTTTAGCTTTTGCTGTTATACTTTCGCAGAACAAATTTAACGATCCGAAATGCTTAAATATTTATTCCTGATAGGCTGCCTTTGGTGGCCAGGGATGCTATTTGCCCAAACTGATACCATTACAGATAATAAGTCTTTACAAGAAGTAGTGGTAACAGCAACCAGGAATGAGCAACAGCTGAATAAAGTGCCTATAGCCGTTACTGTTATCAAGAAGGAGCAAATCCAGCAAATGGGTGCTATGCTGCTGAATCAGGTCCTGGCAGAACAAACAGGTTTATTTGTTACTGCTAACCATGGCAGTGGTATCCAAATGCAGGGACTCGAAGCGGAATATACGCTCATATTGTTGGATGGAGAACCATTGATAGGCAGGACAGCTGGAACACTTGATCTGTCAAGGATTGTAGTGAGTAATATCGAACGGATAGAGATCATTAAAGGGCCGGTTTCTTCTCTTTATGGAAGTGATGCAATGGCTGGCGTTATTAATATAATTACCAATAGTAAAAATCGAATTGGCCAGACAAACGCCACCGCGAGGTATGGAAGTAACCAGACCTTGCAGCTTGATGCCGGCACTAAAATTCCGATTAAGGATGGTGTTTTTTCCGTTAATGGTAATTACTATAATACGAATGGATATACGATAAATGGACAGTCTACACCATCAGTATCACCATTTAAATCGGCCACGGGACAAGTGAAATGGCAGCAGGATTGGAGCCAGCATTGGCAAACAACCATATCAGGACGAATATTTAATCAGCAGTATAAAAGCTTTTTCGAGGATACAAAAGGAAGAGTTAATGATAACGGAAAAGAGGACGACGCAAATGCATCAATCAATATCAGGCATACTATAAACAGTCAGGTTACACAGTTACTACGACTATATTATTCCAGGTATGGTACTGATGAAAAAATGGTGTATGAAAAAGATAATAGTGTATATGACGCTTCTTTTTTTACACAGCAATATCTTAAACCCGAATATCAGCTTGATTGGACATTGAATCCTAAACACGCACTGACACTGGGGGGGGGCTATATTCATGAAACGTTGGAGGCTACCCGTTATGATAATCGGATGGCATTCAATAGTGGTTATGTTTTCGCCCAGGAAAGCTGGAAACCAACCGAGGCCTGGAGTATACTCTTAGGCGCCAGGTTTGATACGCATAATCAATATCCATCACAACTGAGTCCCAAGTTATCTGTATCCTATGCCGTGAATCCGAAAATTAAACTGTTAGGGTCCATTGGAAGAGGATACAGGGCGCCAGACTTCAGGCAGTTATACCTGCACTTTAATAATGCTGCCGTAGGGTATAGTGTTGTTGGCACAAAGCTCGCCTCTGAAATCATCAACCAGATGCAGGCAGCAGGTGAAATAAAGAGTATCAATTATGACCTGGATAAACTGAAAGACCTTAATGCCGAAAGCTCTTGGTCTTACAACGCAGGGCTGCAAACCATACCTTGGAAAGGCGCCAATATTAAAATAAATATTTTCATGAATAGGGTTGCCAACCTAATTGATACCCGTGCTGTTGCGCAGAAAACGAATGACTTCAGTGTATACAGTTACGTGAATGTGAACAGCATTACTACCTATGGTAGTGAATTGAATTATAACCAGGTTATTAATAAATATTGGCAGGTGGCGGGCGGATATCAATATTTACAAGCTATTGATAATGACCAGCTCAAAAAGGTAAAGAATGATGAAGTCTATACCGTGGATGAACGAACACACGAAACACGTTTGTTAAAACGCCGCGAATATTTTGGACTGTTCAATCGCTCCCATCATGCCGCCAATCTGAAATTACAGTATACAAACCTGGTGACAGGCATCGATGCAAATATGCGTGTAATATACCGTAGTAAATATGGTTTCCAAGATGAGAATGGCAATAATATACCCGATATAAAAAGCGAGTTTGTTCCTGGATATGCAACGGTAAACCTGGCTGCTGCCAAAAGCTTTATGCAGCAGAGATTGCGCTTCCAGGGAACTATTGAAAACCTCTTTAATTATACAGATGGAAAACATATACCAGGCATGCCTGGAAGAATATACTCTATCGCTGTTACCTATTCATTTCTACATACAATTAAATAGCATTATGACAAGTCAACAAAAAATTCTGGGATTGGGCGCATTAGCGTTAGGACTGCTTTTCACTGCTTGCAGTAAAGATGACAAAAAGGATAATTCACCAGCCCCGGTACTGACAACTACAACTGTAGCAAACCTTCAGGCGGATACTGCCAATACTGGCAATTATACGCTGTTTAGTTTTGCAGATAATAAAATTATTCCCAATTCCGATTCTGCTACTGCTAAATGGGATATAGGTTTTAAAACTACTACCATCATTGTGAATGGAGGTGTAAGTGGCCCGGGAAAAGCAGAAGCCCAGATCGTTACTGGTGTGTTTAATGATTTGTCCGCGGCTCCAACAACAGGTTATTCTACGGATTCTATTGGTGCTAAATACGCACTGAAAACGTGGTACAGCTATAATGCAACAACGCATATTATTACCCCGGTACCTGGAAAAGTATTAGTCATTAAAACGCCGGCAGGAAAATATGCGAAAGTTGAAATACAGAGCTATTATAAAGATGCGCCTGCAAGTCCAGACCTGAACAGTGTATCCAGGCTCTATAAATTCCGCTATGTATTTCAGGCAAATGGTAGCGTAAACTTCTAATAAAAAGTAACATGAATAATATTATCAAATTGGCGCTGGTAGGAATTCTACTTCCTGTTTCAGTGATGGCGCAGAAAAGTGAAAGTAAGCTGCAGCAGGACAAGTCGGCCATCAAGAATATGTGTGGTTGCATGGAGGTTACATTTGAGTATACCGAAACATTTCCTGGTGATAGCAGCTATAAACCGAAAGGCTATCATAAAATAACAGATGCAGTAGAGTATGTCACCGTTGCTGATGAGAAAAATAACCGTATCGTTTTACAACACTTACTGGTGGCTGGTGGAGATGTAATTAAGCATTGGACGGAAGACTGGCAATATGAGAATCAACAGCTGCTGGTTTATAGTAAGAATGATACCTGGAATAAAGCCAGTTTGCCTGCTGCTGCTGTAAAAGGTCAGTGGACGCAGAAAGTATTTGGGGTGGATGACGAACCGCGGTATGAAGGTGCTGCAACCTGGGTACACGCTGATGGCCGTCATTATTGGGAAAGTACCAGTGATGCACCTTTGCCGCGCAGGGAATACACTACCCGCAGTGACTACAATGTATTGCAGCGTACCAATCATCATGAAATTACTTCCTTTGGTTCTCTTCATGGGCAGGACAATAAAAAAATCCTGAGAGATGATACAGGCGATAAAATTATTGTAGGTGAAAAAGGTTTGAACACTTATCGTCGTACAGATGAAAGTAAATGCCAGCAAGCTAAGGAATGGTGGGAACAGAATAAACAGTTCTGGGCAGTGGTACGTCAACAGTGGGATAAGCTTTATGGCGCTAATACTGCGGTGGTATTGCAAAAGCAGGTAGACAACCAACCATTCTATAAAGTGATGAATGCGCTGGAAACAAAGGCCCGTAACAAAGAATTAAGCGGCGTTGCGTTGGATAATGCAATAAGCAATGTACTGCAACAATTTGCTCCCAAGGCGACTGCCGGACTATAATGCTGCCATAGTTTGGAGAATGGAAAGATGAGCTGAAATAACAATGGCTGCCCTGAGTTGAGGCAGCCATTGCATACGTATAGTCGTTAATGTTAGTTTAGTATTATCCAGTCGCCTGGATCAGGAATATTGCATTCCTTTGCGGCCACTGCCACTGCAACGGCCAGGTCTTCCCTGGTAAGGGTACAGTGGTTCAAGGATTCCATATGCATAGCGATAACGTTAGTATGGGAAGGATGGTTGATCACTTCCAATACATCTGCTGCGGTCATGGTAATAGGATCACCTTGTAGAAACCTTGCTGCTCCTGCGTTTACCACGGTGTGCGTAGGTTGATAACGATCCAGCGCATCTTTCACATCGTTACACCAGATAGTGTCTCCGGCGATATAAAAGCTGGTTTTATTATCTGAGATAACAAAACCAGATACTGGCGCCATTTTCTTGCCAATGTCTCCGGTGCCATGCTGGCCTTTGGTACGGTTGATTGTAAAATGATGCCATTTAATGCTGTCAATAATGGCAATAACATCCGTGAAGCCAGCAGCTTTTATTTTCTCCTCATCTTCCGGCTGACAGATAATCGTTGTGTCTTTAGGAATCATGTCCTGTGCCGCAGCGTCCCAATGATCGCGATGTGTATGCGTGAGCAATACAGCATCGATATCCTGCACCATCGTTTGGATGGCGATATCGCTCAGCGTGAGATCTACGGTAGGGTTTCGGATGGCATTTGCAGTGTTAGCAATAGGATCCATACTGTCTTTGGGCCCCAGCATGGGATCAATTAATAACTTCTTGTTGTCCCATTCCAACAGGAATGTGGCATTTCTTAGGAAAAGTAGTTGCATGGTGAATCAGGTTTTCCTGAGTTTGATGGATTGAACAAAATGGTTACTACCTTTCTCCAGTATGAGTCCGGCCCGATAACGCGTTGGTGCGATATTCTGCTCCAGATTGGGTTTGTTGATATCTTCCCATATCTGGGTGGCTAATTCGACGGTAGCGCCATCGGAAAGGCTGGCATAGCGGTGAAAGAATGAATCAGGGTTTTGGAAAGCTGTTTGGCGTAAAGACTGAAATCTGGCGATATACCATTTACGGATATCTTTTTCAGCAGCATCCACATATATAGAAAAATCAAAAAAGTCGGATACGAAGATAGCAGGGTCTTTCTGCTGTTGGCGAGGCCTGACCTGTAATACGTTCACACCTTCTACAATGACGATATCGGGTTGTTCTATCCATTGGAGCTGCCCTGGTAGTACATCGTACTCCAGGTGAGAATATAACGGTGCAGCTACACGTTCTTTGCCTGATTTAACATCTGCAAGAAAATGTACCAGTCTTTTTATATCATAACTTTCTGGAAATCCTTTCCTGTTCATGATATTATTCTGCTCTAATATTTTGTTGGGATAGAGAAACCCATCTGTTGTCACTAGTGCGACTTTAGGATGGTCCTGCCATGCTTGCAATAGCTTCTGTAATACTCTTGCAGTGGTGCTTTTTCCAACGGCTACGCTTCCGGCAATGCCAATAATATAAGGCACTTTTGATTCCTGGCTGCTCAGGAAAGAGCTGGTGGCTTTATGTAACTGTTGTGATGCAGTAACATAGAGATTCAGCAAATGTGCCAGCGGCAAATATACCTGGGTGATTTCTTCCTGCGTGAGTGGTTCATTCATACCATGCAGTGGTTCCAGGTCATAATCTGCCAGTTGTAATCTGGCATCACCACTATGTTCTGCCCATTCTTTACGGGAGAAAGTGATATAGGGAGTATAGCGGTCGCGTTTCAGAGATGTGGTCATGTTCTAAAAGCCTAATGTATATAAACCGTCTTAACGTTTAAAAATTCGTGTGTGCCTTCCAGTGATAATTCCCTGCCATAACCCGATTGTTTAACGCCGCCAAAAGGCAGTCGTGCATCGGAGCGTACCATTGCGTTGATGAATACATTCCCGCTTTCGATTTGTGTTGCCAGCCGGGCGGCTTTTTCCAGGTCCTTTGTCCACAACGCAGAACCCAAACCAAACTCGGTTTCGTTGGCAAGTGAGATAGCATCCTCTTCGTTGGCAGCTGCTATAACTACGGCCAGTGGTCCAAACGTTTCCTCACGGAAAGCCGTCATGTCACTGGTTATACCGGTCAACAGTGTTGGAGCAAAGTTACATCCTTCCCAGGTGCCACCCAACTCTAAATGAGCCCCCTGTGCGGTGCTACTTTGTAACTGTTTTCCTAGTTCCGCTGCAAGGTCTAAACGTGCCATAGGCCCCATCTGCGTGGATTCCAGCATAGGGTCGCCCTGTTTCAGCTGCGATAATATTGCTTTCACTGCAGCCGTAAAGTCAGCGACCACCGGTTGCTCTACAATCCATCGCTTGGCTGCAATGCAAGATTGTCCTGCATTTTGCATCCGGCCCTGTACAGCCACTTTCGCAGCCTCCTGAATATCAGCATCTTTTAATACGATAAACGGATCACTGCCACCTAACTCCAATACTGTTTTTTTAATATATTTTCCCGCCAGTGCTGCCACACTTTTTCCAGCTGGGGTGCTACCGGTCAATGTTACGCCCTGTACGCGCGGATCTGCAATAATGGGTTCAATATGCTTAGAAGATAATAATACACTCTGAAAAGTTCCTTCCGGAAATTCAGATTCTACAAATAGTTTTTCAATAGCCAGTGCACAGCCACTCACATTACTGGCGTGCTTTAAGATGCCGGCATTTCCTGCAAGGATGTTCGGAATAGCAAAACGAAACACCTGCCAGTAAGGAAAATTCCAGGGCATGATTGCCAAAATAATCCCTTTCGCTTCATAAGATACATAACTTTTTGAAGCATCGGAAGAAATAATTCTTGGCGATAACATACCGCCTATATTCTCTACATAAAAATCAATGGTGGCCGCACATTTCAGCACTTCTGCAGTAGCTTCCTTCAACGTTTTTCCCATCTCCCTGGTAATCAGGGTCGCGTGTTCCTTCACATTATCACGCATGGATTTGGCCACACCTGCCATCCATTGACAACGCTTTTCAAGTGGGGTGCGTAATAATTCGCGGTAGGCTTTTTCTCCCTTCAGTAACTTGGTAGCAATTTCACTCTCGGTGTGCTCCTGGTACTCTGCAATGATTTCCTGTGTGTAAGGATAGATACTATTAAACATAACTATCGGCTTTTTACGGTGAGCGATTAACAATTACAAATTTACCGTTTCCAGAACTATTAAATGACCCTAAAGGTTCGAAGCATAGAACTATCTTTGCACTGCAAAAAACGAATATATGGCGCTTAGTAAATGGACGATTACTGTAATGGCTCTCTGCACGGGTTTGATTGTTGCAAATATTTATTACAGCCAACCCCTGCTGGTACTGATGAGCGATGAATTCGGCGTATCTGAAACCAATGCTGGTCAGGTAACATTTTTCACCCAGGTGGGTTATGCACTGGGATTACTTTTCTGCGTACCATTAGGTGATATGCTGGAAAAGAAACGCCAGATCATTCTTATGACTTCAGCGGCCACCATAGCACTGGCATTATCGGCTATGTCACAGAACATTACCATGCTGAAAATTACTGGCTTACTCATAGGTTTTACTTCTGTAGTTCCTCAGTTAATCTTACCACTGGCAGCGGCTTTGAGCTCTGATCAAAACAGAGGAAGAGTAATTGGCGTGGTGATGAGCGGACTCTTAATAGGTATCCTTTTGTCTCGCACACTCAGTGGTATCGTAGGCAATCAATTAGGTTGGCGTGGTATGTTCTGGATCGCAACAGGAATTAGTGTGCTGCTGGTTATACTCATGCTATTCACTTTCCCTAAAAGCGAACCGACCTTCAAAGGCACCTACGGCGATCTTATGAAGTCTTTAATAACGCTCACAAAAGAACAACCGGTGCTAAGAGAGGCCTCAGCCATTAATGCATGCAGCTTTGCGATGTTTGGCCTTTTTTGGACCACTATCGTATTTCTGCTCTCAGATGCGCCTTATCATTATAAAAGTGATAAAATTGGCCTGATGGGCCTCGCTGCTGCCGCCGGCGCCTTAGGTGCGCCATTAGTTGGCCGTATCGCTGATAAGAAAAATCCTCGTATAGCCATTGGGTATGGTATCATTTTTCTGTTTATTGGATATTTTCTGTTCTTCTTCTTTAAAACAGAAATCATTGGGATCGTTGTCGGCATTATCGCAATAGATCTGGGGTTACAATCTATTCACGTCTCCAATCAAACAAGAGTATACGCACTGAACCCATCTGCCCGTAACAGACTGAATACGGTGTTTATGACCACTAGTTTTATCGGCACTGCCATCGGTTCGGGAATCGGATTGTCAGTTTGGCGTATTGGCCAATGGACGGGTGTTTGTATCGCCGGTACTGCTTTGATTACCATCGCATTGATCATCTATCTATTAACTTATTCTGGGAATAAACGTAAGCTGGCATCATGAGAAAAATAACTACGGTTAAGGCGAGTGAATACCCGATTTTACTTGAAGTATGGGAAAAGTCTGTTCGTGCTACTCATCATTTTCTGACGGAGGAAGATATCCAGTATTTTAAACCGTTGATATTAAATGAATTTTTTCCGGCGGTTAATTTGTCCTGCATGAAAGCGGAGAATGGTGATATACTTGGTTTTGCGGGAGTAGCAGCCAACAAGCTGGAGATGTTGTTTATTGATCCCTTTCACAGGGGAGAAGGAATTGGAAAAGCTTTATTGGAGCATGTTATCCGGGAACAAGGTGTAACATTGGTAGATGTAAATGAGCAAAATGAACAGGCGGTAGGCTTCTATCTGCATTATGGTTTTAAGGTACTATCTCGCTCAGAGCTAGATGGGATGGGGAAGCCATTTCCTTTGCTGATGTTGGGATTAGCATGATATCATTCAGATATAAAAAAAATTCCCGGTCGTATTAATACGCCGGGAATTTTTTTTAAAGAGATACAGGTAGATGATTATTCTTCTACTCTTGTAATTTTCAGCATGTTGGTTGGGAGGTGTTGTTTAACTGGAGTAGAACCTGTGTTAACAACTACATCACCAGCTTTGATGAAACCTCTTTCTTTCAGGATGTTGATCTGATCGAAAACGATATCATCGAGGCTTTCTTCTTCTTCGTAGAAGAATGCGCGAACGCCCCAGCTAAGGCTCAGCTGATTCACCAGTGTTCTTTCTTTGGTGAATACATAGAGTGGAGAGCGTGGACGGTAAGAGCTGAGCATGAAGCCGGTGTAACCGCTCTGGGTCATACCGATCAGGGCATCAGCATCGAGATCTTCAGCAATTTTACAAGCGTTGTAGCAGAGTGCATCGCTGAGGAAGGTAGGAGAGTGACGATGAGGGATCAGGTTACGGTTGTAAATGATCGCTTCTTTTTCCACTTCCTGGATGATTTTGTTCATGGTCTGGATAACCAGCACAGGGAACTGACCGGTAGCAGTTTCACCGGAAAGCATTACTGCATCCGCACCTTCGAGTACCGCGTTAGCTACGTCAGTGATTTCTGAACGGTTAGGACGGGTACGGTCCATCATACTTTCCATCATCTGTGTTGCCACGATAACAGGTTTCGCACGGTGGATACATTTGCGGATAATATCTTTCTGAATCATTGGGATCTGCTCTACTGGCAGTTCTACGCCGAGGTCACCACGAGCGATCATTACGCCATCGCTTTCCCAGATGATTTCTTTTAAGTTCTGAATAGCTTCTGGTTTCTCTATTTTAGAGATAACCTTCATTTTTGAATTGCGTGCTTCCAGGCGTTTGCGCAGGTCTATCAGGTCTTTTACGCTTCTTACGAAAGACAATGCTACCCAGTCGCATTCGTGGTCGATGATGAATTCCAGGTCAATAATATCTTTCTCTGTCAGTGCTGGCAGGGATACTTTGGTATCTGGCAGGTTGAAACCTTTTTTAGAAGAAAGAACGCCAGGCAGGGTCACTTCTGCTTTGATTTCACCGTTAGGTGTCAGTTCTTTTACAACAGTTTCGATTTTACCATCATCCAAGAGGATTTTTTGTCCTGGTCTGAGATCTTTATAAAGATCTGGATAAGATACATAGATTTTCTCCATGTTACCCACCACTTTCTCATTCACGAAAGTGAGGATATCACCGGCTTTGAGTGGTAATGCGTTGTTCTCGATTTCACCCACACGCAGCTTAGGACCCTGGAGGTCAGCGAGGATGGCTACGTTGTAAGGTTCAGTTTTGTTGATCTGGCGGATGTATTCGATGATTCGCAGTTTGTCTTCATGCGAGCCATGGGAGAAGTTAAGACGGAAAACGTTCACGCCTGCTCTAACTAACTCCAATAATTTGTCATAGGTGTCACTAGCCGGACCAACAGTTGCTACTATTTTAGTCTTGTGGGAAGAATGCTCTCTACCAGCAGCGTTATCCATCTGCTTGTGATAGTATTTGGATAGATCCTTTGTACTCATAAGTCTTATTTTTTAACTCGCAAGAATTTTTACAATCTTAAACCATTCGGGGTCGATCTCCTGTTTAGCTTTAACCGCTTTGTCGAGCGGTGTATACTGGATCTTGTCATTTACAACTCCGATCATTACATTATGAACTCCTTCACGGAGGGCATCTACTGCGGCATATCCGAGCCTGCTGGCAAGGATTCTGTCCTGACAGGTAGGGGAGCCACCGCGTTGGATATGACCGAGGATGGTCACTCTGGTATCCAGTTGAGGACAGGCTTCTTTAATTCTGCGGGCTACTTCGTTGGCGCCTCCGGTTTCATCTCCTTCTGCTACCACAATCAGGTTAACGAGTTTTTTACGACGTTCGTTGGCCTGCAGTTCTTCAATAATTTCATTTACCTCGGTTTTGCGCTCTGGCATTAATACGTGCTCAGCGCCAGTGGAAATCCCACTGTGTAAAGCAATGTAACCGGCATCCCGGCCCATTACTTCAATTACGAACAGGCGATCATGCGCATCCGCGGTATCCCTGATCTTGTCGATAGCCTCTACCGCTGTATTGACTGCTGTGTCAAATCCAATGGTAAAGTCAGTGCCAGCAATGTCCTTGTCAATAGTACCAGGCAAGCCTATACACGGAATGTCAAATTCCTGGCTGAATTTCTGCGCTCCATTAAAAGAACCGTCGCCACCTATGACAACGATACCATCAATGCCGTGCTTCTTCAGATTCTCGTAAGCCTTTTTTCGCCCTTCATATTCATAGAACTCTTTGCACCGGGCTGTCTTCAATATGGTGCCTCCGCGTTGAATAATGTTGGCCACTGATTTAGACTCCATCTTGAAAATGTCATTTGTTAACATTCCCCTGTAGCCGTACATTACGCCATACACATTCAGCTGATGATAAATGCCCGTTCTTACTACTGCACGAACCGCTGCGTTCATGCCAGGAGCATCTCCTCCTGAGGTAAGGACTGCAATGTTGTTCAATTTTTTCATATAAATTGCTAAAAAAATATCTTAAGGGCGCACAAAAATAACATTTTGCAATTGTTTTTCTAACAGTTATCTCATGAAATAACCTAAATTTTTAATTTTCATCAAACAAAGTAGAATTTTTTTTTAAAAATTAAAGGCATGTTGAAAAAAACTAATAGGAGTTTGTTAATTATGAGTATGACGATTTTGACGGGACAGGCCATGGCACAACATCACAGCGACATTAAATATCCGGAGACTAAAAAAGTCGATATTACGGATGAATATCACGGAAATAAAATTTCTGATCCCTATCGCTGGCTGGAAGATGACAATAGTGCCGAAACAAAGGCATGGGTCCACGCTCAAAACGCCATTACACAGGACTATTTGTCCAAAATCCCTTTCCGTAATGATGTTAAAAAAAGATTAGAAGAACTTTGGAACTATCCCAAAACTTCTGCTCCTTCCAAAAAAGGGAAATATTACTACTTCTCTAAAAATGACGGGCTTCAGAACCAGGCCATTCTGATGCGCTCCACCACCCCAGGCGGCCCCGCTGAAGTATTCATAGACCCTAACAAACTTTCCGCTGACGGTACCACCGCCCTTGGAAACCTCCAGTTTTCCAAAGATGGAAAATATGTCGCCTACCTGATCTCCAAAGCTGGCTCCGACTGGCAGGAAGGTTATGTAATGGACGTAGCCACCAAACAACTGCTCTCCGACAAGCTGGAATGGGTGAAGTTTTCAGGGATATCCTGGAGAGGCAATGGCTTCTATTACAGCCGCTATGACAAACCCGACGAACAAAGTAAACTCTCTCGCAAAAATGAATTCCAGAAAGTTTACTACCACACCATCGGACAGCCACAGGAAAAAGATGAACTCATCTACCAGGATAAGCAACACCCGCTGCGTAACGCTGGTTGCGGCCTTACTGAAGATGAAAGATTCCTCATCCTACAGACTACGGAAGGTACTTCTGGCGGTGAAATATGGGTGAAAGACCTGAAAAACCCTGCCCAGAAAGATTTTTCCCTGCTTGTTCCCGGATTCGATTATGAACCAAATGTGGTTGATAATGTGGGAGATAAAATTCTCGTAGTGATCAACCGCGATGCACCAAACTATAAATTAGTAGAAATCGATCCTAAACATCCGGAACCAGCTAACTGGAAAACTATTGTAGCAGAAAGACCTGAAGCCCTCCAACATGTTGGCATCGGTGGGGGTAAATTATTCCTCAGCTACCTGAAAGATGCTTCTTCCTATATTTATCAATGCGATTACGATGGTAAAAACGGCCACCAGGTAAAATTACCAGGTATCGGTACTGCCAGCGGTTTCGGCGCTGAAAGAAAAGATGGATCTTTCTATTACTCTTATTCATCTTTCGTAGATCCTGCTACTATCTATAAATATGATATCGCTACGGGTAAGTCTACACTCTTTGACAGAGCAGCTGTAAAATTCAATCCGGAAGAATATGAAACCAAACAGGTTTTCTTTACCAGCAAAGACGGTACTAAAGTGCCTATCTTCCTGTCTGGCAAAAAAGGCTGGAAACTGGATGGTAACAACCCTGTGCTGTTATACGGTTATGGTGGTTTCAATATTCCTATCACGCCTTCTTTCAGCGTGGCTAATCTGTACTTCATGGAACAGGGAGGCATATACGCAGTTGTTTCGCTTCGTGGTGGTAGCGAATATGGGGAGGCTTGGCATAAAGCCGGTATGATGGAACGCAAACAGAATGTTTTCGATGATATGATTGGAGCAGGAGAATTCCTGGTAAAAGAAAAATATACCAATCCTGGGAAACTGGCTATCCGCGGTGGTTCTAACGGTGGTCTGCTGATAGGCGCCTGCATGACGCAACGCCCTGATCTGTTTAAAGTAGCGATCCCTCAGGTAGGTGTAATGGATATGCTACGCTTCCAGAAATTTACCATTGGTTGGGCATGGGCTACTGAATATGGTAGCAGCGATAATGCAGACCAGTATAAATACCTGATCAAATATTCTCCGCTGCATAACCTGAAACCAGGTGTATCTTACCCTGCAACACTGGTTACTACTGCTGATCATGACGACCGCGTAGTGCCAGCACACTCTTTCAAATTTGCAGCTACCTTACAGGCCGACAATGCAGGTCCTAATCCTACATTGATCCGCATTGATACTAATGCAGGGCATGGCGCAGGTAAATCTGTTACAAAGATGATTGATGAAGCAGCGGATATCTGGTCTTTTGTAATGTTTAATCTGGGGATGAAATAATTCGCATTAATCATCTGCCTAAATTAATAAAGCAGGAGAGGGCATCTTAAAAGCAAGGTATTTAATTATATATCTCTGCTTTTAAGGTGCTCTCTTCTTTTTTATGACCAGCAACGGAAAATTGCTTATCTTTAAAAACAGTGTATGAATATGGCTTATGAATGTACTTATAACTGGAAGTAACGGACTATTGGGGCAGCATTTGCTCCCGATTTTTTTGCAGGATAAGAACTATAGCGTAGTAGCCACCGGAAGGGGCCCCAACAGATCGCCCCTGCACGATAACTACATATACGAAGCCGCGAACCTTCGCGCACCTGGTACTGCACAGCAACTACTGGATAAATACAAACCCGACATCATCATCCATACTGCTGCTATGACGCAAGTGGATGAATGTGAAAAAAATAAGGACGCCTGCTGGGATATGAACGTAGGCGCCACCCGCAACCTCGTGCAGGCTGCAGAAAAAATCAATGCATACTTTTTATTTCTCTCTACCGACTTCATCTTCGATGGATTAAATGGTCCATATACAGAAGAAGATCTGGCAAATCCTATCAATTATTACGGTACGAGCAAAGTTGCAGCAGAAAGAATTGTCCAGAACAGTAAACTGGCCTGGTCGATAGTGCGCACCGTATTAGTATATGGGGTCGTTGCTGATGCACAGCGTAGCAACATGATTACCTGGGTGAAAAATAATCTGCAGCAAAATAAAAAGATCAAAGTAGTAGATGATCAGTGGCGTACGCCAACACTCTGCCTCGATCTGGCTAAAGGCTGTAAGATGATCGTAGATAAAAAAGCAACAGGTATCTATAATATATCAGGAAAAGAAACGCTGACACCATATGATATGGCTATTAAAACGGCTGATTTCTTCAACCTGGATACTAATATGATCGAAAAGATCAGCTCAAAAAGTTTGGCCCAGCCAGCTGCAAGACCTGCAAAAACAGGACTTATCATCGAAAAAGCAGAAAAAGAATTTGACTATTCTCCACATACTTTTGCGGAAGGTCTTGAAATAGTTGCGGCAGCACTTCCTGCTACCCGCTAAAAAGATCTTTAAAAAGAAAGCCGTCTTCTACTTTGTAGAGACGGCTTTTTTATTTGTTTTCCGAAACTTTTAGTGTTTTTCGAGTCTGGCTTTAGCGCCGAACTCTTTGCTTACCCGCTCTGCTTCACCGGTAGTATCTGCGTTGTTAACAGGTACGGCAAGTTTATACAGGCTATCTTTATAGATGATCACCTGCGTTCTGCCCCATGATTGTTGTTTTTCAAAGGCTTTGTACGCAACGGTGCTATCTTTAGGCGTATCCTTGTAGGTAGCATAAACGGCAACGTATTTTAGTGTATCCGTTACCGGTACTACTGCTGTAGCTGTTGAATCTGCAACCGTAGTACTATCGTGTTGTACTGCCGGCGCCGTTGCTGCTACGCTGTCTGCGGGAGGTACTGGATTAACGGTGACAGAACGTTGCTGCTGCGTGATATACCACCATGCCGCCACGCCGCCAAGTATCACAACTACTGGCACTACTGCCCACCACCATTTAAAGCCACCTTCTGCTTCAATGGCTTCTAAAGTGTTTTCCACTTCATCGGTCATGATAGGTTCCAGCTTTTCCGGTGGTGTTGTTGCTTGCGCTGCAACGGGTTCGGGGGGTGCTTCTTCGTGTCTGATAGGTTGAAGGTCAATAGTATCCTGTGTTACAGGCAATTTTTCCGCAAAGAAATGAATGTTGCCGGCAAAGTCCCCCTGTAAAACGCCGATGCCAGGCAGTTCCATAGGCTTACCTGTTTTTAGTTCCGTCTTCATCTCCTCCAGGTACTTGTCCAGTTTCATTTGTGCTACGGAAGGCACCAGGTTTTCTTTCAAGGCTATCCATTCCAGACAGGAACCATCGTCCTGATAGGTTTGGCTGAACAACACCTGTTCCCATGGTGGTGTCAGGGTCTGTGTTTTCACATTGTATTGTGCCGGGAAATGCTGTAAGGTAAAGGTGCCTAGCTGGGGGATAACACAAACTCTTTGTCTGAAGAGTACTTCCTGAATGTATTGCTGTAGAATCATAGTGCTTTATTACTAATTACTATGGAATTAGAGATAAACCGCCCGATCAGGTGTGCATTTTGCTCCATTTACTTTCGGGTCAGTACCTGGAAAACACACTGCCCGTAAGAGTAGTGTGTTTTCCAGAGAACGGGTTTTCTTGTTCCAATCTCTTAATTACCAACTAAATTAGAATTTAAATAGCAACCCACCAACAATATTAAAACCATAAGAAGGATAGAGATAATAACGTTGGTATTGGGTATTGAAAATATTATTGGCGTTCAACCAGATGTTGAAGTTTTTAGTAATATCAAAAGATGCGCCGAGGTTCATATCCCAGGCTCCGTCAGTTTTACCGAAATCAATTTTATTCGCACTCCTGTAGTAAGCGCCGCTCATTGCGAAGAGATCAGCATTCAGGTGCAGTTTTTTCATGAGGATATAAGAAACAAATACATCACCCTGGAATGCAGGCAGCGCCCATGGCTGTGGCTGTGATTGTTGCTTGTTATAGTTGTACCAGTCGAAACTCACTCTTCCCTGTAATTTCTCTTCCTGGATATAACCAACTTCTGCATGTAACTGGAATGCGCGGAGTTCTGCTTCGTTCAGCGTAATGAAATGCTTGCTGTCGAGGGTATCATTTACGAACAGTGGCAGGTTATACCAGGTAACGGATGCAAATTTCGTGTTGTAGTTAAAGTGACTGCCTAAGGTACCTTTGATACCGGTATATTTTTCTTCGATACGGGTGTTCTGCATTTCTGCCATACTGCCTGTGAAGAAAGGATTGCGGCTGGTCAGGTTACGATAGGAATTCTTTTCCATGTAAGAAATCCAGCCACTGCTCAGGATCAATTTTTTACGAATCAGGTGTGTTTCGTTTACGATGTCTGGCAGGAGGTAGAATTTATTAATGCCTGGTGTATTGGTCCAAGTTGGATTTACGCCGGCATGGAGTACAAATCCTGGCTTGATGATGTCCACCGCCGGATGGATCGCTACAATATTATTATTGAAAGAGCGGTCGCCATCTGCTTTAAAGGTGGTCAGGTCAAAAACACCTTCAGCTTTGATGAAGATGTCTTCAAAAATCTGTTTACGAACAGGGATATTGAAGACGAAGGTATTTTCTGTATTCTTATGAGAATCATTAAAGAGAATGAACTTCACTTTTGGCTGAAAGCTAAAAGCCCAGTCGTTGGTCGTTCTGTTGTTAGCGCCAACATTAACAGTAAACTGGTTGAAGGTTTGCGCTATATCGCCTTTTTCTACCGGCAGCGTTTGGTCGTAACCGTAGTAGTGAACGGTATTGCGATCATAGGCTAAGCTGGCGTTGAACTGGAATTTAGGTAGCAGGTAGGTACCTGCTGCCAGTGCGTTTAACGTGCTGTAGTCCTGGTATTTTATATCTTTTCCTTTGGAAGAAGAATAATTTACAAAGAGGCCGTAGTTATAGTTTTCATGGCGTCCGCTACCGAAGCCGGCTTGTACTAGCGGTGTACTGAGATTACCATAACCCAGTTTAATAAAATTATTTTGGAGCAGGTCGAGAGAGTCTTTGCCCAGCGCCAGTGGCTTCAGTGGTGCTGCCTGATACATGAAGTTCAGGTTCAGTGACGGCACCGCATACTTCAAAGAAGGACGGGCAGTATCTACCGCCGGGAGTGAAGCGGTAAGATTCAGTTTGGCCGCATCTCTCAGACGTGGCTGGTAAGTAGAAATGATATCGATAGTTTCCTGTTTCAGCGAATCCTGAGCAGATGCCTGTTGGAAAAATCCGGCACCCAGCCCCATAGCAGCGAAAAAGAAAAAGTGTTTGCGGTATATGTTATGAATGTTCATGCGATCGTTTACTTAAATCCGAAAATCTGTTATTTCTTCTTTTTGCCTGCTGCTTTTTCGTCAGCTTCGGCTTTTGCCAGTTTATCTTTAGCCTCTTGTTTCAGCTCCGGAATGGTAGCGTTGGTGACGATACTCTGATAAGTGGCTTTGGCATTGAAATAATCCTGTTGTTTGGAATAAACATCACCCAGCAGGATATAGGCTTTTGCTACCCAGTACTCGTAGGAGGCGGTATTCTTGATCACATCGAAACCTGCTTTCTCAGCGGCTTCCAGGTCGTTTTGTTGCAGGTAGCTGTCGGCAATATCGTAACGTGCTTCTGCACCGATTTCTGATTTGGTCAGGTTGCAGACAGTTTTGAATTCAGCGATAGCAGCTGGATACTGACTGTTTTGTTTTAATGCTTTTGCATGGTAGAAATGTCCGAGGATCTGATCATCGGTACTATTGTTACTTCCTGCCAGCAGCATTTCTGAGTAGTTGGTTACTTCGTCCCAACGTTTCAGCATATACGTAGAACGTAATAAACCACGGGTGGCATTCAGGCTGTTTTCCTTGCTGGTAGCCAGGTCCTGTAACTGCAGGTAATAGCCGCGTGCTTTATCATAATTCTTAACCTGGTAATAGTTAATATTTGCTGCCTGAAGCGCGGAGCGTTCTGCGTAGAGGCTATTGTTGCGGGACAATACGAATTCGTATGCTGGTAACGCTGTCGTATAGTCTTTATTGTTATAGCTGCATTCTGCTTTATAGAAATTGGCAGGCAGAATAAATTGTCCGTCAGGATATTTGCGGATGTAGTTGTTAAACGCGATAATAGCGCCATTGCAGTCATTGCTGGTAAAGCGTGTTTCAGCAGCAGCATAAGCAAGGGAGTCTTCAGCAGATGCGCTCACTGATTTACCATTTGCTTTCAGGAATGCGAGGTAGTCATCAGTTTTTCCCTGGCCTACATAAATTGCTTTAACACTTTGCAGTGCTTCATTGCTTTCTGGTGATCCTGGGAATTTCTCTACCACCTGGCGATAATAGCTCAGGGCTTTGGTTTCGTTGTCTTTATTGTAATAGCACAGGCCTAATTTGAGTAATGCGCGTGGTGCATTAGGGCCGTTAGGCTGTTTCTGCAGCACATTTTCCAGGTAAGGAATGGCTTCGTTGAATTTCTCTGCTGCCAGGTAAGTATTGGCAATTTCGATATCTGTTTCATTGCTGAAATTGCTACTAGGGAATTTATTTCCTAATTGTTTCAGCAGCGCTAATTTCTCACTTTGTTTGCCTTGTAATCCGAGTATGATCGCTTTTTGATAGGTTGCATAATCGGCGCCTGGATCATTATTACTGATTACCCTGTCGTACAGTGATAATGCTTTAGGGAACTGACGTAGCATATAGTAGCAATCGGCAGAACGTAAGGTAGCGTCGTTGCTGATACGTTGCGCATTAGGGCCGCTGGCTTTCTGTGCGGTTTCGAACCATGGCAATGCTTCGCTGAAACGGTCCTGTTTTAGCAAACTATAACCCAGGTTATAGCTGGCTGTTTGAGCATTTGCTTCGCCAGAAACGATGGCGGTACTGCCCATATAGGTGTTGAGGTTAGAGATAGCAGCTTCTGTTTTGTTCTGACGTAGTGCTATTTCTCCTTTCCAGAAGTAAGCCAGTTGTTTGATCTGGTTGTCGTAAGGATTCTTGATGGCGATATCCAGCAGTCTGTCGGCTTCTGCCAGCTGACCATCGTTGATGAGCTGTGTAGCGCGGCCGAAAGCTACCTTCTGGTAGGCTTTCAGTACGGTCTGGTTTTTATCAGGAATCATTTCGATGGTAGCCAGCCCCTCTTTATAGTTGTTGGAATTCATGAAGAGGTTTACCATGATTTCGCGAGCCTCTTTATTGTATTCTGAATTCGGATATTTTTTAACGAAGCTGCTCAGCTCAGAGAGTGCCACATCTGTATAGCCTAACTCATAGGAAAGCTTACCATAGTTGAATCTGGAGATTTCCTGCTGTTGAGCGTTAGAACTATTGTTGGCGCAATAGGCGAAGGCGTTTCTAGCATTCGTTTTCTGACCGGTACGGAGGTAGCAGTCGCCGAGGAGATACATGGAATTCTGTCCCAGTGAATCTTTGGCACTACTCAGTTGTTTAAAGCCGTTGATTGCTTTTTGCAGGTTGCCAGTTTGATAGTAGGAGTAAGACAGTTGGTAGATGTCCTCATTTCTTACATCTTCTGAATTATCCTGGAATTCTTGCAGATAAGGGAGTGCTTTTTTATAATCTTTCTTCTCGAAATAGGCTTTACCGAGGAGTTGTTTGAGTTCTGCCTCATAGTATTGGCCACCTTTCTGCACCAGAGGTTCGCCGTAGGCGATCAGCTGATCTGCTTTGCCCTGGAAGTAATATATTTCGGCAATATAGTAAGGAACGACGTTACTGTATTTAGGATCGTCTGCTACTTTCTGGAAGCTTTTCAGTGCCTCGTTGTATTGCCTGTTGTTGTAAGCGATATAGCCGTAATAGTAGTTAGCCGGAATATAATATTTGCCTTGTATTTCCTTGATGGAAGCGAACAGGGGCTGTGCTTTCTTAAAATCTTTCACGTTGAAATAACAGTAAGCCAGTTCGAATTTGGCGTCTGCGATTTCTTCGTTGGAGAGATTATCGATATTAGCGTGTTCGTAGTAAGGAATGGCTTCTTTCAGCTTATTCTCATGGAAATAATATTTTGCCAGCTGGTAGCTTACCATTTGTTCGCGGGCATTATTATTGAAGTTTTTGAGATATTGCTGGGCAAGGTATTCCGCGTTTGCCTGTTGTAGTTTCAGTGCGCAGATAGTATAATAGTAGTAGGCATCTGATTTTACCAGGTCACGATTGGTTTCGTGCCAGTAATCGATATTGTCGATAGTCTGTTTAAAGAGTTGCATGGATACAGCATATTTTCCGTGTTGGAAATATTGCTGTGCATCTTTAAAGGCTTTTTCCGGGTCTGTGTAAATACGGGTTTGCTGTGCCTGGGCGGAAGATATGCCTGCTACTCCTGCTCCAGCAAAAGCGAATAGGGATAAGTACAGATGTCCGGGAACAATAATTTTTCTTATGACCTGCATGTTTTGCTATTATCTTGAATATGCGATTAAAACGAATACCGGGCAGAATTATTTTCCGGCCGGGCGATTACTAGATGATTATGATTCGTTGTTCCGCTGTTCGGGCCCGGTGCTATGGCTTAATAACGCCTGCCAGAACGGTTGGAAGCAAATATATATGTTATATCTGTTCTTTTTCGCCTGTGTTCTACACAATGTGGATAACTCCGTATAGGCGGCAAGGATGTTATCATTATCTTGGAAAAAGATTTTTATTAGCAAAAACCTTACCTACTATGAGAAAACTGTTTTCTGCCAGCTTTACGAATGGTGCTGTTCACTTTTCTATGCTCATTTTGCGGGTGATTTTCGGGGGATTGATTTTATTGCATGGATGGCCATTACTAATCAATTTTGCGGCTAAACAAAACGCTTTTCCTGATCCTTTACACATCGGACATACTACCTGGCTGGCGCTTACAATTTTCGCAGAAGTAGCCTGTGCTATCTTCATTATCGTAGGATTACTGACCCGGCTGGCAACAGTTCCGCTCATTATTTGCATGGCAGTTAGTATTTTTGTGGTGCATGCACATGAGCCCTTGTTAAGGATAGAGCAGCCAGTAATGTTTCTGGCAGCGTTTACTGTTATCCTCTTCATCGGCCCTGGCAGGGTATCTATAGATAACCTGATAGCATAAATTTATATAAAAACAGATTGGACCATGTTTATCAGTACAACAACGATCCGGGTAAGATATGGAGAAACAGACCAGATGGGCTACCTCTATTATGGAAATTATGGTTTGTATTTTGAAGTAGGCAGGGCAGAAGCCATCCGCGAACTGGGCTTTACCTACCGTGAGCTGGAAGAACAAGGCGTGATGATGCCTGTAGCTGAGTTGAATATAAAATATTTCAGGCCCGCTTATTATGATAATCTCATAACGGTAAAGACTATATTAAAAGAGCTTCCTAAGAGTTCAAAAATCCAGTTCCATAGCGAATTGTATAATGAAAAAGGGGAGTTGCTGAATGTGGGTGTTACAACCTTAGTGTTTGTAGATGCTGTTACCAAACAAAAATCCGGGCTGCCACAGGCACTTAAAGAACGGCTGGAACCATTTTTTCAATAAAATCCCAAGCAAGTGAATAAGATAACTGTCAGTATCGTTACCATTGGCGATGAACTGCTGATCGGACAAACCATCGATACCAATTCGGCCTGGATGGCCCAGCAACTGAATGCCATGGGCATTTGGGTACATCGTCGTGTAGCCATTGGAGATATCCGGGAAGATATCCTGGATGTACTGGCTGCTGAAGCTGCCCTCTCCGATATTGTGCTAATGACCGGTGGCCTCGGCCCCACAGCTGATGATATCACCAAACCCACGCTCTGCGAATATTTCAATACCCGTCTGGTACAGGACCGCGAAACGCTGCAACGGGTACTGTATATGTTCGAAAGCCGCGGCCTGCCTATCCTCCAGCGAAATGTAGATCAGTCGCTGGTGCCGGAAGCCGCCACCGTAATACCTAACTTACGTGGCACCGCTCCAGGCATGTGGTTCGAGAAAGACGAAAAAATATATGTGTCCATGCCGGGCGTACCACATGAAATGAAAGGCATTATGGAGGATTATGTGCTTCCCCGCCTGGAGTCTCATTTCCGTACGCCTGCAGTAGTACACCATACCCTGATCACTTCAGGCATGGGAGAGTCTTTCGTTGCGGAAAGACTGGTAGATTTTGAAGCCAAACTACCACCACATATCAAACTGGCTTACCTTCCCAGCTATAGCCTGCTCAAATTGCGCCTCACCGCCCTGGGCAAAGACAAACTCAGTACCGCCACTGAGCTGGCCCTCTATTTCACTGAACTGAAAGAACGCCTCACTGATATCGCTGTCACCGACTCGGATGTGAGCATGGGTGAAGTATTAGGACAGCTGCTCCTGCAACGGAACAAGACGATTGGCACTGCAGAAAGCTGCACCGGCGGATTAATAAGTAGCTGGATTACAGCCATTTCTGGTAGTTCTGCCTATTTTAAAGGCAGTACAGTGACATATTCCAATGAAATGAAAATGAAGCTTTTAGGCGTCAAGCCAGCTACATTACAGGCCTATGGAGCTGTCAGTGAAGAAACAGTAAGAGAAATGCTGGCCGGCGCACTCGACGTGCTGGAGGTAGACTATGCAATCGCCATTTCTGGTATCATGGGCCCTACCGGCGGCACAGAAGAAAAGCCCGTGGGCACCGTATGGATAGCCGTTGGCAGCAAGGAAAAAAGCGTCACCGTAAAATATCACCTGCGCTACGACAGGGAAAGAAATACACAGATGGCAGCCGTTTATGCGATGAACGAATTAAGGAAGCTCATTCTGGAGCTGGAACCGGAAGGTCTGAATTAATACAATTCCCTTATTTTTGTCCCGCACTAATTAAGCTAACATCAAAGCTAAAATCAATCTTATGGCTATTGTAGAATTGGTAATGCCGAAAATGGGGGAGAGCATCATGGAAGCTACTATCCTGCGCTGGCATAAAAAGCCGGGCGACCACGTTAAAGTGGACGAAACCGTGCTGGAAATTGCCACCGACAAGGTAGACAGTGAAGTTCCTTCTATTGCAGAAGGAGAAATCACTGAACTGCTATTCCAGGAAAATGATGTTGTCCCTGTAGGTACTGTCATTGCACGCATTAACACCAATGCCGACGCCGCTGCAGTCGTAACTCCTGCATCCCCTGTAACTACTGAACCGAAATTTACAGCTGCCGCAGCTCCTGCTGTAGCTACCCAGCATGAATCTGCAGCTCCGGTTACTTCCGGCAGCGGTACCCGCTTTTATTCACCACTGGTGCTTAATATCGCCCAGCAGGAAGGTGTAAGCCTGGCAGAACTGGAAAAAATTCAAGGATCCGGTACAGATGGTCGCGTCACCAAAAAAGACATCCTCCAATACATTGCCGACCTCAAAGAAGGTAAAGTAGTGGCTAATGTTGTCACCAACGCTACACAAGGCGCCGCAGCCGCTGCTGCAGCCCCACGTACAGCCGTTGCCACCACCGTTGCTTCTCCTACCTATAGCGGCAACGTGGAAATCATCGAAATGGACCGCATGCGTAAACTGATCGCCAACCACATGGTGATGAGCAAACAAGTAAGTCCACACGTAACCAGCTTCGCAGAAGCTGATGTTACCAACATGGTGAAATGGCGTGATCGCATGAAAGGCGAATTCGAAAAGAGAGAAGGAGAGAAATTAACTTTCACTCCACTGTTTATCGAAGCTATCGTGAAATGTATCAAACGATTCCCGCTGATCAACTGCTCCCTCGATGGTGATAAAATCATTATCAAAAAAGACATCAACGTAGGCATGGCCACCGCTTTACCTAGCGGTAACCTGATCGTTCCTGTTATTAAAAGTGCAGACCAGCTCAATCTGGTAGGCATCACCAAACAGGTAAACAGCCTGGCTAATGCTGCTCGTAACAATAAGCTGAAACCAGAAGATACACAGAGTGGTACCTTCACCCTCACCAACGTAGGTACTTTCGGTAGTTTGATGGGAACACCTATCATTAACCAACCACAAGTGGCTATCCTGGCAGTAGGCGCTATCAAAAAACGTCCTGTTGTTATCGAAACAGAACAAGGTGATTCTATCGCCATCAGACATATGATGTACCTGTCTATGTCTTACGATCACAGAATCGTAGATGGTTCTCTCGGTGCTACCTTCCTAACGGCAGTAGCACAGGAATTGGAAAACTTCGATCCTAAACGCGGAATTTAATAGCTACGTTTATTGGAAAAATATAATCCCGGCAGCAAATAATGCTGCCGGGATTTTTTTTGCCACATGCTCTTAAAAAAAAGTGTACAACAAACATCTTATCTCTCTAGCTATCTCTCTACAGAAAAATAACAGCAAATGTTAATACTATAATTATAAAATTCTGCCTTAAACAGCTATATTCACGGCATGGACAATGAAGTTGGACTGCTTCGCCAGTTAGCGGAGGGGGATAGAAGCGCCTATACCAGTTTATATTACCATTATCAACCAAAGTTATATCGCTACCTATTGCCGTTTACTGCAGATATCCATTTAATTGAGGAGATTACCCAGGATATATTTGTAAAGGTCTGGCTTAAAAGAGAAACTTTCGTTGGAATGGAGCGGTTTGAATACTACCTCTATCGTATGGGCCGCAACCGACTGCTGGACATCTTCCGCCAGCAGCAGAAACAGCTATTGCCTGGAGAGATCCCCGAAAGTGCCATCCACCCTGAATTAGAACAACAGTATCGGGAATATAACAACCTTGTACAGGAAGCCATCCGCAAAATGCCGGAAAGAAGAAGGGTCATTTTTGAACTAAGTACCCAACGTGATATGTCCTGGGCTGAAATTGCCGAAAACCAAAATGTTTCTGTAGCAGTAGTGAAAAAACAGCTGCATCTGGCTAGTAGCTTCATTCGCAGCTATATTCGGCAGTATGGCGACATCAATATTACCCTGATCATTTTACTGTGTATTATTTTTTCTTAAAAAATATTTTTTGACAACCGTCCCCTTTCATTTATCCCAAACGTTTTTATACTATAGCACGCTATGAACTATCGTCCAATATTGGAAAGAATCGCAGCCGGACAACATACTCCGGAGGATGTTGCCACATTACAGCAGTGGCTGCAGCAACAACCTGCGGAAAAGTATCATGCCATCATGCTGGAATATGAATCCATCATGGTGCAATCCAATAGCGGTGCTGCTGACGAAGCGCTATTCAAACGTATCAATCAGCAGATAGATTCACAGTCCAGCATCCGAACCATTTCCTGGTGGAAATATGCTGCAGCGGCCTGTTTAGCAGCCGTCATAGCTGCTGGTGCGTGGTGGTTATATCCTCGTCAGGCTATAACGAAGCAGGTGGCTATTCTGCCAGGGAAAGACAAAGCCACATTGCAACTGGCGGGTGGCCGGCTCATGGAACTGGATACCATGGCTACTGGTAGCCAATGGTCGAGTAGAGGCTTGGCGGTAGCAAAAGCCGATAGTGGCCTGGTTAAAATTGAAAATGCGGGAAATGTTGATGCCAATAGTAGTTACAGTGAGCTCAGAACTCCCCGTGGCGGCCAATTTGCGATGATATTACCAGATGGCTCACGGGTATGGCTAAACGCAGCATCCAGGTTACGGTTTACAAGTAATTTTATTAAAGAGAGAAAAATAATACTGGAAGGTGAAGCCTGTTTTGATGTAGCACAACACGCCAATCTACCGTTTAAAGTGGAAGCAGGCGGCCAGGATATTGCAGTTTTGGGTACAAGCTTTAATATCTCCGCATATCCTGACGAAAATAAAATCAGCACAACACTGCTCACAGGTGCAGTGAAAGTACAACATCAGCAGCAATCCGTGGTACTGCAACCCGGACAACAGGCAGCAGGCGCAGACAATGAATTAATGACTATTTCCAATGTAAATACAGATAATGTAATCGCCTGGAAGAAAGGCTGGTTTGTGTTTGAAGACAATGATATAAAAATGATTATGCGCCAGATATCCCGTTGGTATGACGTGGATGTCGTTTATGAGGAAGATTTGACGGGTATAACCTTAACGGGAGCCATTCAAAGAAAGCAACACATTGAAGACTTATTATACGTCCTGGAAGCAGCCGGGAAGGCTCGCTTCACGATCAGAGACCAGAAAATTTATGTCAGCAAAAAATTATCAACCAGAAAGTAAGAGAAAAAAAGACTGATTATCAAAAACCAACAGTAACACAATAGCTTATCGCTCTGTCACCATTTACCACCATTATTAATGGAGATGATATTGCTATGCCTTTAAATGAACAAAACCGGAAGTGTTCCAGCACTTCCGGCGATTGTTCAGGCACTTACATTAACACTAGCATCCGTCAAAATGCTGAATTAACTACCTAAACAGTACGAAAGTATGAAAGAAATGCTATGCAAGCAAGTCAGGCGTCCGGCCTGGTTGCCATCAACCAAAATGTTGTTGATTATGAAACTAACAGCGGTTTTAATGTTAGCCGCTCTGCTACAGGTAAGTGCTGCCAGCTATTCTCAATCAGTTACACTTACCGGCCATAGGCTGACATTGAAAAAAGTTTTTGAATCTATCCGCCAGCAAACTGGATTTGAGTTCGTTTATGACCCTCAATTAATTAAAGCTGCCGGTACTGTAGATCTCAAACTGGATGAAGTAAAGCTGAAAGAAGCACTGGATGCTTGCTTCTCTGATTTACCACTGACGTATGAAGTCAGTTACAATACTATTATTGTAAGAGAAAGGCCACCCGCGGGTGTTATAGATAATGGTGCCAGCCTCCGAAATGCTGGTATAGCAGAGGAAATTCGTATCAACGGTGCTGTCCTGGATAAAAGCACCGGCTTACCACTCGCAGGTGTTTCCATCGCAGTAATGGGAACTTCTCTGGGTACTTCCAGTGATGTCAGTGGTGAATATACGCTGACGATTCCTTCTGGAAAAGCCAAGCTGGTAGCGAAACTTATCGGTTATGAAGTAACCACCGTAACGGTGACGCATAGTGGTAAATATGATATTCAACTGTCGCCAAAACCGATTCAACTGGAAGGTGCCATGGTATCTACAGGTATGTTCAAACGTCCTAAAGAAAACTTCACCGGGGTAGCCACTACCATCAAAGGGGATGATCTCAGGAAAATGAATATGACAAACGTTTTTAGTGCTATCAGAATGTTTGATGCCGCTGTACGTCTGCCTGAAAACCTTGCCAATGGTAGCAATCCTAATAAGCTCCCAGAGATTAACCTCCGGGGCGTGAACAACTTCCCGGTGCAGGGAACTACCGGTGCTACTATGTCTGGTGCGGATTTCAAGGCAACATACAGCACCAACCCCAGCCAGCCTTTACTGATACTGGATGGTTTTGAGGTGAGCTTGCAACGTATATACGATCTCGATATCAACAGAATCGCCTCTATCTCCATATTGAAAGATGCGGCAGCTACTGCCATGTATGGTTCCAGGGCTGCAAATGGTGTAATCGTGGTGGAAACGAAACAGCCATTGCCTGGTAAAACACGCCTGTCTTACAGTGGTACAGCATTCCTCGAAGCGCCTGACTTATCTGTATATCATCTGCTCAACGCAAAAGATAAACTGGCAGTAGAAGAACTCACTGGGCAGTTTAATAGTAACCGTGAGTCAGATTACTACAACCTGCAAGGCATCCTTTCTATGCGCAAAGAGGCAGTAGCAAAAGGAGTAAATACCTACTGGCTGTCCAAACCTTTACGCAGCGCCTTCGGACAATCACACTCGCTCTACCTCGAAGGTGGCGATGATTATATCCGTTACGGTATCAATGGTTCTTTCAGTGATAATGCTGGTGTAATGAAAAATTCAGGTAGAAAAAACTATCGCCTGGAAATGAACCTCAGCTATAACAAGAAAAACCTGATCGTTAAAAACGTATTGTCCATCGCTTATAACAAGGCCGTGAATTCCAACTATGGCACCTTCTCGGACTATACCAAGCAAAACCAGTACTGGACACCATATGATAGTACCGGCCATTTAAAACGTTTCCTGGAACAATACATCTCTACCGATGGCATTGCACTTACCAACTTTGCCAACCCATTGTATGACGCCAGTTTACATACCGTTAATAATTCAGAATATTCCAACTTCAACGAGCAGTTGTATATCGATTGGAGATTAGATAAAAGCCTGCATTTATTAGCCAATGCAAATATTATGCGTCAGGGAGATGAGTCCAATCTGTTTCTGCCGGCAACGCATAGTTCTTTTAACGGCCAGATAGATCCTACGCTGAAAGGTAGCTATACAAAAGACAATTCTAAATTTACCACTTTCCAGGGAGCTGTATCATTGGATTACAGTAAGCTGATAGGAAGAAGCATGCTGTTTGCCACTGCGCGTGTAAGCGGCGCGCAAACAAGCAGTGATGACGCTAGTTACGTAGTAACAGGTTTTCCATCTGAAAGACTGGACCAGCTGCAGTTTGGTAACGGCTTTGCGCCAAATACCAAACCTGGAGGTACTGCCAATATTACCCGGTTGATCTCTGCAGGTGCTTCTTTCAACTATACCTATGATGGAAAATATTCTGCTGATCTCTCCTATAGCCTGGATGGCTCCAGCCAGTTTGGTGCTGATAAAAGAGTAGCACCATTCTGGAGCGTGGGCGCGGCCTGGAATATCAAAAAAGAATCATTGCTCAAGGACCTTAAATGGGTGAACGCCCTGAGAGCTGGTCTTACCTATGGTTCTACCGGTAGTGTGAACTTCCCGCCAAACCTGGGTATCACTACCTATAAATATAATACCACTCAAAGCTACCAGGGTATGGTAGGTGCTACACTGATGGGCTATGGAAACCCTAACATCAGCTGGCAGCAAACGCTGAAAACAAACTATCATATCAACGGTGCTTTCTTCAATAACTATTTCATCTTTGATTTCAACTACTACAAAGAAAATACAGAAAGCCTTATCCTGGACGTAAATACAGCTCCTTCCACTGGTGTGAGCAGCTATAAGGAAAACGTTGGTGCGTTGCGTAATACTGGTCTGGACTTCAGCGTAACAGGCTTCGCATTTCGTGATGATAAGAAAAATACTTATTTGAGTGTCATGGTAAACGGACTGCATAACCGCTCTATTATTTCTCACATCTCCAATTCCCTCAAAGCACTGAATGATAAGAATGATAAGAACGACCAGAAGCAACCACAGAGCAGGTTCGTTGAGGGACATAGTCCTACCGCTATCTGGGCAGTCCGCTCCAATGGCATCGATCCTGCTTCCGGTAAGGAAGTATTCATCAAGCAGGATGGAACACTTACGTACACGTGGAGTCCTAAAGACAAGGTAATTGTTGGTGATGGCTTTGCAGATCTCTCTGGTAATATCATGGCCAACTTCACAATTAAAGGTTTCTCTGTAATACTGGGTTTCAACTACCAGCTGAATCAGCAGATGTATAACTCTACCCTGGCAACAAGAATAGAGAATGCTGACTTGCGCTATCAGTTGGATGAGAGAGTATTGAATGGCAGATGGAAAAAACCTGGTGACGTTACAATGTTCCGTGGCCTTGTTTCTGAGAATGGTTTCTCCTTTGGTTCTAACGAAGCGACTTTCGCTACCAGCCGTTTCGTGCAAAATAACTCTTACCTGAATTTCGCGACTGCTACCCTCGGATACACCATTCCGGAAGGTATTTCACAGCGTTGGAAGATGAGCAACGTTCGACTGGCATTGACAGGTAATGAGCTTACACGTTGGTCTTCCATTACAATAGAAAGAGGATTGGATTATCCGTTCGCACGTAATTTTTCCTTCAATATATCTGCCTCCTTCTAACCTTTAAAAAGAAATTTATGAAACGTAATAATCTCGTATTCCTCTTTTTATCTCTGGTTGTAATCACAGGCAGCAGCTGTAAAAAATGGCTGGACGTAAGTCCTAAAACACAGGTCAGGGAATCTGAAATGCTCAGTAGTTCACAGGGGTACAAAGATGCGCTCACAGGTGTATACCTGGCTATGGGTAGCAGTAATTTGTATGGCTGGAAACTGACCATGGGCCCTGTTGACCTGCTAGGACAACGTTATACCACCGTGGCTTCCTCTACAGCAGTAGAGTATATGTTTCAGACATACAACTTCACAGATCCTAATGTGATTAATAGTATGGCTTCTGTTTGGTCAGAGATGTATGGTGCTATTGGTAACGTAAATAATATCCTCACCAATATAGATGCTTCAAAAGGATTGTTTAATGGAAACAGTTATAACCAGGTGAAGGGAGAAGCGCTTGCGCTGCGCGCTTTGATGCACTTCGATCTGCTGCGTTTGTTCGGCTCTTCTCCTGCGGTAGATCAATCCAAACTGGCGATCCCGTATGTGAAGCAGTTTAAGGTACAAGCTACTGATATGAGCAGCATCAAACAGGTGCTGGACCTCTGCCTGGCAGACCTTACAGACGCTGCTGCCTTATTGGCTGCGGATAAAACTATTCGCGAAGATGTGGCCGATGATCAGTTCCAGACTTATACCCGCAATCACCTGAACTACTGGGCTTGTAAAGGACTGGAAGCACGTATACGACTATACGCAGGTGATAAGGTTGGCGCTTTGGCCGCAGCACAGGAAGTAATCAATAACACCAGTTTATTTCCATGGGTAATCCCGGCAAATGCTACCACTACATATGATAGAGACAGGATTTTTGCCAGAGAGCTGTTGTTTGCATTGTATGATTATGATCTGAAAACAACCAACGATTCCTATTTCAAATCTGCTAACGTGAGTAGTACACCAACTTACAGTATTACCACAAAAGCATTGGGTACACTGTTCGAAACCAGTGCTGGCGGTAGTTCTGATCTGCGTTACCTGAATCAGTTTGCACCAGTGGTTACCACCAATTGTACGGCGCGTTATTACCAGGATAATATGGTGAGCAATTATATGAAGAACCAGATTCCTATCATCCGGTTAAGCGAAGTATACTATATCGCTGCCGAGTGTTCGGGAGTGCCTGCAGGCGTTGATTACCTCAATGCCGTAAGAACGCACAGAGGATTGACCGCATTGCCAGCTAATATCTCTGCGATCAATTTTACCACTGAAATCACCAAGGAGTATAAGAAGGAGTTTTATGCAGAAGGACAGTTATTCTACTACTTCAAGCGACTCAATGCCGCTAAGGTGGATGGTAGTACTGTTGCGATGAGTGATGCCCGCTATACCTTCCCGCTGCCTGCAGATGAAGTTCAATATGGTAACCATTAATGATTCAATCATGAAAAAAAATCTTCTTTATATAACATTTTTGGGACTGTTGGTGTCTTTCGCTGCCTGTAAGAAAAGTGAATTGCAGACATATACAGATACTCCCAGGATTTATTTCTACCGGCAGATGGGTGGTATCAACTTCGATAGTATTACCTATTCTTTTGCAGTGAGGCCGGATTCGCTAATACAGGATACTGTATGGGTGCCTATGCGTATTATGGGATTGTCCACCACACAAGACAGGACTGCAAAAATCGATGTAATGGCTGATAGTACCAATGCCCTCGCGCCTGACGATTATGAGCTGCTACCTACCAAAGTAGCCGCCAACAGCTATACCACCAAATTGGGGATTGTCGTACATCGTTCTTCCAACGTAAAAAAGAATGAAGTACGTATTAAGCTGGCAGTAGGCACCAATACTGATTTTGCACCAGGCGTTGCCAATTCTTACCCTGGTGGAAGTACTGGTGGTGGTACTGCTTTCTTTCTTGTTAAAATCAATAATAAAGTAACCAAGCCTGCCAACTGGGACAACTTGCTGGTTTATTTCTTCGGTACTTACAGTGATGTAAAATATCGCTTTGTAATCCAGGTGACTGGTGTATACGATTTTCCTACCACGCTGCCTTATGGAATTTTTGGGGTATACCAGAGTATGTGCCAGACGGCTTTGGACGAATATGAGCAGAAAAATGGCCCTATGCTCGATGAAAATGGCAAGCAGATAACCTTTTAATGACCATCAATTCTGAATTATGCAAGTAAGAAATATATTGCTGGCATTAACAGGCGCTCTGTTATTCGCCAGCTGTCTGAAAGACAAAAGCAACAATGACATACATCCCGTTAACGAGGCCACAACTGATATAAACGGCCAGAGTATTACGGTGTACCAATTCGATACATTACGTGTAGCCAGTAATCTTAAACTCAATGGTGTGAGTGCTGGCGCTGTCAAGTATTCCTGGGTCTTATACCCTTATGGGACCTCGTTAGATAAGTATGTGCTGGATTCTACAGTTGATCTGAAAAAGATGATTTCTGTGCAGGCAGGCACTTATTACCTGGATATGTATGCAAAAGATACTACCACCGGTATCATTACCAGGGCTAAATTGAATGTAAAGGTGGTCAGTCCATTCAATGAAGGTTGGCTCGTATTGGAGAAAGGTGCTGCATCTTCAGATATTTCGCTGATTGATACCAGGGATTCTGCCTTTCATAACATCTATTCAAAAGCGAATCCGTTAGTGCCTTTGTCGCCAAGTATGCAGAATATCTCTGTGTTTAAACGAGGCGCTACCCAGTACATTTATGCCTTGGCAAAGGATGGTGGTACCCAGATCAATTCTTCTTCCTTTTTAGCGAATGGATCGATGAGCGATTGGTTTTTTGTGATGCCGGCAAAGGATCGCAACTGCCAGGTGTATATGGCTAATTCAATGAATGAGTCAATGATCGTTAGTGGAAAGCCATACCAGTTAAGTTTGATGGTGCCTGCACCTTATAAGCTTGGCCTGGCGCCACAAAACAATGATTTTTATATGTTGCCTTACGATCTGTCTTCTATGATGATGGGCGCCATTTATTACGATTCTATCCATCAGCACTTCAATGTGATGGATATGTATTCACCGGAGCTGAGCGTGCTTCCTCCGCCGGATAATGGTGCTGCATTTGACTTTAATAATGTCAACAAGCGTTTATTATGGGCAGATAAACAGCCAACTGAGATTGCATATTGCCTGTTTGCCAATAATAATGATGATTCCCTATTTGTATATAGGTTCCAGTCTTACGGCCCGTATTCCACTGCGCTGGACGTAATGAATGTCATCAATGCACCGGGATTGAGCAGCGCTTCCGCTTACAAGGTTTCAGCTGCGTTACCGCATATTTACTACGCAAAGGACAACATCTTGTACCTGCATGATGTGCCTGCGGGTAAGTCAAGGCAGGTCTTTGCTTTTCCTGCGGGTACTACGGTGGCAGCTATAAATATGTATGGGAAGAATACTGGCAGGTTGGTAGTTGGTGTTAATGATGCTGGTGGTGGGTCGGTGTATCTCTTTGATATTGCTTCTACCGGTGATTTCATGGGTGCTACTTACAGTAAGGTATTGAAAGGCTTTGGGACGATTAAGAACCTGATTTACAAACCGGCTCCATAAGGTATTATTTTGTGAAACCCTGGATGAAACCATGTTTGTTTTATGGTTGATAAAGCAGAAGGGCGCTGTAATCATGCAGCGCCCTTCTGTCGGCAAAAAATGCGATGATTGCCTTTAGAAATCACTTAAAATGCAGGTTTTAGGTAGATTTTAGCCATTTTTTGGAACGATGGCAAGGGTAAGCTAGTCAAAAGGTTTATTTGTCGGACCAGGAGTTTCGCTATCAACTTATTAAGAAGATGGCATTAAAAAAGAGGCCGTTTCTACAAAGTAGAAACGGCCTCTTTTTTAAATTTTTTAACAGCTTTACCCGAATGTATATCGGAAAGTGTGATTAGTAACGACGATCGCGGCCACCGCCACCGTATCCACCGCCACCGCGGTTGTTACCACCACCTCTGAAATTATTATTCGGTTGTTTTGGTCTAGCTTCGTTTACCATTAACTGTTTGCCTTCTATTTCGGTTCCATTCAAACTATCCATAGCCTTAGCGCCTTCTTCTTGATTAGGCATTTCCACGAAACCGAAACCGCGTGAACGACCTGTTTCATGGTCTTTGATAACCTTAGCGGAGGTAACCTCTCCAAATTCTCTGAAAATCTGATGAAGATCTTCATCGTTCAACCTGTAGTGCAGGTTGGCTACGTAAATGTTCATGATAACTGAAATTAAAAAAATGAAAAATAATGTACTGAAGTTAGGAAAATTAGTCTAATAAAAAAGTTACTCCAGAAAAATATTTGAATTTTCTTGATGTTTTACCCGGTTTTGACTATTCAAATCCCCTGCCAGCAACATTTTGAGGCACTTAAAAATATTATTGTAAAAGCATGTTATAATTGGGATTTGTATAGAGAATCACAGAAATTCTTCGTAATTTAATAGTAGAATCCATTAAATTTATTTGTTATGGGAGCCTTAAGTGAAACATGGTTTGCGGACGGCTACATTGACTTTGAGCTAAAAAAATACACGTTACTCGCATACCTACAGGACATAAACCGGTATTTTGATCAGCGGAAACTATATCCTCAGCTCGCGGATATCATCTTCCATTACAACAATCTGATTGCCTTCCGGGAAAACAAACAGTTTCTCCAGCAGCAGTTTCCAAAGCGTCTCAGCGCCATCAATCTTGAAAAGTTGCAGCTGATCTTTGAACAGATCATCGCTGACGATGACCTTATGCAGGAACTGGAAAGCATCATCGATTATGCCTTGGGCCAGATGAATGACACCATTAAGGAAGGAACGGAACTATATGAGTTCGTGGAAGATAAACTGAGGATAGCGCCCGTAGGCCTGGTACCGCTGGAAACCGGCGAAGGTTATATGTTCCTCTGCGATGGTACCTATCGCGATATTCTGGTTTACAACTATCGCCTCACCATTTTCGAAAGGCATGACGAAAAGTTCCGCGGTATCCACATGACTTACCTGGATACCTACCAAAAAGATATATTACATACCTGCGAATATGTGAAAACATTGCTATTACGCCGTTTTACGGATCTTCCGAATCCTGCGGTTTATAGCGTTGAAACCAGGTTGGTAATGCCGATCAATGAAACATTGTTGCCTATTGCTAAGCGAAGCTTAGTGAAATTCATAGCTGCTTAGTATTGTTTGCAGGCGAATTTAGGCAACTGCAGATCTCATAAACAAAGATCGCGATACCAATGGCATCGCGATCTTTGTTTGGGCTAAAGCGCAAAAATATTAATCAAGCTTGATCTGCATATTATTCACTATCCGTATAGAGTCGCCGGCAAAGCGCACCTCCAGGATATGGTCCTTCAGGAAAGGAGTGTAGTACTCTTTCATAATCCCTATGATCTTCGCTTTGGAACGCTCAATATAGGCAGGACTGTTCTCCATCTGCGCCCGTGTTTCCACGTACAGCTTCTTTTGAACATCCGTATAGGTTTCATCATCCTGGAAGAGGAAAAGGCCTTTGCGGTTGGCGGTTTCCATCTTATCGATCTTCAGCTCATAACTTAATAGTTTTGGAGATGGCAGGTCGATAATGATCTTCTTCTGTTCTATGTTTACCTTGAAGTTGTGTTCATCTATATCCACGCCATATTTGGCTTCGTAGGGAATGGTTACCCAGATGGTATTTTCCAGAAAAGTTTTCTTCAGATTGTCCGTCCAGTCGCTGCCACCATCGGTAAGGTTGCTGCGCTTGATGCTGGCAGAGCCTTGCACATCCAGGCTGCTGAGTTCTGCGATCTCCTTCACAATGGTGCTATTGGAGATCACCTGCTGGCTAACGTTTTTGCTACCAAAGAAGCGCCCTATCCAGAAAATCAAAACCGCCAACAGTACCAATATGACTGTATATATAATTTTCTTCATACTGTAATTTAATAAAATTGCGGATTATGGTCACGTATATGCCTTACCGTTATCAATAACATAACGGCAATGGAACGATGAAAGGCATCTTGAAAGTGCTGATTATTTGGTCAGTTCGTCAATAAGCTGCGCATGCTGGGGATAGGCGGCCTGTAAGGGGGCTTTTTCTGCAAGCTCAAAGTCGGCGAAGTCGAATCCTGGGGCAACAGTACATCCGGTTAAGGCATAGCCGCCCGGAATTTCCGTACGCGATGCAAACCAGTTACCTGCGGTAATAATCACCTGTAACTGCTCGCCCTTATCGATATCACGGCCTAGCTTATGTGTTATCAGATGGCCGCCTGGCTCAATTTCATATATGGTGAGCGTCTGCCCATCATAAAAATGCCAGATCTCATCTGCGGCTATACGATGAAACGCCGAGAACTCCCCATATTCCAATAGGAAATAAATACAGGTGGAAGCATTACGGTTACCTTTGACACCAGCAGGCAGGGTACTCATGTCCAGCATCCACTCAGAACGATAGGTTTCACGAAACGCACCGCCCTCTACATGGGACTGTAATTGTAGTTTCTCCCGCCACCAGTTTGCTGAATATTGCATAGGGTCTTCAGTTATTACCTGAAGATAGCGAAATTGATATTTATTCTGCTGATTTTTTCGCGTAAGGATCCGTCATGGCTAAGGTCATGATCTTACCAGGATCGGGCATAGGCGTAAACCCAAACTGGCTATAGAGTCCGTGGGCATCGGAAGTTACCAGCAGCCAACGGCGTAAGCCCTGTAATTCAGGATGTTCCAGCATGGCTTTCATCAGCATCTTCGATAGCCCGCGGCCACGCCACTCTTTCAATACGAATACGTCCATCAGGTAGGCAAAGGTAGCCTTGTCGGTAGTCAGGCGGCCAAAACCCACCAGGGCATCGCCATGATATATGCCAAAACACATGGAGCCTGCAATGGCACGTTCCACAATGTCTCTAGGTATATCCTTTGCCCAATATGATTCTTTACTGAGCCAGTTGTGAATAACGTCGATGTCTAAACGATCTTTATCCGTAGAAATCAAAAATTCTCCTTCCTGATAAACTGTCATACCGAATTATTTTAGATTCCTAAGATAAACATCTCCACCCTAACTGGCAACCGCTACCTGTAATCGGTTACCCGTATGCATCGGTGCAATAGTGGTAGATACAGGTTCAAAATAGTCAGGCATCTCCCCATTAAATAACAGATAGTCTTTTACAAACATGGCCTGATTATATAAAGTATTCCGGCTCATAGCTGCCTGCCACTGCGGCAAACTAACCTGTTGCAGGGAACGAAGCGCTGTTTTGAAACGTACCATACGGATATATAACTGCGGCGGAATGCCGGTAACGGCAGTGAATACACGCTCCATAGTAGGGCGGGAGAGATGGAAAATATGCGCCAGCTCGGAAATGGTCACATTTCCTTTACGTGCCACCAGATAATCCGTCATTTCATCTACCTGACGCAGTGAACGGGCACCTGTTTGCAGGCAATTATTATAGGCTGCATTTAATATTGGAATTATACCATCTGGTTGTGAAATGCTGGCTAATTTAGTTGCCAGCTGCGTCCAACGGTTATTGTCGCAAGACTCTAAATTACGATAGTAGTTGACAAAGGCTGGCATGTCCAGTCCTACGAGTTTGTAACAGCCATAAGTATTCAGCTGTACGATCACCATTTTAACAGGGCCTTTTACCTGCAGCTGACAGGCACAGGTAAACTGGCCTATTACTGCATTGGACGATAACGTATAGGCAGGATGGTTAGCAGGCTTCACCGTGGCTTCTCCCTGTTGAATAAATACCATATACTGATCTCCCAGACAAAATAAACTCTGTGGTAACTGGATCAGTCCTCTGGTGTTATCTTCCCAATAATAATACTGTTTTACATATGGACGCAAAGCGTCTTCCGGCTGGAAAATATGGAAGTTCATAGGCACAATATTGCTTAGGTTAATAGGATACTTTTCTCGCGCATAGGGCCATCATACCGGTTATGATGGTGTTGTAAATATATGTTAATTTTTAATATAAATTACTTTTTTGTTTCAGATAAAAAAAACGGCCCACCAGCTAAGCTGGCAGACCGTTTGTCTTTCAGTTATCAAAAAAAGTCTTATTTCACGAGGTCCCAGCCCCAGTTGATTCCTTTTTCTGTAGCAGGAACGCCGCTTTCCAGCCATTCCGGTGCTGCTTCCCCTTTCAGGAAATGATCGAAGAACTGCTGTTCTCTACGAGAGATATCCTTACGGTTCTGACGTTGAATCAGGTTATGTGCTTCATTATTATAGTTCAGCATCCAAACGGGTTTGCCTAAACGACGTAAGCCGGTAAACATTTCAATACCCTGGTACCAAGGTACTGCACCATCGGCGTCATTAGCCATAATAGCTATTGGCGTAGTCACTTTAGGTAGTGAGAATAGTGGGGAATTTTGCAGATATAATTCAGGTTTGTCCCACAGGGTAGCACCGATACGGCTTTGAGAATGCTCATACTGGAACTGTCTGTTCATACCACTTTCCCAACGGATACCACCATAAGCACTGGTCATATTAGCGACAGGCGCACCTGCCCAGGCAGCAGCAAAGAGATTGGTTTGTGTTACAAGGTAAGCCACCTGGTAACCGCCCCAGCTCTGGCCCTGGATGCCCATGTGTTTACCATCAGCCCAAGGTTTCTTCGCGAGATCTTCTGCGGCACTCACGATATAATCGTATGCGCTCTTACCTGGATAACCATCCTGGTAGCTGATATCCGGTGCAAACACCAGGTAACCACGACTAACAAAGAAAGAAATGTTTAGTCTGGATGGTGTTGGAGCAGGCGCCTGGTAGTTATACAGGCCATCTGTCAGCTTCTCATAGAAGTAGAAGATAACAGGGTATTTTTTATTGGCATCGAAGTTTTCTGGTTTATAGAGAATACCTTCTGCTGGTTTGCCGGAGAAAGTAGTCCATTTATACAGTTCAGCGGTACCCCAGTTGTACTGTTGTTGCTGAGGGTTGGTGCTGCTGATTTTCTCTGCCTGTGCGATCTGAGGACCGGCATAAACATCGGGAGATGCTACATAGCTGGCTTTAATATAGGTGTAAACATCCGCATTTTTGGCCTTGCTCAGGTCCAGGTAAGAATTAGGGCCCAGCACCAGTTCTTTAGGTGCATTTACTTTTCCTTTTGCACCAGGGAGTTGTAAGGAGAAGAAACCATTGTATTTAGTTGTATCTGCATATGCACTCAGTATACAGCTTTGATCAGCTTTGAAGAAGCGTTCTTCTTCATCGAGGCGCAGCATACGGAAACGGATAGCGTTTTTACGGCCATAACCTGCAGTAATGTTCACTGGTGCTTTAACGCCGGTAGGATCTACCTGCCAGATGTCATAACGATCGTACACAAGTACCGCAGCATCCTGGTCCATCCAGCCTGCAATGCCGTAGGAATCTGGTGCATCCGGATGATCATCTTCTTCGTCGTAGACTTTTGCAGGAATACCTTTGCTGATATTTACCACAGCACCAGTAGCATTGTTGAATGACCACAAGTTGCGTTCCTGCATATCATACCAGATAGTGTATTTTCCTTTGGCAGAAATCATATACTGGCCATCGAGTTTGTTTTTGATCAGTTTTCTGCTGCCATCGTTTACATTAATGAGATATGCCGTTTTAAGTGTGCGGCCTATCCATTGCATTTGAACGCGTTCACCTTTGTCGGTGTAGCCCAGTGCATAGTTGCTGTTGCCATTATCTGTGGTCAGTACAGTTTCCAGGTCTTTATCGCCTAGTTGTACCATACGTTTTGCAGCAGGGTAGTATACAGCGGCGTAGCTTCTTTTCAGCTCTCTGTCTGCATTTTTCAACTGCATTGGTTGCAGATAATCATCTTTATAATTCCAGATATCCACCTTTGCCACTTCAAAATCAACGATGTTGGTATCTTTTGGAGGCAGGATAGGAGCGGTACCAAAGAATACGCGCTGATCATCTTTACTAAAATTAATATTGCTATGCTGACTGATACTCCATTTAGCAGGAACGGCGCTATTGTTTTTATCTATGGCGATAACAGCGCTATCCATACCTGGCTTAAAGTAATACAAGGCATAGAACTGTTGTAGCGATTTAGCGCTGTCGCGGGTAGCGAAATAGGCAGCCTGTAAGCCTTTCTCATCGAAAGTCAGTTGTTTATAATCGCCATAGCCGCGGCTAAGGGTATCTGCTTTTCTGGTGGCATTATGCCATAACAGCAAGCCAGTGCGGGAAAGGCTATCTTTTTTATCGCTGTTGATAGCAACGAGCATGTTATTACCAGGTTTGCTGATCACATAGGAGCCAGCATTTTTAATGGTATCCTGTGCGCCGGTGAGCAGCTGACGGATAACGAGCATACCGGACTCAGCAGATTTGTCGCCAGCTTTGTCATCGTCTTCGCGGTCATCATCAGCTTTCTTGGCTGGCTTACTATGTTTACCGTGAGAGGTATCAGCAGCTGGGGCTTCCGCGAGGAATGCCAGTAAGCCGCTACCTTTTGCAGGTGTTTTAAATGATTTTACGTTAGCGAATTTTTTGATATCGCCTGTGGCCAAAGTGATGACAGCCAGCGAATCTTTAGGCATTTCTGCCGGTTTTTTCTTTTTGATTTTGGCTTCGCGTGTTTCTTTGAATGGCGCTTTGATGCTGGCAACCAGGAATTTGGAATCTTCTGTGATTACCGGTAAAACGCCACGAGGAAGCACGAGGTCTTTGCCGGTTTTACGATCCCGGATAACGAGGCGTCCATCACCTTCCTGCGGATTGATGGTAAACGCTACCCATTGGCCGTCGTTGCTGATGATTTTAGCTGCTGCGGACTCCCATCCATCGTAGACGCTGTGGTCCAGCGGCTTTTTCGATGGTTGCTGTGCATAGGTGGAAAGGGCTGACCCTAAAAGGACGGTGCCCAGTACAAATTTTCTCATAAGTGCTAGTATAGATTGCAGCGATCAATTTACAAAATAGAATTTTGCCGGAGAGAAAAAATTGGATGAACGTACCGGCCCCACATGGAAAGCAGCTGTATTTTGGCTAGTTTTGGGCAAAAAGGCCACCCGAAACAAATGAAATACGGTGACACAGAGGAAAATTTGCTGTTGGGCATCGCTGCTGGTGATGCGAAGTCGTTCAAGGTTTTTTTTGACACCCATCGGAGTAAGTTATATGCATTCATTCTGCATATGGTGAAATCTAAAGAGGTGGCAGAAGAAATCGTGATGGATGTATTCATGCGCATCTGGCAAAACAGGGAATTACTGCAATGGGTGGAGAACATAAATGGTTTCCTGTTCAAAGTTTCCTATAATAAATCGATCGATTTTTTACGTGCTGCCGCCAGAGCACCAGCATTGGAACAAGCCATCTGGGAAGAAATTCAACCTGTAAGCGATACCTATGCTGATTCGCGTTTGTTGCTGCGTGATTACCAGGCAAAGCTAAAAGAGGCCATGGACTTATTACCACCTAAACGTAAGCAGGTATATGTACTTAGCAGGGAACAAGGTTTCTCCCACGACGAGATCGCTGCTATGCTGGATATCTCTAAAAATACTGTCAACAACCATATCGTGAGTTCGCAACAATTCATCAAAGCATATCTTATTAAAAATCTTGATCTCGGTAGTACTGTATTTATAGCCTTTCTTATCTCCCGATTATAACGGCTAAAATTTTTTTCAGAGAGAATAGTTATTGCATCTTTTTCTGTCGTCAATACCTATAGGCGCACATAATAAACAGTGAACAACAGGACTATGCCGGAGGCAAAGTGGAAATATATTGTAGAAAAATATCTGTCTAACACCTGCACAAGGGAAGAACTGCATGAACTATTGCAGTGGGTGGAAGAGGATCCTGACAATGAGCATCTCATTGCACAGCTGCGTATTTATTGGGAAGCCAATAGTAGCGTGTCTGTACAAGACGATACCGCTCGTTGGGAGCAGCGCTTCAATGAAATACTGGAAGAAGAGGCTTCTCCTCCGCCACCACGTATTGTACGTTACCGCCCGTGGCTGGCTGCTGCCGCTGCGGTATTATTGCTGGTAACCATCACTACTGGATATCTGAAGCTTCGTCATCATTCGTCCATCCATGTTACCCCAGCTGCTGTAGCAAATGACGTGGCCCCAGGAGGTAACCGGGCAATGCTCACACTCGCCGATGGTTCCGTCATTTCGCTGGACAGCGCCGCCAATGGCCTCCTCGCACAGCAAGGCAATACCAGCATCCGCAAACAACAGAATGGAGAACTCACCTACAACGGCACTGGTACCAATGCTGCTGAAACATTTAATACTATTACCATTCCTAAAGCCGGCAAGTATGCGCTGGAACTCACCGATGGTACCAAAGTATGGCTGAATGCCGCCTCCACACTTCGTTTTCCACTGGCCTTCGGAAAGGAACGCCACGTAATACTCACAGGAGAAGCCTATTTCGAAATTGCACCAGATGTGAACCGTCCATTTGTGGTATCGGTAGCAAATACAGAAGTACATGTATTAGGAACGTCTTTCAACATCATGGCTTACCAGGAGGAGGGGTGTATGAAAACCACACTGGTAACAGGTTCTCTGGCAGTGAAGTCAAATGGAAAACAAGTGGTATTACACCCCGGACAACAAGCAAATATCTTCGCTTCCCAGTCAGACATACAACTACAGGAAGCTGACCTTGAAGAGGTGCTGGCCTGGAAAAATGATCGCTTCTATTTTAATAATACTGATATACACACTGCCATGCGGCAACTGGAACGCTGGTATGATGTAAACGTGACTTTTAAGGATTCGCTCAATATGAGCCTGAATGGAACTGTCAGCAGAACCGTCAACATATCCGGTGTGCTGAAACTATTAACACTTACCGGAGAAGCCAACTTTACTATTGATGGTAAATCTGTAACCGTAGGAAAATAATCAATCGAATATTTTATCAACCAAAAATCAGTAACAACTTATGGTAACCAATTAAGTGAACAATGGCATAACAAATAGCGGGAGTGTTGGAGCACCCCCGCCAGCTTGAAAAAATGCCGGAAAACATCTGACAGAACGAATTCTAGACATTTCAAACCATTACAAAAGTATGTATTTGCGCACTCTAATCAAAGGTATGCGTAGGCGTAGCCTTTGCCCTAACACAATTATCCGTGTAATGCAACTGAACACCATTTTCATTTTGGCCTTTGCCCTGCAGGTGCATGCAGTGGGGTATTCTCAAAGCAAGGTTACCCTGGCTAAAAATAATGCATCACTGAAGGAGGTATTCCGGGAAATCAGCCGCCAGACAGGATATGATATCCTTTATACCAACAAGGTGCTGTCTGCAGGAAAGCGAATAAACATTCACATGAAAGAAGCCGAACTGGCTGCTGTATTATCTGAATGTCTTGCTGATCAGCCACTGAGCTATACGATCCTCGACAAAACGGTCGTTATCAAACTTCAATCCGCTAGTACCGCTGCAACCAAATTAGCTGCCGTGCCTCCGGTAGAAATAAAAGGTAAAATCACAGATGCCAGCGGTCAGCCGGTACCCGGTGTTACCATCCTCGTGAAAGGTACCACCAAAGGCACTGTCAGCGCTGGTGATGGTAGTTTTCATATATCCGCACCCGTTAATGCGGTATTGGTAGTTTCTTTCCTGGGCTTCGAAACACAGGAAGTATCTGTTAGTGGAAACGATCCAATAAACGTAGTACTCAAAACCAGCGACGCCAAACTCAATGAATATGTAGTTACTGCATTGGGTATCAAAAAAGAAAAGAAAGCCCTGGGATATTCTGTTACAGAACTGAAAGGCAGCGACCTGACAAAAGCCCGCGAACCTAATGCAGTAAGCGGTCTTACTGGGAAAGTGGCTGGCCTCACCATCACGCCGAGCCCTAACCTGTTTGGCGACCCAGGTATTCGCATCCGCGGCCTTTCCAACGTATTAATAGTAGTGGATGGCGTGCCTATCAGCTCTGACTCCTGGAACCTCAGCCCGGATGATATCGAATCTTATTCCGTGCTGAAAGGCGCCAACGCTGCTGCACTCTATGGCCAGCGTGGACAAAGCGGCGCCCTCCTCATCACTACAAAACGAGGAACTGCAGGTGCTAAAGGCTTCCGCGTAGACATCAACTCCAGCACCCAACTTCAGGCTGGCTATAACTCTATCGTGAAATATCAGACCGAATACGGCCCTGGCGACGATTTCGAGTATGCATTCAAAGACGGGCGTGGCAACGGTATTAATGATGCTGACTATAACATCTGGGGACCACGCTTCGAAGGACAGCTGATCACGCAGTACAACAGTCCTAAAGATCCTGTAACGGGAGCGCTGACACCAATTCCATGGTTGGCAAGAGGTAAGAACAATCTCACTAACTACCTACGCGATGGCCTGCTCAGTACCAATAACGTGGCTATTTCCACTGCCAATGAAAATGGTGACATGCGTATCTCCTTCTCACAGATGGGACAAAGAGGACAGGTGCCCAACACCAAATTGGGTAGCTCTAATATTAATTTCAGCGGCGGTGTAAACGCTGGTAAAAACCTGCGTTTCGAAGGTGCTATCAACTATAACAAACAATATACGCCTAACTATCCTAGCCTGGGATATGGCCCCAGCAGCATGATCTACCTGATCACCGTTTGGGGTGGCGTAGATTATGATATCAATGACCTGCGTAACTACTGGCAGCCAGGCAAAGAAAATGTGCAGCAGTATAACCGCGAATACACCATCTACAACAATCCATGGCTGATCGCCAACGAGGCATTGCATTCCTACAACAAAGACGATATCTATGGTCATCTGCAAATGCTCTATACCATCAGCCCTAAACTGAACTTTAAACTCCGTACCAACGTGAGTACCTGGAACCGCAGACAAAGTTGGAGATATCCTATCTCTGCTGATTTCTACGAACCATACCGCAGAGTAGGCGGCTACAGTGAAAGCTATGACTACTTCTGGGAAAACAATACCGAAGGTGCGTTGACCTACAAAGATAAATTCACCAAAGACCTGAGCTTCACCGGATCATTGATGGCCAACCTGCGTACCGTAAAGGTGAGCAGCCTCTCAGGTAGTACCAAAGGCGGTTTGATCACACCTGGGGTTTACGATCTCTCTAACACAAAAGAACAGAATTCTCCTACCAATGATTACGGAAAAAGACAAGTATCCAGCGCATACGGATTCGTGGATTTAGACTGGCGTAGTATGATCTTTCTCAGTCTGACAGGCCGTTTCGATAAATCTTCGACGATGCCGATGAAGCACAATACTTACTTTTATCCATCTGCTTCACTCAGCCTGATGCTGTCTGAAATGATGCATATGCCTTCCTATGTATCCCTGCTGAAAGTACGTGGCTCCTATGCTAACGTAGCCAGCGACCTGGTGTCGGCATCCAGCAATTACGATATCTATAAGCTGCTGCCTACCTATACAACCAGTGGTACCCGTTGGGATAATAATGTAGGTGTAACTTATACCAGCAAAATGTATAATCCGAATATCCTGCCTAGTCGCGTAAAAACTATTGAAGTAGGTGCAGAAGCTGGTTTCTTCAATAACAGGTTAGGTTTCGATGTGGCTTATTATAGAAACCTGGAAGGCCCCGGAATCGTGGATGTAAGCATATCGCAGGCTTCTGGCGTGTCTACTGTACAACGCAATGCATATACGTATATCCGTAAAGGTGGTGAGATCACCGTTACCGGAGCACCTATTAAACAGAAGGATTTCACCTGGAATGCCATGGCTACCTGGTCTACCAATCATAAATGGCTTAAAGAAATTGATGGTATCCAGACAAGGAATGATATGATTAAATTGGGTGATCGTGCGGATGGATATTATCTGCAAGACTTCCAGCGTGATGCCAATGGACAGATATTAGTAGGAGACGATGGTTTGCCTTTATTTAATCCTTACTCGAGCAAGGTTGGTTATGTAGATAATAAATTTCAGATGGGATTGAATAACACTTTCCGTTATAAGAACTTCAGCCTGGGAATACAGTTTGATGGCCGTTTCGGTGGACTCATCTACAACTTCACAGATTACTACCAATGGAAATCCGGTACAGCACCTGAATCTGCAAGTAAATACCGCTACCTCGATTGGCAGAACCGCGATAATTCCAACTGGCATGGTTCTGTGATGACCAATGGACAAAAAGTAGTGTCAGGTCAGCTGAATGCTGACCGTGATGGAAATGTGATTTCTGATGACAGAAAATATGCACCAAATGATATTCCTGTATTATGGAGAGATTGGGCAACTTCTTATTATACTGGAGATAAAAACCTTGTTCATAGCGCTACTTTCGTGAAGCTACGTGAGCTGATCCTGACGTATAATGTACCAGCAGCGATGTTGAAACGTACCCACTTCTTCAATAATGCCAGCGTATCACTAGTAGGTCGTAACCTGCTGTACTTCACCGGTGAGCATACAAAAAATATGGAGCTGGATGCTTACGTAACTGATGATGCAGGCTTCCAGACACCTGCTGTAAAAAGCTATGGTATCAACATCAACCTGTCTTTCTAAAAACTGAAATCATGAAATCTACAATAACGAAATATATATTAGGAGCAGCACTTCTGGCTAATCTCTGTGCCTGTGAGAAAACTAGTTTGCTGCAAAAAGATCCTGCAGCCGTGTATGATGCGAGTCCGAAATTATTGCTGACAGGATTATTGTTAAACGTTGGCGACAAGCCATGGACCTCCGTTCAGCGGCATAACCAATATGCGACACAGAATAACTCATACTATTATGGGCAGCCTTATGACTGGAGTACAGCAGATGAAGGTTTTTCTGCGTATGACCGTTTACGTGATATCAATCAGCTAAACATGGAAGTGGCAAAATCGCCGGATAACTATAAAGGCTATCCGGAATTAGGTAAATTCCTGGCCGCCTATTTTATGGTGCGCAATACAGAAATGTATGGCGATGTGCCAATGACCGATGCCATCAAAGGTAGATCAGAAGGCAATTTTACCCCTAAGTATGATGATCAGAAAGAAGTATATCGTACTGTTTTGCAAATGCTGGAAGACGTAAATACCGCACTTACTCCATTAGTGACTGCTAATGTAAAAGTAGATGGTGATTTCTATTATAAAGGAGATCTTGCCAAATGGCAAAAACTGGTGAATTCATTTCGTTTACGCGTACTCGTTAGTTTAAGCAAGCGTGCTGATGATAATGCGGATCTGAAGATCAAAGAGCAATTTGCAACGATTGTTGGCAATCCGGCGAAATACCCGCTGATACTGAGTAATGCAGATAATTTCCAGTTGCTGTTCAATGCAAATGCCAGGGATAATAATTATCCATTATGGCCGGCAGATGGTGTGGTCATCAAGAATGACCTGAACAATAATCTGGCAGCTACTATCGTAGATATTTTGAAGAGGACAGAAGACCCGAGATTGTTTGTAATGGCTTTGCCTACCGATTCCGCCAAGAAGAGCGGTGATGCGGGGTATGCCACTAAATTCACTTCTTTCAGAGGGGGCGATGTAGGGATGATCATGGCAGACTTGAAATCAATGGCTTCTGCAGGTAAGTTTTCTCAGTTGAATTATGATTTCTGGGAAGCTACGCCGTCGGGGGGGCCATGTATTCAGCTGGGCGCTGCGGAAGTAAACTTCAGCATTGCGGAAGCAATCAATCTTGGCTGGATCTCCGGTGATGCTGGTGCTTACTATGTAGCAGGAATCAAAGCGAATATGGCGTTTTATAATGTTGCAGGTGCAGCACAAGATGCGTTTCTGGCAAATCCAGGGAACGTATATGCAGGTAATACGGCTGCTGGCCTAACGCAGATACTGGAACAGAAGTATGTAGCTTTCTTCCAGAACTCAGGCCGACAGGCGTTCTACAACAATCGCCGAACAGGTATCCCTAAGTTCAGTATTGGCCCTGCCAATAAGAATGCACAGAAGATCCCTGTTAGGTGGAAATATCCTACAGTGGAGTATACGGTGAATGAAACGAACATCCGTGCAGCTATACAGAAGCAATACAATGGCTCCGACTCACAGAATGACGTGATGTGGCTGATTAAATAAATGTAGAGATCCAATAGTAACAGCACCTGACAACTATTGCTCTTAACAGTTTCCGTTCCCGCCGCAGGCAGAAACGGAAGCTAAAAAAATAAACAAAAAGCTTCTGCCGCAGGCAGAAGCTTTTTTGTTATAAGAAAGAATTTCAGAAGATTAATGTGTAGCAATCATCTCACCTTTTTTATGCTGATAATTTACCCTTATCATCTGTAATATCACAGAAAGAATAATACACGCGAGTCCGCCATAGAAGGCAGGGTTCAGGTATTTGTTTTCATGGAAGATAATAAAAGCAAGGATGATGCTATATACTGGTTCCAGGTTGAAAGTAAGATTGACTGTAAAGGGAGAAATCCTCTTTAAGGCGCTCATGCTCAGTAAGTACATACATATGGTACAAGCCCAGGAGAGGATGAAGAGCCAGAGCCAGTCGATCGCTGGAGGCACCAGGGAAGGTACCGGGAATGCATATACGTAGAATGGCGCCAGTATGGTCATGACGATGAGGCCTGTCCACAGTTCGTAATAAGTGATGGTGATAGTATCAAAGCGTTTGATCAGTCGTTTGTTGAAAACGGTGAACAGGGCAGCAAACATGGCGGAGATGATACCCAGGATGATACCTGTTCTGTATTGCGTATCGAAGTGGAAGATCAGAAGGATACCGGCTAGCGTGAGCATGCTCAGCAACATTTCTATGCCATCGAAGCGGCGCTTATTGATCAGCGGATCGAAGATGGCGGTGAAGAGGCTGGTCAGCGAGAAACAGACTACACCAATAGATACGTTGGCATATTTGATACTGCCATAGAAAAATAACCAGTGCAAAGCAACGATAACGCCGGTGCTACCGATGGGGAGGATATCTTTCCAGGGCAAACGTTGTAGGGAGCCTCTCAGGCGAAAGAGGAAAAACATGGTAACACAGGTAATGAGTAACCTGTACCATACCAGCATGCCTTCATTAAGAGAAATGAGTTTTCCGAGAATCCCGGTGAATCCTGCGAGGAAAACGGAAAGGTGTAGGTGTAAAAATGCTTTTTTCATGTGATGTCAGAATGAGCGGCTTGGCCTGAAAACCAGAAGTTCCGCCGATGGCGGAACTTCTGGTTTATACTGTTGCAGTTGTATCGTTGTTAATTGCTTACTCTTTTTTTGTATTTACGAAAGAGACTTTGCCATTGTATTTTTAATACACCGAGAATACCTTCTTTCACGATCCCTTTACTCATCTTAGAATAGCCTTCTTTACGATCTTTAAAGGTGATAGGAACTTCCGCAATTTTAAAGCCCAGCTTCCATGCTGTAAACTTCATTTCGATCTGGAAGGCATAGCCTACGAACTGGATTTCATCCAGGTTGATAGCTTCCAATACGGCGCTGCTATAGCATACAAAGCCGGCGGTAGGGTCTTTTACTGGCATCCAGGTGATGAGGCCTACATATATGGAGGCGCCTCTGGACAATACAGCTCGGTCCCATGGCCAGTTTTCGGTATTGCCGCCTTTCACATACCGGGAGCCTACGGCCACATCGGCGCCGCCTTTAGCACAGGCGTCGTATAGGCGGATAAGGTCTTTAGGGTTATGCGAGAAGTCAGCATCCATTTCGAAAATATAACGATAGCCTTTGGCTAACGCCCATTTAAAACCATGGATATAGGCGGTGCCCAAGCCTTGCTTACCGGAGCGTTCTTCTAAGAAGAGCTGCCCTGGATGTTGCGCCTGGAGCGATTTTACGATAGCGCCGGTACCGTCCGGGGAGCCATCGTCTACAATCAGGATGTGAAAATCCTGCTGTAAGGAAAATACAGCGTCAATGATATTGTGGATATTATCCTTTTCATTGTACGTAGGTATAATTACAAGCTTTTCCAATTCAGCAGATTATGTTTTTTTGGACTGCGAAAATAATTCAATTCGGCCGCAAGTTAGAACGTAATCAGGAAAGATTACATTTTTTTTAACATCATATTATAATAGATCTCTGAGAGCTTCTGTTTGGTGTTAAGCGGGAAATCGGCTTTCATCATCCAGTCGTAGTATTGAGGCTCAGCCTTTAATACTTCTCTTACGGGTCTGCCTTTATATTTTCCGAAATTGAAAACTTCCTGTCCTCCCTGCATTACCATCCGGCGGGCAAAATCCACATATTCCTCTTCTTTGGTAAAGGTAGCCAGGGCATCGATGTCTGAATTCAGCTGCTCATAGCGACCTAATTGCGCTTCCAGGATCTCGTAAGTTGCCAGTGCATCCGCTTCTGCGCTATGAGCATTGGTCAGGTCTTTATCGCAATAGAATTTATAGGCGGCACTGAGGGTACGTTTCTCCATCAGGTGGAAAATACGCTGTACGTCTACAAATTTGCGTTTAGAGATATCGAACTCCATTTCTGCGCGGAGGAACTCTTCTACTAACAACGGAATGTCGAAACGGTTGGAGTTATAACCTGCCAGATCGCAGTTATCCATGAACATTTTCAGCTCATTGGCGGCCTGCTTAAAGGTAGGTGCATCTTTTACATCTTCATCGCTGATACCATGAATTGCTGTAGATCCCGCAGGGATAGGCATTCCCGGATTAATACGCTTTACTTTTGATTGTGTTGTTTTATCAGGAAATACTTTAATGATAGCAATTTCAATGATACGATCCGTAGCCACGTTAGTACCGGTGGTTTCCAGGTCTATGACAGCCAGCGGCCTTTTAAGAGTCAAAGAAGACATTATATATTATTTAAATATTATTATTAGGTAGATGATCAGCCCAGTAATGTACGGAGGCCGTTAAAATCAATACCGTCGTAGGTGCCGGAGCTCATGAGCAGCAGGTTGGTATTATCATACTGTTGTGCTGCCAGGAATGCTTCAAAAGCGGGCCTGTCGGTGAAGATATGCAGATCTTTTCTTCCGAAGCGTTCTTTTACCAATTCAGGGTCAAGATCGGGCATACGTTTTATTTCCAGGGCATGTTTACTATAAAATACACCGGCAATATCCGCAGGGTCCATAGCGCCCTCATATTGCGCCAGAAAATCGGCATTGAGACTGCTATAGGTGTGCAGTTCCAGTACTGCGATCATTTTTCTTTCTGGATATTGTTGCTTCAGCGCTTCCACGGTAGCTTTCACTTTGGAAGGCGCATGGGCGAAGTCGCGATATATAACAGAACGATCATTTTCGGCTACGAGCTCTAATCTTTTAGCGGCGCCTTTGAAGGTGGCGATACCTGCCAGGAACGCTTCGTCGCTGATGCCCAGTTCATTACATACCAGTTTAGCGGCGTGCATATTCATCAAGTTATGTCCGCCGAAAACTTCCAGGTCAGTGAATCCTTCATCAAAGAACACCCTGGTTACGCCGTCGCGGATCATATGGATAGGCATGGTATAAGGGATGAGGCGCAGGTGGCGGCCTTCGGCAGCTACCAATGTGGCCAGTTCCTCATCACTGCTATTGTAGATAAGCAGATGACCGGCTTCCATTTGCCTGATGAAGATGGCAAATTGCTCTTTATAAATTTCGTAGGTAGGGAAAACATTGATATGGTCCCAGGCAATACCGGTAAGTACTGCGATCTGCGGATGCAGGAAATGGAATTTAGGGCGCTTCTCAATAGCGGAAGCTGGATATTCATCTGCCTCACAAACGATTACAGGCGCGTCAGTAATATTTACCGATTGTGCAAACCCTTCCAGTTTGGCGCCTACGAGGTAGTCGAACGCTTTACCGGCATGTTGCAGCACGTGCATGATCATGGCGGTAGTGGTGGTTTTACCATGACTACCCCCTACGGCTACACGGGTTTTATTTTTGCTTTCCTGGTAGATATATTCTGGGAAAGAATAAATTTTTAGATTAAGCTCCCTGGCGCGGATCAGCTCAGGGTTATTGTCCCTGGCATGCATACCGAGGATAACAGCATCTATATCTGGTGTAATCCGGGCGGGGTCCCAACCCATAGACGCAGGAAGGATGCCGGCCTGACGCAGATTGCTCAGGGCGGGTTCATAGATTTCGTCGTCACTTCCACTCACCTCATAACCCTTAGTTTTCAAAGCTATGGCTAACTGGTGCATCACACTTCCTCCAATCGCAATAAAATGTACTTTTGTCATAGAGTCATAAAAATCACTACCAGATATATAGTGTTGTTTTTTATAATGTATTTTTTATCTTTGCAAAATAACGTTACAAAAGACGATTAAAAAAGAGATCGTATCATATTTCCTGTGAAATTTCGTTTTACTGTATAATAAATCTCCCAACATGAAATCATACTTAAGAATTTTGGGCTGCGCCGCACTGTTATTTATCTTTGCAGCTTTCTTAACCTCCTGCGCTACGCATCAGAAATTAGGTTGCCCAATGAGAGGCATGGCTGCTGCGCCTAATGCAGAACATTCTAAGCATTGCTAATTCAAAAATGAACTGGATACCATTAACATCAGAAACTCAACTGCAGGAAATTAATGACGCTTCTGCAAGCCGGACAATCGTAATATTTAAACACAGTACCCGCTGTTCTATCAGCTCCATGGCCAAATCACGTCTGGAAAGAGCGGTGGCACCGGAAGGGGCTGACTTCTATTACCTTGACCTGATCGCTTACAGGAATATTTCCAACGCCATTGAGCATAAATATGGTATTCCGCATGAATCTCCTCAGATTCTAATGGTCCGTAATGGTAAGTGTATATACGATGATAGCCACAACGGCATAAGGATGGATGATATTACGGAGCATATTCAGCTCTAAGAAATTGGTCCCGGGCGTCACTGCCCGGGATTTTTGTTTGTAGCCCTGCTTATCTGATAAATCCCTAGCTTTGCGGCATGAAGCATCGTATAGTTGTAGCTGTTACAGGCGCCAGTGGCTCCATATATGCACGTCAGCTACTCCGCAAACTGGAAGCAGCCAGTGAACAACTGGATGAAGTGGCCGTAGTAATGACGGAAAATGCCAAAACTGTATGGCAAACGGAATTGAATAATACCGACTACCGGGACCTGGGTTTTAAATTTTATACACAGCAGGATTTTCACGCACCTTTTGCATCGGGCTCCGGCCGATTCAATACCATGATCTTATGTCCATGCTCTATGGGCACCTTAGGGCGTATTGCAACAGGTATTTCCAATGATCTGATTACCAGGGCCGCAGACGTAGTACTGAAGGAGCGCCGTAAGCTGATCTGCGTAGTTAGAGAAACGCCGTATAACCTGATGCATATACGTAATATGGAAGCGGTAACATTGGCCGGTGGTATCATCTGCCCGGCTACGCCTTCTTTCTACAGCGTGCCCAAGACCATCGAAGAGGTAGCCGATACGGTGGTAGACAGGGTACTGGACCTTGCCGGCATCGACATCAAAACCTATCGCTGGGGTAGTGAGGATAGTAATAGTTAATCTGAATAATTATCTTCACGATCCAATTTAAAATTAGCTATGCAAATCGTAATCATAAACGGTCCTAATCTTAATCTTTTAGGTAAACGTGAGCCAGGTATTTATGGTAGTGAATCTTTCGAGGAGTACTTTGAAACGCTGAAGGCAGCTTTTCCACAGGTAAAATTTAGCTATTACCAAAGTAATGTAGAGGGAGAGATCATTAATTTCCTGCATCAGGTGGGCTTTTCTGCTGATGGAATTTTGTTGAACGCCGGAGGCTATACGCATACTTCCGTGGCGATCCGGGACGCTATTGCAGGGATTAAAACGCCTGTGATTGAAGTGCATATCAGTAACGTTTATGCACGGGAAGAATTCAGACACACTTCGCTGATTGCACCTAAATGCGTGGGCTCTATTTGTGGCCTGGGTATGAAGGGGTATAAGCTGGGAGTAGAATATTTTTTATAAAGATAGAATGGATCAGACTATTAGGCGGTAGTCTACCGCGCGAAGAATAACAGCTGATCCATCCTTTTTCTGTTAAAGTCTTTGTCCACCGATGGACAGGCCACCATCCACCGCAATGCTTTCGCCGGTTACGAAACTGGCAGCAGGGCTACTCAGCCAAAATACCATGGCAGCAATTTCTTCAGGGTTGCCGAAACGGCCTGCTGGTGCATGTTTGCGCAGTGGATCTTTCTGTTGTTCCGCATCTTCTCCACCAAAAAATCTATCAAACATAGGTGTCTGAATATACCCTGGTTGTACATTATTGACGCGGATGCCGTCTGGTGCCAGTTCTATGGCCAGTGCCCTGGTCATGCCGTCCAGTGCTGCTTTTGACGCGGAGTAGATGGCAGATCCTGCAAAAGCGCCACGAGCCAGCCAGGAAGAGGTATTCACAATGGCACCACCACCGCCCTGGCGTTTGAATTGCGCTACTGCATATTTAGTGCTTAGCCATGCGCCTTTCAGGTTGATAGCCATGAGCTGATCAAAGCTTTCCTCACTGATATCACCAATAAGACCGAAGTGTCCTTCAATACCGGCATTGTTAAATATCACATCAAGGCGGCCGAACTGCTGTACTGTCTTATCTATCAGCTGTGCTACCTGCGTGCTGACTGCTACATCTGTTTGTATAAAAACTACTTCATGGCTAATCTGCTGGAGTTGTGCCAGTGCTTTTTGTCCTTCTTCCGCTCTGCGCCCTGCGATCGCCACTTTCATTCCATGCTCGAGGAATAATGCTGCTGTGGCTAATCCTATACCAGTGGTGCCACCAGTGATGATGGCTACTTTGTTCTTCATTGATTCGTTTGTCATAGTTCAATTATTTATGACAAAGGTGCATCAGGGAAGAACCTGGAAATTATGCCATTCAAACGGAAAGTTATTAATTGGCAACAATGGCTTTTCTAAACTGGTTGGGGGTAAGTGAGGTATGTTTTTTAAAGAAGATATTAAAGTTGGAAGAATGCTCAAATCCAAGTGTATAGCCGATTGCAGAGATATCCCAGCTGCTGCGTTGCAACAATGTCTTGGCTTCCTGCATAATGCGATCGGCGATCCACTCTGTGGTAGTTTTGCCTGTTGCTTCTCTCAAAGCTCTGTTGAGATGATTGGTGTGAATGTTGAGCTGAGCGGCAAACTCGTTGGCGTTTTTAAATTGTATGCTTTGCTGGGGAGAATCAATGGGGAACTGAAGATCAAGGAGGTTTATAAACAGGCTGCTGATGCGTTCTGCGGCATTGCCGGCCTGGTATTGTTCTGCAGGAGGCTGCACTTTAAGTGCTTCGTGCATGATCAGTTGTACATAGTTATTGAGTATATCTTTTTTATTGAGATAATCGGAAGCGGCTTCTCGCATCATGCTTTCAAAAATCTGTTTTACCAAAGCCAGGTTGGAAGGTTCGAGGTAAAACAGGTGATGGCCGCCGACCTTGAATAATGGCGACTCCGCCAAACTTCCTTTGCGCAATTCCGGTGTTACAAAATCTTCCGTAAACACACAGAAATAACCTGTTTGATCAGTGGTAGAAGGCTCCCAGGAGTAAGGAATCCAGGGGTTGGTAAACATAATGCCTGGCCTGTCGATATAAATAGTTTTATCTGCATAACCTACGGTGCCTTCGCCGGAAGTCATGAGAGATATCTTGTAGAAGTCGCGTCTGTTGGAGGGCAGCGGCGTTATATCGCAGGCAAATTCTTCCCTGCGGTAAATAAAAAAATTTCCTTCTCCTGTAAACGGTTGGCCATGGCGGTCATAAAACCCTGTTATTGATTCCTTCCTGCTCATAGCATAAAATTAGGGAATAATACTGTTGCCAGTGGAGGCTTTATTGTTTGGGTATTGTAAAAAGGATGTATTTTCTGGCCGATCGTCGGTAAATAAAAAAGGCCAGGATGTCCTGGCCTTTTCTGCTATCTTGAAAAATTAGTCTTTCAGGTAGTTGAAGTTTGTTTTTGGTGTGATATTCAGCAGGGTTTGATAAATCAGCTGAATAGTATTTTCGATATCATCTCTCTTCACCATTTCAACGGTAGTGTGCATGTAGCGCAGCGGTAAGCTGATCAGCGCAGATGGTGTACCATCGTTAGAATACGCAAAAGCGTCTGTATCGGTACCGGTGCTGCGGCTAACTGCATGCAGCTGGTAAGGGATATCGTTTTTCTTAGCGGTTTTGATGATCAGGTCGCGGAGGATATTATGAACAGCAGGACCGTAAGTGATGCTAGGACCGCCACCGCATTTGATTTCACCTTCGATGTTTTTGTTGATCATCGGCGTAGTGGTATCGTGGGTAACGTCGGTGATGATGGCTACATTAGGTTTAATGCGTTTAGCGATCATCTCTGCACCGCGCAATCCTACTTCTTCCTGTACTGCATTTACGATATACAAACCGAAAGGCAGTTCCTGTTTCTTTTCTTTCAGGAGTCTGGCTACTTCTGCGATCATGAAGCCACCAATGCGGTTATCGATAGCACGGCAGATGAAGTTATCATAAGCCAGTTCTTCGAAACCATCTTCGAAAGTACATACACAACCAACGTGTATACCCAGGTCTTCTACTTCTTTGCGGGAACGTGCGCCACAATCCAGGAAGATGTTTTCTACTTTAGGTTGTGGTTCTTTTCCTTCAGCACCGCGCAGGCGTGTATGGATAGCAGGCCATCCGAATACTGCTTTTACGATACCTTTTTCTGTATGGATATTTACGCGTTTGGATGGTGCGATCTGTTGATCTGAGCCACCATTGCGGATTACATAGATCAATCCTTCTGGAGAGATATAGTTCACAAACCAGGAAATTTCATCTGCATGCGCTTCAATCACTACTTTGAAAGGAGCTTTAGGGTTGATCACTCCCACTACGGAACCATATGGATCAACCATATGCTCATCGATATATGGGGTGATATATTTCAGCCACATTTTCTGTCCTTCTTTCTCAAAGCCGGTGGGAGATGGATTGTTCAGGTAGTCTTTCAGGAATGCGAGGGATTCCTTGGTGAGTATGGATTTCTGTTTCTTAGACATATGTTAACCTCTTAGTGATGAAACAAATGTAAACTTTTTTTTCTCGCAGAGATGCAAAGAGCCATAGCACCAGCAGAAGTGCGCCTTTGGCGCTTTTCACGCAGAGCAGCATAAGGTGCAAAGCAGCAAAGGATTGTGTTTTGTCGTTTTAAAATATATTGGTAAAAGTAAATGTAGGTCTTTGCTGCTTTGCACCTTATGCTGCTTTGCGAGCTCGCCGAAGGCGCAACAATGGCCGCAGGCCTAATCGTTGTGAGAAAAACTAAAAAAGGATGTAAATAAACTGTAATACTGCAGAGAGCATCATAAACCCATCCAGCAGTACATAAAAAATGTAATCGGCTTTGTCGCGTTGTGCGCGTCTGGTGATCGCTGCGGTGGCTAAAACCGCCAGGAGCATGGAGATAATGGCCGGCATGTCTGTATAAGGATATAAGAAAAGCGCGGTGATAGCTGCCAATCCCAGGGAAGAAAAATACACGATATCCAGCTGTTTGGGGGGCAGATAAGTGATCAGGCTGCGTATGCCTGCTTTCTTATCATCATCGAGGTCGCGCAAATCAAATAATATACAGATGGCGTATACCAGTGCAAAACGATGGATGGTGAACAATACTACCGGAGTGGTGGTTGCATGGTCTGCCATCAGGGCTGGAAGGAGGGTAGTTACGTAAGTCCAGACGAAGGTCAGGAATAATGTTTTCCCTACAGCGATCCTGCTCAACCAACTGAGCGATTTATGTGGCACTTTAGGTGCTGAATAAAGAAAAGTGAGGAAGGCGGCGCCACTTAGTACCAGCCAATGTTCGCGGAGCTGCCAAAGGTAATATAATGCGCCTATACCGCCAACAATGCACAAGCCCATCATGATCCAGCGGTTACGTGCGCCCCAATGTAGGCGTTCAGAGCTGGATTCGGGGTTGTCAGGAGTAAGGTACCAGTGAAAGTTATAGCTACAGATGGTGGAACAGGCGACGAAAAGATAAAAGGTATGTTGAGCATAATGAAGGTCAAGCAGGCGATTGGTTTGCCAGATCATCATCAGCGCACAGAGGGTGATATAAACAGATGTATAAACAAAAAAATTCAGAAACTTCTTTACCATGTAAGCACCAGCATTTAGTATAGTCGTGGGGGTTGCTACGGGAGCAACCCCTTAAACTTACTACAAAGGTATGTTGCCGTGTTTCTTTCTTGGCATGTTTACCACTTTATTTTCCAGCATTTTGAAACCTTTGATGAGTTTGACTCTGGTCTGAGCTGGTACAATTACCTCATCTATATAGCCTTTTTCGGCTGCCAGGTAAGGATTTGCAAAACGCTCGGTGTAGTCGTTTACCAGTTCGTTCATACGGGTTTCAGGTTCTGCTGCGGCATCAATTTCTTTTTTGAAGATGATTTCCACTGCTCCTTTTGCGCCCATCACAGCAATTTCTGCCTGAGGGAATGCAAAATTTAGGTCGGCGCCGATATGTTTGGAGTTCATTACGCAATAAGCGCCTCCATAGGCCTTGCGGGTGGTTACTGTCAGTTTGGGAACAGTCGCTTCGCTGAGAGCATACAGGAGTTTGGCGCCGTTGGTAATGATGCCGTTCCATTCCTGGTCGGTGCCAGGCAGGAAGCCAGGAACATCTACCAAAACCAGCAATGGTACATTAAAGGCATCGCAGAAGCGGGTGAAACGTGCGCCCTTAACAGAGGCATGGATGTCCAAAACTCCTGCCAGGTGGGCAGGTTGATTGGCTACAATACCTATGCTTCTGCCGGCGATGCGGGCAAAGCCGACAATGATATTCTCTGCAAAATCTTTATGTACTTCAAAGAAGCTTTCCGGATCTGTAAGTTCCGCGATCACTTCTTTCATATCATAAGGCTGGTTAGGGTTTGCTGGGATCAGGGTATCCAGTTTTTCCCTAACCTCGTTACCTAACGTATATGGGTATACGGGTGCAGTTTGCTCGCAGTTTTGCGGAATATAGCTAAGGAGTTGTTTAATATTTTGGATACATTCTACTTCGTTGGCGCAGGCAAAGTGAGTAACACCGCTTTTGCTGGCATGGGTTTGAGCACCACCAAGTTCTTCAGAAGTTACTTCTTCGTGGGTAACGGTTTTCACGACGTTAGGCCCGGTTACGAACATGTAGGAAGTTTGTTCTACCATCATGATAAAATCCGTGATGGCAGGGGAGTATACGGCACCGCCGGCACAGGGGCCCATAATCGCGCTGATCTGTGGGATAACGCCGGAAGCACGGGTATTGCGATAGAAGATATCTGCATAGCCCCCCAGGCTCACTACCCCTTCCTGGATACGCGCGCCGCCACTGTCGTTCAGGCCGATCAGCGGAGCTCCGTTATCCATGGCGAGGTCCATTATCTTACATATTTTGCGCGCATGCGGTTCAGACAAGCTACCACCATAAACGGTGAAGTCCTGGGAAAAAACATATACCAGTCGGCCATTAATAGTGCCATACCCCGTTACAACGCCATCGCCGAGGAACTGCTCCTGGTCGAAGGTGAGGCCACGGTTTTTATTTGTTACCAGCATGTCCAGTTCCTCGAAGGAACCTTCATCCAGCAGGAGTTGTAATCTTTCGCGTGCGGTCAGTTTACCTTTTTTGTGCTGAGAGGCGATTCTTACTTCACCGCCACCTAACATGGCTTCTGCTATCTTCGATTGTAGTTCTTCTATTTTATTCATCGCGGAAAAATGTGGTGATATCTATAAAAAATAAAAGGATTCCTTCGTTAAGGAATCCCTCATTTTATAAATGTAAATGATTTTATTCAGCTTTGGCTAGTTCTGAGATTTATAAATTGGTATTTTTCCTGTGGTAATGGTATCACTGGAGTTGCCGGCCCTGTCGATAACATATGCGGTAAACCATAAACTGTCTGGTCGGGTGCCGGTATGTTCGGCCCAGCCGCCAAAATCGATGGCCTGCAACTGTAATCTTACCTGTGCATTGACGCTTTTTCCTGTGTTTTCACCAATTCCAGGCATCTTATTTACGCCATTAGGGCTTCCGCCGTTAGGGTTGGGAATCGTAAAATGTTTGGTCCAGTAAATACTGCTGTCAATATCTCCATCACCGTCTTTTACCCGGAAAAATACTTCCATCGCTGTGGTATTACTATCTATGGATGGTATGGAAAAACCTTCGAACGTAAGAATGGGTTTAGGGCCATAGGAGTCTTTGTTACAAGCGTATACCATGGCGGCAAACAGGAATAAAAACAGGAATTTCTTCATAAAACAAACCTACATTAATTTAGGTAATATACAAATATAGCGATCTACACGGCACTTCTCTACTAACGTTTTTTTGGATCAATTGTTACTTACTGCGCTGAAATTTATTCTTCTCTTTACCTTTGTATGGATTTTAAAGCTACTAACAGATGAGTGGAGTATCACCGGACTTGATTTTTTCTTTGCAGCCAGCAGGCCTGGAAGCCGCAGCCTTGGACGTTTTTCGCTATCAATATCGTGAAAATGACATCTATCGCGCCTATACGGATGCCCTGCGTATCAACCCGGATCATGTGAAGTCTATTCTCGAGATCCCTTATCTCCCCATACAATTCTTTAAAACACATAAAGTAGTGTGTGGCTCTTTTGAGCCTGAACTGCTTTTTGAAAGCAGTGGCACCACGCAAACGATTAACAGCAAGCATTATGTGAAAGATGCGGAAATATACACCCGTAGCTTCATGACGGCTTTTGAGCAGTTTTATGGGCCGGTGAATGACTATGTTATTGTAGGCTTACTACCTTCTTACCTGGAGCGTCAGCATTCCAGTCTGGTGCGCATGGTGCAGGTGATGATAGAACTGAGTGGCAAACCTGAAAGTGGTTTCTATCTCTATGAGCATGATAAGTTGTACCAGGAACTGCAGGCCCTGGAAGCCCGCGGACAGAAAGTTTTGCTGATAGGTGTGACCTTCGGTTTGCTGGATTTTGCAGAAAAATACACCCTGAACCTTAAAAATACCATCGTAATGGAAACTGGTGGTATGAAAGGCCGCCGCGAAGAATGGACCCGCGATGAAGTACATCAATACCTCAAAGAACGTTTGGGCGTTGACGTTGTACATGCGGAATATGGTATGACTGAACTTTTGTCCCAGGCCTACTCCAAAGGCAATGGTCTTTTCATGACTCCTCCCTGGATGAAGGTAATCCTCCGTGATGAAAATGATCCCTTCGACCTCAAAGCAGGAAAAGGCGCCGGCGTAATCAATGTGATCGACCTGGCCAATATCTACTCCTGCGCTTTCATCGCTACAGACGATATCGGAAAAATACATACTGATGGCCGTTTTGAAGTCCTCGGCCGACTCGATAATTCCGCCCTGCGCGGTTGTAGCCTGATGGTGAGTTGATCTTTTTATTGTAAAATATTTTAATGTATATTGCCCGGTATAAACCTATGCCTATGAAGATCCGGGTGATAATATCCCTCGTATGTGCGTGTCTGCTTATTTCTTCCACCGCGCAGGCCCAGTTGTTCAAACAGGTAAAAGATCGTTTCCGCCAGCTGACAGGGTATCAAAAAGATACTTTTCAACTGGATGATGGCCCCTATGAAACGCCGGGAAAGCCTATTACTGCGCCATCGCTGGTGATTGGTGGCGATGAAAAAGTGCAGATAGATTCCGTATACGAATATGATATTGCCATTTACCAGGAAACCAAAACCTGGAAAGACACCACTGCAATAGTAAATCAGCATATCCTTATCTCTTATAGCAGTGAAAAGCCGCAACTGGCCGTGAATATTGAAGATATGCATAACGGCGCGCGTTATCAGTACTTCGCTGATTTCCTGCATGCAGCCCAGCTGAGCATGACGGCCATACATAGCATTGGCAGTGGTGAAAAGGAGCCATTGAATTTAACGGAAGTAACGCCTGTGTATCCGGATGAAACGGAGTTTATGCAGAAATTGGTTAAAACAGGCCAGCAGCGGGAGATAGAAGGTGTTTTATGTGATGAGTTTGCGGTAGATAGCCTTGCTGCAGTGGATAGTACTGCGCCCGTTTCCCTGGTGAGTGCGCATGTATGGCTGCCAGCCACGATACACACGCTTTTTGGCGGCTATATTCACATCCCTGAGCCTTACCATCAGCAGTTGGCGGATATCCAGGCTGCAGGAGGTATGGTGCCGGTGTCTTTACCATTGGAAACCAGACTTACGTATAGTAATGGTGATATCAGGACTACAACCACTTCGGCTATTGTAAATGGAGAGCCCCGGCGTATAGCTGTTTCAGATATTATCAGACAAGAGAAGCCCCATTCTTAGCCATTTGCAGCAGCTGCGGCAATTTAGCAGGATTGTTTACTAATGCAGTGATTTCTGCCATGTATGGGAAGGAGTGGTGGTCCATGCCAAAGCGGTTCAGCAGGTATACATCCAGTTGCTCGGGCGTATTATGTCCGGAGGTATAATCACCGATGTAAAAGAGGAAGCGCTGTTGTTCTTTTTCTGTAAGTAAAACCAGTGCTACTTTATCTTTTAATGGTTGGTGACTATTATTACTAAAGATTTCCAGCGCTTTTTGGTAATGTCGTGGGTTCAGTTCCTGGCTGGATTGTGGCAAGAGCCGGGTACAGAAATAGTCTACAGCAATATCATCAAAGAAGCCACCACCAGTATCGGTACCAGGTTCGTTGTGCCAGGTGGCCCATTGTTTAAAATCGGCTTCCGTAATATCGCCTTGCAGTAAAGCTTTGAGTTGGTGTAACATACCTTCCCTGGTAGGGGTGGTATCAGTAGCATGGGCAATGGCGGTGATCATCTCCTCATAAACATCCTCATTCAGCATTTGGGCTGTAACAATGATCTGGCGGGTAACCTCATCCATAGTGGGAACATCCAGTCCGGATTGGACAGGAGCGATGTCGGTTAATACTTCCGCTTTAGTTTTTAGTCCTTGAAGGTAATCTTTCACCAGTGCAACAAAGTAGGTGGAAGTTACAGGAGGCGTCTGATTGTTCATGGGCCTATAATTTCATGTTTTGTCACCTGAAACTATCCGTAAGGTATAGTATATGGATGTACGTTAGTCCTGATTCAGAAATGGATCAAATGATGAGCCTTTCCGGTTACTGTTACTCAAAAATAGTGCAAATTGATTTAATCGCACGATTTAGCGGTATTTTCCTTTACCAGCGGCCATTTTGCAATATTTTAACACAAAAAAAAGCAGTTTGGAAATCTGTCAGGATCTAAAAGTGAGTTGTTTTTTATAACTTCCATATGCAGGAGTCAATTCACCGCAGGTGAACAATGCCCAATCTCCTGCGTTTTAAAATTTGCAGGGACTCATCCTGCCTAACCATTTTTGCCAATTAAGGTTTTAGACAAAAAGTTATTATAATAGTTTAATCATGGACATGTCTAATTCCCCTTTATAGCCATGTTGATTTAATAGTAAGGATTGCTTACTTTACCTGTAATTATTTTTTACCTGATAATAAATCACACATCATGAAAAACAAATCCATGGACAAAAAAGTACTGTTATCCGGATCCCTTGTTGCTGGCGCTATTCTGAGCCTGGCAACCATTGCAAATGCTAATCCTGTAAATTACACTAACCTCGGTTCAGGGGCTGCGGTAAGAAGTGCGTTAACTGGCACTTCTGCTAATGTGGCTGGTTTAGAGCTGAACTGCGGTGCTAAAAAAGATTCCGTACACAAAGCTAAAGAAGGCAAATGTGGTCAGGGCAAATGTGGTGAAGGTAAGTGTGGCGGTAAAAAAGGTGGTAAAGGTGGAAAAGGTGGCAAAGGCAAAGGCATGGCAAAAGACAGCACCAAAGCTGGCCGATAATTTATCATTCGATGAGGCCGGCCATAAATCATGAAGTGGTACGGCCTCATTGCCCTCAATCAATTACTATGGTAGGCATAGGTTTTCGTCGGGAAATTGCCGAAGAGCTGCTGGCTGGCGATCAGATAAAACCCGATTTTATTGAGTTTGCACCGGAGAACTGGATGGACATTGGTGGATATTGGAAAAAAATATTGCACCAGGCTGTAGAACGTTACCCGGTATTATGTCACGGTTTATCGTTGTCGATTGGCAGTCCGGAGCCACTGGACATGGACTTTTTGCGTTATGTAAAATCTTTCCTGGAAGAATACCAGGTGAAAATTTATTCAGAACACCTGAGTTATTCCAAATGTGATAATGCGCATATGTATGATTTGCTGCCAATCCCTTTCAGGATGGATGCTGCAAAGCATATCAGTGAACGGATACAGCAAGTGCAGGATTATCTGCAAAGGCCGCTCGTCATGGAAATCGTTTCCTATTACACCCCCGTTGCTGCTGAGATGAGCGAAGTAGATTTTATCAACGAAATAGCGCAACGCTCAGGATGCCAGCTGTTACTGGATGTGAACAATGTATACGTAAATGCTTTTAACCACCAGTATGATGCGAAGCAGTTTATTGCTGCACTGCCAGCAGACAGGGTGGCTTATATCCATATGGCAGGGCATGAGCAGGTAGCGCCAGATCTGATCATTGATACGCATGGACAGGCAGTTATAGATCCGGTATATGAATTATTCGATTGGACTATACAACGACTGAAACCAGTGCCTGTATTGCTGGAACGGGATTTTAATTTTCCACAGCTACAGGAATTGCAAGGAGAGATAAATCGTCTTCAATCTATCTGTCAAAAACATTGGTATGTCAAACACCAACTTACAGCCTGATACCTACCGGATTCAACAGGCCTTTTCTTCGTATTGCCGTACAGGTAAGAAGGTGGCTATACCCGGCGCCAATGGCGATCGTATGCAATACTATCGGCAGCTGGTTTTTAATGTGATCAACGACGCTATGGAATCAGCATTTCCTGTAGCTTTTGCCAATATGCCCAAGCGTAAGTGGAATAAGATGATACGGGAGTTTTTCAGCAATCATGCCTGCTGCGCTACACAAATGTGGAAACTGCCGCTGGAATTCTACACTTATGCTGTGGAAAATAACTGGAACGAGGTGTACGAAACGCCGTGGCTGCTTGACTTATTATATTTTGAATGGTCAGAAACGGAACTGTTCAATATGGCAGACAAGCCCGCTCCTGATTGTCGTGAAAAAGGCCACTGGAAAGAGGATCTGGTCGTTTTGAATCCTGAACATACCTTGCTTTCCTTTAAGTATCCTGTACACCTGGAAAGAAAAAAGAAGCAGCTACTGCAAAGAGAAGGCACATACTTTGTGCTGCTTTTCAGGGAACCGGACACAGGATATGTACAGTTTACTGATTTGTCTGCGTGGCTGGCCATTGTGATAGAGCAATTATCTATGGGGGTCATGTTGTCGGATATACTGGATTATGCGTTGCAGCTGAATATAACGGTAACGGACAAACTGGAAATGGATACGATCGCTTTCCTGGAGGATATGCGGCAACGCAAATTTGTTTTTGGATTTAAATGATGTGATATGGGATTTAATGCAACATGGGCAAGGATATGGTCATCGCTGAAAGATATACCACTGCTGCTGATGCGGTTGGTGCTGGCGTATGGCTTTTTACACCCGGCATTAACGAAATGGAAAGATATCCATGCAATCGGTGATTGGTTTTCACAATTGCACATCATCTTTCCATATGCCAATGCATACATAGTGGCAACCTGTGAATCATTGGGTGTGGTATTGCTCACACTCGGATTATTTGTGCGATACATCACGGTGCCATTGATGGTAAGTATGGTAGTAGCCGTAGCCGCCGTACACTGGCAGAACGGCTTTGAAGCCGGCAACAATGGCTTTGAAATTCCATTGTATTACTTTATCATGCTATTTACATTATTATCATACGGAGCAGGGAGGATATCATTCGATCACCTGTTATTTAATGAAAGAAAAAGGAACAGGAAGTTGAAAGGCGGCTGGCGTTGAGCATGGAAGATGGAAATCATCTCCCTGGCATATTAAATTTTTAATTGCAGCAAAAAATTAATCTTTCTCCTGCGATTCATTCGCATTATTATGTGAACTTAGTAATTCAGAAAACTTCATCTATTCATTAGCATAAAACCATTGTATTATGACCACCGCAGCAATTGCAGCACGATTAGTTGAACTATGCAGTAAAGGCGATTTTGAGGGGGCTCAAAAGGAGCTATATGCCGAAGACGCCATCAGCATTGAACCTTACGCTACACCTGCTTTTGAAAAAGAAACACATGGCCTGAAAGCCATTATTGAAAAAGGACACAAATTTGATGGTATGGTAGAGAAATATCATGATATTTCTATTTCACAGCCATTGTTTGCAGGAAATTCCTTTACGGTAGTACTGCAGATGGACCTGACCATGAAAGGGCAGGACAGAATGCAGATGTCGGAGATATGTGTGTATGTAACCAAGAATGGAAAGATAATATCAGAGCAGTTTTTTATGTAGATGCTCACCTTATTTTACAAAGCCGTCTCTACTTAGTAGAGACGGCTTTTTTGTAGATGATAATCATTTACTCATTAATGTCACGGTTCTCAGTAATGAAGTGAATATAATATGTATAGTAAGTTTGTGGCTTAGTCATGTGTAGAAAATGCCGGAAATCCCCAATAATTTCCTATTTTTCACGAAAGTTGCCTTTATACCTTGGTATGCGCTATATATTATTGATCGCTGTGCTGACTATAAATTGGTGTTCCACGTTCGCGCAGCAGCCTGTTGATGCTGCATTGAAACAACTCAGCCAAACAATTGCAGATGCACCACATTATGATTCATTAAAAGAATCTGACATCAGAAGAATAAAAGCAGGATTGCTGGCCTCACCTTCGGTGGCCGAGCGATTTGGCATTTATTTACAGCTGTATGAAGAGTATAAAGCCTTCCGATATGACTCGGCGCATAGCTATGCATTAAAATTGCAGGATGTTGCCACGCAATTGAATAATAAAACATTGATACAGCAAGCCAAGTTGAAGTTGTGTTTCTCCTTGATATCTGCTGGTTTCTTTAAAGATGCTGCGGACTCGCTCAATAATATCCGCCTGGATTATTTACCTGATAGTTTGCGCACGGAATACTATTTATCACAGGGGCGCTTTCATTATGATATGGCGGATTTTGGCAGCGACAACAACCTGAAAACCACAAACGTAAACGATGGCAATAAAGCAATGGATAGCGCCCTGGCATTGATGCAGCCAGGTTCGTTTGACTATGAATATTATAATGGCCTGAAAAATATACGACTACGTAATAATGAAGCCGCTTTGGCTATCTATGGAAAACTGCTATCCCGTAAAGCCCTTAGTTATCATGAGATTGCCCTTGCCGCATCTACTGCCAGCGATATCTATATTCAACGCCGGCAATATGATTCAGCAATTTTATTATTGATAGCCGCTACAGATGCGGATATTAAGTCGAGCACCAAGGAAACTTCCGCTGCATTTAACCTGGCTACCCTGCTGTACCAACAAGGTAATGTAAAGGATGCATCCACATGCATACAATTGGCTACATCCGATGCGGCATCTTATGGCGCCAGACAACGAAAAGTAAAAATTACGGATATCCTTCCATTAATAGAAAGTGAAAAGTTAAGCTTAGTTAAAAAGCAGGAACGCACCTGGATTACCTATGCCGCCGTAGTAACCTGCTTATTGATAGGTGTTATCCTACTTATACTGACGGTACAACGACAGGTGAAAAAGCTCAAGGTTGCACAGCTGAAAATTACCCGCGCCCATGCCAAAGAGCAAGAAACCAACCAGCGACTAAAAGAAGCAAATAGTATCAAAGAAGAATATATTGGCTACTTCTTCAATGCGAACAGTGAATTTTTTGAGAAGATGGAGATCTTTAAACGTAACCTGGAACAAAAAATCCGGGACCGGAAGTTTGATGAGATCAAAACCCTCTCCAATAATATTAACCTCAAAGCAGAGAAAAATTACCTGTTACAGGATTTCGACCGCATCTTCCTAAAACTCTACCCCAACTTTATTGCTGAATTTAACCAGCTGTTTCTAAGAGAACATCAGATCGAACTGAAAGAAGGTGAACTAATGAATACTGATTTGCGCATTTTTGCCCTCATACGCTTAGGTATACACGACCCTGAAAAAATCGCGCATATACTCCAATATTCTGTTAATACAATTAATACCTACAAGACAAAAATCAAGAACAAATCAGTCGTTCCTAACGAGGGATTTGAACAAAAAATCATGTCTATACAAGCAGTATAATACCTGTTTTCTTTCCATAATCATTATATATTAATTTATTTAATTTGAATTTATTCAATTGATTTTCATCTTTTTAGGTGATTGTATTTCCTTTATTTTCCTGTATTCCGCAATACTTCCTGCATATAATTTGAGAAAGCTTCCCCAAGGTTTTTTCTTTGCTATCGTCTATGGTCCTGAAGGTGGTTGAGTTATCAGGCAACCACCATTTTTCTTATCAATCAAATTCTATTATTAACTAAAAAGAGATTCCCTTACGGCATTGCCGACCTATTTCGAATTCCAAAAAATTCCCAGTTATGATTAAAAACAGATTGCTTGCAACCGCAATGCTCAGCTTCCTGCTATTTTTCCTGGTCAACGTAACCATTGCGCAGCATAAGGTGGTTACTGGTAAAGTGACCGGAGAGAATGGCCAACCACTTCCTGGTGCTACCATTGCAGTACAAGGGGGTAAAGCCGGAACACAGACCGATGCGAACGGTATTTTCTCTATCGCTGTGCCAGGACCTAACAGTATTTTACTAGTAACATTTATAGGCTATGAATCACAGCGCATACCTGTAAAGGATAAACAATCCTTGGAGGTAGCTTTACAAACCGATAAGGGTAGTTTAAGTGAAGTGGTGGTAGTGGGTTATGGTACGCAGAAACGCAAAGACCTGACAGGAGCTATTTCCTCTGTAAGTGGGGCCCAGATTAAAAATATGCCAGTAACCAATGCTACAGAAGCGTTACAGGGCCGTGCGGCGGGTGTTGAAATAATCAAGAACTCTGGTCAGCCTGATGCAACGCCCACTATTATTGTAAGAGGCCTGTCGTCTCTGCATCAACCAGCACCTTTGTATATTGTAGATGGAGTGCGTGTTCCAGGCGATAATATCAACGTACAGGACATTGCCACCATCGACATTCTCAAAGATGCCAGCGCTGCTGCGATCTATGGTTCTGCGGCTGCGGGCGGGGTTATCGTTATCACCACCAAGCGCGGTAGCAGTCAGCAGCCCGCTATCAACTTTAGCGCACGCTATGGCGTTACACAGCCTAAGCTGGTAAAAATGCTTGACAAAAATGATTATATCAAAATGTCGAATGTGCTGTACCCTAACCGATATAGCAATGCACAACATACAGATACCTTGGCAAATACTGACTGGATGGATGTTTTATACCGTAATGGTACTGAACAGAACTATAATCTCTCCGTAGCCGGTTCTTCTCCGGTGGTAAACTATCTCTTCTCTGGCTTCTATAATAAACAGACCGGGGTACTGATAAAGAACTATTCTAACATAGGTGGCGTGCGTGTAAACACAGATTATAAACTTGGTAAGTACATAAAAATCGGAGAGCAATTGGCCTTATCACAGCGGAAAACGCAACCTAATGGCCCCGTGGAATCTATGTTGAAAAATGCCGTGTTCCGTTCTATTCCTACCATGCCTTTGTACAATAAAGATGGGCATATCGGTACGGCGCCTCCAGGCTACAACTTCGATTTCGGCGCACCAAATCCATTGGGCGTAATCAATTCTGCCGATATCACTGATATAAAAAACAACCTGCAAGGAAATGTTTATGCAGACATCAAACTGCCGCTGCACCTTAGTTTCAGAACTAATCTGGGATATTCCTACTTTGATCAATCGCAGGATTATTTCCAGGATAACAGCGACTTCGGACCAGGAACGCCTTCTGCCAACTCACTCACTAAAATGAGTATACGTAGTTCACAAGTACTTACCAACTATGTACTTACCTATGATCAGGCTTTTGGAAAACATAATATAAATGCTATTATTGGTTTTGAGCAGATCACGTCTAAATTCAGCAATATCAATGCGCTAGAAAGTTCGGTGGGATTGCCTGGATACTCATTTGTTCAAACCTCCAATTCAGCATTGAGTCTTAGTGGAAAAACAGATCCGCAGGGATTGGTGAAATCTAAGTTCGCCCGACTGAACTATAATTTTAATAACAGATATTATATAACAGGTTCTGTAAGGGAAGATGCCAACTTCACCGTATTTGGTCCTAATAAGCAAAAAGGTACATTTGGCGCCGCTTCTGCGGGATGGAACATCAGTGATGAGAACTTCTTCCGTCCGTTAGTAAGTGCGGTAAACCTGTTGAAAATACGTGGTAGCTACGGCTCATTGGGTAATAGTAATATTCCGCCATATACGTTTGTGCCATCTTACAGTCAGTTCCAGGGCATTAGTGGTATCGCTAACGGCGCACAGAACTTTACGCCTGGAGGTCCTTTGCTGGTGGCTAACTCCATTGCCTCCGTGGCAAATGCTGACTTGCATTGGGAAACTGTGTATGAGTCGAATCTTGGGTTGGACGGAGAAGCATTAAATGGTAAATTATATTTCTCGGTAGAATATTATAACCGTACTACTAAAGATATGTTATATGCATTACCGGTAGCACTGAGCTCTGGTTATGCAGCGCCATACTTTGTAAACATAGGTAAAGTAAGCAGCAAAGGATGGGACATCCTCCTGGGCTATAAAAATCATGCAGGTAAATTTACTTATGATGTAAGTACAACCTGGAGCTTCAATAAAAATAAAGTAGTAGACCTGGACGGTATCTCCAATGATGCGCTCTATGATGGCCGCAACTACTATAATAACCTCGACCAGAGCGGTTACAATCTAATGGGTACCACCGCGCTCACCATTACTAAAGCAGGCCTTCCTTTTGGTTCTTTCTATGGGTATAAATCGCTGGGTATTTTCCAGACCGATAAAGATGCTGCAGTACAGCAAGTGGGAGGAAAAGTATCGCATGCCGGAGACCTGCATTATCAAGACCTGAACGGCGATGGCAACATTACCCAGGCAGATCGTCAGGTGATTGGAAACCCTAATCCAAAGCTGGTTTACGGTGCTACCATCCGATTAGGTTACAAAGGTTTTGATGTGGCCATGTTATTCAATGGTGTTGCAGGTGTTGACCTCTTCAATGGTGTGAAAGCTTATGAACAACGACCATTTGGTGACGGTAATGCTACTTCCAAAGTCTTTGAAACATCGTTGTTTGGAAACGACAAAATTACAGACAAACCTCGTGTACTTGGCTTTGACGGCTCTATGGACCCTAACGGCAACTATAATAACGTTAGTAGTTACTTCGTAGAAAATGGCAGCTATCTCAAACTGAAAAATCTACAGATAGGATATACGTTCAATAATGATTTTTTAAGAAAAGTAAGCATTCAATCAGCCCGATTATTTGTTATGGCCAACAATCTGTTTACCATTACCAAATATTCTGGATTGGATCCTGAAATCGGTAGTGGGTATAGCTTACAGTCGACCAGCGGTTTCGTTGGCAGTACAGTAGGCGTGACTACCAGAGGCGTAGATGCGGTGCCACAATATCCTCAGACAAGAATTTATTCTGTTGGACTGGATGTTAATTTCTAATGCTAAAAACTACAAAGACATGTACAAGAAAATATCAGCTATAATATTAGTTTCACTGGCATTGGCTTCCGGCTGTAAAAAGGATCCGAGTTTGGTGGGGCCAACAGACCAATATGCTGTCAGCAATTATCCTGCAACGATGGATGGGTTGAATAGTACGCTAACATCCGCCTATTCGAACCTACGCGACCAGTATATGTTTGGCTTTACTTTATTGCCTAAGATGCTTGCCAACGCCACACATCATTCTGATGCCAACTATCGGGATGATGATTGGGATGGCTTCATTAATACTACGAAACTGAGTGCTGGCAATGCCTTTATCTCCAGCAATTTCCAGGCATTGAATACAGGTGTAAAAAACTGTAATGTCGCTTTGAATGCGGCCGACTTCTATGAGGCGCATTATGCTAAGCTGACAGACAAGCAGAATATAGATTATGTAAGAGGCCAGGCTTATTTCCTGCGTGCATATTATTATTTCTGGCTGGAGAATCTCTACGGAGAAGACTATGTAGTTAATCCTAAACCAGAAGATACACTAGGTGTGCCTTTGTTTACCAAATTACCTGCAACGTTTGCAGAAACGCAGCGGCCGCGTTCAGGTATCAAAACAGTGTGGGCGCAGGTAATCAGTGATTTGCAAACCGCCGCCACCTTGCTGAAAGGCAAGACCTGGGCAGCCAGTGAGCAGGGACGCGTAACAGAATGGGCTGCGAAATCCTTATTGGGAAAGGTTTATGTGTTCAGAAAAGATTACGTACATGCGTTGCCGGTATTGAAAGATGTGATCGATAACAGTGGCAAATCCCTAATGCCATATGCAAAATACCGAGATGCCTATATTGGAATTTCTGGCAATGAATTTAATGAAGAATCTATTTTTGAATTGAATGTAGATCAGGATTCAAAAGGTGGTTATGGCGTATTCTCTGGTGCTGCCAACGCCACTACTATCAATGGTTTGATTTGGCCGCCATATGCCCTGGGCGATGATGGAACTGAATTAAGTTCGTTGGCCAATGGTTATGGAGGAAATGATGGAATGCACGATAAAAATGTGCAGCGTTTTGGATATATGCTGGGTAGCTTTAACCTGGTCAATAACCCTAACTTTAACAACAGTAAACCTGCTAGCTACAATAACCCTAAGCAAGTGATGGACCCGGTGTACAAGGCCAAAGCGCTGGATGCAAGAAACAACCAAACTGTTGACCCACGCCTATACGTAAACTGTTTGCAACCATGGGTGGATTCTATTATGACTGATGGTCTGAACTGGCGTCCTGTGGCCCGTCCGAATTATATTTTCGGCGATGCCAATGCGGCTACAGAACTAGGTTGGAGCTTTAGGAAATATGCACCATTGTTTAATAATATCCTGAATGTGGGCCCTGCAGACGCAGCTAATATTTACCTGATCCGACTGGCAGATGTTTATCTCTTGTATGCAGAAGCTTCCATCAATAGTGGAGATAATGCTACTGGCCTGGAATACCTGAATAAGATCAGGCGCAGGGCTTATAATTTACCTGTAAATGCATCTTCCGCATTGGATTACAAAACTGTTACAGATGCCACACCAGCAGCAGCTTCCGGGGATGCGGTGTTAGGACATAATCCATTGTACTTCGAACGTTGGGCTGAGTTGTTTAACGAAGGCCATTGGTGGTTTGATATTTGTCGCTGGCACCTTGGTGCATCTGAGGCGGCTTACTATCAAACCTCCAGGACTGTTAAAGGAGCATTACAATGGGATGATAAGGCTTATTCATGGCCGATACCGACTCTGGAAATAAATGCTAACCCCGCGATTGCAGGTAAGCAAAATCCTGGTTACTAGTTTTTTCTTGCGGTTTTTTTTCTCGCAGAAATAAATGTCATATAAAATATTCACAGACGATATGCTAATGAGAAAACTTACATTCGGCTTAGCTGCTTTGCTGGTATGGTTTACAGCAGATGCGCAATCAGTTGAGACGGAGCATGTTAAATTAACCTTTGCGTTGGACAAATCAGGCCAGCCCATTTATACCGTGGCATATAAGGGAAAGCCGGTGGTATTGCCATCACAGATGGGTTTTGTATTGAATGATGATAGTACGTTTTATCGCAACTTTCGTTTATTGGATAGTAGTGTTAAAGAAGTAGATGAAACCTGGCAGCCGGTATGGGGAGAGGAGAAAAATATCCGTAATCACTACAGGCAGTTAATAGTGAAATTGCAGGAAAATGAAAAACCTTTCCGGTTGTTGAATATTGAATTTCGCGTATTCGCTGATGGGGTAGGATTTCGATATGATTTTCCCAAACAAAATAATCTGCAATACTTTGTGGTAGCCGATGAGCGAACTTCATTCAGGATGGCAGGCAATCATAAAACATTCTGGATACCTGGCGATTATGATACTAACGAGTATCCCTATACGACCTCTAAAATCAGCGAGATAGATAATCGTAAGATGGTGACTTCTTCGACAGCAATAGCGGTGCGTGTTGCACCTGATTTTACTGCCGTACAAACACCGCTGATGATGAAAACAACGGATGGTTTGTATATTAATATCCACGAAGCAGCGTTGCTGAATTATCCTGCAATGCAGTTGCATACCGCTACGGATACCTATACATTCAGCGCTAACCTGGTACCGGATGCAGTAGGAAATAAAGCGTATTTGCATGCGCCGTTTAAAACGCCGTGGCGCACTATCATTGTCAGTGATAAAGCAACCGATATTTTATCTTCCCGACTGATTGTTAATCTGAATGAGCCATCAAAGCTGGATAATACGTCCTGGATCAAGCCAATGAAATTTATTGGAGTATGGTGGGAGATGCAAACGGGTAAGAGTACCTGGAGCTATTCTGATTACGCCGATAGTACTGATGCAAATGGCCTGCTTATTCCTAATGGTCGCCATGGTGCTAATACAGTCAATGTTAAAAGATACATAGACTTCGCTGCTAAAAATGGTATAGACGGCGTATTGGTAGAAGGTTGGAATACCGGCTGGGAAGACTGGTTTGGCAATTGGAAGGAGGACGTTTTTGATTTTGTGACGCCCTACCCGGATTTCGATTTACCGGGAATTGCCGCCTATGCAAAAAACAAAGGGGTAAGCATGGTAATGCATAACGAAACGTCTGGTGCTGCCACCAACTACGAACGCCGTATGGAACGTGCTTTTGCGCTGATGAATCAATATGGCTACAAAAGTGTGAAGACAGGCTATGTAGGTAAGATCATTCCACGAGGGGAGCATCATGACGGACAATGGATGGTTAATCATTACGAACGTGTTGCGCAGATGGCAGCCAGGCATCAGGTAACGTTGGATTCCCATGAACCGATGCGGCCTACGGGATTGCATCGTACTTATCCAAACTGGATGGCATCAGAATCAGCCAGGGGAAATGAGTACAATGCATTCAGCAGCGGCAATGAGCCGGAGCACGAAACTATCCTGCCTTTTACCCGGCTGATGGGTGGCCCGATGGATTACACACCAGGTATATTTAAGATCAGGTACTTTGGCCCTGATAGCAGCAAGCAGGTACATACTACGTTGGCTAAGCAACTGGCCTTGTATGTGACGATGTATAGTCCTGTGCAAATGGCTGCCGACTACCCGGAGAATTATGAAGCACACATGGATGCTTTTCAGTTTATCAGGGATGTGCCATTGACCTGGGACGAATCAAAGGTAATAGAGGCCGAGCCAGGCGATTATATCACCATTGCCCGACGCAGTGCCAGCAGCTGGTTTATTGGTGCTATTACCGATGAAAATGCCCATAATGTAGATGTCTCATTGGATTTCCTGGAAAGAGGGAGGAAATATAGTGTAACTATATATGGTGATGGAAAGGACGCAGATTGGAAATCGAACCCCGAATCATATAAGATCGAGCATATTACTGCGGATATAAAAACTGTTTTGCATCTCCGACTGGCAAAAGGCGGTGGAGCTGCAGTAAGTCTGGTACCCGTAAATTGATAGATAAACGGATGATAGAGGCAAAACGGCTGTACTTGTTGGTACAGCCGTTTTTGTTTTTGCAGTTGTAACAGCAGATTGAAATTTGTTGCAACAACCCACTGCATTATTATATCAGTATAACGTTTATGCCTTTGCGTTAGTACGCTTAAGTAATGCTTCGCCTACATGGCAGAAGGGATAAGCTAGTAAGGCCCCACCAGCATAACAAACGATATCACTCCATAAAAAACCATACCCCAATATAAGCCCAAAAGGAAAAGTATTTCTGAGATGTACCAGCCAGGGAGCCTGGCAGAGCTGCTGTATTTCTATCAATACACAGAAGATAAATCCTCCGAGGATAACCTTCCATAGTTGGGGCCGTATCCATAGAAACCGCAATCCAAAGACGGCGAAGGTTGCATAAAGGATATCTCCACCATATTCACTAATAAATGCAGGAAAAAAATCCGGCGAATGTCTGGTGGCGAGTCCTGCCCACATGGTAATGGCCAGCAGGAAAATGTAGTATAGGCGTATACGTAAGTTGTTGTTCATCAGGATACAAAAATAATTAATCGTCCTTGACGTAGTAATGTCGTAGTGTTAAAATTTTGACTTGTATAGTTGGAGAATATTTTTGTCGAGACGCTTATATTCTTTTCCTCACCTGTAAAAATCCCCTTATGAAAACACGTTTATCCACGTTGTTACTTTTGTTAATCTGTTTTTTATCTGTCAGGGCGCAAACGCCATTCCGTGTGGTCGGTTACATGCCAAGCTGGTCGGGCAGTGTAAGCAGTGTGCAGTATAGTAAACTGACACACATCAATTATGCTTTTTTGTTACCTACTGCAACTGGCGGTTTGCAAGCAATTGATAACCCAAGTAAACTGCAGAGTCTTGTCAGTACTGCACATGCCAATAATGTGAAGGTGCTGATTTCTGTTGGCGGCTGGAACAATGGCGATGACAGCGGCTTTGAAGGCCTTGCTGCTAACAGTGGCTATCGCAGCACCTTTGTCAACAACATGGTCAACTTCGTCAATCAGTATGGATTGGATGGTGTTGATATTGACTGGGAATATCCGGATGCCGGCGCATCTGCCAACAACTACATATCGCTGATGACGCAGCTCAGTACAGCGATGCATAACAATGGCAAACTATTGACAGGCGCGCTTGTAGGTACGGGTGGTTCCAGTATTCTCAGCAGTGCTTTTGCTTTGGTAGATTTCTACAATCTCATGGCTTACGATTACAACAACTTTGACCACTCTACCTACACGTATGCTACACAGTCGGTTTCGTACTGGCTTGGCCGTGGGTTGCCAGCGTCCAAACTAGTGCTGGGCGTACCTTTCTACGGGCGTCCTAGTTGGGAGTCGTTTGCGCAGCTGGTGGCCAGAGGTGCAGATCCTTATGCAGATGTATTTGATAATGTAGGGTACAATGGTATCACTACTATCAAGCAAAAGACCAATCTTGCATTTGATCAGGGCAGTGGTATTATGATCTGGGAGCTGTCGCAAGACGCTACCGGCGCTAACTCGCTGGTATCAGCCATTCATGATGTGGTGGTATCGCGTACTACGCCAAGTACTGCACCTATAGGCAAGGTGATTACCTTGAAAGGTAATAATGGTTTGTATGTAAGTGGTGAGAATGGTACTACTGCGATGAACTGCAACCGTGCTACACCAGGCACCTGGGAGCAGTTTTCTGTATTGGATGCAGGCGGTGGTAAGATCGCACTGCGTTCTATGGCTAAGTATGTTTCTTCTGAAAACGGGCAGCAGGCGATTACCTGCAATCGTGCTACTGCGCAGGGATGGGAGCAGTTTACCTGGGTATCTAACAGCAATGGTACTATCACCTTATTATGTAACAATGGCGGATATATCAGCTCTGAAAATGGCGCTGCTGCTATGACGGCCAACAGAACGGCTGCAGGCACCTGGGAATCATTTAACTACAGCGTTGTAGGTAATGTGGTAGGCCCTATTACCGCAGTGACCAGCGCTACCGCCAATACGAGCAATGCTGCGATGCAGTTGTCGGCTATGACTCCCGAAACGGAGAAGGCTGGTGTTAACCACACGATCAGCGTATATCCTAACCCGGTAGTAGCAGGTGGTAATATATATGTTAAGGTTCCTGACTACAACAGTAATTCGGCGGTAAAAGTAATGCTGCTAAGTGCCGGCAGGCAAGCGATACAGCAGCAACAGGAAACTACTGGTAGCTTCACCGTGAAGGTAGGTAATGTGGCTGCAGGTACCTATTTCCTGGAGATCTTCCATAACGGTAAACAATATACGCAGAAGATCATCGTCCAATAATTTCTTTCAACAGCCATAGTGTAGGAAGCAGCTGCCATTTGGTGGCTGCTTTTTTTATGCATTCGTTAAGCATTTGGATTATATTAATACTTAGTTTAAGTTTGCACCGCAATTGGTTACCAGGGTCTGCAAAGGCCCGCGTATTAAAAGGGAATCCGGTGCGATGCCGGAGCTATCCCCGTAGCTGTAATCCTGTATATCTGTTATAGATATCGTTTTTTCGGTTCTCCACATGCCACTGTCTTGATAAGTAAAGATGGGAAGGCCGCCGAAGAAGCAGGAAAGCCAGAAGACCTGCCAGATGTAATTTTTCGTTCAGCACTTTCGGGTGAAAGGTTAAGAATGTTTTACTGGTAAACAGACCGGATTTTATTGGATTCATTTATGAAACAGTGATGTAATGTTGCACTGGCAGCAATATCGTTGATGTATGTATTGAAGTGACGCAATAAATGAATACGCTATACGCTGTGCTTTCCTGTGAAGTCAACCGAAACTTTTGTATGCCCCCTTTTTCCTGGTGTTGAATTATTTGTGAAATTATTTTTCATTAATAAATTCTACAAGATTCTCATGATGAAACTGAACAAATCCTTGTTCCTGCTGGCGTTGATGGCTACAGTAGTGTTCTCGTGTAAAAAAAATGATGATGTTCCTGGTCCTAAAATTACCAGTACAGGCACCAAAGACACCATCGCTTTTGGTAGTAGCATTACCTATCGGCCGCAGTTCAGCAACAAGAACGGACTTTCTTTCCAGTGGACCACCAACGGGGCGCCGGTAAGTACTGATTCTGTATTGCAGTTTGGATCTAATGCACATGGCGATTTCCATATCGTACTGACAGCTAAAAACCAGACGGGTATTGACTCTATTGTTTACAACCTCCATGTAAATGGTAAGTATGAAAATGGATTCCTGATGGTACAGGAAGGACAATACGGCGTAACCAATGGTGACCTTGCTTATTATAGTTACGACAGCAATAAGGTTATTCAGAACATCTACAAAACAGAAAATCCAGATAAAAATCTGGGGCCCAATACCAGCACTTTACAATTTGCCAGCATCTTTAACGGCAAAGTATATATGGTCGCAAAGGTAGGCGGGCCACTGGTTGTAACGGATGCTTATACCATGAAGGAAACTGGTCGCATCACTGCTTTACCACAGGATGAAGGGCATGCTTTTGTTGGTGTGGATAATGCTCGTGGTTTACTGAGCGCAGTAGATGGAATCTATCCGGTGAATTTAAGTACGCTTACTTTGGGTGCAAAGCTCGCTGGTATTACATCTGCGGCTGGAGATATGTTGTTGGTAGATAAATATATTTTCGCGCTTACCCAGGCAGATGGTGTTGTAGTGTTGAACACTACCGACTATAGCATTGTGAAAAAATTTCCTAATGCTACGATGGGCTTTACACGTACCAAAGATGGCGCGGTATGGGCTGCCGGCGATTCTTCGCTGATGCGTATAGATCCTGTTGCGCTGACATTGACTTCCATGAAATTACCATTTAAAGTTACTAATCCATGGGCGTTATGGTCCTGGAAATCAGGTTCGCTGACTACCAGCAGTAATGGTAATGATGTGTATATAGCGGCTCGTAATGAAACGGGCGGTATTGGCGGTACTATTGAATATGGCGGCACTAAATTGTACCGTTATGTTGCAGGTGATGCAAACTCGCTGTCAGCACCGTTTATCACACTTCCTGCCGGACAATACTTCTATGGTTCTGCAGTGCGTTTCAACGAACGAAAAAATGAATTGCTGATCATCACACTTCCCGATGAATGGGGCTCCAGTAATGATAACCGCTGGTTATCGTACAATGCCACTACCGGTGCGCTGAATAGCACGGTGAGGTATACTGGTTATCTGTTCCCAAGTTTACCTGTATTCTATTAAGCGATTTCAATTTGTTACTATCTGTCATTTTTAACCCAAACATAAAAAAAATGAAAAAATCCATTTTCCCTGTAATGGCTCTTTTGGCGGCAGTTACCTTTACTGCCTGCCAGAAAGAAGACCAGGCGGATGTGATGCATCTGCAACCTTTACAAACCGGTAAAACAAGTGTATACCGACCTAAAACATCCACCAGTAGTCCTTTAATTAGTACTGTGTATGATTACCTTCCTGCTGCCGGACAGTTTGTCAATACTACCGGAGTTGGTACCCAGGCTGCTGCGCAGGCGCTTGTAGGAAGTACTTCCAATATGGTATCATTGGGTGCATTCGGAGGTTATATCATTTTCGGGTTCGACCACTCTGTGGACAATGGCACTGGCGCCGATCTCGGCATTTATGGTAATCCATTAGGCCCAACTTATCAGTGGTCTGAGCCAGGTATCGTAATGGTGAGTCAGGATATTAATAGCAATGGTATTCCTGATGATCCATGGTATGAACTGGCAGGTAGCGAATATAGCAGCAGCGCTACTATTAAGAACTATCGCATTACCTATTACAATCCGCATGCAGTGGGTACCAGCGTGCTTTGGAAGGATAATCAGGGTAATACTGGTTATGTAACTGCCAACAGTTATCATACCACCAATAATTACTATCCTACCTTCGCTGCAAACCAGGACTCTATCAGCTTTACCGGTACCAAAGTAGCAAATACATTGGTTCCAGGAACTATCATCACTAACCTGGCGTATGCCTGGGGTTATAGCGATAGCTATTCTTCAGAATACCCTACCTATGGTTACAACACTTTTGATATTTCATGGGCTGTAAATTCCAGCGGAACGCCTGTAAGCCTGACCTATATCGACTTCGTGAAAGTCTATACCGGACAAAACTGCGATGCAGGTACTATGTTGGGAGAAATTTCAACAGAAGTAAAAGGTGCAAGAGATCTTCATCTCTAATTTGTATATCTAAAAGGAGCGCTCTTTCTAACACGTAGAAGGGGCGCTCTTTTTTATTTGTGGAAGTTAGCGAAGACCTCTCCCGGAAAATATTATTGCCGGAGAATCTTATCCATCTTTTTTCCTTTGGCTAGTTCATCTACAAGTTTATCCAGGTAGCGGACTTGCTGGGTAAGTTTATTCTCAATTTCTTCTACACGGTAGCCACAAATTACGCCAGTGATCAGGCTGGCCTTGGGATTCAAAGTGGCGCGCTGGAAGAAGGTTTCGAAAGTTGCTTTATCAGCGATCAATTGCTGTAATGTAGCATCATCAAAGCCTGTCAGCCATTGTATCACCTGGTCTAATTCAGCTTTGGTTCTGCCTTTCTTCTCCACCTTTGTAACATACATAGGATATACGGAGGCAAAAGTCATTTTAGCGATCCGTTGATCGTGATGGGCGGTTGAATTATCCATACGTATAATTTTTGCGTGCAGGATTACTACAGTTGAGTCCGAAATATTAAGATTTCCTTAGCAATATTAACAAAAAGGATGGTTATCTTCATGCTATGAAACGTGCCATCATATTCATTGCAGTTTTAATGTGCGCTATTGCAGGGAAAGCTCAGCTTCCATATTACGGAGGCATGGAGCCTTATACGCCGTCAATACTACGCCATACTGCCCCGGTAGCCGATTCTAACGGCCATGCAAAAAAATGGTCCGTTACAAAATATACGGGTATTTCCACCGGGTTTATTGCATTTAAAGGAGGGTCTGGTAGCTATTTATCCGCACCTATGGCGTTGCAGGTAAACCGAAGGATTACTGATAATGTTTATGCGTTTGGTAGTTTGTCGGCCACGCCATATACCATGCGTATGAGTGGCGCTATGTTCCAGCCGGTCATGAATAAACAGATGATGGGTTATGGGCCTATGCAGATGAATAGCACAGGGATCAATCCAGCCGCGAATGTTGGGCTGATGTTTATAAGTAAGGATAAAACCTTCTCTATTTCTGGTAGTGTAAGCGTCAGCAGAAGTAACTATTATGGTTATTCGCCTTACGGACCGTTTAATTCTTTTTAATACTTTAAGAAGCTTGTTATATAGAGAAAACCCTTTTCTGCGTGGGCAGAAGAGGGTTTTTTCTTTGTTGGGCTGAGCGAGCTTATTTAAAGCGGATAATTAAATAAACAACAGCGATATTTCTGCTGCTGGCCCTGAAATGCAGAAGGGTATTGCTTCCAGGCCTGGTACATAGTTAAATATACGTTGACCATTTATCGGCATGAGGCTGATGGGAGATGTTGCTGTTATCACCACCTTACCACCTGTCTTTTTTATCTCCCAGCATTTATTATTGATCTGTTTTATTTTTTCTTCGGAAGATGATATCAGTGGAAGTATAAACTGTATCGGATGTTTGCTATTGCCGCAGAGATATTTTATCTGCATGCTATGATCAGAAAAGGTATAGGTGACATTGGCCGCTAATTCAGTACCAAAGGGCAATTGCTGATTACTGTCTTTAAGCAAAGATTTCGTATATACGATAACATTATTGTCATTCACCTCACTGTGCATGGTGGCGTTTAAATCCTGTATATTCATGAATGTACCAATTTTAGTATAGGCATTCCCGTTATATGTTGCCTGTATACGTGGCGTGAGGGGCATGCTATCGGCACTCTTGTCTGGCTGCATATTATCAGCCTCCCATAGCTGATATTCATTCATGCTGGCGCAAAGAAGTACACCCATTTTTTTATGCCACAGCATCGTGAGTGCACCACCAGCAGCGTGTCCGGATTTGAATTCTTTGTAGTTCCTGTCGTAAACGGTAACGGTTGCACGAAGTGTGTCTGTGGCTACCAGTGTGGTTTGTATATCTTCAAAAAATTTTACTGGTGTAGATGATTCTCGGGGAAGCTGAATATTTTCAGGCTTTTCTGCTGGAACAGTATATTTTTTTTCCAGGATGGTAGCCAGTGCTTTTGCATGAGTGAAGGTATGATGGAGGCAAGGTGTAAGGCCATGTGTATATTCATGCGGGCCACCGTATAAGATACCGTTATGCGTGTGTTGCTGCATCAGGCGTGTGTTTTGAAGTGCTGCCTTATAAAATGCAGGATCTTTGTGTGCGAGCAGTGCATATGCAGGCTGACATCCATCTGATGTTCTGCTGCCCCAATATGTCCACTTATAATTGCGTGTACCCCAGCTATTGTCCCAGCCGCCGTCGGGTAGCATGAACTCCAGGTGCGACTTCATGGAAGCGCTGAGTGTCTCTAACAAGGTATCGTCTTTTGTAAGCAAGGCATATTGTACTAACGCGGGCAGTGACTCTTCTACGTTGTAGCCCAGATCTACGCTAAAGCATCCTTTAGGACTTGGTGTGCCAATAGGGCCGCCTTCGCCGCTGAGTAGCCGATCTTTATTGGTGAAATATTTCAGCGCATCATCTGCGAGGGCTTTGGCTTTCTGGCTGTAACGCGGTACGGATAACAGTTCGTCCAGCAGTGTGAGTGCATAGGTCGCGGATACAGGGTAGTTGATATTGCCGTAGGAAATAGAGAAGTTATCGTAGATATAGTCGCCACTTTTATGAAGTCTGTCGCGGATGCTTTGCCTGAATGCATTGTCGAGCAAGTGATCATAGTGCAGCATTGTTTCTGCCAGCGCGATGGTGGTGAATACCGTTGTTCCTTTCCAGGAGTCTTTCTTAGGTTCGTTTAACCAGGAACCATCTGGCTGCGAAACGGTGCGTTCCATCCAGTTATACAGTAACACTGACGCATCTACGTAGGCATGGTTACCGGTATGTGCTGCCAGGTGCATAAATGGAAAGATGGCATCTGCACTGCGGCCATGGACCTGGTTTTCAGCAGGAGAGATGATAGTGCCGTAATGCGGGCTGTTGCTATCTTTCACCTGCATGGACAGCAGGTTTTTTCCCCAGAGCAACAGTAAACTACGGCTGATATCTCCCAGCGGATCATCTGCCGAAGGCTTAGGGAATGCAATACCAGGGCTGGCATATAAGCTGCCAATGACGCCCGTAGTACCTATGGCAGTGTTTTTGATAAATCTTCTTCTTGATAACATATCGTACGTGGAATAGAAGGGGTAAGATATTGTATCTGCCTAAAAAAAGAGAAATATTTTGATAAACCGCCTTCTGTAAATATTACCTCACCTGCAATCGATATTTTTATATATTACCAATAAATAAGCAGAATAAAGAAACACGTTTATGCACGTATTGCCCGACATCTTCCCCGTATTAATTACCAGTAGGTTAGCATTACAGGCCATTTCCATGGATATGCTGGAAGAGATATATTATATTTTCAGTGATCAGCAGGTGGTGCGGTATTATAACCTGAAACCCTTGGTTAGCAGGGGAAAAGCAATGGAGCTGATACAATATTTCCAGAAACGTTTTAAGGAAAAGGAAGGTATTCGTTGGGCGATCACGATAAAAGATACGCAGCATGTGATTGGCACTATAGGTATCAATAAGTTTGAAAAGAGCCATCATCGTTGTACGATTGGCTATGATCTTTCCAGTAACTGGTGGAAGCGTGGGTATATGTCGGAGGCTTTGCACGGCTTCCTGGAGTATGTTTTCAAAACGTTGGAAGTGAATAGGGTGGAAGCGGAAGTGATGAAAGATAATACTGATTCCTGTTTACTGTTGGAGAAGCATGGCTTTGTGCAGGAGGGGTTGTTGCGGGAACATATGTACTGGGATGAGCAGTATCATGATATGTATATGTATGCGATGTTAAAGAAGGATTTCAAATAGATGGGCTGATTAGGCGGCCAACCAGCCCTGTATTGTTTTAAGGTAGTTTATCGAGTAGTACGATGCCATGTTTGAGGGCATACGTAACTAATCCCACCCTTGTTTTTACTTGTAATTTAGCGAAAAGGCTATCGCGGTAGCCGTCGATGGTGCGTGCGCTGAGGTGCATCTGATCGGCGATTTCCTTGTATGTAAGCTCGGTGCAAACGAGTTTGAGGAAAGTAATTTCTCTGTCGGAGAGGTTGGTGGCGAATTTGGTGGTATTACCTTCTTCTTCGGCCTCGTTGATGGAGTGAATCAGTTTTCCTGTTACCATTTCGGAATAGTAGTATCCTTTGGTATGGAGCGAGTTCATGGCTTCTCTGAGTTCTGCAGGTTCGCTGTCTTTAAGGATATAACCTTTTGCACCGGCTTTGAACATACGAACGATGGATTGTTCGTTGTCGTACATGGATAGTGAGAGTACTTTAACACCGGGATGATTTTTCTTCAGCCATAAGCAGGTTTCATATCCGTCCATTTCCGGCATGTTGATATCGAGGAGAACGATATCGGGGAGATGGTCTGGTTGTAGCATGGAGATGAATTCCTTTCCGTTATTGGCTTCGAATAGCAAGTCATAGTTATCGAAGCTGGCGATTAGGGTTGCCAGTCCTTTACGGAAAAGGACGTGGTCATCAACCAGCACAATATTTACTTTATTGTTCATTGATGGTTTTCTATGACCGTAAGATAAGGGATTTTTATCGTGATGGCGGTACCTTTTGGCACATTGCTGGAAAACTGTAGGTCGGCGCCTATCAGGCTGCTTCTTTTTCGCATGCTGCGTAGTCCGAGTCCGAAGGATTCGCCTTGCAGCATGGAAGGAGGGATACCGTCGCCGTTGTCGAGTATTTCGAGGAGGCAGTTATCTTGGTAGAAGTTGGCGTTTACATCAATGGTGGTGGCGTGTGCGTGTTTGATGATGTTGTTGAGTACTTCCTGGAAAATACGGAACAGGATTAGTTCTTTATTTGCTTCCATTCTTACTGGCATGCCATCAATTTTGTAATTGACTTCGTAAGCGCCTGTTTTACGGACCATTTCCAGTTCCTGTGCGATACCGGCGCAGAGGCCTTTTTCGGAGATCATGTCTGTATCCAGGCTTTTGGAGAGGTTTCTGAGGTCGTGAATAGCTTTGGATAACAATTGTTTAGAGTCCTGGAGTTTTTCATCCAGTTCGGGGGCATTGGCAAGGCTCATGGTGCCCATATTTAGTTTTACCAGGCTAAGTACCTGACCTATGTTATCATGGATTTCCTGGGAGATATTTTTCTGGGTTTGTTCTTTTATTTCCAGTTGGGCGCGCAGGAGTTCCTGATCATAGGCAGATTTAAGTTGTTGTTTTTCCTGGGTATGTGCTGCTCTTCTGCGCAGGTATATCATCCAAAAGGCGATGATAAAGCTGATCAGCAGGAGGAACAGCAGGGTTGCCATGACTATGCTTAAGATGATATCATTTTCCATTTGCGCGTTGATAAATTACTTTGGCCTGATGGGTTTTTTGGTCTTTCCAGATACCAATGGTAAACAGGCCATACATGGTGATATTAAAGATGCTCTGTATTATCCAGAGTTTCGTCATTACAGAATCCGGGTGTATTTTGATGTACTGCCAGAGCGAAAATACCAGCATCGTGCAGGGAGCGTACAGTAAAATTCCTGTCAGATACCAGAAGAATGGAGAGCCAATGCGTATGCCGTCGGTAATTTCATACTGATCAAGGATGATCAGCAGGATCCAGATCGTATAAACCAGGTTGTTAACGGATACAGCTTCGCTGATAAAGCGCGCGGACAAACCAAACCAAATAACAGCCAATATATTAAAAACAGTTACTAGTACCGTTGTAATGGTGAATATTTTCTTTCTGCCCGGATTGATGACTTTTGGATATAGCAGGCAGCAAATAAGTGTAATTTCAGTAATTGTGTAAAGGTTATAAGCAAGATTCAGTAGCGGGCCTGCACTGATAAATGCCCTGAGCAACTGAGGGATAGCAGCCAAAGCCACTATCCCTAGTATTATCATGGAATCCCGTGAAAGGGATCTGATATAGTATAGGCCTGCCAACAGGGGGCATACAACGATCCATATTGATATTTCGCTCAAAACATCCTGTAACTGCATAAAACCTCTGGTATAGAACTGAAACGGTACGGTGATTATGCAAAATACACAAGTTGTGAGGAAATTCATGATTATGGGTTCACTAATGTGATATTTGTAACGTTTGTTGCAGGTGGATGCTCCAGACCAACTGGATCTCCAGGGTCACCAACTTTGTTGTTGCGTTTACCCTGAGGAACCAAACCGGTAGCTAATACGGTAGCTCCCTGGGTTTCTTCACCGTTGTTATCTTTTAACAAGGTGCAAGGAATGATCATTACTGTTGGATCTCCTTTTTTAAATTCGTCAGATTTTTCTGAATGGGCGCCCGCAATAACCATATAGTATGGCGCTTCAGATTCCAGCAATTGCAATAATTCGGCTTTGCTGAACAGGAAACCATTCTGGTCGCCGAGGTAATAATGTGTAACGGTTGGCTCATGAAGAATGCCGGTAGCAATCTTTAATGGTAATTGCATTTTATCCACACATTCTTTACGGGTATCAAGGATAGCGCGTGCTTCATCTAATGAAATTGGTTTGCCTCCTAATGTAAATTTTGACATCAGCATAAAAGTTTAGGGTGATCAAAAAGTAAGTTGGTAAATATATAAATTAATATAATTTATTAAAAAGAAAAGGGGATGTAGAACTTGTTAGTTTCTCATCCCCATAAAAAATGGAGAGCAAACAACGGGCGTTATCAGTAGGATAACGCCGGGTAAGCAATAACATTACTGTTTTGCTCTGATTGTACAGTTTCTATTCTACCTAGTGAAGTTTTGTCAAATATTATTGTAGTGCGGTCCGAGACACTTTTCTCCTGCTTTACGGTACGTTGTATCTCTCTCTTCGCCTGCACATGCAGGTATACTGCCAGGTGACCAAGGATCAAAAGTAATAGGATAAATAAGCGTTTCATTTCACAGTATTTTCGGATGCAGGATTTGGCGTATTCTTAAGTCAAAAGTAAAACCAGCTACTTTGTTGCACAACGGGAAATTTCCCTTGAGAGGGGGGTGTTTTCACGGTATTTTATTTCGCAGGGAAATGATTTTTGAGATTTTTGGAAATAAGCCCGGATTTTTGAATAATTCTATCAAGCTTTTTGCGTTCTAATGATATTCGAGACTACCAATCTTTTATTGACAAAACCTTAAATCTGCAATTCATGAACGCCATTAACTCCCCATTGTTCCTGCTGGCATCAGCAGCCATCTTCTGCGTATTACAGATTATTATTCTCAGATGGGTGTTCCGGGTAGATGATATCATTTTTTATCTCGACAAAATCAATGAAAAACTCTACAGATTGGAAAAAGAACGCAAACAGGAAACAACAACCAATATCTGATTCCTTTTCAGGAAATTAGTTACGGACATTATGTTTGAATGAAAACGGCCGCCACCACGCAGGCTGTATGCTATACTTTTGCACTTACCCAGCTTCTTTTTTCTAATTCCCATAGTTCAAAGTATATCCATGCGTGTTATAGGGATATTATCAACGTAATCTAATATCCTATTACATTCATGAAAAATGCTTCATTACTCAGAAAAGGTGCATGGTACGGACTGTTAATTCATTTGCTGATTATCTTCCTGGCTCATGTGATTTTTCTTTTACTACTCTTCAGAAACGATCTCAGGGCAGGCATTCCCGTTATGCTGGACATTGAACTGCATGCCACCTATGTCATTTTCTTTTTGCTGTTACTGGCTGGTGGCGCGGTGGCAGGCAACAGACTAGCCGCACAGGTCATTAAACTGCAGGGCAGGACAGTTGCCGCGGGCCTTACCTATGGCTTTCTGGTGGCGCTGATTGTAATCGTTTATGGCTTAACGTTATCCACTATGCAGATAGGGTTTTCCTTGGCGGCAAGTATGATGAAAGATCCCGCTGTATTGGCGATGCTGGTGTTTGTGCCGGCATGGTTGTGTGTGGGGTTGATGATTGGCAAAGCGTATAAGCAGATTTTATCTCCCCGTTATTGATGTAATGCCGTAGATATCACGTCAAAAACGGGAAGTCCTTGCTCCGCCTTTGGAGGAGCAAGGATTTCCCGAAATATCAAGGATAGGATGATGCATGATTATGCTTTACCTTCTTTTTGTAATTCTCTTTTTATCGCCAGCTGCAAGTCAGGGTAGGAAAGCTCTTCCTGGTTAGCCGATACCAGCTTCAGGCAGCAATAGTAAGCGATGTTGTTGATATTGGCGCCTGTAAGCTCATGGTAGTGAGAGATATGCTCAAAGGAGATAGACTTGGAAAACCTTACCTGTTCAGGGAATGCCTGCTTCCATAATGTAAAACGTTCTTCAGCTGCCGGAACAGGGAAGTATACAATGTTCTGTATACGTCGTAGGAAAGCTTCGTCCATATTGGATTTGAAGTTGGATGCTAATATCACCAGGCCGCTGTATTGTTCGATACGTTGCAACAGGTAACCTACTTCCTGGTTGGCATATCTGTCGTGTGCATCACGAATCTCGGTACGTTTACCAAATAAGGTGTCAGCTTCATCAAAGAAGAGTATCCATTTTTTTCGCTGGGCCTTATCGAAAATTCTGGAGAGGTTTTTTTCTGTTTCTCCTATATATTTAGATATAACTTTAGATAGATCTATTTTATAAACATCCAGTCCGGTGTATTTTCCCAGCAGCATGGCAGCCATGGTTTTGCCGGTGCCTGGAGGGCCATGAAACAGTGCGCAGTAGCCTTGTTTCACGCGGCGGATCATATTCCATTCATGCAGTAACTGGTCATGATGCCTGACCCACTCTTCAATTTCATGGATCTGTTTAAAAGTATGCTCGTTCAGTACGAGGTCTTCCCATTGTTGTGTGGTGGTAATATATTCTGCGGCGAAGTCGGTGGAAAACCTTGGCCTGCCAGTTTCTCCAGTGATCCACATATCTATTGTTTCTTCATCCAGTAGGAGGCGGCCGCTCATCGGTGGTTCTCCGAATGGCACTGCTTCTATTTGTAATATTCCTTGCTGAAAGAATTTACTTTTCCGCAGTAAGGTTTGTTGTAAGGAGGCTCTTTTATTTACATCATTGCCGCAGAGTATAAAGAGTAGTGTATCTCCGGTGGGTAATAAGCCTCTGTGATTAACACCTTTGACGCCGCCGAACTCAATGAAGTTACCACCTTCAGGCAGATACTCTTTTAAGATATCATCGAAAAATCCGGGTTGTATATGAGGCGCAAATGCCAGCAGCAATGCGATGTATTCATCTACTTCCGGCTGCTGTGTTTTTATCCAGTTGGAGAATGCGGAGTCGTCTTCCAGCCAGGCATCTGCATCTACGTCTACTTCACTTACCTGCTCGAAATGCAGGGCCAGCCTGCCTGATACATAAGTGCGCAGGTATTGCAGGGGTATATGTAAGGAGATGTTTTCCATATATTATCCAATTTGAGAAAGCAGCAGCAGGTATTCCCTGACTTTTACCTTTTGCATCAGGGCTGCACTGATTTCACCTCCTAACGGTATTGCGGGTACGAAGCTGTAACATTCATCATACGCTGGGAAACCTAAGCGGGGATAAGCCTCCTGGAATACCGGCAGGTAATAGAATTCTGACAGCGAGTCTTCATTTGTGAGCACAATATTGAAAACATTTTTTAGGGAAAAACTACCTAGCTTAGAGACTTCCACTGCTACGGGATCAAAATAATGCACAGCATCTCCCGATAAAAAAAATACCCCACCGATACCGGTCTTCATTATGCAGACAGGCTTTTCATAGTCTTTGAATAAGTGACTGGTGCTTGTCGTATAGTCGTCAGGGTTTACCAGCCATATAAAGCCTTTGCCGTAGGAGCAGAATCCTGACTGTTCCCAGAGTTCCGCCAACAGCGGTGGGATGGTGCTTTTGTATTTTGCCATCACGTCCGCGGGCGCTGGTATTGATTTACCTTTATCTTGCGGGTGTACCTGTTCAAACTTTTTTATTGCATCCATACGCATTCATTTATTATGAATTGAGCTTAACTTTCATTTTCTCTGTTTTGTAATTCTTCGGATTGACTTTTTTCACTTCAGCGATAATAGGTTGTACCAGGGAAGGCCACTGGCTACCTATATGCGAGTTGATATCGAGGTGACCATAACCGCCGAACTGATCGCCTTCACCACCGGCTACCTGGTCTACCTTATGCAGCAAGGCTTTGCCGGAAACTTCCTTCTTCACTTTATTCATGATTTGGGCATAAGCTGCCTCCAGTCTTTCGTCAGGGTCTGGATATTTCTTTTTAAATGCTGGTGTTTCTGCAAGGTCTTCTGCTCTATCAGAAGCCAGTTCCTGTTTAGTTTCACGTTTACCCTGGCGCAGACCGGCTTCATCGCGTTTAAGGGTTTCGTAGTTGGCCCTGTTTACGAGCCAGTTGGCGATGGTCATACCGTTGATGCCTTTTTCCTGCATATTCAGCTGTGTTTTATATTGGCCCCAATCTTTTTTCAGCTCTGGCAACTTGCTGAAGGTTACCGTTACCAGTTTCATGGAGGCCTGCATTTTAGAAGGCATTTTGAGTGTAGCCATCAGTTGTCCCAGCTCTTTGAATGCAGTAGCTACTTTTTGTTTTTTCGCTTTTTTAGCGGCATCATCTTTAGCTACGGTACGTTTGATGGTGCCTATTTCAGATATCTTAGCGAGGATTGGACCTAATTTACCTTTATTAGCCGGATCTTTTCCAAGATCATTGAGTAGTTCTGTTGCAGCAGTAGGATTGCTGGCAATCATCAGCTCAGCGTTTTCATCCTGGCCGCTGAAGAAGATTGTATGTCCTTCGCCATCTTCATCACTGAATGGTTCACGAACTTTGAACCAGTCGGCCAGCTTATCTTTAACTTTCGAGAGGAATTTCTTACCAGCTTCCATGATCCAGTCGATGACTTTGTCCATGGCTTTATCTACTGGCGCTCTGAGTTTCTTAATGATTTCAACCACTTTGTCTGCTACTTTGCCGAGGCCTACAAAATTGGCGAAGAAGCTGATAGCCAGACTAAGCATACCACCCAGCACATTTTCTACTTTATTGGCTGCGTTGCCGATAGCGCCGGAAGATATTTCTACGATACTATCAATAACGGCCATACCAACAGACGCGATCTGTTGTATTTTGTTTATCAGGAACTGTATAGTATTCCAAATGGCCAGGATAGCCTGTATGAAGGCTCCCGCGGGGTTCAAACTGGTGAGCAGTTTGGTAACTGCTGCCTGCACCACTGTTACTGTTACGAAGGTAGTAACTTGTGATATGAACTGCGCTTTAAGTTCTTCAATTTTATCCTGAATTTTTTCCCATGCAGCAGCAGGGCCTTCATTGATGAGTGTAAACAATACATCGAAGGTGGTTTCCAGCACTACCACTGCGGTTTCGCCCATGGCTTTTACCAGTTTGGCGCGTATATTCTGCCAGGTTAGTCCGAATACTGATAATCCCAGTTTGAGGATTTCTTTCAGATTAAAGGCCTGTGGTATATATAGGTTGGCGCCTTTGAGTGAGCCCAGCAACCAATTGATAAGGGCTTTTTTGAGCCATGCCCCGATATGGTCTTTGAACTGTAGGAAGCCTTTTTTGGCGGCATCTATCAGGTGACCTACAAAGACCATCGGTCTTTCCAGGATGCCTTTGAATGCGCCTCTTACTTTAGCGAGATAAGGCATCGCGCCAGGTGCCACCACAGAGAATATAATTTCCAGCAAATCGAAGATGGTGTCAAGCGCCCAATTTGCGAATGCGCCTGCGAAATTGCCGAATACCTTAAATACTTTGCTGAAAAGATTAGGCAGGATGATAAAGTCCATAATCTCCAGCGACTTCAGCATGGCGATGAAGTTTTCCGGGAAGCTCTTCACCAGTGATATCAGGCCCTTCATCGCATTGATAAACCATGCATAGGCGCGCTGAATGGCATTACCTTTTTTGATATTTTCCCAGATATCTGGTCTGCCGATCATCTTCATGAATCCACCTATCAGCGTATCGGCGTTCCGTGGCACAGATTCGCCGGTGATAGGATTGAACCCTAATACAGCACAGAGCAGATCGTAGCCTGGTGCGTTGGCTGCCAATCCGGCCAATGGTTTCAATACGGCATCTCTGATAAGCTGGAAGAGGTCCTGGAAGATGCTTTGTATAAAGCTGATAATTTCTGTTACCGGGTCAGAGAAAATATGGACTGCCTTTTCCCAGGTAGCTATTGGATGCAATATAATATCGAGGAAGTCGAGGTCGTCGGTAAATTGCTTGATAGCAGATTTGATCGTGCCCATGAGATTGGAGAAGCGTTTGAGCTTTCCTTCCACCCATGCGCCGGCCTTTTCGAATACGTTGTATTTTTCGAGTGCCTGTGTGATGATATGTCCGCCAGGCAAGAACTCCACAATGGCGCGTAGAATATTGGCGGCGCTGCTATCAGCGGTTTCACCGTTGATAGGGTTCACACCTATCACGATGGTGAACATACGAAAACCTGGAATATTGTAAGCTTTCTCTGCCAGCCAATCTATCACATCCTGCCAGGATGGTATATGAATGCCTAGCAGGCGTTGTACCTGCGGCATTACGGTGGCCTGGCCCTGTTGCACTACGTGCGTCAGCTCATGTGCCAGCAGGTGTTTGCCATCGGAAGTACCAGGCTGGTATTGCTGTTGATTGAAGTATATATTGTTTTGATAGGTAAATGCTTTTGCTCCCAGCTGGTTATTCATCTGGCTGGATTCTGGGCCGGTATGAATGCGCACCTGGCTGAAGTCTGCATTGAAGCGCTGTTCCATGAAATTCCGTGTATCGTCTGTAAGTGGACTACCGGAATTGCGTTTCATCAGACTTTCTCCGATACTATCAATGGCAGAGGATTCCGTGGCTTCATTTTTTCGTTGCACTTTATCAGTGGCCTCTTTCTTGTGTATCTGCGGATCCTCTTTCTTATGTATTTCTTTATCTTCTTTCTTGTGTATCTGCGGATCTTCCTTCTTGTGTATCTCTTTGTCTTCTTTCTTCTGAATCTGTTTATCTTCCTTCTTGTGTATCTCTTTGTCTTCTTTCTTCTGTATCTGTTTATCTTCCTTCTTGTGTATCTGCTGTTCTTCCTTCTTCTGAATCTGTTTATCTTCCTTCTTGTGTAGCTGCTGGTCTTCCTTCTTCTGAATCTGTTTATCTTCCTTCTTGTGTATCTGCTGGTCTTCCTTCTTCTGAATCTGTTTATCTTCTTTCTTGTGTATCTGTTGCTCCTCTTTCTTTTGTATTTGTTTATCTTCTTTCTTTTGTATTTGTTTATCTTCCAGCTTTTGTATTTTCTTCTCTCCTTTAGTATGCTTGCCGGGTTTCATTTTCGCCTGGATAGCTTTATCCGTTGAGCCTGTGGCGGCTTTGCGTTGTACCTGTTTGGTATGCATGCCACCTTTCATAACAGGAGCGGGAGAGTGCATGACTTTATTGGCCATATGATCGGCTTCTTTTTCTGCCGGATCATTTGGGCTGCCAACTTTAAGTTTGGTTTGTGGGCCGGGTTTGGCAGGCGCAAAAAACTGCTTCTCCGGCGTTTTTGCCGAAGCAAGAGCTTTAGTATTTGTCTTGGATGCGGTGGTTTTAACACCAGCATCTGTGCCTGACTTTGTACCCATTACAACATTAATTTATAGCCATTCTACCCAGATAAATTGTTGTTTATTAAATAGAAGTGGTACCAGCTGGTAATTCCAGGGGAGATCTACGAGCAGAAACTGGTCGTAGCTTTCCGGGATTACCTGAAGCCGCCACTGATCATCGTTTTCGCGAACGGAGAGCTTTCCGGTACGTTGTAAGAAACTCACTCTTAAACCATCGACACTGGTGTTCTTTAATGTATTCCAATAACCAATCACCGTTTGTAATAGTTGTGTGGCTTCGGTGATATGTTCATCCTGGAGATTGTTAATCCTTTGCAGCGGCTTATCTACTGGTATGCCGCACAGCACTTTATTAAATATCAGTTCATGTTCTGCCACATCGGTGCGGCCGGTAGCCAGAAATTCCAGTAATGCCACTGCATAGCTTTCATTCGTTACCTTTTTGTCATCCGCGGCATTGCAGGCGCGGAGAAAGGTACCCAGAAAAGGCGCCAGTAAAATCAATCCTGCATTGTGTATAAAGTAACCGTCTGTTGTCGTTGTTGTTGATTCATTGTGAATCATTACCTCCTTTTTGGAGATAGCGGATGGTGCTGAAATAATCTTTTGTATTGGCTGATGTAGCTGGATCGCCACCGCTTCTTGTATTGCGGTTGGTAAGATGTTGATCAGCATTTTTTCATCTACCTGTATATCTATTTTTTCAGTTTGTTGAATGACGCTTGCAACTATTGTTGCTTCATCAGGTTTATTTTCTGAATGTGTAATAATATAGTTTAATATCCAGGGTCTCAGCTGTTGCAGTAATTGTGCGACGGTGCTGGTTTTAGTATTACTGCGGGTATTAATTGTAGGGTGAATAGTATTTTGTAATTGTATTACAGCTGTTACAGCAGTAACGATAGCAGTATAAATTTCAGGTTGTAATGCTTGTAACCAGCTCATTTGCCAGCTATCTGTAAACTGATGTAAAAACCTATACTGTGCGGCTGGTGATTGCTGTAAAACCTGTATGAGCTGTTGCTGTAGCGTTTTTGCGAATTTTACTGCAGGCAGCATTTCTGTTGTTAGTTGATAAAAATCACTTAAAGCTGCCCACCATGGCAGCTGACCGGTTTGGAGGAAATGCCCAAGAATACTGATCAGCTGTTGTGGTGTATAATAGGCAGTTGAAGAAGCTTGTTTTATGTTTTTAGTGAGATGATCGATGCGTTTTTTTTCTATTGCATTTGATTCATCCTGTCCTGTTTTTTGTTGTAAGGCATGACTGATTTCTTTGGAAACGGCCATCATAATAGCAGGAGTCAGCAGATGAATATCGCGTTCGGAGATATTAATTTCCAGTTTGTCGATAATGACTTGTTGGCCGTTGTCATACAGATCAAAGAGTTGCTCCATCATTTGCAGCAGTGGCCCTTCGCAGAGGGTGTTGATTTCCCGCTGCAGCGCCATGGCCTGCATTTCGTCTCCGCGCATGCGAATGGAGACAATCTGTTTCTGTATGAGATGCTCCGTCATTATCCTTGTGTATAGGTGGTTTCATCTACGGCCCAGCATCCTTTCGTGTCGATCACAATGGCGCGTAAATTTCCTTTGTTGATCATGGCAGCAGTGAGTTGATATTTCTGATCAGTGCCGAAGGCAGGCATTGCCCTGTCAGCAATCCAGTAAACGGACTTGAAGTTTGGTACCGTTTCAGGCCCTGTATAAGTAGATCCCTGCGGCTTGATCTTGAAGCCAGAAATCTGGCAGATATCGGTGATTACTTTATTTTGGCAGCGATCAGTAATGATACAACCGAATTTAGGTATGCGTGCGTTGTATTCCTGGAAGCCAAGTTTATTAGCCGTACTATTTGGCGAATACCTGATGGAGGCATTGGCGCCGGTGTTATTATACGTATAGTCGTAGTAGGTAGTAATTGTTTCCATGCTGATGCGCAGTTCGAAGGTGTAGCACTGATATGTGCTCAGCTGTAGAAGCACAGTACCCGCACCATTCGTTGGATCGAGATAGTTGATGGTAAACGCATCTGTATCTTTTAAATTAGCTTGCAGGGAGGTGGTAATTGTTTTCAAAATAAAACCTACTGAATCCATAGTCAGCGGCTTTTTGAGTAATTGGCCACGGAATGCGGAGCTGAAATCATCGTCATAGATAACGGCGCCATTATCATCCCTGATGGTAAGATAGGCGATGTCAACATTTGCGATGGGCTCGGAAGTTGGCGTTGCTGCGTTGACCATTGGCATCCATAATGGATAGAGACATTGTTGAACAATGCCATTGCATGGCTTGGTACAGGTAGCAGGGGGCGGTGGTGGCGTTTCATTGACAGTGTATTGTGAAACACCGCCATCTGCACAACAGATATATGGAAGATAAAAATCTGCAATGATAATTCCATTGGTTACTGCTACCGGAGTATGTGGTATACCTATAAACCCTGGATTTTCGAAGGAGCCCGGATTGAAAGGATGCCCAGTTGCGACGCCCGTCGCCACACCGCTACTAACAATATTGGTGGTATCTACAACTTTATGCGTATCTACAATTTTACTGGCATCTGCGACTTTGCTTGTATCGGCCACATTACCGGTATCAACCACTTTACTAGTATCAGCTACCTTACTGGTATCCATGTTCATCATGGCCATTCTGGGATTCGTCATGTCCACTGAAGGCTTGGTGTTAACCACCTGAGCATTGTTGATATTCTGTGTGATGATAGGTATCAGCATGTCGGCGTTTTCCGCTGTGATACTGCCCATCAGGTTGTCCGTCATGTACTTCAGGCCGGGGTTGGAGTTGACCAGTTGCATTACGCTATCAGACAATGTATACTTATCACCTTGCTGATAGATGATATCACCAGGCTGCCAGTATTTATACTGATATGCGCCATCATATACTACCACGAAAGTACCGCCAGGAGGCACGCCGCCTTTATGTGTTATTCCGGGATTATTGGCACCGTATTGAGAGAGCATCAACTTCTGCTGGAAGTCGCTGAAGCGGCTGTTATATACCTGCCACAATGCGTACAACTCCTTACCTAAGCAGGTATTGCGTTGTGTGACTGCAGTTATCACGGCATTAGTAAGATTGCCCAAAGCTGTAACGCTATTCAGCAAATCAATACCTGCACAGACAATAGCTGCCTTTAATTGCTGGTAGTCTGCTTCCAGGTTAGGGAAGTAGGCCGTTGCGGTATCATCGCCTATATTGCCGGTTCTGATACCAACAATATTGAAAGGAAGACGAAAGTTATTCCGCATGGCAGACAAAGTATCTAACGTCTTCTTATAATCGGTACCAACTATCCCTTCTATTCGGAAGAAGTTAAATGGTTCCAGATCATACTTCAGCGGATTCAATACAAAATCATCTGTGGCAGGATATGTAAATGAGTTATATGATAATATCTGCTTATTTTTCCCCTGCTGTGCGATCTTATAGTTCCAGGTGTTAAATAGTTGCAGACCATTCGTTTGTTTGGTTTGGACGTAATAAAACGGGATAGCTTTTTCTGATAAAGGAGCACCCAGTTTACTTGGTGTAATCTGAATGGATGGCGCGTCATAAATGGTTGGCGCCAGTATATTAGGGAAAGCATACAACATGGTTGTAAGCCTGTTAAAGTATTGTACTAGTTCACCTGAAAGCTGTGTGTCCTTAGCGATGGCAGGAGAGGGAATAAAGTAATGCCGATAGGCATCAGGGTTAGTGGCGCCTGATAGCTGATTCAGAAACAGGTGTCGTGGAAACCAGCTTTCATCCGGACAACAGGTGGCCATCACTCTCGCATATTTGGTGATGATTTCTGTATAACCTTCCATTAAATCGCTGATAAAATCGTAGTAATACTGATAATAGTATTCTCTGGTCAGGTCAATTTTTCCACCGGCATCATAGGTGAAAGTATCCAGTCTGTTAAGTGCCTGGCCAAGTTTACTAATATCTGGGTGTATTGTTTTATAGGTGTTGACAAGCGTTAGTAATGTCTGCTTAACCGTTTTTTGGATAAAATCTTTAGTGAGCACGGTTTTATAAGCATTCACCAGGTTGGCCGTTGTAGTAAGTGAAGTAGCTGTAATGTCCAGTCGTGGCATTTTCAGCGTGACGAGGTTCAGCTTACCTGTGTAGGCAGGAATATTCGTTTTGAGATAGGTGTCTATATCAGAGGTTTTGATGAGCAAAGGCTGGATGGTGATATTTACGGTGGCGCCTTTATCATCGCAGGAGTTGGGCAGACAGTTTTTATTTTCTGTCTGGTTCAGTTCTACAAACAGCATAACTACCTTATCAGCCAGGAAGTTATTATCCAGGGTGGTGATGGAGCTGTCGCTGTTATTGGGGGGCATAGCGGTGAGCAGTTCCCACAGGGGTATCTGCACATCATTATTGCTGTTGTCTTTATGAATGAAAACGTCATACTTAACAGGGTCGGGCTGTTTGTAGTCTTTCCTGTAAGTATAGGTAGTATCCGGATCTAGCACTACGAGGTAACCTGCAGAAGTAACGCCGCAACCACGGGTAATGGTAATGCTTGTGCCATCGGTGCTCTTAGCCGCTTCCAGACCGCATACAATACCTATTCCGATGAGGTTTGTACGTGTGAGGCGGTTTTGCTCATCATTATATTCGAAAAGCAGGTTTAACTGGTCGCTGGTGAGCACCTGGTTAGCCTCAAAGTAAGGAAAGCTTTGTGTTTGGGGTACCATGTTTAAATAACTTCTAGCGTTAGAGAATAATATTTTTATTGACCAAGTGCTGTGCTGCCTAATCTTACCGGATTGGTATCATTGCCATCTTCACAATCATGCAGTGTAGCAGGAGGGTATATGCTTTTGAGGTGTGATACCATTTGTATCACGATTGCATGTGTTTGCAGTAATTTAATTTTATCATCATCATAAAAGTCAGTGAACAGTTTGTTGACTGCTGTCGAGTAGTCTTTACCGTTACAGATGGCTTTTTGTGCGTTTATCAATACGTCCAGGTCTGATTTTTTAAGATCAGGCACTATGACTGGTGGTACTGCTGGTGTTTGAGGGTAAATCAGGAGCGCATTAGGATTAGTGGCCACCCATGCTGTAACCCAGTCGTGGATGACCTGGCCGTATTGTTCCAGCAAAGCGCGTGTACATTTACATGCCTGTTGCTGATCGGCTAATATTGCTTTTATTTCTTCATCCAGCCAGGTATCTTTTTCCTGTAGTTTGCTGTTTTCTACAAGCCATGCACACCATGCTTTCTGTAATTGATCAGTGGGAGATGTTTGTCCTATCCAACATACTTTTGGTAGCAGATGGGAAGGCACTTCCTGTTTGATGGTGCTTTCTGCATATCTGCGATAATCAAAATTCATATACTCTGTTTTGGAGCCTTGTACGGCTACTGTGAGGCGGAATGAATAAGGATCATCATCATAGCAGGTATGGCAATCGTCATCTAAACATATAGGAAGAAATAGCTGTCCGGGGATACGAGGTCTTAGCAGTAAATGTTCTATAAGCAGGAGACTATCACCGGCGGCGGCGTCCAAATTAAGCAAGGTGACGAGTCGTTGTTGCAGCCCACTGATTTGTCCGCTGCAAGGGTCCGCGATAGAATAGTCTATACCTTTCCCACGATTACTACTGGCGGCGGGATAGTTGATAAGAAAATCTGTTTTTGCCTGTAGCAGCGCCTGGCTGTCGCCCTGTTCTACACTATATAACATTAACGCATAATCGTTGAAGCTCTCTGCAAACCTTGCCAGCAGATGGTCCATGGCCTGGTTTCTGCGGGTAAGGCCGCCATTTACCGGCTCCAGCAATGCGACAAGTTGCTGTTTGAATAAAGGCAGATTAATTGGATTGTCCAGCTGATAAAGATCTGTAACATTCCGTATAATGGTGTTATCGAAGAAGCCTGAAAAATAGCTTTGCGTTTGCGTGGCATCCACCAGGAAAAATTCGCCTGCATTTTGTAGCTGTGCAAGATAATTTACCAGCAGCTGTTCCATGAAAAGTAGGTAGGTCTTGAATTGAGCCGCCTGCGCTTTTCGTGCGGGCGGTGCAGCATCAGGCAATCCATCTTCCCCGATGCCATAGGTAAGTGGATAGGAATATTGTACCGGGAAGTAATCCATGAAATCCCTTTCCGTGCCTGTAGGCAAGTCCAGCTCATTCTTTAAGCCAGTAGTTTTTATATGTGCATATTTACTACGTTCTTCCTGTAGTAAGGCATTCAATTCATCCGGACTAGAAGGTAGGAAGGGCAGCCCATTTTTAAAGAACAGCCATTTAGATCTTTCTGCGTATAGCCGTGGCTGATGGCCTACGGTAATAGGCAGCACCCATGGTCTGCTGCTATAGATAGGATCTCCCTGTTCATTGTAGCTGGTCATGAGGAAGTTGCTGACACTTTCCACACCGGGTATTTCCATGATCTGTCCGATGAGATCAGAGGCATGCACCGCGGTTTTCAGATCGGCATTTTTTAGATCGTCGTTGAGGATAAAACCATTATCCAGGCGAGGACCGTTGAAAATATCAGTAATGGGAAGGTTCTTTGCCAGCATCTCCGCAAGAGAATATACAGGAATCACCGGATTGAGATATTGTTCTACGAGCACCGTAATGACCGCTTGTACTTTTTCTATATCGGCATCTTGTGTAAGTGCTATATCTGCACAAAAACTTACATCTTCAAATGGAACCAGGCCTATATGACAGAAATCTTCATCGAGGTTACGATGCGATTGAAGTTTATGTCTGCTGGCTTCTACCAGGTTATGTATTTGAATGAGGTTGTTTTTATAGGTTGTCATGAGGCCAGAAGCCGTAGTGATAGCCGTTATGATATCACTGGTTTTCATCGTGGCGGTAGCCCCCTGGAATAAGTATATGTTAAGAATATTTTTCGCAAACGTAATAACTGTATTATCTGACAGGGTTATCTTCAAATCAAAATAGATACTACGTCTGATGGCTTTGGCTACTGTGGTATCATCTACAGCATTACCATCTGCATCTCTTAATAAAGCACCTGTTACCGGCGTGATCTCTACTTTAGCAATTGTTTTGCCTGGATCTATCAAGGCTTCCAGCCAATCGCCATGCTGTTGCAGATAAGTGTAATCCGGTAACCGTACTTCCAGTGTAGCACGTTGTTTATCATAAATTAAAACCTGTGAGATGCGTCCATCATTGATATCACCATACACAGGGTCATCATCAAAGGAGATAAGTACATCATATATTCCTTTTAGATCGATTTTTTTATTTGGTTTGGTATAACCTTTTGTTGTGGAGAGGTAGGTGAGATCTCCATTGATTTCGTCTGCATAAAAATCTACTTCACAATTGCAGGTAGTACTGCAAGGTTCATCCGCATTGGCATCATCGCAGCCGCAGGAACGAGGGATCAGCCATGCATTCCTCAGCCCTGGCTGATCTATGAGCAACTTACGGAAATCATTGATCGTAAGCGGATTGATCGTCAGGATTTCATGTGCCGGAAAAAACGCTTGCTTATTAAGATTTGCCGGAGAAAGATAGGATGCGAAAAGATCTTCTACGGGAAAGCCTATACGATAAGCGACGTCAGTGATGGCAAAGGAGAACAGCTCCAGGGTGGTGATACCCGGATCATGTATGTTGTAATCCGTCCAGAATTTACTGCCAAGTGCCTGGATATAGTCCATGCCCTTTTGGCGCAGAAACCAGAAGTCTTCTGCTGGCAGCCTGGTAGGATTTTTTGGTATGGTATTGTTTTGTTCCATATTTGGGGTCCTCTTTTATCATGAACAGCCACAGTCGTTATTTGCCGTGGTTGTACCGGTATTATTGTCAGTGATGATATGGATCACATGTTGTTCTGCTTTAACAGGAACGATGATAGCCGACTGACGATCTGGGGTAACGGTATCTGTGACAACGCCGTTATGATATATTTTAACATCTGTTACATAGTCCACATACTTTTGATTTTCCATGAGGTCTACTATCATGGAATTGGTGATACTTGTTTCGAACCGCAGGGCGGAAATATCTTCATATGCCCATGGCGCCAGGTATTTGGTAATAGCCTGTTGCAGCTGTTGTACAGACATGGTTTCATCATATTCCGGAAAGAACCTTGCACTGGCCTCGATTTTAATCTGCTCATAATAAGGGTTGCAGATATGTAGCTGTACAAAAGGAGAGATGATGTCGCTCAGGTATTTCTTCACCGCATCGAGATCACTCACGTACGTGAAAGGCCTTAACGGATCAATGCCTGTGAGTCCATACGTTTTAGGGATGGTAATAACCGTGACATGTCCGGGTGCCAGTTCATTATAGACGCTATTGTCGAAGCGTGTATGCGGAATACATTTGGCTCTGTATAATTGTGGAAACTGTTGCAGTATCAGGTGTTCATAATCCCAGATGTTGATGCCGCGGCCTTTGTGACGTAGTAGCTCACTGATACGGAGGTTGAAGTCGTCAGTGCTTTCTCCGGGGAATCCACCAAAAGAAGAGAACGACTGTGTTATAGTTTTTATTTCAGGCTGCGGGCTATCCAGCTTGGCGATAGTGCCGGCGGGCAGCGGGTTAGGCAGTGTAGCACTTGTATTGGTAGCAGGCACCAAGGTAGCAGAAACCGCCTGCGGTAGTAGTGCTATAATTTTACAAATAGCTTCATCATCTTCGTGTATGGTAGCTTTCACCCAATATTGCCCATCAGGAAGCACGTGATGCGCGGTGTCGGCATCGCGGGGTAATGCAAAGGAAATGATGCCGCTTCTAATCAGGTCATCTGTGCCGTCGGATACTGAGGTATTATCGAAATCTTTCCAGGTATCTCCTGACAGGTAATGCCAGCGTACCTGGTTGTCGGGCTTCGCTACCACTGGATTAGCCGTGCTTTCATCTACCTGAAACAAAATGTTGACACGACGTGGTGGAGTAGTACCGGTAATGCCTATATAAAATTCTGCCAGACTTGAAATCGCGTTGTTGTCATCATGCATGAATGATGGCAACATCACTTCATTGTTGATGGTAGTAACTTCATTTTCACCAAAAGGAAACAGGTGATAATATGTAACTGCCGAGGTTGTAGAGGCTGTATAGCTCAGGTATATTTCCTGGACCATTGGTGGCAGATAGTTCCCTACCTGTGTAGGTGTTTGACCTGCGGCCAGTTTTCCGAGGTATACCACCCTATTGTCAATCTTTGTCTGGTAGGTGAGATCATCGAAGATGAAATAATGGAAATATCCGGTGACACTGGTGGGCGAATATGGGGTATTACCGGCGCCGAATATAGGCGCTATTACATTTTCAGCAGCTAGTTGGATTGTGTCTCCTGCTGTCTGCATGAAGGTGGTACTGTAGTTGTAGATATACCAGCCATATTCACTATGCAGCACATAGATATAAGGGACGCCAAAAGTGCTCTCGGTAGTTCCGTCTTTCCAAAAAATATAGGGTTGTATTACAGCTCCATTTTTCTGGAAAATTTCGTCGCAACCAATGGTGAGCGTATTGCCAGCTTGTGGAGCAGCGCCAAAAGCAAGGAAAGGCTTTGTAGGATCCATTGCGCCGGCATCTGTCTGCACGTAGATGTTCTTCACCCTGTCTACAGCAACATCCAGCTGGTAACTGGTCATACGCAGGTCTTTGAGCGTATTGTAGATATATGCTTTGCCGTTATTTTGTGCTAATGTTATTCTTGCAACGGGTAATGATTTCGTATAGGCGCCCTGGTGAACAGCTGCGTTCCATGGAGCGGTAGAAGGCTGCGTTGATGTCAGTACACCGGTAAAAACAATAGAAGGCGTACCTGTTACCTGTACCTGTAAAGAGGACACTTGCTCCCATCCTTTATCTGTGGATACTTCCATGATAAAATCTTCTTCATTAGCAGTAAAGGAGCTTCCAGCGGCCAGGTTAACGGTGATAGTAATGGTGCGTTTGCCTTCTCTCAGAAAAAGATAATTGGAAGCGAATGCGAATCCGATGGTGGCAGTGGGCATATTGATCGACTGCACCAGCGTATAGTCCGCCATTGTTTTATTGGCAAAAGGATGCCAGGGGGTAAGCGGATTATCAAAAGCAGTGCCGTTGCCATCAGCGCTGTTAGCTATCGGAGATGCATATACGCGGCCAACATCGTTACCGGTGGTGGTGCTGTCAGGATTTAGGAAAACAGTTTGCAGGCTATTTATTTGTGCATTGTTGATAGCGATGTCTGCATCTGTTGCATAATAAGCATCGGTATTATCGGAAAACTTACCTGCTTTTAACAGGGAGCCTTGTGGTAGAAGGTAATCGTCTGTAAGTCGTGCCAGCTGGAAGGATACATATACCTGGTTGGGCAGTGGGCCTTTTGGTTGCAGGCGCAGGATTTCCTGGTAATAGAGCTGCATATGTCTTGCTGTAATACCATTCATTTGCTGTTTAGTGTATTCCAGCATTTTAAGGTAAGCAAGATATAGTGCGTTATGTGGTTCATGGCTATCCCAATCGCTCAGGGTTTGTTGTAGCTCCTGTTTTGCGGTGGTGATGATTTTGGAAAGCCCCATGATAAAGATATCCAGGCTATCCTTAAAGAAAGTATTATTGGTAGCAGAGAATAACTTCCGTACGATAGAAGGCTCGCTGCCATAGATATTTGGATCTGGTGTGATGGTGCTGGTCCAGATAGGATTGAAACTATATGTTGCCAGGTCGTTTACTGATTGTGCAGTTTCTCCCAGTACAATTATTTCCAGTGCAACATCATTATTGATCAATGCCGGCACTGCTGTTGCAGCGAAGGCATTATACTGGCGGAGTTTTTCCAGCTGATCTTTCAGTTTGGTGCTGATAAGTGCTTGTATAGTGGCTTTCAGCAAGGAGGTTGGCGACAGTTGATTATAAAGTTTATCTATCTGTACTGCCAATGAAAACATACCACTGAATATCTTCCCGTAGTAAGCCTTTGCCTGTAAGGATTTGGAGTTATCCAAAGATCCTTCCTGCAATATTTGTAAGTTTTGTTTAACGGCGGCGGTGAAGTCGGTGCTTTGCTGTGCTGCTACCAATGCGAGTAGGGTGGAGGGATCTCTTTTGAAGAACACCTGCCAGTTGCCCTGTGATTGGTTGGATATATTGTAATACCGCATCATGGCGGCCATGCGGTAGGTATATACGATATCATCTTCCAGCTGCCTGCCGTTCAACGGAGCGCTGGCAGGATCCAGTGCAGCCAGTTCCCTGGCTTTCCGGGAAGTCCCATTTCGCGACAGAAACAGCGGATTGAGTATTACTGAGCAGTCTGTAGACATAATTTACGGTTAGAGCGTGTCATTAGTATTAGATACCTGATAAAGCAGGCCCTGGATCTCTGTACCTTCTTGTAGATAGAAAGGAAATACAAAATTGAACCTGGAGTTAGACGTTTTCACGGTGAAGTTTAGTTTTATATACACCACTCCTGACCAGATATTGGAGGTGTCCAGTTCCAATGTATCTACTTTTATTCTTGGTTCATAAAATAATACGGCAGTATCTATTTTTTCCAGCATGAGTGTTTGCATACCAGTATCCATTGGTTCAAACAAGAATTCCTGCATGTCGCAACCATAAGCTGGTTGCATGATACGTTCGCCAGTGGCGGTGGTGAGCAGTACTTGCAGGCTACTATAGATATCGTCTATGTCTTCCAGCATCATGACGGTGCCCATGCTGTTGCTGAATTCGGGTGGGAAGCTCCATCCCCGGCCCAGGAAGCTATTGTCGTCCATAAGAGTTTAGTTTATTTGTACCAGTCCACCTTTGACTGCTGTGATACCATTGCCAGCGCTTATCTTACATCCGCTGCCACCATCTGCGCTGAAGCCCATAGTGGCTTTGAGGTTATTGGTTTTACCTTCGAGGTTTAAGTCGCCGGTAGCTTTAAAAGCAATATCTTTTTTGCTTTCTATTGAGATGCCGTTTTGGTCCATGGTAATTTTATTACCGTTCTGATCTTCCAGTACTATGCCTTTGGCATCATCGGAAACGGTTACTTTATTGCCGCCTGGTGTTTCCAGTTGGTAGCTTTTTTTATTGTCGTTGAAGATCATTTTAATGCCGCTACGTGTCACGAATCCTTTTTCATCATTGGCGTCGGCGGCGGTGATAGGTGCAGGGAGTGCGCTGCTATTTAGGCCACCGAGTACTACAGGGTAGTTAGGGTTACCATCAATAAATCCGACGAGCACTTCGTCTTTTATTTCCGGACGGAAATAAGCGCCTCTGTTTTTGCCTGCATCGGGAACGCCTACACGTGCCCATACGCCATCATCTTTAGGATCTATGGATGGTAAGGTTACCTGTATGCGGTCTTCTTTATCGGGGTCGCTTTCCAGTTTGGTAACGATGCCTGTCTGCAGCGTAGTGATACCTTGTGGAATGGCTATGGTATTGGTGTTGGAGATGCCTGCCGGGGAGGTAACGGGAACGCCTACTTGTGCGTCGGTGGTCCAGTTGCCTTTTACGATCATATGTCTGACGCCAGTTACGTAAGTATTTCCCTGGTAATGTTTTCCGATGCCGTTTAGTGCAACCATGCAACCAGGGATGATTTTAGCGGTACCCTGACAGTTTACTCTTCCGCTGCAGGCGCTTAATCTGGTACGCAGTAACATGGCATCAGCGGCTAGTTGCAGCTCCTGTGCGGGAATGTGGCTACTGAGGAAAACCTGGCAATCGTTGGCATTTACTTTGCCTGCAAGATCTTTTCCACTAAGGTCGCCGTTGAGTTTTCCGCTGGGCTCTTTGGCAGTAGTAGTGGTAATATCCTGACTGCTTTGGTCCCAGCTGATAATTTTCAGTTCCGGAGGTTGTGTACGTGCATCCATTTCCAGGTCCATTTCCAGGAGGGAGGAGCCATATTGAATGGTTTCCGCTGGCGACTGGCCCAGGTCGGGCACTTTGAAACTTCCTTTACCATCATTGATGATGCAATGCATACCGGTGGCGGCTGCACGTTGCAGGATGAAGTCCCAGTCGCTTTGCTGGTATTGCACCAGGGTAGTGTGTTTTACCGAGGTGGCGGTTACATCTTTATCCAGCTTATATTTTCCGAGGAGGTCTTCAATTATTTCACTGTCTTTTTGGTCTCTGTAGTATTTATTTTGTGGAGACAGGGATGCGGAGAAGATTTTATCTCTGCAGTCTACATACAGGAGGGAGCCATTCTTACGTACTTTGATGGTGGTTCGGATTACCTGTCCTTTGAAGATAATATCTTCAGTGCCTCTGTAGCCGGCTTTTATTTCGATTTCAGTTCCTGGCAGGAAATCATCTTTATCAGCGACGGGGAAGGTTTGTTTGGAGGCTTCACCGTCTTGAATAATGATGGTGGCCGCGGGGATGCGGTTCACTTCTTTCAGTACCATGATGGAAGTGATCTGGTAAGATTTAGTTACGGCATTGCCGGCAGCGCTGATGGTAAAGGTAGCAACGCTGGGGGCCGCAGGGGTTTGTATGTCGCGGTTATCAGGCATCAGACAATGGTAAGAATTTGATGACGGTGCCAGGAGTCAGTTTCCGGAAGTTAGTCAGGTTATTGGCTCTGGCGATGTCGAAATAATATTTGGGATCTTCGTATTGCTGGTAGCATTTCAGGGAGATATGATCTCCGCTTTGCACGGTTCTGACATGTGTCAGATCGGGGGATAGCGGATCTTCTTTGGCTACGCGTTTTTTATCATCAATACTGCTTTTGAAGGTTACTTTACAGAGCGCTCTGATGGGGCGTCCGTCGGGCCTGAACAGTTTAAAGGTGACATTGAGTGAGGTGAGTCGCCCTGCAAAAAGCATGGGTCCCCAGATCACGCGGAAATGTCTTGGTTCGTGGGCGTCGCCTTCATAGGCTGTCAGCAGCTGTTTAAAAGCTTTAACATCGTCCCAGATATCATCTCTGGGCTGATCATCGATAATACCGGTAGAGTCGAATAACAGGTCGAGGGCAAGTTCATCGGGAGCGATGGCTTTAAACTTCTGTTGTTTGCCACTGGTACCTTGTCCTTGTCCTTCGTTGTATTCGATTTTATAGTTCAGCTGGTAGCTTTCCGGATTGATAAAAGCCGTAAAGTCGCCGGTTTTGGATGCATCATCCATTTCGGGTTTACTATAGGCGATGATCTTTACCTTTTCCAGTTTCCCCTGATCGATACTCATGATGAATTGCGTTTATTCGTTGGGGTTATTTCTCCATTTTATCTCTGAGTACCTGCATCACTTGTTCTATGCATTCGGAGATAATCAGGTCTTTATCGTTATCATGTTTGTCGCCGGCTGCGGCGGATTGTGGTGCCGCAGCCGCAGGAGTGCTGCCAGGCGGACTTTCGGCGGCGTTTACTTCTACTTTGATATGTAGTTCTCTGATCTGTATGGGCATAACAGATGCGCTATTTTACTGTAAAGTATTGGTATCGTAAGTCAAGGCTTTCAATAACGATGGCACTATTTTCAGCATTGAGTTCTGTCACGGCCCATTTTTTCGGCCATGCCTTCACTATGTTCCAGGTACGGATGGGATCATGTTCTTCATTCAGTAATGTGATGATTACGTCAGAAGGAGAGAACGCTCTTTCCTGGAATGCTTTCATACACCAATCAAAGAGGGGGGAATCAGGTAACACCAATCCTCTTTTCAGGGTCAGGTCAGGATATTTGGTACGAACGGGAAGCGTATGTTCGAAGCGGTTTTCACCACCTTCTTTGACGCCTTCTGTTTCATATTCTACAGACAATCCTGTTACTGCCTGGAACCTGGTGTCGTTATCGTTTTTGTCGAGTCCTGTGAATTCCACTTTAAAGTGAAATCCTACGGGAGGATAATAAGTAGCCATGCCTTAGTTTATGCTTTTACCGGGAAGAAGCCTTCATGTGCTATTTCTATGGTTTCAACCGCTACCTCGTTAGCATCTGCTTTCAGGTCGCTGGCTTGTACTTTCACCGGAAAGGCATTGAGTACGGTCCATGTAAATACTGGCTGATGGTTTTCGTCCAGCAGTTTGATGGTGATGGTGCGGCGTTCTACGTTGCCGAGATGGTTTACTTCTTTGAACCAATCGAAGTATTCCGTTTTATTAGGAAAGGTGCCACGTTTCATGGTGATATTGCTGCTTTTCTGCAGGCCTGGCATTTTCACTTTGTTATAGTCGCGGCTTTGTCCTTCGCGGTATTCGATAACATCTACCTGTCTGTCGAGGCCAGTCACTTCTGTAAACCCGATGGTAGTATCGCCCCATTTTACTTCAAAGTGAAACTTAGGAATTGGATATTCTGCCATGATTATATCAGTTTAAGTGTTGTAAAGAGATGAATGAAAGGATTAGGCTTCTGCCATAATATGAGAGAAGCGCAGGATAATAAATTCTGCAGGGCGTACTGCTGCCATGCCGATTTCGATGATGAGTCGTCCTTCGAGGATATCTACTGAGGTCATGGTTTTACCCAGGCCTACAGACACATAAAATGCCTTGTCAGTAGTCGCACCTTGCAATGCGCCCTGGCGCCATAGGGTGGTGAGGAAGTTCTCGATCATGGATTGTACGCGTACCCAGGTATTAGCATCATTAGGTTCGAATACAAATTGCTGTGTAGCTGCTCTTACGCTATCTTCTACCATACAGAAAAATCTGCGTACGCTGATATATCTCCATTCATTATCATTACCTGCTAGTGTGCGTGCGCCATATACCAGGGTGCCTTTGCCGGTAAATGCGCGGATGGCATTCACGGATTTGCCAGAAACTACATCTACGTTTAGCCTGTCCAGTTCACTGGCAGTATAGATATAATCAGGAGTGGCGCCACCGCTGATGCTCACGTTTGCAGGAGCTTTCCATACACCTCTGTTATTATCGGTATAAGCATACAGTCCGGCTACGGCACCACTTGGAGGTAATGGTGTTGCGGTGCTGTTGATACCGTTGAGGATACTTTTATAAACGGGGAAGCCGCTGGAGAGAGAGTCGCTGTTGGATTGTAGTCCTTGTGCAACTGCATTCACTACGTAGGCTTGAATTACTGCATTGATGGCATTGAATTTTTTCTCAAACTCATCTGTCACCACAACATATGCCTGATCATCTGTATATCCCACAGGGATAATGGAAGATGCGGCAGGTACATAGTCGTATATAGATTTGAGCAGTGGAGTATTGGTTACGTTTGAAGGCGCGTAGGTGCTCCATTTTGCCTTGATTTCCGCTTCATTATCGCGCAGTGATTCCAGTGTAGCGGTAACTGCAAGAATGGCGTTGGTAGCGCCTGTGATAACTGTCTGGCTCTTATAGGTAGCTGATGTTGTTGCAATTGTATTTAAGGTGCCAGCAAGTGCATAGAGGTCTTGTGCAATTTTGCCCAGGTTGACCAGCTTATTAGGATCAGCATCCGGTGTTGCCAGGAATGTTGCTTTCAGATTGGCGAAATCAGTGGTAGCTGTTTTGAAAGCATTATTCACCGGAGTGGTATCGCTTACGAGGTTTTTGAGCTCCGCGATGGCCGCGATGAGAGTAGCATCGGTCGTCAGTGAGCTGAGGTCTGTTTTAGAACCGGCCATGTATATCACGTTGTAGATATCACCGAAGCCTACATTTTTGTTGAGGGCTACGTTGATCCACGGAGCGTAAACAGCGCCATATTTGAGGTTGTTGATGCCGATATTATTACGGAAGGTGTTACCGTTATAATCGGTACGTTCTGTGTCAAATAAGCCCACTCTGTTTTTCATGGCATCGCAATGGAGGAGGGTGGCTGCCTGGAGGCTATAGAGGTTGGGGCTGCCCATGATGGTAGCATCTGGATATAGTATAATGGTGGGTTCATCATATTTTTCCAATGCTGCGAGCCCTTTGTTGAAATCAGCGATGGCAGGTGTTTGTGAGTAGCTGCCTACGGACACGATGTAGCAATCGCCCCCACCATTTGCATAGAACATGCTGACAGAATCGTACATGTAGAACTGACTGGTGAGTTTTGCGCTGAGGAATTTGAGGTTTACGTCTATATCGACTCTGCCAACGGTAACCGGAGCAGAGGAGCCGAAATAGAGTTCAAAATCGGCCAGCGAAGAAATCCTGGTAGGCGTGTTGAGGAGATCATTCGGCGCCAGGTCTTCTGCAAACTGTGTGTACCCGATAAATGCCGGAATAGCTGTTTCCACGGCTGCTATGGAAGGTGGAAACTTGGGCACTTCATCTATGTACACGCCCGGAGTTTTGATAGTTGTCAGATTGAGCATGAGATGGGGTTTAAGAGGTCAAAATTATTTTTGGAAAGTGATTTGAAATTTACATGGAGGTTGTCCTTTTACAAACCGTATTTTACCGGTATTGTCAAGTATGTCGAAGTCCGTACTGCCTTTGCTGATAACCATTTCCAGGTATCCGAAGTAGCGCTGAGGTGCGGTGGGCTCAGCGGCTATTTTGGAAGGGGTGGATATGTCGGGGAAAGTATCGCCGTTATTGCGTGCTTGTATATTTCCAAAAAGGTAGCGGCCTTCTTCACCACTGGGAAGCGTGAAGTGTGCAGGTAGTTGCTGGTTAGCGGCGGCAGTAGCATTCAGGGTGAAGCCTATTCTGAAGGTAAGGTTCAGGATATCGCACCATGGCAAACTTCCGGGCTTAGCTACGGTGAGTAGCCGCCAGCCGCCTGCAGAGGGACGCATAACCAATTTGTAATTCGAGAACAGTTGCTGGGTAACGATATCTGTGTCGAACAGGATCCACTCACTCGCATTGATGCCTGTAGGCAATCCTGTATGCACGAAATTAAGTTCAAACAACTGTTGATAACTGATGGCTATATCTTCCATAGTTATGAATTATGACTTAGGTTGAATGACACTGTATTTTTGCTCGATGTTTTCGATGATACCATCTCCTTCTGCGATAGCCTCTTTCTTCTTCAGTTCGGCCACACGCATAATGTAGATGATATTGGGGTATACTTTTCCTCCCAATACTCCCCAGATATGGTTCATATCTTCGAAGGTGGGAGAGTAGATGCTGAGAATTACTTTGTACTGATCACCATCATAATCAACCATGAAAATACTGTTGCCCTGTAATGCGCGAATGATCTTTGCTATGTCGCCAACCGCTGTGGAATAGGTTTTGCGTGAAGAGCAAAACATCAGGTAAGCATTCAGGTAAACATATGGGTTGAAGTACTCAGTTTTGAGTGTAGCATTATTTATTCTTGAGTAAGCAGTATTTTTTAGCGCTGGTTCTTCCTTGAGGTTGAGCAGTGTGAGCGTTACTGGCGGAGTTTCGCTACTTAACGTGGCAATATTTCCCAGGTCGAAATCCTGTGCTGCAAACTCTCCGGCCAGGGAGAGTTTAATTTTTGTTAGTGCTTCAGCAAGCATATCAGCGTTATTAACAAACAAAAAATATTATCCAATAAGTACGTTCATGGCGCCCAATACAATTGTGCCGCCATGTGCGGAGGAATCACCCAGGCGTGCAGCGGGCATCCCACCAAATAAAACAGTTGTAGAGCCAAGAATAATGGCGTCTGGAGCTAGTGGACATACACAGGTATCCCCCATGACCGCTGCGGGTTTTCCGCCGATCAGGACAGTAGGACATCCTGGCCCAATAATAGGGCCACCGCCATGGGGACATACATGCATATCGCCGATTGTAGCAGCCGGCATTGACATACAGTATATGCTTATGTTAATTGATAATTCCGCAAACTATTCTGAATAATCACGATAGCAGACTTCCTGGGATTAATCTTTATTACTGGTTATAATCTTACATTCATTCTAAACCAGGCACGATAGTTTTTGGGGTAGTTGATAATTTCATTGAAAAGGTAGAAAGAAATTATTTTCCAACAAAATTTATTTTAAAACATGATTTAGTTCGTATGACTAACACAAATTGAAACTTTTGTGTTACATAGACTGCTATTGGATTGCTGTCTTTTTTATAAATTATAGAGCGATTGTCGATGCACTATAACAGTAATTTTAAGACCATTGATTTTTTTTGCATAAATGGATCGCGTTTATATCAATGGTGTGCATGTCGTTTAAAATCTATTTTGTTAGTTCTAATCTCGTCTGCAGAAATTTTTGTATAGAATTTTTTCTCTTTACAGATGTAGCTTGGTGGTAAATATTGTGTGAGTTTTGCTATGTTCATCTTCCTATACAGACATATCTCGACATATCTCGACATATCTCAGCATAAGAATCAAAGTATGCCATAGACGATCATTTTATTTAAGTGTTGTGTAATTCATTTGATAAGAAATGTTCTTGTCTTGCTAAAAATAAATAGGACAGGCAATGATTACTTGCGTTGTTATATTGAGGGAAAGAAAAAATATTTAATTCATCTACCCAAAACTATATAACGTATATCCGTGCTAAATTTTTTATGAGGATCAGATTAAACCGGTTCAGAAAACTGTATAATCGTACCCGTTATGCTCCAATTTTTTTTCTTCTAATCATAAATTTACGAAATACCGTAATTGTGATTTTTGTAATTTTTAACATAAATAATTGATTATCAAATATATATAAACGGGCATCTGAATTGCCAAGGCTGGACCAAACTTTATTAAAAAATGAAACCGTCCAGTAATTTATTGTCACCCGACAATCATGCACTTATTCTGATCGACTATGAAGGCCAGATGGGCTTTGCGACCAAAAGCATTGCCATCAGCGAATTGAGAACCAACACTGCAATCATTGCTGGCGCATCCAGGATTTTTAATGTACCTACTGTTGTAACCACTGTAGCAGAGCAATCCTTTTCTGGTCCTGTGTTTCCAGAGATTGAGGAGTTTTATCCGCAGGCAACATCTGGTTATATAGATCGCACTTCCATGAATACCTGGGAAGATGAAGCGGCTTATAAAGCCATTGTAAGCAAAGGCAAAAAGAAACTGGTGATGGCCGGCCTGTGGACAGGTGTTTGCATCGTAGGCCCTGCGTTATCGGCACTGGAAGAAGGTTATGACGTATTTGTTATTACAGATGCCTGTGGCGATGTTAGCGCAGAAGCACATGAGCGTTCTGTTCAGCGAATGGTTCATGCAGGGGTGAAACCAATGACTTCCATTCAGTACCTGCTGGAATTGCAGCGTGACTGGGCACGCCAGGAAACCTATGCTGCTGTTACAGACCTGATGAAAAAATACGGTGGCGGCTATGGCCTCGGTATTCATTATGCACATCATATGCTGCAACACTAATATCATTCATTAAATCCTTACCAATTGCCAGCTAAAAGCCTCCCTGGTCTTGTTGGGCTTTGTACCCTCCTGATCGCCTTACACCTGAGTATACAGGTGAATGGACAAAGTTTTAAACTAATGCGGTTCGATGAAGACTATTCGAACCTTAAAGATTCAACGCTCAACTTTTACCAGAAAATTAAATATACGGCCCTGTCGAAAAATAAACCTGCTTATGTGTCTTTCGGAGGATCAGCAAGAGTAGAGTATGTAAGCTTTAACAACGAAGACTGGGGTAGGCTGGGCATTGGCCATAATGATTTCCTGTTGCAACGATATGACCTGCATGCAGACCTTCATTTGAGTAATCGCTTTCGTGTATTTGCACAGATAAGAAGTGCGTGGGAAAGTGGTCGTAAAAATGGTGCCCGTCCTATTGATGAAGATAGGTTCAATGTGCAAAACCTATTTGTGGATGCAGCTGTTATCCAGAAAGATGACCATGCATTGGTAATAAGAGCAGGGCGACAAGAATTAGATTATGGCAGTGGAAGATTAATTTCTGTGAGAGAAGGGCCCAATGTCCGCTTGTATTTTGATGGCGCAAAACTGATGTATACCTCCGCACATTGGAGTGTCGATGGATTCGCCATGATGGCGGATACTATTAAACCCGGTGCGTTGGATAATACCTCCAGCAGACAAATAAATTTGTGGGGCGTCTATAGTAAGCTGATAATTCCTGCATTCCCCAATATTGATCTTTATTATATCGGTGTAAAGCGCGACCTGTCTATGTTTGAAGAAGGAGCCCAAAAAGAATTACGTCATACAATGGGCACCAGGATATGGAGATATGGCGGCGGCCTGATTTACAACCTCGAAGCAGCATGGCAGTTTGGAACCTTTGGCAGTGGAACTATTCGCGCGTGGACAGCCTCCGCAGAAGCTGGCTATCTCTTTGAACATCTCAACGGTAAACCTACTATTAATCTACGTAATGATTATATCTCCGGTGATAGCAAAAAAGGCGATGGCAAACTGGAATCTTTTAACCCGATATATCCTAAAGGTGGTTATTTCGGATTTAGTCCGCAGATAGGCCCGGTGAACCTGATAGACATTCATCCATATGCCACGATTAATGTAGGCAAGAAAATATTAGCGCAGGCAGATGTAGTGATGAACTGGCGATATTCAACACAGGATGGGATTTACAGGCCAAGTGGTTCTTTTAATCTCCCAGGTTCTTCTTCTCAAAAAAAATATATTGGTACGGCATACCTGGCAAGTGTAGTGTATAGCATGAACCGGAATCTTTCATTGAACTGCGGTATGCAATATTTCAAGACAGGGGCTTTTGTCAGCGATGTGGTAACAACGCCCAAAGACGGCCTTTTCATTAATACACGCATCAGTTTCAAATTCTAAAATGATAAATATGAATAAGACAATTAATCGCCTTGCGAGGAAACAAATTATCCTGGCATTTCTCGGTATTTCGTTGCTGTTGTTGCATGCAAACACTTTTGCACAACAGCCGCAAGTTGCCACTAAAGCAACGCCTATTGGCACTTCCAAGGTATGGGGTAAGGTAGATGGTTTGTCCATTGAAGGGCTGGTGCAAGGCCCCTCCGCAGCAGTGGCAGACTTGCAGATAGCCTGTGTATTTGAATATACAGAAGGAGATATTTTCAATCCACCTGCATTGCCTGCACAATTGAATGGCATGGTGCATCTTGATGAAGCATTAAAAGGACAAATTACGGCCCTTCGTAAAAGTGGAAAGTTTGCAGGCCACTACCTGGAAACCTTACTCATCACGCCTCCTAAAGGTGCGTTAAAAGCACCGCGCCTGCTGATAATCGGCCTGGGTGACAGAAATAATTTTAATGCGGACGCTATGATTAACGTTGGTGCTATAGCCATGCGCGAGGCTGCGAGGTTAGGCGTTAAAAGCTTTGCTTTTGCCAGCGATATCAAAGATGCTGGTATAGATTCACCTACAGCCCTGACAGCCGCTAATGTTGTGAAAGGTATCATCAACGCCAATCGTACGCAATTGTATTTACAAAGCCAGCATCTGGCGCCGGTACAGCGTGTTACACGCGCTATCTTATTAGCAGGCCCGGCTTTCTTTGAAACCGCCGGAGAAGGCATTAAAGAGGCCATTGCTTCATTTAACAATTAAGGAGGAGAGAAATAGAGAATGAAGAAAGCAGATATGGTGCTGTATAACGGTAACGTATATACGGCAGATGCCAACAATACCTATGCCACCGCGATAGCTATTAAAGATGGAAAATTTGTTGCAGTAGGCGATGACGCCACTATCATGCAGCAATATGCCAGCGATGATGTTTTGCTGATAGACCTGAAAGGAAAGCGTACCATCCCAGGGCTGATAGATTCACATATTCATCTGATCCGTGGAGGACTTAATTACAATCTTGAGTTGAGATGGGATGGTGTTCCTTCGCTCACGGATGCGCTGAAAATGTTACGCAAACAAGTAGACATTACACCCAGCCCTCAATGGGTAAGGGTTGTAGGTGGATGGACAGAACATCAGTTTGCGGAGAAAAGAATGCCTACACTAAAAGAGCTGAACGAGATAGCGCCAGATACACCTGTATTTATCATGCACCTCTATGACCGTGCATTGCTAAACAGGGCCGCGTTGAGGGCAGTAGGTTTTACAAAAGATACCCCCGCGCCTCCTGGTGGTATCATTGAAAAGAATAGTAAAGGAGAGCCCACCGGACTTATATTGGCGAGTCCTAATGCGATGATCCTGTATTCCACCCTGGCTAAGGGTCCTAAGCTGCCTTATGAATATCAGGTGAATTCTACCCGACATTTCATGAAGGAGTTGAACAGGTTTGGTATTACCAGTGTCATCGATGCTGGTGGCGGATTCCAGAATTTTCCGGATGATTACCAGGTCATCAATGAACTGAACGAAAAGGAACAGCTGACGGTACGTATTGCCTACAACCTCTTTACGCAAAGGCCTAAGCAGGAGCTGGAAGATTTTAAGAACTGGACTAGCACCGTTAAGCTGCATCAAGGTGATGATATGTACCGCCACAATGGTGCTGGTGAAATGCTGGTGTTTTCTGCCGCTGATTTTGAAGACTTCCTGCAACCACGTCCTGATCTGCCAGCGGTAATGGAAGCAGAGCTGGAGCAAGTAGTACGTCACCTGGTAGAACACCGCTGGCCGTTTCGACTGCATGCCACCTACAATGAAAGCATCAGTCGCTTTCTGGATGTTTTCGAAAAGGTGAACAGAGACATTCCGTTTGATGGATTGCATTGGATTTTTGACCATGCAGAAACAATCGATGAGCGCAACATTGACAGAGTGAAGGCTTTGGGTGGCGGTGTTGCGATCCAGAGCAGGATGGCTTTTCAGGGTGAGTACTTTACGGATCGTTATGGTAAAGCAGCAGCGGCGCATACACCTCCGGTGAAACGTATGTTGCAGGCAGGTGTTCCTGTTGGTGCAGGCACCGACGCTACACGCGTAAGCAGTTATAATCCATGGGTGGCGCTGTATTGGCTGAGTGCCGGCAAAACAGTAGGCGGGCAGCAGCTATATGATGATGGCAATAAACTCAGCAGAGAAACAGCTTTGGATCTTTATACCAAAGGAAGTGCATGGTTCTCCAGTGAGCAGGATAAAAAGGGAAGTATCAAAGTTGGACAGTTAGCAGATCTGGCAGTATTGGACAGGGATTTCTTTGCAGTAGCAGAAGAATCGATCAAACACCTGGAATCTATATTGACAGTGGTGGGGGGTAAAATCGTATATGCCAGCAATGAGTTTGAAGATCATACGCCTACACTGCCGCCAGTACTACCGGATTGGTCGCCGGTGAATCAGTTTGGCGGATATTATTCTCCTAAAAATAAGGTGGAAGAAACCGTAGTAGCGATGCAGCAGGCAGCATTGATATCGGCGCATGTACACAGCTGTGCAGGCAGCTGTCAGGTGCATGGACATGATCATAACGTTGCCAGATTGAGTAACATACCTGTTAATAATTTCAGCGCATTCTGGGGTGTCTTCGGATGTTCCTGTTTTGCTTTTTAAATATTTTTTTATGAATGAGATCATCAGCAGTATACTGTATTCGGAGGTGGGCACTGCATTCAATAATTACGCACTGTTGGCATTTCGTGTACTGCTAGCGTTGGAACTGTTTCGGGTACACGGCATGAAAAAGTTTCGCGTAGAAAACGGACAAAGGGAGCATGTACCTAATCCACTGCATCTGCCGGAAAAGCTCAATGGGCTGGTAGCTACCTTTTCGGATACGATTGTGCCGTTCTTAATTGCATTAGGAATGCTCACCAGAGTGGCCGTGCTGCCTACCATCGGTGTAACAGCCATTGGTTATTTCGTTGTTCATCGGAAGGATAGCCTGGAGGTTAGGGATGTGCCCTACATGTATACCCTCGCGCTGTTGCTGCTGCTGATCCTCGGGCCCGGCCGATTCTCCGTTGACGTTCAACTCTTATATCCACTTTTTTAAAATTATTTTATGCAGATAAATATTGGAATTAAACAAGAAAATCTGGCCGCTGTAGCGCATTCCCTGGGGAAGATACTGGCCGATGAATTTGTACTGTATACGAAAACACGCAAGGCACATTGGTGCGTGACCGGAAACGATTTCCATAGCAAACATCTTTTCTTTGAAAGTCAGTACCAGCAACTGGATGAGATCATCGACGATGTAGCAGAGCGTATCCGCAGTCTTGGTCATTATCCGCCAGCCACCATGAAGGAGTTTCTCGCACTGACACATCTCACAGAAATGACACGTGAGAAAAATGACAGCGAAGGATTTATTAAAGAATTGTTGCGTGATCATGAAAGCATACTGATTCACTTACGGGAAAATATTAATGGATTTGCTACTGCATTACATGATGCTGGCAGTAGTGATTTTATCACCGGATTGCTGGAACAGCACGAGAAGATGGCATGGATGCTCAGGGCTCATCTCGACTAAATCATCTGACTAAATAAAAAAAAGCATGACAGCAACAAAGCACAGCATAAACTGGGTAACCTTTCTGCTGGCATGGGTGGCAGGATATTGTGATACCGCCACATTCGTGTCGGGGGATGGTATTTTTTCTGCACATGTTACAGGAAACTTTATTGTATTTGCGGCACAGGTATCTTCCGGGAGCACCAGTGCCATGGCCTGGATTAAGCTGATTACATTTCCTGTCTTCATCATTGCGGTGATGACAGGTGGATGGCTGGCCGAAAAATTTGCACAGAAATACAAAATATTGCTGGCAGAAGGCATAATTTTGCTGGTTTGTGGCGCATTGGCTTTTCTGCTTCCAATGATTACAACATGGGAAGCTAAGCTGGTGACCTACTTGATAGTAATGATAACTGTGCTTGGAATGGGCCTCCAGAATGCCTTCGGGAAATTATTTGCAAAAGAGACGCATGGCCCTACCACAATGATGACAGGAAATGTAACGCAGGCCGCCCTGGACCTGGGTAATGTCATTAGAAAGGGTAGATTGGAAAATGAGTTATCAACAATTAGTCTCAATAAGCAAATAGTTACTATTGGTGGATTTCTGGCAGGTTGCCTCATTGGCGCATTTCTTTCCCGCTGGGTGGGACTGACTGCTCTGATGATTCCGGGCGTGGCTATTATCATTTGTTATTTACAAGGAGAAGCCGCTGCTAATAAATCAGAAGAATAGCACTATGCCAGCTTACAGCTACCGCACAACGATCATATGGATATTTTTATTGCTATTTCCGGCGTATTTGTCGGCCCAGTCATTGGATGATCCAAGGCTAGCCGCTGAATTGCTACGGAATGGAAAGACTGATACTGCCACCATTTCCAGGTTGATGCAAACCGGTCAGGCATTCTTAGACAGGCCGGAAGAGAAGCAGGAAGATATGAGCATGTGCACGCGAATAGCTGATGAAATGGAAGTCCGCAGCAGGAAAGCCAATTATCCAAGAGGACTGGGATTGTCCAAACTGTTGCGGGCGGAAATTCTTCGTGAAACTGGCCAGGCTGAAGATTGGAGAGCTTTGGCAGAAGAAGCAGTTAAAATATTAAATCAATATGGTACGCTAAGAGAAAAGGCGCAGGCAATTATTGAGCTGGGAGGCACTTATTCTTCGCCGCTCAGAGAGCAGATACCGCAGAAAATCGCCTTGTATGAGCAAGGTATTGCTCTTTATCAGCAAGCAAGAGATACCCTGAAAGTGGCGCAGCTGAAGGAATACCTCGGGGATCTTTTACAGATAAACCAGGAATTTTCCCGCTCACAGCAATTGTTGGAGGAAGCACTGGGACTTTACAAGCAAGTTGGTTATAAGCGCTTACATGGCCTCTATTGCATCATGGCGCAGAATTACCATGGCCTCAATAATTTCGTACAATCTTTAAACTACAATTTAAAGGCTGGTGAAATTGGTGAAAACCTGGGAGATACGAGCCCGCTGATGTCTACTATCTATAACAGGATAGGGTTGAATTACTATACTGTACTGTATTACGACCTGGCAATTGATAATTTCAAAAAATCCAGGGTCATTGCAGAAAAGAACAAAGACAGTACTTCGCTTAAAAGTATTCTCTTCAATCTCGCTGATTGCTACAGGAACAAAGGAAATTTTCAGCTAAGCCTTAACTTGTTGGGAGAAGCGCAGCTATTAGGCATTGAGCCTGGTTTTGATCAGGTACAGTCCAATGTGATTTATCTGAAGGATTATTTATCCCTCCATGACCTGGACAAAGCAGAACAGCATTACAAAGGCTTGCAGGCTTACCTGGACAACCCTGATGGAGATAAATTTGTGAAAGAAGTCATTCGTGTGCCTGTAATAGCCTATTTCCAGCATATAGGCAGGTTCAAGGATACGGAGAAGTATATACGCGATTATCAACAGAACCTTGAAGGGCTGCCGGTTTCGTTGGTAAAACAGTCCGAGGCAGAGTATTATATTTTCCGTACTGATTCGGCACTTGGAAGGCTGCCATCCGCCTTGAGTCATTTTCAAAAATTCAAGCATCTCTCTGATTCTATTACCAGTACTGTGCAGGCAAAACAACTGGATCTCTTGCGACTACAATTTGATACAGAAAGAAAAGACCAGGATATTCAGCTACTTACGCAAAAAAGTAAGTTACAGGAAGTGTCTTTGCAACGGGGAAAGGTTTTTCGAAATGTAATCATCGGCGGCATCTGTATGCTACTGATGATTCTTGCTTTATTGTACAACAGGTACCGGCTGAAGAAGAAAACAACCTATAGTCTTGAACTGCAACAGGAAGAAATCAACCGCCAGAATGAATTACTGAAGAAACTGTTGGACGAGAAAGAATGGTTACTGAAAGAAATACATCATCGGGTAAAAAATAATTTACAGATCATCATCAGCCTGTTGAATACGCAATCTAAATACCTGGATAATATCGACGCTATTGCCGCTATTAAAACCAGCCAGCATCGCATGTATGTGATGTCGTTGATACATCAGCGTTTGTATCATACCGATAATCTTGGCAGCATAGATATGAACTGGTATATCTGTGAATTGATGGGCTTTATGAAGGAGAGCTTTGATACAGGTAGCAGGATCAAGTTTGATACTGCCACGGAAAGTATTATGCTGGATGTAGTGCAGGCCATACCTGTAGGGCTCATCCTGAATGAAGCGGTGAGTAATGCTATTAAGTATGCCTTCCCGGCTGATAAGCGCGGCACTATAGCAGTCAGGTTTAATAAAGATGAGCAGCAGCATTGTTTGTTGTCGATTGCAGATGATGGCATTGGTTTTCCTGAAAACTATGAAGCAGAGACTTCTGCATCGCTGGGTATGAGTCTGATGAAGGGACTTTCAGATCAGTTGGAAGGCAGTTTTGAGCTTAGTAGCAGCAAGGCCGGCGTTGTCATTCAGATACGCTTTTTACTAAGGTCCCTAAATAATGATAACTAAATTCCGTGCAATGAACAATAAGGAAAAGATATTGATTGTTGAGGACGAGTTCATCGTGGGTAATGACCTGCGTATGATGCTGGTGAATGGAGGCTATGAAGTATGCGGTATAGCGGCGTCTGTGGAGCAGGCACGCACGATGATCGCGCAAAAGAACCCGGATTGGGTGCTGTTGGATATCATGCTGAAAACTGCTACCAGCGGTATTGAGCTGGGCAAGGAGTTGTTGCAGCAACGAATTCCTTTTTTATATATCTCTGCTAATACTAACCAGCAAATATTGGAAGCAGCAAAAGCCACGCAGCCTTATGGCTTTCTGGTGAAGCCTTTCAGAGAAAGAGATTTGTTTGTGATGCTGGATATTGCCAGATATCGCCATGGTGTGGAAACAGGTGCTATCAAACAACAGGCGGCCCATGCCCCAAGAACTATATCTCCTGATCCTGACATTATCGGCAATAGCGAGGTTATTCAAAAAGCCCTGGGAATGGTGAGTGCCGTAGCACCCACCAATACAGCGGTATTGCTGTTAGGAGAAAGTGGTACAGGAAAAGAACGTTTCGCTCGTTCTATTCATAAAAATTCGTTGAGAAAAAATAAGCCGTTTGTAACGGTCAACTGTGCAGCATTGCCTGTATCATTACTGGAATCGGAATTGTTTGGGCATGAACGTGGCGCTTTTACTGGCGCAGTACAGAAGCGTATCGGTAAATTTGAGCTTGCCTCCGGAGGTACCTTATTCTTAGATGAGATAGGTGAGTTACCAATTGAAGCACAGGTAAAGCTGCTGCGTGTTTTACAGGAAAAAGAAATTGAAAAGTTAGGCGGGGGGCAGCTTACAAAGATTGATGTACGTGTAATTGTGGCCACTAACAGGAACCTGGAGAAAGAAGTAGCGGAAGGCAGATTCAGATTGGATTTGTATTATCGACTGAATATATTTCCTATAGAGTTACCTCCATTACGCCAGCATAAGGAAGATATACCTGCGTTGGTAGCCCATTTCCTGGAAAGGCTCTGTGAAAACGCCGGTAGGAAAAATATGGGTATCAGCGAACCTGCTCTGGCATCGTTGCAGCAGTACGACTGGCCGGGAAATATCAGGGAACTGGAACACCTGATGGAAAGACACTTTATCCTGGCTGGAGGAGAGAGGATAGATGCTTTCGATTTACCAGATGCGCATGTTACTATGCTACACGAGCCTTTGGAAACATTAGAAGAAATGGAGAGGACACATATCCTGAAAGTCTTGAAAGCCTGCAATGGACGTGTATCCGGCGAAAATGGCGCTGCTGATATCTTAAAAATACCTGCCCAGACATTATACGCTAAGATGAAAAAATTAGGTATAAAATCTATCTATAAATAATTTCTATGGAAAAGGAAACTGCGCGGATTGAAGGTTTCAGTGATGGTGTATTTGCTATTGCCGTTACATTGCTGGTACTGGAATTACATATCCCTACAGCAGAAAATAACGATAGCGCGTCGATGTTGCTGCATAACCTGTTGGCGCAATGGCCTTCCTTCCTGGCTTTCAGTCTTTCTTTTTTCAGCATATTTATTATGTGGGTAAATCATCATAAAGTATTTAAGCAGATTTACCGGCGCAATAGTCAGTTGATGTTTGTGAATGGATTGCTGCTATTCCTGATTACCTGTATTTCTTACCCAACGGCTTTGCTGGCGCGGTATTATGGCACCAGTGCCTTGTCTGTGGCCACTGCGATATATACTGGGTTGTTTGTGCTGATTAACCTAACCTTTAACTTGTTGTGGCGTATAGCGAGTAGAAATAAAGAATTGCTTCGTCCTGAAATAACAGAGACGGCTATACGTAAAATCAATAGGAATTACCAATATGGTATACCTGTGCATATTACTGCTTTCTTGCTGTCTTTTTGTTGTCCCACGGCAGCACTGGTACTATGCGCCGTACTGTGGACGTATTGGGCGGTTGTTTCAGGACGGTTGGAGCTGATGGCAAACAAGACTACTATAAGTCAATAAAGTGTTCTTTTTTAATACCCAATTTCTGCATTTTTGATATCAGCGTGGTAGCGGGGAGCTGTAGTTTGACAGCGGCGCCATTAAGGCCTGAAATCTTTCCATTCGATAACCTCACGATGTTGAGGATATGTTCTCTTTCTACCTCTGCGAGGGTGCGTATCCGTGTGTCGCTGCCTTGTTGCACCGCCAGCATATTGGCTTTGGAGGGAAGGCTTACCTCCGTGATCATATTGGAGCTGGTGAGTAAAACAGTTCTTTCAATGAGATGTTCCAGTTCCCGGATATTGCCGGGCCATGGATAATCCATGAGTTGCTGCAATGCTTTAGGAGTAATACCTGTGATCTTTTTGCCGCTATTAATCGCATATTTTTCTATGAAGAAATTAACAAGATCTGGTATGTCTTGTTTACGTTCTCTTAATGCTGGTAAGCTGATGGGAAAAACATTGAGGCGATAGTAAAGATCGCTACGGAAGCGTCCTGCGCGTATTTCTGTTTCCAGGTTTTTATTGGTGGCCGCGATGATGCGTACATTCACTTTGATAACGGAATTGCCTCCTATTCTTTCGATTTCTTTTTCCTGTAGCACGCGAAGTAGTTTGGCCTGCATTTCCAGTGGTACTTCTCCAATTTCATCCAGAAAAAGGGTGCTGTTGTTAGCCATCTCGAACTTTCCTATTCGGCGTTCGAGCGCGCCGGTGAAGCTGCCTTTTTCATGGCCGAATAGCTCACTTTCCAGAAGGGTGGTGGGTATGGCGGCGCAATTGACTTTGATCATGAGCTTATCGTGGCGAGGAGATTGCTCATGTATCTGGTGTGAGATCAGCTCCTTGCCTGTTCCTGTTTCTCCCAGTACTAGTACGGTAGCATCAGAAGGTGCTACTTTGGAAACCAGGTTATATACTTGCTTCATGGCGGCTGAATGGCCAGCAGTATTGCCATTCAGCTGTTTATCTTTTTTTCTTTCTTCTTTCAGGTAAAGATTTTCCTGCTCTAACTGTGTTTTATATTTTTGGATTTCTTCCAGCTGTGCTTCTATTTTTTCGTTGGCAAGAATGTTGGCAATACCTGTTCCCAGCTGGTCGGCAATGCCTTTGAAAAAATCGAAACGATTTTTTTTGAATTGGCCTGCATTCAGGGAATATAGATACAACACACCTTTAGGTACTTTACCATTGCAAATTCGTACCAGCATCATTTCTTTTACACCGGCATTATACCAACGGATAACGTAGGCGGGTATATCTTTTTTGCGGATCAGGCTTTTGAAATCGAATACGATAGGATCTTCGCTAGCAAGCGCTTTGTCAAAGATGCCATCGTTTATGGGGTGCAGTTGGTGCATTACCGGGCTATCTTTTGCAATCGACTTTATTTTATCTATCGTACTATGTAAAAATGGCGAATGTGTAATGTCATCTTCATTTATCAGACAAAGCGTGTAATAACTGGCGCCGAAATTTTCCAGCAGTTGTTCATTGATGATTTCCCAAAGGTCGGCACGATGTCTTGCAGCAGCGATGGCATTAGCCAGGCAAAGCAGTGTCTCAAATTCTTTCCTGTTGGCAGTTTCAGCGTTCATACTCCGTAATGTGGGTTAGTTGGCAGCCAGCGATAATGATGCTACCTTGGCAGATTTTTCAATTTCACCACAATAATACAAAAGCTCTTCATAAAATTACGATATTTCGTAAATTTAGATCTATGTAAATATGTGTTAAATAGTTGATTATTATTTAGTTAGATGAAGGTATAGCGTTTGGTAATCAGAAATGTTTTTTAATAACAATAACATCCCAACGTTAACTGAGTATGTTTGAACAGATTGATCAATTTGTAGACCGTAATATATCGCTTACGTCAGAGGAAAAGCAGTTATTTCATTCGCTGCTAAAGTATAAGCGGGTACGTAAGCGGACATTTCTGTTGCATGAGCAGGAGATCTGTGATTTTGAGGCTTATATCGTAAAGGGATGTATCCGTACGTATTACCTGAGTGAAGATGGTACAGAAACGATACTTTCCTTTGCTGTGGAGGATTGGTGGGTAAGCGACCCTTATAGTTTTACAGAGCAGACGCCTTCTAATATGTACATCGAATCGCTGGAAGATAGTGAGCTGTTGATAATAGATCATAAAAGCAAAGCAGCGCTATTCGAAAAGGTGCCAAAGTTTGAGCGGCTATTTCGGTTGTTGTTGCAGCGGTCACTTTTTACGATGCAGCAACGTTTTCATAACCTGTTGTCGCAGTCGGCCACGCATAGGTACCTGGCCTTTATTGAGAAACATCCGCAGGTGGTGCAGCGGGTGCCACAGCATCAGATTGCGCGTTACCTGGGTGTATCACCACAGTTTTTAAGTAAGGTCAGGAATGCTATCCAAAAAAAGGAAAAGCTTATAGATAATAAAGACAAATGGTAGCTGGGAAATGCTACCATTTGTCTTTATTATTGGGATTAGCCTTTAATGAATGCCAGCAGATCGGCATTGATGGTAGCAGCTTCGGTAGTTGGCATACCATGTGGGAAACCTGGGTAGGAGATCAGTTTACCATTTTTCAGCAGTTGGGCAGCTTTAACAGCGGTCGTTTCAAAAGGTACGATCTGGTCATCTTCACCATGCATTACCAACACAGGAATATCAACGCTTTTCAGGTCTTCTGTGAAGTCGGTTTCTGAAAATGCCTTGATACAATCGTAGTATGCTTTGATGGAGCCCATCATACCCTGGCGCCACCAGTTATCCATGATACCTTGTGATTTTTTAGCGCCTTCGCGGTTGTAACCATAGAAAGGAATGGTAAAATCCTGGAAATACTGTTGTCTGTTAGTAGCGGTGTTGAGGCGGATATCATCGAAGATAGCCATAGGAACGCCATTAGGATTGTTTTCGTTTTTCACCATGATAGGCGTAACAGCAGATACCAGTACCGCTTTAGCTACGCGGCCTTGTCCATGTTTTGCTACATAGCGGATTACCTCACCACCACCAGTAGAGTGGCCGATGTGTACTGCATTTTTTAAATCGAGCGCCTGCACGAGTTGAGCAACATCGGAAGCATAAGTATCCATATCATGGCCGATTGCAGTTTGGCTGGACCTTCCATGACCTCTTCGATCAAAAGCAATTACTCTGAAACCCTGGTGCAGGAAGAATATCATCTGTGCGTCCCAGTCATCACTAGATAAAGGCCATCCGTGGTGAAATACCAGTGGTTGTCCGGTACCCCAATCTTTGTAATATATTTCAGTGCCGTCTTTTACAGTAATCTTGTTCATTTGTTAGGATTTATTGATTTGGAAAATATTTCAGTGAAGTAATTAATTGAACATCTTTTGTGGTGATCAATTGTTTGACAAAGCTCGGGGTTTTGTGTACCTGCGTACAATAACCTAGATGAAGAAATGGCGTTAATATAGATTAATAAATAGGGGAAATGTATAGCAGGTGTTACCTGGAACAGGAGATAAGGGTATAAATGCAAAACGCCTGTAAGTAAGACTTACAGGCGTTTTGTACTATTTGTATGTTTTTTATTTACTCGGTTCCCACAGTTCAATTTTGTTACCTTCTATGTCCATTATATGCACAAATTTTCCGAATCCTTCATAGGCTTCAATCTTATCTAAGATCGTTACGCCTTCTTCTTTGAGAGCGGCTACCAGGGCTTCAATGTTTTCAACACGGTAGTTGATCATGAAGTCTTTGGTAGCGGGAGCAAAGTATTCCGTTTTTTCAGGAAACGGACTCCATACGGTGGTGGCTTTCTTTTCGCCATTGTTAGATGCAGGGCATTCAAACTTAGCACCGAATTGGTCTGTATCAAAGCCCAGGTGTGTTTTGTACCATTGTTTTACTTTTTCGGGGTCTTTGCATTTGAAGAAAATGCCGCCGATACCTGTTACTCGTTTCATGTTTGCTGGATGTTTTAAAACTGAATGGAATGCGAAACCAACACCGAATGATATCAGCAGTGCTAAAATTAATAATACGCTTTTTTTCATTTTTCGGAAATATTGGTAATGTGGATGATTAGTTGGAAGATATGACTGGTATTTAAATTGAAATTATTAAATTATCCGTGATAAATTTACTTTTCCGAAAGAAACGGCAGTAAATTAACTTCAATGATAAACAGGAACATGAAAAGGGCCATGATGGCCATCTTTATGCTGTGCATGACACAGCTGTCAATGGCGCAGCAGGCCGTTGATAAACCCCGCACACCTATCATGGGGTGGGCCAGTTGGAATAATTTCCGTGTAAATATCAACGAGCAGATTATCCGTGAGCAAGCGGATGCCATGGTGAAGAAGGGGCTGCAGGATGCCGGTTATCAATACATTAATGTAGATGATGGCTTTTTTGGTGGCCGCAATGAAAAAGGAGAACTCCTGCATAATCGCCAGCGTTTTCCGGGAGGCATGAAAAAACTTTCTGACTATATACATAGCAAGGGCCTGAAAGCCGGCATCTATGCAGAAGCTGGGATAAACACCTGTGCCTCTATCTGGGACAGGGATAGCATCGGCTCTGGCTCCGGATTGTATGGACATGATGAACAAGATCTTACTACTTTGCTGAAAAACTGGGGCTATGATTTCCTGAAAGTAGATTGGTGTGGTGGTAAAGACCTTGGCCTCGATGAGCAATTGCGTTATACGCAGATTGCTGATTGGATAAGACGTATCAAACCTGAAGTGGTATATAATATCTGCCGCTGGCAGTTCCCAGGAAAATGGGCGCCGCTTATTGCCGACTCCTGGCGAATCTCAGGCGATATCAATAATGATTTTGCGTCCATCCTACGGATTATTGCCTTGAATACTGATTTGTGGCAGTATAGTTCCCCTGGTCATTTCAATGATATGGATATGTTGCAGGTAGGCCGTGGTATGAGTTTCGAAGAAGATAAGAGTCATTTTTCGATGTGGTGTATCCTCAATTCACCATTGTTATTGGGTAATGATCTCCGTAAAATATCCGGGCAAACATTATCTATCATTACCAACAAAGAGGTGATTGCCTTGAACCAGGACCCACTCTGTTATCAGGCCAGGAAGTTCAGTGATAGTCTGGGCGTACAGCTATGGGCAAAGCCACTGATTAGCGTTCGCAGCGGAGAGGTAGGTGTAGCGCTGTTGAATACTACTAATGCGCCGGCTACCGCTGAATTGAATATCGGTGCTATTGGCCTGAATGCTGACAAGTCTGTTACGGTGCGTGATTTATGGTTGCATAAGGAGTCGAAATTGGCGGCAGGAAAGAAGCTGATGTATCAGTTGCCGGCACATGGCGTGGTGGTATTGAAAGTAAGTGGTACCAGTGTGCCTTTCAACGTGTTTACAAAAAACTAAAGATAGGTTGTATATAAAATGTAAGAGGGCGTCTCAAAAATAATTTCAAACTGAAATTGTCGATAACCTGGTATTGATCTGCAATAGGTAGATTATTACATTTCCTTTATCTGTACTGGATTTGCAGCTGATACCTTCGGTATCAGCTGGGTTGGTTCCGCGCTGCGCGCGGTAGGCTTACGCCTGAAAAAAATATTTTTGAGACGCCCTCTTGTTTTTATACCCCTTCATCGTCGTATATTAATATACGATTTGCCCTTTATTAATAAGTGATCTAACTGGTGATATCCTGGACACTGCCTCTGCGGAGCAGCTGGCATCTATCAATACTACATCGGCCGCATCGCCGGCTTTAGGCCATTGCTGGTTACCTTTATCATCCAGCGGCAAAACATTGCCTGTAGCCAGTTTTAAGCTTCTTGACAGCAGGAACTCTGATGCGTAGCCGTAGAGCTGAGCCATGGTGTTGGCTTTTTCTAATACGCTACCGGAGCCGAATGTGCTCCAATGATCAATGATGCTGTCGTTTCCTGTCATCACATTTACCTGGTGTTTGTAAAGGACAGGTATAGGCATAATAAGTCCTCCGAATGGTATGGTAGACACGATACCGATACCTGCTGCAGCCAACTGCTCTGCTAACGCTTCCTGTTTCACTTTATCTACTCTCGCGAGGGCAAAGCAATGGCTGATGAACGTTTTATTTTTCAACGCAGGATTTTCGTTAACTTTTTTAATCAGGTATTCAATTGTTTTCACGCCTGATTCTCCTGATTCATGTAAGTGAATGTCGATACCTTTTTTGTTATCCAACGCCAGTTGAACGGTGAAGTCCATGGTTTTTTCGATGGCGCCATCAATAGAATAAGGATCTACACCACCGATATAATCAATATCCATTTTTGCGGCTTCCTTGAGATAAGGCACGGAGTCTGTATAGAACACGCCATGCTGCGGGAAGGCCACCAGTTCAGCACCAAAAGAATTTTTTTTATTTTCCAGTGCCTTTAATAGGTTATTGAGGGATTGTAGTTTAGAAGTAGGTTCTATATTGACATGACTTCTAGCGAAGTTGGTACCCTTAGACTGTAATAGTTCGATGAGTTTTTCTGCGTGAGCGGTAGATGTTTTCAGCATTTCCGGGAGGATTTGCTGTTCGAGTTCAATCATGCCTTTTACACCGCCCTTCGTTCTTCTGGTTGCCTGCCAAGGGCCGCCATAGAAGGTTTTATCGAGATGGATATGCATATCCCTGAACGCAGGAAGCATCAGCCATCCTTTAGCATCAATTGCTTTTGAGTCGTTTGGTTTATTGGCGGAAATCTTACTGATTTTCCCGTCTTTGATTTCTACGCAGAACAATTCGGTTTTAGTGTGGACAACCTCTCCTTCGTCATATACAAACCCTGTTTCAAGGCGTACATTTTTCAGCAGGTAGCTTTTTTTGCCATTGACTATATCGCCGGCAAGGGCCGTAGCTGATCCCAGCAATCCAGTAGCAAAGGCCATTCCTGCCAGCCCAAGGCCTGACATCCTTAAAAATTCCTTGCGGGATATTTCCGTTTTCTTCATAGTCCCAATCATTTTTTACAAAAATAATGTTCATCTCCGCTTAGACCGTGTAGGATTCATGACATGCCTTGAAAGATTTATAACTAATCCCTCGGGACTTATAAATCTTTCAAGCATCTGTATAGATACCACAAAGATCTGGAGATATTAACCGCGTACTTTGCTATAGTAATCTTCGGAGAAAAAATGGAACAAATGGATAATATAGCAAACGATAGCAGCTATGCATTTAAAAATGTGTTGCTGGAAACGGGTTTCGAGTATGATGGTGAAGAAGTCGTGAAAACTAAGACCGCGCTTTTTTGTGTGGAAGTAGCCGGTGGAAAGGTCAAAGCTATCACTCCCAACGATCCTGATAAGGATGCCATTGATGCAAAAGGGAGATTGATGCTTCCTGCATTTAAAGATATGCATGCGCATTTGGATAAAATGCTCTGGGGTCTCCCATGGCAGGCAGTTTCAGAAAAAAGGAAGACCGTAAAAGACCAGATTGCCTATGAGCAGAAAATGATCCCGGAATGGCTGAAAACCTCTGTGGAGCGTGCTGAGAAACTGATCGATTTTTTACAATCCAACGGTACCACCTATATACGATCTCACTTCAACGTAGATCCCACTTCTGGCTTTGATTCCTTAAAGCACCTGGAAAGAGCCCTTAAAAATAAGGAGAAAACTGTAGGAGCTGAGCTGGTGGCCTTTCCGCAGCATGGTGTTTTTTATACCAATACGGCCCCACTACTCAAAGAAGTAGTGAAAATGAACATCGACTTCATCGGCGGGGTAGATCCTTACTCGCTGGATGGCAGTATAGAAAGGCCGATGGACCTTATCACACAACTGGCTATCGACAATAATAAAGGCATCGATATTCACTTGCATGAAATAGGAGAGTCCGGAGTGAAAACAATTGAATACCTGATCAATAAGGCCAATGAGAATCCATCGCTGCGCGGTAAAACCTTTGTGAGCCATGCTTTCACGCTGGGGCATCTCACACCGTTGGAAACGGAACGTATTGCAGCCCGGCTCGCAGAAGCAGGTGTAGGTATCGTTTCTTCTATTCCATTCGGTAATACGGTGATGCCTATTCCGTTGCTGAGAAAACATGGAGTGGAAGTACTGGTAGGTAACGATAATATCATTGACCACTGGATCACTTTCGGCCCTGGTGACATGTTACAGAAAGCACGACTCATCGCTAGTTTATACGGCTATAGCTCTGAATTGGCGTTGTCGAGAACACTGGCTTTTGCTACGAGAAATGTACTGCCATTGGATGATAAAGGCAAGCAGCAATGGCCTAAAGCTGGCGATGATGCTGACCTGGTATTCCTGGAGGCCTCCTGCTCTGCGGAAGCAGTATCAAGGGTGTCGCCAGTGAAATCATTGGTACATAAAGGGAATATCGTTTTTTGATACCTGAAAAATAAGGCGGTTGCCTGTTATAAATGTTTCAAGCTTTAGGATGAAAATCGCAAAGGGATGTTATAGCAGGCAGATACCTTTGTCATGCTTAAAAATTTCATTATATGATGAATCTGAAAAAAGTAACCGCAGTTCTTTTACTCGCTGTATGTAGCACCTTCCTTTTTAGCTGTAGCAAGGATAAGGACAATGAACCAAAACAACTTACTCCAAGTGAAACACTGGCAAGTGTTTCCTGGGAAACAACCAACGCAAAAAATAACAAAGGGGAAAATGTTGCCTTAGGAGATGCCAACGTTGCTAACTTCGTAGGATTTGCTTATTTCAAAGCAGACGGTACTTTCACCATGTACAACCTGGATGATTCTCCAAAAATGCATGGCGACTGGTCAGTGCCTGCTGATGGTAAAACCCGTACTGTTATTGCGAAAGATGCTGATGGAAAAGTACTGTTTACCCGCGTAGTGGATATTACTGTACTGACAAAACAGGAGTTTACCTACCGTATTTATCCTAACGCAAACGACAAAACGATTTACTTCGATATTATCCACACACCTACAACACACGCTGAACCTAAGAAGTAGTAGGATAATCTGATTTAAAAGATGGATTGGCTTTGATTGTTTTCAGTGCCAATCCATTTTTTTTGCCTTAATTTTTCCTATTTTAGAAGTAGATCTCCCAACAAAATTTGCTGCTATGAAGAGATATGATGAAACAGGCTACATCCCCGTTCTAGGCCTTCACGAATTCAGGAAAGGCCAGCTTGCCGGCCGGGAGGAATTCCTCTTTAACGAACTCCATGGTGAGCGTCATATCGACAAGCCGCATAAGCATGATTTCTTTATCATTAACCTCTTCGAATCAGCCAAGGGTGTACATAATATCGATTTTCACGATTATCCTGTAGGCAATAAACAAATACATGTATTGTTTCCCGGACAGGTGCATACCTGGGACATAAAGCCTGATACCACCGGCTATCAGCTGATGATACAGCAAAATTTCTTTGAGCGTTTTGCACCATTTTTCCGCTTCTCGTTTTCCAATTATATGAACCATCCGGTGATACCATTGTCCAACGAGAGCTTTAAACTACTGAAATATGAGTTTGATGCAATCAGGGACGAACTGAATTCAGAAAATTCTGTACAAGAGGTAATCAGTGCCAGAGCCGCTGTTATTGCGGCTATTGTAAGCAAAGAAGCCGAGAATATTTTTACTGATCTGAAGGTATTTCAGTCAAATCCCAGACTTGCAAATTTCAAAACACTGATTGATAAATTTTACAAGCAGGAAAAACTAGTTGGATTTTATGCGGCCAAATTACATATCTCTGCTAATTACCTGAATATACTCTGTAAAAATAATCTCCACGTATCGGCCACTAAACTTATACAACAGCGCGTACTGCTGGAAGCCAGGCGCTTATTGCAAACCACAGATCTCTCTATAAAAGAAATTGCATTTGAACTAGGATTTGTAGATCATGCCTATTTCTCCAATTTCTTTAAAGCCCAGGCTGGTATTACACCTACACAGTTCAGAGAAGGTTGATTTTATGGCTGTAGCTGTTTTTTAATAGCAAAATATTGTGCATTCAGCTGCGAAGATCAGTATTAAGTAGAAATAACGTAAGATTCCGTAATTGTACTTTTTATCCAGTGCTGTAGCCTATTTTAGCGTATTTATTCCACTATTTTTCGTCAAAAAAAATGAATGATGCAACATGCGATCACCAATAATTTTTGGTGATAATGGAAGATTCCTAACTTAGCATTGTCGACACCCCAAATGGAAAATGTAGCAATAGCATAAGCAATTTAATACCCCAAATTAAGCACGCGTCTGCCACGGGCAGCACTATTATCATTACCCCAAAAATTACAATCATGGCTAAGTTAGCAAAGACATTCAATGATCAATTGAAAGGTGGAGTAATTATCTCTGCCGGTAGTCCAGCCACCTCCTTACTTTTGTTTACAGAAGGTACAGGCTTATCCACACAGGACCTGCACTCAGGTACTGTTAAATCCATTGGTACCGGTTACCAGGAACCCGGCGGTATTACCGCTACGCCGGATGGCGCCAGGATATTCGTTGCTGATACGGATTCCGTTCACCATACTTTCATCATCTATGAATGTAAATTTTCAGCAGCTAATCAGTCGGATGCAAAGCCTATATTGAAAGGCAACGGCCATCCAATGCAGCTGGCCCTGCACGACAAAATTTTATATTATGTAGATCAGCTCAACAGAGATTTTGTCGCGTATGATCTTACTACAAAAACATCTACAGTAATATCGACAGGTTTTCAACTACCAGTGGGACTATTAGTAGATGATGCTGGTAAATACGCATATGTATCTGATAGTAAATTAGGACAGATCATTGCATTTAATCTGGCTGCAAAAACAAGGAAGATCATTGGAAATGCACTACGTTCCCCTTTATATCTTTCGTGGGCAGATAAAACACAAAAACAAATCCTCTTTACTGAAAGGGCTTTGATTGGATACGTTAGCACACTCAATATTGCCACAGGTACCAAGCAGGTAATCCTTTCCAGCACCGCCGGCGGCCGCCCGATAGCCGCCTGGAGTTTGAAAGATCTTTTAATAGTCGCAGATATTAAAAGGCTTTTATGGTATGATCTATTAAATAGAGCCCCACTGTTGCCAGTAACCCTGACCGTTGAAAATCCCAAACCTTTTATCGGTACTTTCCAGCGTGTACAGATAAACTTTGGTACCTCAGGATTAACGCTGAGTACTGTAAATATTAAAGTCTCCGATGAAATAGCTGGCGGTACAATTTCTTTTTCAAAAGATGATCTTTCCCAACCCAACGAAATCATGCTGCTGGTAGGTTACAAACCTGGCAAGTATAAAATTTCGATTACTGATAAAGTAAGTAATGGGCTTGTTGGAGAGGTAGAATACGAGATCACTGATGTATGGACGGTACCAGATAAGAGCCCAGGACATTGGATGACAGGAGAATTGATTGACTTCGTAACAGGATATACCTGGGGCGGTGGGCCTGCTTCGCCACAAAACGTAGATGTGATCCCGCAATCAGGCACACGTAATATTTGTATTCTTACTGTAGATACTAACTCTGCACAATACCCTACCGGCGCTGCTTTTACTACTATCACCAATAGCTGGCGCAATGGCGCAGTAGGTACTACGCCTGATCCTGATGGTAAAGTACGCAGTGCAAAAGCTTATTATGAAGAGGTATCACATAACGCGTTTACTTTAGGACTTGCAGGCAACCAGGTATTGAGTATACACCTGAATAGCACCTGGACAGATAACTTCAGCATGATGCCTTCGCCATGGCCTAATAATTCTTTTACACCTACCAATAATGTTGCATTTGCACAGGCTTGTATATCGGCTGCAGCGGCACTGACCGATGGTGGCGGTAATCCGTTGGTAGATTTCAGAAACGTGCAAACACTGATCATGGTGATACGTTCTGAAGGTAATACCTCTGCCGATAATTTCTTCTGGCCACAGGCATGGGGCGGATCCTTCTCCGTTCCCGGTGGTAGTGCAAATATGCGCGTACTCGGTATGCCGGACGACTGGAACCCAACGCGTGATAGTCGCACCATTTATGAAACACTTTCGCATGAACTAGGTCATAACCTCGGCTATCCTGATCTGTACACCAATGCAAATGACCTATATACACCAGCCATCCAGGCAAAGGATATTACCAACTTTGACCTCATGAGTAGAGAAGGTGAGCTGCCACATATGTCTGTAGGACAGAAAATGGAAACAGGCTGGGTACGTCCTGAATGGGTGCGCTCTTTTGATTTCTCCCGCTCAACGATACCATTGGATACCACTGTAGTATTACAGGCCAGCGAGCTGGGAACACCGCCGGCAGGTGAGTTTACAGCCGTTGAGATCAGGATCGCAGATGGTTGGAATTACTACTTCGAATATCGTCAGGGACAAGTGAGCCAGATCGGCGACCAGCAACTGGCGAATACAGCTCCAAACGATGCTAATAATGCCGTGGTATTAGGAACGGACATGATTTCCCAATCATTTACCTATCCTATCGCGAGGCCGCAGATTATGCGCCTTTCCAAAGATGCAGAAGGTGAAAATTCTTTCTTCACTGTAGGACAGGACTATAAAGAAACAGATACTTCCAGCATGGCTATTGCAGACTTCAGAATGAGCGTGGTGTCTATGAGCGGTAATACGGCTACGATCCGGATTCAGTATGGCACTAACGGTCGCCCGGACTTATACATCCGTCCATGGCCTGGTGGCGACAACTGGCAGAGTCCTGATATCGAAGTACGCAACGTGCGCTCCATGACAGATCCAGCACACTGGACGAACGTACCTTGGGTAGGACATCTCAACACGATCATTGCACGTTATCGTAATCGTGGTCCAGTAACGGCAAGGAATGTAAAAGTAGATTTCTACATCAAAGACTTTACGGTACAAGGCGCGCCAGAGGTTTATCTTGGTAGTGATACACATGATGTGCCACCAGAAACATCGTCCCCATTTGTTGAATTCTCCTTCGGCTGGATTCCTCCAAATGATGGTCACAAATGTATCATCGTCAGAACGCCGCTGTACATTGATACTTCCGTAAACCCTAACATTGTAGAGGTTACAGACAGTAATAACAGTGCACAGTCTAACTATACACGCTATATTTCAGCGTCTTCCTCTCCGGCAAAAAGAGAAATTACGCAGATCTCCCTGCATAATCCATTCGAACAAAAAGCAGACATCTACGTGGTACCACAGATCCGAGGTATGTTTGCCAAGTACTATCGTTTATACGTAGAAAGCATGTCATTAAAACTGGATCCTGGTGAAACCCAAAAGGTGCAGCTGATGATAGAATCTATGTATGGAGATCCACGTTATGCGGATGTATTCAAGCAATATGGTGATCGCTTCTTCTCGAGTGATACCCGCATTGGACTGATTGGTTATGGCATTCCACCAGAAGCACCTGCACATCCAATATTGCTGGGAGGTGCACAAATCAATGTGGCTTCAGGTCATGCTACAAAATTCGATCAGTATGATTATTACAAGCAGGAAGATATGCTGCGCGGACATGTTGTAACCCTGGATGGCAGCGCGATTGTTACGGGTCAGGTGTTGCTTTCTTTCTATGCAGATACGAAAGAAACACAGACTATCAGTGTGGCATTGAATAGTGGTGGTTTTACCGTGCCTCGTATCAGCACTATTATGAAACGTTACAGGGCTAACAGAGTAACGGCCCATTATCCTGGCTGGACAGGCTTCGGCAGCTGCGATGCACCGAATGACGTGACTATGTAATCATCAAACATAAAAACAAGAAGCCCAAAGCCATAAACAGCTTTGGGCTTCTGCATTTATCATCTGCATAAAAATTATTTAGGCTGATAAACACGCACATAATCATACATCACACTGTCTGGATAAGAACCCAACGACGGCGTGCCTCCAAAGCCTGTCAGCTCGGTACTTAAAATAATATATTCCGTGCGTTTAGACAGACCAAAAGTGGTTTCCCATGTTTTGTATCCATCTATATAAAATTTATAGGTAGAATCAGTCCAGAGAAGTCCGAATGTATGATAACCGGTGTCTATGGAAGATACAGGGACTTGCACGCCCTGTGATTGATGAGCAGTGCCATAACCATTGATGTGAATGGTCTGCCAGATTTGTTTAGGCGTAAGACGATGGTATTCGAAAATATCTACTTCAGCACCATTCACTGCGGGATTATTATAGGGTGTGTTGCCCATGGTTGGAGATTGCAGCCAGAATGCCACATGCGGTCCGATATATTGATTCATTTTAGCACGGCACTCATAGTAGCCATATTGTGAATTGAAACGACCGTCAGTAGAAACTTGCCCTACGTAGTAGGTGCTGCCTTCCTGCGTTACACGGATAACCATATGGCCGTTGCCATCCAGCGCTACTGTTCTGGCGCCATCAACAGTGGCGTAATTTCTTACGGAGCCATTAGCGCGATAACTCCATTTACTGGTATCCATGGAAGTGCCATTAAATTCGTCGTTCCATATCAGGTTGTAGTTGGCCAGTATTTTCTGAACATCTGTAGAATCACTAGCAGATTGAATGATGGATAACCCTGGTGCATAAGTGCTGCCCGCTTCTCTGGAGGAGAAGGTCATGTCGCCGGTAGGATCGAAGGCGCCGTTGTTGGCCAGCAGGAAAGATACTTTACGATCGGTGCCTGAAAGTTTGCTGTTTACCTGGCTGGTAACGTCCATGGAATACCAACCAACACCGCTTACTGTTAGCTTACCAACAAGGGTAGTATCCATGGGTGCGTTGTTCCAGTTGATACCGCCTTCCGTCCAGGAAGTGGTGGTAGTGTACACGTTGATAGTACGGGAGGGAGATGTATTAACGCTGCTGACATATAACTTGAGCGTAGCACTATTCACACTGGAACCGGTTACCGCGGAGATGTCGAATTTTACATATGACTTACGATTGTAGGAAGTGGCGTCAGACTTCACCACGAGGCCTGTGGCGGTACCGTAATTAGTACTGGCATAAGTGCCATTTCTGACATAGGCATCTTCAACAGCTGGGTAGTTTACAGCTATTCCTGCCAATGAATCGGTGGTGATACCTATTGCAGACTTTCCATTAATAGGTTGCAGGCCGCTACTTTTTTTCTCACAGCCTGAAAACGTCAGTGCTGCCACCACGGCAACAGCTGGAAATAATAGCAATTTCATTTTTTTCACAACGTTTAGGTTTTAGTGGATTCAGAAATATTATTTGGTTGATGTATTACTGATCGTTGCGGTGGTATTCAATGTCCAGGTACAGGCATCCTGTAATATGGTACCATTGTTTACAGCCTTTACCATGATGGTGTTTGGGCCTGCTTGCAGGTTAACATTTAGCCAGATAACCCTTCCTATTGAATCGCGGCTGGCGCTGCCTATATTTTTCCCATTTACATATAGTGTTGCTTTATCAAGATTCGTATATACTTTAACGGTAGTTATTGCCATGGTTCTCTCCTGTGCTCTTTTTTCTGTCAGATATAACATGGGTTCTGCTGACCAGTTAGCTTTATAGAAATAGAACGCATCTTTTTTAATTTTATGATCGTAGGTAACGAGACCTTTGTCGTTTAGACCGTCTACATTGCCTTCTGTTCTGATAGCAGAGCTGAAATCTGCTAAAGCCCAAACGAATTTTCCCCAGATGAAGGGCCGGGCATTCAAGGCCGTCCAATTGGCTTCGTGGTAAGCCGTCTGCCATTCTTCAGGATGGAAGTTGCCATCAGCGGAGGGGGCCTTCAAAGTTTCCTGGTGCTGTAATATATTGGCGCCGGCGCCGTATTCACTAACAGCAATTGGCTTGGATGGAAATTGATGATGCATAGCTTCTGCCCAAACACCTATATCACTGAAGGAGCCGCCATACCAGCCGTAGTACTTATTCCATGCGATCACGTCACTCACTGTATTGAAATAGTCTGTGTCCAGGAAAGTAGCACAGGTAATGATCCTGGAGCTATCTTCTTTTTTGGCAAGTGCCTGTAACTCCAGCAGGAAAGGACGTGGATCATCATAATCTAATTTCAGCTCATTAAATAACCCCCAGAAAAGAATAGCAGGGTGATTATATTGCTGTCGTATCATTTCTGTCAACAGCTGAAGGGCATGTGCCTTCAATGCAGGAGAGTTGATGAAACCAGTGCCGGTATAGCCTCCTGGACCTACCAATGGTATCTCTGTCCACACAATTACACCTGTGGTATCTGCCAGCTGATAAAAATAATTGCCGTGTGGATAATGGGTGAGTCGCATGGCGGTGGCTCCTGACTCCAGAATTAAATTCATTTCCTCTTTATGATCAGCGGGCAGTAATGCGGAACCTTTATCTTTTACATCTTCATGCATACCAAAACCATGCAGGTCGAGGTGTTTGCCGTTCAGGATAAAACCTGTTGTTGCATCTACCTTAAAAGTACGTAGGCCTAACGGCTGCGTCACTTCATCTACCAGTTGGTCATCTTGATATAACTGCACGCTTACCTGGTATAAATAAGGATCTTGTCTACCATTCCAGCGGTGTGGGTTGTTTATGGTAATTCTTTGATGCAAGGTCGAATCACTGCTGGCAATAGTCGTTTGCTGGCGACTGATTTCCTTATCGATTGCATCTTTAATTATGGTGCGGGCTTCCAGCTTGTGGCCTTGTAGGGGTAGTGATAATTTCGTACATACGTTCACGGTAGCCTGTGATGCGGATATATTTTCTGTATGGATATAAACGCCAGGCCCGGCATAGTCCAGTGGTGTGATACAGTTTTTATTGGTGACGATCAGCCATACAGAACGATGGAGGCCACCAAATACATTGAAATCGCCGGATAATGGTAGTACATCCATCCTGGCGGCATTACTTACTTGTACAGCTATGGTGTTATTAGAGTCGGCATGAAGGTAGGAGGTGATTTCTGTGCAGAATGCCGTGTAGCCGCCTTTATGCTCCGTAACGAATTTATTGTTTACTAATACATCCGCAACGGAATTGGCACCTTCGAAATATAGGAATACGCGTTTGTCTTTCCAGTCTGGATGATAGGCCACGTTGCGGTTATAGATACCTGCACCCCGATAATATTGCAGCTGACCATTCATTACATCTTTTGCATTCCAGGTATGCGGAAGCGTCACCTGTTGCAGCTGTGGTTTCTTTCGGATATCATACGAAAAATGAAAATTCCAGCCCGCATCCAGATTCGTGATGGTTCGTATACTGCCGGCAAAGGCATTGCAGCAGAGCGTAATTAAACAAGCGATGAGTGTAATAAATGATTTCCTTTTCATTGTATGTTGCTGAACTAAATAGCTGGATGAGGTGTCTGGTTATAAGCAGATGTCTGCCTGTATGTGCCACAGGCAGACATCCAACTAATCAGAAAACCACGCCTGTTTTGCATTCGGCGGGCATCCGGGTTAATACTGTAATTGAAGAACGGGTTGATTATTATTAGCTTCTTTACTGTTAAACATCATATAGCCGTTAGAGTTATATGCGCCTGTATTGAGTAATAACAACGAAACATTTTTGTTGCCACTGAGTAATTCCTTGTTCACAGCATTGGTAACATCAATATTATAAGTACCTGGTGCGGTAATGCTTACCTGCCCTATACGGGTAGTATCCATTGGTGCATTATTCCAGGTGATGCTATTTTCTGCCCAGGATTTGGTAGCAGTGCTGTAAACGTTTACCGTGTTGGTAACAGGCGTGGTAGCACAATAAATACTGAGTATAGCCTTACTTACATTGCGTGTAGTCACGAGAGAGAAACTAAACTTCAGGTACGACTTCCTCGCATAAGAAGTAGCATCAGCTTTTACGACTAACAATGTATCTGTGCCGTAGTTGGTATTGGCATAGCTGCCATCACGCACATAGGCGTCGTCCAGGGAACTGCCAGCCTGAGAGATGATCGCATGTTGAAATGCGCCCACATCAGGATTACTGCCGGGCAATGGATTTCCTGCAAAATCGACACCGCCGTTATTACTGATCAACAGTCCTGCATTGCGGCACCGGGAAGTATCAGCAACATTATATCCTGCAGCTACATTAAAACCTGTGCCCGTAGCCGGATTGACAAAGAGTGGATTGTCATAGAAGTTATTGCTAAGTATGGCAGTGCCATAGCTGGCGCCAGAGAACACGTTGGAAGGATACAGGCAGTTATTGTTAAACTGCATGGTATTTGTGAGTGCAACATTAGAGAGATTTCCAATAGTGGAAGTAGTATAAATAATGTTGTTAGAGAAATTGGCTGTGGCAGCGCCGGAGCCATTGTAAACGGCCAGCAGGCTATTTGCAGGATTTTTAATTACAAATACGTTATTGTAAATCTGTCTGTTATTGTTGCCGGATTTTTCAAACCAGAACAGTTTTTTAATTTGTGACCCCAGGGTGCCTATGTCGTTCACGCTTACGTTGTAGCGGACGGTGATATTTTTGGAATAGCCCATGAACAGCATGAAGCCACCGTTGTTGTCGTGGGTGTAGTTATACTCGAAGATGTCGCCGTCAGTAGCAGTGGCGGTAGTGTAACCATCGGCATCGAAAGCTTCGCCATCGTTGGCGCCGCCGCCAGTCATGCCATAGACTTCGTTATGCGCTACCAGCGTGCCTGTGCTGGCAATGGTCCAAATGCCAGCGAAGTTGGCGTCATTGGTCATGCAGGCTTTGTACACCGTATTATTGGTGATTTTACTGCCGCCGCTTACAGAGGACATAACGATACCATCTCCATAAATATTCTCAATAAGATTATTATCGAAGATGATATTTTTTAGTCTGCTGGCCATATCTGTAGCACCGGTAGTACGAATACCTTCTACTGAGCAGTTGGCAACATGGCAGCTTTGTACCAGTACATCGCTGAGCATACCATTGATAATGATGCCGCCGGAGCCTTTAGCATAGTTGGTTTGATTTACCGTAGCAGCGTTGACGTTATGAACATAACAATTGCTGATCGTGATGTTTGAATTAAATGGATCAGTAGAAACGGCACCCCCATTGACTCTTATGCCTGTTGCAGCATAGGTAGTGCCGGAAGGCACCGTATTGGTGATCTCGAGATTGCTCACTGCCCAATAGGAAACCTTATCCAGCAACAGCGTGATGGAACCGTTCAGTAGACCGCCACCATTGATGACTGGCAAGCTACTGCCACCATATTTATCGATGACAATAGGTGCACCAGCAGTGCCGCTGCCTTTAGGATGCAAGGTGTCGTTCCATACGCCAGCGCTTTTAAAAAGGATCTGATCTCCAGGAGAAAAAGTCATGGAGTTAACTTTTGCAATAGTTTTCCAGGCCGTAGTAGAGCTGGTGCCGGCACTGGTATCATTGCCGGCAGGATCAACATAATATACCGTGCCTACGGCGCCCGCCACCACTGCAGATTTGCTCTGTGTCAGTCTTTGCAGGTTATCTTGCTTGGCACATGCAACAAGACAGCCGCAAATCACTGTAACGATCGATAATGATTTTCTCATTGTAGATAATTAAATGGTTAGAGAAGGGATGTGGAATCATTGTTCGCTGTTATAATCCGTTGTTAATTTGTTTGTCCGTGTAAGGAATAGGTAGCCAGTATCTGTCTTTGGTGATGGCGTTTAATGGTTTTAAATCATCTGGCGCTTTGTTGTTGTTCGCGGCTTCTACCAGCTCTAGTCGCTGAAGATCAAACCAGCGAGTGTATTCGCCGGCTAATTCCCAGGAGCGCTCTGCTACAACTGAATCAGCAAATGCGCTGCCTGCTAATCCTGGTGTGAGGTCTGGTAATCCTGCACGGCTTCGAATAAGATTAACGGCAGTGTAGGCATCTGCCGAAGGCATACCAGTAGCGCGGGCCTGTGCTTCTGCATAGGTCAGCAATACCTGTGCATAACGTAACATCTTCACAGATAAGTCTGAAGCGGAAGTAAGATAGCCTGGAGTAGGAGCATTTACGCGAAACTTGTTATAGTAAGGATGTTTGGTCTGACCATTCTGCCAGTTGATATTACCGGCGCTGGTTTTAAATACGGTATAAAAAGTAACATCTTTCCTTTTACCCGCAGGGAAATTATTGAAGAATGTAACTTCACAGAAGTAGTCATCCCAGCCAGATTCATCGCCAGGCATGGCAGACTTACCATACAATGTACTTGGGTTGCCACAGCTGTTACAGAATTGCAATGAGAATACATCTTCCGGCGTACTGTTGCTGCTGGTAGTACCTGTCCACAGCGAAGCAAAATCAGGTACAAGGTCGAAGCCATAAGTAGCTTTGTTGTCGATGACTTCTTTAGCTTTAGCCGCTGCCAACGCATACTTGGAAGCATCTTTTATTGGATATCCAGCTTCTGTTAAATAAACTTCAGCTAATAATGCTTTAGCAGTGCCGGCGCTGGCCCTGCCAGCAGCGGCTTTGGTGTTGCCCATCAGCGACTCTGCATTTTTTAGATCCGATTCGATGAGCGCGTAAATTGCTGCAGGCGCACTTTTTTGAATAGACAACAGATCCGCACTGTATTTGGAAGTAGTGATCAGTGGAATATTTCCCCAGAGGCGTACCAGCCAGAAATAGGAGAAGGCGCGTAAGAAGTAAGCTTCTCCTCCGATTTGTTTGATATTGGCAGTATTACCTACTTTTCCATAATTTTCTATGATGTTGTTAGCATTTTGAATGGTTTTGTAACAACCCAGCCAGATCACATTGATCCTGCTATTGGTAGAATTGACTGCAAACTGGTCCATCTCTCTCAGTTCCTGTTTGTTGCTGGCAGGATGTGTGGTGATATCGTCGGAGCCCATCAGCACTGCGTCCAGAGCTGCAGAGGCAAATCCTGAAGTGTAACCATTTTTCAATGGCTGATAAGCGCCTGCCAGCGCGGTTTGCAGACCTTCAATAGTGCCGAGTGCGGCGTCGCCCACCAGTTGCCCATTAGGACTTTCATTCAGTTCTTTATTGCATGCGGTTGTAAGCGATGCAAGGAATATGATGCAGAGTATCTTTTTCATTTTCGTTTTTTTGGGATGAGGTTATAATCCGATTTTTACGCCGCCGGTAATAGTTTTGGCATTAGGATAAGAGCCATAGTCGATGCTTTGGTTGACATCACTGCCAGCACCGGTAGCCACACTGTTTGTTTCCGGATCAAATCCTTTGTACTTGGTAATAGTGATGAAGTTGGCTGCACGCACGTATACCGTAATCCTGGCTTGTTTTACCAGTGATGGCGGCAACTCATAGCTGATGCTGATATTTTTGAAGCGGATGAAAGTGCCATCTTCCAGGAAGCGTGTAGATACCGTGTAGTTCTTGTTTGTTTTGCTGAAAGCAGGTATATCAGATGTTTCATTCTGTTTAGGGATATACCTGTTTTTGATATCTGCAATTGTTGCCTGGCGCATGTCAGAGTTAGCAGTAATACCCGCAGCATAGGTATAGTCCAGTTTATCATAACCACCGAGCGACTGTATGAAAACGTTCAGTGTGAAGCCTTTCCAGCTAACGGTGTTATTGAAGCCCCAGGAGTATTTTGGTAATCCATGGCCGATGATATGATAATCACTGCCATCAATTATTTTATTACCATCGAGGTCCTGGTATTTAGCGTCGCCAGGTACGTTGCCATACGCAGCAGCGGCTGCGGCTTCACCAGGTTTCCAGGTGCCAAGGTAGGTAAGGCCCCAATAGGTTCCCAGCGGCTGGCCTGGTATTATCATAAACTCTGGTTGTGGCGAAAGTCCTGAGCCAATGTTTGTTCCTGAAGGAATGCTTTTATCAGAATATAGCGCTACTACTTTGTTACGCAGGAAGGATATATTGAAAGCACTGTTCCAGGTAACGCTGCTATTGCGAATGATATCACCGGAGAGGGCCAGTTCAATACCTTTATTATTTACTTTTCCTACATTAGACAAAACACTGCCACCACCCATATAATTAGGTATAGGCACGGAGAGGAGCAAGTTGCTGGTGTTTTTATTGTAGTAATCAGCAGTAAGGGAAAGTCTGTTGTCAAACATATCTGCATCTAATCCAATATCCCATTGACGGGTTGTTTCCCATTGGAGGTTTGGATTGCCAGGGTTTCCTAAAACGATACCTGGTGTTACGCTTCCAGGTGTCAGGGTAGTGGAAACATTGGTGTAGGCAGTCAGCGTCTGGTATGGATTGATGGCCTGGTTACCGGTAACGCCGTATCCAGTCCTGATTTTAAGGTTATTAAGGAAATGGATATTTTTCATGAAATCCATTTCTGACAACTTCCATGCAGCGCCAACAGAAGGGAAGGTGCTATACTGATGACCATTCTGGAACTTGGAAGAACCATCGCGTCTTACACCAGCGGTGAGGTAGTAGCGGCCTTTATAATCGTAATTTACTCTGCCGAGGAATGATAACAGCTTATAATCTGAGTAATTTGTTCCTACGCCGTAGGTCTGTGCCAGGGCCAGGTTATAATATTCCAGTGTAGGATAGGTCAGGCTGTTGCCGTTGGCATTAAAGCCGTTAGCGGTAAAGTACTGATATTCCATTACGCCTGTAACGGTAAGCTGGTGTGCATTATTAAACAGATGGCTGTAGGTAAGGTTGTTGGTACTTTGTATGCCGATATTTTCGGTGGAGCCGCGACCAGCATTGGCGGTTCTGGCTGAAGTGATCGCGGGGCCGGTATAATTCATCGTTTGTACGTTGCCGTAGTTTACGGCGCCGGTCATATCGAATGTAAGACCGGGAATGAATTCATATTTCAGTCCTGCGATAGTAGCGAAAGTAGAATTGTAACTAATTCTTCTTTGGTCAGTGGCCAGGGCCACTGGGTTGAACGATATGGAACCTACAGGATCATTGAGCGTATAGGCACCGTTGCTGTCTCTTACCGGCACTGTTGGCGCCCAGGCAATGGCCTGTGTAATAGGGGCATCTCTACCTGTAATACCGGTATTCATGGTTTCATTTCTGACAGCATAAGCATTTACATGCAGTTGTAATTTTTTATATAGTTGAGATGTCAGGGCCGCCCTTAATGCATATCTTTTTAGAGAAGAATTGATGATGATGCCCTGTTGATTGAGGAAGTTGCCACTGGTGTAGAAGCGTGTTTTATCATTGCCGCCGGAGATACTGAGTTGATATTCCTGCGCGGGCGCCACTCTGAAAATCGCATCCTGCCAGTCGGTACCGCCTTTGTTTTTAAAATTGGCGATCTGGGCATCAGTATAGATGGGGGCTGTGCCATTAGCTGCTGCATTGGCATTTGCCGTAGTGGCAAAATCCGCTGCATTCAGCAGGTCGAGTTTCTTCAATACGCGGGCACGGGAAAACTGACTCATAAAATCGATGCTGGTCTTTCCGATTCGCCCCTTTTTAGTGGTGATAACGATAACCCCATTGGCGCCCCTGCTACCATAAATGGCCGTGGAAGAAGCATCTTTCAGGATGTCCATTGTTTCGATATCGTTAGGGTTTACCGTGCTGGGGTCGGCGCCTACATAACCATCGATGACGTATAACGGGTTATTATCGCCCTTAATGGAGTTGTTACCCCTGATCCTCACAGACACTTCTCCACCTGGTGCGCCGGCATTGGAAACTACCTGTACGCCGGCAGCACGACCTTGCAGGATCTGCTGCACATTGACCACAGGCTGCTCTTTGAAGTCCCTGGTAGAAACAGACGATATTGACCCAGTGAGGTCACGCTTTTTCTGGGTACCATAACCTACTACCACCACATCATTGATGCTGGTCACTTTAGAAGCCATGGTAATGGTAAGTGGGAAACTGGCATTATTTAATGGTATTTCCTGCCTGGTATAATTGACGGCAGAGAAAGTAAGTATTTCTGCAGGTAGGGCATCAATCTCGAAATGTCCGGATGCATTGGTCATTGCCCCGGTAGTTTTTCCTTTGACTTGCACACTGATTCCTGGTATAGGAACTCCTGTTTCATCCTTTACCGTTCCGGTAACTTTTTTGGTTTGTGCCCATAAGCCCAATGGAAATAGCAGGATACTAATTAGAAATAGTCGTGGAAACATAACGTTTAGTTTTGGAATTTAGATAGTGGCAAGATATCCTTCCAGGGAGCAGGGGATCGGGTAAAATCAGAAAAAAAATGGGGGAAAATTGTAAATTCCGGTAGAAAAGCAGGCTTTTTTGTCTATCCTGCAAGAACAATGTAGAACGCCAAACATGCCATCCGAACGGAAAGACTGATTTAATAATGAATGTTTGATGTAATGATGCCAAAATCTAGTATCCTAATAATTGTTATGCTCTGGTGCCTGCATCTTAGCGGCCAGGAATTGCTTTTTAATCACCTTACCTCCGAAGAAGGGCTGGACCCTGGTGCTGTACTTTGCATCGCCCAGGATAATAACGGCTTTATGTGGTTCGGTACACAGAATGGTTTGAATAGATTTGATACCCGCAGATTTAAACATTATAAAAGTCCACACAGCAAATACATCGATGTACCCGAAAATTACATCACCCATTTGTTGGTAGATACACACCATAACTTCTGGATAGGCACCCGTAATGGATTGAATAAATATAATCCGGTAACGGACCAGCTTGATGATATAACGTTGAAGGATATACCGGTAAAGACCAACGTCAGCATCTCCTGTATTTATGAAGATAAACAAGGAAACGTCTGGGTATGGTCTTCGGTGGGGTTATTTAAATTGAAGGACACGCAGACTGTGAAATTCCAACAGGTAGCCATTCCCGATTCTGTGGCAGGACTGGCGGAAAATAATAACATCCGCACCATCTACCAGGACCAGGGCGGCGCATATTGGATCGGTTCCTCCCTGGGACTAACCCGAATGTCTTTCGAAAATGGCAGGCCTGTTTTCAGGTCTTTCCGGCATAATAGCCACGATAAAGAAAGTCTGAGTGATAACTACGTCACAGTTATTATCGGTGATACAAACAACCGGCTATGGGTAGGTACGCAGCAAGGAGGCTTGAACTATTATGATCCAGAAAAAGGATCGTTTAAACGCTATGAATCCGGATTGGCCAATGGCCTGATAAATAATAATATCAGAGATATAAAGATAGATTCCCTGGGCAGGCTATGGATTGGCACACAGGGCGGCATCAGTATCTTCCATCCTCATGACGGCACTTTTCTCAATTATCATTCAGACCCTGAACATTCGCAGTCGCTCAGTCACAACTCCGTATATAGCATCTACCTGGACCATCACGCTACCGCATGGATAGGGACATATTGGGGCGGCGTAAACAGTGTATCCGTTAATAATACACCTTTTCATATATACAGGACGGGTAGCTATCCCCAGGGCATCAATAATAATGTGGTGAGTGCCATTGCCGAAGATGCCGTTCATAACTTATGGGTAGGCACAGAAGGGGGAGGATTGAACTATCTGAACAGCGCCACGCAGCAGGTAACTGTTTTCAGGCATAATAATGCGGATAGTAATTCCCTGGGATCTGATCTGGTAAAGATGATTTATAAAGATATCGATGGGAATTTCTGGGTCGGTACACACGGAGGTGGGTTAAATGTATTTAATTCATCGACAAAGAATTTTACCCGTTTTTTTTATAGAGATAATGACCCGGTGGTACGTAGCTCAGAAGTCTTGTCTATGCTGGAAAGCAGAGATGGTATTTGCTGGATTGGTATGCAAACAGGGTTACTTGCTTTTAAAAGATCAGGAAGATCATTAACCAGGCTTCCGGAAAATCATCTTACTAAAATAATAGGTAGCAGCGCGGTGAAATCCTTGCTGCAAGCTAAAAACGGTGATATCTGGGTGGGGACATCGGCCGCGTTGTTTCTGTTACCTAATGGAAGCCAGGCGGTTCAACGCTTCAGCGTGAAGGATAATCTGCCAAGGAATAATATTAACAGTATCCAGGAAGATGTGGACGGCAATATCTGGATAGGCTGTGCTTTTGGCGGACTGGCGCGCTATACACCAGATAAAGCAAAGAACTTTCAAGTTTACACCAAAGAAAATGGCCTGCCCGATGATAACATTGCAGCTATTCGGTCGGATGGTCGCAATAATCTCTGGGTCAGCACTGGCAATGGCTTGTGTAAGCTGGATGTAAGGCGGATGGTATTTAAAAACTATAATAAAAGTGATGGACTGGCAGGAAATATATTTAACATCAACTCCAGCTGTATCACCAGTGATGGCAGGCTGATGTTTGGTGGTTATAATGGCATTACCTTTTTTCATCCGGAGGAGATTAAAGAGAATTTTTATGCACCAGGAACATTCCTGACGGGCCTGAAATTATTCGATCATACGATTAGCGTTAACGGTCAGGACAAGCTATTGAGCGAAGAAATCAGCCGGACAAAAAACATTTGTTTCACCTCTCAGCAGAATGTATTCACTTTGGAGTTTACCACTTTAAATTATGTGCAGCCTGATAAAAACGTATATGCATATACGTTAAGAGGTTTTGATAAGAAATGGAATTATGCCGCCACACCATCGGCCACATATATGAACCTGCCGCCAGGAGAATATGACTTTCTGGCGAAGGGTTCTAACAATGACGGCATCTGGGGCGCGCCGGTGAGCTTACATATCACTGTGCTTCCGCCTATCTGGAAAACATGGTTGGCCTATATTATATACGGCCTGCTGCTGATAGCAGTTGGCTTTTTTGTGATACGCTTTTTCGTATTGCGGTCGTTGATACGCCGGGATAAGGAACTCACGAGGTTGAAGCTGGACTTCTTCACGAATATATCCCATGAGATGCGTTCCAGGCTGTCCTTGATTATTGGTCCTGCCGAGAAATTATTAATGATCAATAAAGAAGATTATGAAAATACACGTCAGCTACAGATAATACGTAAGAACTCTGAAAGCCTGCTGCATTTGATTACAGAGCTGATGGACTTCAGGAAGGCAGAATCAGGTAACTTGTCATTGCATGTAAGTGAACAGGATATCGTAGCCTTTCTGCGGGAGATCTTCTATACTTTCGAAGACAGGGCTTTGTCGATGAATATTCAATATGAATTCGTAGGTCCGTCACCGATAGTCCTTTGTTTTGATAAAGAGCAACTGGAAAAAGTCTTTTATAATCTATTTTACAATGCCTATAAATTTACGCCCTCTGGTGGCAGCATCAGTGCGACTATAACGGATAATAATGCCACTGTTACAGTGTCTATACAAGATTCAGGGCGTGGCGTATCGCAGGAAAATCTCCCTAAACTATTTACAAATTATTTCCAGGAGGATGATCAGGACAGTGATAATAAAGGCTATGGTATCGGACTGGCATTGGCAAAGAGCATAATAGCGCTTCATGGCGGCACTATTGGCGTAAACAGTACTCGTGCTGAAAAGGGCAATACGACTGTGTTTACGGTTACCTTGCGAAAGGGCCACCACCATTTTGATCAGGCGGTCAGGCAGGAACGGGTATCTCGTGAGAACAGCGAAAAGAAGGTCTTTTCTTTAGCCTCGCCTCCGGAGCTGCTGCCTCGTATGGAAGCGCTGACAATGCCGGCAGGGGAGAAAAGGTATACGGTATTACTTATAGAAGACAACGAAGAAATTCTACAATTTAATAAGGAGATGCTGGAGAAAAGTTATCAGGTCATTACCTGTAGCAATGGCACTGCCGGCTGGGATGTGGCGGTAGATACTATTCCGGATATCATTGTGAGTGATGTGATGATGCCTGGCATGGACGGCTATACGTTATGTAATAAGCTCAAAACGGATACCCGAACGGACCATATTCCGTTAGTTCTATTAACCGCCATGACGACTACCACGCAGCAGCTGAGTGGTTTGCAGAAGGGTGCAGATGTATATCTGACAAAACCTTACAGTATTCAAATGCTGGCCTTGCATATTGGTAATCTGTTAAGTCTCCGGGAGAAAATACATGTTCGTTTTGCAAAGCAGCTGTCGCTAGAAACGAGTGTGGCAGTGCCTGTAGATGAAGAAACGCCTGATGTTATTCAGGATCCTTTTTTATTGCGTGTGATAGACATTATTGAAGAGAATATGGAGGAGCCAGGTTTTAGCGTCGACATTATTTCCCGCAAACTGGCTATGAGCAGGCCTGTGCTATACAAGAAGCTGAATATGCTCACAGGGCTTACTGTAAACGATTTTATCATCGCCATCCGCATGAAGAAGGCTGTCAGCTACTTCGAGGATGGGACATATAATATCAGTGAGGTAGCATATAAAGTAGGGTATAGTGATCCAAAGTATTTCAGCAAGGAGTTTAAGAAACACTTTGGGAAGTCGCCACGGGAATGGAGGAAGAGGGAGTAGGGAGTGAGGAGTTAGTTGCTTGTAAAGTCCTGTAGCCAAGGCGCAGGACTTTACAAGCGTTTTGTATGTAAGTTGGATTTAGTTCATTTGACGGTTAGTTATTACTGCTCTGTTCAAATTCAGCTTCGGTTGAGATTTTTTTGTTGTCGTAATTTCGAACGGTTTCTAGTAATGTGCTAGCATGGGAATAAAGGTCGTCAAGGCTAGATAGTTCAATTTTGGACTCTTTTTTGTTACTGTCAAATAATCCTATTTGCTTTTTAGATGTGTTGAAATATAGTCTGCATATGGTTTTGCGATTATTGTCATCCAACAATATTGAAAAATAAGTTTGTGCATCTCTATACACAATCCTATTTACCGGTATAATTTGTCTTAAAATGGATTTCACAATCAAAAAACCATCAATCTCTTCTTGAGTAGTCACTATTTTAGGTTCATCCCCAATAATAGAATTTTCATTTTCGATATTTGGCGTTTCTAATTTCTGAGACTCTGCTTCTTTATTCAGCGCGGATTTCAGACGATCAGTAATAATATCATTTATGTATTGAGTAAACGATTTTTTAGTAAGCTCCGTGAATTGCTCAAGAATTTTTTGTGTAACGAAGCCAGGATAGATTTGTTTTGCGAAATATTTTACGAAATCTGGAGAAGGCGTATTTAACTCTTGGTTTATGAGCAACTTTAATTCGTTCGTATATTTTAATTCACTTGCTGTATTTACAATTTTGGTGAAATCGAAATTTGTTTTGTGAAATTTCTTTAGCTCTTCTATTTGGGTATCTTTCATTTCTGTGATATCGAATACAAAGAAAGGCTTTTCATCCATCCTGTTAGGTTCTACCAGATCTGTATAAAACCTGTATTCTATACCATTAGTCAATATGGAGAATTTGGCTTTGGTAGCATGAAAATATCTGAAAAGCTGAGATGCATTTTGAACACTGAGAGGGCCTGTATGGCATTTGCACTCAATTAGTATTATTGGAGCTCCATCTTTTATAATTGCATAATCAATTTTTTCTCCTTGTTTTATCCCAATATCAGCAACAAATTCAGGAATCACTTCCAAAGGATTAAACACATCATAACCCAATTCCTTAATAAACGGCATGATAAAAGCATTCTTTGTAGCTTCTTCGGTAAGTACTTGTGATTTTAGCTTGATTACTCGGTCGCCAAGCTGTTTAATTGCATCTTTGAAATCCATAGTTATAGTTTTGTTTTGGGTTCAATCTTAATTTACTAGGGGTGATATAATTGTTTGATTTGTTTGCTAAACACTAATGGGAGTTATTTATTCCAGACAATCATCTATAGAAATTGCTTATACTAAAATGATAGAGTTTTAAATTCTAACTAACATTCCAATCAGTACTTTTTTCCAGTCTACGCGGGTGCTTGGTTGTGCTAACCTCAAACAGTAACGATCTATTTTTACGGTTTCCAGTTAATGCTCACTGGATCCAGATATCTTGCCTGCTACAGAAAAAATTGATTTTCTAATAATTAAGATAGGATTTTTTTTAACTGGGAACAAATAAAATAGAATAACCCCTGGCTGTCTTACAGAGAGCATTATTAGGATTTTTAATAATTCTTATCAAGTTATAGTGTTAAAAGCCTTTCGAATATTAGGTGAGTCCTCTTTAATAATATTAGGAGACGATGGAATGACTTGTGCGCTATTAATACCCGACAATTTAGTAGTAATATCAATACTATTTTTGGTATCTGTTCTGGGAAGAAATGTGTTCGTGTCTATATACATAGTGGAATCAGTAGTTATATTTCCTTTTATTGGAGAAACAGCTGTTTAATCTAATCGTACTAATAATGATCAAACTAACTGCGTAATTGAATATTCAATTGCCCCATAAACAAAACAGCCTGTAAGTCTTACTTACAGGCTGTTCCAAATATCTCTCAGGTTATGCTTAACCTTTATTTCCTTGTCTTGTGACTTTCTGCAGACTTACATTCTCCATGATAGCATACACTGCATAGAAGAACATCAGTGTAAAGATGGTGTATCTGCTGGTGTTAGCTCTGTTGGCAACAGCATAGATGGTGATACCAGCCAGGCAAAGAAACATTCTGGTGATCATTGCACCATATACACGAAGCATAAAAATACTATTGCTTTCTGCCTGAACGCCTTTACGGCTCATGTTGTAGGTGAAAGCTGAAAGCGCAGCCAGTGCAAGGTTTCCGCCAAGTAATACGTTGTGATGAAAGCCATTATCTAATAACCAGTCTTTCAAAAAAAATAATATGCCATTCACTAAAATGAATAGGGCAATAACTCTAAAGTAAAATCGATCCCACATTTCTATGTTCTATTTTCTATTTCTTTTTTAATATTCGCGCCGCAAAGTTATAATCAAATCAATTAATAGCCAAATGGTTGGAAGTAATAATCATTTTGATAAATACTGATATGAAGATATTTTTATTTGTCTGGAATCCTTTGTGGTACTATGTTGCAGGGGTATGATGATAGAAATGTGTGGATCAAAATAGTGTCGTGAATAGAGAAAATAATAAAAACATTAACAACCATTAACAAACGCAATGTTACCTAAAAAGAACAGAGGATAGTAAGTATTACTTACTATCCTCTGTAGTGCCCAGAACTGGATTCGAACCAGCACACCCTTGCAGGCGCTGCGACCTGAACACAGTGCGTCTACCAATTTCGCCATCTGGGCAACTGATTTTGTGTTTCAGGACCGCAAAGATAAGCAGACTTTTTATTTTGCCAAATTTATTTTTGATTTTTCTCGCTGAAAATGAAATCGTTACATTACTCTGCAAACTCCCAGGCGCTCTGGTAGCCATTTTGAGCCTCTGAGTATTTGATAAAATCAGCATAGAAAGGCAGTTGAGACAATGTCCCGCTATCGCCAATAATCACTAATTTCTTCCTAGCACGGGTCATTGCCACATTCATTCGGCGTATATCTGATAAGAAACCAATCTTACTTTCTGTATTACTACGCGTCATGCTGATATAAACAATATCCCTTTCCTGCCCCTGGAAACTATCAATTGTGTTGATGGAAATGCTGGACAGATAAGGTTGTAAGGCCGGATAATGCGCCAGTTGCTCTTTCAATACCTCTATCTGTTGCCTGTATGGAGAGATAATAGCTATACTAGGGAAGTTCTCTGGCTTGTAATGCGGCACCAGCGTGCCTGCAAGCAACTCCAGATGTCTGAAGAGAAATGCCGCTTCTTCCGGATTGGTAGTGCTAGTGCCTTCTATTTTCTCATCAAAACCGCAACCAGCCGTATCTATAAAGGCCAGTGGTGCATCAGCATCAAACAACAAATGTGAGGCTACAGAAGCATGTGCCTTTAATTTGTCGCCATAGAAAACACCGGAAGAATAGCCCATGATAGCGGTGTGCATACGATATTGCTCCTCCAGTAATACAACTGCTTCCGGATAAAGATTCACCACTTTTTCAAGTAATGTTTCTGCTAATCCAGCAGTCGCTGCATCATTAGACTTAATCGTTGGTGGAAGCTGGCAATGGTCGCCGGCAAATATTACCTTTTCTCCTTTTAAGATCGGAATCCAGCAGGCTGGCTCTAATGCTTGTCCTGCCTCGTCGATAATAACAGTGCGGTATTTCAGGTGTCTGACGGTATAATGATTGGCGCCCACTGGTGTCGCAGTGATTACTTGTGCTTTAGCTACAATATCCTCGATCACATATTGCTCGGTATTCTCTACCAGCTTCATAATGTTGCGGGCCTCATCAAATAAAGCTTTGCGTTGTTCACGCTCAGCCTTGCCGAAGTTGCGCTTGTATTTATGCGCCATGTTCCGGAACTCATTCGCCTGTTTACGCAAACGGGAAACCTCTTTCATGCCACTATGCCCGGTCATTTTGCTGTCCAGCGTGAGTGCCAGCATTTTCTCAGACACACGCGCAGGATTGCCTACACGCAATACATTCATGCCTTCCTCTGCGAGTTTTTCGCTCAAAAGATCAACAGCAGTGTTGCTGGGTGCAACTACCAGTATCTGTTGCTTTTCCTGCTGATACATTGCTTTGATCGCCTGCACCAGGGTAGTGGTTTTGCCTGTTCCAGGAGGGCCATGTACTACGGCAACATCTGCAGCAGACAGAATTTTATTTACGGCTGCATTTTGTGAATCATTCAGCCGTGGAATATGTACAGGTAATATATCTGTTCTGAAAGATGGAGCGGCTTGTCCTGTCAAAACCCGCACCAACCGGCCGGTTTTAGGATCGTCTGCAATAGTATCGGCTTGTTTTAATGCCGATATCATCTCATCATAGCTATTATCGTCGAAAAGGAGATCTATGCCAAGTTTGCCATTGTCCGACCACTCTGGCAGCTCGTCGGTACGTAAGGTTATTTTGAGGCGATTGCCACCAACCCAGGATATAACACCTTCCTGTTTGTCCTGCTTTCTGTCGTGGTTGGAAAAAAACAATGCGGAAACGCCAGCACGCAGCTGATGTGGCAGTTCCTGGTTGGTCGTGCGTTCTACTTCTACCGTCAGATAATCCCCTCTGCTCATCTCACTTCCCCGTATCGCGATGGGATACCACGCCAGGCCATTAGCCCTGCGTTCCTGTATAGATGTGCTCTCCGTTAAAGCCTGATATGATCGTTGGTCTTCTTCCCGTTCTGTTTTCAACAGCCCAAGCAGCTTTTTGAAATAATCCATCCTGCAAAGATACTAATAAGTTGAGGGTTAACATTAGCTGCTATATTCGAGAATTGCTTATTATATTAGTTATTAAATTACTGTATTCTTCGTTGAATGGTAGTGTTTTGTTTATGAATAATTTCTTTCTTGTAGTAATTGCCGTTTGTTGTGTAACAGGATTGAAGCCACTGATTTCCTCATCTTTCCAATAAATACCAGAACCTCTCTTTTGCCAGGCAGGCAAATCATTATAGTTGATACCATTGCTAAACAGCAACTCATTTTTGTCTGCAGTAGTGAATCGGTTGATACGCTGCGTAGCCTCTGTAGCGGAACTACCTTGTTTGCGCAACAGCCAGTAACAGTGTGCATTCAGCGCATTACGGTGTGCATCTTCATTTCTCCAGCGGAAATAATCCGTTACCAGCATGCTGTTTGGGAATTCGCAGAGCCGGCAATCGAAAGCCGCCAGATCTCCCAGCAACAGGGAAAACTTAGCACTGGCTTCTCCCGCCAGAATAGAATTCCATTTACGCTCTTTCCTGCTAAAAGCATTCTCCTGAAAGTGAAATAATAAAGAAATCTCATCGCTCTGCGTATAGCCGTACACGATATTAAAGCCACAACCCATCAGATGCTGTACGGTTGATAGCATATGGTTATGAAACCTTTCATCGAAAGGTTTTTCAAAGTCATGTTTCTCCTTTGTCAGCTTCGTAAATCCACGGCCATCGATCCGTGCTACAATATACATTTCGGGCATAACAGACCTATCGTAGTGGGTTTCGAAACTACGCATCTTCAGGTCCAGTTCATCAAATTTCATCTTGCCAGTTTTTAATTACAAATTGGTTATCTTGAATAGATACATAATATAACTCGTCAAATCCTTCCGCATAGGAAGGGATCTCCAATCGGCGATGCGCACCTCTCACCCCCACTTCCGGAACAAGTGCCTTCCCTGTACGAAGGCTATTTCTTTGCAATGCTTCTGCTATATCAGATTTGAAATAATAGCATTTTATCTTGTACTTGTTTTCCTGAGCACGTAAAATGTATTTCTGTCTGTCTGCAACCGTAGGATTGGTGTTATCTACCACAAAAGCTTTGAAACTATTGAAACAGGCATCCAGGAACAGATTTTCCCTGTTCCGCGTGGAAAGCAGGTCCAGAGAGATTCTTACATGACTGTTGAAGAAATGCTGCTGGTAAAAAGTAGATTTACCGGTAGCTTGAATGCCGCAGAATATAATAGCTTCCATAGCTGCTAAATATAGTTTTTTTCTTAATACAGAGGCGATGCTACACATCATATAATCAAAAAAAGGAAAAGGTCTCAACGAGACCTTTTCCTTTTGAGGCGGGAATACAATCCCCGAACTCCTGTGTTTATGTTATTAATAACTCAATGTTATACCGGCACCCAGTCCCATATCACTGTCATAGTGTGTAGAGATAGCCAGGTTTTTGGTAACGATATACCTGAAGCCTGCCATATACTCATAATCGGTATTCACCATGAAGTTGAAGCGTAAACGTTTGGAAATAGGCACATCTTCCCGCATCAGCTGTACACGTATCTTCCCATCGGTATCCAAAGATGCATCGGCAATAATCTGCATTGGCAGTGTGTATTGCAATCCTATATGGAATACCTGACGGAAATCTTTCGTGTTTTTCTGACCAAACATATTCTTCTCTGCTTCATCCATTTTACGATAGCGTACATCCCAGCCTATATATGGAAACAGCCATTGCATCTTACCAAAGTAGCGTCCGAAGTGGCTTTCACTTTCATAACCATGCCTATCGTTAAGGCCTACACGCCATTCGGTAGTGAGCCTGTAGCGGGTGTTGGCCAGCATCAGCTCTCCATCGCTACCATTGCTTTCCAGGCCTACACGACCCATAAAGTGCAACATACGGTCATCTCGTTTGATCATCCTGAAAGACTTCACTGGATCAGGGATCTGGGGATTTGGAGGAGAATCTTCATAACTAAATACTCTACCCATCCCACTCATCATGTGGTACAGAATATGACAATGGAAGAACCAGTCGCCACTTTCTGTAGCTGCAAACTCGATTGTATCCACTTCCATCGGCATGATGTCTAGCACCGTTTTCAGTGGAGAATAGTCGCCCTGGCCGTTCAACACCCGGAAAAAGTGCCCGTGAAGGTGCATCGGGTGACGCATCATTGTATTGTTGAAAAGAATGATACGCACGTTTTCTCCTCGCTTGATCAATATTTTATCAGCTTCAGAAACGGTTTTGTTGTTGATGCTCCACACATATCGGTTCATATTTCCTGTCAGCTCAAACTTAAGTTCTTTCACTGGTGCATTTGCGGGAAGGTTCGTTTTTTCCGGTGCTTTCAGCATGCCATAGTTCAGTGTAACGATATCGCCGCCACCCATATTCATGCCGGCCATATCATGGCCTGCATGCTCGTCATGCTGCATTTTTTCTTCTTTGCCGGATGGCTTGTCGTCACCGGTAATCTCTGGATACATTACGGTATTCATATCCATGGTCTGATTACTCATGAGCATACCGGTGCTGGTATCGAGGTCGCCATTCATCTTCATCATATCATTCATCATCTTCATGCCTTCGAAGTATTTCAGCTTAGGCAAAGGCTTCATGGGCATTTCCATGCCACTGCCCAACCACAGGCCGGTAGAGCCGGTACGGTCTTCTGCTGTTGCCAGCAGCTGGTACTTCATATCTTTTGGAACAGTAACGATGATATCATAGGTTTCGGATACGCCTACTATTAATCTGTCTACTTCCACCGGCTCCACGTCAGCTCCGTCATTGGCTACCACCGTGATTTTACCTCCTGAATAGCGTAGCCAGAAATAGGTGCTGGAACTACCATTGATGATGCGTAATCTGACCTTGTCGCCGGCTTTAAGCTGTGGCATACTGTCAGACAGGCGACCATTTGCCAGGAATTTCTCATAATATACATCGCTAACATCCATGGCATTCATACGTTTCCATTCGTTGGTAACCTTGGTGCCAAAATGTTTCTGGCGGATGGCTTCTGTATAACTTTGTGTAGTACCTTTTTTAATGGCAAACCAATCATTGGCATTATGCAGATAACGGTTTACCTGGTGAGGGTGCATATCTGTCCAATCACTTAACAGCAGTACTTTTTCTGGGATATCTGATTTTTTGCGCGGATGAAATACCAACGCGCCATACATACCGCTTTGTTCTTGGAACATGGTATGACTATGATACCAGTACGTACCATGTTGTACAATCGGGAATTTAAATTCATGTGTTTGGCCCGCTTTAATAGGACTGGTGGTGAGATAAGATACCCCATCCTGTTCGTTGGGAAGAATGATTCCATGCCAGTGTATGGAGGTTTCTTCTTTCAGGGTGTTGTGAACATATATCAGGGCAGTATCACCTTCTGTAAATTCGAGGGTGGGACCGGGGATACTACCATTAATGGCGAGTGCATGACGCATTTTACCAGAATAGGTCACCATCGTGTCACCCACGTACAGATCGTATCGGATTGTCTTAGGCGCCTGGGCCATAGCCTGGCTACCTATAACCAAAAGGGTTATATATAGCAAAAACTTCTTCATAAAAAGAGAATAGATATTGCCTGAGCAGGCAGGATTAAACAGGTGAACAGATATACAACCCGTTCACCTGTTATAATGTTGAGGAGAAATTACTGAATGGTGTCACTTACTTTACCGCAAGTGAGCATCTGGCTACCGAAGTATGGGTTTTTGATAGCATTGCTGCTGCTCAGCCAGGCTGCTTTTTTCATTGGGCAATACTGTTGGTAAACAGGCTGTTCGGAGAGTTTAGTGGTTTTTGCCAGTGTGTACATGTCTGTAGACAGCTGTTTGAACTGCTCGCGTTGTTGTGCCAGATCTTTACCAGTAGCGATTTGCTGTGCATCGGCGATCAGTTTGTCCTTTGCTGCCTGAACTGCTTTGTCGGTGCTGCTATTTGCGGATGCGATCATGGCAGATGCTGCGGTGGAAGCGGCGCTGCTGTTACCGCTTACCAATGCGTCTTTTACTTCGTAGTAATGATTCAGTAATCCGGATTTGTCCTGTGCAAATGCTGTTGAAAGTTGGAACAGTGCTGCTATTGCAATAAATACCTTTTTCATATCTATAAGTTTTTGAAATTTTATGTTGATAAATTAATGGGTAGAATAGTAAAGAATGAACTGCTAGTATCAACATCAAATCTGAAAACTTCGTATCTCTATCCGGATGTCTTTAACAGGTAGCTGTTTGGTATGGTTGGTTAAATATCGTTGGCCAGCTGTCAGCAGGGCTGGGGCCTGGCATAATTCGAGGTGATCGTTATGTTTGGGTGTAATATGACCTGGTGTGGAGGCCACTTGTAAACTTGCATCTACCACTTTGTCCAGCAGGTTGAATTTAACCATATCATCGGAACAGCAGTGATGCTGACCTTGATGGTGGGTTGTCTGTGTTTTCACCTGCATAATCGCCGCACAGGTGAATCCTGTCAGGATATGTATGCTGAAGATCAGCAACAGACTCAATGCTTTTATGGTAATGCTTCTTTTCATATTTGAATTAACACCCCAAAGATATGCCAGGTATGCCTGCCGGATTTTATATAATTCAGGGTATGATTTATATAATTTTGGGAGATAGTAATTATTTCCTGTTCATATAGTTCCCGATACTGAAAACTACTTTAGCTGGTCCGGCTTTTCCTGTTTCATGATACAACCAGCGAACGTGGTGGCTTTGATAAATGGTATGGGTTTCCAGCTGGAGTGCAGAAAGGGAAAGTCCATGACCTGCGCCACTGTCAATATTCCATAGATTATAAGCATTCATAGGTTTTTCACTGCCATAATCTTTTGTTGACGAATGCCCGATAAAGATTTCCCGGAATAATTGCAATCTTGCAGGGCCATTGCGTTCATTTTTTCTATAAGCCTCAATCGTTTGTTCCCAGAGGGTTCTGTCCCAATATAGATTGAATTCTTCGTCTTGTTCTGGCCCTTGTTCTGCAACGTATCCTGCATGCAGGAACAGTCGTTGTTGATCATCTATATAAAAGTTGTTTAGATCCTCAAAGAAATGCAGGTGCTGTGTTCGGGTGTCAAGTGAAACATTTTGATAGCTCTGAAGGGTTGAAGTGCCTCTGTTCTGTAGCCAGTTTGGATCTGCTTTACCAGTGCGGAGCCATTGCTCGCAGTACACATCATGGTTGCCTCGGATAAAAATACAGGATTGCTTTTGGGATAGCTGAATCAGGTAACTGATTGTTTCGGCATTATGTGGCCAGCCGTCTACATAATCACCGAGGAATATTAACGTGTCAGAAGGCTGCAGTGACAAGGATAGGAGCAATTGCTTAAGTGCCAGTAATGCACCATGAATATCCCCTATTACAAAGGTTCTTGTAGGCATAATAAAGATGGTTTAATAGTGAAGGAATTGGCATAACTGTGGGTTTAAAGTAGCAATCGGTGTGAGGTTCCTCTATATGGTTATAAATGTAAGGCCCGAACGTAATGCCAACGTTAAGGCCACTAAGGATAACTATTTGTTCATACCATGGGGCAACAGATAAAACAAAAGAAGCCGCCTCTGATAAGGCGGCTCTCGCAAACCTGGGGTAACAAACGAAACTGGTAGAAAGGCCGTTGGCTCTCGCTAAGTATACTGTTTAAAAGTCTTTTGTTACCAATTAGGGTTCTGTACCATAGCAGTATTACCATTCATTTCAGTTAATGGAATAGGCCAGCGGTAATCACGCTTAGGATCAAAAATCCTTGTCTCCACTACTACCGGCTGACCAGTAGCCGGATTAATCGCGCCCATCGCAGGTCCTGATAACGCCTCTGTTCCTATCTGCCATCTTCTGATGTCAAACAAACGGGTACCTTCAAATGCGAGTTCTACTTTTCTTTCTCTACGATATAACTCACGTATCTTATCCTGTGTGTTATAAACGTTTACATCTACATTCGGCATTCCTGCGCGATTCCTTATTTTATTGAGATATAGCACCACATCCGGGTTCTGCCAGTCGCCTGATTCAACCATGGCTTCCACATAACTCAGTAATATTTCTGCATATCGGATGATCATAAAATTCAAGGTGCCGGCATTATTCCTGGATACATCTTTTGGATCAACATATTTCTTCACCCAGTAACCAGTTTGTGTAGACTGTGCTGCGCCAATCTGATCTACAGAACCTGCAGTGAATGGGTCTAACAGGCGGTTTACAAATGTTTGTCCGGGAAATAATACACTGGCTTCCAGGCGTGGATCGCGATTGTTTTTATACAACGGATTTTTCCAGTAGTACATAAGGCTATCCTGTCCCAGTTCCTGTAAGGTTTTCCCCTGCTTTGTTTCGTAGCTATTCACCATCGCAGCAGTAGGGCCATTGCATGCTTGTCCGGAAAGACTCTTCGGCGCCAGGCGGAAGAAGGCGCCGGAATTACCTGTGCGTCTGAAAAGAATACGCTCTTTGTTTTCCAGCGCATCATAGCTAAACAGCTGTGCATAGCTATTGACACCTGTTGTAGTGGAATAATGAAGGTCGTAAACACCAAGCGCCATCAGCTTTCTCGCGTATTCTATCACCTTCGCGTAGTTCTTGATGCTGAGATATAACTGCACCTGCATCGCGTAACAAGCGCCTTTAGAGATGCGATAAGCATCGCTGGTAGGATAAGTTGCCGGCAATATTTCTGCAGCCTTATCCAGTTCTGTATTGATAAACGTTACCACTTCTTCCTGTGTATTCCTTGAAATAGCCTGATTGGTAGGGTCCATGCTTTTATCTACAATAGGAATAGGGCCGAAGAAAAGAAAGAGATTGAGGTGCGCCCTGGCGCGTAAGGCTCTGGCCTCCGCAGCGCGCTGCTCTTTTACGACAGGACTTTCCATGTATACACGTGAATAATTCTCCAGTATACGGCTGGCATTTCGTATGTCTATATAATTCTGACGATAGGTATCGGAAAGATAGGAGTCTGTTGCGGTTACTGCACCCAGTGGATAAGAGTTCCAGCTGCCAAAATTGGCCCTGAACACTGATTCATCGGTGATGCCAGACATATGCATACGACAGTTGGCCTGGTAGGAAGAAGAGGTGATCAGCGCACCTGGCGACATCTGGTTATTATAGATGATTTCCAGGTAGGCAAACAGATCGGATTCCAGTCGCCACCACTTGGCATCTGTAGTGGCAGTTGGGTTATCCCGCTCCAGATAATCTTTGGAGCAGCTGAACAGCATAGTGGAAGCCATCAGCGAGGTGATAATACGTTTATGTAGTTTGTTCATGTAGCCGGTTTTTAGAATTTGAGATTAAGACCAAAAGTGTACGATTTCAGCAATGGCACGGTAGTTTGGTCACCGCCACTTTCAGGGTCCATCAGCTTAACTTTAGAGAAGGTGAAAGGATTCTGTGCATTGAAGTATACACGTAGTAGTTTAGCCCTGATTCTTCTTCCGATGGGCACTGGCAGCGTATAGCCCAGTTCAAGATAACGTACACGCACAAACGCTCCGTTTATTCTCCAAAAGTCGGAGAAATTGGCATTAGTGCCCGGCGTCGGCGTAAGGCGTGGCCTGGAGGCATTGGTATTGGTTGGTGTCCAGTAATCCAGTTGGGATTGCTGTGGTGTACCGCTCTCGCCTCCTATATTCAATGGAATCGCAAGATTACCAGTATAGAAAAGCGGTGCGCCAGACTCGCCAGAGAATAAGGTAGCAAAATCAAATCCTTTGTAATGGAAACCTAAATTGAAGAAGAATACATCGGTGGGTTCTGTGTTGCCAAGTGGTACCCGGTCGTTACTGTTGATAAGCGTATCACCATTGGTATTGATGAAGTAAACATCACCTGCTTGTTGTCCGCTGAGTTTCATCACTTTTCCGTCTGCAATATCAGCGGCTTGTAATAGTCCCTTGGTCTTATAACCGTAAAATTCTTTCAGAGAGCCGCCTACGTACATAATGGTATTACCACTGATGATAGGCTGGTCGCCGCCGATAAGGTGAAGTATCTTGCTTTTGTTCCTGGTATAACCAATGCCAGCATCGAAACTCAGGTCGTTGTTAATGATTTTACGGTAAGATACTTTCAATTCAGTACCGCGGTTTCTCACGCTACCAACATTAATAGGAGCGCCATTATTATTTTTGCCGATACCGGTAGCACCTGTATAGTTAGGTTGTGGAGTGATGATCATATCGGAAGTCACCTTATCATACCATTCTGCTGTAATACTGAAACCTTTTTTCAGGTTGATGTCTGTACCGATATTCACCTCTTTAACTTTCTCCCAGGTGAGATTAGGGTTTCCTATTACAGTTTCGGTACCGTTGCCGCCATCGATGGTAGTTTGATAGAGGTAAGGATCAACATTATTATTGCCTAAAACTCCCCAGCTGCCTCTTAACTTCCACGCATCTACGAAGTTTACGTTAAAGAATCTTTCTTTATCAATATTCCAACCAACTGCAAAAGACGGGAATATGCCATATTTTTTTCCGTCACCGAAGAGGGAAGACCCGTCTCTTCTCAATCCCGCTTCCAGCAAGTAACGCTGATCATAGGTATAGAAGGCTTTGGCAAAGATGGACCGCAGTGCCACATCTTTCCAGGACTCGTATGTTCTCAATTCCTGTGTATAACCTGCGATTGCATTGACAGTATGTTTACCAAAATCATGTGAGTAATCGAGATTACCACCGAAGTAAAGGTAGCTTTCTCTTGCAGTGAGCGTAGCTGTTTTTACAGTAGGGTAGGTGACGCCGGCAGTACGATTGGTATAATAGTCGAAGAAGATATAAGATTCCTGATCAGCTTTATCAAGGCCGGAAGCTACACGGTAGCTGGCCTGGCCTTTCAGGCTGAGTCCTGGAATGATGTTCCATTGCGGGCGCAGGTTGATGAGTGCTTCATCTCTTGTTTTATTGAGACGTCCACCTTTTTCCAGCATGGCTACAGGGTTCCAGCTTTCACCATAGATGCCGTAGTAGGTATAACCTGGATTATCATCTCTGCCAGGAAATTTAGAAATAATATTAGGTGGTACAGTATACATCCGGCGGTAGATATCTGATGTAAGTCTGTTGTTGGCATAAGGTTGATTTTGTGAACTCCTGGAGGCGAAGAGGTCCATGTAGATGAAGAATTTCTTCGTAAGGTCTACAGTGGTATTACCACGAACGGTGGTACGGGAATAATCGGAGTTTTTCACGTGGCCTTGTTGCCAGGTTTGGTTAATAGCCAGTGAGAACCTGGCAGCAGTATTACCACCAGAAACCAGGATAGAATGTTGCTGGATAGGAATTGATTTTCTGAGCACCAGATCAGGCCAGTTGGTACTGGGATATTTAACCTTATCCGCACCGGAGCCGGTCATCAGGATGGTGGAATCTGAATAGATAGGGTTACCACCAGAGTTGATCATCGCTTCGTTATTCATCTTCATCCACGTGGCCGCATTCACGAAATCAGGCAGGTATTGTGGACGTTGAATGCCGTAATATCCATTGTATTCGATGTTAGGAACACCTGCCACGCCACGTTTGGTGGTGATGAGGATTACGCCATTAGCTGCCCTGGCGCCATACATAGAAGCCGCGGCGGCATCTTTCAATACGGTAATACTTTCTACGGTGTTAGGGTCCAGGTTGTTCATGTCGAAAGGAACGCCATCCACCAATACCAGCGGCGACGCATTCAGCAAGGTTCCTACGCCACGTACACGAATATTGGCCTGGTCTTCTCCTACCAGCCCTGTAGTTTGGGCCACCTGTATACCAGTAGTACCACCCTGCAATGCCTGTGAAAGCTGCGTGATAGGCTTGTTCTTCACATTCTCCATGTTTACGGTACTAACGGAGCTGGCTATATTTTTTACACGCTGTGTTCCAAAACCTGTAACTACTACCTGGTCCAACATTTTGAGATCCTCTCTTAAAGAGATGATCAGGTTGGCCTGTTCATCATTTACAATATATTCCTGTGGCTTATAACCGATCATTGAAATCAAAAGGGTACTACCTTTGGCTACATGTAGTTCAAAAACGCCGTCTACATCAGAGGTGACACCTTTGGTTGTTCCTTTAACTGCAATATTGGCGCCCATCAAAGGTCCGGGAGGATCTTTTGCTTCCAGGATACGGCCCAGGATACGCACCGTTTTTTCCTGCGGAGGCGCAATAGCAGTGCTAAAGGTAGGTGTGGGCGATTGCTTCTTTTTTACTACTACTGTTTTGTCGATGATATCATACATCAGTGGCTGATCTCTGAAACATTGGTCCAGCGCCTGTTTCAACGGAGCCTCTTTAATTGCTATCGTTACCGGCAACAACGTATTTAGCTCTTTTTCTTCGTAGACGATATAAACACCGGCTTGTTTGGCAATTTCTTTCAGTACAGTTTTTAGCTGTTCGTTTTTAGCTGTCAGCGTGATGTTTTGTGATGCGCCGATGGCATATACATTCATTATTGCAAACAATAGCAGTAAGGTGGTAATGCGCATTATCCGCTGAATTTTTCTGCGTTTTTCATAACTGCCTCCCGGCGAGGACAAGCCGGAGCATAGCATACCAGGGTGCTTCGGCCTGGCCGTAGCGCCTGTAGTGAAATTCTGAAACATACATCAATAGAATTTGGTGATAAACTATAGTTGATTAAGATGGATAGATAAATTTCATTCGATTGCAAGTTTTAAACAGTAAGCAAAAGTTCGTGTTTCGAAAAATTTGTATCAGTGGAAAATCAGGTTTGGATCGTGTTTTGGTTGTATCAGCCGGTAGTTATTTTAGCTATTATTTTACGGATATGACGGTTAATTTTCTTCCTTCTAGTGTACAGTGAATATCATACAGCTCCAGTACTTTCAGTACATCATTCAGGCCTATATCTCTACCTATTTGTCCACCGAATCGCTTGTCAGTATTCATGGCAGGGCTGTTCACAATTTCTACATCGTACCATCGGGATAGTTGCCGCAGAAAGGCCGGCAGATCAGTGTTTTCCAATTCAAACTTTCCGTTTCTCCATGCCAGCACCTGCGCTATATTTGCTTTCCGGGTAGTTATTGTTTTCGATGTATTATTCAGAAGTGATTGTTCGCTGGGTTTAAGTTGCTGTTGCTGGCCACCGGCCTTAATAACAACAGCTCCCTGTACAAGGGTCGTATTAGTGGTAGCTTCATCTTCGTAGGACATGACATCGAAACTGGTGCCGAGTACCTGCACATCCATGCCATTGGTTTTTACGATAAAAGGCATGCTGGCATCAGGTTCGATTTCAAAATAGGCTTGCCCTGTTAATGTTACTATTCGTTTATCCTTGAACGTAGTCGGGTACTTTAGCTGCGAGGCGGCATTCAGCCATACGCGGCTGCCATCAGGCAGCGTGACCTGGAATATGCCGCCTTTGGGCGTCGCCAGCTCATTATAGGCGATCATATTGTCTTTGCTGCTATGATTGTATTCCAATGCGCCATCGTGCTGTTTGATGCTGGTAGTACCAATACTTATAACCTGGCTACCGGTGTCGCTTAGTGTCACCTTGGAGCCATCGGCCAGGGTAAGCACTGCTTTGTTTATCGCAGGGCGTATATTGGCTAATGCCGGTATTTCCTTTTTAATCGGCTTATGACGAAATATAGGCCAGGCAATGCATAAGGCGCCAATGGCTGCTGCAGCCCACCATAAATACTGATATTTAGGCCGATGATCAGCTATAGAAACTATAGGAATATTGGTATGTTGTTGTATCGCATCCCATAGCCGGTCAGATGTCGCTGCTGGCAAGGGCTCCCCTGATTCCATCTCTCTTTCAAATTCCTGTGCAGACAGTTCTTTCAGTGCATGCGTATCACCGGATTCCAGGTATGCTTGCAACCATTGTTCTTCTTGCGGCGTTCTGGTGGCCGATTGAAGTATCTGTCTGAGTCTTTCTGTATTATTTTCCAAAAGATGAACTACAGTTTAGTAATAATAGATACAACAGGATAAAAAAATCGGGGGGGTAGTTTAAAAAAAAATTATAAAAAATATAAGAAGAGGAACAAAGTGAGCGACGTATCATAAACAGGATGTTTCCGGGCATAGTCCTTCAGGCTCGCCATTACTTCCCCCAAGTACTCTTTAACAGTATACTTCGAAATCCCCATCAGGCGACCTGTTTCTTCATAGGTTTTTCCTTCCAGCTTACAGAGCTGAAAGACTTTTTTCTTTTGCGGAGAAAGCTGACTGATAGCCACTTCGAGCATTTGAAGCCGCGCTTCTTGCAGATAGCTGCCCGGTTCTGTATCTGATAACAACAACGCCAATTGCTGCCTGCTTTTTTCCCGCAGTGATTTTTTGAGATGATTAACCGTACGATTAAATGTTACCGTGAAAAGCCAGGGCCCTAAGGGCTTCTCCAGATCAATATCTTTACGCTTTTCCCAAAGCGTAATAAATACCTCCTGGATAATATCTTCCGTTTCGCCGGCCGACTTTAAAATGAAAAACGTTTTGCGGTAAAGTGCATGGTGGTATTTATCATACAGCCCCTTAAATGCTGCCTGATCATTGCCGGACAACCTAATCAGGAGTCCTCTTTCATCGTGGATGTCAGGTGTGTTTATCAATAACTGGAATTCTGGTAATTTCCAAAGTAATTAAAAAGATAAATATTAACCTGATAGTCTATTGCTAAAAGCTGATAGTGGATTGTGATTTTTGAATAAATGACAACTATTTCGTGCTACCGTAACAGTGATAGGATAAAACCGCTAAACCCCGATGCGATTGACATCGGAGTGCAAAGGTGATAATTACAACCAGGTAAAAACAGCCAGGGATATTTTTCAGGTGTCATAACTATATCGACTATACTGAATTTCAGCAACAGGACTTGCACCTGTTTTACCTGCCCCCAAGGAAGTAGCCCATGACTACGACACTGGTTGTAAAGAATATTAGAAGGGTAAAAAGCCTGTTAAGTCTTTTTTTTAGCGAAGTATCTCAACAGTACGACACCTTCTTTAATTTTAAGGTAACATTATAATGGATGGAAAGCGGCAGGGCTACAACTGTGATGAGGTGATGGCAGCTTTTGCTGCCGTCCATTCGGGATATGAAGTATCTCACCACAACGGCACCTGCCGCTTAGAAGGGTAATTATTTCAGCAAGTCGGGTTTCTTTAAAGTGAAGTAACTCGCTGATCCGACACCTTCATTTTTTTAAAATGGCAGAAGTTAATGACTTCAGGGGTCAACAAACAACAGACTACAAAGTAATGCTGTTGATATGTTCGAGCGCGTCTGCACCGTTTTCCAGGGCTTCCAGCACTTCAAATACTTTATCACTCCAACCTGCGATGAGGTTCACATCATTCTCCCTTACATCCACTGGCACTTTTCCATATCCCACCAGATCGAAGAGGTACAACTTTGCATGAGGCGCGATCTTTTTATAGCTGCTCCAGGCGGCTTCCAGCGACTGATCGTTTTTGTCGTCCCAGAGCTGGCAGTCAGTAAACATCATTACCTTATCAGCAACGTATTTACGATTGGTCAGGTCTTCTATTACTTTATAACCATAAGTAGCATAACCCACTTGACCTTCGCGGCGATAGAATTCATCAACGCTGGCAAGGATTTGATTGGTTGGCAACTGGATGATTTTCCACTTATCTCCAAACATTCCACTTACCACATGCTGCGATTTATATTGCAGCAACATTCCCAACATCAGGCCTATATCATAGTTTAGTATTTTACTTTTTGCAGATATCGGTTTTAGCATAGAACCAGATACATCGCAGGCTATCACTACACGTGTATTGGCATCGAAGCCTTTCATGTTGGCTACGCTGGCTTGCAAAGCTTTTTCCAGCGCCTGCTGCACCTTTCCGGTAAGGCCGTGTGGTACTGCTTTCAGTTCACGATAGGCCGCCAGGAAACGGAATGGTAGTTGTTTGGAATGCTTTACTGCTATTGGGTCTGCCAGGGTATCACATACTTGCTGTATCAATTCAGGGCTGACATCTGCCTGTAACATATTTCGCAGGTTACGCATCATAGCCATATATCCCAGCGATTTATCCCTGATAAGAGCTTCCCAGGTAGCTTTGATGGCTGCGTTTTTAGCGACTTCCGAACCATAGCGCTGCTGTCCGACAGCAGATAAAGCCGTTTCCCAGGTGTAAGGAACCGCTAACTGTTGCTGCGCAATTTTATTGAACAACCGTTGCTGCGCCTCATCTTTAGGCTTAGGATGCACCAGAAACAATGCGTCACGTAAGGTGATGGCAGTGTCGCGGTTATATTTTGCAAACTGGTATTCGTCGAAACGGTTGAAAGAGGCCGATAAACCTTTTTGTAACTGCTTGCTTAATCCCGCTAATTGCTTCGTTTGTACGCGGCCGTTAGACTGCGCATAACAGGCCAGCAGCTCCGTGATTTCATCTGCACGCTGCACTACTCTGGCTACAGTTTTACTAACCAAAGCATCACCTTTATGACGCTTCGCCAGCTCCACAGTTAAAGCCATTGGTATACTACGCAGATACATCTTTTCACGGGCATATATCGCCAGTTTGGCTATAAACGCAGGATCTGCTTCCTGAATCAGGGCTTTGATACGATCCACACGCGCAGCACCACTTTCGTAGAACTGATCACTCAATGAAGACGTTACAACGCTGCTGTAAAGCTCCATCTCAGTATTCAGTGCATGTGCTTTGAACCCCTCATGATTGGTAACCCTGTCGTTCCATCTTTTCATTAAGTTAAATTTCATAGCTTTTTGTTTTTGTGTGATTGACGATACAAAGATGTCTGTCCATGTGCGCAGTCTTTTTGCGCAGATGATTTTTTTTATTATTTTTCAGAAAATTTTTAAAAAATGCCCGTAAACAGAAATGCCCTCATAAGATATAAAACCATTGATGTATGCCTTAGGAACCGCCGTCGCCGCTGGACTTTAGAGGATATCATCGACAAGGTGTCAACGGCCTTATATGATTATGAGGGTATAGAAAAGGGTATTAGCCGCCGCACCATCCAGGCAGATATACAAATGATGCGTAGTGATAAGTTGGGATACAATGCGCCCATCAGTATAGTGGAAAAGAAATATTATATCTACGACGACCCTGACTATAGTATTACCAATATTCCCCTGAGTGATCATGATCTTAGTAAGATGACCGAAGCGGTAGAAGTGCTGAAGCAGTTCAAGGGCTTCTCTCATTTTCAACATCTCAATGAGGTGGTACAAAAGCTGGAAGGACATATATATGCCTCTTCCCATAACCAGCGTACTATTATTGACTTTGAGAAGAATGACCGCCTAAAAGGTTTGACGCACCTCCATGCAATTTATGAGGCCATCGCTAATGAACAGGTGCTGGAACTGAGTTATCAGTCGTTTAAAGCAAAAGAACCCAAATGGATGCAGTTCCATGCCTCCTGGTTGAAAGAGTTTAAAAACAGGTGGTTTGTTGTGGGTAATATCCAAAAACAGGAAGTACTGTCCACTTTGGCACTAGATAGGATTGTGGAGTTGAAAGTAAATAAACAATTACTTTACCGGCCCAAAAATGAAGGTCATACTCCCGAAACATATTATGAACACACTATTGGCGCCACGGTGATGCATACCGATCCTACACGTGTAGTCATTGCTGTTAGAGGGGAGCATATACCTTATGTAGCTACAAAACCCATGCACAAGAGTCAACGAATCCTTGAAACGACCGAGGATGAGATGATCATAGAGCTGACGGTAACATTGAATTTTGAATTGGAAAGAGAAATACTAGGTTATGCAGATGGTATGCGGGTAGTAGAACCGGCACAGCTACGTAAGCGCATTCATAATAAACTGCAGCGAGGTGCTGACCTCTATTGATCTTGCTGTAAGCCAATAACAGCCGTGGTCTTGTTTTGAATTTTGAAATAAATCCTGCATCTTCGGCATTCCTATATCAGATTATGAAAGAATATACTTATCCAAAATGGTTTAAAATTGTGATGACAATTTTAGCCGGCGCAATGTTGGTGGCTTTTATCACCGGAGGCATATTAATGTTTATAGATCCTAAGTCTATCGCGGCCACTGTATTTTTAGAAATTGTTTTTGTAAGCATGTCCGGCGTTATGATTTTCGCACTAAATGATTTGTTTTCTACAATTTCCATTGACCAATATGGTATTAAATATCGATCTAGATTTTACAGCAGAGAATTATTGAACAACGAGATCCGCACGGTTTTACCAATAAAAAATGGTATGAAGCTGAAAGGCCTCGCTGGTAAGCGTTCTGTCACTATATCATCCTACCTGAAAGATTACCAGGAGATTATTGCCTGGGTAGAGCAAGTGACCAAAGTCCGTAATCCAACTGAAGATCATACTACTGAAGAAGAGTACAATGATGCTATTTCTGCGATAGATCCGAGCGTGGTTGACACTAAAACGAAACTGGCAAAGTATTTTAACATAAGTATTACCTGCGTTTCTTTATTAATTGCTGGATTACTCTTTTTTACTGAATATAACTATGCATGGTTGCTTTACCTGTTATTTTCGTTGAATGGTGTAATGATCATAGCCATCTGGTATTTCCAAGGTATCCTTATGCTGGATGCGCCAAAAGATTCTGCTGGTAGTAGTGCTATGATACCATTAATGATCATAAATTTTGTATTGTTTTTTTATACCCGTCATTTACGTGTATTGGATTACGTTAGTTTGTGGAAGATTATTGGTTTTGTATTGTTTTTACTGCTGATCCTTTTTATGAATGCTGTTAAAGAATTCACGATTAAGAAGCAACGTAAACTGATTTTCATCATTGCATTTATGGTCATGACAATGGCAGGAACATTCGGTGTAGTGATGTATACAAATAATTTCCTGGATATATCCAATCCGGTAGCTTACAAAACGAAAGTGCTTTCAAAACACGTGTCTACCGGCAAAACCGATACTTATTATCTAAAGGTAGATGGTTGGAAACCAGGACAGGAGTCAGAAGAAATCTCTGTATCCAGTGCCTACTACAATTCAGTAGAGATAGACGAGGAAATAAGCGTACTCGAACGCGCTGGATTCCTGCAGATTCCATGGATGCAATTCGAAGGAGAATAACATCATCAATCCTTAATATTCGTTAAATTTAGGAAGGCCAAAACTTACGGTGATGTCCATTCCTGATTTCGATTTTAATACCTCGCTGAACCAGTCGCCCATACTGGAAAACTATAATTCATTCTCCAGCAATCCTTTACTGCAGCAGCTGTTGAAGGTTTGGGGTGGCGACTGGCTCCTGCCTGCCGCCACCGATTTTGGCGCTGTCATGGGCAGTGCAGCGATGCAGCAGGCGGGCGCCCTTGCTAACAAATACACGCCTGTATTACATACGCACGATCGTTTTGGCAATAGAGAAGATACTGTAAGCTTTCACCCGGCCTATCACCAGATGATGGACGTTTCCATTCGCAATGGCGTGCATGCTATTGCCTGGAATAGTAAGCGCCCCGGGGGCTACATGGCACATGCCGTGCTTTCTTATCTCAAACAACAAATAGATGAAGGTACCAGTTGTCCGCTTACCATGACGTTTGCTGTAGTGCCTTCGCTTCAACTGGAACCGGAGATTACAAAAGCCTGGCTACCACTGGTATTATCCAACAGTTATGATGCCCGTCATCTCCCCTGGTTCCAAAAAACAGGGGTTACTTTTGGTATGGCGATGACCGAGCCTCAAGGTGGCAGCGATGTACGCAGTAATATCACCTTTGCCGTTCCTAACGGCAACGCCTATAGGATTACTGGCCGCAAATGGTTTTGCAGCGCCCCCATGAGCGATGCCTTCCTGGTGCTGGCCCAAACAGAAAAAGGACTGGGATGTTTTCTGGTACCGCGTTTCCTCCCGGACGGTACTAAAAACCAGCTTTGGTTCCAACGGCTAAAAGATAAGCTGGGTAATAAGTCCAACGCTTCTTCAGAAGTAGAATTCCACGGCGCATGGGCTCAAATCATCGGAGAGGAGGGAAGGGGTGTCGCTAATATTATGGAGATGGTAAGGCATACCCGCCTCGACTGCGCCATCGGCTCTGCTGCCACTTTACAGCGCGCCCTGGCAGAAGTGATTCATCACTGCCATTATCGCAAAACTTTTGGTAAACTACTAATAGATCAACCGTTGATGCAGCAGGTGCTTGCTGATCTCTGCCTGGAGTCTATTGCTGCCACCACGCTGGCTTTCAGACTGGCAAAAGGATTTGATGCGGCTGCCGGTGATGAAGCTGAAATGCACTTTATTCGTATAGCCACTGCTGTTGGTAAGTTCTGGAATACAAAAAGGGCGGTACTCGCCATGGGAGAAGCGTTGGAATGCCTCGGAGGTAACGGCTACGTGGAAGAGTCTGTCCTGCCGCGCCTATACCGCGATGTACCGGTAAATGCCATTTGGGAAGGCTCTGGGAATATTCAGGCGCTGGACATCCTGCGTTCTATGCAGCGCGAGCCTAAAAGCATGGAGGCTGTCATGCATTATTTTGAGCAGGCTAAAGGGCAGCATCCACAGCTGGATAAACATATTACTCACTTAAAAGCACTGCTGCAAGACCAGCAATCGCTGGAGATGAATGCCAGGAATATCGCCACACATATGGCTTTGGCCATGCAGGCTATAGAATTGATACATATTGCACCTGCCGACATAGCAAATACATTTTGCGATAATCGTTTATCCTCCAATCATGGCAATATGTGGGGAACGCTGTACATCAACTCCGCAACCGCAGCAGCCATCATTGCCTATACGTTTAGATCTTCGTGAAACTGATATATTGTACAAATCTTGGTACCTTATCCCTGTTGGCGGTGGCGCAATGTGGTAAAGTATGCTGCCACAATACAATATCGCCTTTTTTGCCAGGCACTTTTACCGTGCCAGGGTGCTGTTTGATGGCATATTGTGCTTCTACAAATTCCGGAAACCCCGCGATATAATTTTCATACTGGTGTTGGAAACCAGGTATAACCTTTATGGGCCCACGTTCTTCGGGTACGTCTTCCAGGTAAATCAGTCCTTGTATGTAAAGAGATACTGGCTGTTTGGGATCTATATCCCAGTGAATATTTTCATGCCTGAATCGCCAGGATGCCGTTTCTGGTGGATTATAACTCACCTTTTCTGTATTGGCAATTAGCTGTGAGGTGCCATACAATTCTGTAAACAATTGTTTCAGCGGTGGATGATTTCTGATGACAGCAATGGCAGGATGCTGATACAGCTGCAACATCAGCCCATGCCAGCTGGGTTCATTTGGATACCAGGTGGCTGATTGGCCTACATCAACGCCCAAAGCACTGCATATAAGCCCGGTCACATCATCGCAGTATTGGTCTGGCACTAGGCCGCTCACTCGTAGATAACCATTGGCTTCCCAAAATGCAAACTGCTCTTCAGAAAGTATAGTTGTAGTGATGGTTTCATTGACAGTATTTTGAGCACTACCAAGCCACGCTTCATATTTCGCTGCAGCTTCCTGCAGAAAGGCCGTGCCTTTGAGCGCTTCCAGCCATTCCCTGAAATGCTGTTCATCATTGCAGGCAGTGTATAAAAAACTATAGGTTTCAAATGGTCCCAGCTCTGAAAAGCTCATCCAACGCGTTTCATAGTACGCGAAGTTGTCGAATACCGGTTCAGGAAGATTAGACTTACGGGCCAGATGTGTGGCCACCATCGTTTGGAGAAAAGCGTTATAGGGCATAAGACTTCGAAGATAATAAAAAGGAGTGATAAGTTATTTTTTCTCGCTATTTATAAATTGTCATTATTGTATGATTAGGATATCTAACTATGTTCTGTTTTTGATTGAAATAAATTAACTTGTTTAAAAAAGATACCATGGATACAGAATTCTGGATGCGTGGGCCGGTAGAAAATATTCCGGCATTACTGCAACCTGTTGCACATACGTTGTTGCAGGCGAGGGCGGAGATCAACCGCCTCATGATGGGATTCCCTGAAGAGCAGCTTTGGGATAGGCCTTCTGGCGTTGCTTCTCCTGGCTTTCATCTGAAGCACCTGGCAGGTGTGTTAGACAGGCTTTTTACTTATGCAAAAGGTAATTTGCTCACGCCGGAGCAGATGGAGTATCTGAAATCGGAAGATCAGGAAAAAGGCACTTTAGAAGAATTGCTGGACCACTACAACGCACAAACGAATTTGGCGCTGGAACAGTTATCGTCCACCAATGAAAGTACCCTTACCGATTTTCGTGGTATTGGCCGTAAGCAGCTGCCATCAACGGTACAGGGACTGTTGTTCCATGCAGCAGAGCATACCATGCGGCACACTGGGCAGCTGTTGGTGACAGTACGTGTGCTGTGTCAGCCATAACCTTAGTGGTATATGTTTTTCTAACTGATTTTATTATTTTTCAGCCATGAGGGTATATATTTTATCTTTCCTGCTGATCGGTAACATGCTATCTGCATACGCACAGCAAACACAGAAGCCACCATTGCATGGTAAAAACTGGATGGCTGTTACTGGTAAGCCGCTGGCAGCTACTGCCGGGGCTATGATCTTTCAGAAAAACGGTAATGCCGTAGATGCTGCCTGCGCTATGCTGGCAGCTACCTGCACCATGTGGGATGTGCTTAGCTGGGGAGGTGAAACGCAAGCTTTGATATATAATCCTAAAACAAAAAAAGTAATCGCTATAAATGCGTTAGGTGTAGCGCCAACAGGAGCTACTGCCTCATTTTATAAATCCAAAGGCTATGATTTTCCCCCTGAATACGGGCCACTGGCAGCAGTGACACCAGGTACCGTAGGTGGGTTATGTTACATGCTCGCGGAATATGGCACCATGAGCCTCAAAGAAGTACTGGCGCCAGCTATGGAAATGGCTGCCGGTTATCCCATCGAAGCACAAACGGCCAACTCCATGGAACGTGGGAAAAAATATATTAAAGAATGGCCTTATAGTCGCGCGGTGTTCCTTACCCACGAAGGACAACAGCGAGAAGCACCAGAGGCCGGAGAGATATTTGTTCAGAAAGATCTGCTGAATACACTCACTAAAATGGTAGCAGCAGAAGCAGCGGCACTTAAAAATCATAAAAGCCGCAAAGATGCTATCATGGCTGCCTACGACAGATTCTACAAAGGAGATATCGCTAAAGAATTTGTACGCGGCTGCCAGGAGCAGGGCGGCCTCATTACCATGGAAGATCTTGCCCGCTGGAAGCCACAGGAAGAAGAACCACTGCGTGTTAATTATAAGGGCATAGAAGTCTATAAGCTGAAGGAATGGACGCAAGGACCTATGCTATTGCAAAGCCTCAACATCCTCGAAAATTTTGACCTTAAAGCAATGGGATATAACTCTCCTCAATATATCCATACACTGTATCAGACTATGAACCTGACTTTCGCTGATCGTGATTTTTATTATGGAGATCCTGCATTCAATAAAAATCCTGCGATACAAGGTTTGCTGAATAAGGAATACGCAAAAGCCAGAGCAAAAGAAATCAATCCAGACCATAACAATGCGGATGCTGGCCCTGGTGATCCGTATGCCTTTATGGGCAAGTCTAATCCATACCTGCATTTTCTGAAAGACAGGCAGGAAATGATGGACACTACCAACGGCAGAAAGCCTGGAGGCTTCGTTCCTAAACATGATGCTACTTATATGTTCAGGCCAGATACCAACCTATTTGCTATTAACGATATTGACAGCGCCTATATGGATCGTCTCTGGCGTGGCACCACCAGTGTGGAAGCTGCTGATAAAGACGGATGGGTAGTTTCTATAACACCCAGTGGCGGATGGTTGCCGGCATGTATCGCTGGGAAAACAGGCGTAGGTATGAGCCAGCGTGCGCAAAGTTTTGTACTGGATTCGGCTATTTGTCCATTTAATGTGATCGCTCCGGGGAAACGCCCACGCGTAACGCTCACGCCTAGTATGGCTTTGAAAGATGGTAAGCCTTTTCTATGTTTCGGTGTACAAGGTGGTGATACGCAAGATCAGAACCTCTTGCAGTTCTTCCTGAATATGGTCGAATTTGGAATGACTGTACAACAGGCTACTGAAGCTGCCAATATTAATACCAACCAGCTATGGTTATCATTGGGTGGCAGCACGGTGAAAGATAGGCAGCCCAGGCCTGGTAGCATATTACTCAGTAATCAGACAACGCCGGCAACGCGCACGAGGCTTGAACAGATGGGTTATCATCTGAGCTTTGGCGATCGAACCAGTGGTCCAATAAATGCTATATTCCTGGATACCAGACACGGTACCATCTGGGGAGGTAGTAGTAATAACGGAGAAGATTATGGAATAGGCTGGTAATACCAGCCTTTCTTTTTTTAAAGGAATTATCCTTCTAGCACAGAGAGTATATTTCCCGCAGGGTCCTTGAACCATGCAATGGAATGCCCCTTGCCTCGCATTACACCTTTTGCATCTGTTTGAATTTCTCCACTGTATTGCTCAAAAACGATCCCTTGTTTAATAAGCTCATCGACTGCTTTATCAATATCATCTACCTTAAAATTTAAGATAGTAAATGTGGCCGGCTGATGGTTGGGCTTTGGGTAGATCATAACGGTATGTCCGCCCGGTAATTTGAGTGTCAGCAGCGACATTGGCGCCGGCGACTCTTCAATCTGGATGCCTAATAAATCTTGGTAAAAAGCTTTGGCGCGGTCCAGGTCATCTACAGAAAAACTACTGAATACGGAAGTAAATACAAGCATGGTAATATTTTTTGGGTAATTCAAATCTAACGCAAAAATATCATAACTGTAGCGACTGGTGCCATTACCCTTCATCTAGTGGTAATAGTTAGAAAAAAGTGCTTTCATCTGCTTTCAGAACGTTAAAATTTCACCATGAGAAAGGCTGTAGAGTAAACCTTCTGCTGTAAACATTGTTCCAAATACAAAGCTCATTTGAGATGATTTCGCTGATATCATCTACCTAAAAATAAGCGATTGAATTTTTATGAAATATTTGGTTAAAGCAAATAAAACGCATTAAAAATGAATAAGCTAGAATTGATCTTTGACAACAAGCTGTTTCGTGCGGGCCCGGCTCTTCTGTTACAGAGGTGGCATAAACATCTCCAGCTTTCATTTGCAATCAAGCTGCTATTTCTTTTTAGTATCAGTGCTTTTGCTGTAAAAGCAGCGCTGGCGCAAGATGCTACTTATTATAATGGTGATCAGTCGTACGTTACCGTACAAACACAGCAGGCGCCTCCTGCTTTGCCTGATTACGTTCAACCGCCCTGTCCGGGTGATGGTTATCTCTGGACACCAGGGTATTGGGCCTGGGCTAGCAGCGGTTATTATTGGGTGCCCGGCGTTTGGGTATTACCGCCTTCCATAGGCCTTTTATGGACACCTGGTTATTGGGGTTTCTATGGTAGTTATTATGGTTGGCATCCAGGTTACTGGGGACCTAGAGTAGGTTATTATGGTGGTATCAACTATGGTTTTGGTTACTTCGGTACCGGCTTCTATGGCGGTCGTTGGGAAAGTGGACACTTTATGTATAACACCGCAGTATGGCACGTAGGTGGAGGTATTCATAACACTTATGTCAACAATGTCAACATCAGCAATAATACGCATAGAGCAAGCTTCAATGGCCCTAATGGTTCTAACTACAGACCTGGTAGGGAGGAAGAAAAAGCAATGCGTGTAGATGCGCGTACAGCACCTCGTCAGCAACAGGTACAGCATGAACAAAACTGGATGAACGATAGAGGACAGTTTCACAATGGTGGACAAGGTCCGGCCGTTCATAGTCAGAGCATGCCTGGTGGCGAACGATTTGATGCCGGTGGTCGGTCTATGGGATTCGGCCATGGTGGCGGTGGCGGCCACGGAGGTGGTGGTCATGGTGGTGGCAGAAGAGGATAATAAATGATTGTTAGATAAAGGCCCGGTCGCTACTGCAGCCGGGCCTTACTATTTGTTTGGGTCGCTAATTTATTATCTTTGATATTACCATATCACCAATCAAAAATTAACTGAATGAAACTAAAACTGGCCTTTTCTTTACTGGTGGCGATATTTGTTAGCTATGGCGCTATTGCACAATCGACGCAAACAGTTAAACCGCTCCGCGAAGGAAAACATAACTTCACCTTACAATGGGTAAGCTGGGATAATCCCGGAAAAGTAACCATCACCAAAAATGCGGATGGTACCTATAATATCAAAGGAGATCAATATAGTGCCGACAAACATGATTTTGTAACCATCGATGGCGTGATAAAAGTGGAAACACCGCAGGAGCTGTTGTTTACTGGCACTATCCTCACACGCTACAGTGGCGTGAATGATGGCAAGGTATGTGATAAAAAAGGTACCTATCATTTCCTGGCTAAAGGAGCCAGAAAATATTGGCGACTACAGGAGATGGATAACTGCGAAGGAAATAATGTAGTCGATTATGTAGATATCTACTTTTAATTTTTATAAAGACATCGCTAAAAGACGATGTCTTTTTTATACAATAAATAATTCGATGGAACAATCGCTTCAACATAAAGTAGCACTGGTGACAGGTTCGTCCAGGGGGCTAGGCAAGGATATCGCTATTCATCTGGCAAATGCCGGCGCCACGGTCATCATCAACTTTCACAAAAATGAAGAACAGGCAACAGCCGTTGTGCAGCATATTGTTGCCAATGGAGGTAAAGCATTCGCATTTCAGGCAAATGTAGCAGAAGAAGCAGCTGTCATTTCCTTGTTTGAAAATATTCGTGAAGCGGCTGGCGATGTAGATATCCTGGTAAATAATGCAGGCATCAACCCAAGCAGATCATTGTCTGAAGTTAGCCTGTCTGATTTTCAACAGGCCTTGAATGTTAACCTGACATCTGCGTTTCTGACCACGCAGCAGGCGATTCCTTCCATGATAGCAAAGCAATACGGACGGATCATTAATATTTCTTCTGTAGCAGCGCAGACAGGTGGTGTTATCGGGCCTCACTATGCTGCATCCAAAGCAGGACTAATTGGACTAACGCATTCCTATGCTTCCTTGCTCGCGCGTTATGGTGGAATAACCGCTAACGCGATCGCGCCTGCATTGATTGAAACAGATATGATTAAAGATAATCCCAACATTAAGCCAACACTAATTCCTATCGGAAGATTTGGTCAACCCGAAGAAGTGACATCAGTCGTATTGATGCTAGCCACCAATGGTTATATCAATGGCCAGACGATAAACGTGAATGGTGGCTGGTATATGAGCTGAGATATTTTCAGCAGATAATACGATTATTATTTCAAACTCTAAACGTGAGATTCCTACTAGACTTCTTTTCAGCAATTCAGCTTGATCTTTCCTGCTTGGAGAACTTCCTCTCCAGGCATTTCGGTTCCGGTAAATTTCGTGTTATCTCTGATTTTTTTGATTTTATTATATCTGGAGAAGCACCTGATATGGATACAATATATATTGGTGTAGACATAGAAGAACAGGAGTTTAAGTATTGTTACAGGGTCTTTAGCTATTGTAAAGATGAAACAACACTAATACAGCAAATTGCACTATTAAAACTATTGGCAAAGGAGAATAATATTAGGTTACTTGCTACTGATGATGAGGTTTTTTCCTGCAGTTGGGTTCTAATAGAACCTGATGGACAAACCTCCACCGTAGCGGTACCAGCTGCTGCTAATTTAACAATTACTGGTTTTTATAATTTTCCTTTTGGGGCTTTTGTTACCCAAAAAAGACTTTCAACAATGGATATTCAAAAGTTGAAAGTATTGATGACGCCAATTTATCCGGAAATAGATATTTGGTTGGGAGCAGAAGGTATTAAGATAAGTGAATTTGACAATTTCAAATTGGAAGATAGTCGATTGAAAGCATTCGATTTTCACGGTGTAATTACTCCCATTGGAAAGAATCCCTGGTATAATAAAGTGGAAAAATCCAGATTATTTACCATGGTGATGAAGGAGTTTCAGGTATATCTTCAGCAAGAGATTTGCATCTTTCCGAGTATATTTCGGGAGCTGAAAAGTATTCGGGGTGGAACAGATTCTGAAGAGCATTGTATTTTACTAAACAAAGGGATAGAAGATAAAATTATCTATAAGAAAGCAAGGATGTCCTGGTGAAAATTATCAGCACGAAAAAACGCCTGTAAGCATTGCTTACAGACGTTTTTATTTTACAAATCCTATCTGCCAATAATTCCTTACTTCATACCTGAACCAGGTGCATTTATTTTCAGCCTGGATGAATTGATCAGATCTATTTCAGATTCTATGCCGTCAGGAGAGAAGCTGGCAGGCAATTGGGAAGGAGGATATTCCTTGAACGTTTCCAGGAATTCAATTGCATGGAAGCTACCCTGACCAACCAGAAAGTCATTATCTACCAGCCAGGCGTAATACTTATCAGAGGCTTGATCTGCACGTTCCATCGGGTCCATACGGAGGTTGAACAGCTTTGGTACGCGATAGGTGATGAATGGATCTTTCCATACGTTAAAACCATAAGGGGCTGATTGTTCACGGAAAACTGTCTTCCAGTCGCCATATCGTATAGCCACCAGTTGCGCATCATCATTGAAATAGATGAATTCTTTCCGGAAGCTCTTATTTGTTTTTCCTGTTAAGAAGTCCAGCTGATTGTAGCCGTCCAGATGTACTTTGTAGGATTTACCGTTAACACCGGCGCCTTTCAGCAAGTTTTGCTTGATGTCAGTGTTGCCGGCCGCAGCGAGCAAAGTAGGGAACCAATCCAGGCCGGAAAAGATTTCATTAGTCATGCCGGGTTTGATATGTCCGGGCCAGCGAATAAATGCAGGCACTCTGTATGCGCCTTCCCAGTTGGTGTTCTTTTCACTGCGGAAAGGCGTGGTGGCTGCATCTGGCCAGCTAAACTGGTTAGGGCCATTGTCGGTAGTGAAGATGACGATGGTATTTTCTGTGATGCCAAGATCATCTAATAACTTCATCAACTTACCTACGTTATCATCCAGCTCGAGCATGCCATCTGCGTAATAGTTGCCTGGCATGCCGGCACGGCCCAGCATAGACGGCCTTACATGCGTCTTGAAGTGCATGCGCGTAAAATTCATCCAGGAGAAGAATGGTTTGCCGGCTGCCACCTGTTTCTTGATCCAATCCATGCAAGCGCCGGTAGTTTCGTCATCAACAGTTTCCATTCGTTTGATAGTAAGTGGGCCAGTATCCTCAATTTTGCCGCCCGCAACGCTATGGATTACACCTCTTGGCGTATTGGCTTTGGTGAAAGCCGGATCATCTTTAGGCCAGGTAGGATGCTCTGGTTCTTCCTCTGCATTGAGGTGATAGAGGTTTCCATAGAATTCATCAAAGCCATGGCGGGTAGGAAGGTATTCATCTTTATCTCCAAGATGGTTTTTCCCAAACTGCCCACACATATAGCCAAGTGGCTTCAATGCCTGGGCAATGGTGATGTCTCTTTCTTGCAGACCTACCGGAGCGCCCGGAATCCCTACTTTCGATAAGCCGGTACGCTTGGCGCATTGACCAGTGATAAAAGTGGCGCGGCCGGCAGTGCAACTGTTTTCTGCATAATAGTCTGTAAACATCAAACCTTCATGCGCCAGTTTATCCAGGTTAGGGGTTGTATAACCCATGACCCCAAAGGAATAGGCGCTAATATTTGTTTGTCCGATATCATCTCCGAATATCACCAGGATATTGGGTTTTTTCTGTGCAGTACAAATACTGGCAATGGCAGTAATCATAAGGACAGTTATAGCTAATTTTTTTATCACAAAGCGTTTCATCGTTTAGATTTTTGTGTCATAAAATGGTGGATAAGCTGAAAGAGTAAGTATATTATGGCGGGTGACCACATCCATAGCCAGGAACAGCTATGGTAGTATACAGGAGTGATTTGCCATACTGATAGTATGACCTGGTGGAGCAAACTTTCCCGTAAATGCGGTTGCTTATATCAATGAAGCAATTATTAGCATACAACATAAAAGTCCGGATTAACTGTGAACACCGGGATTTGGGTTTCGGGATGACTGCTGTTTTGCTAAATTTTGTTGCTTAGGAGGGACTGTTATTAGTTTAACAGGTAATCCTGTCAAAAGTTCATTGCATGAAATTTGAAAGCCTGTGAGCATGGCTTACAGGCTTTTAATAATATTATATTACTAACGTAGATGGCTATTTTTTGCGGTATTGATAAAAAATCCCTGTATCAAAGATGGTCCAGCGGCAGGCCTTTTGCCCACAGCTTTTTAATCCACTATTGGCCCAGGTATTACAGGTATGGAAGATGTTATAGCTGCCGTTTGCTTCATAAAAAGCGTCATCGTTTCCATAGTTTGCATGCGTGTCAATCTTTATGGGAAGGCCGTTGGTGCCGGTTTTAAAGCTCGCATTGATGTAGTTTATCAGCCTTGTATATTGTGATTTGCTGATCATAATCTTACGGCAATCGTCACCTTCGTATAGGCGTCGATAGTAAGTGGTATGTATGGCGGAAGTGCTTAAACTGAACGCTGCCTTAAATGCCGTACTGGTTTTCAGATCAGCCCAGGTGGGGGTGTTCAGGTAAAAACCTTTATCGCCCCAGCCAAAAGCCAGCAGCTGCGCGCTGCTATCGTTAGCGATAGTATTACTGAATGGGATCCGTGTACTCCAGTCTATTTGCGCAGTGCGTACAGGCACTACAAGATCGGTATGTACGCCATTGGTGAGTATGTAAATGGTAATATCCGCATCAGCAACTTCCTCTTTAGGAGTGCTCATACGCGAAAGCACAAACGCAGACGACAGGTACAATCCAATTAACAACAGAAACGAAAGGAGTATATAGGCAATTATTTTCAGTACTTTTTTCAATGGAAATCTTTTGTAAGATGGGCAAAGTAATAAAACTCAAACTATTATTTGCATTTATTTGTTGATAAATGCAAATAATAGTTTGAGTTTATATTATATATAAATCAATTATTGAAAATAATTTATGTTGATTATCTCCTGTTTTCTGTTTTTATATTTAACAATTTTGTCTAACAAAAATGTTTATTTGCTAGATTTGAATATTAATATATAAATCTGGTGAGTTTAATTATAAAGTCATTGCATTATGTTCATCCGGATAATGAAGACTTGTTTCAGGACCTGAGCTTTATTTTGAATGATGGGGAGAAAGCGGCCTTGATAGGCCTAAATGGTGCAGGGAAATCAACTTTACTACGCATCATCGCAGGGAAAATTGAACCGACAGCAGGAAGTATTACGCATACTGAACAACCCTGGTATGTGCCACAGCATTTGGGTGAGTATGACACCTGGACTGTTGCGAAGGCCTTGGGGGTGGATATGCAACTGGAGGCATTACAGGCGATCTTGAATGGAGACACGGATATACGGCACTTTACAGCGCTGAATGATGATTGGGATATTGCGCATAAAGTACAACAAGTGCTTCAAAAATGGGGGCTGGGGCATATCCGCGAAAATCGATTGTTAGGTACGCTAAGCGGTGGTCAGAAAACAAAAGTTTTCCTCGCAGCCATGGACCTGAATAGTCCTCAGCTGATCCTGCTGGACGAGCCCTCCAATCACCTGGACCTCCATACCAGAACTAAACTCTATCACCTGATACAGCAAAGTAAATCCACCATGCTAATCGTTAGTCATGACAGAACACTATTGAATCTCATGAACAAAACGTTTGAGCTAAATGACCACGGAATAGAAGTATTCGGGGGGAACTTTGATTTTTATCAGCAGAAAAAACTGGAAAAAGTAACCGCTTTACGGGCACGGCTAAACGAACAATCCAAAGCATTAAAAGCTTCCGAGAAGAAAGCCGCAGACATGACTAGCCATAGGGCGCAGCAAGAGTCCAGGTCCGCAGGTATGAGTAGTTCCATCCCCCGCATTATTGCAGGAGGGCTGAAAAATAAAGCAGAGCGCAGTACAGCAAGGATGTTGAATGCACATGAAGAAAAAATAGCAGGTTTGCAGATGAATATTGAAGCCACCAAAGCTCAAATTGAGGAATATGAAATGCTTAAATTGGAAATCAAATCGCCAGCGCCCAGCCCTGAAAGAGTGCTGATAGACATGGCAGGCATTAATTTTAAATACGGAGATGACTTTCTGTGGAATAATCTTAGCTTTCAAATTAAATCCGGTGACCGCGTGCAGATTCAGGGAGAGAATGGAAGTGGGAAAACGACTTTGCTAAAGATTATCACGGGAGAGTTGCAGCCGAAAGAAGGTAGTTATCATCATGCTGATTTCTCCTATTTCTACCTCGATCAGAACTATTCGATGATTGATCCGATGTTGAATATCTATGAACAAGTTCAGGCCTATAATAAGCGAGGCTTAGATGAGCAGGAATTACGGGAGTTATTAGTATATGCGCAGTTTAATCCGGATACCTTTGACAAAAAGTCTGCAGGACTAAGTGGGGGAGAGCGAATGAAATTATCTTTGAGTTGCCTGTTGGTAAGTAATGTGTCGCCGGATATACTAATCCTCGATGAGCCGACAAATAACCTGGACGTGAAAAGCCTGGAAGTGCTGACATTGGCAGTAAAGAAATTTGAAGGTACTTTGATTGTAATTTCGCATGATGATTATTTTATCAACGAAATAGGGATTGACTATAAAATAAGTATAACTTAAAAGTATGCCACTCAAAAATACAGGTGCAGAGCAACATATAAAAGAGACCGCAAAACGACTGCTTTTTGCAGAAGGAAAGTTACACGCCACAACCCAGGAAATAGCCGATGCTGCTGGGGTTAACAGAACGGCGCTGCATTATTATTTCCGCTCAAGAGATCAGTTAATCGCAGATATATTCCAGGATGCTATGCAGGATTTGAGCCAACGTTTGAACGAATGCATGCTATCCGATAAACCATTTAAAGCCAGGACTGAAAACATTATTAAAGTGTTCCTGAAGCATATGATAGCTTTTCCGTATCAAGAGACCTTTCTTATAACGGAGATCAATACACTTGGTCATAAACTGATCAATAATATTCAGTCTGCTCCTGTAAAATCCTATTTACAAGATGCTGCCAGCGAAATGGAAAAGGGTAATATTGAGCAGATGAATCCTGCTCACTTCCTGATGAACTTATTTTCCTTGTTGTCTTATCCTTTGATCATGGCGCCACTTTATAAAAAGCTGTTTCACTTGTCTGGTAAGGATTTTCAAAAGTTGATAGAAGAACGGGAAAAGATAATTATGAGCATGTTGTTTAAGAAATAATACTTTTTCAAAATTTTCGTTGAGCCATGCCTAATAAGATTGTATTAACAAAATTAATATCGCAATCTATAAAGTGATTTTTCACGTACCTGATTATAGCGCGGAGACGAATTTTCGTGTAGTGCTAAAAGGTAGCACCAATACTCTTTGAGCTACCTCGTTTACTGAAATAAAAACATTAGGAAATAATGCGCTTTATTGAAGAAACAGCCAGGGATATCATACAGCTATTCAACCTAAACCCTAAGGTTATATTAAATTGGAGATTCAAAAACAGAATTCCGAATAGATATTTATATTATAATTTCCCTAAAAACATCACCACTGCTACTGATTCTGCCCAACTCAAACGGCTATGCGAAATTTTATCGTCTGGGGTGATAGATGTTGCCGCATTTTGCAGGTACGCTACCTTTGATGAACAACGTCTGGTAAATTATCTATCAGGGAAAGTTGCCTTTTATCTGGAAGATCTTTCAAGTTTAAAAAATGCGATGATTTCCATACGTAAAGATGTGTCGGTGGTGTTGGAGATACTGGAGGATAGCGACTTGCAGGCATCGCATCAGCAAAAAATATATGATCTTTTAAGTCGCGAAGAAATTGTCTGGCCTAATAATTTCAGCGGCAATGAAACTGTCGTCAGATCAAAAAAAAGTAGGGAGAATAGTATTCCTGATAAAGAAAGAGAGGAAATCAAATGTTATCTGCAGGATTTTCTCAGTCAGACTTCATTTGAATGAATTTTTTAAGACGTAAATATTGATTTTTTACCTAATTGATGGCGTAATTCATGTCGAGCGTACAAGGGTAGTCCTTGTATGACACCCAAACCTGATAATAGAAATTATTTTCGATAAAATCCCATCCCTGCGTTTTCCAGATGGGTGAATAAACCTGAAAGTTGACAACAAATTGGGTGGGCTGATTAAAACCATTTTTGGATCTTAACATATTGCAAACCATATCTGCAAACGGGCGTAATACATTGAGGCTATAAGTAGAATCAGAAGGGTTGGAAGCCCCTTCAATGCGTATCAGGTGTAAGGTATCTCCAGTTTGTGAGACATTTATCGCAATTTTTTCCTGCGTTGTATATCCTCTGATGTTCGCCATTATTTCCTCACTAAAAAAATTCTTGTTAATCTTTGATATGGATACCTGTGTGAGGTCTTTGGTACATCCCATTATCAAGCACGATATGATTAATACAATGATGAGCTTCATATTTAAGAGGGATTTTCAAAAAGATGCAATGGGCGCATGTTATTAAGTTGATCTGAAATGATGAATAATACCTGTATATGATTTTTGATGACCCTTATCTGTTCAACGGTTGTAGGTGTTTGTAAAAGCTTCCCAGCGGCAAGGCCTTAAAAAATTAATGGATACAATTCTATTTTATTCTGATGAATAAGGGTGTTAAGCATTAGTTAAGCAACGATACTATGGATTTTGGCTCTTCTACCAATTATCATGATGCATCTTTTGTGCAGTGGATAATTGATAACAATGAAATGATGTTATACTAAAATAAGAAATTTATTGGGGAATAAGTATGTTATGATGAAAAATATAGCCGGAGGGTATTGGCAGGTTTTATTAATTAGTCGAAAAGCAAACGAAGGATTTTAGCAGTACGAATTTCTAACCGGCGGATTAACGAACATACCACTGGGAATCAATCTATTCGAAATATTCCTTGGTTTGCATATTATCTTCGATTTATTGGATTTTATATGGTGTAAATGATCTTGCAGGGGGATCTAGATACTTGCGCATCATGCGCTGTTAAAGGTATTTAATCCTCATACAGTAGATTGTAGACAGAAATATTTTTAGCCTGTCTTAACTTTTCAGAAGACAGGATAAAAATTAGGTGAAGTTATCTATTCAATGGTGACTGCAATGAACGGGACAGGTGTGAATATAATGCACAGGCAAGAACCATCATTCGTTAGCTCCATGATAATTTATTTATTATTTTGTAGGATAAATTGCTGTTGTGCATCAATCAGCACCTGCTGTTGACTTACTTTTTCCTCCAGCTTTTCTACCTGTTTGTTTACTTTAATAAGTAATAATGTGAGCTCTTCGATTTTTTCCATCTGTCGTTTCTGCATGTCGCCTATGTCCAGCCCGTCTTTCTCTAAGGTAGTCGCCGATGGAATACCGGGTAGATGTCCATTGTTAGCAATGAATTTTTCTAGTCCTTCAAAAGTGGGAAGTTTGTAATCATTGGCGAATACGTAATCTGCCCAACCGGAAGAAGTGACCTTTACCTTTCTGGTAATAATATCACCATTCAATTGTAGGCGCATGGTATTAGGTATATCCGGATTCTTTTGCATCGCCATGTAAGGAACAGGAACGCTGCCAACACTGAAATATAATGCTGAAGGACTGCAGTAGATACGACCATACTCGGTTTCATTAGAAGACATGAAAACAACATCGCCTGGATCATCATTTTTTAAATATAAATTGGCTCCCTGATTGATATAAATGTGAGAATTGGCAAAATTTCCACGGGCTGTTATTTTATCCAGTGTTTCAGCGTCGGGGTTAAAATTTCCGGAATGCCATATCTTTCTCCATTGTTGATATTGACTACTTACGCGATAGCGGAAGTATAAGTTGTCCAGGTCGGAGTGCAGGTTCAGTAATTGAAAACCATAATTAACATCATACTTGAAGTTTGCCAGGACGCCAGCAATGCTAGGGCTTGGGCCATTTACGGGATTGTAAACTGACAGAACAGAAGATTGTTGAGATTGGGTTTCGCCATAAATAGCCGACAAGTCATTGCCTGCACTCGCACCTGTGATTACATTTAACTGGGCATATGACTTACCTGAAAAGGCCGTAAAAAAAATTATGGCCAGGACTCTTTTTTTCATGATATAGGTCTTAATGTTTATAGTTTGTATTCAGTTTAATTGGGATCCAACGTCTCAATATGGATTGGGTTTGGGGTAAGTTACTTACTTTCTCAACGTACTCATATGCGGATTGTTACCGTCAGTTATAATGATTTTCTGCATAACACTTGTCAGTATTGACTTATAGGTGTAAAAGGTGAATATCAAAATTATTTTTTTGAGGAGAAATAGACAACGCCAAATTGCCAACAGGAGGTAACTACAAGTGCATGTCAAAAAGAGAGGGAATAGGCGTGATTATTCGACCATATGCTAAAGAAAAATGGCTTGCAAATCAGATGATTTACAAGCCATTTACGTGCCCAGAACTGGATTCGAACCAGCACACCCTTGCAGGCGCTGCGACCTGAACACAGTGCGTCTACCAATTTCGCCATCTGGGCAACTGATTTTGTGTTTCAGGGTTGCAAAGATAAGCACTCATTTTAATTTTCAAAATTTATTTTGCGTTGAAACTAAATTTATTTCAAAGAGGGAAGAAGGATACTGCATACCCCCGCAACAAAAATCACTTCTTTACGGGAGAAAAGATGCCTCGAGTATTGCTTAAATTGAGTTACTCATTTAGTCACCTTTAAACCACTGTTTTATGAAAAAGAAAGTTGTGCGCAAATTACATCTCGACAAAATCAGAATTGCAGGCCTTAGCAAAAACGCTAAAGGAGCCGGCCGACTGACTGCTGATCCTGACTATCCTTGTGATCCAATTCACACCATGCTGGGAACCTGCCGTGGATGCTGAGCGATTCTTTTGAGTAATTAGTATCAACGTGCACTACATCATCAGAGATTGTGCACGTTGAACTTCCTTATCACAAAGCATATAACAGTTAAGAATATACGAAAAAGGCTGCCGCTTAGAGGCAGCCTTTTGTTTTGCTTATGAGAGGCAGAAAAATTACTTTCTTATCAACCCCACCTTCTCTTCCATACCATCAAATTTATTATTGGCTTCATCCGCCAGCACCGCATTCTTACATGCCCATTCAAACTGGGCATTGTCATTGATAGTCGCTGCCAGCTGCGCAATACGATAATATGTATAAGCTAATAACTCCGCCGGACGTGATACACACTGCAAGGCCTGACAATAATAACCAATTGCCTCTGCTGGTTTTCCGGAAGCGGAACTAATACGCCCCAGATGGAAATATAAAGAAAACGCCACACCATACTGATCATCAGGGATGCCTTCTGCGAGGTAAGACTTTGCCAGCGCCGCAGCCTCAGCGGGCTTTTGTTGAATACGCAGATTAACAACACGGATTACTTTAGCTTGTGCAGTAGCCATCGGCGTCAGCATTTCATCCCAGTGCAACACCTTGAAATATGGATCTACTTTTACTGCTGTTACTGTTTTATTTACCGGTAACATGAACATATCCTGGGAATGCTGCAACGAAACCTGTTGCAAGGCCGTTGTACCATCGCTATAGGTGATCAATACTTCCAGAGGCAGTTGGTAAAGGCTGTCTTTTTGATTGATGGTAAGATGTAAGGTATGCTCCTGCTGATGCCAGTTGCTTTCCCATTTCGGTGCGCCGGTGCGCTCAAACCATTGCTGGTAGAACCATTGCAGGTTGCTGCCGTGGGCAGAAGAAATCTCTTGGAGAAACTCATTCCAGCTAATTCCATCTTTTCCATATTTCTCGCCTATACGCTGCAGCGCTTTATGAAATTTATCTTTGCCAACAACATTGGATAACAATTCCCAGGCAAGAAATCCTTTGCTGTCACCAATTATATGACCATTGCCGCCAGTCATCCGGGTCAGTGGTTCATCATTGCCTGCTGCCACATTTTTCAAATAGCCAATACCACTCTGGTTGGAAATATAGCCAGGATAGCCTGTGGTACGGTATTTCAAAGCATTAGCACTGTCGAACTGCATAACCACCTGCAAAGATCCATACTGTGCCATGGCCTCCGACATCATATCTGCGCCGGCGCTGCCATTCGACAATACTTTGTTTCCCCACCACTGGTGGCCTATTTCATGGCCAAACAATGCATAGTTAAAATCTCTTAACGCGCTGGCTGGCATCACCACACCGCCCAATATGCTGGCGCCACCTATACCCGTGTTTTCAGATACTACATCTGGAAATTCAATAACGGAGAAATTCGGAATATCGAGTGGTCCAAACTTAGTGGTCAGGTAATCCAGTACTGCAGCGGCTTTGCGACAAATATCATCATGGTTGCTGGTGTTATTCAGACTATATACATAAAACGGAATTTTGCTTTGGTATTCGCTGCGGGAATATCTTCCTATATACAAAGAAAAAATGTCTGGTTGGGTATACTGGAATTCATAAGTGCTATTATTGTTGCTAACCTTGCTGGAAGCCATTACAGGCATCATGCCAACGGGAACGGTTACACGAATAGTACCGGTACCACGGGTAGGATCGTCTGTTCCATCAGCGGCAGGAGATAACAGCTGAGGGTACCACGACGCACCATAACCTCCGGCCATACAGAAGCTGCTATCCATATAATATTGAAACGCAGGTGCATCGCCTCTGTCGTAAGCATAGCTGAAAGTCAGGCGGGTGCCTGATTGCAGGGAATGTTTAAAACGCCAGCGATAGACCACATCTCCGGAGGCATTCAGGCTGGTATCCATACTGCCAACGGCGCCTTTCAGCTGTATGTTTACAGGGCCTTTAGCTTTACTGATAGTAATAGCAACTGAATCTGCAAAAGCAGGGCTGCTTTCAAATGTAAGCGTGCCTTTTACAGCAAAGCTTTTATGTTGAGGATCGGCAGTTACTTGTAGTTGATAATCCGGCTTTTGCCATGCAAACAGCGTCAGGGGAGATAACAAATACAGTAGGGCTATAAGTCGGCGCATGTTCTTTTTTTACAAAGAAACACCAGTCCGTGCAGAAAAAATTGAACCAGATTAACTATTTCAACAACCTCCTGAACCGCAGGGGTGTGATACGGTATTTCGATTTGAATGACCTGATAAGATGGGCTGTGTCGGCGAAGCCAGCAGCAAAAGCAATATCCGCTATTGATAAGGAAGAGCTGAGTAATAATTGCATCGCCTTGCGGGTCCTCATTTTCATTTGGTACTCTCCTACGGTAAGGCCTGTACGTTCTTTGAAAGCTCTTGCCAGATAAATAGGATGCACATAAACACTGGCAGCTAAAGACTTGATGGTATGATGGGTGTCAAAATCGTTTTCAAGGATTTTTTGTGCTGTCCCAAACCAGGGCAGACGGCTGGGAATCGTAACCGCCGTCATATCTGCCAGGCAATTGAGCATATACTCTTCTGATAAACTGCTGTGTGGATCTTGTAAAAACGTATATAACAGCTTATATAAATCTTCCAATACGCCGGTTTTAAAAATCATCAAAGCGCCTGGTAGTCTTTTGTCTGGCAATATTTCCTGTAATGCTTCATGATTGAATTCTATATTCAGGCATCGGCCAGGCTGTGCATGGAAATGGTTGGCATGTGTATATCCAGAAGGACGAAACAGCACCTGCCCGGGAAGTATTATATCTTCTGCTTTATTATTGATCTCCCGATAGCCGCCACTGATTAGCATACTCAGGTAAGCATTTTCATGATAGTGCTTGTGAATATGTGTTTCTGGCTGATAGTCGGTAATGTTCAGTCGGAACAGACCAGCATCATTACACTGTTGTTCTTTCCCAAAATAATGTCCGGCCGACAAAACAATATTCATGCAGTAAATATACTATTTTCAACGGAGATAAATAGCCCAGTGATACCTTATTGCGCCAGCGTTTCCACCGGCACCATATTCCTGAAATCCGATGGCGACACGCCACATTTTTTCTTGAAAAAATTGGAGAAATATGCAACATCATTGAATCCCAGTTCGTAGGTGATACTGTTCACTGATTTATCTGTATATGATAACAGCCTTTTCGCTTCCAGTATAATCCTGTCCTGGATAATTTGAGAGGGTGATTTTTGATTAAAGAGCAAGAAGAGATTAGATAATGTTTTGGGAGATTTATAAAGCAGCTGTGCGTAGAAGTTGACCATGTGCTCAGATTTGAAATGGGCTTCTACCAATAGGTTGAACTTTCGGATGATGTGAAACCGGGATTCATCAATCTTTTTACTGGGAACATAACCCAGTTTAGCCAATCCCGTTATATAGATGATCAGCCTTTTAAGTAGCACTATCAATATTTCATGCTGGATATGGTCTGTTGTTTTTAGTTCTTCTATGAAGACTTCCGTCAGGAGTTTAAGTTTTTGCTGCGCCTCTTCTTCCAGTTGTATCAGCAGGTGATCGGTAGTACTGAAGAGGAATCCCACGCAGCTTACTTCACTGTCATGGTCCAGGATGCAATAGAATTCGCGGTTAAATTGCCAGGCGATCAAGGAAGCAGAATCCTCAAAGCTAAATGTCTGATCAAAAAGCAGTGTCAGTAAGGTATTGGAAGGAAAGGCTTTTTCAGTTCCGTCGATGGTAACTGTTTGATCCGGGCCTGGGTTCCATACAATGGTAAAATATTTGTGAAACCGATCCCGCATGTAGGGCTTTCTGTCAATGGCAGCTTCATCTTTCATCAGTAGTAATTCCCCACCTGTTCTGTCGTCAGATATTTTCAGTTTCATATTTATATCGATTAACCTGTATATACCGGTTTACGGGCAAATCGAATATACGAAAATCCTTTGTAAACAACATCCCGGCTGCAGCGAGTATGCAGCAGCCGGGATGCAGCAAATAGAAAGATTAATTGCTTACTTGCTGTGCAGCGGATGCAATTACATTGGCCACTTCTTCGGCTTGGGAGATATAGACAGCATGACTGCCTTTGATTTCTTTTGCTTGTGTGTTGGAGCGTTGGTACATATTACGCTGGATGTCTGGGTTGATGCTTTTATCATCAGTGGCAATGATGCCGAAAGTAGGTTTATTTCTCCAGGCGGCATTGGAGATAGGAGTTAAGAAACATTCGCCTTTGAAGGCGCCTTGAGAGGCATACATAAACGCAGCTTGTTCTTTGGATAGATCACCACAGAATCCTGCATGGTACTTGTCTTTATCATAATACACGATGCCTTTGCTATCTGGAGGCAGCACGCCATTTTCCGGAGCAGGAGGGGCCGATTGGAACCACTGCAAAGCAGTTTCATTGTTATCAGGTTGGAAGGCCGCGATATAAACAAGACCTGCTACATTAGGATGGTTGCCGGCTTCTGTGATAACGGCGCCGCCCCAGGAGTGGCCGGCAAGAATGGCAGGGCCGTCTTGGTTGTCAAGTACGGTATGTGTAGCCGCTACATCATCTGCCAGAGATGTTAAAGGATTTTGTACTATGGTAACGTTATATCCTTGTTTGGTAAGGGATTCATAAACACCTTTGTAACCAGATCCATCAGCGAAAGCACCATGAACCAATACGACGTTTTTTACATTTTGATTTGCCATTTGAGGTAAGTTTTAAGGTTAATGTTTGTTTGATGATTCAAAGGTACACCCGTTAACAGGGTGGGATATTTAGTAGATTACCTGATTTGTTGTATATATTTCCCTTTATAGGGAATTAGGGTTAGTTAATAAAGGTAAGTTAAAATGGAATTTGAATAATAGATGATCTCAACAAAACCTTTTTGTTCTTCCGATGTTATTACAACTGCGAAATTTGGCCTGCCAGGTTAAATTTAAACGCCTCAATTAACCACTGTAATTCAAGCCCCTGTTTAAACACAGTCTCACTGTTTCATTCATAATAAAACATCTCAAATTATGAGTCTTAAAAGAGTCCTGTTAATTGGTAACAAATCATGGGAAGTAGAACCCATTTTAAATGCCTTGTTAAATGTCAGAATGCGCCCCGCAGAACTTCCGAATCCTACTCATCTGAACTATCCCTGGACCTTCCTGCCTGGTTCTCCGCAGCCACGCGCTATCTGGGATAATTTCCCTGGTGTAACCATTGAACTCTGGTGCATCCAGGATATCATGGATACCCAATGGAACCCTTCCAGCTCCCAGGGCAAGCATGCCGACCTGCCTAAAGTATTGCACTATCGCCAGGAAACGCCGGATCTCGTAGTGGCATTAGGTACTGCGGCACTTGGCCTGGATGGCGGTAACAACAATGGTTGCGTGGTGATGGGTAGTAATATCTTCATTCATAATTTTCATCCTAACGGACAAAATCCACAAAGCAAATGGGACGATCCTAACGATTTTGAGAAAGTACTTCCTTCTGCTATCTCTCCTAACTTCTTCAAACTTCTGGACCAGGCAACCACTAGTGCAATAGGAGCGCGGTTACTGAAGCCTTTCTGCAATCCCGCAGCTAATATCCAGGTGATGTCCGACAAAGATTATATAGGCGTTAGCGTAGTGAATATCACCAACTATGCAGATTATGCCACTTCTGATACAAGCGGTCTTCAGGCGCTTGCAAATACTGGTAATAAATTGCCTGTAGGCTCCGTGGAAACTACGCATGGTGTTATCCGTTTGCTGTGCAAGGCGCCATTCATATTTATGTCAGGTATTACAGACAGAGAAGGACATTTTGATGATGATGTAAACGGCAAAGATGCAAATGGTAACGTGAAAACAGAAGCGCAGAACTTTACAGCTGCTTTTAATATAGGCGTTTGCTTAGCGAATATGATCCCTAAAATGGCCTCTTTTGTTACTAGTAAATAATCAGGTTTCACATAAAACGAAACGGCTTGTAAGGTTAACTTACAAGCCGTTTTTTCATTCAGACAAATATCCTGTTTATTTGGAAACCTCTTTCGCTGCTTTCATTATAACATCAGCTACTTTCTGAGGCTGTGACATAAATACCACATGACTACCTTTTATCTCCGTGATTTTTGTATTGGAGCGTTTGTACATATTACGTTCGATTTCAGGTAAAATGCTTTTATCTTCAGTAGCAACGATACCATAGCTAGGCTTGGTCCTCCAGGCAGCCTCAGTGATTGGTGTTACGAAACATTTACCAGCAAAAGCACCTTGTGAAGCATACATGAAATCAGCATCAGCTTTGCTTAAGTCAGCACAGAATCCTGCATGGAATTTTGCATGATCATAATAAACAATGCCATTGGCATCTGCTGGTAATACGCCGTTTTCTGGAGCTGGTTTGGCGGTCTGGAACCACTGCAGTGCTGTTTCTCCATTATCTGGTTGAAATGCTGCGATATATACCAGGGCTGCCACTTTAGGATGGTTGCCTGCCTCGGTGATTACGACACCGCCCCAGGAGTGTCCTGCAAGGATAACCGGGCCATCTTGCTTGTCTAATGCCAGCTTGGTAGCTGCTACATCATCTGCTAAAGAACTCAGTGGATTTTGTACTACAGTTACATGATATCCTTGTTTGGTAAGGGTTTCATACAGCGCTCTATAGCCGGAACCATCTGCAAATGCGCCATGTACCAATACCACATTTTTTATTTGTTGTGCACTTGCTTTCATGGATAATACTGCAACAGAGAAAAGCGCGATAACTACTGCGAGGATACTGTGTTTAAGGGTTGTTGTTTTCATCTTTTTATTTTTTTGAGATGTGATTAATTTGTTTTGTGATACAAAGATGAGAAGAGATGGTTCGATAGACAGATAGCTATTTTCCCGCTTAATTGTAATTATTTCCCTTTCTTATATAAATGCTACCAAATTGAGGATTTTAAACCTGATAATACGATTTGATGGTTAACATATCTAGTGTCTTTTGTTTAGGACATGCTGGTTGCAGTATTATTGCAGTGTTTTTACCTAATTTGACTATGCTCAAACTTCCCCATTAAGTAGTTTGTTCCCCGATGTCTTTTGATTTAAATTTTGTAGAAGCTAATACTGTAGCGCCTTTCAAAGAATGTATTCCATTTTTGTTACTTTATAAAGTGCAACTTATAGGTAAAAATCTTTCTAAGCATGATGCATAGTCATCCTTAATGCTATGTAATAATACTATTGCTATAATAGTATACAGGCGTAGCATTGATACTTTCTTCATTACCAATGATTCGACAAAAAATAGCTGTGCAAAAGTTTGCTATGAATAACAGTGTTCTAGTATTATTAATCATTAACCCCAAAATTACATCCATGTACATTGTAGGAATTTCAAGAACTCCTTCTGGTAAAGGATATTGGCTCACCGATACCGATGGGAGTGTTTACGCATTTGGAGACGCCACGTATTATGGCTCTATGGCCGGCCAACTTTTAAATAAGCCGATTGTTGGTATTGCGGCGTCACCTGGCAAAAATGGTTATTGGCTGACTGCTGCCGATGGTGGCGTGTTTACATTGGGTACGCTTCAATTCTACGGCTCCAAAGGTGGTGAACCGCTAAACAAGCCAGTGGTTGGAATAGTTGCTACTCCCTCTGGTGCAGGCTACTGGTTGACCGCCGGCGATGGTGGCGTGTTTACTTTTGGCGATGCTCCGTTTTTAGGATCCTTGCCGGATCTACGTTTAAACAAACCAGTAGTAGGAATTGCGGCGTCACCAACTGGCAATGGCTATTGGCTGGCTGCTGGTGATGGTGGGGTGTTTTCTTTTGGCGATGCTGGATTTTTTGGCTCCAAGGGTGGAGAACCATTGAATAAACCAGTAGTAGGTATCGCTGTAACTCCCACTGGTAGAGGTTATTGGCTGGCTGCTGGTGATGGTGGCGTGTTTTCTTTCGGCGATGCTGCATTTTATGGATCGATTGTCGGGGAGCCCTTCAGCAGTACCATCGTAGGTATTGCAGCAACCCGCAGTGGCAAAGGCTATTGGCTGGCCGCTGCTGACGGTCGTGTCTATTGTTATGGTGATGCAGTATTTTATGGAAATGCTATAACCACCGGAAATGAAGAAACTACTTGTATAATCTTATGTCGATTCAGGAATAATGATGGTTCACTTACGGAAAAAGTGGCCGACTATATGTTTTATCATGATGTTTTTTTGGGCCGTCATGTAGGCGGTAGCCTTCGCGACTATTATGATGATGTGACGCATGGCCATATAAATATTACAGGGCTGGTGATAGGCTGGCTCGATATTGGCCACACCATCGCAGAACATAACGCTATGCATTATTGGGAACAGCGCGCGCAGGCTTTTAATTGGGGTATAGAGGCTGCACGTAAAACCAAAATAAATATTGATAATTTTAAACGACAAGTAGTTATCATCAATCAGGAATCTGATTGGGGAGGGGTGAGCAATGGAAAGTCAGTATTATTGACACATACAAATAAAAATGATTGGAGTCATTCGCGTATGGCGCATGAATTTGGACATGCGCTTGGCCTGAATGAAGCATATAATACCACAGGAACAACCGATACTGCCTACTTTGACAACTATTGCATCATGAGTTATGCAACGCGTGGTTTCAGGTTTGTTCTGCCATTTATGAATATAAATATGGAGGCTGGTCCTGCGCTTAATGGAGTATATGTAAACCAACTTGGAGGGATTCCGGCAGGCCGCCTACAACTGGTGCCGGCTGTCGGTGCTGCAACAACAATAATGCTGGCGCCATTGGGGCATAGCGACATCCCTGGCGCATTGTTGATCAAAATTCCACCTTCATCCCGGCGCACCAATACTTATTGGGTTGAACTTCATGATGTTTCAAAATGGGACTGGGGCCTTAGGCGTCCAACTATTGTTATCCATGAAACAAGGCCGGGCGACTCCCGCTCATATGCACTGGAGACAGGAAGGCAAGGCCTTGAATCACCGGAAGACCCTGCGATAATCACACCGGATGGTTCTGTTGGTATACGATTTGAAAAACAAATTGGTCAGAATGTAATGGTCCGGATTTGGGAATTAGGGCCCGATAAAACGAAGGAGTTACGAATTACCTACATAGATTTTGATCCTCCAGGTGACGAAGTTGCCAATGAAAGGGTAGTGATTAGAAATGATCACCCGACTACCGTATCATTAAAGAACTGGATACTTCATGATTCAGCAAATCACCCTCTTTCAAACCCATGGACGTACGTATTTGGCAATGTCTCCATTTCACCAGGTCAGGATATATCAGTATGGACTGGGCAGGGAATTGATGATGAGCATAACTTGTATTGGGGGCTGAACCATGCTGTCTGGAATAATCAGGGTGGCGACAAAGCTGTACTGTTAGATAACGCAGGTAAGATAATAACTACATTCAGTTACTTATAGTTTTTTATAATGGGGAACAGTTGCCTGTTTCCCATTATTTTTATTCTTGAATGTATCGTCCTGATACTTCTTTTTACTCCGGAAAATCCGCCATCTGCTTCTTAAATTGCCTGGATTGTTTACCACCGTTTTTAACAGCCCATTGCGCCATCTCAAATAGTATTGGTCTCAAAGCCTTGCCGGTAGCTGAAAGCTCATAGGTGACATAAGGCGGCACCACAGGCTTGGACTTACGGATCACTAGTCCATCTGCTTCTAATTGCTTTAACTGCTGGATCAGCACCTTCTCTGTGATGGTGGAAATCGTCTTTTTGAGCTCACTGTATCGCTTTGTTCCGGTCAGTAAATTGAATAGGATGATAGGCTTCCAGTAGCCGCCAATGCGCTCCATGACGAAGGTTACCGGGCAGGCCGCAAAGGCATTGGTCTTATTTTCCTGTATAACGGAGGTCTCTTTTATTGCTGTCATGTTTATACATACTAAAGGGTAAGTACTTGTACAAAAGTAAGTACAATTCTACTTTTGTACAAGAAATTTAAAAACGACAAAAAAATGAAAACAACAATAACAGGATCTTTAGGAAACATCAGCCGTAGCCTTGTTCAGCAGCTGACAGCAGCAGGCCATGAAGTAAAAGTAATTACCTCCAATGAAGAGAGAGCCGCAGAAATTTTGCAGTTGAACGCCATCCCGGTAATCGGAAAGGTAGATGACCGCGAGTTTGTAAATAACGCGTTTGAAGGTGCAGAAGTAGTATACACCATGGTACCACCTAATTATGGCACACCAGCATTAATTAAGCAGGTAGGTGAAACTTATGCCAACGCCATTGCCAATAACAAGGTCCCATATGTGGTAAACCTCAGTGGTATCGGAGCTCATCTCCCAGATGGTCCGGGCCCTTCCAGCGCTAACCATCACATTGAAAATCTGTTTCGTACCCTGGAACATACGCAGGTGCTGCATCTTCGCCCAGGTATGTTTTACTCAAACTTCTACGGCTTCATCGACTTGATCAAACATCAGCATATTATCGGAAATAATTTTGAATCAGATGTAATACTCGCCTTAACCCATCCGCGAGATATTGCAGATGCAGCCTTTGATGCAATCCACCACCGAAATTTCTCCGGCAATGCATATAGGTATATCGTGAGTGACGAAGTATCTGGAAAAGAAATAGCGCAACACCTGGGAACTGCTATTGGCAACCCTGCACTAAACTGGGTGCGCTTCCCAGATGAGGCAATGCTCCAAAGCCTTCTGCAGCAAGGTATGACGGAAGAAATGGCTACCACCTATGTAATCAATATGGGCAAAGCGCTACAGGATGGTAGTTTGCTGAAAACATATTTTGAAGAAAGAACTGCTCTGTCAGGAAAAATAAAATTTGATGCCTTTGCGAAAGAATTCGCATTTGCTTATAACGCTAAATAATCAATACAACTATGAAAACAACATATAATTGGGTCGATAAAAATGAATATCCCTTTGAATCAAAATATATTGATTCCACCCATGGTAAAATGCATTATATCGATGAAGGAAAAGGTGAAGTAATACTCTTTGTTCACGGTAATCCTAACTGGTCTTTCGGATATCGGGAACTGATCAAAAATTTCAGTAAAAACTACAGGTGCATAGCCCTTGACCATATTGGCTTTGGCTTGTCTGATAAACCTTATGACGTTTCTTACTTACCACAATTCCATGCTGCTAACCTTGAGTGGTTTATTGAGGAATTAGGTTTAAAAGATATCACCATTGTAATGCATGATTGGGGTGGCCCCATAAGCATTAATTATATTGAACGTCACCGTGAAAATGTAAAAGCTGTCATTGCGTTTAACAGCTGGTTCTGGTCCATCAAAGGCGTTAAAACATTAGAAATGTTCAGTGGCTTTCTGGGCTCCGCATTCGGGAGAATGCTTTGCAAGTATTTTAACTTTTTTCCAAAGGTCTTGCTCAAAGGAGATGTAGGCGATAAAAGCCGCTTCCCTAAAGCAATTCATGAACAGTATGTGAAACCTTTTCCATCTCCCAAAACAAGGAAAGGTACCTGGACTTTCCCCGCATCATTCTTAAAACAGGATCACTGGTTGGCTGGTTTATGGGAGAAGAGAAGTGCATTAGATCAGCTTCCTGCACTGCTGCTGTGGGGGCTGAAAGACAAAGGATTCCCTGAACCATTCCTTGTCAATTGGAAAAGTGCTTTCCCGGAAAATAAAGTAGTGAAGTTCGATTTCAGCGGTCATAATTCGCCCGAGGAAATAGGGAAAGATGCAATACCTTATGTAGCGCAGTTTTTGAAGGAGCAAGAGAAAATGGCTGTACTGAATTAACTGATACGCTATGGACACTGCAATATTAAAACACAGGAATGCCTTTTCAGTAAAGACATTCCTGTGTTTCATCAGGAGCCTTGGAGTAAATCGCCATATTTGTTATTTCCTGCGCTCAATTTATCTGCCAGATAGGAGATCTTACGAATAGAATCTATTTTATACGGATCAAGTACGTCCAGGTTATTCAGTTTCACGGCGGTGCCAGACATACACACCATGATCATTCCTTTCTCTGCGCCTAACTCGCTGTAATCGATATCAACGGCAATTATTGCGTTGGCGCCCATTCGCAGTGCCTTAGATCGCAGTTGTTGTAAGCAGAGATCTTCCCCGGCAGCGATTTTCTTATTATATGTTTGAGATTGCATGCCAAATAAATCTGTCCAGGATGCGCCTATTTCTGCAAAGAGTCCTGTTCCGGTAGTGCTTTGTCCTGTAACTAGTCCCATCACATTATAATCCCAGTTAAAAGGACTATGGCTGGTAATTACCGGTACATTTTTGATATGTTCTACCATTTCTTCCTGCACAGCTTTCCTGCTGCTCATGTATTGGCTTAGTGCTTTATCATAGCTTTCGGATAAGCATTTTTGACATCCGGTTATTTTTGGGGAACGATAAACTTCCGCCATCAGCTCTGATTTTACGTCACTTAACAGTGTATTCGTACCGAAAATGCCATCTTTTAATTTAGCGCCGCAATTGGGACAGTTAGTTAAAGTTGTCAAGTCTATTGATTTTAAAGGGTATAGTGATTAAATATAGCAATCTTTTGGCCCCATGCATCAAGCAATGAAGTTCCAATAGACTTTTACTACCTTTACCAAGGGTAGATTTCCTCTCTTAAAAAATCGGGCCATGTTTAATTACCAGTATGCAAAACCGCATCACCAGCTATTAACGCCATATGTTGACCGTTTCATTCAACTGCAAGGCGCTGGTATTTTTTCGAAATCCATCTATTCCCGCCTGAATACTTCTTTTCTTATTGATTTTGATCAAGCTACTTTTTATGATGGACAATTATTGAGCGCGGGATTATTTGTCGGAAGAGAAAATGTATTGCAGCTGCATCCTGTTACCGCTGAGCCTATGCTTGCAGACAAATTTTTTATCAGTTTTACGCCTTATGGGTTAAGTGTTTTTACAAAGCTTTCAATGGAGGAGCTGAGCCATGGCATGGTCACAGGGGAAGATATTTTTGGTAATGGTTTTCATCAACTTTACGCACAGCTGCAGCCCTTGCCCTTTGCAGAACGAGTATCTCTGTTCGAAACATTTCTCTTGCAGCGTTTTATAGCGCCATATGCTTCACATCAGGTTATTTTTGATTTAGCAGATAGTATAAAAAGAGAAGTAGATAGATCTCCGTTCCAATTGTTAAAGGAACTGCCATTAAGTGTACGTCAGATAGAACGAAATTTCAAACGTTCCGTTGGTGTCAGCATCGGCCGCTTTTTGCAGGTGGCGCGCTTTGAGAAAGCGCAGCAACTCATTGCAGCATTGCCTTCTCAGCGTCTCACCGATATTGCCCATCTGGCAGGATACTTCGATCAGTCTCATTTCATCGCTGACTTCAAACGCTTTACAGGAGTGAGTCCTAAACATTTCCAGGTTTGTAGTGCTTCACCAGCAGGAATGTCGGTATGATACAATTTTAAGTAGGCGGTGGTTAATAGCTTTGTAAAGAAACCATTATAATTTTATGCAAAGCAAAAACCGAATTTTAGTAATCGGCGCCACCGGGCAGCAGGGGGGCGCTGTAGCCCGTGTGTTATTATCAGACGGATGGGAGGTGAGAGGATTTACACGAGATGCCAGCAGTGCAGCCGCACAAGCTTTAATTGCATTAGGTGTGGAAATGGTCCAGGGAGATCTGAATGATACCGCTTCTATCGATGCTGCCATGGAAAATGTTTATGGCATATTTTACGTACATCCAGGACCGTTAGATGTTCATCAGGATGAAGTGCAGGCCGGAAAAAATATAGCAGATGCGGCAAGGACGCATCATGTTAGCCATCTGGTATATAGTTCAGCCATTGGCGTAGATCAGGCTGCATTAACAGGTATGCAAACAGAAAAGGCCGCCGTTGAAAAGTATATTCAATCCCTGGGGATCTCCTATACGATATTACGACCATCTTCCTTTATGGAAAATTTCCTGGACCCAAGATTTGGCCTTAAAGGGAATTCCTTTACCACCGCGGCATTGCCCACCGCAGAAATGCAGTTGATTGCCTTGGAAGATATCGGCAAACTCGCTGCAATAGCATTCGCACGGCCTGCAGCTTTTAATGGTATAATTATTGAACTCTCCGGCGATACCTTAACACCGCCCCAGATGGTAGCGGCCATGAATAAAACCACCGGACGAAATATTCAATATGAATTACTTCCCATGGAAACGCTAAGACAACTAAATCCAAAATTTGCGAGGGGCTATGAATTCCTCAATTCAGGAAAAGCCACGAAAGCTGATGAGGACAGCTTACGTAGCATTCATCCAAGCCTGATGACGTTTGAGATGTGGTTGAGAAAAACAGGGGCGGGGAAAATAATGGCGCATTCTTGATGAAAGAGGAGAAAGAATAACGGCCTGTTTCTGCTCTGTAGAAACAGGCCGTTATTTTTTCTAAGACCTCATCTATAACAAACAAAAAATCCTGCTAAAAAACAGATGGTTAAAAAAGTACTGTAAACAGCGAAGGAAGTATTATTGATGATTTATTGTTCAAATCTTTTGTGGTGGCCGTTTTTATTTTAAAAATGACTGTTTTTGCAATCGTTTGCATTGTATTGATTTTTTTACTATTTTTAGAATACAAAAATTTTTGTTCCACTTATGAGAATAGTGTGTGAGGACCCGTCACACAAATGAGCAGTTGTGTAATCCAAAATCTATCATCATCTAAAATCACCCAAATGATCCCCGTAATTTACACACGGTTAAACCGTCGTGCCTACAAGTGCTTGTTGCTACTTCTATCGGTATTCTGTACGTTGCAACTATCTGCCGCCACGGTCAATGTATCCTCTCTATCTGCCCTGCAAACAGCTATCAATAACGCCGCTGCAGGAGATGTAATTATCCTTGCCAATGGTGTTTATACTGCTAGCACCACCATCACCATTAATAAACAAGGAACTGCCGTTGCACCGATTACCATTCAGGCGCAAACAATAGGTGGCGTAGAAATCAATGGTACTGCTGGTATTACAATCGCAAGTCCAGCAAAGTATATCATTATTAAAGGTTTTAAATTTAAATTTAATGCCAGCCAGGCCACCATGGCTGCCGGTACGAGCTTCTGCCGCTGGACTCGTAACTTATTTGAAACCCCTGGCGATGGAGAAAATCTCTTGCTGAATGGTAGCGATCATGAAGTTGATTATAATACCTTCCAGCATAAAAATGCAATGGGCCGCTACATTGCCGTTCGTGGTAGTGGTAGTCAGATTGCGCAGCGCCTCTATATCCATCACAATTACTTCTATGATCAGCAACCGCAAACCGCCAACGGTGCTGAAACACTGCAATTCGGTTTAAGCGGCTACAGTTTATCTTCTTCCAACAGTATTGTAGAATATAATGTATTCCAGTCCTGCCAGGGAGAAAATGAAATGATTTCAGTTAAATCTTCGGCGGTTACCCTGCGATACAATACTATCAGAGATTGTGTATCCCAATTTACCCTGCGCCATGGCAATTTTTGTGTGGTGTATGGCAACTATTTCCTGAATACGCAAGGCATCCGCATATTTGGTGATGATCATAAAATTTTCAGTAATCATTTCGAAAATTGTAGTCCTGGTATCAACATTGGCAACGGAGATGGAGAGGTAGCCGATGGTGCGCCACTTACCAGCCATGACAGGCCTGATCGTTGTGTGATCGCATTTAATACACTTGTTAATTGCGCTACCAACTATGTCCAGGCTGGCCGTAGTGGTGGTCTAGGTGCCACCTATACTACGTTTGTGAACAACATTATTCAAGGTGGCGGCCCGGCATCTTCTATTGCCGGCCCTTATACCAATGCTACCTGGGCGAGCAATATCTTGTACAATACTAATGGTGCCGGCGCTGTTCCTGCTGGTACTTATACTACTGCAAATCCTTTGCTGGCAAGAGATGCAACAGGCACTTTCCATTTGCAGACGGGTAGTCCGGCTATCAATGCTGCTACCGGTAGTTATCCTACTTTGAATACAGATATGGACGGACAAGCACGCACAGGCACTTTCGATATCGGTGCTGATGAAGTATCTTCTGCTCCTGTTACCGCTCGTATCATGGATTCCACCATGGTTGGCGTTTATGGTAGCGATGTGCCAAACAGCTGTGTTCCTGCCAGCGCCAGTGCGGATGATGGTAATGTGGCTGCCAATGTCCTGGACGGTGACACTGCTACCCGCTGGTCTGCCAGTGGCGACGGCCAGTGGATACAGTTCTGCTTGGATGCTGTCGTTCCTGTATCTGCTGTTAAAATTGCTTTTTATAGTGGCAATACACGAACCAGTACTTTTGACATTCTTGCAAGCACTGATGGCAGCACTTTTAGTACTGTAGCTGCCCGCCTGGTAAGCAGCGGCACTTCCAGGACTTTAGAAACCTTCTCGTTTACACCAGTATCTGCAAAGTATATACGTATTGTAGGCCATGGTAATAGCTTAAATGCATGGAACAGCTTTACCGAAGTACAGGTAGTTACCAATACTACCTCATCCTGTGTACCTGTAATTGCTAGTGCTGATGATGGCAATGTACCTGCAAATGTGCTGGACAATGACCTGAATACACGCTGGTCTGCCAATGGTAATGGTCAATGGATACAACTTTGTTTAGGTAGTAGTCAAACTGTAACGGGCGTGAAAATCGCTTTCGTTAGCGGTACTACCCGCACCAGTACCTTTGATGTGAAAGTGGGCAACGATACTAGTAGTCTTACTACCGCCGCCACCGGACTGGTAAGCAGCGGCACCACCACCGCTTTGGAAACTTTCAATTTTAGTGCAGTAACGGGCAAGTATGTACGAATTATCGGACATGGCAACAGTCTTAATCTATGGAATAGTTATGCAGAAGTACAAGCGATTACCAGTAGCAGCCTGACTTCCACCGCCACAACATTATCTGCTAAATCAGCTGCAGCATCTGAAACTACATTGGAGGTATATCCAAATCCTGCTGGTGCACAAACTACTGTTTCGTTCACGCTCAAACAGCCATCACGGGTTACACTAAACATGTATGATGTAAGTGGCAGATTTGTCCGCAACATCATGGGAGGTAAACTTCCTGCTGGCAAACATACATACGCCGTGCCATTGTCTTCAATGAGCAGTGGCAACTACCTGCTGATACTCAACAATGAGGGCAAACTGAGCACAGGGCGTATCAGCCGCCAGTAATTATAAAGTGGAACAAATTTTTTGGCTGCGGGAATTACGGTGCTGAGAGGTACTGTGGTTCCCGTGGTGTTTTTTAGTAGGCATATGCGATTGTTAATATTATAAGACCGAGTTTTTGTGTGAAAGTGAAATGAATATTGAGGGGATGTGTATTTATTTAAATAATTTCGTGGTAATAGATAACCTTGGTAAAAAATGTAAGTTAAAATGGATCGGCTGATAGGTGAAGTGGGAAAGCGTGAAATTAAGCCAGGAAATAAGCAAGAACATTTTTTGGATGAAAAGAAGAATGGACTTGCACAGAATCGCGTTATCAAGAATTTGTGTTTTTCTCTTATGAACCTATAAATTATAGTTATATTTTTAGCTTAATGAAGTATTGGAAAAAAGATAATGTAAAATATTTTATTCTCTCATGTATTGCTGTTGTCTTTTTATTGACGAAAAACACGCTAATGAACTTCCTTTTCCCACCAGGACAGAATTATGGTTTCGATTATAATTCAGTACGTATCAAATTGGGAATAAACGTACTTCCTGATACATGGGTGACTAACGACAAATACAAGAATAGAAAGGTATGGCATCCACTAAACAGACCTGATAGCGGATATTTTTGGGATGCAAAGGAAATACTTATCGAAGATGGAAATATCATTTATGATGGAGATACCTACCTTCATATTGGTAATGAAATTTATGAGCAATTAACGCTAACTTATAATTTTAGCAGTGGTGGAGATTGGGAGTGCAAGTATTTTAATTCACATGAAGGTACAGCTGGAAAAAGCATTACAAAATTTCAGGCTGATAGTATCTTAATTGATTGGAAACTCGCTACCTTGAAATAACCACTCTGATATTGATTTAGCCAATAACGAAAAACTTCTATCACCTGATAGGAGTTTTTTGTTGTTGACTAATTATAAATTATTCGATTTTCTTTGTTCGTATATAACGTTCTTCGCATCGTGATAAAAAGAGTGAAGAAAACGACCACCGTTATCGGTTTAAGTGGACAATATTCTCTTCACAACTTTTCCAAGTAATAGATTAGAAAATTGAAATCAATACCAATTGAAGATATTAGGCCAACCCTTGAATCTGCCTTAAATAGCAGTATTCCTGTGATCATGAGTATAATAGAACGTGAGACATCCTATAATAAATATCTCGATGGGGTTTCATACATGTTAGTAGGATTGCTTCAAATTCATTTAAGACAAGATGGAAACGAGTGGGATAAGGCAAAGTGGATGGACGATTGTTTAATTACTGATATCTGGATAACAGACCAGCAATTGTCTCTCGGAGGAATTGCAATCTGGGGAGTAGGAGGCACGACAGAGGAATGGACAGAGCCATTCTTCTTTGAGATTGCACTAACAAAGGGCCGCGTTGACTTTTCCAAATATCTTTTCTTATTCGGAGATATGAATAAAGAAGCAGTTAGTTATTCCAGATTCGATAAAAAACGACATATCTGGGATCAGGATAATCGTGATTGGCAGTATATTATTGAGGTTGGGTAATGCTGTATTCACAATAGAACTAATAGAAATCTAAAATAAATTTTTATGAACGCATTCGGGTATGCTATTGGTGACGACGAATTAACTCCCTTGGAATTATCAGAAGTCGCACTTGTGGTAACGCTAGATGAAATACAGGATCTAATAGGATTTTTACAAAAAGCGTATGAAGAACATAGCCAGATTGAGGTAATGGGAGACAATGAACATTCTCACTTGAAAGACTTCAAGTCCAGTTACAAAAATAAAGAACATAGTGATTTTATTATTGTGACAAAATAGGCATAAAAAAACCGCAGCCATGAGCTGCGGTTTTTTTATGCCTATTTGATGAAAACAAGTGATGTCAGCGTGTTATGTTGCCGCCATCAAGACAGCTGTTCGGATGAACAGCATTATTCAATAGTATTGAAGCAACACGTGCTAATAGATGGTTATGAAATCCATTGAGCTGTTATAAAATATATATCCCCGAAGAAGGTTGCAATGATTGAATGCTGCATTAATAAGACGCCCAATGAAATCCATTAACCTAAATTAATGGCAGCAGTTGAATCGTAATGAATAGCTATTAGATTTCATTCCTCACCCAAAACAAGACGCCTTTCTTTACTCAGTAAAGAAAGGCGTTTTTAGTTCCCACAACTGGATTGGGTTATGCTTGATCCCTTTAATTATATAGCCACAAAAAATGTTACAGAACAAAAAAATGCTTTAAATGTTCTAAATTTAACTGTATAAACAACAGCCCCATTATTCTACAGCATTATCTTCACTAACCCCAAAATATTATTTATGATACTTTTTAAAGAAATTGAGCCTAAGGCTGACCATAAAATGGTTTCAAATGCGAATAATCTTACCTGGTTGACCTGGAGTGACAGCTTTAGAAATGATTATAAGCATTTTGATACACAGTTGAGAAAGATAAAAGAAGTGGATTTTATTTACTTGAAAAAGTATAAAGACTATAATTACAGTTTCTCTGTACCGCTATCCAGAATAGATAAATCTTTTTTACATGATTTCTGGAATTTTGCATACGCACTATACCACTTTAATCCTGGTGAGAAGATCATCTTTTTTTCCGATCTAATAGATAATAAGATAAATGCCAGGCTGTTTCATTTTTTATTTGCGCTGTTCAGGTCTACGATAATCCAGATTACTAAGGATAAAATGGGAGCATTGTATTCGCCGTTGACTGCTGGAAAAACAGAAAGTGATTTTCCTATGCACTGCGATCTCTATATCCCTAAAATTTTGTTCAATGTATATGAAAGTGTACCAAAAGATAAGAGTGGTGCATCTGCTTTTTTAAGACTCGATGATTTATTTGAGCAGGTTTTTCCGCAGGTAAGCACTTTGCCTAAAAGTGTTGCGCTCAGAATTAAGGAACTGATTTATACGGATATCAGACAAGATAATTATGAAGAATTTTTTAGCCTGCTTTATGATGCCGATAATATTTGGTCTGAAAAATTAAAGCAGGTAATTGATAAACATAAATTCAATATTAAATTGAATAAAGGACAAGGATATATGCTGCACGATCGCATATGGATGCATGGTAGAAATAAAACCAATGGCGGAGTTTCGCCGAAACGGCTGCACCGTATTATTTTTAATAACTTTTATGAACAAGGCGCAAGAAGCTGATGTGCTGCATTATGTGTTACCCTGTAAGAGTTGAAAAAATTGACTGTCAATAATAGTAGAAGAAAGCGCGAAAATTGACACTTGAAAGAATTAAAAAAGGCTTGTAAGTAATTTCTTACAAGCCTTTCTAGTGCCCAGAACTGGATTCGAACCAGCACACCCTTGCAGGCGCTGCGACCTGAACACAGTGCGTCTACCAATTTCGCCATCTGGGCAACTGATTTTGTGTTTCAGGGCTGCAAAGATAAGGATTGATTTTATTCTGCCAAATATTTTTTTAAAAGCTTATTATATCTAACTATCAAGACTATACGAATAATATATTTGCTTACTTACTAGTAAGTAAGTATTTTTACAATGGATTTTAGATGAAACTATGTCAGAAACAAAAGATAAAATAGTAGCGCTGGCCGACAAACTCGTGCGTACTAAAGGATTTAATGACTTTAGCTACAAAGATATTGCCGTACCGCTAGCTATTAAAAACGCCGCTGTCCACTACCATTTTCCTACAAAAACAGACCTCGGCGTCACCGTGGTAGACATGGAAACAAACAGCTTCCACCATAACACCAGCAAATGGGCAAAACTTCCCGAAGACCAGCAACTAAAAAATCTTTGCGAAGTCTTCACTAAACATTGTCACGCTGGCAATGTTTGCTTAATGGGCTCACTGGCGCCAGACTTCTTCACTTTCGAAGAATCACTGCAGCTTAAAGTGGAACAAATGGCAACAGATATTCTCGAATGGCTCACTAAGTGTCTCGAAAACGGAAGAAAGAAAAAATACTTCAGCTTCAATGGCAGTGCCGAAAACCGCGCCCTGCTCATTATCACTAATCTTCAGTCTGGCCTGCTGCTCTCCAGAGTACTAGGCCCCGATAAATTTACCAGGATCACCCGCCAGCTATTGGACGACATCCTGCCTTAAATCTAATCATATGAAAAGAGTTGTAGTTACCGGTATCGGCGCTATCACACCACTGGGCAATGACGTGAAATCCTTTTGGGACAACCTCATCGCCGGAACCAGCAGCGCCGCCACCATTACACATTTCGACGCATCCCGCTTCAGAACGAAGATCGCCTGTGAACTCAAAAACTACGATCCAACCCTGGCACTGGATAAAGCAGAAATACGTAAAACAGACCCATTCACGCAATACGCCCTCTCCGCCGCCGCAGAAGCTGTAGCCGATGCCGGCATAGACTTCTCCTCCATGGACCCCTTCGATACGGGCGTCATCTGGGGAAGCGGACAAGGTGGTATGCAAACCTTTGAAGAACAAGTAACTGAATATGTGGAAGGTGATTTTAATCCGCGCTTTTCTCCCTACTTCGTACCCCGGCTCATCGCCAACATGGCTTCCGGCATGATTTCCATGCGCTACAAAGTCATGGGGATCAATTATACAACGGTATCCGCTTGCGCCACCTCCAACACGGCCATCATGGACGCGCTCAACTATATCCGCCTCGGCAAAGCCAAAGTGATGATCACCGGTGGATCTGAAGCGCCCATCACACCCGCCTCTGTTGGTGGCTTCTCTGCCATGAAGGCCATGTCCACCCGCAACGACGATCCTAAAGCTGCCTCCCGTCCCTTCGACGTAGACCGCGATGGTTTCGTCATGGGGGAAGGCGCCGCCGCCCTCATCCTCGAAGAATACGAACACGCTAAAGCCAGAGGGGCTAAAATATACGCAGAAGTCGCCGGCGCCGCCATGACCGCCGACGCATATCACATGACTGCCACTCACCCGGAAGGCCTCGGCGCCTTCCAGGCCATGAAGTTCGCTCTAGAAGATGCTGCACTCAATGCAACACAAGTCGATTATCTCAACGCACACGCCACCTCCACACCAGTTGGTGACCTTAGCGAAATAAAGGCCATTTCCCGCCTTTTTGGAGACGATCCCGGACATCTGCATATAAGTGCTACCAAATCTATGACAGGGCATTTACTGGGCGCCGCAGGCGCTATAGAAGCCATCGCTTCTATTCTCAGTATCGGCAACAATATCGTGCCGCCCACCATCAACACCACCCATCTCGATCCTGCCATCCCAAGTGGTATCCAGATCGTTACAGGCAATGCCCTGGAAAAAACCGTCAACGTAGCCATGAGCAACACTTTCGGTTTTGGTGGACACAACGGAATCGTTATCTTCAGGAAGGTTTAACTTCCTGTCCATTTATGAACAGTTGTTGTATTGATAGCGGACAGCTATCAATACAACAATGCCATGTAAGTAATTGATTCGTAATTGCTTCGCTTTCTGGTATCCTTGTTGAACCTGGGGACATATCATATTACCCTAAACTAATTTTCAATATGCTTACCAACTACCTGAAAGTAGCATGGCGCCATATCAGACAGAATAAAATGCTGTCGTTCATAAATATCTTCGGATTAGCCACCGGTATGGCTTTCGCCCTGCTGATATATATGTGGGTGCTACACGAAAGAAGCTTCGATGACTTTAATGTCAACAAAGATAAAATCGGCCTGGTAATACAGCATACAGAGTTCAACCACCAACGTAGCTCACAGCCTGTTACCCAATTAGCTCTCTATCACGAACTGAAAAACAACTATCCCGAAATCGCCTATAACTCCCGTATGTCCTGGGCCTTCCCGGAAAGCATCATGGCCGGCGACAAAAAAATCATCAAAAACGGGATGTACGTAGATCCGGATTTTCTGAAGATGTTCACCTTCCCGCTGGAAAAAGGAGATATCCGAACAGCGCTTCATGATCCTAACAGTATCCTCGTCACCGCCTCCATGGCCAAAGCATTGTTTGGTAACGAAGACCCCATCGGTAAAACCGTTAAACTTAATAGCAAATACAATATGCTGGTAGCAGGCGTCCTGAAAGATGTTCCTGAAAATTCTACCTATAATTTCGATTTCCTCGGCGCCTACGATTTTCAGATTCAAATAGACCCATTCAAAGCAAGGAACCGCAGCAACTGGGGGAATAATTTCCTCATGAACATAGTACAGGTAAAGGATAACAGCAGCCTGGAAGCCCTCAGTAATAAAATTGCGCACCTGCCCTCACAACGAGATCCATCTATAAAAAATCGTCTGCTTACCATACAACCGCTTACTACTTTACATCTGTATGATAACTACAAAAACTGGCAACTGGATGGTGGAAGAATCACGTACGTAAGACTCTTCACCATAATTGGCCTGTTCGTACTGTTGGTTGCCTGCATGAACTTCATGAACCTGACCACCGCCAGATCTGCCAAAAGAGCCAGAGAAGTAGGCGTACGTAAAGCTGCAGGCTCCAGTCGCAGACAACTCATGATACAGTTCCTCGCTGAATCAATGCTCACCGCAGTCATCGCATTTTTCTTCTCGCTGATAATAATGCTGCTGCTTTTCCCATTGCTTTCCAATGTTGGCTTTGATCATATTAATCTTAATGCCATCAACATCAAACTGATATTGATTATGCTGGCAGTATGCATGGGCACTGGTATTGTCGCTGGTATGTACCCTGCATTATATCTTTCTTCCTTCAAACCATTGGATGTACTCAAAGGTACCATGAAGCTCACCGCCGCTTCCGGCTGGTTCCGCCGCTCACTGGTAATATCCCAGTTTGCCATTTCTGCTGCACTGATCATCTGCACAGTCATCGTTTACCAGCAAATCAAACATGGACAGACAAGAGAAGTAGGCTACGATCCTAATAACCTGATCAACGTAACCACCACCGAAGAACTGAATAAAAATTATACAGCACTACGCCAGGATTTATTGAATACCGGCCAATTCGAATCCATTGGACACGCCTCTCAGCCAATGACGGCCATATACAATATTTGGAGTGATTTTAACTGGGAAGGCAAAGATCAGAATGTAGATATAGCCATTAGCGTGATCATGGCTGATTTCGACTTTGATAAAACCGTGAAGCTCAAATTCAAACAGGGACGTGGTTTCTCACAGCAATTTGCAACAGATAGCAGCAGTATTCTGATAAATGAAGCTGCCATGAAAGTAATGGGTTTTAAAGATCCTTTAGATAAAATTGTAAGACTGGGAGATAAACAATTACATGTGATAGGAGTGGTAGATAATGTACTGCTGACAGATCCATTCAGTACGGTGGAGCCAATGATAATCATGTATACAAAGGATGCTTACAATTCCGTATTCCTCAGACCCAAAGCTAATGCAGACATGAAAGCGGTACTGGCTGCAGCTTCCCCGATCTTTGAGAAATATAATCCAACAGTACCATTTTCGTATAGTTTTACCAGCACAGAATTTGCAAAGAAGTTTGAAATGGAACAACAGGTAGCAAAGATCTCCACTTTGTTTGCAGCCCTTGCTATCTTCATTTCCTGCCTTGGATTATTTGGCCTTGCCATGTACATGGCAGAAAGAAGGACGAGGGAAATAGGTATTCGCAAAGTACTGGGAGCCACTACCACACAGCTTTGGGTGTTGATGTCCAAAGAATTTATATGGTTAGTGCTACTAGCTTGTATCATCGCCAGTCCATTCTCCTGGTACCTGATGAATAACTGGTTACAACATTACGAATACCATATCAGCATCAACGCGTGGGTATTCCTGGGAACAGCCATGATAGCAATGTTCATCGCACTGGCAACCGTAAGTACGCAGTCTGTACGTGCTGCCTTAATTAATCCTGCAAAAAGTTTAAAAGCAGAATAATCGCTATCGCGAGATATTACTACCCACAGTTATGACAAAAAAAAGCGGCGAAATCATTGATTTCGCCGCTTTTCGTATATCCTTAATAAAGATTACACCGCCACGTTAAATTCGCGCAGGGTATCATTCAGGGAAGTTTTCAGATCAGTAGATGCTTTACGCTGACCAATGATCAGTGCACAGGAAACCTGGTATTCACCTGCAGGGAATTTCTTGGTATAAGTACCTGGAATTACCACACTGCGGGCTGGTACCCGGCCTTTGTATTCAATAGGCTCCGGACCACTCACATCAATGATTTTGGTAGACTGTGTCAATACTACGTTTGCACCCAGTACTGCTTCTTTCTCTACTCTTACACCTTCTACAACGATACAACGGCTACCAACGAAAACACCGTCTTCGATGATTACCGGACTAGCCTGCAGTGGCTCCAGTACGCCGCCGATACCAACACCACCACTCAGGTGAACGTGTTTGCCAATCTGCGCGCAAGAACCTACTGTAGCCCAGGTATCCACCATAGTACCCTCATCTACATAAGCACCGATGTTTACATATGAAGGCATCAGGATACAACCCTTAGCAATATAAGCACCATAACGTGCTACTGCATGAGGTACCACACGAACGCCCAGGTCCTTATAGTTGGTCTTTAATTTCATTTTGTCATAAAACTCAAATGGTGCGAGTTCCATCGTTTCCATTGGCTGAATGGAGAAATACATCAGGATGGCCTGCTTTACCCACTCATTCACCTGCCAGCCGTTCTCGGTTGGCTCAGCAACTCTCAGATGACCTTTGTCAACCGCTTCAATAACCGTTTTGACTGCATCTGAATACACTGTTTCCTGTAACAGACTACGATCTGCCCAGGCAGCCAGTATTTGTTGTTGTAAATCCATCTTCTTATTTTTTTGCAAACATAGTGCGAATTTTTGTTTCATGCAATTGTTGCCCCAAAAGCAGAACAGTTGCCCGAAATCACTATTTTGCAGCCATGAAAATCGGATTCGACGCCAAACGCGCCTTTCAAAACAATACCGGTCTGGGAAACTATAGCCGCAGTCTCATCGACGCACTGGCTTATGGCTACCCGGAAAATGATTACTACCTTTTCGCTCCTAAGGAAACCATCATGTACGACTGGAAAAAGCATCCCGATATGCAGCTGGTCACCCCACAAAAAAAATTACATCGTTGGTTCAAATCCGCCTGGAGAACGAAATATGTAATTTCCTCCCTGCAGGAAAAAGGTATCCAGATTTATCATGGCCTCAGTCACGAAATCCCTTTCGGTATCCATAGCAGCGGCGTGAAATCAGTAGTAACCATGCATGACCTGATTTTTGAACGCTACCCGCAACAATACAACCCGATCGATGTGATCACCTACCGCCGTAAAGCACGCTACGCCTGCCAATATGCGGATAAAATAGTGGCCATCAGCATACAAACAAAAGAAGATCTCATTACTTACTATAATACGCCTGCCGAAAAAATAGAAGTAGTTTACCAAAGCTGCGATCCGGCATTCGCCACCATCCACCCCAAAGTGGCCGTGGAGGCCTTCCGCCAGAAATATCAGCTGCCACCTAAATACTTCCTCTACGTAGGTTCCCTCACAGAACGTAAAAACCTATTAGGCATAGTAACGGCCATGCATACACTTTCACCGGCACAGCGCTTACCATTGGTAGTGCTGGGAAATGGCAGCAGCTATAAAAAGAAAGTGAAAGCTGCACTGGAAGCCAATGGCATGACCAACGACGTGATCTTCCTCAACGAAAAAGCAAGACTGGAAAATGCCGAACTGCCCCTGCTATACCAGGGCGCCCAGGCGTTGATATATCCCTCCCTCTTCGAAGGTTTTGGTATCCCCATCCTTGAAGCACTGTGGAGTGGCACGCCAGTGATTACCTCCGCCGGTTCCTGCTTTGGAGAAACAGCAGGAGATGCTGCTATTTATGTGGATCCACTTAAACCAGCTACCATAGCGGATGCAATGATAAAGATCCAGCAAGATGCTTCCCTCGTTGATACCCTGCGTAACAAAGGGTTTATACATGCACAGCGCTTTGCACCTGAAAAATGTGCCGCTGCCATGATGAATGTTTATAACCAGTTAAAATAATTTGTGAAGATGGAGATTTTTGAAGACGACATCAGCGCCGCCATGCCTGTACTCCGCTCTGGTGGCCTGATCCTGTATCCTACAGATACCATCTGGGGCATTGGATGTGATGCTACAGACGAAGCTGCCGTGAAAAAAGTATATGGCCTGAAACAAAGGGAAGAAAGCAAAAGCCTGGTAATATTATTGGCAGATGTCCGCGACCTGCTACATTATGTGGCTAACCCTCGCCCCGATATCGCCGAGGTAATCGCCGAATTTGATCGCCCTACCACCGTCATCTATGAAGGTGCACTGGGCCTGGCTCCCAATGTGATCAATACCGACGGTAGCATCGCTATACGTATTGTAAAAGATCCGTTCTGCAGGCACCTGATCAAAAGATTACGTAAACCACTGGTTTCTACATCTGCAAATATCAGCGGACAGCCATCCCCGGCCTCTTTTGCAGAAGTAGACCCAGCCATCGTCAATGGGGTAGACTATGTAGTGAAATATCGTCAGTCTGAGGCCGCCGCTGCCAAGGCTTCCAGGATAATTAAGATCCATAAAGACGGTACTATCACCATAATTCGCGACTAAAGGCGTTTATTTCTTACATTTGCGCCCTGGTTTTCGCGAACAGACCAACCCTAACTGGATAATTTTAATATGATAAGCAACAAGCCGATGGATATTCCCTGCTCACTGCAGGAAAGAAAAGTACTGGAAAAGATAGCACTGGCAGCCAAGGATTTAGGCGTGCCTGCCTATCTGATTGGCGGCTTTGTGCGCGATAAATTGCTGAACCGAAGAACGAAAGATATGGATATTGTGTGTGTCGGCGATGGTATCGCACTTGCGCACAAAGTAGCCCAAAACCTTGGTCCCGATATTCATGTAAACTTCTTTAAAACCTATGGTACAGCGCAGGTAAAATGGCACGACTTCGAAATAGAATTCGTAGGTGCCAGAAAAGAAAGCTACCAGCGCGAATCCCGCAACCCGGAAGTAACCGCTGGCACCCTGCAGGATGATCAGAACCGCCGCGATTTCACCATCAACGCACTGGCCATCAGTCTCCGTGAAGAAGACTATGGCTCCCTGCTCGATCCATTCAATGGCCTCGAAGACCTCGAAGCCAAAATTATACGCACACCACTGGAACCTGCACAAACATTCAGCGACGACCCGCTGCGTATGATGCGTGCCGTGAGATTCGCCTCCCAACTGCAGTTTACCATCATCCCTGAAGCATTCAATGCCATCCAGGAAAATGCAGAAAGAATAAAAATTATCACCCAGGAAAGAATCACCGACGAATTCAATAAAATCCTGCTCTCACCAAAACCCTCTGTAGGACTGGACCTGCTCTATAAATCAGGCCTCCTGAAAATTATTTTCCCACAGATGATAGACCTGGTAGGAGTAGAGATGTACGAAGGCAAAGGACATAAAGATAATTTCTATCATACCTTACAGGTAGTCGATAATATCGCAGAAAATACCAAAGATCTCTGGCTCCGTTGGGCAGCATTATTGCATGATATCGGAAAACCAGCGACTAAAAAGTTCGAACCCGGCCATGGCTGGACGTTCCACGGCCACGATGCCGTGGGTGGTAAAATGACTACCCGCATTTTCTCCCGCTTCAAATTGCCTTTGGGCGATAAAATGAAACTGGTGAAAAAACTGGTAGAACTGCACCTTAGACCTATCAGCCTCACAAAAGAAAATATAACTGACTCGGCTATTCGTAGATTATTATTCGATGCCGGCGATGATATAGACGGGTTGATGATGCTCTGCGAAGCAGATATAACCTCCAAAAACAAGGCGAAAGTAAAACGTTACCTGGAAAATTTCGAACTGGTACGCGCCAGAATGAAGGAAGTGGAAGAAACAGACCGCATCCGCAACTGGCAGCCTCCCGTTACAGGTGAAATGATAATGGAAACCTTTAACCTGACACCATGCCGCATAGTAGGCGATCTGAAAAATGCCATCAGGGAAGCTATTCTCGACGGCATCATCCCCAATACCTACGACGCTGCATATAACTTCATGCTCGAAAAAGCAAAGGAATACAACCTGACCCCTGTAAAATAAAATTGGTATTTTTACAATATTGGCACTGTTGTTTCAGGAAGTGATATTAACTTAACAACAATACTCTGCAACGAGTGTTAAATCTTTATATATTTATCTAACTAACTTATAACCTAATTTGTCATGCCGGTTTTGAAATTCAGAGTCTACTGGGAAGAAGACGAAAGTGTTTACAGAGATATAGTTATTAAGCCTGATCAAATGTTCCTCCAGTTTCATCAAGCTATACTGCAAGCATTTGAATTCGACTCTAAGCATAAAGCAACATTCTTCCGTAGCAACGATAACTGGCAACGTGGCAGAGAAATCATTCTTGAAAAGGATGATAGCCCACGCAAAGTTGAACCATTGCTGATGTCTGAAGTACCTATCGGTGCTGCCGTAAAAGATCCTAACCAGAAATTTATATACGTATACGATTTCGCTAAAAACTGGACTTTCCTCGTAGAACTGATCGGTGTTTCTAAAGAAGAAAATATTAAACTCTCTTATCCTACCTGCGTTCGTAAAGAAGGCCTGGCGCCAAGTCAATATGGTACCAAAGGCCTCGTTGGCGATAAACTCGTTGAAATGGAAGAAAAATATGACCTCAACAAAGAAGGTATAGACGAGGATGGCTTTGGAGAAGAAGGTGAAGAAGGAGAAGATTCCGGCGACCAAGCTGAAGAAATGGGCGCAGAGGATGACCTGATGTTCTAGTATGCAAAAAACAGTAATCGTCATTGCAGGACCCACTGCTTCCGGAAAAACGGCCATGGCTATACGAATGGCAAAGCTGTTCAATACTTCCGTTATCTCGGCAGACTCCAGGCAATGTTATAAAGAAATTAGCATAGGCACTGCAAAGCCATCTCACGAAGAGCTGGCAGCAGTGCCTCACTATTTTATTGACTCCCACAGCATCCGCGAAGAAGTCAATGCAGGCCTATACGAAAAACTAGCCCTGCAATACGCTGCCGATATTTTTAAAGAAAAAGATGTGGCCATCCTATGCGGTGGCACCGGCCTATATATAAAAGCCTTCGCAGAAGGGATAGACGATATGCCGGAAATCCCCGCTGCTACCCGCAACGCCATCATGGAACAATTTGCGGAAAAAGGTCTCCCATGGCTGCAGGAAGAACTCAGTAAAAGAGATCCTGTATTCTACGCCAGCGCCGAAACCCAGAATCCCGCCCGCCTTATGCGCGCACTGGAAGTGCTTGAAGCCACCGGTAAATCCATCGCCGAATTCCGCACCGCCGTTAAAAGACAACGCGATTTCCGTATCATTAAAACGGCTATCACGCTGCCTAAAGAACTGCTCCATGCGAATATCAACAAACGCGTTGACCTCATGGCACAGGCAGGCCTGCTGCAAGAAGTACAATCCGTACTCCCTTACCGCAACCACAATGCATTGCGTACCGTAGGTTACACCGAAATATTCAACTACCTCGATGGTAATGGCACACTGGAACAGGCATTGGAAGATATTAAGGTACATACCCGCCAATACGCCAAACGCCAGCTTACCTGGTTCAGAAAAGATAAGGAATACCAATGGTTTGATGCCAGAGAAGGAGAGGAGATGGAGAAATGGATTACCAGTCAATTATTAAATACGTAATTTTTATTAGCTAAAAAGAAAGGCTATCTCCATCGAGATAGCCTTTTTTAGGGATTAATCGAGCCGCAATTTCTTAACCAGTCTATTTATGTAATAAGGTATTAAAGTAGGTTACGCTTCCCACAGGGGTAATCTCGTAAATGGCAGATTTGCCATTTTTCGACATCTCTATATAATAATTGTCAACATCGTCATACTGCGCACGATAAGCCACAGTAGCATTGTTAAATCTTGTCAGATCACGGTAATAGATGACTTTTCCTTTGGTGTATTCTCCCATCTTTTCATTGATATAATCCTGGGCTTTTGGTGGAAGATCACCGAAGGTTTTGTTGTAAACAACGCCTACCAGTTTGGATTCTGTATCATAGAAGGCTACAGCGCTTACGCTGTCATTTTCAAAAAATACCTTATCAAAGTAAGGCATACGTTCCCACTTGGATACATTGATTTCTCCAAAATCAGAATAAAACTGATTCTGCGTTTGTAGGCTCACCAGTTTTCTTAATTCTTTTCTTTCTGCTTTTTTATCGGCACGCATCATGGCTTTTGAGGAAGCGGCAGGGGTAGCAGCAAGGGTAGCGGAAGAAATGACGGCTGGCGTATTAAAGGCCACACTGGCTGGATCAATATTACTTTGTGCAACAGCAGTGTGCACGAAGAGCACCCCTGCTATTACAGGAAAAAATAGCTTTTTCATAATAAATCGGATTTTCGGATAATTCGGTTAATTAGAAATTTGGATAGTTAATCGGTACGAAAAAATACGGTTAACAATATGTTTGAAATGAATCACGGTGATGAGTCTGTCAGTCCTAAATCGGGGCTATCGATGCTTTAGAATTGCGGGTCAACTGGTCATTTCGATTAATCTGGTTATTCAATTGTTAATGCAGAAGGTATAACAGCAGGTATGCCCGTATTGTTCCGGGAATTTTGTTAAAGAAACGTCAGAATATCAGCCGCGCGGTTCGTAATATGCCATCATCTCTTGGCAAAATCAATATGGTGGCCGATTTTAAAATGGGCTGAACAAATAACAGGTCATCTGTTCAGCCCGAATTTTTTTATTCTACTACACTAAAAAAAGTAACATTTCCTAAAGGACTTACTTCATAGACATTTGTTTTACCACCCTTAGCCAATTCTATAAAATAGTTATCGGCATCATCAAATTGGGTACGGTAGAGGATCATGTCAGTGTCGTTCTGTTCATTATCCTTATAATAGATAACTTTTCCTTTTGTGTAGTCAGACATCTTATCGTCGATATATTTCTGGGCCTTTTCAGGCAAATCAGCGAAAGTTTTGTCGTAAACGGTACCAACGAGGTTATGGTCCGCATCATAGTAAGCAATGGCATTCACGCCATCCTTATTGAAGTAAATCAGGTCAAGATAAGGATCTCTTTCCCATTTAGATACGGGAACCTTACCGAAGTCTTCATAAAACTGATTTCTTGTCGCCTGGCTGACCTCCGTTCCTTCCAGGTGCTTCATAGCTTTTCTTTCCTCTTTTTTCTCAGGCTTTTCTTCTTTTTTGATAGCCTTTTCTTCTTTCCTCGTTTCTTTTTTGGTCAATGTGGCTGAATTCTGTGCAATAGCAGTATGTATTACCAATATACCAGCTAAAGCAAGAAAAAATTGTTTTGTCATAATGCTTGATTTTCGATGAATAATCTGGTAAGTAATAATCCTGATGAGTGAATCTTGTTTTACTTGAGCTATTGTCGCATTGGCATTGCTATTGAGGCTAATCTATATGAGGTAACACCTGCGGAAAAGGCATTGTTGCTATAGCTTTGTTAAGGTTTTAGGGAGATAAAAAAAGCGGAGACAACCACCTGGGTTGCCTCCGCTTTTATAGAATTATTTATGGACAGATCAGAACTTAAAGCCAACTGTAGCCATGATATTGCTCCTTGTATAATCCAGCATTGCTGCAGGAGGGTAGAGGTCCGCAATCTCTGTAGTGTATAATTGGTAGTAGTCTTTCGTTTGTGTATAACTGTAGGTAAGATCTACATAAATACCTTTAGTACGTAAACCTACACCACCACTGTATGTTTTACGGCTAGCGTCTACCTTCATATTATAGTTATCACCGGAATATGGGTTGCCAGTTTGCGCATAACCTGCTCTCACTGCAAAGAGAGATAGGAACTTTACTTCCGCACCCACTCTGAAATTAGAGGCATTGGTAAACAGTTGCTTGATGCCTGCGTTGGCAGCATCCTGCGATGCCTTATAATCAGGGTAGTTGTATTTGGAAGAAGAGTGGTTTACATATTCATAATCTGCGGCAATGAAACCTGTTACGCTCTTTGGATCTTTCAGGTTACCGAAGAAGTAAGATGCACCTGCCCCTGCGCGGAAAGGTGTTCTTAAGTTATAGCTGAAATCTTTCAGGTAACCGCTGCCAGCAGCGCTTCCAGACTGTACACCATTCCAGTTTTCTGTATTGGTGGTCAGGTCGCCGCTCTGGGTAACGTTGAGGCTATACCAGGTAGGCAGGTGGAAAGAAGCCCCTACGCGAAAACGGTCTGCCACTTTATAAATCAGACCGAGGCTGGCACTGAAACCCAGGCCAGACATACGTGTATACTGATTGTAATCCAGGTAACCGAAGTTGTTGGATTTAGCTTGTGAATCATTATCATCTTCAGATACGTGCATATCTTCCTTATAGTTCACATTAGGGAAGTCGATGCTACCACCGATGTACAGGCGATCGCCGTAGTTAGCGCCCATAGCAAAGTTGTAGTCATTGATGCCACCACGTGTCTGAATATTGGCGCGCTGATAAATCGCTGTCAGTGGATTAGGCGTCTGGATTTGTCTTGCAGGAGATGCCTGTGAAATCAAATCAGTTTCGCCTTTTGAATTGGTGAAGGTGCTGATCAGCTTTTGGTCCCAGGCAAGAGATGCACCAATGGAAGAAGCATACCGCGGATCCATGCCGGCGGCCCACATATCATCGATCCAGTTTTCTGTAATGGAAGTAGTGCTGGTAACACCACCGATGTTGATGTTATTATTGAAGTTGGCCAGGCGATTCATACCTACAGCGAAGCTGAAGTTATTCCAGGTGTTAGCGCCACTGTTTCTGTTGCTGGCGAAGATTACGCCGATATTAGGAACCTGAAAGTTGGTACGGCTACCTTTTTTATCTTCTGGTGCCGCCATTGGGAAATAGGTGGAAGTATTGCCGGTAATGCCTACACCGCCGGAAATAAGAAACTCACCTGTCTTGAAAAAGCCGATACCGGCAGGGTTAGAATATGCGGAAGAATAATCACCGCCCAGACCTATTGAAACGCCTCCTAATGCTTGTGTCCTGGCTGTTCCGACAGGGTCCTGGTTAGAGAACAACAGCGCTCCTGATGGAGTCTGTGCCATAGCGGAAACAGATAAAAACAACCCTCCCAAAAGAGGATAGATACTCTTAATCATATTGCTAGATCTTAAATAATGCGATTTGCGGATGGAATAAATGATTGCTTAACCTTTTTGCTTTGTGTAGTTGGCTATAAACGCTCCGTAACGTTGTAATCGTATGTGGTGTATAAAAGATAAGCGTAGTTTTTCAGGCTACGCTTATCTCAAATATGGTTAACGACCACCTCTGGATGGGCGGGAATAACCACCGCCGCCACCGCCGCCGCTGTTCACTCTTCCGCCGCCACCGCCGCTATTGCTAGGCGCGCTGTAGCTAGGTTGAGAGTAGGAAGGCTGACTTGGTCTGCTGTATTCAACTCTTGATGGACGGCTATAACCACCGTTATTGCCGCTGTTGTTGTTGCTGTTTTGATATACTGGTCTTTCGTTGCCAGACTGCTGGAAAATCCTGCGTGGTCTGTCGTTGGAAGGAGCTGTATAACCACCGCTGTTACCGCCGCTGGTGTTGGAAGGTTGGTAGTTAATCCTGCTAGGGCGGGAGTAACTGCCTCCGTTACCGGTGTTGGAATATACTGGCTGGTAACCACCTCTGCCCGGACGCGGAACACCACTGGAACCGTCAGGACGGGTGAAGTTGTTTACACGGTTTATTGGAGCGTAGGTAGAACGGCTGTAGTAAGAACCGTGACCATAGTAACCACCACCTGCATAATATGGATAACCATAGTAGCCACCATAGTAAGGGTAGTAGGAGTAATAAGGCCAGCCACCACCATAATACCATGGGTTGACTCCCCAACCATAACCCAGGCCAAGGCTCCAGCTGGAACCCCAATAAGGGTTGTAGCCATAACCAATGCCCATGCCGGAATAAGGATATCCCATGCCATAGCCATATCCCATGCCATAGCCGTAGCCATATCCCATAGACATGCTATAATTCATACTGCCGGCAGAGTAACCAGCATTATAACCATCCATGTAATTGCCGGAATAATTATTACCGTTGCCACCAAAGCGATCCAGGCGGCGTTCGTAATCGCCCTGCTCATCGCTGTAGGTTACATAGGTACCACCATCATCTTCTGAAGCTGGCACAGCAGTGAATGAATTATCGTCCTGGCGGGTATTGCCATTGGATGGATTATTGGTAGCGTAGCCTTGTGTCTGCTGACGCTGCCTCGGTGAGTAATATACATCATCCGGGGTAGACGCCGTTTTATAGGCGCTGGAACATGCCCCCAGGGCAAGTATTCCGGCCAGCATGATGGAATATGATATAGGCTTCATTTGAAATATAATTTAAGCGTGATCTGTACGTAAATCTACTCTATTTTAACGGAATTTATCGACGTAAAGTTACAATTTGCCGACATCCCTCTTTTATTTTGGCCTAAATATTTGTCTCTTTATGATTTTCACGTAGGTTTGTAGCATTTTCTTTTTGAATATTAGTCAAAAATTAAGCCAATTTGTTATTTGTTTTTCCTGATATAAAGAAATTTTATAGCTCGATAAATTAATAATCTTTTAGCTTAAAAATAAGCGTATATAAATTATATAAATTTTCTATGAGTAAAGAGATCACCGCCCGGTCCCAGGATTATTCCAAATGGTATACTGACCTGGTGCAGAAAGGTGGACTGGCAGATTACTCTGCCGTAAAAGGTTGCATGGTTATCAAACCACACGGTTATGCAATCTGGGAAGCCATGCGCGACATCCTGGACCGTAAATTTAAAGACACCGGACACCAGAACGCCTATTTCCCGTTATTTATCCCCAAAAGCTTCCTCTCTAAAGAAGCCGCTCACGTGGATGGCTTCGCCAAGGAATGTGCTGTTGTGACTCACCACCGCCTCATGAACGATCCTAACGGCGGCGGCGTTGTAGTTGATCCTACCGCCAAACTCGAAGAAGAACTGATCGTTCGCCCTACGTCTGAAACTATTATCTGGAATACATATAGAGACTGGATCCAGTCTTACCGCGACCTCCCGCTGCTCATCAACCAATGGGCAAACGTAGTTCGCTGGGAAATGCGTACCCGCCTTTTCCTGCGCACAGCCGAATTCCTCTGGCAAGAAGGGCATACTGCACACGCTACCGCTGAGGAAGCTATCGCAGAAACTACCCAGATGCTGAATGTTTACGGCGATTTCGCAGAACAATACATGGCAATGCCAGTTATCCGTGGTGTGAAAACCGCGAACGAACGTTTTGCCGGCGCAATCGATACTTATTGCATCGAAGCGCTTATGCAAGATGGTAAAGCACTGCAAGCCGGTACTTCCCATTTCCTCGGACAGAACTTCGCCAAAGCTTTTGATGTACAGTTCTCCAACAAGGAAAATAAACTGGAATATGTTTGGGCTACTTCATGGGGTGTTTCTACCCGCCTGATTGGTGGTTTGATCATGACCCACAGCGACGATCAAGGTCTGGTACTGCCTCCACGCATTGCGCCACTCCAGGTGGTAATCGTTCCTATCTTTAAAGGAGAAGAACAGAAAGCCCTCATCGACGCTAAAGTGAATGCCCTGGTGGCCGACCTGAAACGTTTAGGCGTTAGCGTTAAATATGACGATAGCGACAACCAACGTCCAGGATGGAAATTCGCAGAATACGAAATGAAAGGTGTACCTGTGCGTGTAGCAATTGGTGCAAGAGATATCGAAAACGGTGTTGCTGAAGTGGCACGCCGCGACGAAAAAACCAAAGAAAGCATGCAGCTTGATGGTTTGGCGGACCGTATCCAGGCACTCCTGGAAGAAATTCAGCAGAACCTCTTCAACAAAGCAAAAGCTTTCCGCGATTCCCACATCACCCGCGTAGATACTTTCGAAGAATTCCAGAAAGTCCTGGATGAAAAAACAGGCTTCATCTCCGCTCACTGGGACGGTACAACGGAAACAGAAGAGAAAATCAAAGAGCTTACCAAAGCTACTATCCGCTGTATTCCGCTGGACAACCCTCAGGAAGAAGGTAAATGCGTGCTTACCGGCAAACCTTCTAAAGAGCGTGTACTCTTTGCAAGAGCTTACTAAATATTTATATGTGTAATGAATTGTTGATTTATAGGATAAACTCCCATAAATCGGCAATTCATTGCAATTAATTATAATTTCTTTCCCCGCATTCAAAAGAAACCACTAAATTTATCCGATGCCCTTTATCCGCTACATACCGTTCTGGATGCTGGCCTTCTTTTGCGTGAGTACTGCTGCCCGCTCTCAGGGGCTGATGATCAGAAACTACAACGTAAAGGACGGACTGGCCAATGCCACTGTTTATGCGGCCGTACAGGATAAAGATGGATTTATCTGGTTCGCTACTCCCACCGGCGTTAGCAAATTTGATGGAAAGAGATTCAGGAACTACGCCAAAAAAGATGGACTCACAGACAATGATGTAGTCCGGCTAGCAGCAGATTCCAAAGGAAGGGTATGGTTTTTTACGCTCAATGGCAAACCTTCTTTTTATGCCAACTCCGTTATCCATAACGAAGATAATGACACCACGCTAGCCTTTAATCCAAGAAGTCATTATATACAATACGCTTTCGAAGGAAAAACAGGATATATCTGGTTTCTCAATACCAACAACCGCATCCTGCAATACAACGGGAAACAGATTATCTACGACAAACTGGGAGCCACGCAAAGTGATATCTATTTCATGCTTCGTAATGATACGATATTCAAACCCCTGCAAACCGCATTTAATCTCGAATCAGTAAAAGACCCCAACACCAGTACAGACCAACGAATTGTAACCGCCCCGCCAATACCACTGGATGATTCCACATTCCGGGCCCGACTCAAAACAAACCCGCTGGTAATTGTAAAAAACTCAATTTGCTCCTTCACCACCAAAGAAATTATCTGTTTCTTCAACGGCAGTGAATGGGGGATTCGCGAAGATATTTCCAACATCTGCCTGGATGGTAATAATCTCTGGGTAGGCACACAAAAGGCTTTATATCTCATTAAAAACTTTTTTAAGGGAGAAAAGAAAGTTACCCGACTGCTTGAGAACCACTATATCACTTCTCTGCTGAAAGACAGAGATGGTAATATCTGGATCACCACCTTCGGAGATGGCGTATACTATATTCCTTATAAAAATTTCTATTTCGGATATCTTGATAATACCAACGGGCTATATTCTCACTCGATCTTCAGCATTTACAAGGATAAAAAAAATGACCTGTTGCTGATAGGGCAAAATGCGGGTATCCTCAATACGATGAATGCGCAAGGTGCTATCCGGCAGTTCACATTGGATACTACCACCGGCCGCAATAGCCTGCTCTCTATCCTGCCTTATAAGGATAATGATGTGCTGGTAGCCACTGATAATGCACTTTTCAAGTTTAATACACTTACGCAGAAGCCCTCCTTACTGAAGGCTGTGAAGATGTTGAAAGATGTAGATGTTTCGCCCAAAGGCAAAATTCGTATAGCCGCCAAGAACCAGGTGATCTGTCTTGATAACTACAGTATCAACGATCTGGACATGCTGGTAACATCTATTGCCTGCATCGATGACTCTACCTATTTTGTTGGCACCAACAATGGATTATACTATTGTGATGATAACAACCGGCAACTGGTAAGGCCTGGAAATAATACGCATCTGAAGCAAAGCATTAAAGACCTGAAATGGATCAATGGCTATCTCTGGATAGGTACCAGTGATCAGGGTATTTATGTGATGCACCATGATTCAGTGGTGAAGCATCTTTCCAGCGCCAATGATCTGGCAAGTGATATTTGCCAGCAACTATATTATGATGGCGTTGGCAATCTCTATGTGGCTACTAATAAGGGCGTTTCTGTTATAGATGTCAAAACCCAGCATATTGTCCGGAATATCACCTCTAATGATGGCCTGATGTCAGACGATATCAGGGGCGTTTATTCAGATGATGGTATGCTCTATATCGCTACCAGTAATGGTTTGTGCTATTTTCAGGGGGATCATCTGCCAATAGATTCAGTACCGCCGGTGATCTACCTGAGCAATATCAGGTATGGTGATAGCACTTTCCTTCCAGGTAAGGATTTCGTACATCTATACCAACGCAAAGCCTCCTTTGAAGCGGAGTTCGGAACCATTGTCTTTGATCTGCCAGACATGGTGGAGTATCAATATAATTTCTCTACTGACAGTAGCAGCGGTTGGGTAACAACCATGTCTAATATTATTCCTTTCCCGGACCTGCAACCAGGTACCTACAAGCTGATGGTAAGGGCGAGGAAATATAAGAGCGATTGGTCGCAGCCGTTGACTATCAATGTGAATATTTTGCCACGCTGGTATCAGCAGTGGTGGGCACGCGGAATACTTTTATTATTAGGATTGCTGGTAATACTGGTAATTTTGCGCTATATTGTACGGCGGATTAAGCAGGCAGAGAAACGTAAAACAGAATACAATAGAAGAATTGCCGAACTGGAAGCAAAGGCGCTAACCAACCAGATGAATCCGCATTTCATATTTAATTCGCTGAATTCTGTACAGCATCTGATCCTTGAAAAAGAAGAAAAACAAGCACTTAATTTTCTGGCAGATTTTGCTACGCTGATGCGTCAGATGCTGAATAATTCCAGAAAATCCTATATCTCACTGGAAGAAGAAATTGCTTTTCTGACCCGATACCTTGAATTGGAAAAAATCAGATTCGCTCACTCTTTCAGCTACCGGTTTATCATGGAAGATAAACTAAAGGACTATACGATTTATATTCCACCGATGATTATTCAACCCATCGTGGAAAACGCGATCAAACACGGGCTGGCACCAAAAAATAGTAGTGGATGCCTGGAGATCAGACTTGAAATGGTGCAGGATTTGTTGTACTGCTCCGTAGACGATGATGGAATAGGCTGGGATAAGTCCAATACATTAAAGAGCTCAAGGCTTGTAAAGCATGAATCAACCGCGCTGAGCGTAATCAGAGAGCGTTTGCAGATAATTAAGTCCTTTAATGGAAATAATGGTAAATTAGAAATTATTGATAAATTCAAATCAGGTTTTGGCAATAAGGAAGGTACCTTAGTTGAGATCCTGATTCCCATTGTTAAGATGTTATGAGTAATATAAAAGCTGCCATTGTCGACGATGAAGTCCGCAACATTCATATTTTGCGCAACATTCTGGAAAACTACTGTAAAGATGTTACGGTAGTTGGAGAGGCGCAGAATATCCATGAAGCGGCAGAAATGATTAAGAACAACCCCATTGATGTCCTCTTTCTGGATATTGAAATGCCACCGCACAATGGCTTCCAGCTATTGGAAATGTTCCCTGTCCTGAACTTTGAAGTAATATTTATCACTGCCTTCCAGGAATATGCCCTGCAGGCGATTAAGTTTGCTGCATTGGATTATCTCCTGAAACCGATCAAAGTCAGTGAGGTAGAGGATGCCCTGGAAAAAGTAAAGAAAAGCAAGAAAGGTCGCCTCAATGAACTGGCTTCTATCCTGAAAGACTATGTAAAGAACAATGACAATGCCTTTTCCAAAATTGTAATCCCAGTAAATGATGGTTACAATGTGATCGATCTGAAAGACATTATTTACTGCGAAGCCTTTGATAGCTACACCAAAATACAACTCATTAATAACGTATCTCACCTTATCAGTAAGTCATTGAAGGAATACGAAGAAATGCTTTCTGATAAAGGATTCTATCGTGTACATAAATCTTTCCTTATCAATATTCATCATATTGTTAAGATCATAAAAGGCCTGGGTACCGCTGTTGTTATGAGTGATCAAAAGAATATTCCTATCTCTTCCCGTAAGAAAGATGAATTCTTTACACAATTAAAAGGTGTAATTAATCTATAATTTATATTTTTTAAAAATATTTAAAAGCCGGTAATCATAACGATTAACCGGCTTTTTTGTGCATTCCCTAGCCGAAAAACAGCGTTTACGGAAATGGATGCTATTTATCATATATATATCTTATTTTGACCATGGGTTTTCATAGATATGGCTGATTGCCTGTAAAGTTTTTTCAAGCAAAGCAGGTATTGCTTAAGATAAAGAAGGCGCTCGATTGAGCGCCTTCTTTATTTATTGGAATATGTTTGTTGGTGTTAGAAGCTTTCGCTGCCGTTGGTACCAGTACGGATATTATAATAATAGATGTTGGTGCTTTTTTCAGGATAGAGTCCTATGAGTTGCACACTACCTTTTTTATCCAGTACTTTGGCCAGTTCTTCAGGGCTGCTCACTGGTATGTCGCCGGCTTTGAGTATCAGGAAACCTGGCGCCATCGTCGTTTGTTTTTTCAGGATACCATTGCTGATATTACCTACCCATACGCCACCACGAACACCTAACTTGCCTGCGTCCACTTTATCCAAGGAACTCAACTCTGCCCCCAGCTTATCTAATGAAGTTGTTTTTACCACATCGGTATTTCCCTGGAGGTTTCTCAGTACCACATTATCAGAAGTATATTCTTTGTTATTACGCAGATAAGTGATGCTGATTTTATCGCCTGGTTTATAACGAGCGATTTGCTCTGTCATCTGGGAAGGACCAGCGATAACGACGCCATTGATTTTGGTAATGACATCACCGGTTTTGAGTCCGGCTGCTTTAGCAGAGCCATTATCCACTACTTCGGTTACCTGTACGCCAGGAGCGTCTCTTTTTATGCCCATCTCTTTCAGCTGATCATCAGTGAAGGCGGCAATTGCGGCACTAGGCATGTAGGTAACGCCAAGGTATGCACGTTGTACGTTACCATATTTCATCAGGTCGTTCACTACTTTCTTCACCAGGTTTACCGGGATAGCGTAGGAGTAGCCTGCATAGGAGCCGGTAGGAGAGGCGATGGCCGAGTTGATACCTACCAGATCGCCATTGGTATTTACCAATGCGCCACCACTGTTGCCCTGGTTTACGGCGGCATCAGTTTGTATGAAGGATTCGATACCGGTGTTTTTTCCGCCATTACGGCCTTTATTGATGCCGATGGTGCGGGATTTGGCGCTCACGATACCAGCAGTAACAGTTGCATCCAGGTTTAATGGATAACCTACAGCCAGCACCCATTGTCCGATATCAACGTTGTCGGAGTTGCCATACATGAGGTAAGGAAATCCGGCACCTTCAATTTTAATGACTGCGAGATCGGTGCTGGGATCCGCCCCAATCAGTTTGGCTGTATAGGTTTTACTGCTGTTGGACAGCGATACGGAGATTTCGTCTGCGTCATCGATCACGTGATTATTGGTAACGATGTAGCCATCATCAGAAATAAGGACGCCGGAGCCGGATGCCATTTGGCCTGGAATGTAGTATTTGCGGCCATCTCCGCCACCATTAAATTCATCGCCGAAGAAATCATCACCGAAAAGGTCCTGTAAAATGGAGCGTCTGCGTTGCAGATTGTTACCATTGGTTACCTGGCGTGGGTTGATTTTCGTTTTGATATGCACTACTCCCGGAACGGCCGTTTTAGCCGCGGTTGTGAAGTCGGAAGGTGCCAATACTGTTGCTGCATTATCAGTGCCGGGCATGTACCGGGCATAGTTTACAGGGACATCGTTAGATCCATTCTGAAAGATTCCTGTCTGCCTGGGTTGGAAATATTTGCTGTACACAAATATGGAGGCAGAAGCAGTCACAAAGCTGATAAGGACAATTGTAACAATTTGCTTGAATTTCATATTATAGTGTGTTTAGCTAAGACTAAAATTTGTACGCTTCTGTCAGGTCAATTTATATGCCTTCGATGCAAATTTAATGGTCGTGTTTAATGAAATATCCAAGATAACCTTCACTTTAACAGATTTTTATATCAATCGTTAATTTACTTTAAACGTAATGGAAAGTGGGCTGACAATGCTTCATTTACTATATGTCAAGATAACAAACTGCCCGGACATTTTGTTAGTGTCCGGGCAGAAATCGAAGTATGTATAATTATGTAATTGGATATCAGAGTCCAAGCAGGAAGGCCATGGTATCTACGCCATCGGCATAATCACTGAGGCTAGGTTGCTGCGCTTGTCCGAAGGGCGTGAAATCCTTTCCTACGAGGCATTGCAGCACTTCGTCCTGTCCTAATTCTGCAGCGAGTGCTTGTTGATCGGTGTAGTAGCTGTAGTGTAATACAGACAGTGGAGAGAACAGGCTTGGCGAATCATGGAGCAGGATACTGCCGTTGGTAATATATGGACTGTTGTTTAACAACAGGAGGGCCAGCTGGTAGTCGTAGTTATTTTTGTATTTGTGGAAGTCCATGAGGTACTCATATTTATTGAGTGCCTCGAGGAGTGGCTGGAAGTTAAAGCCTTCCGGTACAAATATTTTGGTAACGTTACGGCAGCCGAGGCCGAAGTAAAGCATTACATCATCAGCCAGCGCTTCCAGTTCCTGCGGTGTTTCGTGGCCGGTAAGGATGGCTGCAGAAGTGCGGTTATGGCGGATGATATGCGGATATTTAGCGAAATAGAAGTTGAAATAGCGGGCAGAATTATTGCTGCCTGTGGCGATATAGGCTTCGCAATCTTTCAGGATATCCAGTACTTCCGTTTGTCCGGCTATTTCCGGATACCATTCTTCCATTTTCTGGAGGATATGTTTCAGGAGGATATCATCTTTACTTGATAGTTTCAGTTTTACCTGGTGTCCGCTGATGAAGCCGCAAAGCCAGTCGTGAAAGCCTACCAGTGGTATATTGCCGGCACTGACGATACCTACTTTGCGAGGTGTTCTTTCATTGGCTACCGCGGGATAAGCTGCCAGCCACTGCTTGAGGGCAGTGGGTTCCAGGAAGTATTGGCAGATATTTTCCAGCGCATTATTGAGAAATGCCGGGATAAACCATCCGTTGGCGCTGTAAGCCCTCTCCTTAACCTCTTCCCATTCAGGGCTGTTTCCGGCCAGATATTCGCCCAAACGTACCAGCGCTGTTTCTTTTTCTGCTATATTCATGAATCTTTATAAATAATGGCTTGATTAAACCGGGAATATTTTATTTTTGTCCACAAAATTAATGGCTTACTACTTAAATAAAAAGTTTACTCTATGGCAATTAAGATAACAGACGAATGTATTAACTGTGGCGCTTGCGAACCTGAATGCCCAAACAATGCAATTTACGAAGGCGGAGTGGAATGGGCCATTGCTGACGGTACTAGCGTAAAAGGTGCCTACACCCTTATGGATGGCACTTCTATGAATGCTGATGATCGTAATGCCCCTCTGAGCGTTGATACATACTATATAGTTCCAAATAAATGTACCGAATGCCAGGGTTTCCATGAGGAGCCACAATGTGCGGCTGTTTGCCCTGTTGACTGCTGTGTACCTGACGAAATGTACCAGGAAACAGTAGATGAACTGCTGGCTAAGAAAGAAAAACTGCATATCTAATTAGTATATTCAAGGAAGCTTAGGCCGTTCCGGGTGTTGCCGGAGCGGCTTTTTTATTTTTTTAATGCCCCATTTCGTATATACTGCCACGTAGAATTCTCTGTATTTACTGTATCGTTGGCCCCGACATAGATTAATAACTAAATCTTATTCCCTATGGCACTTACAATCACGTCCGACTGCATCGTGTGCAATGCATGCATCTCGGAATGTCCCGATAACGCTATCTACGAGCCAGGGACGGAATGGGCAATGGCAGACGGAACTTCACTCCAGGGCCCCTTTACAATGCAAAATGGAACTACCACAGCTGCCGGTAGCATACATTCCCCGATCAGTAATGACTATTATTACATTGTGCCCGATAAATGTACCGAGTGTCAGGGTTTCCACGAGGAACCCCAATGTGCGGCCGTATGTCCAGTAGATTGCTGCGTACCCGATGAAATGTATCAGGAAACAGTAGCGGCATTACTTGAAAAGAAGGAAAAGCTGCACGCTTAGACATTTTTCAGCTACTTTCAGGCCGTCTTTACCTAGTAGAGACGGCCTTATATATTTTATTTGGCCGTGGAAAGCCGCCTCTTGTACGGCCGAAAACTTTCCTTAACTTTACCCGCTTTATTGCTTAGACATCTTATGAAGAAAAATATTGCTTTAGTTGCCGGCGGATATTCCGGAGAATATGTAATCTCAGTACAAAGTGCTGTTACCATCGAAAACAACCTGGATAGCAGCAAGTACGCAGTTTATAAAGTAGTGGTGACCAGAGAAGGTTGGACGCATACCGCTGCCGATGGCAAAATATATGAAATTGATAAGAATGATTTTTCTTTGCTGATAGACGGCAATAAAATCAAATTTGATTGCGTATTTATCGGCATTCACGGTACGCCGGGTGAAGATGGCCGCCTGCAAGGTTACTTCGAAATGCTGGGTATTCCATATACCAGCTGTGGTATGGTTACTTCTGCGCTTACCTTCAACAAAAGCTATTGCAATAAAGTAGTGGCAGCACTTAATGTAGTAAATGTTTCCAAATCTGCACATATCTTCAGCAATCAGCCTTATGATGTAAAAGATATCCTGCAGCAACTGCGTTTACCCGTATTCGTTAAGCCTGCAGAAGGTGGTAGCAGCATTGGCATGTCTAAAGTAAAAACAGCTGAAGAGCTGCAGCCAGCCATTGATAAGGCGTTCAAGGAAGATTCACAGATCCTGATCGAAGAGTTTATCAAAGGTCGTGAGCTGACAATAGGCCTGTATCGTACAGGCAATGATCTGCATGTACTGCCTATTACTGAAATTGTGAGTACGAAAGAGTTTTTCGACTTTGAAGCTAAATATACACCTGGTGTAACAAACGAAATCACTCCTGCACCTGTTCCTGAGAATATCAAGAATTTGGTACAGCAGACAGCTTCCAAGCTTTATCATATGCTCAATTGCCGTGGTATCGTTCGTATAGATTTTATCTGGGACGAGGCAAATGACAAACTGTTTTTCCTGGAGGCGAACACTATGCCTGGCCAGTCTGAAAACAGCCTGGTACCACAGCAGGTACGTGCTGCAGGTAAAACCCTGAAAGAGTTTTATGGCGCACTTGTGGAAGAGGCAATGGCTCATTAACCTGTATCTGATTTATCACTTTTAATGTAATAAACTGTGTTTGATTTTATTACGAAACGTTCCTTTATAGTCAATCTGATAGCAGTAATTGTACTGTTTTTCCTGTTGGCGATCATATTTTTCTCTTTGCTGGGTATTATTACCAAACACGGTAAAAGCATGACCGTGCCTGATGTAAAGGGTATGAACATCAAAGAGGCTATAGCTAAGCTGGAAGCGGCCGGATTTGATGCAGAAGTAAGAGACTCTATATTTATCGATAGTATCCCTCCACTGGCAGTATGGGCTCAAACACCTGATAAAGGTGCAGAAGTAAAGATCGGTCGTACCATTCATCTTACCGTAAACAAAACGGTAGCACCAATGGTAGCGATGCCTGAACTGGAAGGCCTGACATTCCGCAGCGCCGAAATGATGCTGAAAAGCCTTCGTCTGAACGTTGGAGATACCATTTATAAGCCCGACTTTGCCACCAACACTGTATTACAACAGCTGCTGAATGGCAAACCACTGAAACCAGGTACTATGATCCCTGAAGGAACTAATATCACCCTGATCCTCAGTAGTGGCCGTGGTAATATCGAAAATCCCGTTCCTGACTTTATCGGGCTTACCTATGCAGAGGCGAAGGAAATACTCAGCGCCAGCAGCCTGGGTGTGGGTACGGTGATCATTGATCCGGGTGTGAGCGATACCGCAAATGCTTTTATCTATAAACAATTCCCGACACGTAAAAACGAGATCGGAGATTTTAATATGGTAAGATCTGGTGAAACCGTAGACCTCTACCTCAGTGCCACTAAACCTGTAAAAGACTCCGCTGCCCAACAGCAACCTGCCCAGGAATAGTGAGAATTGGTTAATTTTGTCGGAACAATCATTAAAAAGGTAATTTTTATGCAAAACATAACAGCTGAAGAAGTAAAAAAACGCCTGGACGCAGGTGAAACACTGAACCTGGTGGATGTAAGAGAACCACATGAGCGTGAAGAGTTCAATATCGGCGGCATCCATGTTCCTTTGGGCCAGATCCAGATGATGCAAATCGATGAACTGGAAGGACTGGAAGATAAAGAAGTAATTGTTTATTGCCGCAGTGGCAACCGTAGTGGTCAGGCTGCCATGCTCCTGGAAACACAAGGTTTCACTAATGTGAACAACCTGGTTGGCGGTATGCTAAAATGGAGAGAAATCTACGGTTAATAATAACCATATTAAAATAATTATCAAGAGAAAACCGATTTGCAATTTGCTTATCGGTTTTTTTATATTACAGCATATTAATGTTGTAATATCTCTATACTATGAAACTGATAAAGTTAACCTGCACATTGCTTACATTACTGCCAACCTGTTTAATACTGCAAGGACAAACACCTTCCTTAAATCAGGTGACCACTGCTGGCAATACGACCAGTAATCATATTTTTATCACTGGTTCAGGTATGGCACCTGTAACTGGAACCGGCCTATTGTTTAATCATGATGCTATTAACAAAAAGAGCTTCATACTATCCTTAGACGCAGGTTTACAAAAGAGATTGCCCTTAACTATTTTCGCAGATCAAACAGTGATTGATATCCAAAAGCCTTTCATCTTTCAAAATACTGCTAGTGCTACTACAAGAGGAATGCAGTTTATTATGGATGAAGAACAAGGAGGCCGAAGTGCACTTGTATTGGATGCCAATGGTGGAGATGCGATGGGGCTTGACTATTTTGGGATTTCCCAATATGCCGGAACAAAAGGTGTGGATATTGGCACTTATAATGCTGCTCCGTTGAACTTTCTTACCGCCGGAGCTTCCAGGCTCTTTGTTAGTCCAGCTGGCAAGGTGGGTATAGGTACTACCAATCCGCGTGGAGTATTAGATGTAACAGGAGAATTGACCGTAACTGGTAATGCTTCCATTGATGGGGCTTTGGTAAGTACCATTGTTGGTTCCTGGATAGATCCTAATGGCGTAAAGCAGGGTAGTAATATAGGAGGAGCATTACATCTTGTTGATCCTGGTAAGAGTAAACCAGGCGAAGGACGGGAGTGGGTCTTGTATAATATGTCGGGTGGTTATGGAAATAGTTTACAATTCTGGAACTATGACATAAATGGATGTGGTGGATCATTATGTCAAGCCAGAATGGTTTTAACAGATGATGGAAATGTTGGAATTGGTACCTCACGTCCTGGGGCTAAACTGGCCGTAAAGGGTGATATTTTAGCGACTAAAGTAAGAGTAAGTACTAACACTGCTAGCTGGCCAGATTATGTATTTGCAGAAAATTATCAGCTGCCTTCATTACATGAAGTAGAACAATATATAAATATTCATAAGCATCTTCCTGCAATTCCTTCTGCTGAAATTATTGCTGATAAAGGATTGGATCTCGGAGAAATGCAGCGGCTCCATATGCAGAAGATTGAAGAGCTAACGTTATATATCATAGCGCAGAATAAACGAATCGAGGCTTTGGAAGCTAAGGTATCGGAACTTCAAAAGAAATAGCATACATATTAAACAGCATGAGTGGTGAGGAGCATAAAGCTAACCGCAACTCATGCTGTATCTATATGAGACTTCTTAAGTTTAGCTTCTTAGAACAGCTGTTACCTCAATTTCTACCAGGTATCCCGGATCGATCAGCTTACTTACTTCTATCATGGAAGTAGCAGGCTTAATAGCCGCAAAAAATTCACCATGTGCACGTCCATATTCTTCCCAACGACTAATATCGGTAACGAACATACGTGTTCTTACAACATCATGTAAGGTTGCACCAGCCTGTGTTAAAACAGCTTCTATTTTTGCGAGCGCAAATTTCGTTTGTTCGTAGGCGTTACCCGGAGCCACTACTTTACCCTGATCTTCTGCAACAGTGCCGGAAACTTCAATGATATTTCCTACTCTTACTGCTCTTGAATAACCAACTTTGTCTTCCCACGTAGCCCCGGAAGAATAGTTTGTTCTTGTCATGGTATTATTTTTTACAAAGTTATTAATTATCGTTGTTTTCTTACGGTTTAGATGGCATGCTGCCGGCGCTGTTATCAACGGGTGTATTCCTGAATTTTACGACTTTCCCTAAAAGATCAAACCAGAATGGAGCGCCTAAAGAAATGGCCATGGCTGTCATCAGCCAGCCTGCCAGCACTATCCAACCATTTTGCTGAAAGGGGTGCGATAGCCCATAAGGATGGGCTGCACTGAACTCCCGATGGATGCCCAAAACATTCCGTGCATCACTGGCATCGTTGCGTAACATAGCGTAGACGCCTATTAGCGAGGTATCGCCAACGAATATACGGAGTGAGCTATCTCTTTTAAAGAAGGAGCTATCCTGGTACATTACCTGTTTCTGCTGCAAGGTATCTACTATGGGCGCCATGGTGTAACTGCGACTGGAAGCCAGTTGTACCATTTCCTGACGGACCGTTTTATCTTTCATTAATATTCTTGCAATCGCGATGGTATCAACGTTAAAGATGCCTGCGATGAAAAAACCGATGATCAGTAACCAGCTTTGTGTATGCTTACGATACCAGCTACTGGCGCGGCTCATCGTTTCGTTGAACCAGTCTTCCAGTTGGGCTCGAAACTTATTGATATCGCCGCCGGCATCGGTGAAGATATTTCGTATATACGTCAGGGTTGCTATATTAAAATGTAATGGATTTTCGTCTAGACAAGCCTGAATGGTTAGCTGGTCCGTTTCTCTGGCGGTGGTACTGTTTCTCAGGAGGTGTACCATGGTTTGAGAGAAGATAGCAGGGCTGATATAAGAAGGCCTGGATGCCGCAGTATTTTCGCCGAGATAACGAATCGAAGAGGAGTCGTAGAACTGTTTGAGAACGGGGCTGTTTTTAAATGGACTGAAGTAGTGTACTACACTCCAGCCGCGTTCATAGAACCAGGAGAAGAGGGTGAATCTTCCAAAAAATCCGAGGTCGTTTCGCCGGGGATCGCCGTCCAGCATGCGTCTGAGTGCTTTGGTAAGGATGCGCGCCCTCAGGCTGAAGGCGCGGGCGATCATTTCCTGTAATATTGTTACGAAGAGGCTGTACAACAAAAAAATGAATACAAGCCCTAAAGCAACGTCAATGGCAAGGTTACTAAACATTTCACAGGTATTTGGGTCAAAATTAGGATAGTAGGGTGCAGGCTATCTGCGCATTAAGCTGGCAAAGACTCAAAAAAGCAACAGCTACCACCTACCCAGGTGTCGCTGCTGTTGAAGCCTACGCCAATCATTTTGCCTTTGCTAAGTCTGGACAGGTTATGCACCAGTATAGGCCTTGCTGCGTCGTCAGGCCAGATGTACATCATGCGTATTTCGCAGATAGCAGGGCCTGTTGGTGTTTCGATGGCAGGAGCATATTGCACCTTACGCTGCAGGATCCAGTTTTCCGGATCTTCAATCGCATCTATATCTTCCCTGGTAACATCGATTTTAACGCCTTTGCCTGCAAAAGAGAACAGTGGTTTCAGTACATAATTCTCCAGGTCTGCAGGTACTACCGGCAGCTCATTCAGGTACCAGCTTTTTGGTATGAATTCGCTATGAAGTAGTGGCATGGTGTATTTGCTGATGCGGTAAAACCAGTTGGGGTGTGTAATCCATTCTACGTCCAGGTCATCAAAAAGATCTACATGGGGGCCAAGAATTTCTTCCTGTTGCTTCAGATCATCAAAGATGATGCGGTTGTATATTCGTTTTACTGGCGTCAACACACCATCTCTCATATAAAACAGGTGTTCACCTTCTTTAATGAGTTTGGTGATACATACCGGATGTATACCCAGGTATTTTTCAGTAATATAGAAATCAATTTTAGTTTTCTGCTCTTCCGGCTTCACTTCCAGCAGGATCACTTCTTCAGGTTGATGTTCCCCGATGATCATCTTTCTTAACAGATCATAATACTGTTCATCATCCAGGTCATTAAAATAATTGTTGAGATGAGCTGGTATATTAAAGTTCGCCCTGAATTGTTTTGCCATCACATGCTGGAATGCAAACATGGTAGGGAATCCTTGCAGCTCTATGAGCTGAGGCTCCAGTATACCTGCTTCATTTTTTGTTACGGCGAAGTCTATAACGATAAAGTGCGGATGGTCGTTTTCGTTAGGTACTCTCAATCCATGTGGTATCGAGCTTTCAGTGATATCTTTGAAGTCGGGGCGTAATATTACGTTGACCACTTCTTCACATGCCTGTACGAGTTTTGCGGTCAGGTCCGCAGGTACGAACACGGGTGTTTCGGCTACCCGGAAAGAAGGGGCAATGCCGGCTTCTTCCGCTATAGCATCCAGGAACTGGCGGTATTTCGCATCACTAAAGCTTGCGTTATAGGCTTTTCTTATTGATGGGATCATAAGAATTAAATCTTAGAAGAAAGTATTTTCATCATCATTATGAGCAGCTACCTGCACACTTCTTTCAATGGCAGCGAGTCGCTCAGATAGTTCACCATAGATAGCATAGTCCAGGAAAGCGGTGATAAAGCGGTCATGCGTGAGCATGATTTTATCAGGATCTTCCAGTTGTGCAATCATACTTTCATATTTCTCGATACCGTGATGAGATATTACCTGTTCTTTTTTCTCGTCCTGGAGCAGGTACATCTGCATACCGGCGGCATCTGCTTCCGGGTGAAATTGCGTACCGATGAAATGATCGTTGAACCTAATGGCCATGGTAGCGCGTTCTAATGGTACATGTGGCCTTTCTTTTTCGATGGCCAGTACCTGTGCGCCCATTGCCTGAAGATTATCCTCGTTCAGTTCAATGACTTGCCAGTTGCGACTGTCTACGATATAGAAAGGATCTGGTAGCGCGCTGAAAACTTTTTCCTGCATGCCAGCTGCTGTTTTATGCACCGGAAATACGCCAAAGGCAGGTGATTTACGTTTGCATACATTTCCCAGTTTGTAATATCTGCACATGATCTGATAGGAGTGGCAGATAAACAACACTGGTTTTTTAACAGCTTCTTCACGGTTCCATTTCATCAGGTCTTCTATCAGGGAGAAATACGCTGTTTCCCATGCTGATCCTTCACTATCCACCGGGCTTCCAGGGCCACCAGTAGAGATATAAATATCATAATTGGTGTCTGGTACCTGCCTGGCTATTCTTACTTCAAATTCATCAAACTGCAGAGACAGCGAATGCATCTCTGCATATTTTGCCAATATCTCCCGGATACATCGCATCCCCTCGTTGGGCACGCCTTCATACATATCCAGTACTGCTATCTTAATGGTTCGCATACTGCAAAATTACAAAATATGCGGCGGTAGTGCCTTCTTTTTCTCGTGAGGCGTTGTATAATTTCGTATGATATTATTTGATTTTTTTGTATATAAAAAGGGCAGACGCCTTCAGCATCTGCCCTTTTTGTGATCGCACCCGGCTTGCGGCAGAGGGCAATTACAATGCAAGAAAAATATTTAACAGCCTACGAGGAACTGTTCACGGATGTAGTCTGTGACAGCAACGAGGTCATTGGTTTCTTCGAACTTTTTCAGTTGTCTGTCGGCGCCGGTACCGCGTTCCATGAGGCGGGAAGTGGCATCTATGACTTCTCTGCTGCCCAGATCATCTACTACGTCGTCAATAAAATCGAGCAGTTCATAGATGAGGGATCGGGCATTTACTTCCATCTCTTTACCGAAATCGATGAGATTACCATCAATACCGTATCTGGAAGCACGCCACTTATTTTCATTGACGAGTGCCCTGTTATAGATAATGAAATTGAGGTTTTGCATGCGCAGTTTATAAATTTTTGCGCATACCGCCTGGAAGAGTCCTGCCAATGTGATGGTATCATCGAGGGTCATCGGCACGTCACAAATCCTGAATTCCACCGTATTGAAGAACGGATGGACACGCAAGTCCCACCATACTTTTTTGGCGTTATCGATACAGTTGGTTTTTACCAGCAGTTTGATGTAATTATCATATTCTTCTATACTGGCGAAATAATCCGGAATACCGGTACGCGGAAATTTATCGAATACTTTTGTTCGGAACGATTTAAAGCCGGTGTTACGACCTTCCCAAAAAGGGCTGTTGGTACTTAGTGCAAAGATATGGGGGAGGAAATAACGGACAGAGTTGGCGATATGCAGGGCCATCTCCCTATTTTCCATACCTACATGTACATGCAGGCCGAAGATGAGGTTAGACCTTGCTGCATCCTGCATTTCATTTACGATTTCGAAATAGCGCGGATGGTCGGTTATCAGCTGTTGCTGCCAGTGGCTAAAAGGATGGGTGCCGGAGGCGCCAATGCTGAAGCCCAGATCGCCAGCAATCTGGCTGATGGTTCTACGAAGCAATGCTACATCTTCCCGGGCTTCATGGATGTTGGCACATATCTGTGTGCCTACTTCTACTACCGCCTGATGAAATTCCGCTTTAACCTGGTCGCGGATCACCTTATGGGCTTGTTCCACGATCTTCTGTTCATGCGATCTCAACTCTCTGGTAACGGGGTCCATTACCATGTATTCTTCTTCTATACCCAGCGTGAACGCATTGTGCATAATGCTCCTTACTTTTTAATTTATCTACAAATGTATGTTGCTAATTTATTCGGTTGAATTTTTTTTAAGGATACCGGGAGATATAAATTTACCCCAGGTGAGGTTATCCTTGCTCCAATCTTGTGCCATGGCTCTTTCTATGGCATATTGGGCGCTGGTTTCTACTATCCATTCAAAGTTTTCAGGCCCGATGGAGTGTATGTCCGCATCTGGCGCAGGATTACAGAAGTCAATAGCGTATGGCACATCTCCCTTTACGGCAAACTCTACCGTGTTAAAATCATAACCGAGGTATTGATTCAGGGCGATGGTGGCTCTTTCAATCTCTGCTAATACCGTCTTGTCGATCTCGAAACTGGCCTTATAGCGCTCCTGGTGTGGGTGCCTGGGATTATAAGGCATGATATGCACCGCTTTGCCGCCAATGCAATAGCAGCGGTAATAAGCATGGAAATCTATTTCTTCCTGGAGCATCATTACCAGCTGGCCGGTTTCTTGGTGCACTTTATAGAATTCTTCTTTGTTGGCAAGGCGGTAAACATTACGCCATCCGCCACCGTCAAAGGGTTTGAGGTAGGCAGGAAAGCCAACATAATCGAAGATGCTTACCCAATCCAGTGGATAGATGAGATTACGAAAAGATTTATCGGTAGTATTATCCGGATGTTGATAAGAGGGCAGGAGGGCGGTTCTTGGCACCTGTACATTTATCTGCTCTGCCAGTGCATTATTGAAGAATTTATCATCCGCGCTCCACCAGAATGGGTTATTGATTACTGCAGTGCCGGTAGCCGCTGCATTTTTCAGGAATGCCCTGTAAAAAGGTACATCTTGTGAAATGCGATCCAGGATGACTGCATATTCACTTGCCTGTCCTTGAATAACTTTATCTAGCGTGACAAATTCTGCGAAGATGCCACTAGGATTTTTACGGTTGATGCGGTCTACAAATGCCTGTGGAAAGGTATTTTCCTGGCCGAATAAAATGCCGATCTTTTTCATGTTTTTATCTGATTAATGAGAGATAGCCTGGCAGCATACTGCGCCAGGTAGGCCAATCGTGGGTGCCTTCAGGCCGTACATCCAGCCAGTGGCTGATGTTTTTGGCAGCAAGGATACCCGACATGGTTTCGTTTTGCGTACGGGTGACGTCATTGGAAGGTACGCCAAGAATGATACCCATGCGCCACAAGGCCTCCTGCTGGTTCTCTGGCATAAAATCCGCCGGATTGCTGTAATACACATTTTCATCATAATGCCCGTCTACCCTGGATTTGATGTCGAACGTACCACTTAAACTAAAAAGGTAGGAAACGATTTCCGGATGCCGGAAGGCGAAAGTCGTGGCATGAAAGCCTCCAAAACTGCACCCTGCGGCCACTATCCGCTGATGGCCTGTTTCTTCCTGCATGCGCGGAAGTACTTCTTCTATCAGCATGCGGTCATAACGGGTATGATTATACGCTCTTTCTGCAGGAGATACGTTCACGTTATACCAGCTACTGGCATCAAAACTATCCGGGCAGTAGACCTTAATCTTCCCTTCTTCTATAAACCACTGTATGGCTGCTATTAAACCACGGTCCTTACTCTCGTAATACCGGCCCATAGAGGTGGGAAATAACAGCAAGGGCATACCACTATGCCCGAATGTCAGCATTTCAAATTCCCGGTCAAGATGAGGGGAATGCCATTTATAGAAGTTTTCGATCACGGGATTACCTTTGCTTAAATTTAAAAAAGTTTCGTGATTTGATATTTGTTACCTTTCCATTATGACCAGGAATGTTTTCATTTATGCGCCGCAACTCAAGCGGGATGTGATGGTGGATATCTACGATTATACCCGGAAACCGGCTGTTGTACTACTTATGAACGACGGCCAGGACCTGCGCGATATGGACATTTCTTCATTATTAATTAATATGGACGTACCTGTGGTAGTCATTGGAATTCATGCCGGCCCACAACGCATTCAGGAATATGGGGTAGCAGGTATTCCTAACTTTCAGGGGGAAGGTGCGGCAGCTGATGCCTATACGTCGTTTATAACAACAGAGTTGTTACCAGCCCTTTATGAACAGCAACCTGATTGGAAAACACTTCCACTGGGCTTTGCCGGATGGTCTCTCGGTGGATTATCCGCCCTGGACATCGTTTGGAACCATGCAGACCTGTTTTTCTTTGCAGGCGCTATGTCTGGCTCCTTCTGGTGGCGGGATAAGCCGCTAGGTAATGGTTACAGCGATGCTGCCGACAGGATCATGCACCGGGTTATCCGCAACAGCGACTTCAAGCCGGGTTTACAATTCTTCTTTGAATGCGGTACCGCAGATGAACTATCTGATCGTAACAATAATGGCATTATCGACAGTATCGATGATACAAAAGACCTGATAACCGAACTACTAGCCAAAGGCTATGAGATGCATACGGATATCGCTTACCTCGAAATTCAGGGCGGCCGCCATCATCCGCTGACCTGGAAACTGGCCCTGGAAGAGATGCTTAGCCTTCCTTTTCTCAATCCTGTTCCGGGGGATAGAAAATAATGATTTCCACACGCCTGTTTTTCTGACGTCCCTGCGCAGTACTATTATCCGCCACTGGTATGGCTTCGCCCATCCCATTTATTGTCAATATCTCCACACCTGGCTTCTTCTTACGTATATAACCCGCCACAGAATAGGCTCTCTTATAGGATAATTCCTCATTATAAACGCTACCGCCTTTATTATCTGTGTGACCAGTAATCGCTAGTTGTATTCCTGGCTTATTCGGGATATGCGTGAGTATACTGTCCAGCGATGCATACAGGCGCTGGTTAAGGGCACTGCTATCAAATTTAAACAGTACATCCGGTATAAGCAGTGTATCTGTTTTGGTAACAGGTGGAGAAGGTAGTTCTGGTGCTGGCTGGCAGCTTACTATTTCTACCATCTCAACAGAATCCATGCCCTCTCTGGGTTTGCTGTAGCCTTTTATGATAAAGTCATCAAAGCTGAAACCTTTTTTATAAACAAGATAAGTGGCTACTTCATTGGCCCTGTCAGTAGCGATGATTTCATTGTATCGCGAATTGGGTTTGAGATAAGAATAGCCGGAGATGATGATTTTTTCTTTTACATTTTCTGGTTTAAGGAGAAACGTATTACCTAACTGGTCCGCATATACGGAGTTGATATCCTTGCGGTTGCCCCTAAAAAATTCAGATGCTAATACGACTGTATCACAGCGCCCGCTGTGCTGTATGACTCTTGTCGGTAATACAATTTTTGCTCTCAGCTGCCCCGATTGTAACGGCATCGCAGGGCGACTATAAGAATGCCGCCAGTGGTCACTATAGAGCAGCTGTTTGATACTATCAGCGGTATGTTCCGCGAATGGCTGGTTGTCAAGTGCAGAGATAGCAATACTATCAATATAGGTGTATATATTGTAAGATGCTTTCACCGTATTGCCTTCATGAAAATTTCCCAATACGATATACTTGTAATTATCTTCAGCCTTGATCGTTTGTTCGAATTTCAGAAAGATCTTCCCGGCAGATGTCCATTTGGTATTGCTATCATTTTTATCGAAATGTAGTGTAGGCCTGGACGTTAGTCGCAACGGCAAATCCTGGAAGGTTTCTGCGGTATCCAGCTGCAGGTCCAGGAAAGTGGGTGTGTATTTGTTATCCAGTACATAGACCTCCACTTTATAGCGGGTGCCTTTCTGCATCGTGTTGAGCAACTGGGTTTTATAATACGGCCGGTTATTAGGGTCTGTTGAAATCTCCATGGGTAGTGTAACCATGTGATTGATGGTTTGCTTGTCGCCATCGTAAAGTATTTTACTGAAAAACGGCGCCGTGGGAGTCCAGGCTTTTGGGGCGCATTTAGCGGTATATTCTATGCAGATATTTACCTCATCAAAACCAGGATTAGGGATGAGATTTTGTGCCTGCAATATGCTGGATAACAGTACGCAAACAGTGATCAGGATGGATTTCATAGGGTACGATACATTAGGATTTATTTAATCAGCTCATCGGGCCATGCTACTGACTTTCCGGTATTTTTCCAAACAGGCATCTGTGCGCCTCTTTGTTTTAAAACAAATGTCCACATCCGGGCCAATGCAGTAAGTTGTTCGGGATTAGACAGTGATAAATCATGCTTTTCTCCCAGATCTTCTTCCAGATTATATAACTCGAGTTTTTGTTGTTTCATCAGATAAATGATTTTCCATTTACCGAAACGCATACCGCTAGACCAGGCATATCCTTCGTCTTCATTGGTTGTCCAGCGATTGGGATAGTGGAACAGCAACGGACGATCCTTAATTTTTACTGCGGGATTTTTCATCACAGGCAGATAACTGCTGCCATCCACAGCACCTGTTGATTTAATTCCCGCAATATCAAGTACTGTAGGGAAGAAGTCTTCCGCGCTCACATAGTTATTGGTTTGGACGCCTGCCGGCACTACTCCCGGCCATTTAACCATCATCGGAATCCTGACGCCACCTTCATACGGAGAGCCTTTACCAGCGCGTAATGGTGCATTCTGAGTATTGCGTACACCACCTCTGCCAGCATTGGCAAGGCCGCCATTGTCCGACATAAAAATGACCACTGTGTTTTTCTCAATACCTTTTTCTTTTAAGAATTGCATAATCTGACCAAGACTCTCGTCCATGCCTTCGATCAGCGTAGCATAATTAGCTTCGGTAGAATCAAGTCCTGCTGCCAGGTATTTATCAAGGAATCTTTTATCAGGTTGTATGGGAAGATGCACAGCATAGTGTCCCAGGTATAAAAAGAATGGTTGATGATTGTCGATGGGATATTGCATGGCTGCCATAGCCTTTTGCGTGAGTGCCTGCGTTAGAAATGTTTCTTTACCGTAAAAAGCCTGAAGGTCGGGAACCGCATTAAAGGTGGTTTTTCCAGGCATATTTCCGAAGTTTTGTTCACCGTAATAACTTTGAGGATGCCCCAATGATGAACCTGCAATGTTCACCACAAAGCCTAAATTCGTTGGATCTGAGCCTTGCGTACCCAGACTACCCCAATGTGCTTTTCCGACATGGATAGTGAAATAACCAGCATCTTTAAGCAATTGTGGTAAAGGCATTTTACAGAGATAAGTATTGGGTTCAGCCGCATTGCTGAAGCCGCTCACATTCCAATGTGGGGCTTCGAGCTGATCATCTTTATAATCAGTAGCCTGATTGGGCGTAATAGATGTCCAGTTGGTAATATGCGTTCGGGCTGCACTCATGCCGCTGATCAATGTGGTGCGGGTGGGCGTGCATACGGGATTGGCGTAAGCTTGATGGAACAACAGCCCTTCTTTTGCCATACGTTCCATATTTGGTGTATGGAACCTTTTATTCAAAGGCATGACAGAATCGCCGAATGGCTGAGAGGTATCCATCCAGCCCATATCATCTACCAGGAATAAGATGATATTCGGACGCTGGTAGCTGCCTTGTACATCTACACGCGAAACTTGTGCAGAGAGCATATTACAAGCTATTGTCAGGGCAAGTGTTGCCAGCAGAATTTTCATACAGCGTGGTTGATCTGGTAAATAACGGATAGGAGGTTTAGTTTATTATCCGTTCATATTGAGTACAAAATGCATAAATTGTAATTAAATCTATAATTTTTTTGGAATTTCCTGTAACGATATCCTTATTTGAGTTGAAGTTGCCCTTGCACACTATTACGGAAACACTGGGTATGTTCCTGGGCTTTCGTTACTTCCTTTATTTACGTCGTCGCCAGGGCGATCAGGTGGTAGACTCCAATCGTATCTGGGCCATTATTGGGGCGATGTTTGGTGCATTGCTGGGCAGCCGTGTGTTGGGAGCGCTGGAATATCCGCCAGGGTTCATATCTGCCGATAATCTCCTTATATACATCTACAAAAGCAAAACAATTGTTGGAGGGCTACTCGGTGGACTAATAGGGGTAGAAAGCATTAAAAAATTAGTAGGAGAACGAAGCTCTACAGGTGATTTATTCGTATATCCATTGATACTCGCCATCATGATAGGTCGGATAGGATGCTTTACCATGGGCGTTTATGAAGAAACCTACGGGCTACCCACTACCTTTCCATGGGGCATGAACCTGGGTGATAACATCGCCAGGCATCCGGTAGCACTGTATGAAATCCTCTTCCTGATAATTTTATGGATATCGCTTTACTCGATAAATAAACGGTTCGAATTACAATCCGGCGCACTGTTTAAACTGTTTATGATAGCCTATTTGTTATTCAGGTTTCTACTGGATTTTATCAAGCCAGGTTACAGGTTTCCAGGTGGCTTAGGTTCCATACAGATCGCCTGTTTGCTGGGATTACTTTATTATGCACCTGTAATTATTTTCCCTTCACGATTATTAAAAAAAGAGCATTATGCCTGAAAAGAATTACACCTATTATGATTTCACAGTAAGTATCTGCAGCACTTGTTTGCGCAGAGTGGATGCCAAAGTGATTTTTGAAGATAATAAGGTGTTTATGGTAAAGCATTGCCCTGAACACGGCCGTGAGAAAGTGCTGATCGCTACTGATATTGACTATTACAAAAATACCCGTAACTATAACAAGCCCTCTGAGGCGCCTTTAAAAACGAATACAGCAACCCATTATGGTTGTCCTTATGACTGCGGTTTATGTCAGGATCATGAGCAGCATAGCTGTTTAAGTGTGATTGAACTGACAGACCGTTGTAACCTGACTTGTCCTACCTGTTATGCCATGTCATCACCGCATTATGGCCGCCACAGGACGTTGGAAGAGATTGAGCAGATGCTCGATATCATCGTTGCTAATGAAGGACAACCAGATGTGGTACAGCTGAGTGGTGGCGAGCCTACGCTGCATCCCCAGTTCTTTGAGATATTGGATATTGCCAAACGTAAGCCTATCAGGCATTTGATGATAAATACCAATGGTATCCGTATTGCGAAAGACAAAGAATTTACGAAGAAGCTGGCTACGTATATGCCTAATTTCGAAGTTTATCTGCAGTTCGATTCTTTTAAGCCTGAAGTGCTGGAACGCATGCGTGGAAAGGATTTGACGGAAACGCGGCGCCAGGCTTTGGAAAACCTGAATGAAGCGAACCTCAGCACTACTTTGGTCGTTACCTTACAGAAAGGCCAGAATGATGATGAAATGGGTGCTATCATTGACTATGCGTTGAAACAGCCTTGTGTGCGAGGTGTTACGTTCCAGCCGGTGCAGGTAGCCGGCCGTACAGATGAATTTAATCCTGCTACTGACCGTATAACGTTAACGGAAGTACGTCAGCGTATCCTGGAACAGTCGCCGATATGGAAAGGCAATGATATCATCCCGGTACCTTGTAACCCAGATGCCTTAGCCATGGCCTATGCGCTGAAAATAGACGGACAGGTATTTCCGCTTACCAGATATGTAGATCCGGCGGTATTGCTGAACAATGGCAAGAATACCATCGTTTATGAACAGGATGAAAGATTACATCAGCATGTGCTGAAAATATTCAGTACAGGTATTTCTACAGATGCTGCCGTGAATGATATGCAGTCGCTGCTATGTTGCCTGCCGCAGGTACAGGCGCCAGGACTGGATTACACCAACCTGTTCCGGATTGTGATCATGCGTTTCCTCGATGCCTATGATTTTGATGTGAGAGCAATCAAGAAATCATGTGTGCATATTGTTCATAAAGATGGACGCATTATACCTTTCGAGACGATGAATTTATTTTATAGAGATGATAAGGAAGAATACCTGAAACAGTTGCAGGCAGAGCGTGAGGCCGTAATATCTCCAATAGGTAAAGTAATAAACGGGCAATTAAAATAATTCGCTATGAGCAGTTTTACCAAAAAATTCCTGCAATTGACAGGAATTACAATCGGCGTTTTACTGTTGATCTGTCTTATTCCGCCAGATGGCGTTTTAGGGGCAGGTATATTGTTGCTGGTGGTCTGTGCGGTCTATTTCTTCGGCGGCCTCATAACTGTACTGGTCAACGACAAAAATGAATGGGGAAAGGTGATGCTGTTGTCCAGCCTGGTGATAGCAGTAGTCGGCTTTTCCACCTGTGGATTGATATTGTCGAATTTGAGAATAAATCATTGAGATACAGTTGAAACGAGTAACAATAAGTTACTCGTTTTTTATTTTACAGGCAGATGAACTTATTTTTCTGCCAGAAATCGTAACTTTTAGTATGAAAATATCTCCTACTGGAAAGTTCTATGGTTTGACGAATGAAACAATTCATCTTCGTGGACTTACGCTTACAGATACGGAGTACACCCAGAAAAGAGTGCCCTGGCATTATCATGAAAACCGCTATTTTACCTTTCTGCTGCAAGGAGGCATGACAGAGGCCAACAAGAAACATTCCTACGAATGCCTTTCCGGTGATTTGCTCTATCACAACTGGGATGATGCCCATTATAATATCGCTTCTGATAATTATACCCGTGGAGTACATATAGAAGTAACAGAGAAATGGTTTGATCACCTCGATATCAGCAGTGATGTAAAGGAGGGCAGTATGCGTGTCAATGATCCTGCGATTAAAACCTGGATGTACGAAATTTTCCGGGAAATGAAGCTGGCAGGCGCCGGAGCGCAGCTTGCCATTGATGCCTTGCTACTTCAAATATTCAGCAGGTTAGGGAAGATGCATATTGTATCTGAAAAACAAAAGCCAGGGTGGTTAAATAAAGTAGAAGAGATACTGTATGCATCATCAACAGAACTCAGTTTGACATACCTCGCTGCTGCTGCAAATGTGCATCCAGTGCATTTGTCGCGTGAATTCCCCAGGTTTTACGGCATGTCGCTGGGTGATTATGTACGAAACATCCGGATGCAAAAAGCAATCAGGCTTTTGTCGGATAATGATCTTTCACTTACAGGCATCGCTTATGCCTGCGGGTTTTCGGACCAGAGCCATTTTATTCGCTGCTTTAAAAGCTACCATCGCCTAACGCCGTTACAGTTCCGGAAATTATTGACAGGAAAGCGTTCATGTTAAGAATATTCTATTTTAGCAATATACCCTGCTATAGCTTTGAAGTATGAAGCATTGTTTTTTTCTGTTCCTATTGTTTTTGATGCCCGGAAAATCGCCAGCACAGGAAATTCTGCCAGATGCTGGCATAACTTCTCCCTTGCATAAAGACAATATTGGCCGTATCGTATTTACGGCACAGCCTATCCCTTTAGCGGCCATGTCTGCCCATGATTTTCTCCAAACTTATGAGCTGACAAACAAAAATGATTTGTATTTCACTGCGTTTATGGCGCATTCGTTGACCAACAATATCCATCAGCTTGGGCCGGGATTATCGATTGATAGCTTACAAAAAGCTGGCGGCTATGAATTCTCGCTGCTCCTTGACCAGCGCGTGATATATAGGAACAGGATTCTTGGGGCGCCTTTGCCGGCAGTGAGGAATAATGAAACGGTCATTCATATGCCTTTAATTGACAACGCGCATGAAGGCGTGTGGTGGACGCAGTTTTACTGGATGCGCTTTTTATATAATGGTGGCGACAGCGCGCTTACTGACGGACATCATGTATTACGGCTGGAAATCCGCGCATATCTGAAAGATACAGTGGGCGGACTTATTGCAGCGGGAGATCTACTACTGAATGTTAACAGGCATCCAGTAATTGATGTGACAAAGGTGAGGTTGAGTCCTATCCTGCCTTATAAAGGTCTTATTGCATCCAGAGAATTATTCCAGCAGGACAAAATAAAAGAGTTGAAAGCCAGGGTAGAAGCGGGAGAATTTAAGAAGATCAACAGCATTATTGTTATAAAGAATGGGAAGATATTGGTAGAGGAATACTTTAATGGCGAATCGAGGGATTCCTTACATGATCCGCGGTCGGTGGGCAAATCATTCACCTCCACGATATTCGGTATGGCTATACGTGATGGCTATTTTAAAAATGAATTGTTACCATTGAAGGACTTCTATCAGGTATCCTCTTTTGCCAATTATTCATCTGAGAAAGAAAAAGTAACTATTAAGGACTTGCTAACCATGGATGCTCCTTTTGATGGCGATGACAATGATGGTGATTCTCCGGGAAATGAAGAAAACATGTATCCAACAGATGATTGGGTGAAATTTGCGCTGGGTTTACCATTCCAGCAGGATTATAAACGCCATTGGCATTATTTCACAGCAGGCGTGGTGGTATTGGGAGAGGTACTCAATAAAACGATTCCTGGTGGCCTGGAGAAATATGCGGAGGAAAAGTTATTTGGTCCGTTAAACATCCGGTATCAGTGGCAGTATACGCCACAGCAGGTTCCTAATACTGCGGGTGGTATTCGTTTGAGTGCATTGGATTTTGCGCGGTATGGGTTATTGTATAAAAATGGTGGCCGTTGGCATGGAATGCAGCTTTTACCGAAGGAATGGGTGGACAAGACTTTTACTAAATACGAGCAAATTCCTGGAAAGCAAGGGGAATACTATGGTTATCTTTTCTGGAACAAACAGTATCATGTAGGAGGGAAGGCTTATGAAACCTGGTATTGTACGGGCAATGGAGGTAACAAGATATTTGTATTTAAAGATCAGCCGTTGGTGATAGTGGTTACCGCTAGTGCATATGGGCAACCTTATGCGCATCCACAGGTAGACAGGATGATGGAGACTTATATTTTACCGGCAGTACTATAGATAATAAAGCTATAAATCAAAAGGCCGTCTCTACTGAGTAGAGACGGCCTTTTTAGTATGGTATGATTAAGTTCTAAATATTAGAAGCTGTATTTCAGACCGAGCTGCATACCCCAGGTGCTCAAGTTAGACTTGATATCCTGTGTAGCAGTAGTTTGGGTGATGTTGCTGTATTTGAATGAAGCAACACCGTTTGCATCAACACCCGCAGTAGACAGTGGGTTCACGTAGTTACTGTTGGTGTAAGCCTGCTGTCTGATACCCCAGTTTTTGCTGATCAGGTTAGGCAGGTTCAGTACGTCAACGCTGAACTGCAGTGTATGACGGGTACCACCTTTAGAAGTCAGGTAGAAGTCCTGCAGGAAGCGGGCATCTAATCTGTTATACCAAGGCATCAGTGCACCGTTTCTTGTTGCGTATTCACCTTTATGTTTAGAGAGGTATTTGTTACCTGCAACTAATGCATCATAAGCAGCCTGTTGTTGAGCAACAGTAACGGTAGTAGTACCGCTGGTGTAAGGAACGAAGTTGATATCAGAACCTTTAGCGTAGATGAACATCAGGTCATTTGAGCTCAAACCATCGCCGTTCAGATCACCGTTATAGATGAAGCTATAGCGACCTGAAGCCTGACCTTCGTAGAACAGGGACAGGGTAGAAGCGAAGTGTTTAGCGTATTCTTTACGGTAAGAAACGTTGGCAACAACACGGTGAGGAACTGCGTACTGAGAGTTAGCCAGTTCAATGCTGTTAGCACCGTTGCGGGTGATGTTTGACTGGTAAACAGAAGTCGCTTGGTTACCTGGGTTACCGGTTACATCTTCAGCTTTGGTGAAGGTGTAAGCTACGGAACCATACAGACCGTTGCTGAAAGATTTAGTCAGTTGAGCGGTCAGAGAGGTAGAGTAACCTTTGCTGGTGTTGTCCATTACTACTACAGTGCTCAGAGCAGGAGTTGGGTATTTATTAGCACCTGTTTGAGTTGCTGGGTAGTAAGGTCTGTTATCACCGTTGTTGTTCATGTTACCGGTTGGGTTTTTCAGGTTACCGTTGAACATTCTAACAGCATTGATGTCTTTAGTGAACATCGCGTCGAATGTAGCGGTGAAGCCTGCGCCCAGGGTTTTATCCACACCAATGTTTGTTCTCCAAACCTGAGGGAATTTGAAGTCTCTGGAGATGAATACAGGAGCACCAGTAACTGTAGATGCAGGTTTGGTTGGGAAGTAGTTGCTAGTAGCAGGGTTACCTAACCAGTAGTTTGCATTTGGCTGGAAGTTTACGTTAGCCAGTTGCGCTGGAGTATTTAATACCGCGCCGTTCTGATACATACCTGAGTTAGTTGGCATGTTAGTCAGGAACACGAAAGGAATTTTACCAGTGAAGATACCGGTTCCACCACGAACGATGAGGGATTTATCACTTTTCACATCCCATCTGAAACCAAATCTTGGAGACAGCATCAGGCGGCTTTTAGGCCATGCACCAGTAGTGTAGTGAGTATTGTTTCCGCTTTGATCTACGAAATCGAGTGGAGTGTATACTGGGTTTTCCAGTGGATTGCCAATATAGGTAGGAACGTCAGCTCTCAGACCCAGGGTCAGTTTCAGGTTGTTTCTAACCTGGAATTCGTCCTGAATGTAAGCACCGATCTGACCGATTTTCAGGTTTGCAGAGTATATAGATGAATCGCCAGGCACCAGGGTGTAGGTGTTAGCGTAGTAAATCGGCGCTCTGTCGTTCATGAAATCAGCGAGGGAACCGTATGCATAGTAGCTAGCAGCACCAGGCATGAACATGTTACCTACTTTCTGGTATTCGTAAGTTAAACCAGCAGTGATGGTATGTTTACCTGCATAATAAGTGAAGTTATCAGTTGCAGACCATACATTGTTGATTACGTCGTTGTTACGGGTGAAAGGATCTGTACCAAAAGAGATGTAGTTGTTTCCTTTACCATCGAAGATATCCACTGTAGGGAATGGATCGCTGAAAGAGAAACGGGTATCCTGGTTTTTGGTATAGGTCAGGAGTAACTGGTTAGACATTTTAGGAGAGAAGTTACTGTTCAACTCCACAGTAGCAGTTCTGGAGATATGGTCTGTACCATAGTTAGAACCATTGAATGCCATAGAACCAGCACTGAATCTGTTGTTTGGAAGTCTGGAGATAGTACCTGCTCTACCTGGAACAGTCATTAAGCCTGCGCCGGAGTTAGGGATACTGCTACCATTTTCCTGGCTATTATCTGAACCACTGAAATCACTATACTTTAAAGTCAGTTTGTGAATCGCGTTGATGTTCCAGTCGATTTTAGCGAGGATTTTGTGGTTTTTCTGCTGGAATGCAGGGAAATTGTTGTAAGCACCTGGATCGTAGCCATATTTGGAGATCAGGTAGTTACGCAATTTTATCATTGAATCGATGTTGGTGATAGATTGACCACTTGGCAGTTTAGCTGTTGGGTCCCAACCTGCAGGGCTAGGATTGAAGGTAATGCCAGGAGTGCTTGATTTTTCGTACTCACCACTTACAAAGAAGAATAATTTGTTTTTGATGATAGCACCACCGAAGGTTCCACCGATAATTTTGTTTTCGCTGGAAGTTACAGGGAGGGTGTTATCATGCACTTTTTTACCGTTGAAACTCTGGTCACGGTAGTAACCATAAACGCTACCATGGAAATCGTTGGTACCGCTTTTTGTAACAGCGTTAATACCAGCACCGGTAAAACCTGATTGTCTTACATCGTAAGGCGCGATATTAACAGTAATTTGATCATAAGCATCCAGGGAAATAGGAGATGCACCGCCACCTGGAAGTGGATCAGAACTTAAACCGAAGTTGTTGTTCAGGTTAGCACCGTCTACTTGTAAGTTGTTGTAACGACCATCACGGCCACCGAAACCATTACCGTTAGCCTGAGGAGTGAGGCGGGTAAAGTCGGTTACACTGCGGGAAACAGTTGGCAGTGTTTGCAGTTGACGCAGACCGATTACAGTTGATGCACCGGTTCTGTTCTGGTTGATAGCGCCAGCTTTGCTGCCGACAACATTTACAGTCTGTAAATCCTGACCGCTGGTCAGTGTTTGATTAAGTGTGAAAGGTTCACCCAGGTTAAGGCTCAGACCTTCCAAGACAATGGTTTTGTAACCGATGTAGCTGATCTCCACTTTGTAAGGGCCGCCGATACGCATGCCAGGAATAGTGTAGTTACCATCGGTTCTTGTTGTTGTTCCGTACACTGTACCAGAAGGAACGTGTGTGGCTTTTACTGTAGCTCCGATTAAGCCGAGGCCTTTGTCATCCTTGATCCTTCCTTGCATGGAGGAAGTGGTTACCTGTCCAAAGCTGACAATCGCGAGAAGTACTAAAGAAAATGTTAAAAGTAATTTTCTTAATCCCATGATGTGAGAATTTTGATTCATGGCGCAAAGATGCGACATTCTCCGCGTTAAACTTTAACTCAATATTAACTAATTGTTAAGCCCATTGTGGAAAACTTAAAGCAACATTAAAAATTTGAAAGCATTTTATAAAAGTAAATTCCTGCATTATGTTTGTCCAATATTCCTGCTAAAATTTAGCAGCCGTCAAATACAGTTATTTGGTAATGCATAAAGGCATCTTTTTTACTGAACTTTCATTAAGTTAAGATTGTTACACTGACCTCAATTACGAGATAAAAAATATGTTTTAAAATTTTCCTGCATAATCTTCATAAAAACAGCAGTTTTTTTAGACAGAAACCAACGCATATCGCTTGGGTTTTCCTCACTTAATAGTCGTAACTTTGCGCCATTCTTTATTACTTGATCGAAGAAGGAAATTTTATGTTAGATACAATTGAAGCTGCAATAGAAGATATAAAAAACGGTAAACTGGTAATTGTTGTGGACGATGAGGACCGCGAAAATGAGGGAGATTTCATCACTGCCGCCCGAAACGTAACGCCTGAAATCATCAACTTTATGAGCATGCATGGCCGTGGCCTCATCTGCGCTCCCCTTGTGGAAGAACGCTGTGAAGAACTCGGTCTCGACCTCATGGTTAAAGATAATACTGCACTACACCAAACGCCTTTCACCGTTTCCATCGACCTGCTTGGTCATGGTTGCACCACCGGTATCTCGGCGCACGACAGAGCCAAAACCATCCAGGCACTGATCGACCCGGCTACCAAACCGGAAGACCTCGGAAAACCTGGACACATCTTCCCGCTGAAAGCTAAAAGCGGTGGCGTTTTACGCCGCTCCGGACATACCGAAGCCACCATCGACCTGGCCCGCCTCGCCGGTTTTGAACCTGCTGGCGTACTCGTCGAAATAATGAACGAAGACGGTACCATGGCACGCCTCCCGGAACTCCGCGAGATCGCCACTAAATTCGACCTGAAATTAATTAGTATAAAAGACATGATCACTTACCTCCTCAGTAAGGAAACCCTTATTGAAGAAGGAGTAAGCGTTCAAATGCCTACCAAATACGGTAACTTCGAACTTATCGCCTTCAAACAGGTAAATACCGGAGAAATCCATATGGCCCTGAAAAAAGGTACCTGGGAAAAAGATGAACCAGTTCTCGTACGTGTTCACTCTTCCTGCGTTACCGGTGATATCCTCCATTCACTCCGCTGTGATTGTGGTGAACAACTCCACGCCGCCATGCAAATGGTGGAAAAAGAAGGAAAAGGCCTTATTCTTTATATGAACCAGGAAGGTCGTGGTATTGGCCTGATGAATAAGCTCCGCGCTTACAAACTCCAGGAAGAAGGCCGCGACACCGTTGAGGCTAACCTCGAGCTGGGCTTTAAAATGGATGAACGTGATTACGGTGTTGGTGCTCAGATCTTACGCCATCTGAACATCTGCAAACTTCGCCTCATCACCAACAACCCGCGCAAACGCGCTGGCCTCCTGGGTTATGGTCTGGAAATCGTGGAAAACGTTCCAATCGAAATCCATCCAAACCCACACAACGAAAATTATCTCAAAACAAAAAGAGATAAACTGGGACATGAAATCCTCAAAGGCTAATCATATTTCTATCTAAATAAAAAAGCAGATCATATTATATGATCTGCTTTTTTTTATGTCGTTACAGGAAATCTCCCACTATTATTTATTCTTACGCGCATTCTCCTGCTGCGCAGTTTCTTTTATATGCTTGCTGCTATCTGGTACTGCCAGCTCTCCAACAGGATGAGTGGTGGAATCTTTTTCAGTCTCCTGCTTCCGGATAGAATCCCGTGCATGGCGGCGGTTATTATTGAATAACTCCAGGAACCGGTCATATTCACGGATATAGCTGATACCCAAACCTGATTTCGTACGGTTGTTCAGGTTATATACATCATAATCGGACTTACTGAAGGCATTGATACGGAAACGGCCGTCAGGCGTCAGCAAGTACTCTATACGGAAGTCACCCGCAAAACGATTGGTATTGGCAGAAGCGGCGGTTTTGCCCCAGTCATAGTCGCCACCAGCATACAACCTGAAACGGTTATTAAATAAGGTACTGGTAACGCCAGCACTTACCTGGTTACGATCCACTGAGGAGTTATCTGGCAAACCGCCTACGTTGTAAGCGCGGTAGTTAACGTTAATGCCTATACCACTTCCTTTCAGCAGCGCGCCGGTAATATTATTAAGGATAGCAGATGCCTGCGCAGATATCGCCTGGCCCACACTGTTTTTACCGGTAATGCCCACATTGGCGCCACCGCCTGCATCATCCGGCAGGAACTGGTTAGCGATCAACAGACCATAAATCTGCAACAGCGCCTTGTTCTGATCGTTATTGATTTCTTTAAGTTTGGCGGCCACTCCACTTTCGTAAGACATGGTACCCACATCCGGCAACTCAATAGAATAAGTGATGTCCGGTTTCATGAGCGCACCACGCAGATTGATCAATACATCCACCTTTTCCTGGCGGGTAGCCAGTTTATCATTCGCGGCCAATGTAGCAGCCTGGCCTACCAGGTTATAGAGGCTCACTTTCGGCAATGAATACTTGGCGGTGATATTCATCTTGGCATCACTAGGATTACCATTCCAGCTGATACTACTGTTCTTTTCAATGTCAAACTTCCAGGAGGTTACTCGCTGAAAAGTAAAGTTATAAGAACCATTACTAATCTCATAGTTACCAAACATGCTGAAATCGCCGTCAGTATTGGCAATGATTTGAAGGTTACCGGTACCGTTAGCAGAAATCACATCACCCGTGGTTGCATCAAGGATAACATCGATCTGTGCATCAGGATTGGCTGCGATGTCCAGTTTGACGGTCAGCTTGGTATTGTCTTTCTTTCTTTTATTATCTTTTATCTCTGTACCATAGGTCTTGAAAGTAATATAATCGTACTTGCCTATATCTTTACTATCGGAGATAGGGAGATAGAAATGCGTTCCACTTACGGGGCGTGCGAGTACATGCAGCTGCAAATCATTCAGTGGTCCGGAAAAATATACTTTACCATCCGCTATTACATCTCCATAAAACAAATCATTATCGTTTGCATTTGTATTTAGGAAAACGAACTTGCGGCCGGTCACATCGAAATCGAAGTTGAGTTTCTCAAAATGGTCATGGCTGATATAACCATTGGCAACGCCTTTGGTACCATATTTATCTATCACTGTAAACTGCCCAAATTCTATCAGGTTATCGTCTACATTGACTTTCAGCTTAGGAATCTTATATCTGGTGCCGAGGTAATCTACGGTGATACCGACAGAATCCAGGGCCAGCTGGCCCCTGATACTAGGCAGCTCTGTGGTACCACTTACCGCCAGGGTTCCTGTAACAGAGCCTTTCAGGTCTGACACGTAACCAACCAGGTATTTATTGAGCAGACTAACATCGGTGCCGCCAAAGCGAAGGTTGGCATCGAGGTTTTTATCTGTAGAAGAAAGTCCTACGCGGCCTTCGGCCAGGAAGTTCCTCCCTTCATTATTAGATTTTACGGAGAAATTGACTGCGCCGGTTTGCTGCTGATAGCTGCCGTCTACCGTTAAAGTACCTATAGAGTCATTGTCTATGCGTAGTTCGCGGGTGCGCAGGGCCGCATCTATATCCAGGTTTTGGGTAGGATCGGAGATATTGATGGTACCGTCGGTGATACCTTCTATACGGGTGGCTACCAGCTGCGATGGTATTACATCTGCGAGGTTCAGGTTTTTGAGCGTGATGATAAACCTGGATTCGTCGGGGTTGAATTCATTGGTTTCAACGGTAATACTCTGATCGTTGCGGGTAACGCGTAGGTTCTTCACCGTGAGGAAGTGTTTGCTCCAGTAAATTTCATTACCTGGGGTAACGTTCCATTGTCTTTCGTTTACGGTAAAGGCACTGTTGAGGAAATTGACTTTGATGCCTTCCCGCACAGTGATGACGCGTGCATAGAATCCATCCAATGAGCTGGTATCCTGTGCCTGCATATCCATCTTAATATAAGAAGTATCGTTTTCAGAACTGGCGAGTATCAACGGATTTTCCAGAATGGTATTGGTGCCATTCATGAACTTACCCACGCTGCTACTGAGGTTGACTTTCCGGGCATTACCATCTCCTTTGATTTGCCAGTCTACCAGGTGATAGTTCATGAACGATGCCTCCGGCACCATGATGTTGAGTCCAAGGTCGCCGGTAGTTGTGTTCATATGACCCGTGATAACGGATTGGTCGAAGCCGGCCACTTTAGTGGTAAAGCCTTTTATGAGTTTGGCAACATTGCCGAACTTGAATTCGAAATTGAAGTCTTCGTGAATATTATTGCTATTAGGTTCTTTAAAGTAGCTGGGGTAGTAGCGATACAGCAGTGCCTGGAAGGCATCCGGCAATTCGAGGAAGCTATATTTTCCTTTTACGAAGCCTTGTATTTCACTCCCTGCTATGTTTAGCGTTTTTTGATCGCCTTGTAGATCTGTGGTTAGTGCGAGCGAGTCGAACTCGAGTCGGTTCCCATCTTTATAAACAGAAACTTCATGCATTCTGGCGCTACCTTCGAAGTTATCGATGTTGTTACCAGCGAAGTTGAGGTCCAGTTTGGCTTGCAGGGTGATGCTGTCGTCAACGATATGGAGGGCTTTCAGGTCACTCTTACGGATCTCTGAGTTGAAGTTGAATATGGGCAGGGCAGTATTGAAATCGATGGTACCAGCAAAGTCCATGTCCAGGTTAGGATCTTTGGCAGTGAGGGAACCATTGAAGAATTTCCGGCTCATATCACCTTTGGTTTTGATGTTCTGGTAAGTATATCCATAGAGAGATATACTTTGTACATCAGCGTCCAGAGAGGCCTTTAGTGTTTTGAAGTTGAAGCCTGCACCATTCACTTTCGCGTTGGCTGTAATTTCGGCAAGGTCACTGACACCCAGCAAAGCGCCGAGATTAAAGGCATTAGTGTTGACACTACCGGAATATACCGGCACGTCTTTATTGGTTTTAAAGTTGATATCTGAATTAACTGTACCCAGGTTGGTCTGGAATTTACCATAGGCTACGAAGTCATTGATAAACCCTGTATAACTTCCCTGGAAGCGGATGTTACTCAGTTTATCTATATGTACAGAAGAGTTGATATCTTTTGCTTCAGGCACTATTTGCATGACATCGGCGCCGGTAGTCACCAGGTCGTCTGCATGGAAATCGATGTAGGTTTCGAAGATATCAGGCAGGCCACGCATTTCCAGGGAGCCTTTAAGGCGGGTGGTATTACCTGCCTGCAGGTCGATATCACGTGCTTTCAGGTTGCTCACCGGGCCTCGGGCATGACCACTGATTTTAATTTCTTTTTTCCAGGAAGAGAGATATGGTGCGAAGTAGGCGATATCGTCTGAAGAAACCGTACAATTTTTAAAATTCGCCCGCATGGTAACGAGGTCGATATAATCGCTCATATCTTCGAAATCGTTATACTCCATGGTATAGTAATCTCCGATATGGCTCTTGTTAGTTTCCAGGTCGAGATGGGAGAACTCCATTTCTACTGGCGACATCTTAAACCTGCTGGTTAATTTTTTTACCTCAAAGCCGCTACGCTCGCGGGTGGAGAAGGTAAGATCTCCTATGATACTGTCTTTAACAAGACTGGTATTGGTAAGCGCGAGGTTAATTTTCTCGAAACGTATATGTTGTGGAGCGAAGTAGCCTGGTTCAATTTTGGTGGTATCCTCTGGGTAGTCCACCCCAAAAGTTCCATTTTTAATAGAGATCTCTTTCACGATCAGTTTCCAGTTAGCATCATTCCAGCGTAGTTTGGAGGTATCATATACCACAGTGGTATCTACTCTTGGCCGGCGATGGCGCAGGGGAGAGGCTGAATAACTGGTAAGGATGAAGTTGGGCTGGTCCAGTGAAACTTCCTGGATATCGATATTATGTTTTTCCAGGTCCAGGTTTTTAGCATCAATATAGATACGTTTGGCGTGGCCATACATATCTTCACCAATCCATTTATCTACCTGGTTAATACGTATATCGCGAAGGTCAAGCTTTTTCAGGTCTAGCGAGAGGTTGCCGCCTTGTTTCGAGCTGCTGGTTTGACCGCCGCCAAAGGCTTGTGCAATAAATTCATAGTTCCAGACAGAATCATTACGCGGGCGCAGCAAGTTTACCTGTGCGCTGTCGAGGCCAATGAATTTGATAACGGGTTTGTCCTGAAAGAAAAACCAGTCTGTAATACGGAGTTGCAACCTGCCGGCATACAGCAGGGTGTCTTTGTTATGGTCCTCTATGAATGCACCTTCCAGGTCCAGGCTATTGAATAACCGGATGTTCACATGACGGATTTCAACTTTCGTATGTAGCTGCTCCGACAATCGACTGGTTACTTGCCCTACCAGGAAATTCTGTACCAGCGGGATGTTTACCAGTATCCCGATTAGTATGATGAGGCCCAACAAACAGAACAGAATAACTGATAATATTTTCCGTATTTTTTTCAGGCGGTTAAGTTTATCCGGCAAAAATAATTAATAGTTGTTAGCCGACATGCAGCCACCGATAAAAAGAATATAAGAATCTGCCAATATCACCATATTACAGTTATATTTTTTTTATCTTAATGTATGTAGATGGTTTTTGTGGAGCTATATGAACTTCGTATATTCATCTAAGTTAGCATTTACCATGAACCTCCCACTCCTGTTAGCCTTGCTATTGCTGATAAGCTGTAGCCCAGCTGTAAAGAAAGAACAGCGACCTGCTGTTGTAACCGATCCATATCATGATATTTCAGACAGTATACTGCATGTGGCATTAGATCCTGCGTTGCAAGAACGCAAAAATGACACCAGCTATTATGCGGCAACAAGTTTTGCAGGTGATACTATAGGCTTTTATGTTAGATACATAGGAAGAATAGCGGCCAGCTCACAAAAGGCGTCTATGGCTTTAGTACAGGTGAGGGCTTATTTTGCCAGTACATTTTGCCCGCATGCAAATAATCAGCTATGGTTTATTGTTGACAACAAACGTTATGGGAGATATGTGGGCATGGATTTTCTGAAGTTTGCCATGAAGGGGGATTCGCTGGTCTTCACTTCCACAGAGAAGGAGGGCCGTACATCAGCCGTGGCCGTTAGTTTCAGGGATAGCATACCATCGCTGTTGCTGGTCAATGGGGATTTATATTCGTTTGATAAGGAGTAGCAACCGGATTTTACTACATTTACTACAAATCACAAGATATGTTTAAGCGTTTGCTGTTGCCCGTTGTCTTGCTGGGATTGGGCAGTGCTGCTGCAAAGGCAGCTGTTTATGAGAAAGATTCTACTGCACAAAAAGTGCGCTACGTAATGGTGATCCATGGTGGAGCGGGCACTATTCTGAAGTCAACCATGACCCCTGAAAAGGAAGCAGCGTATAAGGCAGGCCTGACAAAAGCCCTGGAAGCGGGTTACATCGTATTGAACAAGGGTGGAAGTAGTTTGGATGCGGTAGAGGCAGCCGTAAAAGTGATGGAAGATAATCCACTCTTCAATGCCGGTAAAGGTGCCGTATTTACTAATGAAGGCCGCAACGAAATGGATGCAGCCATCATGAATGGTAAAACATTACAGGCAGGAGCTGTGGCCGGTGTAACGACAGTACGTAATCCAATAACTGCAGCCAGAGCGGTGATGGACAAATCCCAGCATGTGATGATGGTGGGTGCTGGCGCTGAAAAATTTGCTAAACAGGCGGGCTGCGAAATCGTAGATCCTTCTTATTTCTATACAGAAGACCGTTGGAAGTCTTTACTTAAAGTACGTGCAGCAGACTCGTCACAGATGCAGCTGGACCACGATTCTGCGGTAGGAAAACCAGCAGCGAAATTAGGCATTGAGAACAAAGACCATAAATTTGGCACAGTGGGCGCCGTGGCAGTAGATAAGCAGGGAAACCTTGCTGCTGCTACTTCTACAGGAGGTATGACCAACAAGAAGTTCGGCCGTGTTGGGGATAGTCCTATTATTGGCGCTGGTACCTATGCTAATAATGCTACCTGCGCTATCAGCTGTACGGGCTGGGGCGAATACTTTATCCGCCTGGTAGTAGCTAAAACCGTAAGTGACCTGATGGAGTATAAAGGAATGAGTGTGGAAGCTTCATCTGCTGAGATGATTATGAAGCAGGTGCCTAAACTTGGCGGTGATGGCGGATTAATTGCGATCGATAAGGATGGTAATATTGCAATGCCATTCAATACTGCCGGCATGTATCGCGGCACGGTAACGGCTGATGGAAAAATTGAAGTAGCTATCTATAAAGAATAACAAATGCTTTCCTAAGTGGAAAGCAATTGAATTAATGGGTTAATGAAATTTAGTCCCGCAGCCATTTTGCCATTTGGGGAAATGCTGGCCGACCTAAATGGAAAGCCTGGTGTGGTTCGGCAGACATGCCCGCAAATTGTAACATAGGCACGCCCAAATAGCGGCCGGCAATGAATTCATCCGCCATTTGCGGACCACCACCCTTATAACCATTTTCATGAAAAACGAAATAAGGATGAATGCCAAGATGCACCGTTGCTGCAAATGACCAGGCAATAGCCATCATCTCTTCGGCTTCGCGAAAAGGGCGATTGGCAATATTGTCATTATGCAAAGTAGCCCGCTCCGCTGCAGGGACTACGGCTATATGACCCGCTTCATGGAGTATGTCGCCCGGAAATAATAATTGATTTTTATCTGCAATAATTTCTCCCTGGGCTATCAAGATCCCCGGCAGGAAAGTATCTGCCGGTAAAGTTTCGAATCTTACTGTAATTCCTAACGAACGAATAAACGCTACTGCAGTATCGAAGTAAGTTGTATCATTTACCATTTACCAAAATTAATAATACAACTTGAAAACTTCGTATATCCGATAACGATAGTGCTGGAAATTCATGATTTTCGTTACGAATATTATAGTACTGGTTCTACTTTATATCCTTGCTTACGTAATAAGCTGATGACTCCATCGGGGCCAGGCAAATGGCCGGCTCCTACCGCAATAAAGAGGCTGGAATGCTTAACCGCACTGGTTATCTGAGGAATCCAGTTTTTATTTCTTTCCTTTAATAACTTTTCTTCTATCTGTTTAAAAGAAGGCTCGCTTTTCGATACTTCATAGAGTTCGTTGAGATCCCCGCGTGCATATGCTTTAGTTATCTTGCTCAGGGTTTCTTTATTTTCCTTGTCATGTTTCAGATCGTCGATAACAGCTTTCATAATCACAGAATCAGGAATCTGGTTTAGTAACTGCAATTGATATACGGCGGTTTCCAGGCCATTCTGTGGCTTGGCCGCTTCTCTGGCGAGAATAGTCAGTGCTTCTTCTACGCTGCTGGCCTGGCACTTGATATCTTTTGTTGCCAGTAACATCATCATTACTGCTGGTTTCAAATGCGTTATCAGTGCTTCAGACATATGCAGGCTGTCCTGGATATAACTGACGAGGTAGGTATAATCATCTGCAGACATGGTGCTTTTAAGCTGGAAGTTTGGATCTGGCATCATCATTTGCTGTGCTGCCAGCAGATCTTGCTGGTTCTCCATGTTAATTTCCAGGTAGAGCGAATCTACATTTTTAAGGGCTGTCTTGGCAGCGTCGGAAATATGGAGGTCTTCAGGGCATATCAGATGATAAGTCCCATACAACCAGGATGGCTTTGTGATTCCATTGCCGGTTACCTTCCATAATAGGGAGGACTGCTGTGCCTGGGTTTGCAGGCCAGCGAGGCAGAGGAGGAACAATACTATTTTTTTCATACAAGTATTAAAGTGATTAAGAGAGCGGGATTACAAACACCCTTTGTTAACGGTTACGAATACACATATATCGTACCATTCAATAAATATAAAGAAAAAGAGGCTGCCTCAAAAAACGAGTTTTGATGCAGCCTCTTATCAAGTGCAGGCCTGACCTTAGTGGAGAATATTTTTTCTATGTCCTGTGGAGTCAATCACATCAATTCTCGGATTACCATTTTTATCTACATATAGATCCAGTTTCGGATGACCATTTGAATCAGTAAGAAATAGTCCGTTGTTGTTATTTTCGGTTCTTCCTAAGAACAGTCTTCTTCTAGGGCCGTCTTTTTCAATGAAAGCGTTGAATTGCGCCTCTTTTTCTTTTGGATCTTTGATGCTATCAATTTGTTTAAGTTTTTCAATAGCAGCACCGAGTGGCAGGGCGCCAGCAGGGTATTCATTGATGTTAATACCTCTCGAGATTTCACGTTCGCCGTTGCGATAGGTTTCACTATTCTGAATAAAGATAACCTGATCGTTACGATAGTTATCCATGGTCATGTATACACCGTGATAGAGGGTGTTATCTTCTTTTTTTACACCAAAGCACAGACCACCGCATTCTTCGCCGGTATTGTTAAAGAAAATTATACCAGCATCTCTTTGTCTTGGCGGCATATCTTTACCATCAAGTCTTCCTGAATGTTGCCTGGTTTCGTTGCTGATCACCACTCTTGGCGTAGTACCATCTTCTCCGACAACCATTATTCTTTTCACCGTAATTTCATCCGCGGTTAAGGTTTTATCTTTTAATACAAAAGAAGAAAGGATAAACAGCAAAAAAACGGATGTACTGATAATAGCATAATAGAAAACAAAGTTGAACTTACGTTTCATTGAAGCGTCTGATGTTTGCATATGTATAGCAGGGAGTTTAATTGATTATTGAATGATATTTTTGGCTTTTCCGCTGGCATCTACTACTTCAATTTTTGGGTTGCCGTCTTTATCAACATAGAGTTTCATTTTGGGATTTCCTTTGGAATCATAGAGGAAAAGTCCATTATCATTATTATAATTTCTTCCAATAAACAGTCTCTTTTTAGGGCCATGGTTTTCCAGGACAGCATTGAGTGCTGCTTCTCTAACTTTTGCATCTTTAATGCTATCAAGTTCTTTTTCCTTTGCCACCAGTTCCATGAGTGGCATTGCACCAGCAGGGTATTCATTGATCTGAAGACCTCTATAGATTTGCTGCTTGCCGTTTTCGTAGGTTTCATCATTTTGAAGCATGATAACCTGGTCGTTGCGGTGATTGTCCATTGTCATGTATACGGCATGTTCCAGGGTATTCTTTTCTTTATTTGCGCCAAAACACAGTCCGCCGCATTCATCGCCTTGGTTATTAAAGAAAATCATGCCGGCATCTCTTTGTCTTTTTGGTATATCTTTACCGTCTATTCTTCCGGGGTGCTGCCGGGTTTCGTTGCTGATCACCACTCTTGGCGTAGTGCCATCTTCTCCGACTACCGTAATTCTTTTCACAGTAATCTCGTCGGCGGTTAAGGTTTTGTCTTTTGACACAAAAGAAGAAAGTAGGAACAGCAAAAAAACGGATGTGCTGATAATGGCATAATAGAAAACAAAGTTGAACTTACGTTTCATTGAATTGTCTGAGGTTTGCATAAATGATGGTGATGTTTTTAATTTATATATGGGTTGATTTGGGCGTAATCGGATTGGGGATAGCATGTGGGCATAGATAATTTATTTGCCATTGCTACAAAGCACTATTCGAAATTAGCAAATAAAAATCAGAATAAATTTTTGAAGAAAAAAGAAGTTTGATGATACTATCAGTAACGGCTATACGCTTGTTGTAACACTGATTGTTTAAGATGAGGAAAGGCTGTATCAGCAGTGAATAATTGCTGATACAGCCTTTTATATAAGCTTGAAATATAAACTTACTGGATAATATTTTTTGTTTGTCCGGTGGAGTCTACTACTTCAATTTTAGGATTGCCATTTTTATCGACATAGAGTTTCATTTTAGGTTTCCCTTTTGAATCGTAGATGAATAAACCATTGTCATTATTTCTGCTTCTACCGATAAATAATCTTTTTTTAGATCCTTCTCTATCATACACTTCTTCCATTTTTGCATCTCTTTCTTTAGGATCTGCGATGCTTTCCAGTGCTTTTAGTTTTGCATTTCTTTCTTCAATGCTGGAACCTACCGGATATTCATTGATGGTGATACCACGTTGGATTCTTGCTTTACCATTTTCGTAGGTTTCATCATTCAGTATCTGGATAACCTGGTCATCACGATGGTTGTCCATGGTAAATGACATACCTGAGTTGGTACTGTTTTTTTCTTTTGATACAGCATATACCAATCCGCCACATTCATCTCCCTGGTTATTGAAGAAAATCATACCAGCAGGTCTTTCTCTTTTAGGGTAATCTTTGCCATCCATTCTTCCTGAATGTTGCCTGGTTTCATTGCTGATAACCACTCTTGGCAGACCATCTTCACCAACTACCGTTACTCTTTTTACGGTAATTTCATCAGCGGTTAAATTTTTATCTTTCCCAACGAAGGAAGAAAGAATAAAGATTAAAAAGAGCGAAGAGCTTATAATGGTATAGTAGAATAAGAAATTGTACTTACGCTTTAAGGAATTGTCTGAATTTTGCATAGATGAAGTTATGTTTGAAAAATGTTGCTGTTTGAATTTTGGCATGAACGGCTTTTGTGGCTTGTTCTAATAAAGCCATTGCTATGAGCGGTTTCAAATTTAGCAAAAAAGTTCAAACGAAATATTATGCAAAAACATGGTTGGCATTAGTTATTTACAAATGTAACAATGTCTTGCAGCGCTGCTTTTGCTTTCTCACTGTTAATATCTGCCAGCGGCCATACGTGCAGCTGGTTTTCATATTCTTTAAACTGGGCTTTGGGCTGCACTGTTTTGATATACGCATAGAAATTCTTTGCGTCATCAAATAGAATTTCGTTGGTACCTACCAGCAAGAAAACAGGAGGGAACTTATCAAAGTCCATTTCATCAGGATCAGCCAGACTACCGGCTTCGGCAGCATAGTAATTAATATATCTGCGTACTTCTTTCTCATTGATGATCGGGTCGAGTTCTTTTCTTGTCTTGTAGGCCTCTGTGTTAGCTTTCATATTCAACCATGGAGAGATTAAAGAAACGGTGGCAGGTAGCTTTAACTGTGCCTGGATTATATCATATATGGTGGTAACCGTCAGACCTCCGCCAGCACTGTCGCCAATAAAACTGATCCTGTGTTCTGGAAAGCGTTCCAGGAGTTCCTCATACACTGCTAATACTTCGTTTTTAGCAGTAGGGAATGGATGTTCCGGCGCAAGAGAATATTCCACAAAAAGAATCGTAGATCCGAGCGCGTTAGCGAAATGGCTGACCATCGCTTTGTGGGAATTGATATTTCCCATCATAAATCCACCACCATGCAAGTATATAACGAGGTTATTTCCTTTTTCATTTTTAGGTTTAAACCAGAAGCTCTTTACATTGGCAACGCTGGTTTCTGTAACGGTTACCTGAGGGTGAACTGGATAATTTTGACCAAGGGTTTCAAAAAATGCTCTATCATTTTTTACAAGGGTCATTTCTTCGTTAGCAATTATAGTTTGGGTAATCATTGTATTTGAGTTTAAGTCGGTTAAGGTTAATAGCAGTTATTTTTTCCTGCGTTTCTAATTCTACAATGCAAATGTAAATCCAAAAGTATACTTTTGAAAGTAGTATATACAAAGTATATTAGTATACTTTTGTATACTTTTTTTAGTAGCCTAACTTTTAGCAATGAAAAAAAATAAAATAATTTGTCCGGTTGAATATTCTGTTGACCTTTTAGGTGGAAAATGGAAGCTACCTATTATTAATGCCCTGACTACAAACGAGGTGGTAAGGTTCAAGGAACTGGAAAGAATGCTGGGCGGCATCACGCCAAAAATGCTCACTACCCAGCTGAGAAGCCTGGAGGAAGATGGATTGATAGCGCGAAAAGTATTTGCAACGGTTCCTGTTACGGTGGAGTACCGACTAACAGAAGTAGGCACTTCGATCAAGCCAATGATAGAAGAGCTGAGAAGTTGGGGGTTATACCATCAAAGCCTGAAAGATAATCAGTGATAGTAACTGTGCAGGAATTGGTATAATACCTCTATATCTTTTTGTTGATGTAGTGCTGAAATAATCGCTCTGTGCACCGGCGGATGATGCGGCAGGGGATAAGGAAAGCTGGAAATGATCAGGTCCTTGTCTGCCAGATAAGTTGCCAGTGAAGGCCTGTTATCATATTGCGGGAAAATAAAGATGGCTAATTCGGGATGATGATCATGCGGGATATCCTGCAGGTAATGTGTTGCTGTCTGTATATTTTTTTTAAGCTGGTGTTGCTGTTGCTGGATCAATGAGGTGGCCTGGAGCCATGCATGGGCGTTGGCAGGCATCATAGGCGTGCTGCCGGTGAAATAAGGTGTACGCTTCAAGCCTGCAATATCTGCTGCTGATCCGGCTACTACGCCGCCTTCTACACTATAAGCCTTTGCCAACGAAGCAGTAACAAGATAGCGTACATAATCTGTTCCTGGCACCTGGTGTATACTTCCTTTTCCTTGTGGTCCTAGTATGCCTATGCCATGAGAATCGTCCAATATTACCAACACCTTGCTGCGAAGCTGTTGCAGCCAGTCGAAATTAAAAACGGTGCCAGTAATTGGATTTACAGTATCGCTGACAATTACATAAGTATTGTCTGGGTGATTATTTACCTGAGAGATGGTTTGTTGTTCCCACTCCACTCTGGATACTACTGGCAGCGCAGGTGTATGGTGCCAGATGGCAGGATGCGCGCCAGGCGCATAAAGCAGCTCTCCGCAAGTGGTTGCATAATGAATAGCGGCCTGCCCTGAAAGGTAGCCGGAGCTGAAAACTACTGCAGCCTGCTGCTCCAGCTGTGCGGCCAGCGCATATTCAATTTCTTCGTACAGCCCTAAACGTAAGTTGCTAACCCTGGAAGAAGGAAATAGGGTACCATATTGCTCTATACCTTCTAACATAAAGGATTTAAAGGTAGGATGCTGATGCAGGCCAAGATAAGAAAAGCCTGAAAAAAACAGGCATTGACGATCCTCCATCAGCACTGTTCTTCCTGGAGTATGCGCAGTATGCATCATAGTTCGTAGTTTTAATTACTACTCCTTCCTGGTGCAAAGTATAAAGTGATAATCACCAGATACCACCTTCATATCAAAATGGGTGTCATCCAATTGCTCTACTGTTACCAGGTTCTCTTGTTTGCGGTCGCCATTGGAGGCCGTTACCGAAATCATTTTACCATTGCTAAGAATCTGGTATTTGCCAGAATCGGGTTTATTATCGATGGTGGCTACAAATACGTTGTTGTCCAGGAATTGATAGTATACATTACTGTAGTATCCATTTTTCAGATCTTTGGCTTGCGTTACCTGGGTCAGATTGTAAGGATCATTTTTAGGGACCTTCACATCATATACTCTCCACTTTTTGTGAAGGAGTAAGTCATTCGTTTTTCCGGTATTGCAGGCTTGTAGTATCACGACGGATATAACGGCAATCAATATACGAAAATTTAAAGCTGTTTTCATACTAACGTTTACCGTACTTAGTGTTGTTAAAGTCTTCAGATTTTCCTTTTGGTATAGACAGGCTTTCCCATTGATCCTGCAGCAAGGCCTTGCCTATCCAAACGATTTGTCCTACGTGATAGGGGATATGCGCCAGCTGACGATTAATAGCATCAATAACGCTATGTGGTTCCTGACGGATATACACTGTTTTTTCCAGGTCGGCCTCTGTGAGCCCCGCCAGTGTGTCCAGCAGGCATTTCCAGCCAGCTTCCCACAAGGTGATCAGCTCTTCTTTAGAATATGCGTCATTTTCAAACTCCGCATCACGGTGGCGGCCAGGCTTTTCTCCGTCGGTGGTGAGGAAGTCTGTCCATCTTGATATCATATTACCATGAAGGTGCTTGATGATAATTGCGATGCTATTTGGTTCTCCTTCGGGCTGCCAATGTAGCTGTTTGTTATCAAGTCTGGCAAGGGTTTTGTCGCCCAGGTTTTTGTGTGTCAGGAAGCGTTTTTGAATGCTTTCCAGATAGATAGTACCGATAGACATAATATTATTTTTAGTAACCGGCAGCGCTGTCGTCACCACGTTTATCGGCGGCTGCTTCCAGTTTTTTAGTAATTGCAGATTTTTTGATCAGCTCTGTACGGCCAATAGGGCCGCGTACAGTAACTTTATACCCCATACCTTCCAGTGCTTTGATTCCTTCTTCCGGGAATCCTCGTTCTACGTATACCACATCTGGCAGCCATTGGTGATGGAATTTAGGTTTGTTCACCGCATCATCTGGGCTAAGATTAAACTCCATAGTATTCATCAACGTCTGGAACACAGAGGTGATGATAGTAGAGCCACCTGGTGTGCCAAGCGTATATACGGCCTGGTTATTTTTCAACACAATGGTGGGCGTCATGGAGCTGAGCATACGTTTGCCCGGCACGATGGCATTGGCTTCTGTTCCTACAAGGCCGTACATATTAGGTACGCCGGGTTTTACAGAGAAGTCGTCCATTTCATTATTCAACAAAAATCCTGATTTACCGACAACGGTGCGGGAGCCATAATGTCCATTAAGCGTAGTGGTTACTGCAACCGCATTGCCTTCCGCATCCATGATACTGATATGGGTAGTTTGCTCGCTTTCTTTGAACAGGCCGGCTTTTGTGCTATCGCTATTGCCAGCTTTCATCGGCACATAATCAGCCATGCGCGTGGCGATATATTTTTTATTCAGCAGCTGAGCTACTGGAACTTTTACAAAGTCGGGGTCGCCGAGGAAGGCTGCTCTGTCAGCATAGGCGCGTCTTTCCGCTTCTATCATCAGTTGCATGGCCTGTGGCGACTGGAATCCCCAGCTGGCGATTGGGAATTTTTCTACCATCATCATCATTTGCTCCAGGCAAATGCCTCCGGAAGATGGCAATGGCATTGTAACGATCGTTTGTCCTTTGTAGTTAAAAGTAAGCGCTGATCTTTCTTTGGCTTTATAGTTTTTGAGATCGGCCAGTGTCATGATGCCGTGGCCGCGCTGCATCTCCGCAACGATATTGGCGGCAGTTTCACCTTCGTAGAAGCCTGCCATGCCTTTATCACGGATCAATTTCAACGTATGCGCCAGCTCGGGCTGGAATAAGGTATCACCTTCTTTCCAGGGCTGATCTTTTACAAAGGCTGTAGGAGCGGTATTGAGTTGTAGAAATTCTTCTTTGGTATCATTCAGGTTTTTTGCTTCCTGTGCAGAAATGACAAACCCTTGTTCTGCCAGCTGGATGGCTGGGGCTATCAGTTTGGCAAAGGGAAGACGTGCGTATTTCATAGAGGCAAACAATCCGGCAATGGTGCCAGGCACGCCTGCGGCCAGGTGACCATCCAAACTGAGTTTGGTGATGGCGTTGCCGGCGCTGTCGAGATACATGTCTCTGCTGGCTTTTGCAGGAGCCATTTCCCTATAATCGATGGCGATATTTTTACCGTTTTTGAGATGCGCGACCAGGAATCCGCCACCGCCGATATTACCAGCGCCGGGATATACCACGGCTAAGGCCAACTGTGTGGCAATTACTGCATCCACCGCATTACCGCCTTGCTGCAGGATATAGGTGCCTGCCTCGCTGGCCAGCGGATGTGCGGATACTACCGCGCCTTTAGGCACCGCTATATTCTTGGTAATAGTGTAATTATATGGGTGTATACCATTCCCTTGCTGGGCACAGGCGGAGAGCATGCCGCCAATGGCGACGCTGAACATAAGCAGAAAACGCATCGAAAAATCTCTTTAATTTAGTATTAGAGGCGAATTTCATGAAATTACGCTACTTTACCTGATATTTTATTCCTTTTTCTATGCGTAAATACATTTTGCTGGTAGTGATGATATGCAGTGTTTTGCCTGCCATTGCCCAGGTGCCCACTCCCGAAGCATTTCTGGGTTACCCGCTAGGCTCCCGGTTTACACCACAGTACCGGGTAGCAGAATATTTTAAAACAGTGGCGGCCAACGTCAAAAATATGAAGCTGGAACAGTATGGTACTACCTACGAAGGCCGGCAGCTATTTATCGCAGTCATTACCGCCCCTGAAAATTTTGAAAAACTAGACCAGATACGCCAGCAAAGCGTAGATATCTCCAAAGGAAAAACTACTACAGTGGTTACCCAGCCGGTGATCGTATGGTTAAGCTATAATGTGCATGGGAATGAAGCTGTTTCCACGGAGGCTTCCATGAAAACATTATATGAACTGGTAAATAACGCTAACGCACAAACGCAGCAGTGGTTACACAACGTAGTGGTGATCATGGATCCTTGCCTGAACCCTGACGGCCACGATAGATACGTTAATTTCTACAACGCCAACAGGAACCGCAAACCTAATGTAGAACGATATTCCAGGGAACATAATGAACCATGGCCTGGCGGAAGACCCAATCACTATTATTTTGACCTGAACCGCGACTGGGCATGGCAAACGCAACAGGAATCGCAGCAGCGACTGGCTGCCTACAATCAATGGATGCCGCAGCTGCATGTAGATTTTCATGAACAAGAGATTGAAGCACCTTATTATTTTGCACCGGCAGCGGAACCATTCCATGATGTAATCACGCCATGGCAAAGAGAACTACAGGTAATGATCGGAAAAAATAATGCTAAATATTTCGATCAGGAAGGATGGCTATATTTTACCAAAGAACGTTTTGACCTGTTTTATCCTAGTTATGGAGATACCTACCCCATGTACAATGGAGCTATCGGCATGACCTATGAACAGGGTGGTAGCGGCCGCGCAGGCGTGGCCGTATTGAAAAACGATGGCGATACGCTCACGCTGAGCGACAGAATCGCGCATCATTTTACAACAGGGATGTCTACCATTGAAGTAGCGGCAGCACAATCTGCAAGGATACTAAGCGAGTATAAACGCTTTTACCAGGATGCTAAAACAAACCCACAGGGCACTTACAAAGCCTATGTGGTAAAAGCAGCAGGAAATACGGAAAAGCTAAACAGTCTGACAGATCTTTTGAAAAAGAACAATATCGTATTCGGCTATGGCGCCACAGTAGGCGCTGCCAATGGTTTCAATTATTTCAATGGTAAAAATGAGAACTTTACCATCGATAAAGAAGATGTAGTAATCAGCGCATACCAGCCGCATTCCACCTTGCTACGTGTATTGTTTGAGCCAGTTTCTCATCTCACCGATTCTGTTACCTATGATATTACTGCGTGGGCATTACCTTATGCATATGGCCTTCCTTCCTATGCAGTGAAACAAACACTTACACCAGCAAACGATTCGCCCACAGTAAAGAATAATAAGCCGCTGGCAGCACAAAAACCATATGCTTATTTAGCGCAGTGGAATAGTGTGCGTGATGCGAAGTTTTTATCTGCCTTACTACAGCATAATATAAAAGTAAGATTCAGCGAAACCAGCTTTACTGCCACTGGTAAAGATTTCCCTGCAGGCACCCTGATCATTACACGCAATGGCAACGGTAATGCTGCTTTGGATTTTGATAACTACGTCACTTCAGAAGCTAATCATTTCCGAATCGCGCTGGATGCAGTGAGTACAGGATTTGTAGACAAGGGCACCGACTTCGGTTCTGATAAGATCCGCTATATCAAACCGCCACGCGTAATGATGCTGGTAGGCGATAACACCTCCTCGTTGGGAGTAGGTGAAGTATGGCATTTCTTTGAACAGCAACTGGATTATCCTATAACGTTGGTGAATGAACGAAATGTGAATGATGTCAATTGGCAGGATATCGATGTATTGATTTTACCTGATGGATACTATTCGCTGCTGAATGATAAAACAGCTGCAGAATCGCTTCGGAGCTGGGTTAAGAAAGGCGGAAAACTGATCGCATTGGAAAATGCTGCCAGTCAGTTAGCAACACCAGATTGGGGCATTCAGCTAAAGAAAAGTGAAGAAAAAGCAGACTTTTCTGCCGATAAATCCAAAAACTATGAAGAGCTGAAGGCTTATGCTAACCGTGAAAGAGAAAGCGTAAAGCAGTTCATTCCTGGCGCCATTTACCGCGTAGACCTGGATACCACACATCCACTGGCGTTCGGATTTCCTTCCAGGTATTATACCTTGAAGCAGGATAATAAAATCTATGATTTCTTCCAGGGCGACGGCTGGAACGTAGGCGCCCTGAAAAGAGATAATTATCTCAGTGGTTTTGTCGGTACTGAAACACGCAAACAATTAGTAGATGGACTGGTATTTGGTGTAAAGGAAATGGGTAGTGGCAGTATTGTGATTTTAGCAGATAACCCTTTATTCAGAAGCTTCTGGGAGAATGGGAAGTTGTTGTTTTCCAACGCAGTTTTCTTTGTAGGAGAATAAGAAAGATATAACACAGGGTTTGGGGATTTTCGCGCTACGAAGTGGCGCGAAAATCCCCAAACTTTTTTCAACCATGCCGAAGACATGGTTGAAAAAAGTGCTAACAGCAAAACATAAACATCTGCATAAAAAACAAAAGGCGCCAGATAGGCGCCTCAAATATCTTTCTAACAAAAACTTATTTTATAACTTACGCTTGATATTACAGCCCAGCGCAGCTGAAGAAGCAATACTCACTGCTTTTCCCGCCAGCATATCATTCATGGCATTGCGCAACAAATGTGCTTTAACGGCATCAGCATTACCCGGACTATCATCTACTCCTCCTTTATACACCAGTTTACCGGCTTTATCAAAGAGAAAGCATTCAGGGGTGTGATTGGCATCAAAAGCATCTGCCAGTTCTGCATTTTTATCCAGTAGATAATACCAGGAAAACTGGTGTTGCCCAGCATAGTTTTTCATGGCAGCCAGTGATTCACTTTCAGCCCTGTTGGCCTCATTAGAATTAACCATGACTACACCAACATTATTCTTTTGTGCAAAAGCGCAAACTGTTTGCAGGCGTTCTTTATTGCGTAGCATATACGGACATTGGTTGGCTACAAAAATTACCAGTAACCCGTTACTGCTTTTCGCCGCATTTAATGAAATTTCTTTACCCGAAATATCGGTTAGCCGCAGTTCCGCTTTAGGAATCGGCGCCCCCAGATCCAGATTGGCATCACGGCCAGATCGGAATGAGGTAAGAATGACAGTACATAGAGATAAATACAGGGCGGACTTAAACATAAAAAATTATTTTCAGGTCCAACAAAAGGTGTTAAACGGTGACAATTATTAACAGAAAGATAGGTTAAAATCTGCAGATAAATATCCACAGTGCCGGCAATTAGAAAACAATGATTGATTTACAATATGAATCCTGCTTACCGCTATGTAAAAATATATATTTCAAGTTGTCTTTTATCGCAATAACACGAAAGATCCCTTTATTAACTGTGTTGTACCATCTGTAAAAGTCAGCAATGCAAAGTATACATAGCTGTCCATATTCGCCTGACGACCATTTACCATACCATTCCAACCATAGGCTTTATCATTGGCTGGTGTGTTGCTGGCCTCAAATACTTTGTTGCCCATACGGTTAAAAATGTTGAAACTTTTTACCATCACAATATCTCTGGAACCAATCACATAGAAGATGTCATTTTGCCCATCTCCATTAGGCGTAAACGCTGTCGGCATACTGGTTCTTTCAAGAATCGATGACTGGAAAGCCGTTGCAGCAGTGGCTATACAGTAATAAGCATTTTGCACCGCCACCTGATAACTCAAGGATGATTTAATCGTAGCTGTTGGTTGCGGACAAGTGGTGCAAGACAAACCTTCTGCAGGCGTCCAGCTATAGGAGAATGGTGTGCCGCCGGTAACAGTGGTAACCAATGGCACCTGCGCCGGACGTAATACATCGCTAATCGATGGTGTCACCTTTACACTAAATGGAATATAAAGTGTATTAGCTGAATTGTTGTTGTAATCAGTTTCTTTAAAAACTGTTTCCGGAATTCCGGATTCATTTATCTGCACATTATTATTTACAACAGCTACTACTTTTGTGCCATTTTGCGGCTTGGGAAGCAGGTGTGTATACACATAACAGTTGCCTGCCTGACGAGACATGGTGTAAAAAACATTTCCTAAAAGCTTACCAGTTCCGGCATCATAAAATGCAACCGGCAGTTTAGCAAAAACACTGTCATATCCATTGTGCATACAAATTTTAAAACTCACTATTATCCTCGAATCATCAAAGCATTGTGCATCCTGTAATTCAACAATAAAGTCTGGAGGGAAAATATGTATGTTGGCAGTATCTCTCAAGACACATCCATACTGGTTCGTTAACGCAACATGAATAAGATCACTATCTTTCATAGCAGCTAGCGGCGTTGCACAGCTATTGCAAGTCAGTGTATAGGCAGGCGCCTGCGACCATGCAATATTATAAGGAAGATCTAATGTTGTGTTGAAATATAAAGGGAATTGATCTTTCCTGAATACTGTAGTATCAGCAGGCATCAGATTTAGCACCGGAGGTGTGTAATCTGTATTGCCAGTATTATTATCGTAATCTGTTTCTTCTAATCCTGATGCTACAGGATATTTCAATAACCTGTCCGTGCTTATCTTCACGAAAACTTTACCTGTAGCAGCATTGCTGATAAAGTGTTCGTAAGTATTACATGCCGTGGTGCTGAAATTTGTAGTGGTGAAATCATTGCCCAGCTGATGTGCAAGGCCGAGATCAGGATCTGCATCATAAAAGCGAATGACTAATCCTGCTGGCACAGTTCCCTGAATGAAATTATTACAGATTGTGAAACGTACGTGCAGCCTATTGTTGCTGGCACATGTCAGTTGATCTATTTTAGCAGTATAATCATCCGCGACGGGAATATGAATAGTTGCAGTAGCGGTATCATAGCAACCTTGGTTACTGAAAGCAATTACTTGTCGGATGGTTACAGTATCCTGTCTGTATGGCGCCGTAAAAGTAGTCGTGCTGCAGTTATCGCAACTCAGGTTATCCGTTGGTATCCACTTCATGCTGCTGGCAGTACCATGTATTGTATGAGCGGTAAGATCTATGTTGGCCAATGGTTTGACAAATACGTCCGCAGCATCCAGTACTGGTTTAAAGCGAATATTTTTGAAGGTAGCAATGTTATTGGTGTACTTCTGTTCTGTTAATCCGGTATTGGGCAACACTAAAGGACTGGTACTGCCATTATCTGCTGCCACCACCACGATGCTATCTAATCCGGCGATTCCGGCATTGACAGTGGTTGTATAAAGCGGGGTACTGCATTTGCCTGTAAGATCACCTGGCATTAAGTATAAGCTGCCCAGTTGTATGGCTCCGGGATCAGTAGGTTTCCTATCATAAAACGCAATAGGCATACCTTTGCTGATGGTTTTGTACCCGAAATTATGCAGGAAAAAAGATACTTTCAGTTGGTCCTGCTGATAGCATTCTACTTTGGTAACATAAACAGCTACGTCCGGTGTCGGATCATCAACTGTTACATGCAAGGTTTTCGTAGTATCCGTGCAATGCCCATCTGTGGCTATCAGCCATACATCATAAATGCCTGGCTCCGGGAAAGTATATGTGAAATCCTGATCGGTAGAAATTATCTGCTCGGGCATCCCGCTGTCGCTACTCATATACCATTTGTACGAAGTTGCATTTCTTGACCTGTTGGTAAATGTTATCTGATCTGTTTCTTCACTGGTTTTGGATGCAATTTTTCTTTTACTTGGGGTAAACCTGGCTACCACGCCGCAACTCACTTCTACCACGTCGGTATATAGTGTGCTACAACCGCCGGAAGTAGCTTTCAACGTTACATAGTAATTACGTTTATCCGTTACATTTAGTACATAATTGGCAGCCGTAGAAACGGGAACATTGTCAACTAGCCACTGCCAGGAAGCGCTGCCCACGCTGGTATTGGTGAAGCTGACATTATCGCCAAGAAGTGGATAATCCTTATCTCTGGTAAATGCCGCTACCACGCCACCAGCACATGGATCATTACATAACGTGCTGTTGATCATTCCGGTCAGGCTGCTGTTTATGAATGCATGCATTCTGTTTGCCTGTCCTTGTGTAAAGCCAAGTATACACCCGGTGCCATTGCCATAGTCCATGAAGTTATCGGGAAGATCTGGTACATCGGTACCAAAACCGGAAAGGGTGTCGGTACTGCAAGAGTTAGGTGGATTGCTACAAGTGTAGCCACCAGTAATAGTTTTATCAGGAGGAGTATCGCAAACCTGGTCGCCATCTATAGTACAGTCGTCATTTTTACAGTCCATGTTACCAAAGGTATGCAGGAGGTTGAGGTAATGTCCCATTTCATGCGCCAGAATTCCCGCTCCCATGGAGGATACAACTACATCGCCACCAGGCCCCGCATAGCCGCCTTTTTTTAATCTTGTCCATTGACCACACTCAAATAATTGCATGAATTCTGACTTGATATCACTCACCAGCCAGATGTTGATATACCTGCTGGCATCCCAGCGGCCAAGCTTAGTAATACGATCTGCTTCCAGGTCATCATCAAAGTCCGTGAGGTATGATTTTACACGCGTTATTCCTGTGGTACTGCTACCATCAGGCGCAGTATGTGCCAGGCAGAATTGTATGCCAGTATTAGTGCGTCCTCCTGTAAATGCGCCAGTTGCACTATATGCTTCATTTAGTTCTTTGATGCCCTGTATGATCATCGCATCTGTGATGCTCTGTGGATTGTCAGAGATGATGTGGACCACAACCGGTAAGGTAACGGGAGGTTGTTGGGCTTTGCTCACTAAGGGAAGGATAAGACATAACAGCAGTATCAGGCAGCGTGCCATACATGCCAGCTTTTCATTCGGAATACGCATAGTTCAGAGTTGGCGAGATTAACCAATAGGACAACTGGCAATGACCTGGTTAGTGGTCAGGATATGGAAATAATAGCAGCTCCCCGGTTAATCTCTCGACAAGATTTTTACAAATGTAGGGCAACACTTGCAGAAAAAATAATATCTGTTTAAATAGATTTAATATAGGGAGATGCTTGCCTTATCTGGCTACTGCCGGATGGGCCTGTTCTGGGCGGTTCAAGCGTTTTTCATCGCTGATGTGATGGATACTGGCATTCAGTTCAAAGCCTACCAGTAGAAAGAAGGAGTTAAAGAATACCCAGAGCATGAGTACCAGGATGGTACCAATGGAGCCATAGATTTTGTTATAGTTGCTAAAATTATTCACGAAGTAGGAGAAGCCCACGGTTACCAGGATCATGCCTACAGTGGCTACTGTGGCGCCGGCAGTAAAAAATCTCCAGCGCTTCAGCGTTGCTGGTCCAAAACGGTATAATACCGCATTTACAGAATAGAACAACATGATGATGATCAGCCACCTGGCATATTCCGCGAGGCCACGAATAAATGTATTATGGATACCCAGCCAGTTGAAGGTGCTGCGTAAAATAGAGCCCTGAATAATAGTGAGAACTACCGTCAACAGCAGGATAAATACTACGATACCTGTGAGCTGTAAGGCGATAAGCCTGGTCTGCCACCATTTACGTTTACGGAAGCCGCTACGCTCCATTTTATTGAAGGAGCGCAAAATACCCATTACTCCATTAGAAGAATAGAAGAAACCCATCAGGAAGGCTACAGACAACAATCCATTACGTTGCGTATGGAGGAAGTCGTGGATCATTTCTCTGACGATCATGTAGGTATTATAATTGGGCGTAAGGTCCTGTGCAAGATCATACAGCGTAGGCTCTATGTTCTTCATAGGTATGTAGGGCACCAATGTGAAAAGGAAGATAAAGAAAGGTGGTACGGCCAGCAGGAAGTTAAAAGAGATGGCCCTGGCTCTGTCGCCGAGGCCTCTGTTTTTAACTTCCTGGCCGAAATATTTTAGTACATCATACAATGGCATGCCTTCAAAGCCGGGTAGAATAAGCGTTTTTGTGCGGTTAACCAGCTTTTTGTAAGGGGAAGATCTGAAGATGAGGTTTTCAGGTTTAAATGCCAAAATAGTATTGTTGTATGATGAATGAATCGATTAATATCCTCTTTTATTGAGTTCTGCCTGATATTTTCGCGCGTTTTCCAGATGTTCTGCATAAGTGGCTGCAAAAGCATGGTAACCCGAAAAATCGGCTCTGGCGCAAAAATAAAGATAATCTGTATCTGGTGTGTTCAATACCGCATTAATAGATTTTTCGGATGGCGTACAGATAGGGCCTGGAGGCAATCCTGAGTAGTGATAGGTATTGTATGGAGAATCAAACAGCGTATGCTTTTCAAGTATACGTTTCAAGCCAAAGTCCTGTAATGCGAATTTGACAGTAGGATCGGCCTGAAGGCGCATGCCTTTGCGAAGTCTGTTGATATATACACTGGAAATGAGAGGTTTCTCATCGTTCTTGTTAGTCTCTTCTTCTACAATAGAGGCTACAATTGTGATTTGTACAGGTGTGAGGCCTAGTTTTTCTGCTTTGGCTTTTCTTTCATCTGTCCAAAATTCTTCTCTTTCTTTTTCCAGTTTTTTGAAAACGGTTTCCGCATTGGTATTCCAGTAAAACTCGTAGGAGTTGGGTACTACGGCACACATCACGGTGTTGGTGTCGAGGCCAAACTGGCGGAGATAGACCTGGTCGCGGAGGATAGCGCGTAATGCATTGGAGTCGGCTTCGAGGTTGTTGGAGATTTTCCTTACGAAATCGTCTTTGGTACGCAGCTTATTAATCACCAGCGTTACAGGTGCCTGTTTACCGGAGCGCAGCAGTTTTACGATTTCAAAATTGCTCATACCTCTGGCGATCTTATACCTACCGGCTTTTACGCGGGAAGGATATCCCAGCTCTTTTGCCAGCCAGTTAAAGCTGCTGGTATTGCGGACGATACCCTGGTCTTGCAGGCCTTGCAGCACATCTTTATAGGTGCTGCCGGTACGAACATAAAAATACTTGTTGTCGCCAAACGCTTTTGTATTAGGGCCAAAGACGCGGTAGCTGACATAGACGAGAATGCCGGCGATAAGGCAGCCTGCAATTAACAGGATTCGCCTGGTAAGGCCGGAGGTTTTTCCAGATTGCTTCTTTTTTGCCATAGATAGTAGTGGTAACAAAAAACCTCGCTTTTAACGGCGAGGTTTACTGTTATATTACTTATAAATAATATTATTTAGAAGGAGTGGTAGGCGCAGGCGCAGGAGTACCCTGTGGAGCCTGAGCAGGCGCAGGAGCCTGTTGAACAGGTGCTGGCTGGTTACCCATGGATTTTTCTAACGCACTTTTTTCCATTCTTGCAGCGGTAGAAGTTTTACCAATAAAGAGCGGAGAAGTCAGGCAGAGTACTGCGATGATTGCCGCCAGGACCCAGGTACCTTTTTCGAGCACATCCGTAGTCTGACGTACGCCAATCACCTGATTACCAATACCTCCAAAAGAACCGGATAAACCACCACCTTTAGGGTTCTGGATCAGAACGAAGAGACCTAATAACACACAGGCCAGGATGATAAGGATACCAAAAACTATCAGCATAGAAACTACTATTTATTTTTGTCAGTTAGTGACTTTAATTCTTTTATCTTTTGCGCAAAATAAGCGTTTTTGTCGGGATTAAGCAAACTTAATTTTTTATATATCTGAATGGCATTCTGATACTGCTGCTGCCTTACCCATATTTCGGCCAATGTTTCAGAAACAATATCATTGTTGATAATGATGGAATTCATCGCCATCTTCTCCACTGTGGCGGAGATTTCTGGTTCATCTTCTTCATCATAGATCTTATGTAACTGCTGGTGGTACCAGTCTTTACTGTTTTTACCAGTAAAATTGTCTTTAATAAGACGTAACCAGGAAGTAAAGCTTTTCATTTCTGCTTCTCCCTGAATACTCAACTCATCTGCTTCTCCAGGATCTTTCAGGCGCTTATATGCGAAATAATCATCTGTAAATAATGGCTGAAATACGAGTTCTGTTGCTTCTTCTGTAGGTAATTCCAAAGGAAAAATTCTAATCGGCTCGGTTTCCCCCGATGTATGCGCTAAACCTTCGACTGCCGTTTCTGCCTCAGGCGCATTCACCGGAGTGTCGGATATTTCCGTCACTGCTGCTGGCACTGTATGTTGTTCTGTTGTAACCACGTTTTCTTCTGAATAAGTGGCTTCCATGTCTGCTGTTGCTGCAGTTTCGGTAGCTGCGCTATTTTCGATAGTCAGCTGCTCTTCTTCGGATGGCGCATTAGTGGCGGCAGCGTCCATAATTGTTGCTACTGGTGCTGCCTGTACCTCGCTGCCTATGTAATCCGGCAATGGAGAGGCGACTGCTTCTTCCGCTGCTATATTGGCTTGTATTAAATCTACCTGCTGTATACCTGTGGTATTAGCACCAGGCATTACTACATGCACTTTCGGATAATGTGCTTCGGTGATTTCCGCTGCTGGTGCAGCAGGCGTAAGACTCACATTCAATTCATCTGCCAGCGGTTCTGATGGAGCCGCAGTAGGAACTTCTGGTGGTAATGCCACTGATTCGCTCAGCGCAACAACAGGATCTTCATCAGGAACATTAGCAACAGCTGTTTCCACAGGCGTTTCCTGCGCAGGTGCAGCAACAGGAACACGCATATCATAGTCTGGCAAAATGGCCGGTATCCGCTCTTCTATCTCTGTTAATACCGGCGATGCAGTAATAAAATGATAGTAATGGTGAGCAGGTTGACTATAAAGACTTCCCGTTTTCACGGCCTGACTTCCAAGGTTGCTGTAGCGACTATAATCTTTCTTTGCCAGCAAAACCCTGGCAGTGGAAAAATATGGATGTTCCGTTACCAGCTTCTGTAAGGCTGCTTCCTCTACCTGGTGTAAGTCAGGTACATGAAAGATTTGTTCGATGATCCTGTTTGGCGTCATAAGCTGCTAATATAATAAAATTCCGAAATGTATAAATTTATATACGGAAATCTCTATTACCAGTTGGCGAAGGCGCGATTGAATATATCGTCAGTAATGTTTGGAATGATATCGTTATCTAACAGTCCATTTTCCACGCTGCTGGCGAGTGCAGAAGCAGGGAAGTCGGCGCTGCGGGTAAACGATTGTGTAAATCCTTTCTTATCGTTGATACGTTTAATAAATTGTACGTTCACGGTTACGGTAAGCCTTGAACGGGATGATTTATCAACATCGGTAACAGCGGCATTGGAAAATACATAGCTGGTGATTTGTGCCCTGAATTCATAATCCGCGCGTGGTTCGGTTTCGCTTACTTGCACCAGTTTCGTCTGTGACTGAATTTTGTCACGCAGTTTTTGTGTCAGTCGCTGACCCAGCGTTGGGTTATTGAGTGGCGCCCTGTTTTCAAAGAAGCGCACATTTACTGTTTTTGCGTCTTTATCGATACTTGCACCAGACGAAGTATACGATACACTGCAACCGTTAAATATAGTAGCAATGGCAACAACGAATAATAATGGAAATAGTTTCCTCATGAAATAATTAGTTATTGGCTATTGAATATCTGCCTATTCTGCGATATTATATTCTTTCAGTTTCCTGTATAGGGTCCTTTCGGAAATACCCAGGTCTAAAGCGGCATCTTTACGTTTGCCTTTATGTTTTTTCAAGGCTTTTACGATCAGCTCTTTTTCTTTATCGGCAATAGAAAGTGTTTCTTCCACTTCTTCGTGATGATCTATCTTATTGTCCTGTATAATGATGGGCTGTGGATTATTGATAACCGGCGCTTGTGGCGTAATATCCGTCGTGGCAGGGTAGCTATGCAACACATGATTATCTGCAGGATGGTAGTCGTGGTTATGCGCCACATTTGGATTTTGCAGAATATCAAAAAACATTTTCTTCACCTCTGTCACATCTTTTTTCATATCAAAAAAGAGTTTATAGAGGATATCCCTTTCACTGGCGAAATCGCCTCCAGACTGTTGCTGTTGCGGTGTTGCCAGCATTGGGAGTCTGTTGATTTCCGGTTGTTCCGGGAGGAAGCGTTTCAGGTCATTTGCTGTTACCAGTTTATCGGTAGATAATACAGATATCTGTTCAGCAATATTTTTGAGTTCTCTTACATTACCTCTCCATGGGTAATTGACAAGAATATTACGTGCTTCATCTTCCAGTTGGATGGAAGGTGTTTTATATTTCTCGGAGAAGTCCACAGAAAATTTGCGGAACAACAGTGGGATATCTTCTTTTCTGTCGCGCAGTGCCGGTACCCGGATAGGTACGGTGTTGAGCCTGTAGTAAAGGTCTTCTCTGAATTTTCCTTGTTGGGTGCGTTCGAGCAGGTCTCTGTTGGTGGCTGCAATTACGCGTACATCGGTTTTCTGCACTTTGGAAGAACCTACGCGGATATATTCGCCGGTTTCTAAAACACGCAGGAGGCGGGCCTGTGTTCCCAGTGGCATTTCGCCGATTTCGTCCAGAAATATGGTACCACCGTTTACGGTTTCAAAGTAACCTTTACGGTTATCTACGGCGCCGGTAAAAGATCCTTTTTCATGGCCGAAAAGCTCTGAATCGATGGTCCCTTCCGGGATTGCACCACAGTTTACCGCAATGAACGGATTATGTTTACGTGCACTTAATGCATGGATGATCTGAGAAAATACTTCCTTACCAACGCCGCTTTCTCCATTGATCAACACGGTGAGATCAGTGTTGGCCACTTGTACTGCCACCTGGAGCGCGTAGTTCAGCGCAGGGCTGTTACCTATAATGCCGAATCTGTTTTTTATCGCCTGTATATCCATATCTGATTAAGCCTCTTTTGGATTGTTTAAAATACGCCCGGACGTAATAAAATCAGTGCTTACACTGCCACACCTCTCAGGGTGCCGCTGGTGCAGCTTTCTATTTTTACCATAACGTAATCACCTTTCTTAAAGTTTTCTTTAGGAAAGACGATTACTTTGTTCTGGTCATTACGGCCATAGAGCTCTTCGTCTGAGCGTTTGGAAGTACCCTCTACCAGTACCCTATAGGTACGGCCAAGGTCGCGTTGCATACTTTCAAGGGAATGCCTGCGGAATAATCCTACTACCTCCGCCAGTCTTCTTTTCTTTACTTCTTCCGGAATATCGTCCTGATAGCGGCGCGCAGCCAGTGTTCCCGGACGCTCGGAATAGAAGTACATATAAGCCAGGTCATAACGGACAAATTCCATCATGTCCATCGTTTCTTTATGTTCTTCCTCTGTTTCTGTACAGAAGCCAGTGATAATATCAGTAGAAATGCCACAATCAGGCAGTATTTCACGGATTCGTTCTACCTTCTTCATATACCATTCACGGGTATACGTACGGTTCATCAGCTGTAAGATACGTGTGCTGCCGCTTTGTACCGGCAGATGTATGTAATTGCAGACGTTCTCATATTTTGCGATTGTATGCAATACCTCGTCTGTAATGTCTTTAGGGTGAGATGTGCTGAAACGCACGCGCAGCAAAGGATCTATCTGTGCTACTCTCTCCAGCAACTGAGCAAAAGTCACGGTTTCTTCGCCGGAATCGTTGGTCCAGTAGTAGGAGTCAACGTTCTGTCCCAGCAGTGTTACCTCACGGTAGCCGTTGTCGAACAGCTCACGCGCTTCACGCACGATGCTGTATGCATCACGGCTTCTCTCACGGCCACGGGTAAACGGAACTACACAGAAGGTACACATATTATTACAGCCACGCATGATAGACACAAAGGAGGTCACTCCATTGTTATCAAGTCTGACAGGACTGATATCACCATAAGTTTCTTCGCGGCTCAACAATACATTCACTGACTTCTGTCCGCCTTCCGCTTCCGCAATGAGGGCCGGCAAACTGCGATATGCATCTGGCCCAATCACCAGGTCTACCAGGTGTTCTTCTTCCAGCAGTTTAGCTTTCAGACGTTCAGCCATACAGCCTAACACCCCTATCAGCATGCCGGGATTCTTTTTCTTGTGAAAACGATATTCTTTAAGTCGGTTACGAACAGTCTGTTCCGCTTTTTCACGGATAGAACAGGTGTTTACCAGGATAAGGTCGGCCTCTTCCATATTACGGGTGGGACCATAACCTTCTTCATTGAGTATGGACGCTACAATCTCGCTGTCATTGAAATTCATCGCACAGCCATAGCTTTCTATATAAAATTTTTTATTATATGTATTAGGTTGGTTGGCAACAGGGGAGAATGCTTCTCCCTGGCGAGCTTCGTCGTGTTCTTTTGTGATCTGATCCAGCATTCCTTTTCTCAAATTTAAGACGGCAAACATAAGGAATAAAACGCGAAAAATGACATATTGTCATTAGATTACTATTGAGTTAATGATGGAATAAGACGATTGATTTTCTTAAAAATATTGGCAATAAAAAGAGACTGGCTTTTGCAAACCAGTCTCTAAAAAAAATCTTTAGAAGATCATCTTACGCGGTAATCCCTACACGGGAAGCTAACCAGCTGTTTTTCAGTGGAATAAGCCACTTACTATCGAGGTCGGCTTTGGTGAGCACCGTATTGTTCAGGTAAAGCGTGTTCTCATCAATATATCCTTTTTCAAGGGCATAAGGTATCTGTGCCATTGGCAACAGCTGTACTTTTTCCTTCACCACAAAGCCTAACAGCAAACGGTCAAAGAGATTGACTTCATACTGTCTTTCCAGGCTTTTGATAACACGAACAGAGCTGTCGGTGCTGCATCCGCTAACAGTAACCTCGCTTTCATCGGCAATTATCACGATGACCTGGTCCATGATCACACGGCCCCAGCCCTTCACTGGATCGCCATGAGCGTTCCACTGGCTGGTAAACTGTTCCAGTTGTTCGTTGATCTCCAATACTTCCCTTTCGTTGAATGGTCGGTTACTCTGGTATATCCAAACCCTGGAAGCTGGAGAAAATCCTTCAGGGAAATTAATCTTGTTCATCATACTGCAAAATTAGGCAATTCAACACTATTTCAGGCTTTCTGCGATGATTTCGGCTAGATCCAGCACCTGTACTGTATCTTCCTTGCCAGCTTCCTTCACGCCATCGGTGAGCATAGTCATGCAGAAAGGGCAGTTGGCCGCTACTACGGTGGCGCCGGTATCCACTGCTTCTTGTCCACGCTCAAAGTTGATACGATTGGTGCCTTTTTCTTCTTCTTTAAACATCTGTGCACCGCCAGCACCGCAGCATAGTCCTTTACTGCGACAACGCTTCATCTCGACCAGCTCAGCATCCAGGATTTCCAGCACTTTACGTGGAGCCTCATAAATATCATTGGCTCTTCCCAGGTAGCAGGAATCATGGTAGGTAATCTTTTTACCTTTAAAGCTGCCACCTTCCTTCACCTTGATCTTTCCTTCATCTATGAGTTGCTGCAGATAGGTGGTGTGATGGATTACTTCATAATTGCCACCCAATGCAGGGTATTCATTCTTGATCGTATTAAAGCAATGCGGACAGGTAGTAACGATCTTCTTCACTTCGTACATGTTCAGCACCTGTATATTGCTCTGTGCCATCATCTGGAAGATGAACTCATTCCCGGCCCTGCGTGCAGGGTCGCCGGTGCAGCTTTCTTCCCGGCCTAAAACTGCGAATTTTACGCCTACTTTATCTAGTATGGTAGCAAAAGCTTTGGTAATCTTTTGTGTACGCTGGTCGAAGCTGCTGGCGCAGCCCACCCAGAACAGTACTTCAGGTGTTTCTCCATTGGCGGCATATTCTGCCATTGTCTTTATATGCATCCCTGATAATTTTATTATTAACTATTCATTTCGTTGATCCAGTTTTCACGATCATCCGGACCAAATTTCCATGGTGCCATATTATTCTCAATATTGCTGAACATCCCTGTCCATTCTGCTGGTGCGCTGGATTCTTCCATCACCAGGTGGCGGCGGAGTTGCAGGATAATATCGAGTGGGCTGATACTCACCGGGCATTCCTGCACGCAGGCATTACAAGTGGTGCAGGCTCTCAGTTCTTCTTCTGAGATGTAATCACGCAACAGCGCTTTACCATCGTCCTGGAAAGTGCCACCATTGGCTTTTATATTTTTGCCTACTTCCGTTACACGGTCGCGGGTATCCATCATGATTTTACGTGGAGATAGCAGTTTGCCGGTGATATTAGCCGGACATGCAGCAGAGCAACGGCCACATTCTGTGCAGCTATAGGCATCCAGCAAGTTTTTCCAGGTAAGGTCCTGGACGTCCTTAGCACCAAATTTAGGAATTTCGGCTCCTTCTGCAGGCGCTTCTGTGGCCATTTCCGGCTGTAACATAGACTGTACTTCACGCTGGATGGCAGGCATATTTTCCATTTCGCCCTTAGGTTCCAGGCTGGCATAATAGGCATTGGGAAACGCCAGAATAATATGCAGATGTTTGGAGTAGGGGAGATAGTTCAGGAAAGCGAGAATACCTAATATATGAAGCCACCAGCAGGTGCGTTCTACTGCGATCACAGATGCATCGGACATGCCATTAAATACAGAGGCAAACATCCCTGATACCCAGAAGTGGCCGGTTGCCACATAATGTTCTGAACCGCGAAGTTGCAGGTTTTGGTCTGCGGCATTCATGGTCAGGAAAAGGGTCATCAGTACAATTTCTGTAATCAGGATGTAGTTGGCATCTGAACGTGGCCAACCATCTAAATCTTTACTGATAAAGCGTTTGAGCTTAAGAATGTTTCTACGGATAAGGAAAATGGCGCAGGATACAAATACCAATACTGCCAGTATTTCGAATAATCCGATCAATACAGGATACAGGCTTCCTAATACGGGCACGAATAAACGATGTTTGCCCAGGATACCATCCAGGATAATTTCGAGGATCTCAAGGTTGATGATAACGAAACCGGCATACACGAAGAAGTGAAGCACGGCCACCAGTGGGTTACGGAACATTTTCTTCTGCCCGAAAGCCAGCAATAATACGTTTCTCCAACGCTGATCAGGATGGTCGTTAAGGTCCTCGTCCCGCCCCAGCAGAATATTCTTCCTTATCTGCCGCGCCTGTTGGGAGAACAAATAAACTGCTATCCCAAAAGCAATTACAAATAACAACTCTTGTACAATTTGCATTATTTCAGATTTGACTCTCGAATTTATGTTTTTTTTTGATCGTATAACGCAGATGGGTATTTTCACTATTTTTGACCCATGGAAAGCAGGAACGTAATTCTTACTAAAGACATCATACAGAAGAAGATTGAACGCATCGCCTACGAAATTTATGAGCACAACAGCGATGGCAACGAAATCATTTTAGCGGGTATCTGGGACAGAGGCCTGGTGATCGCCCGTAAGATTGCCGCTATCCTGCAACAGATATCTCCATTAAAACCACATATTATCGAACTGCGTTTGGATAAACAACACCCTGGAACGGTAACTGTTTCAGAACAAGTTGATTTTAATGGTAAAGTGGTCGTTGTAATCGATGATGTGGCCAACTCCGGCCGTACCATGCTGTATGCGTTGAAACCATTGCTCGACTTTCTACCCGCAAAAATCCAGTCTGCTGTGCTGGTAGATAGAAAACACAAGTCATTCCCGCTTTCTGTTGATTTTGTTGGCTTTTCTTTAGCTACCACTTTACAAGATACTGTGATGGTAGATATGGAAGGAGAGGAGATCTTATCTGCTTATCTGCAATAACTCCATCATTTACCTGATCGTCTCAGATATTTATGTTTCAGCTTTGGCGGCTGCGTGGCTGAAACATGCTGCTGTCTAGAAATATAAGGCATGTAATTTCATATAGCCCTTACTGTTAATCTCCAAAGTAGGGGCAGGGAATTTTATCATGTTCAATACCTGAAACAATACTTTTACACCTTTCTTTTTGGTTCGAAGTTTCGTGAAGTCGATATCTGGCGACAGATAAAACTGCCTGTAGCGGCGGATATGCGAGTAGTCATGCAACATTCCCTGGTTATCTGTCCAGAAATTATCCGTACCTCCCAGCATGTCTTCTGCGCCATAACCGATGGCAACATTCAGCCAACGGGGCCAGTTGCTCGTTTTTGCAAAGGAGTGAACGTTGACAGACAGCCAGTAGGTTTGTGCGTTATAATCCTTAAGAATCCTTTCTGGTAGCGAGCCACCAAACAATTGCCGGGCCTTGTCTCTGAGTACGGGGTCGTCGTAGCTTTGCAGGTGAGAGGAAAATTTGATTTGAATACGTTGTTCATTCCACGCCAGTTCCTGGCTAATCAACAGTGCTGAACCAATGGTATTGGCGGCCATGTCTGACCAGGAAAATCCCCATTCACTGCTATAACCATCCAGCACTTCGATGACAGATTGAAATGCAAACCCGCTAAGGCCGCCGATCCAGATCTGCTCTTTGCGCGGCAATCCTGACCATCGCCAGGCTTCCCTGCTGTATTTACCAATAAAATAGGCGCTGAAGATATGTCCCATCTTATCCATCTGGTTCCATTCATGAATATCATTGAAGAAGTGGAAGGAGCTTTTGGGATAACCTTTATACCAGGCGGCATTTAGTGCTACCAGGCTGCTGCCGTACACAACGGCGGTAGCTCCACTTAGCATGGCCACTCTGGCGGGGATGGTGGTATCAGGTAAGGAAAAAAAGGAAGGGTGCTGCTGTGCCTTGCCGGTCTGCAACAGAAATAGGATAGGTAATATGCAAAATCGGCGAATCATAGAAACATAAAGAAAACCGCAGTCCGTTCAGGACTGCGGTTAAGGTTGTATTATTTCAGTTTCATGTCTGAGATAATACCATTTATTTTTTCATCCAGTTCGGCAGTAACTTTATCAAAGTCGGCGGCACTTGCCAGTGGCGCGTTTACGCTGAAATAGAATTTAATTTTAGGTTCGGTACCGGAAGGACGTGCAGAAATTTTGCTGCCATCCGCCAGTAAGAACTGCAGTACGTTTGATTTTGGCAGATCAATCGGTTTGATTTCACCGGTTTTGATATCCTTAATCTGTTGCAGTTGGTAGTCGAACAGGGTTACCACTGGAGAGCCATTGATGGTAGCAGGCGGATTTTCGCGGTAGCCGCGCATCATGTCTGCGATTTCATCGGCGCCTTTCATTCCTTTTTTAGTAATGGAAATCAGGGATTCTTTATAATAACCATATTTTATGTAGATGCTCACCAGCTGGTCGAAGAGGGTTTTGCCCTGGCTACGTGCCACTGCGGCCATTTCGCAGATCATTGCTACAGAGGCTACCGCATCTTTATCACGTACGTTGCGTCCGATCATATAGCCATATGATTCTTCACCACCGCAGATAAAGTGCTCTTGTGGCTCTTTACGGCGGATCAGGTCAGCGATCCATTTGAAACCGGTCAGTACATTATAGCAGGTGATATTGTTTTTTGCAGCGAAAACATCGATCAGATCGGAGGTTACCACTGTTTTACAGATATAATCCTGTGGTTCCTGCAGGCCTCTTTCCTTACGGGCTTCAACGATATAGTTAAAGAGCAGTGCGGCGGTCTGGTTACCATTGAGAAGTATCCATTCGCCATGGTTGTCTTTAACGGCAATGCCTACACGATCTGCATCAGGATCTGTACCCAGGAGGATATCGGCATCGAGCGACTTAGCCATTTTCAGGCCCAGGCTCATGGCTTCAGATTCTTCCGGGTTAGGGTATACAACCGTAGGGAAGTTACCGTTAGGAGTGGCCTGTTCTTCTACGATATGAACGTTGTCAAAGCCGTATCTGTTCAGGATTTCAGGCACCATGGTGATACCGGTACCATGAATAGGTGTGTAAACGATTTTAAGGTCGTGCTGTTGTTTACAGATCTCCGGATTGATGCTGAGGCCTTTCAGTTCCTGGAGGTATGCCTCGTCCACTTCTTTACCGATGATGGTAATATTGGCTTCGCCGCCAGTCCATTTCACCTCGTCTGGGGAGGTGATCTTTTCTACTTCACGGATCACATTTTTATCATGAGGCGGTATCAGCTGGGCGCCATCATTCCAATATGCTTTATAACCGTTGTATTCACGTGGGTTATGGGAGGCTGTACAAACCACGCCGCCCTGGCATTGCAGGTGACGGATGGTGAAAGAGAGTTCTGGTGTAGGTCTCAGGCTTTCAAAAAGATATACTTTGATACCATTGGCAGCAAATACATTGGCAGCAGTTTCAGCAAAGAAACGTGAATTGTTACGGCTGTCGTGAGCAAGGGCTACTTTAATCTCTCCCTCGAAGCTCTCTTTCAGGTAGTTAGCAAAGCCCTGAGTGGCCATCCCAACGGTATATTTATTCATACGGTTGGTACCAACACCCATTACACCGCGTAAACCGCCAGTACCAAATTCCAGGCTACGGTAAAAAGCATCAGTGAGTTCATCGGGGTTTTCCGCCTGCATTTTCTTCAACGTGGCAACAGTTTCAGCGTCATAATTGCCATTCAGCCATTGCGCTACTTTGTTTTGAATATTAATATCCATGGTAGTCTTTTTTAGGAGCCGGTACGGCTCAAATAGTTTGTAAAGTAAAAATAAAAAAACCAATGTGGGAAATTCAAAATCCTGAATTCATTGAAAATCGCAGGTATTGGTTAATTTTGCGGCTATGAGGCAGTATGAAGATACCTATAAACAAAAAGGGTTACGCAGGCAATTAGTAGAGAGTATCCGCCAGAAAGGAATAACTGATGAGAACGTACTTGCAGCTATCGGCAATATTCCCAGGCATTTCTTTCTTGATACAGCTTTTGAATTGGCAGCCTATGAAGACAGGGCCTTTCCTATTGGTGAGGGCCAAACCATTTCACAGCCATATACTGTGGCGTATCAAACACAGCTCCTGGAAATTAAGCCTTACGAAAAAGTACTGGAAATAGGCACAGGAAGTTCTTATCAGGCCTGTGTACTCGCAGAACTGAAAGCAAATGTATTCACCATAGAAAGGCAAAAACGCCTTTTCGACCAGGTGAAAAATTTCCAGTTTAAATCCAAATATCCTAACCTCCGTTTCTTTTATGGCGACGGCTACGAAGGCCTGCCTTCTTATGCGCCATTCGATAAAGTGCTGGTCACAGCTGCGGCTCCGCAGATCCCTGAAAAACTGGTACAGCAACTTAAAATAGGTGGTAAAATGGTAATTCCTGTTGGAGGACAGGAAGTGCAACGTATGCTACGTATCACTAAGGTCAGCGACACAGAAATAGAACAGGAACTCTTTGATAACTTCTCCTTTGTGCCTATGCTGGCGGGAAAGAAATAAAAATTTGTCCAAATTACTATAAAGAGAAAGAGGAAGTTGCATAAGTAATTAATCACCTTGATATTACTTGTGCAACTTCCTCTTTCTTTTCTGCTATTATAATCTTCCTCTCTCTGGATTTGGTTTTGGTGGCTCCTCTTCCTGCTTCTCCTCTTCCTCAGTATGCTTTTTCTTCTTGAACATGTTAGGGTCCATTTTACCAAAGCGATAACGGACGTTCAGGCGAATGAAGCGTGTAGCCCGCTTGCGGTCATAGTCCTGGATGAACGTAGGTGTTTCGTAATGGGAATTATATTGCTGTGTATTCAATACATCCGAGATGTTTACGGCTATGACCAGCCTGTTGCCTTTCAGCATTTCTTTACGTATACCCAGGTCTATCCCGTTCATCGCTTTGAAAGTACCCTGCGGCTGTATACGCGGTGAACGGTAATGCCCACTCAGCTCAGTAGTAAACCGAAGGGGTAAACGAAACTGCATATTGCCACTGAGACCCAGCGTAAAGTTTTCGTTCTTAATGCTGACACTATTGATGGTGTTATATTCCAGGTTTACATTAGAGTTGAACTTCCACCATTTGGTAATCTTCCAGCTATAACTAAAATTAGCGCCCATATTCCTGGAAGTAGCCAGGTTCATAGGTTTGGTGGTAGTTACACCAGTAACGGTATCCAAAGTACTGATACGATCTATGTTGTCGTTGGTTTGCGCAAAGTAAATGCCTGTACTCAGGTAATTATTGGTTTGCGGATACCAGGCCGAATAGTTCATTTCAAATTTATGGGTCAACGCAGAGCGCAGCTCCGGATTGCCTGTGCGAATATTCTGTGGATCGCTGTTGTTGATGTATGGCAGCAGCTGATCAAAGTTAGGACGGTCTATACGTGTACTATAGTTAAATACCAGGTTCTGGTTCTGATTCGCTGGCAGATTATATTTCAGGAAAACGCTGGGGAAGATGTTGAAGAATGATCTGTCTACCTTGGAAGATTTTGTAAATGAATACCCTCTGAGGTACGACTGCTCTGCTCTTGCGCCTACCTGGTAACCTAGATTACCAATAGCGTTGGCGAAGTTAAAGTAGCCTGCATAGATATCTTCTTCATAATTATATTTATTGGAAAGGTCCAGGCTGGGAACAAAAGCAAGACTGTCCTGGTTATACAACAGGGCGAGGTAGTCGTTATCTATACTACGCATAGTGGCTTTCACGCCGGTTTCCAGCTTACCTTTCTTACCCATTGGGCTGGTATAATCTGATTGAAGGTTCCAGAATTTATTACCATTCAGGCCTGTATTCTGCTGGTTGCTATTGCGATAGGCGGTATCTGCATTGGCATGATAATAATTGCTCAGATACTGGCTGTTGTTATTGCTACCATTATCGCTGTAGCTGATATAGGCTGTCAGCTCCTGGTTTGGTTTGGCAAAAGTGCGTTTATAGCTGATGCTGGTATTATTGTTATTGTTGTGGTAATGACTGTTATTATTACGCAGGCCATAGGTGAGGAGGTTTCGTTTATCATCCAGGTTATTCAGGTTGATATTATCGAAACTGCCGCCATAGCTATAGTTGAGGCCTTGTGCTACTGTAATGGTATTGTGGTCGTCCAGGAAATAATCGAGTCCGAAGCGTCCGCCGTTGTTGCCGTTGAAGTTATTGTTGCGGCTTGTTTGTGTGAAATAGCGGGTGTTTGCGGTGTCGGCAATGAGGTTCTCCCTGCGGCTGATACCACTGCCGCTAAGGTCTTCGTATCGGCCGTTATAGTTTGCGAAGAAGTTAAAACGTTTGATACGCAGACTGGCATTGGCGCTACCGTTCAGTTGTCCGCGGCTGGCTGCGCCGGCGTTGAACATAACGTTATAGCCTATTGCTTTATCTTTTTTCAGAACGATATTGATAATACCGCCACCACCTTGGGCTTCGAACTTAGCAGAAGGGTTATTAATGACTTCCACCCGATCAATGCTTTCAGCTGGAATCATCTGCAGTGCTGTTTTAGCATCACCGAAAGGAGAGGGTTTGCCATCTACGTAAATAGTAACGCTCTTACCTCTCAAGGTAACGTTATCGTCTATATCAACATCTACACTAGGTATATTTTTCAGTATATCTGTACCAGTGCCACCTTCCGCGTTGATCATATCTCCCGCATCAAATACCTGTCTGTCTATCTGCATAGAAAAAGCAGGCTTCTCCGCTTTGATTTCAACGGTATTCAGTTCTTTACCAGCTCTGTTCAGGTGAAGGGTACCGGCAAAAGTATTTTTGCCTTCGCTTACGCGAACGGCTTTTTCAAATTTTTCATAGCCCATGAAAGTAACGCGTATAACATATACGCCTGGTGCAACATTATTGAAGCTGAAATTGCCGGTAGCGTTGGTATACATACCGGTTACGAGTGTAGAGTCGGTGCTGTTGAGTAACACTACGGACGCCATTTCCACGGGCTTTGTGGTAGTCATATCCACAATTTTCCCGGAGATTTTCAATGGCTGGGGAGTAGTCGTTTGTCCGTAAACGTTAAATAACAACAGCAGCAACACCAACAACAGTGATAAGTGTTTTCGCATGCAGGATACTAGCTTTATTCTTTTGGTTTGATCGTTTCAAAAGTACTCGCTACTATTATAAATTTCGGGGGTATGTGATGAATGGTATACAAAAAATGATAGCCGGCGTTGCGCTGTGGTAGCGCTTTGCCGGCTATTGGTTGCATCCATCATCTTTACTGATATCAGAATCCTTGCATATCGTTCATCTGATTATCGCCATTGTCGCTGCGCTTTTTCTTCTTGAAAAGATTCGAATCGAGTTTGCCGAAACGATAGCTCACATTGACTTTGAATATTCTTGACTCGCGTTTGCGAATGTAATCCTGTGCAAATGTTGGTGTTACCTGATCCAGCTCATACTGACGGGTATTGAAGATATCAGATACGCTGGCAGTTACAGACAAGGCTTTGTTTTTCAGGAAGTCTTTACGAACCGCTACATCCACCATACTGAAACCTTTAATGGTACCTTGTGCAGAAGTAGGGATCATCATCATCCCGCCGCCGCCGCCACCACGGCCTCCGCCACCGCCGCCGCCATTGCCATTGTTAGGTAGGGCAACTGTTGGCGCCTGATAAGTAGCATTAATCTGTAACGTAATATTTGCGGGCAGTTTTGTTTCTGAATTGATTTTACCCATCCAGCTGAAACCACTGTTGTTAAAGGTGTGATCACCATCTGTAACCTGGATATCAGTCTGGTAAAGGTTTACGTTAGTAGTAAGGTCCCATCCCGGAATGATCTGGTTTTTCATGGTCAGTTCCGCACCATAGGAATTGCTTCTGTTGGCGTTGGTGAACTGCGTCAGCAGGGTATCTTTACCGATCGGTGTACTGAGTGTAGTGATCAGGTTATTGGTATTACGGAAGTATACGCTTCCGAGGAAGTTAGCGTTTTTCCAGTTTTTCACATAAGAGAACTCCAGGCTGTTGGTGTATTCCGGCTTCAGGTTAGGATTACCTTCACGCTGGTTTTGCGGATCGCTGTAGTCTCTGTAAGGAATGAGCTGGAAGAAGTTCGGACGATTTACTCTTCTTGAATAATTCAATTGTAATTCCTGGTCTTTCTGCAGTTTCTGAGAAAGGAACAAGCTCGGGAAGAAGCCAGGAGTGGCTTTTGTAGGCTTGTAGGTAACGCCCTGGTTTTCGCCGGCATAGATATATTGTTCTACACGTAATCCTGCCTGGTAGCCGAAATTGCCAATGGTATTGGCGAAGTTGGCATAACCTGCATAGATCTGTTCTTTGTAGGAGTAGTTGGTAGACAATGAATCTATATGCGGGAAAGTATTGGTGATAGTATCCTGATTGAATACATCGTATTTACTGTCATAGTTTCTGAGTGTGGCTTTCGCACCAAATTCCAGTTTGCCGTTTTTACCGATTGGATTGGTATAGTCGGACTGCATGGTGATGAAAGTGGTGTGGCCATTGGTAGTATTATTCTGGCGTACAGACTGTCCTAGTGCGTTTCCTGCAGGATCTTGTGCTTGGGTGATATAGTCACCAATTCTGCTGTTATTACTTTTGTTGAAGTTGAAATCAGCGGTCAGTTCCTGATTAGGTTTAGCAAAGGCGTGGCGATAATTCAGTGCTGTGGTGTAGTTGCGGAAACTCATGGAGCTGTTGTTGAGCCTTTCGTTTCTGCTATTAAGTATTTTATCGTTGCCAGAGAAGAAGCTTTGCAGATCTTCATCTGTTTTAAAATCGCCACCACCGATGTTTTGTGAAAGGGAGATGGTATTTCTGTTGTCGATAGAGAAGTCGGCGCCGATACGTCCGAACTGGAACAGCGGTTTGCTGGTGCTGTTGGTTTGCTGGCGGAGGTAGTTGGTATCACCTTTGGTACCGAAGTTGGTACGATTGGTTGTTCCTTCGCCCCAGTTCTGGTTGGCGTTTAGATTATAGTTCGCATATACGTTCCATTTTCCCTGGCGCACAGCGATGTTACCGCCTGCATTGTATTTATTGTTGTTGCCAATACCTGCATTTACAGAGCCGTTGAAACCTGCTTTTTTATTTTTCTTCAACACGATATTGAGAATACCTGACATGCCTTCCGCATCATATTTTGCAGAAGGGTTGGTTACCAGTTCAATGCTTTCGATGGCGTCAGCAGGGATCTGGTCGAGGGTGAGTGTAGAAGGTTTACCGTCTACAAAAATATTAGGGGAGGCGTTACGTACTGTTACGTTACCGTCCAGGTCAACGTTTACGGAAGGAACGCTTTTAAGAACGTCTTGTGCAGTACCACCAACGCTGGTGAGGTTGCGGTCTACGTTGAATACTTTTTTATCGATACCCATCTGGAACGCACTTTTCTGGCCGGTTACTTCAACGCTGTTCAGCATTTTAGTGTTAGGCTGCAGTTTAATGTTGCCGAGGTCTTGTTCCAGTGTTTCTTTGGTGATGGTTACTTTTTTGATGATGGTGGTGTAGCCCATGAAATTTATACGGATCACGAGTGGGCCGAAGGGAAGATTTTCGAGGCTGAAGTCACCATTGGATTTAGTGAGCATACCAGTTACTACGGAAGAATCTTTGGCTTTGAGAACGGCTACTGAAGCGTATTCTACGGGTTTGTTGGTAGATGCGTCCAGGAGTTTTCCATAAAGATGTCCGATTTGCGGCATATTGGGTCTTTGTCCCTGAGTTCGTCCTGCTCCTTGCTGTTGAGGGGCTGTTGTTTTACTTCCTGCAGGGTTCTGCGCGAAAGAATGTACCTGCCACAACATAATACCAGCAATAATTGCATAGCATTTTTTCATCTGTGTATATAGCCAGTTTTTTATTCCGGGTTATAACAAAATTATCAGGGGTGCATTATGAATGGTTTCATATTGTGATGAGCGGAATTAATACGGGGGAATCGTGGGAAAAGGGGCGCCCAAAGGTCTTAACAGTAATTAACAGAGGTAGGAGGCCGGTAGCCGAGGATGATCTACCGGCAATTTAAATTTACTTCATATAACAGGCAAGGATAAGTGCAATGATGCCGATAATGAAGCCGGTAGCGGCTCCCAGCAGTTTGAATATATTCAGTTCTTTGCCGAGGAATTGTTTTGTACCAAGCTGTAATTGTTCATCAGAGATATTTCGGATTTTATCGCTGACGATTTTTTCCAGGTTGAGATCATTTTCCACATTATCAAGGTATTGATTGATCATAACAGGAAATAGTGTATCCAGTTCCGTTATGAGGTGGCCTTTAATTTGATTTACAGTGCTGTCGCCAATAAACATGGAGAGTACTGGCATTGCTTTAGGGAGGCGGGTGCGGAGAAATTCGTCGAGATGCTTTTCAACGACAGGAATAATACTTTTTATTTTTTCCGGATCAGTAAGTTTTTGTTTGATAACAGCGAAGGAGAATTGTTGTCCTGCGATTTTCCCTAATTGCTCAGCCAGTTGTTCGCGTCGGCGGGAGAGGCTTTTGATCAGCATTGAAACAGCGAAGCTGTTCATGAGCCAGCCCAGTACAGCGGCTATGAGGGGGAGCGTATAAATCATGTGCTAAAGTGCTTGAAATGGTTAGAACAGATGATCGGCTAATGTAGCGTTAAAAAATAATGTCGGTAAAGATAAATAGTTACGTTCAGATATAAACGAAAAAAGGCTTCCGTAAATGGAAGCCTTTTTCTTTTCGGGTGGATGAGGGGTCTCGAACCCCCGACCCTCAGAACCACAATCTGATGCTCTAACCAACTGAGCTACAACCACCGTCTGTACAACGTTTAGAACTTACGTTCGTTCTGTTGTTGGGAGTGCAAAGATAAGGGAAAGTATTTTTAATTTCCAAACAGTTATGAAATTTTTTTGCGGAATTTTTCTGGCAAAGTTTGCAAAGGAGCAACGCTCGCAAAGGACTATGTACGGATGTTTAATTTTTAGTTCTAATAATAAACGATTGTGTAGCAATTAATCTCTTTGCAAACAATTATAAAAGCAGCACCTAATCCTTAAGTACTTAACGCTTTTGCGAGAAAAATAACAAAACATAATCCTTTGCTGCTTTGCGTCTTACGCTACTTTGTGTGAAAAAAGAAAAAGCGCCGCAGGCGCATGGGATGGAAAATGTATAAACGAAAAAAAGGCTTCCGTTTGGAAGCCTTTTTTTTTCGGGTGGATGAGGGGTCTCGAACCCCCGACCCTCAGAACCACAATCTGATGCTCTAACCAACTGAGCTACAACCACCGTCTGTACAACGCTTTAGAACATGTGTCCGTTTCGTTGTTGGGAGTGCAAAGGTAAGGGAAAGTATTTTTATTTTCCAAATTGTTTTGCAAATTTTTTCTCAGGACTTTATAGATTATGGAAAAAAGCCATGTTGAATAAGGATCAGCGCGGTTTAAAAAATAGATAATAATCAATGTTAGATGCCTGATTTTTTTATTTTTCTGTGTATCTTTGTACACTTTCCCATTTCATTCCCGTTTTTATAAACTATTGAAGATCAGTTAGTTGATTTTAAAGGTGGTGTATCAGGTACCCATACAAAGTACTTATGCACTGATTTAGCCCGGAATTGTTTTCCCGAAGAGAAAAAAATGACAATTCTCTTCTTTTATCTTCAATAAACGACTACTTAGACAGGTATTTAATTTTTAATTGTATATATATTATGGATCAGCTTAAACTGAAACTACAGGAGTACTATCAACGTTACCAGCAGTTGGACCGTCGGGTAAAACCTGGAAAAGAGGAGCTCGAAAAAGAGGATGTGCTGGACATGGAAAATGATATTCTTTCACAGTTCGGATTACCCACCTCGCGGCGCTTCGTACAAATTTTACACGATTTCGTACACCACGGCCAGGTGAATGACCAACTGTTGGATTATGTAAGCCGGAAACTTAGGTCCGCAGCAAGAAAATACCTGCTGTCGCCCGTAGTATCTGATATCGAGCTGATGCAAAACGCCTATGATCAGAAAAGATCTGCCTATGACGTATTGCCTGAACTCGGTTATCCCGCTCATGAGTATGCCATCTTCCTTATCGGAGAGCTCTACTATCGCCGGAACATCCCCGCAAATGATGTCCTCGACGAACTCAAACAAATGCAGCATTATGACAGCTGGAACGACCTGACATTACTCAGCAAAATGAATAACTACACCAACAATGAACTGTATACCAAATTGAAAAAACATGGTCTGCGATTCATCGATGATTTTATTCAGAATAGCCGCCGTCAGGAAACTTCCCGATTGGTCAACAAACGCCCAACACCAGCGGAAGAAGGTTATAAACCTAACTATCGCACCATTACCAAAGTACAGGTAGAAGATATCATCTTTGATGAAAATACCTCGCCAAGCCTCTTCGGTAAAATCAGGAATGGTCGTAACTACAACAGAATTACCATCAGCCTGGAGTTTTCAGAACTCAATCAGATACTGATGAGCAGCGATGACCTGGGTGTCGAAATCAGCAATCATATCAAAAAACGCCTGGCAAATCCATCTGCAGAAAAACCAACGGTAATAGATATACGCGCAGAATTTGGAAACGTCCTTAAACTGGATAACTGCTACCTGGAAGTCTATAAACCACAACACAGAGAAGGAAATAAATGGGTAGAAGATAAAGATAACTTCTACTTCGTCGATAAAATTCTCACGAAAAAAGAATTCGAAAAAAGAACAAAAGAAGAAGAAGTCAAACATAAAATCCAGGAATGTCTGGAACTGATTGGAGGTTCTTATGTATATTATCAACGCCTGCGCAGACTAGGTATCACGGACGATGAAGCAAAACTCCGTGCTGGCCTGCAAGACGAATTACTCTTCAAATTATCATATTTCCTGAACAAGGTGAAAGAATAGTGTTATAGGTTGAAACTAAAATAAAGCGCTGGTCTCTATAAACAGAGGTCAGCGTTTTTTTATGTCAAATTGATTAAGTTTGATATCAAAAAAAATGGAAGAACTTACATTAGGCGTTGGCTCCAGAGTACAGCATGCACATTTTGGCCCAGGCGTTATCGTTGGTGTCAGGTATGCACAATACCAGGTTACCTTCATGGACCATGGCGTTAAACTAATCGATAAAACAGATCCTCTATTTGAAGTACTTGTAGCTGAAAATGTAACGGCTGAAGTAGAAACAGCCAGTGAAATGGAGACATCTTTACTGAAAATTCTACGCCTCTGGGGCGGCATTACGGAAGTAGTTCCACTGGGCGATAAATGGCGCAATGGTACCATCATATTAAAGCCGGGTGATAGTTCACTCAAACCTAAGGAACTTCCTGTTGAAACCTTCTTCCATAAAATTGTAATGCTGCGCGACAGGCTGCGTGTACTGGAGCAGAACATTAACAGCCATAAAATATTGACCGACGAAGAGAAGATCAATATGCAGCAATATATCACACGCATCTATGGCTCGCTGACCACCTTCAACGTGATGTTCCGCGATAAAGAACATTGGTTCATAGGTGAAAAAGGCGGCAGTAATGATTAAATTATTTTCCGTAGATTTTTTCTGTTAGCCACAGATAATTGTCCAGGTTATGATGTAGGAAGATATTTTTCCCATCAAAAGGAAAGCGCTCATCATAGCCTGGAACCGGATACAATATCACTGGTGTTCCTGCTGGCATATAGCCATGGCTCTTTACAAAATCAGGACGCTGATATTGTGGTAATTCCTTCTTCACTCTTTTATGCAGCATCTTTCCAAGGATGCGTTGCATACGTCTGCTGGTGCGGCGTCCAGGCCTGTCTAATCTTCCATAGATATACTTCATCGCTGATCTTGCCGGCCATTTCTGACTTTTTAGCGCTTTGTTAATATCACTGAATGGATTGATGGTCGTGAAATCCTGTGTTGTTTGTACAGAGAAAGGCGTCTCTACAACCCAGTCACGTGGGTTTACTATTCTCAATCCCCATCCATCACGTGTTAAATAATCATAGTTGTACGCAAAATTCTGATTGCCTGGCTTAGGCGCTGCACTGCTGTAAGTCTTGTACACAATATCCTTTGGCATGTTTTCCAGATAAGCGAGGTAGGAGCGTACCAGGTAAGTGATAGCACCGCCCTGACTATGTCCTGCAATAATAAATTCGTGTATGCCCTTACGGTAGTAGTCTTTCACGTGGGCTGCTATATCCGGCCCCATTGTGGCCAGGCCTATCATCCAACCGGCATGCACATACGATTGCGAATCTTCCGAGAGTTTATAATCAAATCGGGTGGAATCATTTAACTGAAGATGTCCCGTGGCAGGTATCATACCGGCATAGAAATTTTCCATCCAGGAAACGGCGGTGCCATTGGTGCCCCTGATGTGAATGATAGCAACGGAGTCATTGCGTAGCCATAGGTCCCAGCGGTTTTGTAATCCTACCACCGGAGAACGGTAGGTCATTTGGCAGTTGTCGGGCGGTGGTGCTTTTACTTTTGTCCATGGCGTATCTCCTGAGCGATGGATGATCCTGAGTAGCTGCTCATATTCAGCCGCATCAAAACCAGGCTTCAGATGTTGTGCGTGCAGGACATCTCCCGAAAAAATAAAAATCAGAAAAAATATAAACGAAATACGGTTAAACATAGAAGTTAGCTAAATATTACGGGTTGATTGATGAAGTTAAATTAAATAATCACCAATAACCACACATTCTCAAACAATTTTGAACCTCGCATTGTTGTAAAAGCATTTACCTTCCTGTTTTAAATCTTTTAACTAATGTCAAAAAGAATCGAACATGATTTCCTCGGTGAAAAGGAAATCCCACAGGATGTATACTACGGTATCCAAACATTAAGAGCGCTGGAAAACTTCCATATTACTGGCATTCCTTTGAAAGTAGAACCTGATTTCGTACAGGCGCTGGGGTATGTGAAGAAAGCTGCTGCTATGGCTAACCGCGACCTGGGCGTACTGGACAAAAACATTGCGGAATATATCATTAAAGCCAGTGATCGTGTTATCAAGGGCGAGTTTAATGATCAGTTTCTGAGTGATCTTATCCAGGGCGGTGCCGGTACATCCGTAAACATGAACGCAAACGAAGTAATTGCGAATGTTGCTTTGGAAATGATGGGACATAAGAAAGGCGAATATCAATATTGCCATCCCAACAACCATGTCAACTGTTCACAATCTACCAACGATGCTTACCCTACGGCTTTCCGCATAGCATTGATCAATAAACTGACTAACTACAAACAATCCGTTCAGCAGCTTGCAGAAGCTTTTGAAAAGAAAGGTCATGAGTTTAAAGATGTCCTGAAGATGGGGCGTACACAACTCCAGGATGCTGTGCCTATGAGCATGGGCGATGAGTTCAAGGCTTTTGCTACTAACCTGGGCGAAGAAGCGCCAAGGATCGAAGAAAGCAAAAGGCTGATCTCTGAAATCAATATGGGTGCTACCGCTATTGGTACTGGTGTAAACGCGCCTAAAGGTTATTCTGAACTGGTAACAAAATACTTGCGTGAGGTAACGGGCCTGGATCTCTCTCTGGCAGCGGATCTTATCGAGGCTACCTATGATGCAGGTGCGTACGTACAACTTTCTGGTGTGCTGAAACGTACTGCAGTGAAAGTTTCTAAAATCTGTAATGATTTAAGACTGCTTAGCTCCGGACCACGTGCAGGGCTAAACGAAATTAACCTGCCTCCGATGCAGCCAGGTTCTTCTATCATGCCTGGTAAAGTAAATCCGGTAATCCCAGAAGTTGTGAACCAAACAGCCTTCTATGTAATCGGTGCTGATCTTACAGTTACACTTGCCGCAGAAGCAGGTCAGCTGCAACTAAACGTAATGGAGCCAGTACTTGGCTTCGCACTGTTTACTTCTATCTCTTATATGACAAATGCTGTTAACACCTTGCGTGAGAAATGTGTGGTGGGCATTACTGCTAATGCCGAACATACTCGCCAGATGGTAATGAATAGCATTGGTATCGTTACACAGCTGAACCCTGTCATCGGTTATGAGAAATGTGCCGGTGTGGCAAGGGAAGCACTGGAAACTGGTAAATCTGTACATGATATTGTAGTGAAAGAGAAGAAATACATCACCCAGGAAAAATGGGATGAGATCTTCACTTTCGACAATCTTATCCGACCAAAATTTATCCAATAAAACCAAGTTGATTATGTTACGTTCTTCATTTTTCGTTTATGGCTTTATGTTAGCCTGCAGTGCGGGCATGCTTACTTCTTCGGAAGCACAGGCACAAAAGAAAAAGAATCAACGGGCAGAAACAACAAAGGCAGAAGCTATTGACAGAAGCTGGGAAAAGAATAAAAACTTACCCAACATTGTGATCTTAGCTACTGGCGGCACTATTGCCGGCGCAGGCACATCCAGTGTCAGCGCCGGTTATACAGCCGGTAAGCTGCCTATTGAAGATCTGCTCAATGCCGTTCCTGAAGCGAGGAAAGTAGCTAATCTGGAGGGAGAGCAGGTGGCCTCCGTAGGAAGCCAGGCAATGACAGACAGTGTTTGGCTGAAATTAGCTAAACGTGTAAACCAAATCTTACAGCGTGCCGATGTAGACGGGATCGTTATCACTCATGGCACGGATACACAGGGCGAAACAGCCTTCTTCCTTGATCTTACCGTTAAATCAAACAAGCCAGTAGTAGTGGTAGGTGCTATGCGTAGCGCTACTGCGATATCTGCAGATGGCCCCAAAAACTTGTATGACGCCGTGGTAATTGCTGCCAGCAAATCTTCTGAAGGCAGGGGCGTAATGGTGGCCATGAACGAAGAAATCTTCTCTGGCCGCGATGTCACCAAAACAAATACTACCAGCACCGCTACCTTCCAGGCGCCAAATACTGGCCCACTGGGATATATCTATGATGGAAAAGTAGCCTGGTACCACAATACTATTCGTAAGCATACTACGCAAACAGTGTTTGATGTAAGCAATGTAAACGAACTTCCTAAGGTAGATATCCTCTATGGATATTCTAACCCTGATCCCAACCTGGTAGACTGCCTTATGAGCGACGGCACTAAAGGTATCGTTATTGCCGGTGTAGGTAATGGTAATCTTTATCCTACCGTGGAAGCCAAAGTAAAACAAGCCACTGCCAGAGGTATAGTGGTGGTAAGAGCTTCCCGTGCTGTCAGCGGCCGTGTGACCTTAGATGGTGAAACAGATGATAAGGCGCTGGGCACCATTGTATCTGATGACCTCAACCCCGAAAAATCCCGTGTGCTGTTGCAACTGGCTTTGCTGAAAACTTCCAGTCCTGCCCAGATACAGCAATATTTCTTCGAGTATTAATTACTGGTGCGGCATAGCCGCTTTCATATCACTGTATATTCTTATTGCTATGGTCTGGATTGAGTTCGCCATCCTGTTGGGTGCTATTTTGATCGGTTCACAGATGAAGGGTATTGGATTGGGGGTGATGGGCATGGTGGGACTACTGATCTTCATTTTTGTTTTTAGAATGATGCCGGCAGATCCGCCTATCGACGTGATGTTGATCATTTTGTCGGTGGTAACCACTGCGGCTGCTTTGCAGGCGGCAGGCGGAATGGATTTCATGGTGCGGCTGGCAGAAAAGATCCTACGAAGTAAGCCTTCGCTGATCGTACTTATAGCCCCGCTAACCACGTTCGCCTTTTCTGTATTTGCTGGTACTGCGCATATCACTTATTCGTTGCTGCCTATTATCGCGGAAGTGTCCACTAAAAAAAGAATACGCCCCGAAAGAGCACTCAGCATCTCCGTAATCGCCTCTCACCTGGCGGTAACTGCCAGTCCGATATCGGCTGCTACTGCTGCATTGGTGGGTATTCTGGGTGGCGCCGTTACCTTGCCCAAAGTTGTAATGGTTGTCATTCCTGCTTCGCTCATTGGTATACTGGCCGGCGTAGTAGCATGTTGGAAAAAAGGCAAGGAACTGGACAAAGACCCGGTGTTTCTGGAGAAGATGAAAGACCCCGAATTTGCAAAGAGCATAGACGCAGAATCCAACACAGATAAAACGCCGCTGAAGGCTGGTGCTAAAACCTCTGTAATGATATTCGGCCTGGCGGTGCTGCTGATTGTGCTGGTAGGCGCGTTTCCGGGCATACTGCCTCGCTTTGAACCTAACCATCCTAATATGGCGGTGAATAGTTTGGGTAACATCAAAATGGCGGCTATGATAGAACTGATCATGCTTGGCGCTACTGCAGCGATTATGCTGGTCTGTAAAACTTCCAGTGCTGCTGTGGCAAAAGCGAGTCTGTTTACTGCCGGCGCCACTGCCGTCATCTCTGTATTTGGCGTGGTGTGGATGAGTGCCACTTTTATGCAAACCAACCAGGCACTGATAGAACATGCATTAGGCGATATGGTAAGATCTGCTCCCTGGACATTCTCCTTTGCTATATTCCTGTTAAGTATACTTTTGTTTAGCCAGGCGGCCACCACACAGGCTTTGATGCCACTTGGACTTTCCCTTGGTATTAGCCCTGCGCATTTGGTTGCCATGTATCCCGGCGCTAATGGCGATTTCGTATTACCTGGCTATCCTACACTGCTGGCAGCCATCAATTTTGACCGTACTGGTAGTACCCATATAGGCAAGTTTGTCATCAATCATAGTTTTATGATACCCGGATTGGTAGCCGTAGGCGTAACCATCGCAGCTGGGTTCTTCCTATCCAGTATTATGTTATAGGCAATCATCTTACGACCATAATCTAACTGAAATGCATACACGTTACATTCTGTTATCTGTTTTATTATTGTTGTCGTTTACTGCCATGTCGCAGCAGCAGGAATATTCAGATACGCTTCATAAGCCCTTGATATCTCTTCCCAAATCCTTTCTGCTGGATAATATAGACCTCATTGCGAATATGAGATTTGCAGAAAGAAACGAATTTGTTGACGGAAATTATACTGGTTCCAGGTTTGTGAATGAACAGTTCCGACTGGAGATAAGAGGTAAGGTAACTGATAAACTCTACTTCCGTTTCCGCGATCGTTATACACGTGATCCTGAAACGCAATCTATTGATAATATAAGCCGATCCACTGACCTGGCCTTCCTGCGTTTTGACCCCACCGATAAATGGAAGATATATGCGGGTAAGTTATGTGCAGACTGGGGTGGTTATGAGTTTGATGCTAACCCCATTGAGATTTATGAGTATTCAGATATGATTGAGTTTGCGGATAACTTCCTATCAGGCGCAGGTGTAGGTTTTCTACCAAATAAGCATCATGAGTTTACTATACAGTTGCTGAATAGTCGTACCAAAACTTTCCATGAGCTGTATGATACTATTCCAGGTATTACTGAGGCGAAGTTTCCATTTGCGGCTGTATTTAACTGGCGTGGCAGCTTCCTGGATGGTAAGCTGAATACAATCTGGTCTTACAGCTTATTTAAGGAGGCCACGCATCAGTATATGAACTACTTTGCTTTTGGTAACCAGTTGAAACTACCTAAGTTTATTTTGGAGTATGACTTCAAGTTAAGCCTGGAAAACCTGGATAGAAAGATGTTGGTATCTGGCTTTGTACATAATGGTGTGGCTGAGCAGGGCGTGCGGTATTTGAGCCACTGGCTGCGTGCAGATGGACAGATCAGCAAATTGGTGCATCTTACCTTTACAGGCTTCGTGGATTATGCTTTCTGGGATGGTAACCCAGATCCTAACGCTGATAAGAAACTACGTACCGCCTGGGGTTATGTGCCTGGTGTGGAGGTATATCCGCTGAAGAATGTGAACCTGCGTGTATATGCAAACATGGTAGGTCGCGTATACGATTATACGGAGTACGCTAAAACGCACTATGGAATGGTGAACGGTAATAATTATCGTTTTTCCATTGGTATAATGACACCATTGACGATATTATAATTAAATAGTGTATCAGATAAAAAGCAATAGGGGCACCATTGGCGCCCCTATTGCTTTTATGGAGGATTAAGTCAATAATATTAAAACTCCTGTTCCAATCTACCTACGGTACCATCATCTGCCATACCTTCTACAATTACTCTAAATTTCTTGGTAAAATCATTATTGTAGAATTCAAATTTAGCAGTATGCGTCAGGGTATCTACAGGAACATTTGCATTCCAGTAGAGTGTGAGGCGTTTATCAGGTAATGCATGTACTTCTTTTTTCACGCTATAGTCAGGTGAATAGAATTGTTTCACAACGCTGTAACCAGCTTTCTTATATAATTCGAAGCCACGAACACTAGGATCATTCACAGGTCCGGAGTCGCCACCTTTTTTGGTATAAACAGCGATGGCGCCATTTGCACCGCCCATGCCCATAAACGGAGGACGAATTACTTTGATCAACGCTACATCCGACATAGAAATAGTAGATATTTGTGAGATATCTGTCTGCATTTCGTTGAGATAAAGACCAGGAGCACCACCGCGCCAGCTAATGCTAGGGTTGTTGATGTCGCCGGTGATATTCAGTCCTGCTACTTTAGATTGCAGGTATTGGAAGACGTTGAGCGAAGTAGCCGTTTCTTTGGTCAGGTCGAAGGTCATACCATCGCCGCCAGAGAACAACCCGGTAACATAGCGTTTCTCGGTAGTTTCAGCAGGCTTTTCTTTTTTAGCGTTGACATTTACTTCTTTCAGATATACTTGCCTGTTAGCAATGGATCTGTTGACTTTATTGCTTTCAGACGCATTGGTCAGGAAGGCTTTGAGTGCGCTGTTGTCCACTGCTGGCGGCACACGCAGCGGGAATGGAATTTTTATCAGCGTAGGTTTCTCGAAGAAGTGGTTGGTGAATTTTACACTTACGTCCTTCGTTTTTCTCACGTTATCATTACCCTGGTAGTAGATGAAGGCGGTATCCGGGAATACCATGCCGGTGATATGGAATTCGCCCTTATCATCAACGGGAGCCTGTGCAAACATGCTGGAGCTATCTGCTGGTATTTTAATAATCATATCAATACGGCCGTTAGTCAACGGTCTGCCTGTACCGGAAGTAGCTTTACCGTCCATAGTGAGGCCTTGCTCGTAAGGATATTTAATTTGCGGATATTCGTTGTTAACGAGCTTTTCCCAGCTGAATCTTCTCCATCCGTTGGTCATCATCACAAGGTCGAGGGCCTGTAAAGTGGATGTAGAGTCATTTTTGAAGTACCAGGCTGGGTTATATACGAAGCCTTTAAGATCTGATGTCAGCAGGAGGTTAGAAATGATATTGCTGGCATTTTTAGTATCAACAGGTACAGCTTCTGCATCTGTTACAGCAACGGAGATGCTGGTATTGATAGTATCTGGCAGGCGCAATACAAAAGTGTTTTTGCTCCTTGGATCTCTGTGTACATCTGATTCCAGAACATCCATCTCTACTTTATCTTTTTTATTAACAAATACCAGTCTTTCTGCAACAGGCAGGCCTGATTTGGTAAAGAGGGTAATTTGTAAGATACCTGAAGGGATGCTTTGAGTAGGAATGAAACCAGAGATACGGCCTTCTCCTACATCCAGATTGGCTTTATACACCATCTGGCTATTCATTTGTGCGAGAATCAGCAGGTCGTTGAAGCTGGTATCATTGCCTGCTGCAGGAACGGCCTGATAGAAAATCCTGGCGCCTTTATTATATACTTTCAGCGTAAGTCCTTTGGACTGTGCCGCTGGCAGATTAATAGTTTTGGTTTGTCCTTTTGCACTTTTCACGGTTGCCTGGTAGGTTTCATTGGCTACAGGATTGTAATCGAACGAACCCATACCGTCGTGAATGGATTTGATTGTGGAGATTTGCTCACCTTTACTGTTTTTCACTGTACCGGTTACTTCGATAGGATAGCCATTCTGGTCGATAGCTTTGAAAGCTACTGTAGAAGGCTGGTCTATCATGGAGTTACCGCCTTCCGGGAAGAACTGTACGGCAAAGTCCTGTGCGAGCGAATCAGCTTCTGGTCCTACTTTTTTGGCAGGGTCAAAGACTTCGATTGTTTTGGTAAAGAAGAACGCCGGATCAAAGTTATTCATCCAGGCGGTATATGCGCGAATTTGGTACTGACCTGGCTTCTGTGTTTCAGGAAGATCAAAATTACCGGTAGAAAGGCCTCCGCCACTGGCGAAGAGTTTCTTTTGAACGATATTATTATTCTTGTCGAGCAGTTCTACATAAAGGTTTGTGGCCTGGGTAGAGGGAAGACCCTGGAGAGTAATATAGGCTCTGAACCAGATTGTTTCACCGGAGGCATAGTAATCCTTGTCCATATGCAGGTATACTTTTTCCTGCGGATAGCGGCTGCCAAACTGTTCCAGTGCTTTCACGATTTTGTCCGACCAATCCGTTGGGGCAGGCAGAAATGCCAAGGCGGATATCACTCCTATCAGCAGTGCTATTGGAATTTTCCATTTCATGGTTGTCAATTTGTATACAAATTACTAATTACATTTAATTGTGCTAAGGAATCTCTAAAAATAGCAAGTTCAAAAGATTAAACTTATTATTGCGCGAAATTGTGAAGTTTTTAACAAGAATTTAATGAGTTTGAAGCGTAAAAGGCTTATTGTCACTGGTGGCGGCGCTGCGGGATTTTTCTGCGCGATAAATGCTGCACGTATGGCTCCTGACCTGGAAGTATGGCTGCTGGAAAAAACCGGTAAGCTATTGTCGAAGGTGAAAGTGAGTGGGGGAGGGCGTTGTAACGTTACGCATAATGCGCCGGATATAACCTATATGACTAAACGTTATCCGCGGGGAGGCAACTTTGTAAAAAAGGCCTTCGGACATTTTTTTGTGCCGGATACACTGCAATGGTATAGCGACAGAGGCGTGAAAATCAAAGCAGAAGCGGATGGCCGTATGTTTCCTGTTACGGATGATTCGCAGACAATTATAGATTGTCTGCTACGTGAAGCAGATAAATATCTTGTCAATATAAAAACAAATCAGGAAGTCAGTGCCCTGGAACGGCTTCCAGATGGCAAATGGCGCCTACAGTTGCAAGGCGGCCAGCATATGGACGCTGACTTTGTATGCATCGCTGCTGGTGGCTATGCCCAGGCAGGGAAATTCCATTGGCTGGAGCAGACAGGCCATAGCATTGTGCCGCCGGCTCCCAGCTTATTTACGTTCAACATGCCCGGCAATCCAGTGACGTCCTTGATGGGCGTGGCTTCGGAAGCCTCGGTGAAAATAGCTGGTACCAAATTACAACAACAAGGCCCGCTGCTGATCACGCATTGGGGCATGAGCGGACCGGCCATATTACGCCTGTCGGCATGGGGTGCCAGAGAATTGCAGGACCTGCAATATACCTTCACCACTATTGTTAACTGGGTGCCTTCCTACAACGAAAACTCCCTCCGTGAAGAATGGCCTGCACTCCGAATGGAGCTAGGCAAACAAAAGATACATAACCGTAATCCATTCCAGCTGCCACAACGCCTATGGCAGTTTTTACTCCAACAAGCAGGCATCAACGAAGAAATGCGCTGGGCAGACGTACCTTCCAAAGAACAAAACAAACTACAAAAATTGTTGGTGGGTATGGAGTTTCCAGTGAAAGGTAAAACAACTTTCAAAGAGGAATTCGTGACCTGCGGCGGTATTACGCTTAGTGAAATCGATCCTAATACCATGGAAAGCCGTATTGCACCAGGACTGTTCTTTGCCGGCGAGGTAATGGATGTTGATGGCGTTACCGGCGGGTTTAACTTTCAACATGCCTGGACCAGTGGCTTTATTGCCGCCAAAACTATCTCCACCAGGTAGGTAAACCGTATTCGGTTACATTATTCCCTGATACGGATACAGCTATGCGATCCGCCTGATAGACCTTTGTCAAAAAATAAAGGATATTATGACGGATTTACATAACTACAGGACACTTGGCAAATCTGGACTTCGCGTAAGCCCACTGACATTAGGTACTATGACTTTTGGCCTGGATTGGGGATATGGCGCCAGTCCTGAAGATGCTAAAGGCATCCTGGCTGCTTATCTGGAACAAGGCGGTAATATCATAGATACGGCAAACATCTATACAAAAGGGCATTCTGAAAAAATCATAGGCGATTACCTCCATGATAGCGGCATACGCCGTGATAGCCTGGTTTTATCTACTAAATTTTATGGCCATATGCATCCCGGCGACCCCAATAGCGGTGGTAACAGCCGGAAAGCGATGATCGTAGCGCTGGAAGATTCCCTGAAAAGACTACGAACAGATTACATCGATTTATATTGGGTGCATGCCTATGATCCATTTACACCGATAGAAGAAACAATGTCGGCGCTGCATGATGTGATACGTGCCGGAAAAGTACGTTACATCGCGGTTTCGGATACCCCGGCCTGGAAGATAGCACAGGCGCAACTGCTGGCAGAATTCCGCGGCTGGTCTTCGTTTATAGGCTTGCAGGTAGAATATTCTTTGCTGGAAAGAACGGTAGAAGGTGACCTGATACCAATGGCACAGGAAATGGGCCTTGGCGTTATGCCTTGGAGCCCATTGAAACAGGGTGTTTTATCTGGTAAATATACCCGCGGAAATAATGGCCAGCAGCAAAGCAACAGGGCTATGATGCATGAAATGTCCGAAAGCACTTATGTAGTACTGGACCGCCTTGCCGCCATTGCAGCAGGAAGGGAAGAAAGCGTGGCCGCCGTAGCGCTGGCATGGGTGAATGCCAGACCTGGTGTGACTTCCACCATCATCGGTGCACGTACTATGGAGCAGTTGCAGCGCAACTTGCGGTCGCTGACTATTTCCCTGACCGCAGCTGAAATAGCTTCACTGGACGAAGTATCTGTACCACAATTGAATTTCCCGTATCCAGTGTTACAATTCGCAGGTAATATCGGCCAGGGAGGCAATACAATCAATGGCAAACCTTCGATAAGACCCGCCATCTTACCATAAAAATAAACGTCTTAATTTTGGCATATGAAACCTCAAGAGAAACCTGAACTGATGGTATTTCATTCGATCTCGGAATTGCACAAGGCTGTAGGTGTAGCCCCGCCCAAACATCCGCTGATTGGGGTTATCCGTTTCAGTGATATGCAACCTCGTTTTCCTTTGTTGGAAAGGCAGATCAGGTACGACTTTTACAAAGTCTCCTTTATTGAGCATGCTGAAAGTAAGATAGGATATGGGCAGCGTTACTATGACTTTTCAGAAGGAGGCCTTTGCTTTATCGGACCTAATCAGGTGATTACAGATGATGGCGTTTCCCATGGACTGACAGGGCTGGCATTCTATTTCCATCCTGATCTGCTGGCAAAACATCCGCTGGCACAAAAGATGAAGCAGTACCGCTTTTTCGGCTATGAATTGTCGGAAGCATTACATCTTTCTGAAAAAGAAAAAGCCATTATTACTAATATTTTCAGGCAGATAGAAGAGGAGTTAGATTCATCTATTGATGGGTTTAGCCAGGACTTACTGATTTCCTATATTGAATTGTTGCTGAACTATAGCAATCGCTTTTATAACCGCCAGTTCCTGACAAGGAAGGTTGCTAATAATGATCTGTTGGACAAGGTGGATCAGCTGCTGACGAACTATTTCGATGATGGGGAGGCACAACGTACCGGATTGCCTACAGTACAATTTCTTGCGCAGCAGTTGCATATGTCGCCAGATTATTTGAGTGATATGTTGAGGGCTTATACCGGGCAGAGTACCCAGCAGCATATCCAGACCAAGCTGATAGAAAAAGCGCGGGAGTTATTGCTTAATACAGATTTGAGTACTGCTGAAGTAGCGTATGCACTTGGGTTTGAGCATCCTCAATCTTTCAATAGAATATTTAAAAAGAAAATGGACGTTAGTCCGATGGAGTTTCGTCAGTCTTTTAATTAAGATGATGGAGAGATAAAAATCGCGATTTATTCCTGCTGATGGAATGAATCGCGATTTTTTTATTTAAAACTTCAGGTAATGAACGCCTGGTTCATAATCCTGGTCAAGAGCTTTCAGTATGTTATTGAAGTCTTCCGGGTTACGGAGGAAATCTACTTTGGTAGTATCGATTACGAGTGTGCGAACAGGGTGTTGTTTGATATATTGCCAATATACATCGTGCACGCTGAGCAAGTATTCATCGGGAATGGATTGCTCATAGCTGCGGTTCCTGTTTTTTATATTCTCTTGTAGTTTGGTTACAGGCGCGTTGAGGAAGATGAGCAATTCCGGTTGTACTAGCTGAGGATTGATGATATCAAAGAGCTTTTGATAGAGCGAATATTCTTCTTCTGGCAGATTTATTTTCGCGAACAAAAGACTTTTGATAAAGAGATAATCAGAAACGGTGACATCGCTGAAGAGGTCCTGCGATTGCAGCATATCTTTCAGTTGCTTGTATCTTTCCGCCATGAAAAAGAGTTCCAGCGGGAAGGCGTATTGCTCCGGGCTTTTATAAAAAAGGGGCAGGAACGGGTTGTCGGCAAATTCTTCCAGGATCAGTTTAGCCGAAAATTGTTTAGCCAGCATGGTTGCCAGTGTTGTTTTTCCCGCTCCAATATTTCCTTCAACCGTAATAAATTTATAGCGCATGTATCGACTTTTATAATTTGTTTGCCGGCAGATCGTCCGGGCAGCTTAGCAGCAGTTCACTGACTGTTTTATGTAGCACAGGGTGTACGTGGTTAGGAATTATTTCTTGCAAAGGTACCAGTACAAACTGGCGCAGATGCATTCTTGGATGAGGAATTTTTAATTCCGGGAAAGAGATGATTTCATCGTTAAAGAAGATCATGTCTATATCGATCACCCTGGAACCCCATTTCTCTTGTCGCACCCTTCCTATGGTCCGTTCAATGTCTAACAGTGTATGCAGTAACGTTAGTCCGTCTTGCATGGTATTGATCACCAGTGCCTGGTTGAGATAATCAGGCTGGTCCACTACGCCCCAGGGAGCTGTTTGATAAAGGGCTGATTGTTTAACCACCTGACCGGCCTGCTCATTGATAAGCTGTACTGCCTTTGCCAGGTTGATTTCCGGATCGCCCAGATTGCCACCTATAAGTAATATTGCTGTATTCATGTATATTTCAGGCCCCAAAAGTAGCCATATTCCGTATTTTTGAAAAAATGTATCTTTCCACCCAGTTTCAACTTAACTTAAAAACATGCGTTTTTTTAAAGTATTCCTTGCATCCCTGCTGGCATTCTTCGTATTTACAGCGATTGGGATTATAACCCTGATGGTCATGATTGGAAAGGCAATCACCCCTGAAAAAGTTACTGTAGCCCCTAACAGTGTGCTCGTCCTGGAAACCAGCCAGGGCTATGAAGAGCAGCAGCAGATTAATCCACTTGGACAATACCTGGGTGAAGATGGTACCGTTCCTGGCCTGTTCCAGACCGTTCGCCTTATCGAAAACGCTACTGATGATGACAACATCAAAGGTATCTATCTTAAAGTAAATGGAAATGGAAATGGCTTTGCTACAAACGAAGAGCTTCGTCAGGCACTCACCCGTTTTAAGAAATCCGGCAAATTCGTTTATGCTTACGGAGAAGTGATGGGTCAACAGGATTATTACCTGGCTTCCGCAGCTGATAAGGTTTATCTGAACCCTAAAGGCGGTATCGATTTTAATGGCTTTTCCAGCCAGATCATGTTCCTGAAAGGTACGCTCGACAGGTTGGAGATCAAACCGGAAATTTTTTACTGTGGTAAATTCAAGAGCGCTACAGAGCCATTACGCGAAACACAGATGACCGAAGCTAACCGTGCACAAACTACTCAGTTCCTGGGTGAGCTGTATGGTACCTTCCTGACTGATATTGGTGCTAATCGCAAACTGGATACCGCTACCTTACACGGATACGCCAACCAGGCCTTGATTCAGGAACCTGACGATGCGCTGAAATACAAACTGGTAGATGGTCTTAAATACGACGATGAAGTACAGGCCGAGCTAAGATCTAAGCTGAACATCAATGCAGATACTAAGATCAGTTATGTGTCGCTCTCTAAATATAATGATGCTACTACCTTAGACGATGGCTCAGGCGATAGCAGAATTGCTTTGATCTATGCAGAAGGCGATATCGTAAGTGGCGATTCAGAGCGTGATCGCACCATTGCCAGTGATAATTATATTCGTGATATCCGCAAAGCCCGTGAAGATAAAAAAGTGAAAGCAGTAGTTTTCCGCGTAAACTCAGGTGGTGGTAGTGCGTTGGCATCAGAGATTATCTGGCGCGAGCTGTCGCTCACCAAAAAAGTAAAACCTGTCATTGTTTCTATGGGTGACTATGCTGCTTCTGGTGGTTATTATATCTCCTGTATGGCAGATAGTATCTTTGCGCAACCTAACACCCTCACCGGTTCTATCGGTGTATTTGGTGTGATGTTTAATCTGCAGGATTTCTTCAATCATAAGCTGGGCGTAACTTTCGACGGAGTGAAAACTGCCGAATATGCTGATCTGGGTACTATGGGCCGCCCAATGACAGACGCAGAAAAACGCCTAATCCAGAATGGTGTGGACTCTACCTACGCCACTTTTAAATCAAGAGTAGTAGCTGGAAGGAAACTGGCGCCAGCCATTGTAGACAGCATTGCGCAAGGTCACGTATGGAGTGGTGTGCAGGCTGTAAAACTCGGACTGGTAGACCGTCTGGGAGGTATTAATGATGCACTGAGCAGCGCCGCTAAAGTGGCTAAACTGAGTAGTTATCAATTGGTGGAATATCCAGAAGTAAAACCTTCTATCTCCAAAGTGCTGCGTAGCATGGGTAATAAGGTAAGTACATCTATGGTGAAAAAAGAACTTGGTGAAAGCTATGATATCTACCAGCAAATCAAAGACGTGAAAGCGTTGCATGGTCAGGTACAGGCTAAAATGCCTTTTGAATATAAGTTTTACTAAAAAAACATTATATCTCCAGGGAGATGGGAATTGCGCAGAGAAATGAAGCGTAATTCCCATTTCTTTTTTATGTAGTTTTACGCGATTTTTTAAAAATGCAGATCAGATGAATGGAGCTAAGTACAGTCAGTGGAGAGCCATGTTTGCCATTACAAAAGGAAGCCTGAGAGCTACTTTCAGGAGTCCGTCGTCCGTGGTATTCAGTCTTGCTTTTCCGCTGGTATTTATCCTTGTGTTTGGATTTATTGGAAACAGTACGGTTTCTATAAAAGTAGGGGTAGATCGTCATACGGATATCAATACAGAATATTATAAGTTGTTGGAAACCAACAAAACAATTAAGCTGATCACTGATAATAGTGAGGCGGAGATGGCGGAAAGTCTTAAAAAAGGCAACCTGGTAGCTATTCTGAATATTGAGTCCCAGACAGGTGCAGATGGGCATGTGAAGTATAATGTGCATGTAAAGACGTCCACTGCTACGGATGCGAATAAAAACAACATACTGATGTCGGCGCTGAGAGGCGTTACTGGCCGTATGGACAGCCAGGAATATCCAAGACCATCAGTGGCTGCTATTATTCCGGAAGTGGTGCCTGGTCGTATTTATAAAACGATTGATTTCATTTTGCCGGGGCAGCTGGGCTTTGCTTTGATGAGCGGTGCGGTGTTTACAACGGCTTTCCTGTTTTATGGCCTGCGTCAGACGCTGGTGCTGAAACGTTTCTTTGCAACGCCTATTAAAAGAGGCTATATCCTTTTCGCGGAAGGCTTGAGCCGCACGTTGTTTCAGCTGATTAGCTCTGTGATAATCATCGGATTGGGTCACTTTGCATTTGGATTTACACTGGTAAACGGATTCGTGACCTTCCTGGAAATGCTGGCCCTGTCGGCCTTTGGCCTGATTGTATTCCTGGGCTTTGGCTTTATCGTGAGTGGTATTGCCAGAACAGAAAGTACCATTCCTTTATTCGCAAATATCATTACCCTGCCGCAGTTCTTGCTGGCGGGTACATTCTTCCCAATAGATTCATTCCCTGGCTGGTTGCAGCCTATTTGTAAGATCATGCCACTAACTTACCTCGCTGATGCACTACGTGAAGTGGCCTACGAAGGCAAGCACCTGTGGAATGTAGGCGCCGATATCGGCATCCTGGCATTATGGGGAGTTATCGTATATGCGGTAGCCGTAAAAGTATTTAGATGGGAGTAAGCAGGCTTTTGTTAGCTTTGTTATACTAAAACCCTTCAGATGCAAGCTTTTTTTATTGTCCTGGGTGCGCTGATAGTACTGATACTGGGCTTATTCGTGTTCAGTATGCTATTATCATCTTCGGTGAAAGTCGAGCGTGCTTTACTTATCCCGGCACCTCCGGAGCGCATTTTCCCCTTTGTTAATATTATGAAGAACTGGGAATTATGGTCGCCCTGGAAAGACATTGATCCGAACGTAAAGATCACCTATGGTGAAAAAGACAGCGGTGCAGGTGCCGGTTACAGCTGGGAAAGTAAAGACCGGAAAGTGGGAAAGGGTAGTGTAGTCATCACCGTTTCTAAAGAAAATCAATATATCTCCACAGAAACTGATTTCATGAACATGGGTGTAGCCAAAGGCTATTTCCGGTTCGAACCTGCTCCTGGTGGCACCTTGGTGACCTGGAGTTCTGTAACTGATATGGGCCAGCACCCGGTACGCAAGCTGATAGGGCTGATGCTGGACAAATGGATAGGAAAGGATTTTGAAAAAGGGTTGAGCAACCTCGCAAGATTAGTAGCAAAACAATAAATTATGAGATTTTTAAAGTTAGGGATTATCAGTGTTGTGGTATTTGGTGGCCTGATATTTCTCGGCTCCTTGTTACTGCCTACAACGGCTGTTGTAGAACGTACAGGAGTAATTCAGGCGCCTCTTGATGTAGTCTATGCACATATTGGCGACCTGAAAGCCTGGGAGCCATGGAATCCCTGGTTTAAGCCTGATTCAACAGCTACGCTTCAGTTTTCTCAGCAAACCAGTGGCACTGGCGCCTGGTATACCTGGGAAGGCAGCCGTAGCAGCGGTAAAGTCACCATCCTCGACAGTGATCCTAAAAAAGGCATTCACTATTCCATGGATGTTAAAAATATGAAGCCAGTAGATGCTGGCATTGAGCTGAAACCTACCGCCGACGGGAAAGCAACCGCCATCTTCTGGCATATGCAAACCCACCTGGGCATGCTACCATGGTGGAAATTGAGAGGCTTTATGGCAGATAAGATCTTTGGACCTGCTATGGACCAGGGACTTACCACCCTTAGCCAGATTTGTGAAGGAAAATAACCAGTAAATTGGTGGAGTTATTTTACCATTAGTCAAGAATGACAGATATTTAATCTTATTAATATTTAAATTGGTTCATCCTCTTATTCTAACCACAATAACTCGAATCAAATGAAAAAATTATTAATGGCCGCTTTTTTCACTGCAACTGCTACTGTAGCTTTTGCTCAGCAGGAACAGCGTAAAAGCCCACACGTTACAGCAGAAAGTAAAGATATAAAAGTAGTTTACGGTCAACCTTCCAAAAATGGCAGAGAAATTTTTGGTAAGCTGGTACCTTTTGGCCAGGTATGGCGTGCAGGTGCTGATGAAGCTACTGAAATCACCTTTGCTAAGGACGCTACTTTTGGCGGTAAACCTGTAAAAGCTGGTACTTACACCTTATTCACCATTCCTGAACAGAAAGAATGGACTATCATCCTGAACACTACCCTGAAACAATGGGGTGCGTACAGCTATGATAAAATCAAGGACAAAAATGTACTGGAAGTAAAGGTTCCTGCTGAAAAAGTGAAAGCACCAGTTGAAAAACTGACTTACACCGTAGGTGCTAAATCTGTTGATATTGCCTGGGATGAAACGAAAGTAGCTATTCCCGTAAAGTAAGTACTGATAATAAGTTCGTAAAAGAGGATGTCTCTACTAAGTAGAAACATCCTCTTTTTTATTTTGTCATAAGGATAGATACCTGCTTTATATTTTATTTTAAGTGAGATGTTATCAGCGTAATGACCGATTGATAAACTGTTTCCAGTTGAAGGTCTGTAATACAGTATGGTGGCAGGATATAAAGCGTGTTTCCCAATGGCCGCAGCATTACCCTGCATTCTCTGAAATAGGTGTGCAGCATGGCGGCGATATTATTCGTATAGCCGTCTGCGTTATCTGTGATAATGTCAAAGGCAATAATAGTTCCTTGTAGTCGCGCGTTTTTAATGCGTGGATATTCCTTCAGCTGCTGCATGAACTGCTGATGAGCAAGATTTATGCGCTGACGATTTATCATGCATTCAGGTGCGGTAAACAGATCCAGGCTTGCCAGCGCCACAGCGCATGCCAGTGGGTTGGCGGTGAAAGAATGCCCATGGAAGAGTGTCTTCAGCTTATCATTGGATAAGAAGGCCTCGTAAATTTCGCTGGTACATGTGGTAACGCCCAGCGCCATACTGCCGCCAGTAAGGCCTTTGGAGAGGCAGATCATATCAGGTGTAGCGCTGCAATTTTCCATGGCGAAGTTTTTGCCTGTACGCCCGAAGCCTGTCATCACTTCATCTGCTATCAATAAAATATTTTTCTCTTTACAATGATGCAATAGTTTATCGAGCGGGCCTGCTTCATACATCAGCATGCCGCCAGCGCCCTGAATGAGCGGCTCAAAGATGAAGGCCGCAATATTATTAACACCTACTGTATCTATCTGCTGTATTATTTCTTGGATATTATCTGCTGTAGGCAGATCTATAAATGCTACTTCAAACAATAGTTCATCGAATACTCTTGTAAAAACACTTCTTCCACTAACGCTCATGGCGCCGAAAGTATCGCCGTGGTAGGCGTTTTTGAAGGCGAGGAATTTATTCCTGCGTTGGCCTTTGTTATCCCAGTATTGGAGTGCCATTTTCAGCGCTACTTCCACGGCCGTAGAGCCATTATCGGAAAAGAATACACGTTGCTGCTGTCCTGGAAGAATCGGTAATAAGCGCTCTGCCAATTCTACTGCTGCGGGATGCGTAAATCCGGAAAAGATCACATGTTGCAATTCATAAGCTTGCTGGGCTAGTTTTGCAGCAATATGTGGATGTGCATGTCCATGAATATTGACCCACCAGCTAGCAGTGGCGTCTATATAGCTGTTGCCCGCTTCATCGAAGAGGAGGGCGCCTTCTCCACGTATGATGGCAATAGGCGGCGGGGCTGTCTGCATCTGTGTATAAGGATGCCAGATAACCTGTTGATCGCGCGCCGATAAAGATGTTTGCTGCATAAGTTGGAATTAGGTGAGGGGCGAAGGTAGGTGCTGGGCGAGGAAGGTGGGGGTGCCGGTTTGGATTTTTTGGATATGCCGGTAATTCTTTTTGCATGCAGCCCCTGGCTTGAGCAGCAATGACGGACGTTGATGGCGTCTGTCATTTGCTACGCTCATAAATGAAATCGGTCCACCGTTGGTGGACCGATTTCATTTATGAGAATAAGGTTTGCTTTATTTATACATAATGATGTGCAAGTGCTTTATAAAGATCTGAAGCTGCATAAGGTTTAGGCAGCAAGTCCGTAACCTGCAGCATAGCTAATTTCTCTGCAACTTCCGGCATAATATCCGCTGTAAGCACAATAATGAAAGCATTGGGCTGTATCATTTTGATATGTGGTATCGCCTCATAGCCATTCATTTCCGGCATATGCAGGTCTAGTATAATACCATCAAAGGTTTGTTCTTTGAGTCTTTCCAAAGCTTGTTTGCCATTAGTAGCAGTAGTTACTTTAGCGCCTGATTTTTTCAGCTGCATTTCCAGTATGCGTATATTGATGACATTATCTTCTACTATCAGCAGGTTCATATCCTGTAGGAATCCGGGAGCCCATTGCTGGCATCTGTGTTCGATGCTATGCGTAACCGGGATATCGAAACCCAGCGTGAAGGCGAAGGAGCTTCCTTTGCCTGGTGCGCTGTCCAGTGTGATATGCCCGCGTTGTAATTCTACCAGCTTCCTGGTGATGGCAAGGCCAAGGCCTGTACCTCCATGCTGCCTGGTAGTGGCGGCATCTGCCTGAGAGAAGGTTTCAAACACTCTGTCGTGCAGCTCTGCAGGTATACCGATGCCGGTATCTCTAACGGTAAAGCATATATGTGTTCTGTTGCCATGACGTTCTTCCTGGTGAACTTCTACACAAACAGATCCTTTAGAAGTAAATTTAATTGCATTGTTGATCAGGTTATTAAGTATCTGCGCCAGTCTTACAGGATCACCAACTATATTCTGTGGCAATTCGTGGTCCAGTGCAGTAAATAGTTTGATGCCTTTGCCTTTTGCCAATGGTTGATAATTGCTGGCAATGCCATGTATCAACTGCGGTAGATTAATAGGAATATGTTCCAGTTCAATCTTTCCTGCTTCTATCTTACTAAAATCGAGTATGTCGTTGATAAGTCCGAGGAGGTGTTTTGCGGAGAACTGCAGGCTATGTACCACCTCTGAATTATCTGTCTGGTGGTTATCTTCCAGAATGCCTGCAATACCGATGATCGCGTTGAGGGGCGTACGGATTTCATGGCTCATCACAGAGAGGAATTCACTACGTGAATGTGCTGCTTTTTCGGCTGCTTCTTTTGCTTTCAGTAATTCAAGTTCTGTAATTTTCTGATTGGTGATGTCCATGATAATGCCCCTGAAGTGCGATATTTTACCATTGGTAAAAATGGGCATGCCTACTGTTTTTACCCATGTAGGGGTTCCTTTTGCAGATTGATGTCGTAATTCGAGACAGTAAGGTTTATGATGTTCAAACAGATTTTTTCTATGTTCTTCGAAGACGGCCCTGTCGTCTGCATGGTAGTATTTGGAGCAGGTGGCTAGTGAAATGTCGTGGTCATATGGTACTTCTCTGAGATCATATATCTGTTTTGTCCAGAAGAGTTCACTGGTGGCGGTATTGAATTCCCACCCACCGATGGCGCCCATTTGCTGGCTGATATTGAGGAGATGATTATTTCTTTCCAATTCGGATTTGGCCTGTTGAAGTGCCAGTTCGTCCATCTTACGTTGACTGATATTTTTAACGAGGATCAGCAATCGTTTAGGGGCTTCAGGATGTTCGGATTTGATGAGCGACATCTTCATACAATACCAGTGATTGACATCCTGTCGAATATCTTTGTATTCATATTCTAATGGTTCGCCGGTACCGAGTACGGTATCTGCGAGGGAATCGAAGATGGTGGCCAGTTCGCCCATAACATCACAGATAGGTCTGTTCAGTACCTGGTCTTTAGGTTTAAAGAGAAACTTCTCATCGTTGCACCATACTTTGGTAAAGATCTTATGTTCATTGAGTTCGAACACGATATCATCCAAAGTGCTTACGAGTGCTTCCAGATCGGCGGTCATGCGGCGGTTGGCCTTTTCTATGCGGTTGCGTTCCTTTTCCTGGTTATTAGCGAAAAGTAAAGTGGCATAGGTTTGAACTAGGGGCTTTAAAATATCAAAGGTGCAAGTAGAATAGCCTCCAGGCTTATTTCCAAGGCCTATGATACCGATCAGCTGTTGATCATAAAGAACAGGTATTCCAATAAAAGACCGCAATCGCGGTATATGGTGTGAAAACTCCAACAACAGATCGTCGGGGAGTGGATTATTATTTAGTATGGGCAGTTCTGTTTTAATGACTTGCCTGGCTAAGTTTTCCATTTGGAGGAAACGAATGCCGTTGTCATTTTCTTTACCAAATTTCTTTTTCATGTCGCGCACCCAGTTGTTATGACTGATGGCATGTGTGACAATAAAAGGGAAATGACTGCCGTCTGTTTTTATTTCTCCTACGAAACCACATTCGCTTCCGGTAAGACTCATCAGGTTATACAGAAATGTTTCCAGGGTGGCGCCGGGGTTTCTGTGGAGCGCCGTGGTTTGGTGCATGCTACAGAGCATGGACATGATGCTGTTAAGCTGTGTAAGCTTCAGCTGTAGGTCAGCAATGTCAGAAATTTCTTCTTCCGCTACAGCCATGGGTAGCAATGCAGGTACGGTTGAAGCCAGCATGAGCGATTTGGTTTTAGTTGAATTAAGGCCTGGTTTTTCATTCAAAAGCAATCACGGCCGCAGCATGGCAGCGTATAGTGATATTTGCCCTAAACACTGGGAAAATTGATAAATGTCAAGTTCTGATACACCGAAAGGAGGCAGTTAGTTATGCGGGGAATTATTGGTTAGTGTCCTTGCTAAATGTTCTGTGGTATCCTTAATAAATTCTTGTGGTTTCCTTTGCAAAAAATTCTTGTGGTTTCCTTGGGAGAATAAATTTACTAAAAATACAATCACTTCCAACTTTTTTTATTGCACATAACTGGTGCGTAAGATGTGCAGAAGTAACAGAACAAAAAAAAGCTGGTCTCTATTCAATAGAGACCAGCTTTTTATGTTAAGAGTTGGTAATGTTATTTTTTTCGCATGCCACCAGTTTTGAACAGCGAATAGGCTGTTTGGTAGTTAGCGACTGCTTTATGGATCATGGTGCTGTCTGGTGCGATGGTTTGCAGATCACTAGTTTCATCTTTCACATTGAAAGATTGCGCTTTGCGTTGCGGACTAAGGATTACCAGCTTTCCTGGTTCCAGGTAACCGAGCAGTTGATAGGTGCTGATCATGGCTCTTGGCTTATAATCTGCTGCCAAAACGTTCTGACCGTATAAGTTTGTATTATAAGACCAGTGCAGGAGTCCTAACAGGGTAGGGTATATATCCAGCTGGGAGCACATTACCGGGATTTCTCGTGGTGTTTGTTCCGGAACGTTATACAGCATACACGGAATATGATATTTGCTCACTTCTATTTCGTTCTTACCTGCACTGCTGGCGCAATGGTCGGCCACAAAAACAATGATGGTATTTTTAAACCATGGTTTGTCTTTGATACGTTTCAGGAAATCACCAATAGCATAATCTGTATATTTCACGGCGCCTTCTCTGCTGGTATGCGATGGTATATCTATCTTACCTTCCGGATAGGTAAACGGACGGTGGTTAGATACTGTCATAACGAAATCAAAGAAAGGCTTGCCTGCTGCATATTTTTCATCCGCATTTTTAATAACGCCGGTGTAGATATCTTCATCACAGATGCCCCAGGCATTTTCGAAATGAACGGCGCTGTCTGGGTAGTTGGTACGTTTGGTAGGGAATTGATCACCTACGAAGCGGTGACGTAGTCTGTCCATCACATCGAAACCATTGTTACCAAAGAACTGGTTCATGTTATCGAAGTAGCCATCGCCGCCATAGAAGAAGGTTCGGTCGTAGCCTGCCTGTTCAAAGATGGTACTCAGTGAAAAGAGGCCTTCATTATTTTTTCTTCTGACGATACTCTGCCCAGGTGTTGGCGGAACTGCCAGTGTAAGGGCTTCCATGCCTCTTACTGTACGGGTGCCGGTAGCATACAGGTTGGTAAACAGGATACTTTGTTTGGCGATACTGTCCAATACAGGTGTAATTCCTTGTTTGTTCCCGAAACGTGTCATGAAGTCGGCGCTGAAGCTTTCGATAGTAACCATGATAATATTAGGTCTGGCTACTACCTGGGCGGTATCTGTTATCTTTCTGTAAATACTGTTGCCATCTTCCAGGAACTTTGTGTCTGGTGTCTGCAATAAGGAACGCATGTCTGCAAATGCCTGATTATTGCCTGTTTCCAGGTAATATTTATCATAAGGCAGTTCATTATTTACATAAGCAGAAACAAAAGAGTAAATACCTGCTTTGGATAATTCCTGCTGGTACCTGTTTTTGCCGGTTTCTGCCCAGGTATTGCTGACGAGGTAAATATGGAGGAGACTAGCACCTGCAAGGATAGCGGTCATCAGCAATCTTTTTTTGAAGGGCGTATAGGATTGGAAGCTGGCTTTAAAATTGCCTCTTTTTGCCAGCAGCCAGGTAAGCAGGGCGGTGAATCCAACAACACCGCCTATCAGCAATGGTAACGGGTATGACTGATTGATATTGCTGATTACTTCGTAGGTATACAGCAGGTAGTCTACCGCGATAAAATCAAATCTGGCTGAATATTCTCCCCAGAAGGTGAATTCTGCAAAAAAAGAAAATATAGTGATCAGCAATGCGAGGAAAAATCCGCTGTAAGTGAAAATCCTATTGAACAAAGTGTTGTTAAGCCTTTGTGGTAGTATTAACAGGTACAGAGAATACAGCAGTGTAAAGAACAGGGACACGCCCAGGTCGAATACAAAGCCTTTCACAAAAATGCTGATGATGCCTCCGAAACTCAGGCCGGCGTCGGGCAGTGCCCATACTAATAATGCCACCCGGACCAATGTGGACAGTACAAGGAATAGCGCGATATAACCGAATAAAACGGAATATCTTTTAAAATTAGGTGTCATTTTAGCTCAAAAAGTTGCCGCGCGAAGGTACACCGTTGGATTAAATTAAGATTAAATTTTTTACAGATCGAATTTTACAGAGAAATTGACAACTCGGCCATCTACAGGGCCCCATAATGGTACAAACTGCGGATTGGTCACAGTGCCGGTATACAGTGGCTCGTGTTTACCCTGGCGGGCATCAAAGAGGTTTTCTCCATTTAATACCAGGGTGACATGATCGCCGATTTTACGGGAGATCATAGCGGCCCAGAACCAGTAGTTTGGCGTTTTCTGATTATTGTAGTCGTATTGGTTGCCTATCCAGCTGTTTTCAATCCCAAAGCGCCATTTCTCCTTCAGTTCATAGGCAAGGGTGCCTGCAAATTTATCCTGTGGGGCGAAGGCTACATGTGTTTTCAGATCGTCTGTATAGCGGGTAGAGGTGTGGTTATAGCCGAGATATAATTCCACATGGTTGTATTCGAGACGTATATAGGTGTCCGTGCCCAGGCTCCTGGTAGCAAATGGTTGGTTTTGCAGCACATACATATCTGGTCTTGTTTTGTCTGGAACAGGCAGGATAGGATTGTTGATGTGCGTGTAATAGAACGCCTGGTTCAGGGTGATGTCCAGTTTATCGATTTCAGTATGCCAGTTGCCATCGAAGTTAACGCCGGTGCTGCGTTCGGATTGCATACCGTTGGTCAGTGGTAGTACGTAACGGTAGCCGATGGTCTGGGTTTGTGTGGTAAAAATAGCTGGTGATTTATAGCCGGTACCAGCACTGAGTCTGATGTTGATATCATCTGTAGGCTTGTACATGAGGGCGAGTCGTGGTAATACATACCAGCCGAAAACGTTATGGTAGTCGGTACGTAGGCCGGCTTCAGCCAGGAATTTTTCAGAGAAGTGGTATCCATCCTGGACAAAAGCACCTATGGTGTTATAGGAGTAGTTGCCGATGAGAGAGCTGTCAGGATTGCCTCTGCGATAGTTTTCGGAGGTATTGTTGATGCCAACCACGAAGTCGTTTTTCTCGGAGGCCTTGCTGTAAGAAGCTTCTACGTAGCTGTTGGTTTGTTTACCGGTGAGGATAAAGCTGCCTTCGTTGTTGGTAAGGTTATAGAAGCTGCCATTACCTTTGATGGTGAGCACGCCACCGCCGAGGTTACGGCGTGTCAACTGGAGGTCCAGGCTATTACGTTTACTGTCATTCAGTTCCGTATATACGTGTGTCGCGTCTGCATGGCCGTCGAGGACTTGCATGTCGCCGCCTTCTCTTTTTTCGAAGGTGCCGGTATAGCCCAGTTGGAGAGTGGTATTAGGGTTGGCGTACCAGAAGAGGCGGGGATGAACTACGTACTGGCGTATGCGTGGTACATCGCTGAAGCCGTCTTTATTGACGTCTACAGGATTTTGAAGGGTGGTGCCCCCGAAGAAGGTCATACCAAATTTGCCCCATTTCTGAGAGTAATAGGCGTTGAAGTTATTTTCTTTCAACGTGGTGGTATTGGCCAATATGGTGAGTTCCGGCTTGGCACCAGGATTTTTGGAGATGAAGTTGATCATCCCGGCGATAGCGCCGCCGCCATAAAGGGTAGAAACAGAGCCTTTAATGATCTCGATTTGCTTGAGGTCCAGCGGTGGAATGGCCAGTATACCGAAGTTGCCGCTAAGTCCTTCATATACGGGTAATCCGTCTCTGAGTAGCTGGGTATATTTTCCATCCAGGCCCTGCATGCGGATGGCATTGTTGCCATTGATAGCCGAAGTATTCTGTACGTGAATGACGGACAGGTCGCCAAGGATACTGGCCACATTGCCTGGTTTGATGCTACTTTCTTCTATCATTTCTTCTTTTCCCAGCACTTCCACTTTCATGGGCAGGTTTTCAATCCGGCTGTTGGTACGGGTAGAGCTGATGACAACAGAATCCAGTTCTACAGTTTTTGTGATGGTGTCTTTAACAGGGGTAGTTGTAGGTTTAGGCGCTGGCTGCTGGGCCGCTGCTGTGAGCGAAAAACAGGTCAGTCCTATCATCGAAATTGCTTGCAATCGCATAGGAAAATAAGTTATTAGGATACAAAGAAAGGAAGGGATTTTGGAGTAATTCTGTGGAAGCAGCTAACGTGTAGCTGTTACCGTGAAAATATGTTGATCATCTTCATAACTGTATTGTAAAGATAATCCACAGGTATCTGTTATTTTTTTGGAGATGGCCAGGCCAAGTCCATTAGAGTTAGAATATCCCTGATTATTCTTTTTGAATCGCTGAAATACAGTGGCTGCTGGTATTTCCGGGAAATCTGATGTGTTGGAGATGACCAGCTTGTCTTCCTGCAGTAATATATTAATACAACCGTCTTCTTTATTGTATTTGATCGCATTGCCCAGGAGGTTGCTGATCAGGATATCCGCGAGAGCCGGATGCAATTGCCATTGTGCCGGGCCAATAGAAACATCTACATGCAATTGTTTCTCTTTAATTAATTCTTCAAACAATTGCAGGTATTTATCTGCAACGGCTGCAATATCTGTTAATGCAGTAGTGGTAAACTGATGATTTTCTATTTTAGCCAGCAGTAGCAGGTTATGATTCAGGCGGGATAAGCGTTGCAGCTCATCGCTGCTTTGTGCGATGGTCTTGAGCTGTTCTTCAGTGAGCGTATCATCTTGTATCAGCAATTCCAGCTTGCTTTGCACGATGGCCAGTGGTGTCTGCATCTCATGGGCTGCATCTTCCGTTAATTCTTTCATACTCACATAATCCTGATAAATACGTGTAGTCATGCTGTTTAGGACAGTATTGAGCTGATTGAACTCATGGATATCAGAGGCGGGGAACTGTGGACTATCCATCTGGCTAAGCTGGAGGCCACGTAGTTTATCAATGGAGCGATAAAAAGGCCGCCAGATATTTCTGCTGATAAAGAAGTTAGAAAGAATGACGAAGAAGAGAAGTCCGCCGAAGGCCAGCAGCATTACATGAATAATGTTTTTGAGCAGGTCATCTTTCTCAATTAATGATTTGCGCAAGGTCAGCTCATAGTGCTGACCATGGATGTCGATTACCTGTGTGAGCTGACGGAAAGGCGCATAGGCGTTTTCAGGCTCCTGATAAAGTTTGATGCCTTTCAGCTTATGTTTGGGTTGTATGTCTTTGGTGGTGGGGGTAAGACTGAATTCCGGTGTCTGTACTTGCAGGATTGGGTTGTTGACGCTGATGGTGTCGATGTATCGAAGCCACTGGATTTTGTCGTTCACAAGTTCTTCGTCCGTTTCATGTTTTATTTCCTTGTTGAATTTGGTGAACAGGTAGAAGGCGCCGACTGCAAAGATCGGCAACATGATAAGGAGAAAGATGAGTGTAGAACGAGTCAGTAGTTTCATGATAAGCTATTGATCAGCCGAAGCGATATCCGGTGCCATAGACGGTTTTGATATAGTCTTCGCCGCCTGCTTCCAGCATTTTTTTGCGTAAGTTTTTTATATGTGTGTAGATAAAATCGTAGGATCCTGCCTGATCATAGGCATCGCCCCATAGGTGCCCGGCCAGGGCCGATTTGGTGATCACCCGGTGTTGATTAGCGATCAGGTAGATGAGCAGCTGGTATTCCTTGCCGGTAAGTGTGATGGACTTATCATGGATCAGCACTGTTTTGCTGGCTGGCTTCACCGTGATTTCATTGAACTGGATAAGCGTATTACCATCGAAGTTTTTGCGACGTAACAGGGCATTGATACGGGCGTTTAGCTCAGAAAGATGGAATGGTTTGGTGAGATAATCATCCGCCCCGAGTTCCAGGCCTTGTAGTTTATCTTCCAGCGAATCTTTGGCAGATATGATAATGATGCCGGCGCTGGAGCTCATCTGTTTCAATTCTTTCACTACATCCAGACCACTACCGAAAGGCAGGCCAATATCGGCTACGATACAATCATAGTCGAACTCATTGACTTTATTAATAGCATCCCTGAAATCCGTAGCAATTTCACAGACAAAGCCCTGGTGCTCCAGATACTGTTGTATGGCCGTCCTAAGCTCAGGTTCATCTTCGATGATAAGCACTTTCATGTAACAAAAGTATTAATAATCCCTGTAGGAAATCTGTAGTAGATATATAAGATACCGATAATCTGATTATCTTATGGGAGAAAAGATAAATTTGACCAATGAACAGAGAGACGACAAAGCGGGCGTTTGTATTATCGGGTGGGGGTGCACGTGGTTACGCACACCTGGGGGTGCTGAGAGCTTATGAAGAGCTGGGCGTGTTGCCATCGGCGATATCAGCTACCAGCGCGGGATCTATAGCCGCAGCATTTATTTGCGACGGTTATAGTACAGATGAGATCAGGGCAATTTTCAAAGAATTTAAGCTGGGACTATCAATGCAGTGGAAGAACTGGCAATTGGGTTTTTTATCACTGAAGAAGCTGGAGCAGGTATTGCATCAGACTTTGCGGCATAAAAATTTTGAGGAGTTGAAAGTGCCGTTGTATATCACGGCTACTAATTTTGGAAGCGGGGACCAGAAAGTTTTTGATAAAGGCGCAGTGATACCAGCGGTGCTGGCGGCATCTTCTGTACCTATGCTTTTTCAGCCTATTGAAGTGGATGGCGTACAGTATGTGGATGGTGGTTTATCCAGCAATTTGCCCATAGAGCCTTTACAAGGAAAATATGAAAATATTATTGGTGTGCATGTAAATCCACTGACGCCATTGAATACCTCCGGCGGATTCCTTTTTAACCTGGAACGTACGTTGCATCTGGCTATACGGGAGTCGGTACTTAAAAATAAAGCACTGTGTCATGAGTTTATAGAGCCTTCGGGACTTGGTAAATTTGGTATGTTTGATTTCAGTAAATTTGATGAAATATATACTACCGGCTATGAGTATACGAAAAAAATGTTGCAGGCCGGATCTTAGTGTTTATTAGGGAAAGATGACGTTCCAGTCATTCTTCATACTGATGATTTCCCAGTTGTATTGGTGTGCCATATTAAGTGATTTATTATCTTTTTCCTGGTAATAGAATTCTCTTTCAGCGTCGTCATGATTGACGATGAGCTGCAGGGATTTGTACTGGTTGCCTTGTGAGAAGCGCAGCATATATACATCTCCTGCGCCGCCTTCATTGCCGCAGGCGAGGATGGGCCTTTTACCGATATGATACTGTATGCTCACCGGTTTTTCCTGTTTGTCATTGAATACGAACATGCCTGGCAGTCTCATAATATCATTGACACCAGCGCTATCGATGTACTGGTACTTCAATTCAGATCCCATTACACGTTCTGAAGGGATATTATACAGCGTGTCTGTAACTACACGCATAAAATCTACCGTGCCGCCAGAGCAGATGAAGTTTTTGAAACCATGAATACGTAAGTATTCCAGCAGTTCCAGCTGGGGTTTGTAAACGGACTGATAGAGTGGTGTTTTAAGGGTTGGATGTTTAACGGTTTGGAAGAACAGTGCGACTTCATTTCTAAATTCGGTGGCTGTCATGCCGGAGTGTGTGATTTCAAAGAGTTTCATGATTTCCGGCATGCCTGCTTTTTCGAAATATTCTTTATTATGTTCAATTACTGCTTTGAAGGGTTGTTTAGTTTTGAGTGCAGGGTTTTGCAGTACCATCCTATGAATACGGAATATGGCGAAGAGTCCTTGTATGAGTGGCTTTTCTGCCCATAATGTACCATCATTATCGAAGGTGGCTATACGATCTTCTACCGGTACAAAATCAGGACTACCAACGGTGCATACTGCCGTTACAAATGCAATGATATGTTCTTTCACGGGGCCGTTGTTCCAAGAGGGGAGCGGGTCTTCCTGTGCCTGTGTACGAATGGACAGTATCAGCAACAGTAACAGTAATGGGTGTAGGATTTTCATAGTAACAAACATTTAATAGTTAACGGGGTATATAAACTACACCTATTCGCCGCAATTGTTTAGGCGGGGCGGTTTTTGCAGTGGTGTCTTTCCTGTGTAGCCGCAATAAACAATCTGCTATGCTGATTGGTTTAAGTGGATAAAATCCCTGTTGTTTAGGTTGTCCACTATATTACTGCGTATATTGCTGGTAGTAAGCCTGCTGTTGTGTGCCTGTAATCCTTTACTGGCGCAGGAAGAGGAAGCTGATAGCTCCTGGAGTTTTTCGGTATCCGGATCTGTTACCGTTACACCACATACTGATGTGATATTATCGCCAGGTTTTTCTGCCGATCATAATTGGCTGCACCTGGAAACACGCTATAACTATGAGGATATCCGGACGGTATCTTTTTTTGGAGGGTATTGGCTGGGCGCAGGGAACAAGCTTCGATTGGATGCTGCGCCTATGCTGGGCTTCGTGATGGGACAAACGAATGCATTTGCGCCGGCGCTGGAGTTTACGCTTACCTACTGGAAGTTGAATTTTTATGCAGAGCAGGAATTGATTATTAATTATACCGGAAAGGAGGAGAGTTATCTGTATTCCTGGAATGAACTAACGTATGAGGTTACACGAAATTTATATCTGGGTATATCCGGGCAACATACCCGCTTGTATCATACTGCTGTAGATATTCAGAAAGGCCCTATGGTAAAGTATTTGTTTGGAAGATTTACCGGAACATTATATGCATTTAATCCTTTTTCTTCAGATAATGTATTTGCGGGAACTATCTCTATGGATTTCTGAGTGATGGCGGTTATTGCTCTGTATAATAAGAAAGCCATCTCTCGGGAGATGGCTTTCTTATTGTTTTTATGAAGATGTTTATGGTTTATCCCACCAAACCGGTTTGTTGAGGTAGGTAGGTTTTGCCGCATCAGGATCGAGTTTCAGTACTTCTGCGATGTTATAGTTGATTTCGTAGCTGGCTACAGCAAAGCGGCGAGGCCAGTCTGTTGCATTAGGGTATGCCTGCACATTCACCGCAAACGGGCGTTTGAAGCCTTTGTAAATGCCTACTGCTTCGTTGTAAACGCCACCACTTGCAGTACAATAATCCATACGACGCATATCTACCCAGTTTTCAGGAGAGAAAGACATGGCGATGAATTTCTGTATCATGATATGGCTCATGGTTAGTGCGGCAGGGTCCTGGATTACAGAAGAGCTGGCGAGGAATGCATCGATAACCGTAGGTTTGATGCCCAGCAGATTCATATGAGAGCGCATACCTGCTTTGTACGCGGCCAATGCTTCTGTTTTATTATTCATGCGGAATTTTACTTCTGCTTCTATGAAGCGCATTTCGGCATTGGTTAAGAGTAATGCCTTAGCGCCTCTGCGTGTGTACCATGAACCGGTAGACTGGATACGTTGTCCGGCGGTAGGTGCATACGGTGTTTTACGCAGGGTGATATAAGCAGAATCGCTGAGTGGGGAGCCGGTAAAGCTATTGGTGGCAGTGTTGAAACTTACTGAATTAGGGCCGGCAGAGATGCTTACATCTACGCCTTTTGTGCGCACCCAGCCATTGTCTACAGACATATTGGGCAAGATGGTATCGATACGGGGATCTTCCATATTATTGGCTCCGGTAGGTGCACCAGTATAGTTATTGCTAAGGTAGTCAACATATAGTTTGGCAAATTTTGTAGAGAGACCGGTATTGCCATATTGTTGGGCTTCTTTAGATACATCTGGAATGGCCGGGCCTTCATCGACATACTGCATGATAGTGCTTTGATTATCGGCTTGTGGGCCTTTTGTCAACGCATCCAGGATGGCTTGTGGATTGTAGTCGGTTTTTTTGCTGAGATGATTCAGGAGTCTCGCTTTTAATCCGTAGGCAAGTTTAATCCACGTATCTACGTTACCGTTATTCAGGATATCGCCTTTGGCTAATGGAGGAGCGGTAAGCCCCTGCGTTTTCTGGAGGTCAGCGATAGCCTCGTCCAGGAGGGCCATGATTTTAGTTTGTACATATGCGCCATCATCGAATCTCGGCGTATAGGTGTTTGGATCAGCAAATTGGTCGTATACTACCATGCCATAGAAATCATTCATGGTAGCAAACCCCCAGGCTTTGATGATTTTTGCAGCGCCGATATAATGCCAGGCTTCTACTTTTTTTGCAGCAGTGATTAGTGGATCAACATTTACTGCAGCCATCACATACCAGGTTTGCCATGGGTAGTTGGCGCTACCGCTGGACTCAGAGAGCCAGGTGGTAAGTTTAAAGTTAGCGACGCCTTGAGAGTTAATATATGCCAATTGCTGTGTAAGAAATGCGGACCTGGTACCGGCAGCTTCATAGGCGTAATTAAATTGGCTGATCAAAGGTGGCAGGCGCATTTCTGCGGTGGGTACATCTGTTGTAGCCGTATTTGGATTGTCGTTGACGTCCAGCCATTTTTTGCAGGACGTGAAAGTGGTGGCAAGGCCTATAATGATGATAAGTTTTTTCATGATTCCCTTGGATTTAGAATTTGAAGTTTAAGCCAACAGCGTAGCCTCTGGTAGCAGGAACGCCTGCATAGTCGATGCCCACAGAACCTGAGCCGATTACGCCCGCACCTGCGGCACTGGTTTCAGGGTCCATTCCTTTATAGTTGGTGAACAACAGGAGGTTGGTGCCGGAAACGGTCACAGAAGCACCTCTCAGCCAAGGCATACGCTTCAGTTTTTCTGCTGGCATGGCGTAGGTAAGCGAAAGAGAACGTAAACGCACCCAGTTAACAGATTGAATGAAGAAAGGCGCATTTTTCAAATAATAGTCTCTGTAATATTTCTCATCTTTCACTACTGTTTTAGTAACAGGCTCATATTTGCCGGTAGTCTGATTGAGCGCCACACCGGTGAAGGTGGTTGTCTGGCCTCTATCCAGCGTCTGCTCACTTAAACCATAGAAAGTCAGCAGCCATTCCGTACCGTTATATACGTCGCCGCCTACACGAAAATCCCATAGCATATTAAAGCTGAAATTTTTGTAGGAGATACTGTTATTCAGTCCGCCGATTAACTTAGGTTCTCTGTTACCTACATAGGAAGTGGTGGCTGTAGAAGGTGTAGGCAAGCCGGTTTTGGCATCGAGGATGAGGTGGCCGGCAGAATCAGTCACCCATTTGGAGCCGCTCAATCCCATGAATGCGCCTTTGTCGAAGGATGCTGCTTTCGAATTACCTACCTGTACATCTGTAACATAGAGGATTGGAATTGCGCCAGGCAGCTCTTTTACGCGGCCAGCATTGTGAGATAAGTTGAGGGTTACGTCCCAGCTGAGTTTTGAAGTACGTATAGGCGTTCCTGTTACAGTCAATTCGATACCTTTATTTTCGATCAGACCTGCGTTTACAGATTTCAGGATATAGCCGGTAGCGTTACTTACTCTTGGTGAGAGGATCTGGTTTACGCTGCGGATAGTATAATAGGTGAAGTCGAATCCGATACGATTATTAAGGAAGCGCATTTCGGTACCAAACTCATAGGAGTTGGTATGTTCTGGGCGAAGGGCAGGGTTTCCCTGTTGCCAGTAGTTACGGAAGCCGCCACCAATAGTGAGCTCTGGGCCAAACAGACCTGTTTGTGTTACATATGGATCGGTATCTTTACCAACACCAGCCCATGATGCACGCACTTTACCGAAGGATAATACCGGGTGATCTTTCATTAGTTCAGAGAAGACAAAGCTACCACTGAAGCTAGGGTAGAAGAAGGAGCGATAGGCAACCGGTAAGGTGGAACTCCAGTCGTTACGACCAGTAACGCTTAGGTACAGCAGGCTTCTGTAGCTTGCGCGGAATTCACCATACATGCCCATCAGCCTGTGACGATATATATTATCATTGGAATAACGGTTAGCATTGATGGCGTTATTCAGGGAAATCAATCCAGGGATGATGAAGCTTTCAGCACGGATGGAAGTAGATCGAGTATAGTAATCTTCCGTAGTATGACCCAGCAATAAGCTCAGGTCAAAATCCTGGATTTGCTTATGGAAATTTAACATGAAGTTACTGTTGACAAAATTGTAACGTTTGTTAGTTTCGGAGAGCATACCATTCTGCCATGCCAGTTTCACTGAAGAACCTGGGCTGATGAGACTTCTGAAGTTGGTAGTGAAATTATCGAGGCCGAGGCGATAGGTGGCGTCTAACCAATTAGTAACCTTTACGTTGGTATAGATGCTACCGATGAAGCGGTTGGTTTGGTCAGACTGAGGGTTTTTATTAATAAGCCAATACGGGTTATCGGAATCATCGTCCAGTGGTATGTTGGGGATGAGGCGATGTTTGGAGCCGTCAGGGTTGAGCCAGTTTTTCATATTATCACTGCGCGGCCATGCGATGATACTTTCCATATATCCACTTCCGTTAGAACCCCAAAGACCGGTACCGGTAAGGGTTTTTTGCGTTGAACTTACTGCGTATGTAGCATTTACGCCAAAAGTAAAGCGCCCCAATACCTGTTCGCCATTGAAGCGAACGGAGGAGCGATCGTAACCAGTGGTAGGGACGATACCTGTTTGGGTCAGGTTAGAGGCGGAGAGGAAAAATTTGTTGTTTTTGGTACCACCAGAAATATTAAAGCTATTATCAAACGCGTGGGCAGCCTGGAAGAAGTCACCCATGTTATTGTATACTTTTTCACCTGGCGCAAATTCGGGTCCCCAGGAAAGGCCGGTTTGATCGGTGAAAGCGCCTGTGTAGTTGGAGCCTTGTTTATACTTGCTTTGTTGTTTAGGTAATCTATTTACAACATTGGTGGTAAATCTTGGTGTTACGGAAATAACTGCTTTTCCTTCTACTCCTTTTTTAGTGGTGATAACAATTGCACCTGCCGCTGCCTGAAGGCCATACAATGCTGCCGCAGCAGGGCCTTTCAGTACAGAGATGGACTCAACATCTTCTGGGTTGATATCCATAGCGCGGTTACTATTGGTTGTGGAGATATTGACAGAACCATCAAAAGCACTGTTATCGCCTTGTCCGGTGGAGTTGTTCATAGGTACACCATCGATCACGAACAGTGGCTGGTTATTACGTTCCAGGGAGGTGCCGCCACGGATGATGATAGAAGCAGAAGAGCCAGGAGCGCCGCCGGAATTGGTGACGTTGACACCTGCAATCTTACCATTCAGGGAGTTGATCAGGTTGGGGTCTTTGTTTTTCAACAGTTCTGTGGATTTGATTTCCTGTACGGCATAGCCCAGTCCTTTACGCTCTTTCTTGATGCCGAGGGCAGTTACTACTACTTCGTTGAGGCCTGTTTCTGTAGATACCAGTACAATATCGATTTTATTTGTACTGCCTACAATGACAGTCTGATTTTTAAATCCGATGAAAGAGAATTCCAGCGCCTGGCCGGGATTTGCTTTAATAGAATAGTGTCCCTGTGCATCCGTGGTGGTGTTGACATTATTGCTTTTGACCCTTACGGTAACGCCGGGCAATGCTTCCCTTTCACTGGAAGTAACTGTGCCGGAAATCACCTGTTGGGCATACACCAGGTGTGGGAGCAGCAGTACTATTAACGACATGATCGTTAATAACCTGAGTTTTTTTCTCATGGTAAACGTTTTAGAAATTGGTGATAATTGGTTACTGTTTAAAACTTATCAGCATAGGAGAATTCGTAGCGCTACTATCGTTGTTACAGCTACAGTCAATTACAGCTACTGACAAATAATAATGGACTTCTGATTCAGGAATTACGGTTTTTTAAGTCAGCTATTTTTATATCTCCCTTTTTAAAATTTTCTATTACTCAAGCAAAAGAATTTAAACATAAGCAGGTATTGGCACATAGGTAATCAAGCGTACATAACGCCCTTCCAGCAGGGTTTATTCCTTATCAACATCAACAGATTAGTCGGATTACAAATGTCTACAAGCAAATTTCTGGCAACTACTAAGATACTCCGTTCGATACTAAAATTCAAACACCTTAATAATTTTTTTTAGTTTGTTTTCGCTGAAAGAATGTTTTTTTAATATAGGCGTGGCCGTAAGGACGAGGTTTGCATTCCAAAGTAAGCAAAAGAAAAAAATGTCATAAAGCAAAGCCTCGTTTTTCTTTTCATGTACAAGAAAATTGTATGCTGCATAAAATTTAGTACATTTGTACTAAATTAAATTGAAGGATGATGGAAACATCAACAGAAAAGACCGCAGAGAAAGAAATGCCATTGCTGAAACGCTTGCGTAGCAGCGTTCTGCCGGTAAAAGAAACGGATTCGGCATGGATCCGTACCCTGAAGAATTCAGGATTTGTACTATTTGCCATTATGTTTGGAAGTGTTAGTTTACTACTGGTCACCGCCATCGCTTTGGTGTTATGATATGAGGAGATTGACAGATCCCATGTTTCTGGGGTATATACTTTGCTGGATGCTCGTCCATTGGTGCCGCATGGCCCATATACACCTTGGATGGCTTAATGATCATCTGACAGACTTCATTGCTGTACCGGTAATGGCACATATCAGTGCTGCCTTTATTGCGAGGGTGGTAGTTAAGCGAACGGATTATCATTATCCACTGGGGTATCTGTTATTTATTGCCTTGTATACCTCGGTAGTTTTTGAAGGCTTCCTGCCAAGGGTGTCTGCCGTTTATACTGGCGACTGGCTGGATGTTGCAGCTTATTTTGGAGGGGCGCTGTTTTATTACTTTCTACATATTCCATTAACTAAAAAACGGTACCAGCACTATTAATCGTGTACCACCATTTGCCGGAACATTTTATAATCGCCGTTGTCATCTTTTTTCCAGATATTAATACTTTTTCCGTCTACATTTCCTTCATTGGCGCCGTCTTTCCAGTGCACGTGATAGAAGCCATTAACGATCACAAAATCGCCGAGGTCTGTGAGAGAAGAGATATTAATCTTTACCGGATCTTTAGCCACTGCCGGACTTTCATGTTCCACATAGTATTTGTTGATAGCCTCTCTGCCTGTTATCAGGTCCCTGAAATAAGGCATATAGATGGCATCAGCCGTATATAATGCTGCCATAGCCGCACCGTTGGCCGTCATTACATTATGCACAAAGATTTCGTTCTTTTCGTTGAGGCGTTGCAGTAAGCTACTCCGGGAAGGCGTTGGTGTCGCTTTCTGCGGAATATCTATCACTGGCAATATATTCCTGGCAAGATCTTTAACAGAACCCTGGATCTCAGCTACGAGCAATGGCCGTTGGGGATTGGAGATATCCCATACATGCAAATATTTTGATTCGTAGAGATAAGGAGGGTTTTTTCCGAGTAATACAGTTGCTTTGGCGGTACCTATTTCTATGAGATGATTTTTTATTACCTGTATATCTTTTATTTCATGGCTGCAATTGCTGACAGTAGCGGCATCCATCCAGGCCCTAATATAAGATTCAATTGCGCTGCGACCCAAAAGCGTAGGGCTGTATTCCGGCATCCTGACGGCTTTATAGGTATAAAAGCTCATGATCTTACCCACATCGCGGGTAGCCCAGGCATCGTCCAGTTGTTGCTCGATAGCATTGAACTGCTGGTAATACGCTGTTGCGGGTTGTGCGTTGGCAAAACGGACCAGGGTTAGGAAGCTGATTAATAAAACCAGGAAACGCATAAACCAGTTATTAATGTTGTGAATACTGATATCAGGGTTATTGGGGAAATAAATATGTAAGCAAAGTAAGCTAAAAATGGATGTAGCCAATATGCAGTTGAATGATTTAAGACCTATTTAACTTACTATCTTAGCCTTATGAAATCCAGGAGGGTAATATTTTTTCTGTTTGACCAGGTGCATTTGATGGACCTGGCGGGGGCGGTGACCGTTTTTTATGAATCTGGCTGCTGCGGACAGCCTTATGAGCTCCGGTATGTATCGCCATATCAGCAGCCTGGCGTGTCTTGCGGACTTGCATTCACCAACCTGGAGCCACTGGAAGCGGTAACGATCACCTCTACAGATATACTAATACTAGCCGGCATGGACCTCAGTAAATGGAACCGTGCAGACGATATCAAATGGATACCCTGGGTGCAGGCAGCGGCAGCCACCGGAGCAATTGTTTGCTCTGTATGTACAGCCGCTTTTGCACTGGCAGTTGCCGGCCTGCTGGATGGGCGCTCCTGCACCACGCATTGGGGCTACACTGCTGCATTACAGCAACATTTTCCTAAAACACAGGTAGTAGAAAACAGGCTGTTTGTACAGAGTGATAATATCTTTACCAGCGCAGGGATTTCTACAGGAATAGACCTGGCGCTCAATTTAGTGGAGCAAGACCATGGCCCGGCTTTCGCTTACAAAGTGGCCAAAGACATGGTGATCTATATACGCAGAGATGGTACGGCCACGCAGCAAAGTGTGCACCTGCAGCATAGGCAACATATCAATCACCAGGTACATCAGGTGCAGGACTATATTGCCCATCATCTGTCTGAAAAAATAACCCTCCATGACCTGGCGGAAATGGTATATAGCTCTCCCCGAAATCTCACCCGCCTCTTTAAAACCCTTACTGGTATTACGATTGGACAGTATATCAAGGAACTTCGCCATGAAAAAGCCTTACAGCTGCTAAAAGAAGATCATAAGTTATCGTGGGTGGCGCAGGCCACAGGCATCAGCAGCCAGGGCGAACTTAGGCTCCTGGCAAGGATGGCAGGACGATCCGGAAAGTTGGCCTGATTTGGCGGGTGTTTGTCCTTATTTACACCCTGGTGCCAGCTTACCTTTGGTACACAATATTTCCTTTATGAAACGTTTACTCCTTTTATTATTATGTTTTCCTTTATGGGCCGTCGCACAGCAACAAGGGCCGTTGTATGTATGTCCGCCATGTGGTAGCTGTGATACCCTGACCTTCACCAAACCAGGTGCTTGCCCACATTGCCATATGAAGCTGATTGAAAAGAAAGCAGATGAAGCTAAACCTAAACGATACAGCATCTGTTTTTATCTCTATGAAGGTACAGAAGTCCTTGATTTTGCTGGGCCGATGGAAGTCTTTTCTTATGCAGGTTTCGATATTTTCACGGTAGGTAAAACCAAGGATCCTGTTACGGTTCAGCATATCATGAAGGTAATCCCTGATTATAGTATTGCGGATGCGCCGCCAGCAGATTTTTTTGCCATCTTTGGAGGCGATGATGATGTTGCTGGTAACGACCCTGAAGTGATCAACTGGATTAAAGCGAGGGATGCACAAACGCAAGGCTACTTTTCTGTTTGTACCGGCGCATTTGTCTTAGGTAAAGCTGGTTTGCTGGAAGGCCTTACGGTGACTACCTTTCATAACGCTATTAACAACCTGCAAAAGATGTTACCAGGTACCAAGGTATTGAAAGATGTAAGGTATGTAGATAATGGCAGAGTGATTACCACTGCTGGAATTTCTGCCGGAATAGACGGGGCTTTGCACCTGGTAGCACGCTTGCGTGGAGAGGAGGTAGCAAAGAAAATTGCAGCACAAATGGAATATGATAAGTATGTACCAGAACAAGGCTTAATAGTAAAACATTGATATTATTGAAAGATGAAAAAATTCTTACTGTTTTTGCAGTAAGAATTTTTTTATGTAGAAGAAATACATACATTGAATTACATTTCCCCCTTATGATTTCTTCTTCTTTGTACCTGGCCGAAAATGGCTATGGTCGCGCATCTGCACGTGTGATGCTTTTGTGTATTTTGTTGGTGATGACCAGCTGCTGGTATCATTTCAACAACCAAACATCTTCCTCTCCACCTATTCCCTCTACATAAATTATTGCCTCCCTTTTTGTTGGTATGCTACCGCATATGCTGTTACTGTTTTTTTGAATTATTAATACCCACTGCTATTAAATAACTCCTATTCTTATGAAATGCTTTTTGCTGGCTATAGCGTCATGCCTGTTGGCATGCCATGGCCTTCCCATGCCTGAAAATTCAACCCTGAGATCATTACCGGACAGTTTGAATAATTGCTGGATTGCCATTAACACAGATACGACCATAGAATACACGTCGGGAGATTATCTGCGTGTATACCGCCGGGAGAAAGACCTTGTCGGCATTTACCAAACAGATACTACGTGTATGCTTCTTCGTAAGCAGTATCACCGCTGGTGGCTGATAGATACCTTGCCCATTCGGTATTACATGATGTTCATTGATACGATGGATTTGAATGGAGATGGTTATAAAGATATCCTCATTCATGGTGAATCTGCGAATGGAAATTGGGTAGGCGTTCCCGTTATAAGCACCGCTGATGGCGCCTTAAAGGTAAGGGGAGATTGTATGCTTCCGAACTTCACCTTTGTGCCTGGCCTGAACGTCGTTCGTTCTTGTTGGGCGGGCAGTTGGTGGGCTACTTTTTTTAAGGAAGAATATTATTGGAAAAATGATTCGCTTGTATTCAGGGAGGGCGTGAGAATGTTGCCACCAGCCAGTATGGACGATAGTTCCGGTATTGATACCCTGGAATATTATCATCTGCAAGGAGATACACAAGTGGTGTATAAGCGCCTGATCAGTGACAGCAGCTGGCAGGTGTATGAACATGCCTTATGGGAAGGCATGGAGTAATGCTGGAGATGCAGGCTTTTTATTTTTAATACAAGGTCTGCATCTGCTTATATACATAATTATAGGGGCTTCCTTTTTATCATCTTAATCACTATTTTAGGAAGTTATTAAAAGATCTACCACGTTATGAATCGTTTATTACTTCAGATTACCTTTTTATTCTGTGTTATTAACATCTACGCGAATATTGCCAGTGGCCAGACAGCCAATCCGCAACAGTATAAATATGTTTTTACAGTAGCTAAAGATGGCTCCGGTGACTTTAAATATATACAGGATGCGATAGACGCCATGCGTGTATATCCACTGATGCCTATTGTGCTGTATATAAAAAAGGGTGTGTATAATGAGAAGATAGAGCTGCCTGCAACGAATACGGACGTACGATTTGTAGGAGAGAGCGTTGATAGCACTATCATTACTTTCAATGACTATAGCGGCCGTGGGAAACTGACTACTTTTACCAGCTTCACTGCCAGGATTTCGGGCAATAGATTTTTGGCGGAGAACATTACGTTTGTAAATGCCGCCGGCCCGGTAGGACAAGCGGTAGCATTGTATGTAGATGCAGACAGGGCGATTTTCCGAAACTGTCGGTTTTTAGGGCATCAGGATACGATCTTCACTGGTGGAGAGCAGTCCAGGCAATTATTTGTCAACTGCTATATAGAGGGAACTACAGATTTTATCTTTGGACCAGCAACCGTGTTCTTCAGTCATTGCGAAATTCACTGTAAGGCAAATTCGTTTATCACGGCTGCCAGCACTACACGTGGAAAGGCCTATGGCTATGTGTTTGCAGATTGTAAGGTAACAGCAGACAGTAATCTGACGGCGGTGTCTCTTGGGCGGCCCTGGCGTGCAGGTGCTAAAACAGTGTTTTTGCGTTGTGAGCTGCCTTCATGTATTAAGTCGGCAGGTTGGGATAATTGGAGCAATCCGCAGAATGAGCAAACTGTTTTTTATGGCGAGTATAAGAATACGGGCAAGGGTAATCAGCCAGCAAAGCGTGTTCCTTGGAGCAGGCAGCTGACAGACAAAGAAGCGGCAGCCTATACGCAGGCATTAGTATTTACAAGCACAGAAGATGGAAAATGGTTTGAAGATATTCAACAACAGAGTTTTACCTTTGTGAAGTAATTTGGAAATTGTTGTTTTTACGGTACGAAAAATAGGTGTTCCCCTTTCATCATATTGTAAGCAGCTGAATATATTTGCCGGCTCTCGCCGAGAGTCGCGGTGCCGGTATCATCATAAAGTTAAATGGAACAGCCATGATCATGCGTCGGAAATTACTCACTGGCGCCGCTTTGGCGGCAGGAGTACTCCTTTATGTTAAAGGACGTAGTGTTTCCATCCCTAAAGGCGCCACCGCAGTAAGGCCTTTCAAACTGAAAAAATACCTGGGCACCTGGTATGAGGTCGCTCATCTGGACTATCGCTTTGAAAGCAACATGAAAAATGTTAGCGCCACCTATTCGCTGACGCCAGGAGGAAAAATTAATGTGGACAGTAAAGGATTCGATGAGTCACTGAAAAAATGGAAAATATTCAGCGGTAAGGCGAAGTTCGTGAAAGATAAGGCAGAAGGCCGTTTCATGGTGTCGTTCTTTCCGTTCATATATGCAGGCCACAACGTAATCGATATCAGCGATGATTATGATTATGCGCTGGTGGCTGGCGATAACCTGCATTACTTATGGATCTTCTCCCGTACTACTGCTATCCCGGAAGATATTAAAAACAGGTTTCTGGCGAAAGCCAAAGGGCTGGGCTATGAGGTGAAAGCGTTGCGCTGGACAAAGCACGATGCAAAATAAGAGATTGTGTATTTGCTAAAACAGATAAGGGATGCTATTGGCATCCCTTATCTGTTTTGTTTTTTCATCCACCCGCAGGCGGAGATTTATTTTTTCAGGTCAAATCTATCGAGGTTCATCACTTTCGTCCACGCACCTACGAAGTCTTTCACAAATTTTTCTTTAGCGTCGCTACTGCCATATACTTCTGCTACTGCACGTAATTCGGAGTTGGAGCCAAACACGAGGTCGGCGCGGGTGCCTGTCCAGTTAGGTTTGCCGGTTTTGCGGTCATAACCCTGGTACAGTTCTTTATCGTCGCCGGCGGCTTTCCAGGCGGTATTCATATCCAGCAGATTTACAAAGAAATCGTTGGAAAGTACTCCTGGTTGTTTGGTGAATACACCGTGAGAAGAACCATCTGCATTGGTATTGAGTACACGCATACCGCCAACCAATACTGTCAGTTCAGGAACAGAGAGGGTGAGCAGCTGCGCTTTATCTACCAGGAGCGCTTCTGTGGATACAAATGACGTGTAGCGTTTGCGATAGTTACGGAAACCATCAGCAGCGCGTTCCAGGTGGCCAACAGATTCTACATCTGTTTGTTCCTGAGAAGCATCCATACGGCCAGGCGTAAACGGAACGGTGATAGTTGTTCCGGCGTCTTTTGCTGCTTTTTCTACCGCAGCACTACCTGCCAGCACGATCAAGTCAGCAATAGAGATTTTTTTACCGCCAGATTGTGCGTTATTGAATTCCTGTTGAATAGCTTCCAGTTTATCCAATACACCGGACAGCTGAACAGGATTATTTACTTGCCAGTCTTTTTGTGGAGCCAGGCGGATACGTGCGCCGTTGGCGCCACCGCGTTTGTCGCTACCGCGGAAAGTAGAAGCAGAAGCCCATGCAGTGGATACCAGTTGAGGAACGGTTAGACCAGATGCCAGCACTTTAGCTTTCAATGCTGCAACGTCCTTGTCATCTACCAGGGGGTGGTTTACTGCAGGGATAGGATCTTGCCATACCAGTTCTTCAGCAGGTACGTCAGTGCCGAGGTAACGGGCACGTGGACCCATATCACGGTGCGTCAGTTTGAACCATGCACGTGCAAAAGCATCTGCGAAAGCATCTGGGTTTGCGAGGAAGTGGCGGGAGATTTTTTCATATGCAGGATCCAAACGCAAGGAGAGGTCGGTGGTGAGCATGGTAGGCTTTTGCTTTTTCGCAGTATCGAATGCATGAGGAATGATATCTGCTGCATCTTTAGCCACCCATTGGTAAGCACCGGCAGGGCTCTTGGTTAATTCCCATTCAAAGGCGAAGAGGTTTTCGAAGAAGTTATTGCTCCATTGAGTAGGTGTTTTTGTCCAGGTAACTTCCAGACCGCTGGTAATAGCATCAGCGCCATGTCCGGATCCATAGCTGTTGCGCCATCCCAGGCCTTGTTCTTCGAGGCCGGCAGCTTCAGGTTCTTTACCTACATGACTTGCAGGGGCGGCGCCATGGGTTTTACCGAAGCTATGACCACCAGCGATGAGGGCAACGGTTTCTTCATCGTTCATAGCCATGCGACCGAAAGTATCGCGGATATCTTTAGCAGCGGCAATAGGATCAGGCGTGCCATCAGGGCCTTCCGGATTTACATAGATGAGGCCCATCTGTACAGCAGCGAGTGGGTTCTCGAGGTTGCGGCCATGTATCTGACCATCAGGTTTGTCATCAGCGATTACAACACCACCATTTTTTACGACACCTTCATCACCGCCAGCATAGCGTACATCACCTCCCAGCCAGGTGGTTTCAGCGCCCCAGTATACATCGGTATCTGGTTCCCATACATCTTCACGTCCGCCTGCATAACCAAAGGTTTTGAAGCCCATAGATTCCAGGGCGATATTTCCTGTAAGAATGAGAAGATCTGCCCAGGAGAGGTTACGGCCATATTTTTGTTTGATAGGCCAGAGGAGTCTGCGGGCTTTGTCCAGGCTAACATTATCCGGCCAGCTGTTGAGCGGCGCAAAACGTTGTTGTCCGGAACCAGCGCCACCGCGGCCATCGCCTACGCGGTAGGTACCTGCGCTATGCCATGCCATACGGATAAACAATGGACCATAATGTCCAAAATCGGCAGGCCACCATTCCTGAGAGTCGGTCATCAAAGCATGAAGGTCTTTTTTTACGGCCTCCAGGTCCAGCTTTTTAAATGCTTCGGCATAGTTGAAATCCTTGTCCATAGGATCAGAGGAAGTTGAATGCTGACGAAGCACGTTCAGCTTTAACTGATCTGGCCACCAGTCGCGGTTAGTAGTTCCGCCGCCGGCAACATTCTGTTTTTTTGCTCCGTGAAAGGGGCATTTGCTGATGTCGTTAGATTCCATTGTTAAAAGGTTATTCTATAAGTGAAATAATTTTCCTGACTTCGGCCGGTTCTGCTAGCCTGTTTGCTAACTGTACTTGGGAAACCGAAATTAGGACTTTATAGATATAGTCACAATCGATTAATCTTATAACGAAATAGGTATGATCTATTTCAGGCTGTGGCAATATCGCAGCGTATCATAGTTCACCATTACAATCTAGTGAAAACAACGGAGGAATCGAAAAGGTTGTTCGGGTAGTTGAATCGTAGGGAGGAGAAAGGAGCATCCGTCAGCATCTTATATAATACTGACGGATGTAGGGTATTTATTTTATTTGCTGCTATTGGCAGATTTTACTGCCGCAAGTTTAGCCGCCATGATATTGGTTCTGCTGGTATCGCTGGTAGCAAGATTTTTAGTTTCGAAGATATCTTTTTTGATATTATAGAGTTGTGGCTGCGGGTCATTTCCTAGTTCAATATTTACATCCTCTGCCAGTTTGCGGCCATTGGACGGGGTGATATATTTATAATCGCCCATAATAATAGAGAGTGGCCCACCTTGCGTAATGAGGTAAGGGCGGCTTTGCTGAGATTTACCGATCAGTTGTGCCAGCATATCAAAGCTATCCGGTGCGTCGCCATCGTGAATGTTTTGATGGGTAAGTTTGGCGAAGGAAGCGAAGAAATCTATTTGTCCGATCAGTACATCAGAGACTTGTGGTTTCTTAATAGTAGCTGGCCACTTCACGATCAGCGGCACTCGGGCGCCTGCTTCGAAGGAGCTGTATTTTCCTCCTCTGAGTGGGCCGGCTGGCTTATGATTTCCTACCAGTTCTGCGGCCTGGTCGAGGTAACCATCATTTAATACAGGGCCGTTATCACTACTGAAAACGATCATGGTATTTTGGGTAAGGCCAAGAGAGTCCAGTGCATGTGTAAGTTGGCCTACGGTCCAGTCGAGCTGCAGGATGGCATCGCCGCGGAGGCCCATACCGCTCTTGCCCCTGAATTGACTATTAGGATATCGCGGTACATGGATATCGCCACTGGCGAAGTAGATGAAGAAAGGTTGTGATTTATTTTCCCCGATGAAGTTGATGGCTTTCTGTGTGATGATGCCAGCAATGTTTTCATCTTTCCATCGTGCGCTGTTGCCGCCAGTCATCCAGCCTATGCGACTGATGCTATCAATGATCGTTTGATCATGGCCTTGCCTGGGGTCGGTGCGCATGCGGAGTTTCTCGGGATTTTCTTTTCCGGTAGGGTCGTTGCCTACTTTGTGTGAGTAGTTTACGGTGATAGGATCTTTAGGATCAAGATTGACAACATGATGATTCTCTACGAATACGCAGGGTACTCTATCCAGGGTAGCCGGCATAATAAAGGCGTAGTTAAAACCAATTTCGAGTGGCCCTGGTTTGAGTTCGGTGTTCCAATCGGTGGTAGTTCCGGTAGTACCGATGCCGAGGTGCCATTTACCGATAACGGCGGTTTTATAGCCAGCATCTTGCAGCATGGCTGGCAGGGTTTTATGATCGGTGGGGATAATGAGTGGCGCGTCGCCGGGAGCGATGCCAGTGTTTTTTTGTCGCCATGGGTAGCGGCCGGTAAGTATACCATAACGGGAAGGCGTACACGTGGCACTGGTGGCATAGCCGTTGGTGAATTTGACACCTTGCTGTGCGAGTTTATCGATGTTAGGTGTATGGATTTTTTTCATGCCATAACAGCTGATATCTCCATAACCAAGATCATCGGCATAAATGACGATGATATTAGGTTTTTGCTGGGCATATGCGTGGTTACCCAAAGCGGCGGTGCAACAGAGGGCTGCCGCCAGCATGCGGATTTTTTTCATGTTCATAGTCACTAAATTACTGCAATTTAAGGCGTAGAAAGGCCGCATGCAATGGGGGAGTGCTATTTTTACATGAAAGGTAGATTGAAGTAAATGAAATAACAGGGTGTGAATATCCATCTCCCTGTTGTGCTAAATTAGCGACTATTATTTTTGAAGTAGGCCAGCAAGCTTTTTATTTTGTTCTTGCAAGCTTTTTATTTCCTCTTTTAATTTGTTGGTTTCTTCTTTTTGCGTTTTAATTTGTTTGTCCTGGTCAATAAGATAGAGTGTAATTTCCTCAATCTTCTGCAGCAATCGTTTATTCATCTCTCCCAGGTCAATACCATTTTTTTCTACCTCTGCTGTTGATGGAATGGAAGGTAAATGTTGATTATTGATAATAAATTGTTCAACTTCATGCAGCGTTGGCAGTTGGTAAGTTGGCTGGAATACGAAATCAGCCCAGGTTTCCTGTGTTACTTTAACTTTTCTCGCTCCGATGTTGCCATTTACCGTTAGTTTGTAATTACTCGTATTGGATGTCCCGATGCCAACATTGCCATTAGTAGAAATTCTCATCATTTCGGCACCATTGTTACAGGCGAAAGTAATAAATCCTCCTTCTGTACTACCACCACGATGGAAATTGATTGCACTGTTCAGCATCCCGTAAAATTTATGCTCCAGCGAAAAGGATTTACCTCCGACCACACTAGTGTTATAGGTTTGAACGCCAAGGTAGGTCCCAGTTCCGGGAGAGTTTGAGCCGCTATTTCCTTCCCATAAACGTCCTAAGACGCTTGTGGATGTATTTTCGGTAGTAGCTCCTACGTCAAGCCAGGCACGAGGCGAAGTTGTACCAATACCAATATTTCCAGTATTCTGCCATGAGTTAGTTTGTGCAAAAGATACCACTGGAAAGAACAGGAGGGATAACAAGTATATTTTCATTTTTACAAAAGCTTATTTTTCTGATATTATTTACAAATTCCGCAGCTGCCACCTTCTTTGGCGCAGTGTTTACAGTATTTACAGTTTTTACAGGCGTTGCAAGTTTTAGAGCCGGTGCAAGTGGCTGCGGTAGTTGTGTGAGGATAGGCACTGTAGGCATACACGGATGCAGATAAGACAATTGCCACAGTAGCCGCAATCAGTAATTTTTTCATGTGTATAGGTATATTGCGGGAGGTAAATTATAATTTTATCACTAATAAAACAGTTCAAATATCTGTATTCTTGTCGAGACAATTTATTTACCTTTTTTCATCTTTTGAAGCCATAGGCCTACTGTCCAGACGACACTGATGCCAAAGATGAAAAACCAAAGGAAATAATAGCGGCTGAAGAACTCATGAAAATAGGCGCCTACTATAACGTATATACTAGCGATGCATAATTTGAAGGGGATGAATTCCGCGTTTGTCCAGGTGGTCTTTTTATTAAAGAAACTCATAACGAAGCGATTTAAGCGAAGGTACAGGATTTAGGTAGAGCGGTGACTCTCGGGCGAGTGACGTTGGATTATTTCTGCTATGGATGCTGTAACCATAGTTTCTGTAGTGTTTTGACAACAGGAAGGCCTCCCAAAAAAGGAGAGGCCCTTAAGTTATATATCAATTATCGTATGCTGGTCAAAACCCAGCAACTATGCTATCCGTGCTCCAGTCATGCAGAACATTAACGCTGGTACCATTACCACCTGGTAAGGTATCGAAAAGGTAGCCAGATAGAACAGTGAGCTTATTGACTTCCAAAGGAATATTATATATTTTTCTGGAGAATACTGCTTTATTACTGGTATCAGTGGCTACTACACTAAGTCTGATAGTCATACTACCTGGATTGAGTAAATAAACTTCTGATTTGATATTGGCTGAACCTCTTAATGAATCAGGAATATTTATAGGAAAAGTATAATACCAGTAGGTGCCTGAAGTGGGAGGAAATTGTGCAGCAATTTTGCCAGTAGAATATTGTAGACCTGCAGGCAGGCTGTAGCCGGTATTTGGATCTGGTAAAATGGTAAGTACCTTTATGTTAAAAGGAATATGATCTTTAAAAATGATACGCAATTTGGATACAATTCGGGCCAGTGTAAGCGTCTGATTTACGGTGCTATCAATATTCAGTGTCACATTTTTATAGAATACATCTGTGCCTGGAACATCGGCAGCTGCTATGTAATCATTTGATGGTTGGCTTGTGGGGAATTTATCTTTGGATGCGGTAACTGAAAATACATATCTTCCACCAGGTAAAGTATCCAGTATTTTTCCAAATGCAGTATCCGCGCTTGTCTGTATCCTGGTTTTAATTAGGTTGGAATTAGCAGCATCAAACACTTTGTATATTATGTAGTTAATGTATGGAGATAGCGTATCTCCTGGTCTGGTGTTAGCACCGCTATTTCCTGTTCTGCCGTTAATGTCGCCTATTGTGGAGGTGAAGTTCGAGATGTTGAATGCTACAGGATAAAGGGTAGGAGTAGTTGTTGCGGGCTGTTTATTATCTTTTTTACAGGCTCCAAGGCATAATAATGCAATTGCTACAATAGAAATTAAGTTTTTCATGATTTTAGCTTTATGATGAATGTGGGGTACAAATAATTCCTTTCTGTTGGGGTGCTTTGCTACATATAACTGGTCAATGAATTTAACAAAAAATGATGAGAATTGACAGATCTTTGTTGAGATAATTGCTTATGCTATCATGATAATTATGGGGAAAGTATTGCGGAGTATATTGGTAAAAAGGCGTTTGAAATATGATTAAGTCAACATTCTTTGTTACATCTGAATTATCTTTTTTGTAATAAGTCCCAGCGGTTTCCATACAAGTCTTCAAATACTGCTACCCAACCATATGTTTCTTCTTTTGGCGGTCGCACAAAATGAATATTGTTTAGCGATATATTGTTATAATCTCTCCAAAAATCATCTGTATACAAAAATAATAAAACTCTTCCACCGGCCTGATTACCTATGGCGGCAGCTTGTTCCTCATTAGTAGCCTTTGCCAATAAAAGACAGCATTCCTGCGCCCCTGGCGGCGATACAAGGACCCATCTTTTTTCCTCTGATAACCTGGTGTCTTCAATTAACTGAAAACTCAGCTTCTCTGTGTAAAATCTGATGGCCTCATCATAGTCTTTTACGATAAGTGCAATATGACCAATGCTTTGTTTCATAAATTATTAACTAGCTTATAAGTAACCGCAAGTTAGGATTTTCTAATAGTTAAGTGCTGTGACATTGGCTGTCTAAAAATACTTATCTAAGCTGCAGGAACAGTAAAAATAGAGGAGTTTAGCATGGAAAATGGTATTGCCAAAGGAAGCTGGCAAAATACGGTTAATAGAAATTTTGATATTTATAACAACAAGGATACCTTAAATATGACAGCTACTTTTGATTTGCACCTGTAATTTTGGTCAATTAACCATCCGAGGCCGGCGTTATCCAAGTGGTTGCTGCATGTAAGCAACACCATTGGATAAATCCGGTCTTTCGTATTTAACGTTAAAAAACTGTATTTTTATTAGAGAAGTGTATGCAGATGACAACGTAGTGGGATATACGATTATTCTTTTTAAACATAATTAGAACAATGAAAGTAATTGGCTTATCTATTCTTTTCTGCTTTTTAATGCTGATGTCATCGCAGGCACAGACGCCTAAAAGCAGTTCGCTACAAACTTTTATGGGCGATAGGTTCGGGATGTTTATCCACTGGGGGCCGGTAAGCCTGAGAGGCACCGAAATTGGCTGGAGTCGCGGTAAAGAAGTGCCTCAGGAAGAATATGATAGCCTTTATAAAGAGTTTGACCCTGTGCTGTTCAATGCAGATGCCTGGGTGAAAGCTGCGAAAGACGCAGGCATGAAATACCTTACTATTACCGCCCGCCATCACGATGGTTTTTGCCTTTGGCCAACAAAATATACCGACTACAATATTGCTAACACACCTTATAAAAAAGATATCCTGGCGGCTTTGAGCACTGCGTGTAAAAAACAAAATATTAAATTTTGCATTTATTATTCTGTACTCGACTGGCATCATCCGGACTATCCGATGCATGGCCCAGATAGCCAGACACCAGATCCTAAGGCCGATATGAATAAATACATCGTATTTATGAAACAACAGCTGAAGGAACTGATCACCCAGTACGATCCTTATATGTTGTGGTTCGATGGCCAATGGGAATCGCCATGGACCGATGCTATGGGCAAAGAAATATATGCCTATGTGAAAGCGCTGAAACCTTCTGTTATCACTAATAACAGGTTGGGAAAAGCCTTTGCAGCAATGGATAACAAGGAAATTAACGCGGCAGATATGATTGGCGATTATGACACGCCAGAACGGGTGGTAGGTCGGCTAAATATGCAAATGCCCTGGGAAAGTTGTTTCACGATTTGTCAGCAATGGTCCTGGAAACCCAATGATAAATTAGTGCCATTGAAAAAATGTCTGAGCATTATTTCACAAACAGCAGGTAGTAATGGCAATCTATTATTAAATGTAGGTCCCATGCCCGACGGTCGAATAGAAGCCAGGCAGGTAAAGCGTCTGAAGGAATTAGGCGACTGGCTGAAAGTAAATGGAACAGCCATTTATAATACTGCGGGTGGCCCTTACCTGCCTACAGAAAATTATGTTACAACCCGCAGTGGTAATAATATTTATGTACATGTACTGAATACAGATACGGCTTTGCTCACATTGCCCGCACTTCCTGGTGTAGTCATCAAAAATGCCCACACTATCTCTGGGGAGCCAGTGGTCATAAATACAAAGGATGATCATATCAACATTGCTTTGCCAGCAAGTATGCGAGGTGCAACGCAGTATATCATTGTTCTTGAGCTAAATAAGGATGCACTTTCAATACCTGTGGTTATGCGTAAAACGAAAACAATCATCAGAAAATACACTGATCAGACAACCATCGATGCCAGTAAGCTTACTAAAGAGAGCTTTTCTGCCACTATCATGTACTTAAAAGAAGCTCAGTTGATGGATAAGATCATGCTGACAGATGCTGTTATTGCTAAGGAAATTGGATTAGCAGACGAGGTATATACGGCATATATGCAAGATGATGAAAAAGTACCGAATGATATCTTTGATACGCTGCGCCAACATTATGGTAGTTATCTGAAAGGACGGTGCTATCAGATTAAAGCTATGTTTACGCATCCGGATCCTTTTGCAGCGGGAGAGATAGATGAAGAAGCGCAAATGTAAATCGTTTATAAAAAAGCCTTCGGTAGGCAACTGCTCTTCCGAAGGCGATATGATAAAAACATGATTGTTACTTTTCAGCCGTATATCCTTTCCCCATTGCTTGTTCAATAATCGATTGACTGATAGCGGCGCCGAGGTCGTCAGAGTGGTTTGTTTTCTTCATCGCCTCATCAATAAATTTTTGTCGTTGTTTCCCCAAAGATGCCATCTCTTTTTGTAATGTATCTCTTTCCTGGCTTTTAGCTTTTATCCATGTCTGCATTTCTGCGGTCGTTTTGTTTTGCAGTTCTGCTGGAAGATCTTTTTTGCTTATTTTTTTTAATACCGTAGTATCATCTTTTGCATAGTCGACTATATCCCAGCTACCGTTTTTATAAACTGACTTTGATTTGCTGACAAAACGTTCTGCACTATTAGCAGCCGAAATCGCGTTGGCGTTGAGGTCTTGCTGTACCTGGTTCATCTTCTTGGAAGCACCTTGGGCGCCATATGCAATGTATGTCTGATTAATTTTCTCATTACATTTTTGAATCTGGCGATCATAAGGTGTTTCTATGAAAACTACTTTTTTATCGGCATTGATATTGAAATATTTTCCCTGTCCAAGATCAGCGCCATCTTTCCATTTAGTACTGATTCCTTCTTGCTTATTTCCACAAAAGATGGTGTTGACATAGATATTATTTTTAACCGCTTTGCGTGCTGAAGTGGCATAACTTATTTCACCTTGGGTAAAAGGTTCGTTGCCGGCGATATAGATCAGTTTAAGATCTGATTCGTTGCGGCCCCATTCCAGCGCGTCTACAGCGGCGGAAATGGCGGCGCCACAGAATTCTGAGCCACCATTGGTGGTGAGCGCAAATAATTTTTCAGAGATAAGATCAAGGTCAGTAGTAAAAGAAGTTACTTTTCGTATATATCCGGATTCCGCGGGAATATAGTCGTTGCCGTATTCATATAATGCAATTTCGATAGTAGTTGTTTTTCCTTTGTACTTCAGGGTGGTTAGGGTGTTAATGATATTCCATAACCTTGATTTGGCCTGGTCTATCAAACCATCCATACTATTGGAGGTGTCCAGTAACAAAGCTACCTGGATACGGGTATTGTCTGCGGCGGAAGGAGAGCTAATAACCGGATGTTGGGCAACTATTGCATTTTCTTGTTGGAAAAAAAGAATGAGTTGATCTTTTTTCCACAGGAGGGAACCTGATAACAACATGGCACTGGCGAATAATGTTACTTTCATGGTGTTGTGATTTATGATTGCGGAATGAAGATAACCGCTCTTCGCTGGCCACAAAGTGTCACTTGGTGAACTGCCTGATTGAATGGGTGAACTATTAGCTAATCGGTTCTTAAAGTCTTATTTTGCAATAGAATCGATTATAATGGTACGTTACTGTAGGTTTATAGTTATCATGTTGGTATTGCTGCATTGTAGCAGAATGGTTGTGGCCCAGGAGCAAGGCGGCAAGAAAGGTAAATCCAGTACTGTTTCTAAGGCTGCTTTTAACCTCAAAAAATCACTTTCTACTGATGAAGACGAAATACAAACGGCCTTTCATTATGAGGTATTAGCGAGAGAGCTGATGGATAAAAATGATTACCCCAAGGCTGAAAATAATCTGAAGAAAGCCTTGGAAATCTATACAAGATTAAATCATCCGAATGCAGCGCTTACCAGTCGTACACTGGCGAAAGTACAAGAGATGCAGAACAAAATTCTTCCTGCCATCAAAAACTATCAATCGGCAGGTAACTTATCGATAGACAAGAGTCTGGAAAAAGTGAATTTCAATGATGCCAACCGTCTGTTAAATAATCAAAGCCCGGAGCTGGCATCGAATTATGCGCAGTCCAATGCTGCCATATTTGATAAAGAAGGGAAATTCGAAGAAGCCTCTTTTGCCTATAAACAGTTGGGAAACAGTTTGTTGCTACAAAATAATACTACGGGTGCTATCGCCAGTTACAAAAAGGCCATAGCCAAAACTGAAAACACCAATTCGATTGCAGCCATTAGTAAAAAGATCACTACTGCTTATGTGGCGGATAATAAAGTGCTTGATGCCATTCAAGAAAGTGAATCGATTCTAGCAAAAGCAAAAGTACAAGGAAATACGGAACTTCAGGTAAATCAAATACAAGAACTGGCGAAGCTTTATAACGCTATTCAAAAGCCTGATCGAAGCGGTGCTTTGCTGGAGGAAGCCTATTCACTGGCTTTCAAAAGTGGTAATACCGCTAAAACCAGGGATTGCCTGCTTGCATTGACCAGCTATTACCGGCAGCAAAGAAAGGAAGCCATTGCCATGAAGAAGTATGATGGTTTTCTACGCCAGCTGGATACGTTGATAAAAGCTGATAGTTCGCTGGTAGATGCCGCCTTGTTTGAAGATACAGAAGAAAAGATTAAAGACCTTGAAAAAGAGAAGGTATTGCAACAGGCGCTGATCAGCAATAAAAATAAACTCAACTATATTCTTATAGCCTCTGTGTTAGTGATGGTGTTGCTACTGTTGTTTATCATCCGATCTTTAAGGGCCATCAAAATAAAAAATAAAAAAATTGCATTGCAGTCGTTGCGGCGGGAAATGAACCCACACTTTATCTTCAACAGCCTTAATAGCGTTAATCAGTACATCGCAGAAAATAATGAAGTAGAGGCCAACAGATACCTGACTTCCTATTCTGGCCTGATGAGAAACGTGATGGAAAACTCCAATAAAGACTTTGTATCATTAACCGCAGAGGCAGAGCAACTGAAAAGATATTTAGACCTGGAGCAACTGCGCTTTAGTGATAAATTTGATTACAGTCTAACGATAGATGATGCCTTGGATGCGGATATGGTGATTGTGCCGAATATGTTGCTGCAGCCGCATCTGGAAAACGCTGTATGGCATGGCTTACGGTATAAGACAGAAAAAGGTTTACTACAAGTAAGCATTGAACGAAAAAATTCGCGTATACAGGTAATGATCGAAGATAATGGAATTGGTCTAAAAGCGAGCCAGCAGCTGAAAACAACGCATCAGAAAGCACACGAGTCCAGGGGGATTACCAATACAAGAGAACGTATAAATTTGTTAAATGACATCTATCGTCTCCAGATTGTAATGACGCTGGAAGATATAACAAACGATGGCATTAGTGGCGCCAGAGTAATACTTCAATTCCCATTAATGAACAAGAATGATATTAACAGGAAGAATAACTTCAGTCATAGTTGAAGATGAAACGGCTGCAATGGCGGCTTTGCAGAATTACCTCCGTAAATATTGTCCGCAGGTGGAAGTAATAGGTACGGCACATAACAGCCGTGAGGCGATTGACCTATTGCACGAATTACATCCGCAATTAGTATTTCTGGATGTGGAAATGCCATATGGAAATGCATTTGATGTGCTGGAAGGCTGCCAGGACCTTGAATTTGAGACAATTTTCGTAACTGCTTTTTCTGCTTATTCTTTAAAAGCGCTTAATCAAAGTGCGGCCTACTATCTGTTGAAGCCGGTGAGTATAGAAGAACTGATATTGGCAGTGAATAAGGTACAACAACAGTTGCAGCAGAAACACTGGTTCAACAGGAATCGAATTATCATGGAGAATTCGAGGGAAAGCAATCCTGTGATGCAACAGGTAATTCTTCCTACACTCGAAGGGTTCGACGTAGTGAAGATGCATGAAATTGTGCGCCTGAAAGGAAATGGGAACTTCACGGATGTCTATTTAATGGATGGTTCCAAAAAAATGGTATGTCGTTTTTTAAAACATTTTTCAGAAATATTACCTCATCCTTTTGTGCGTGTACATAAGTCTCATATTGTAAACACACATTATGTACAGTCATACCACAAAGGCGCTGGTGGTTCGTTGAATCTGAAAGATGGTACCACGGTGGAAGTTTCCGCTGCCTACAAAGAAAGCCTGCTAAAGGCTTTTCAATAAGCAGACGAAGCTTTTATTTCAGTTTTAAATAGATATATTAATAGTATTGTAGATTATAGTAAGAAGATAAATCAGCATGGCAACAGATGGTGTAAAAATTATTGATGGAGACCTGGCAAGAGATACCTATGAACGTATAATGGAATTGTATGATGGTGGTGCCAGCATTGATATTATTCAACAAGAAATCCCCTTTGTGAAAGAGGACTATGGGATGCATAATGACTTCTATCACGAAATCTTTGTAACGGTTTATGCGCTTGCATTTTGGGAAATCGGTGGACTGACGGATGAATTATTGGCGGAAGTAAACGCTGTTATTCGTATAGGCGCCGGCGTTAAAGATTGGATGACCGAGGGAGGGCCGCAGGAGGGTAAGAAGCGACAAAAAGAATTGGACAAACTCTTGAAAAAAATATCGAGTCCCAATTTTAAAATTAGACCCCGTAAGAAATACAGGAAAGTTAAGCACTTTTATTTCCAGCCAGATGATGTGTTAGCCTTTAAGTTATCTGACAACAACTATTATGCGGTCATCTGTGCTAAAATAACCCAGCAAAAATCACAGACTACATATGATCTAGTGGGCACAACCTATAGGGGTGCACTGAAACCAACGATAGACATGCTCCGGGAACATAGCATCCTGGGTACGGCAATCATGTGTATGTACGATACGAAAACAGCGATGGAGCAGCAACCTGGCATTGAAAAGGTCTGGGAATATTACCAGCAGGAAAGGTTTCTGTTGGGCTTGAGTTATGACCTGGTGACACATACGAGCATGTTGCAGCTGAAGTCGAATTTTGAAGTGGTAGGGAAGCTAAAAATCAGGGAGCCTTTTAAAAAAGATGGTAGCTACGGATATACGTCTACGTTAGCCGACATCGAAAAATGCTTTCTTGATTTGGAAAATCGGATACGCATATTTGGGAAGAAGAAATTTCCGGTAACGCTTTTATGTGAATCGGTGGAGTAGTGCCTCGCTTTCATTTGGTTAACCATTAATTAACATGGCGGCTTTGAGGCGTGGTAGATCACTGTTATGGTGGGGATTCCTGCTTGTAAGAAGATTTTTTGATCAACCGCATGATGAATTTGCAGGATTTAGGAAGATAAGAGATTGAATAAGTAGGGCGATGGCGTTTTATAATTTGCAATTGATCTATTATGGATCTATATTTGTTTAATACTTCCACTTACATATAGGCATTATGCGTACGACCAAACTCTCGAGTATCCTATTGTTGACGGTGATTGCGGCGCTTTTTTTTATTCCTTTTTTAGGACGGGTACATTTATTTGACTGGGACGAAATTAACTTTGCGGAGTGTTCCAGGGAAATGTTGAAATTAGACGACTATACCAGGATTTATGTCAATTTCAAGCCATTCTGGGAAAAACCACCTATGTTTTTCTGGATGCAAAGCATTTCCATGCAAATTTTTGGTATCAACGAATTTGCAGCACGTTTCCCTAATGCGATATGTGGCATTGTTACCCTGGTGGTGCTTTTCCTTTGCGGCTCAAAACTCTATGACAAGAAATTCGGTATCCTATGGGCCTTAGCCTTCGGTGGATCACTTTTTCCCAATATGTATTTTAAGTCAGGTATCATTGATCCCTGGTTCAATCTCTTCACCTTTTTATCGCTCTACTATTTCATTTTATATCATTGGAAGCGCAATGGGTTTGAAAAAGAGGGTGTAGACCGCAAACCAGTGTTCTATGCCGTATGGGCGGGTATTTTTATGGGCCTCGCCATTCTCACTAAGGGGCAGGTAGCTCTCATGGTGTTTATGCTGGTATTGGGATGCTATTTCGTTTATAATAGGTTTAAAATATTTTTCAACTGGTGGCATGCCCTGTTGTTTTTGGTGGTCACCGCTTTGGTTACCTGCACCTGGTATGGCTATGAAACCGCGAAAAACGGACCATGGTTTATCACTGAATTCCTAAAATACCAGTATCGGCTGTTTACAACGCATGACGCCGGACAGGAAGGCTTTTTCGGGTACCATTTTGTGGTGCTGCTGATAGGATGTTTCCCAGCATCGCTGTTTGCGATTCCTGCCTTCTTCAAAGGCAGCTACAGCAGCAAGGCCGATAAAGACTTTAAAATGTGGATGATATTATTGTTCTGGGTGGTAACAATTTTGTTTACCATTGTACAATCGCGTATTATTCACTATTCTTCATTGGCGTGGTTCCCTATTTCATTTCTCGCTGCTTATACTTTTTATAAGTGGGACCTCAAAGAAATGGCGTATAAAAAGTATGCAGGCGTATTAGCGAGCATACTTGGAAGTATTATAGCTGTTGTAATATTGGCGGTTGCCTTAATCGCGTTGAACATCAAGCAGTTGATCCCTTATGTACATGATACGTTTGCGCAGGCCAATATGGCTGCAGATGTAAAATGGAACGGATGGGAAGGGATAGTAGGGATCTTGTTGCTGGTGACAGTTATTGTAGGCCGGCGACAGCTGAATAAGCATGTGTTTTTCAAGGCGGCTACTACGTATTTTGTTGGCACTGGTATAGTGATTTTCCTTGCTGCTGCCATCATCGTTCCTAAAGTGGAAAAGTATTCACAGGCGGCGGCTATTGAGTTTTTTGAGCAGCGCCAGGGCGAGGATTGTTATGTAACCACTTTGGGCTACTGGAGCTACGGACATTTCTTTTATACACATAAAGAAAAGCCAGCGAATCCAAATTCTTATGATGAAGCATGGTTGCTGACAGGTAAGATTGATAAACCTGTATATTTCGTCACCAAAGTGGATAGGGTGGATAACTACAAGCAGTATAATTTACTGAAGGAATTATATCGTAAAAATGGCTTTGTGTTTTTGAAAAGAGAAGTAGGTGCGCAGTAACTAAACTAATTAAGTATAAAATAACAAGGGCGTTTCTATTAAGAGACGCCCTTGTTATTTTATTTTAAGAAGACGATGGGATTATTTTTTACGGGAGAAGAACCGAAGTACTTTACTAACGATTTTATCATTTGACCCCAGCATGCCTTTGATCTCTGTATAAATAGCCACCATGGCATTGTCCAGCTTTACCATGAATTTTTTACTGCCTTCACCTGGGCGTACCATATAATGTGTGGCGCGGCGGAAAGGTTGTGCTTCTTGGGTGTAATAATATAAAGCGATGGATCTTCTGTGTTTATCTTCAGGACAGGTGGTAGGTTCCGGATGTCCATGGTAGGAGTCCGCATCTGTATTAAAGATAACGCAGCGATTGAAGATAGGGAGTACTTTCCTTTCGCAGGCCTGCATTTTGGTATCCCATAGTTCGAGCTTTCCGCCCCATTCTTCCTCCCAATCATTATTTAGGTACACGAGTACATTGACGCGGCGTTGCCAGTTGCGATGGTGGGGGTGTACTGTGAAATCGGCATGGATATTAAGGTAGCCACCTCTCTTCGACTGGTGTATGCCGCCACCTTCCAGGAGGTCATCTTTCATCAATCCTTCAATACCTGTAAGTGCGCTGAGGAACTCCAGGAATTCGGGCGAATTAAGCTCGTGGATAGTCTTTTTAATTGTTGCAGGTAACAAGTCATTGTTATTCAACCCTGCCTTGTTTTCATTATAATGAACATAGTTGATCCATCCATCACCTTCATTTAGTTTATCAAACTCTTTAACACACTCCTGTAATACATCAGGGTGGAGGAAGTTCTCTAATACGATGTGAGGATAAGGACTGGCTCCCTGGTATTCGCTGCTAAGCTCGGGAAGCTGGGAGTTCCAATGTTCGTAGTTAAACAATTGCACGCGCTGTGCGGTCTCCGTGATGGTTTGCACTTTGTTGAGTTTTAAGAGGACTGGCTTTCAAAAGAAAATATATGAAACTGGTTCCAATATCCTGGACCTCGGCATTCACCTTCACACGATATCAATTATTCTCAAGGGGTTTCTTAAGAAACCTGGGGAACAAATAAAATTATTAAATCTTTTTGATTTTTTCAAACAGATCCTGGGCGGCTTAACAGCTAATTAACGATTTGATCATATGAGGCTGGGTTAAAATTACCCCCTGAAGGGCGCCCTTTGATTGAGGCTACGTGGATATGGAAATTAGCTTTATCTTAGCCCAGCTGGTAAAGTAGTCGTAATAAAGCATTCAGCGAGCGTGCAAATTGATATTTCCCTTTCTGTATCCTGTGAATACTTCATTGCCGGTAAAACTGATACTTTGGTCATTTGCAGATCTTATAACAGATACTGCGGCAATCTGACCAACCCTATAAAACCTTATATGCATGGCATTACTGGAAAAGTTAATTGTACCACATAAGATAGATATACTCATTCCTCCTACACAAGCTGATGTGGCTATTGTCCCTATTAGCAAGGACGGGGAGCCTGGGGAACTCAATGAATTCGTAATGAAAGCCTATGGCTATTCTATGAATAAGCTGCCGGGTGACCGGCAATTGTTTCACGGTTTTGGAGCTGTTAATGATCATAACAAAAAGCCTATCATCTTCGTGGTGACAGTTGGCGGTAGATCAACTAAAATAAATCTGGAACGAAATCTATATGATGCATTAGTAGAGTTCAAAGGCTGGTACAGAGATAGAACCCTTTGGCTACCTCTTTTAGGCACAGGAGTAGGAGGGTTGACTATCGAAGAAAGTTATGAGATTACTGTAAGGATTTTAAACCGAGTATATGATGAATATGATATTGATGCAAGAATCCTACTATCCTTACCAGATGCTCCAGCGTCGTTATCATTATTGCCCACCGTCAAACTGGGTACGGGTAACTTAAATCATGTGTATCCTAACTTTTCAGGTCGCTTCTATTTGGTTGGTGCATCCTGGATTGAGGGCGGGAGCCAAACTAAGCGGTTCATTAACCGGTCTATCTGGGAAAGTGAATTTGATGCGGCGGCATATGCTGATAGTAATATCATAAAAGAGGTAAGTGAAGGAGATATACTAATACTAAAGACAAATATCAGTACCAGAGCGGGGACTGGTTTAATTATGCACGCTATCGGTTGCGTTACTCGAAATGATCGAAATGGTAGAACATTGGTAATAGACTGGATACTGCCAGATGTGAACGTGATGATATCCGAATTTCCAATTTATGGAGATATAATAACGGAAGTAGATTCAGATGATTTGCCAACTATATTTTCCCAATTAAGCGATGCGGATATCTCACGATTGTTTTCAAATAGTAGTAATACGGCTTTCCGAAAGATAGAAGATAGTATTGCTGGCCTCATCAGCGATTCTGATGCTGGAACTGATTATCTCAACATTGACCAGGATGTAAATGCCTTTGCCAAAGTAATTGCTGCCAGGAGCTTTGAGCCGCCGTTTGCAGTTGCTTTACTAGGTAGGTGGGGCGCAGGAAAAAGCTTCTTTATGCGCCAGCTGTCAGACAGAATAAAGTTTCTTTCTGAAAATGGAGGTAACATGTATTGTGAAGGTATTGCTCCCATACGATTTAATGCCTGGTCCTATTCAGATACAAATCTCTGGGCAGGGATTGTAACCAAAATATTTGAAGGATTAAAAGAACATATTTCAAAAGCGGACTTACCAACGCATTTCAAGAAAGATTTCGAAATTAAACTTTCAGGAGAGTTAGGTTGCACTAAAGAAGCGGTGGATGCACTGAAAGACAAGAAAAAAATTACTAATGAAAGAGTGCAGGATCTTGAATCCAAACAGCATGATGCGGGCAAGAGACTAGCAAGAAAAATTGCAGTAATACGGAAACACACGCTGTTGCATTTTATTAAAACTGCTGACACTCAGTTTGATGCGAAAACGAAGATCGAAGATGCACTGTGGAAGAACAAAACTTTCGTTGACACAGAAGAAGAACTTAAAACAATTATTCCTGAAGAATACTGGTCTAACCCGGAAGAGGTTTACCGGCAGCTCAAAACAAAACGAGCATTTTTAAGAAAATTCTTTAATAAAAAAGCCATTTGGCGCAATTTGGGCTGGCTCTCTGCTATTATCATTGTGGTGGTATTAGGACCGGCATTCGTGACTTTAGTTGAACAGGAAGTTTGGAAATTTGATTTTTCACTTTCACAAAGAGTTATTTCTGGTATTGCTGCATTGGTGTTGCTTGTTAACCAAATGGTAACAGTAATAAATCAATTTAAGCCTGCAATTGCCGCCTTGTGGAAGGTAAAAGAGGATCATGAACATTCGATGATGCAGGCAAAAGAGCAATATGAGCTATATGATAAAAAACTGCAAGCTGAAATAGAAGAAGCACGAGCAAAAATTAACCAGTATAATAATGAATTAAAAGAGGCCCAAACCAAGGTGCTGGAACTTGATTTTAAAATCAAACATGCGTTGAGCACCGAAACACTGTATACTTTTATCGATCATCGCGCGAAAAGTGAAGACTATAAAAAGCACTTGGGTATCATTTCAATCATCAGGCAGGACTTTGAAATTCTGAATGGTCTGTTTACAGATCATACCAAAGAAGTAAAAAATCTGACAGCTGCGTATACTGCGAAGATATTCAGACAAACATATGGCCGCGCACTGAATAGAATAGTGTTGTACATAGATGACCTGGATAGGTGTAGTGAGGAGCATGTAGTACAGGTACTGGAAGCTGTCAACTTGTTGATGGCATTTCCTTTGTTTGTAGTAGTGGTAGGTATAGATACAAGATGGGTCAAAAATGCACTGAGGAAAAAATACGGAAATCAGTTCGATAAACAAGACGGAGAAGAGCATGCAGACTTACTAGATCCTGCCATTTATCTGGAAAAAATATTTCAGATCCCCTTCCGTCTGAAAGAAGCTGCTGATAAGGAAGTAAAAGGAATGATCCAGGAATTGGCAATTAATAAGTCTTCTGAGAACATGCCATTACAACCGGTAAACCAGAATGTAGAAGAAGCAAGTATCAGCTTTGTCGAAAACATTGAAACTATTCAGCGAGAATTTCAGACGAATGGGCAGCAAGCAGTAGTACATGACCATTCTGAAGCACAATTCTCTACTAAGTATGTTGATGATACAAGATTACTTGTTTTTTCAGAGACTGAAGTAAAAGTGATGATGGATATGTCAAAAGTAGTGGGCAATATCCCAAGAACGATCAAACGGTACGTAAATATATTCAGAATCATCAAAGCACATGGTGAGTTGGGTAACAATGCTGATGCAATCGAAGAAGAATTGCCAATGATTTTGTTTCTGCTGGCATTGCCATTGGGAAAGTTTAGAAGCCTTACAGCTGCTTTTGATCGTCATATTCGATCTTCCGCAGGAAATGATATATCTATGCGTGATTTTTTCAAGTCCAATGGTGAGGGAAACACAATCACAGTACTGAAGATAGAGCTGAAAGTTGTCCTGGAGGCCATGGATTCTTCAAAGATATTATTGAATAGTTCGGTCGCTAAATACAAAAAACACCTGGACTTCATACGCCGGTTTTCTTTAGATATTCATTGAGATCTCCGATGATAGTATTACATAAAAAAAGCTATGACTATCTACTTGAGTTATAGCTTTTTTTATAAAGTAATGTATCCTACATCGCTTCCGCCATTTGAGCGGCTATTATTTCTTTTTTCTGCTTGCCTTTACCTATTCGCCTGAAGTTTACCTCAGAGATTATAGTCCCCAGGAAAATGAGGCAACCTCCCAATAATAAGCGCCAGGTAAGACTTTCATTCAGTATGGTGATGGCGGCGATTGCAGCAAATACCGGTTCAAATAGATAAATGATGGCAACCTTTTCCGCCTTTATATATTTTTGTGCAACGTTCGAAACCGTATACATGTAAGCGGTAGAGAACAAAGCACAATATCCTATGCCCAGCCAGAAAGTATTCACGGACGGCATCCAGTTGGCAGATGAATCGAAAATTGCCCATACACACGCAATAGCGGTGCAGGTGGCAAACATAGGTATGATGGTAGGTAGAATATTTTTCGTGCCCGCGTATTTTTCTACCTTAATCAAATAAACGGCAAAACCAGCGGCGCCAATGATCGTAAATAAATCCCCGAGTCCAATGGCAAAATTCGCTTTCAGGGAAATGACCATCAGACCGCTCAGCGCTATCAGCGCGGCAGCCCAGACTTTCAAATCCACGTATGTCCGGTAAAACAATAGTTTTATCACTGGTATAATAATCACCGAGGTGCCGGCCACTAATGCACATTGAGAAGCAGGTGTTCGTTTGATCCCCATGGTCTGAAAGATGATGCCGAATGCCAGCGGAACGGCCAGCATAGCGCCCGCAGTAAATACCTTCGGCGTTATCAGCTTTAGTTGCTTCGATAATGCAACACAAAGGGCGAGCGTTGCAAACAAGAAACGATAGAACAAAAAAGTAGAAGAAGAGATATTACCCATCGCCATTTTGGTGACAGGAAAGGAGATACCCCAAAAAGCAGTACCCAGTATCAGCAGCAAGATGAAAGTTGTCTTTTTACCCATTATCCTAGTGTTTTCTTCATCATAATATCTGTTTGTGCTTCATCGCCAAGATGAAAGATATGCGTATCAAAAGGAACAAATCCATTTTTCTTATAAAACCCAATTGCCCGGTGGTTCTCTTCCCATACGCCTAACCATACATAAGGCGCCTTATGTTGCAATGCTATGTCGATCGCTTTTTCATACAATAACTGACCTACTTTCTTACCGTGAAAGGCGCCAAGTACATATATGCGTTCTATCTCCAAAGCGTCGTTGGACTGTGATTCCGTTTGCGCCGCGCCGGTATTCAGTTTCAGGTAGCCGATGATCTGATTGTTCAGCTGGGCAAGATAGAAGGAGGTACCAGGTGTATTATATTCAGCAGTGAGTTGCTACAGTGAAAACTTTTCATCCAGGTACTGCGACATATTTTGCGCAGAATTGTCTTTGGCAAAGGTTTCGAAAAAAGTATTCCTGCCAATCGTTTGCAATGCCGGTATATCCGTTGCCGTTAGTGGTATAATTGCTATAGTTTCCATTATCCGTTGGGGTTAGAGAGGTAAGGTAAAGCGCACTTTGTTTTTGCCAATGCCTCCAATTCTTTTATAAAATTTAATTGCTCTTTCATTAAAATCTGGCGTCTGCCATTGCATGTTTACACAATAATTTCGCTGGCCTACGGCCTGGATCTTGTCCATTAGTACCTGTCCGATACCCAAACTCCTATAGGCCTCTTCTATATATAAGCAATCCAGATAAATGAATTCTTTTGCGTCCCAGGTAGAAAAATCGAAGGTATAGGTAGCATAACCAATGATGGCATCTTCGGCTTCCACTACCAGGCAATTGAGTTCTTTATCAACGCCAAATATAGCTTCGTGTAGCCGTTCTTTCTTTCCGGTAGCAGTGTATTCCACCTGTTCATAGGCGGCATGTGCAGCACATAGTTCAATCAATTTGTCCAGGTCTCGTTCTTCGCAGGGTCTGATCTGATAGCTCATTTCTCGTCGTTTTTGATATCGCAAAGCTAATATGGCTTATGATGTCTAAAAATGCTAATTTTGGATGGAATGATGCAAATAATGCATCAATTGGCATGACCATACAACAGATAGAATATTTTTTGCAATTGTCTGATGAATTGCATTACTGGCGTACTTCTTACAAAGTAAACATTACCCAGTCGGTGCTTAGCCGTCAGATCAAAGCCCTGGAAGACGAGCTTCAGTTAACACTCTTCAAAAGGTCTAACAGGAAAGTAGAGCTGACACCTGCCGGCAAGTTTTTGCAGCAGCAGTGGAAACCCTTGATAGACGAGCTGAATGCCGCGGCATTGTATGCACGCAAAATTCATGAAGGAGCCGGCGGGCATATTGTCATCAACCATCCGGGTTCTATCAGTTATGATATATTGCCGGATATGCTGGCGCGTGTGGCAGCAGAATTTCCTGAAATAAAGGTAGAACTGGTGCAGATCCGGCACTCTCAGGAGACAGAAATGCTGAAGGCTTTCAAAATAGATATTTGTTATAGTCGCCATAAGCATGAAGACGAGCTACTAACGTCTACGCTTATACGCCACGATAACCTCGCGCTGATGGTTCCTTCTGCTCACCCGATCGTTACTGCTGCTGATATCAGCACAGCATCTTTGCAAAACGAACGTTTTATACTGTCTACTTTTACAGAAGGAGAGACCTTCGGTATGAAGATGGACGAGGTTTTTGCGGCATATAATATTGACCCTGCCATTCGTTTCGAATCGGATTTTGGCTCTGTGATTATGAGTTTGGTGAAAAAGGGTTTAGGCATCTCCGTTATACCTTATTCCTATTCCCTGGCGAATTTTCCAGGTGTACGCTTTATTCCGTTGCCCTTCGAAGTGCCACTGTATTTAATTTGGAGAAAGAACGAAGAAAATGAAGTGATTAAAAATGTGCTGAATATTTTGATTTAGTCAGATGATGATGTTGTTTATCATCATTGGATAATTTTTGCGACTTTTCCTTTCAACTGTATTGCCTGGGCTGTACTCAGTTCTTTATCTGTGATCAGCGCGGATAACATTGATAGCGGTGCGTATTTCAGGTAGCTATCTTTCCCAATTTTTCCAGAATCACAGAGTACAAATAATTTATCCGCATTGCCTGCCATAGCAGTGCTAATGCCGGCTTCTTTTTCGCTGAACGCGGTAAGTCCATTTTTCACAGATAATCCATCAGTTCCTATAAACGCCTTATCGGCATGGTAGCTTTTGAGATGCGCAATGGCCCTGTCGCCATGTATTGCTTTGCGACTGCCATCCATTTCACCGCCGGCCAGGTTCACCTGTATGCCCGGAATATCCATGAAAGCTGCTGCCACTGGCAAGGAGTTAGTAATAATTCGTAAAGGGGAGATGTCTTTCAGGTAAGCACACATCATAAAAACCGTGCTGCCACAATCCATAAAAATGGTATCGCCGGGTTTTACCAGGCCTGCCGCCAGTTTACCAATATATTTCTTCCTGTTAGTGCCCACGCTTTCTTTATCAGCAAATGCGGTGAAAGGGTGCTTGTCAGGCGCTTTCATCGCACCGCCATGGGTTCTGATGATCAACGCCTCATCTGCCAGCTGCTGGAGGTCCCTGCGGATAGTTACTGCCGAAATCCCCAACTCATCAGCGATTTCCTGCACTTCCATGCTTTCCTGCTTCTCAAGTATTTTAAGAATTTTTCTTTTTCTCTCCGGATATCCCATTTTAATTTATATTTGATAAAAATAATCAAAAATAATCAAAAGTGATCAAATTTAATCATTATTATGGAAGCTGAAGTGAAAATAATTTCGAAAGATATCTTATCAGATAACTGGTACACTCTCTATAAAGTTACCTATGACTATAAAACAAGGAATGGCGAATGGCAGACGCATACCCGTGAAGCCTATGATCGTGGTAATGGTGCGGTAATATTGCTGTACAACCCTGCCAGTGGTAAGATAATACTGACCAGCCAGTTCCGCTTGCCTTCCTTTATCAACGGCAACAGCAGCGGCATGTTGATAGAAGCTTGCGCCGGGCTACTGGATGCAAACGAACCGGAAGAGTGTATCCGCCGCGAGGCCGAAGAAGAAACAGGTTTCCGTATCCATGATGTCAGAAAAATATTTGAGGCCTATATGTCGCCAGGATCAGTAACAGAAATACTACACTTTTTTGTGGCGGAATATAATCCTGCCATGAAAATCAGCGATGGCGGAGGCCTGGAGCATGAACAGGAAGAAATAGAAGTATTGGAACTTCCTATAGACAAAGCAATGGCAATGATCGCAAGTGGTGAGATAAAGGATGGTAAAACGATTATGTTGTTGCAGTATGTGAAACTGCAAGGTTTGTTGTGAGTTGTATAGCGGCTAATGTCAGAAAGTAGGAACTGCAGACGGTTTGCAGTAAAATTGAATATTAATTCCTTGGTAGGAGGGCTGTCAGTATAGATGCAACTTTTTGTGAAAAGGGTGTCTTTATAGTTATGGAATCTATATTCCGTTCAAATGCTTATTTTTAATAAGCATGGTAATTGTCAGTAATTGCCCTTCAAGGCAGGAACATGATTCTTTCCACTATCTAACCATTCCACAAAATATGAAATCAGTTTTATTCATACTACTGGCTACTCTCAGTTGCTTTTCTTTTGCTTTCGCACAACAAAAAGCGAGTATCGTTCCGGGGGCTTGTCCGGTGCCTATCGACAGCAGTTTCAAGACCCGCTGCGGTTACCTCGTGGTGCCGGAAAACAGAACAAAAAAGAATGGCAAGACTATCAAATTGCCATTTGTTTTGGTGCTAAGCAATAATCCCAATAAGAAAAAAGATCCGGTGCTTTTCACCAGCGGAGGCCCTGGCACCAGCTCCTTAAGATGGGCAATAGGTATTTCCAAAAGTGACCTCATCAACGACAGGGATTGTATCGCCTTTGAACAAAGAGGAACTCATTTTGCCATACCAAATACAGAAGGGCCGGAGCTGGGAGATGCCATGAAGATGGCCTATCGTAACAACCTGAATAAGGACAGCATGATGCTCGAAGGTGTAAAACGCTATAGAAAAGGTCTGGAAGCCAAAGGTATAGACCTGGAGGCTTATAATACAGATGAATCTGTTGCCGATATTCACGACTTAATTGCGGCCTTAAAAATAGATTCGGTAAACCTCTTTGGAATATCTTACAGTGGAGGATTAATGATGGCTGTATTAAAGCATGATTCTTCGCATATCCGCACTTTAGTGCTGAACTCTCCACTGCCTATGTTTGTGCCTATTGATGAAGATGAACCAGCCAACTTCAATGAAGCACTGGAGGTCCTTTTCCGAAGTTGCGAAAAAGATTCCACTGACCATCTCCGCTATGCTAACCTGAAAAACAGGTTCCAGCAATACTTCAATGATATCTCAGGGAAAAAATTCTATATCAGGTATAAGGAAGAAGGTACGAAAGACAGCATTAATATCGCCTATGACCGCAATGATTTGTATGATGCCATCCAGGATGCATTTTCAGGCCCGCTTGCTGCAGTGCCTTACGTTATTACAGAGATCATCAACAATCATCATGAACCTTATATAAAACCCTTGCTGGACAAATTGTTCAAATATGGGAAAGGACCTAACGGGATGCGCATATCCGCTTACTGTGCCGACCAGTATGGATTCCATAATGAGGAGGTCGTTAAAAGTATTTATAACGCTTATCCCTATATGAAAGGTTATCACATCAATGATGTGTATAATGCTGTATGTGATTGCTGGAAGTATAAGTCGGTGAAACCCGCCACCAAACAAGCTTTCTATACCACCAAATATGCACTGCTGGCAGATGGCGCCATGGACAATGCCTGCCGGCCTCTATACATCGATATGATACATCACTATATGCCTAACAGTTACCGATTACTGTTCACCAAACGTGCGCACGGTGTAGGCGGGCCAGCTTTTATGCCTATCCTGCGGGAGTTTCTGGATAATCCTGCTAAACGGCCGGTATCTGGGAGCGAAGATGTAATCGTATATTGAATTCCAAATATTACCCTTGACAATTACGCCTGTTTTTATTAATATTAGATGATATAAGATGTTCCCCAAACTATGCCTTAATCATCCTTTTTATGAAACCACTGTATCTCTTTGGTTTATGGTTATTTATCTTCATAAATAACAATCTATTCGCGCAGGAGCGCGCTGATTCAATATTTTCTCCTACCCTCCATGAAGAGAGATATTTACAGATTTGGCTGCCTCACGATTACGACACTACGAAAAAATATGATGTACTCTATGTGCTGGATGCTGAAATGTTAGGTAGATTTATTCCCCCCATCATTTCTTTTGAAGAAGAGAATGAGTTAATGCCGCCGGTTATTGTGGTGGGAGTAAGAAATAACTACTGGTATGACATTGGTAAAGATAGCCGTGAGAGAGATTTACTACCCTCAAACCAGGCGGATAAGTTTTTATCCTTTCTTGGAAAGGAGTTGATGCCTTATATTAATAGTCGCTATTCAACCAGTGATAAGAATATATTATTTGGCCATTCCTATGGCGGATTATTCGTAATATATACTTTGCTTGACCAACCAACATTGTTCAGTAACTATATTGCTTCAGATCCTGCATTATGGTGGAATGAAGGAGCGCTATTAATACGCGCAAAGAAACAATTACCAGTTGTGCCTCACCGTACTACGGTCTTTATTGGAGGGAGGAATGGCGCTATAGGTGCTGCTTTTGGTATAAAGGAAATAGATAGTCTGATTAAAAAAGATAATCCGCAGATCCGCAGCCAGGTGGTGTTTAATGAGGATGAACACCATGGCTCTGTCAGACTAAAGAATATTTACAATGGATTGAAGTTTACTTATTTCGGTTATAGTTCATTTATGCTGGATTTCTTTCCTATGGGAGGAATAGTACAACAAAATGAATCTATTCCTATCTTTTTATACTCAACCTACCTGGACATTAATCCGGGGATCAGATATACTACTAACGGTAGCGAGCCTACGATATTATCTCCCAGGTTTGATTACGGGCTGCAGGTTAAGGCGCCGGCAATTCTCAAGCTTAAACAGTTTTCGAATTATGGACCTGATAAAACAATGTCCGCTGAATTTAAGGTAGGAAAGCAGTTCTCTGCTGATAATAAAACCAATCTTATTGCAGGTGGTTTGCGGTATGTATGTTTTAATGCCGATAGTATTAGCGATCATCGGCTAATAGCAAGTGGCTTGTTGGATAAGGATTATCTGCCGTCTATAAAAGTAAAGGGAAATATTTTATGTGAAGATACCGGGTGGTTTAAAGCAGAGAAAAGTGGTTATTATACCTTTTTTCTGGAAGCAGGAACCAGCTGTAAATTGAAAATAGATAAACGTTTGCTGATTACAATTAATCCCGCCGATGGTATTAACAGTAAATCATTCGTAGTGCCGTTGGCGCCTGGGTTTCATGCGCTCTCCCTGGAATTTTTGTACAAAGAAAAAGATAATAGTATCTCATTGAGCTATCTTGCGCCACCGAAAAAGCCATCGATGGCACATCTTCCTGTAACTATATCAGTGAAAGACTTGTATCACGAATCCTTTTAGTTTTACTGTTTAAACTCCCATTCCTTTACAGGCTCTTTTGCGTCATTGAAATTGCTGTACCTGATCCATTGAGGTGTCACTACAAAATGCACCAGATCTGGCCAGGTTGCGGCACGCACACGCCCATCAGGGAATCTGGTGAAATAGATTTCTTTCAATGGATGTGACTCTCCATGCGGCAGTAGGCTGGCAGTGCCTTCCAGCTGCACCGTCGTTTCATCTTCCCAGCCAATCACCATTGCTACTTTAGGATTGCCTATAATGTTAGCGTATTTACGGGAAGTGGAAACCGTATCGAAGATGATGGCTAACTGAGGTGAAACGGCAATGCCTACCACTGCTGCCTGTGGCGCGCCAATTGTACAAATAGTTGAAACCACGCCCAGTGGCTGCGATGCGAGATATTGATAGAGTGCTTCTGTTGTCATGACAGGTTGTTTTATTATTGTAGATCTTTCCTGCGCTCCTCCCTGTAAAGTACTAAGCCTGCTGGTATAGGTAACCAGAAGGATAATAACCGGTATAGTAATGTGACCACAATAGAGGTTCCCACGGGAACGCCTAAACTGGAAAAGAAAAATACCATACTGCTTTCATACACTATAAGCGCACCGGGGGAAATAGGTAATATAGCAATGATCCTCGTACACAGAAATGCCAGCAGTACGGTAAATGCAGATATCCTTGTTCCAAGACCAAGAAACAAAGCATAAACTGTAAAACTATCTGCCAGCAATACCAGCAATTGAAAGATAATACTTTTTAGAATCGGTATGGTTTTGTGCTGCAGCAGTTTTGTTTCTACTCCGGCTGTTTGCAATAGGTCGTCAGACAAGCGCTTACGAAAGAATTTGATTTTTTTTAGCTTGTCATAGACTTTTAAAAGGAATTTCTTTCTGCCAGCAAGCAGCATCAAAGTACCTAGTAATACAAAGATGAAGATGCCAGCTATCAGTGCTACTTTGATCGCATGCGGCGTAGGACTGGTGAGTGCTAAACAACCCAGTAATGAGCCAACGATAAGTAGTTCCAATGCGGCATAGTAACAACTCAGTTCAATTACGATCAAAGAAATAATATCTGTAACAGGCATCTCAAATCTATTCAGAAACCTGAAAATAAAAGTATTACCACTAATGCCGCCGCTGGGAACCGTCTGGTTAAAAAACAAAGAAATAAGGGTTGCCTTTATTAATTCGCTTAATGGAGGTTCTCTTTTTAAAGCATAGGATCGAAGGAGAATCTGGTAAACAATTGCCGCAAATAAGTAGGTGAGTAATTGTGCTATGATAGCGATGATCAGCCAGTATAATTTTACCGTAGTGAGGAGCATTAAATCTTTGCGGATCTCTGGCAGGAAATGAATAACAAGCACAACTGCAAACGCTATGAATATAACGGTCCAAATCCAGTAGGAGGATTTTATCCTTTCGTCATCCTTGTTATTGGTAGCAGCCATAGCATTGTGTATTTAAATAAACCTGCTATTCTTCTCTCATAAAATTACAAAAATCGGGCTATAGGAGCGATGAGTATGAGTGTGTTAGATGAGATCGCTATAGAAATTTGTTTATGATATATTTTATTTATAAATTTGTGCCGTCAAAATAAACTATCATGTTAACAAACATTACATATCGTACAGCGTTGAACGCAAATACTGTCATCAGGGCAGTAATTGCAAGTACCTGTATCGTCTTAATTTAAGACGGGGAGGCAGCTCTGCACCCAGATATGATTGATAGTTACTCCACATTCCTTTTCCATTTTCATTGAAATCGATGACCATGCCAGGCATGGAGTATACTGCTGTTCTCCCCCAGAGAGATCCACATTTTTTAGATTCATTTTTATTATTAACAGCATGATGCACCTGATCATTAAAACATTGATTATCGTAATTACCAGACAAGTCCGGTAACAGGAAAGCATTTGCAGTATACAAAGCGCCTCCGTTACCAAACGCGAGGCGCTTTTTTTATCAATTTATATTTTATGAAACGTTTAACTCGAAATAGGAATATAGGAATCATGGCCCATGTTGATGCTGGTAAAACCACTGTCACAGAAAGAATGCTGTATTACACAGGTCTTACACATAAACTTGGAAGTGTGGATGAAGGCAACACCGTAATGGATAGCGATCCGCAGGAAGAGAAGCGTGGTATTACCATCTCCTCTGCAGCGATAACTACCTATTGGAATGATCATCAGGTCAATATTATTGATACCCCGGGCCACGTCGATTTTACTGCTGAAGTGGAAAGATCGTTACGTATACTTGATGGCGGCATCGTTGTTTTCTGTGCCAAATCAGGTGTGCAGCCACAGTCTGAAACCGTGTGGCGTCAGGCAGATAAATACAATGTGCCTAGAATTGTACTGATCAATAAAATGGACAGACAAGGCGCCGACTTTATGCGCGTGTTACAGGAAATCCGCGACGTATTAAACGCGAACGCTGTGCCAGTGCAACTCCCTATTGGCGCAGAAGATCATTTTAGTGGCGTTATAGACCTGATAAAAATGCAGGCACTGGTATGGGATAGTGAGGATGGTAAACAATATGCTGTTACGAATATTCCTGCCGGGTTATTGGATAGTGCCTTACAGGCCCGTCAATCATTGCTGGAAGAATTATCGCTGGTAGATGAGGTGATATTTGAGAAATATACCAACGACCCTGGCAGCGTTACTGCAGATGATTTGTACAGTGCTATCAGAAAGGCGACCATTGCGCGTACGTTTATGCCGGTATTTGCCGCCGCGGCCTACAGAAATAAAGGTGTACAACCTTTACTGGATGGTGTTGTAGCTTACCTGCCCGCTCCTGAAGATATTGCTACAGTGCATGTTGCAGCACCTGAACAGGAAATGGCGATAGATACGGATGCGCCGTTGACCGCCCTGGCATTTAAGATTATGGCAGATGATTACGCTGGCAAACTGACGCTTGTGAGAGTATACACGGGCGCACTTCGTACAGGCGACACCGTTTGGAATAGCCGTACCGGCAAACGCATCAGGGTTAGCCGTTTACTCCGTATCATGTCTGATAAATTTGAATCTGTAGAGATGATTGAAGCAGGTGATATCGGCGCAGTCGTGGGCATGAAAGATGTCCGTACCGGCGATACCCTCTCTGAAGGCCCAAGACCTTTAGTGCTGGAACAAATCACCTTCCCTGAACCAATGATAGGCTATGCCATAGAAGCCAAGCTGTCTAAGGATGCCAACAGGTTGGGTGAGGTGCTGGCAAAACTGGTAGATGAAGACCCTACCTTACAGGTAAGTGTAGATGAAGTTTCTGGTCAAACCATCCTGAAAGGAATGGGTGAGCTGCACCTGGAAGTTGTCATGGAAAAAATGGCGACCCAGTACCAACTGGAAGTCAGCAAGGGCCAGCCGCAGATCGCCTACAAGGAATTGTTTACCAAAGCGGTGACTCATAAGGAAGTCTATAAGAAACAGAATGGCGGCTCCGGCAACTTTGCAGCTATTGAATTCGAAATGGGCCCTCGTGAAGATGGACAGCCAGGACTTGAGTTTATCAATGACATCAAAGGTGGCGCTATTCCTAAAGAGTTCATACCTTCTGTACAGAAAGGCTTTGAAACCGCTATGCAAACAGGTGTGCTGGCCGGTTATCCGCTGCAATCCATGCGGGTGCGTTTGTTCGATGGTGATATTCATGATAAGGACTCACATGCCTTAGACTTTGAACATGCGGCTCAAATTGGTTTTAAACAGGTTGCAGTACTGGCAAATCCTAAATTGCTGGAACCTATCATGAGCGTGGAAGTAACGCTGCCTGAGGAATTCACAGGTGCTATCACCGGTGACCTCAACAGAAGACGTGGCGTCATCCGACACATGGAAATGAAAGGGAATACCCAGGTGATCAAGGCGGAAGTGCCACTGGCCGAATTGTTTGGCTACGTCACTACGTTAAGAACGCTTTCCTCTGGCAGAGCCGCTGCTTCGGTGACATTCTTTGATTACCAGGTAGCGCCAGCAAGTGTGGTGGCATAATAAATTCATCATCTCACTAAAAAATATAAAAGCCTCGTGTAATAGCGAGGCTTTTTGTTTAGTATTAAATCAGTAACAAACAAAAGACAATAACCAAAGAATAACAATTATCCCTGCTTTCAGCGATTCCTCTTTTCTACCGGATGATTATATTTGCTATAGTTTAATTTAACCAGCATCCCATATTTGATATTCTATGACAAAACAAATCCAACGACTACTGCTTGCCCTGTGTTTATGCTCCTTTGCAGCTTGTCAAACTGTTACACCGGAGAAATTTTTTGGAGAAACGGTGCTGAACAGTAACCTGCTCAATGACTTTGATCCCCGTGCGTTTGGCAAGATTTTAGAGAACTATGCTAAGCCTGTGCCTTCCGTGCAGAAAAAAGGCAATGAAGCCCAGGAAGTGGTAGAAATGAAGATCAAATACACCGAGTCAGTGATTAAAAAAGTAAAAGGCCTGGCTCCTAAAGATGATGATGAACGTGCACTGAAAGAAAACGCTATTGCCTTATTCGAAACAGCGCTGCCAGTATACCAGCAAGAATATCTTCGTTATGCAAAGTTGTGTGACCAGCATGCAACCACCACCGACAAAGACGCAATATTATCTAAAATAACTCAGCAAGATATGCCCAGGATAAACCAGTTGATGGATGGCTTGTTCGTGAAAGGGAAAGCATTTGCCAGCAAGCATAATATCAATGTACACTGGGGAAGATAAAGCCAGTATTTAGTTTCAGCAGATGTTTATATTTTATAGAGAATCCTGCGATTGTCATCAATCGCAGGATTTTTTGTTTATAGTATAGTCGTTCTTGTTATTTCTTCGCAAACTTCACAGGCATGCCTGGAGGAATGCTTACATCTGCTACGCTTACCGGTGCATAGTTAATAGCAGTAGCCTGGATACTTACCTTTTTACTATCTACACCCAGTACTACACCCTTCTCAGGCCATAATCCCAGTGGGCCGGCATTTATCGGGAAGGCATCCGTTACCCATAAGGTCATATTATCACCTTCTTTACTTTTGGTATTAACCTCATAGCAGGAAAAACCCAGGATCTGTTTAGTTTTACCACCGGCTTTTGTCGTAGGGTTTTCCTCTTTGTATAACTCGGCCAGCGACTGTTTACCATCTTCTTCATATAGTGACCACGACTGCCCGGTGGCAGCATCTGTATACACTGCAACCTGGCCTTCATTGGTCACGATTTTTATTTTTGCGCCTTCATCCGTAGTAGTTTCGTCTTGGTCTTTCCTGGCGAGTTTTGCTTTAGCGCCATTGAAATACAAGGTTTCCTTGTTAGTTACCTTCTCGGGCACAAGGTCTTTAAACTTAAGCTGGTCGGGCTTCATAGAAGCATGTATGTTGACGGTAACATCGTAGCTGATATAGCCTTGAGATTTGTCCGGCGACTGCGCCAGGCAGCTAGTAGTGGTGATGCCGGCAATTGCCAGCAGTAGGATCAACTTTTTCATATGCATTATTTATTTTTTGGATGTAGGAAAATGTCTGAACTTATACACCGCGCTTAACAGAAAATACCTGCCCAGCGCATTGTTTCTTCTGTCTTCGATATAGCCGTTGCCGTTAATACGATTGATATTACTATTGCGATTGAGCAGGTCGCAGGCTTCTGCGCGTATAGAAAAGGATTTGTTGATTGTTTTGGTCAGTGCCGCGTTCAATAGTAATATAGTATTGTTGAAACCTGGCGCCATACCCAGGGTGCTGAAGCCATCTGTGTTGGCCTCCAATGTGATATCTGCTGGCAAAGTGGCAATTCCCTCGACACCATACAGTAGCAACCAGTTATTTTCTGGCAACATCGGTGTGCCGGAAAAAGTCCGCTTATTCCAGGCAGCACTGCCTTTGGCTCCTATGTTCACATGATCGCCCAGGTAATAATTCACTCGCATATCAGGGGTGATAGAAATGGTGCGGTTGACATTGGCGAAGCTGTTAGTAAAAGTAGTATTGCGCGAATAGGCGGTACTGAGGCCAGCAGAAAAAGAAGATCCATTGTTGCCAAAATTGATCGTCCTACCCGCAGATATAGAGAAATTGAAATTGCCATTTACATTGACAGGGGTGATGCGCTGTTTCCCATCGTTGCTATTGATACTGCTGCTGTCGGTAATGTCTTTGTTGTAATAAATAATATCTGCATTAGCATAAAATCCACGACCATTAAGCTTAAAATTGTTGTAAGAAAAATTTATGCGTTGCATTTTTTTCTGGTCGAGAAATGGATTTCCTTGCCTGATGTAGAGCGGGTCACTGTTGTCTTCAAGTGGCTGTAAATCCGCCACTGTAGGGGCAGTAGTCTCCATCTTATAACGGAAACTTACTTTAGCATATTTACTGGGCTTCCATTCTGCATAAGCTTCGGGTAGCAGGGCTTTGTAGCTGGCAGCCACGTGATAGCCTTTGAAATCGGAGTTGCCCTTGATATTATTCTGTTGCCATCCTGCACCAACGGTATATAGCAATCGCTTATGATTTCCTGCCAGCGATAGTTTGCTGGTATATTGATTGGTATTGGCATTGTATTTATCGCTGAGTAAGGCATCGGGTTGGTTGTAGTGATCGTCTGACGCACGATCAAATACCAGCCGGTTGTAGTGTCCCTGACTGTAATAGAATTGTTGTCCCGCTTGCAGACTCAATCCACGTGCTAACGGTTCCGTATATACGATATTTGTATTCAAGCTATAAACAGCTGCTTTATCTTCACGCTTCTGGTCAATCACCTGCTGTTGTGTACCTCCAGGAAGGTTAAAGAAATTGCTGGTTGATTTATTATAGCTTTCGCCGGTATTGCTAAAATAGCCTGGCTTCGCATCTAGTAAGAAGGTGCGGCCTGGCTTTGAAAGACGATGACGCAACAATATTCCTGAGGTTATCAGCTGCTGGTGGGTATTGCTATTGGTGGTTTGTGCGCCGTTATTCAGCAACGTTTGGCTTTTAGCGGTATAAGACTGAAAGTTGCGGTCTTGCTGATTGCTGTTGTTGTTAAGGTTTATTTGCGGCGTGATCTTAAGACTGGTGCGGGGATTGAATTTGACGTCGCCGCTGAGGTCTATACGATGATTCGTATTAGCTGCTGCTGTGTTTCCAGCCTGTAAATAATTATAGGATGTATCAGGAAGGCGGTACTGACGAGCATAGTCGTAACTATTACGTGTATGGTTATCATTAAAAAAATAGCTGCTACGAAACTTAAAGTTATCCCAGTCATTATTAAAATTCAGTCCTCCATATTTGGTATCTGTAAGTCCTGCAGGGCGTGCCAGTTCTGCGATGGCGCCGGCGTTGCCTTCGATGCGTACGCCTTTCATGCGGGAGAGCTCTGATAAAGCAGCAGGGGGCAGGTTTTTGAGCATCTCTTTATCCTGCATGACTAGCTTCAATAGTTCTACGCTACTGAAACCAGATTTATTGACATTATTACCTTTGCCTAAAGCCGATAACTGCATGTCGTTGGTAAAGCTGTTGACATTGAACCCGCCTTCGTAGCGGCCGTTGGTGCCGGCGCCGGCGCTGGCATTTCCGAAGAAACCGCGCTTACGGTTCTTTTTAGTGACGAGGTTAATGGTTTTGATCTGTTCGCCATCAGCTACGCCGGTGAACTCCGCCATGTCGCTTTGTTTATCCAGCACCTGTACTTTATCGATCATATCAGCAGGAAGGTTGCGTGTGGCTATGGAAGGATCGCTGCCAAAGAATTCTTTGCCATCTACGAGTATGCGTTGTACTTCTTTGCCCTGCGCCTTGATGGTACCGTCGCGCTCTACGTTTACCCCTGGAAGCTTGCGTAGTAGGTCTTCCACAACAGCGTTATCTTTTGTCTTGAATTTTTCGGCGTTATATTCTATGGTGTCCCCTTTCATGCGTACGGGCGGAAGGTTATCTTTAATAGTCACTTCTTTCAACGTCATGCCTGGCGTGAGGAAGATCGAATCAGGCAGGTGGCCAGGGATCTGTATCATCTGTTGTATGTCCTGATAGCCGAGACTGTGCAGCTGTAATAGATAACTTCCTTTAGGAATAGCGGTGATGGTAGCTTTTCCTTGTTTATCGCTGATAGTAGAGAAAAAAATACTGGTATCAGTGACAGCGCGAAGGTTAATGGCAGCGCCTTGAAGCGGACGTTTACTGCTGGCATCGTACAGGGATATCTTGAAGATGGATTGTGCTTTTCCGGTGATGGGCAGGAAGCAGCAAAGAAGAAATATTGCGGGTCGCAATGCGGTCATAGCTGTTTGCATTTGTCTGCAACAAAGCTAGGGCGCTGCATTTCAGAAGCGGGTTAATGAGTATTTATATAACCTTAATGAGTGTTAAAATTTTAGGGCTATACGATTAGTTTATATCCCCGGCCGCGGATGTTGATGATTTGAATAGCAGGATCAGGTTGCAGGTATTTTCGTAGGCGCGTAATGTATACATCGAGGTTACGGGAGTTGAAGAAGCTGTCATCGCCCCAAAGGTCCAACAGTAAGGTTTTACGGGCGGTGATGTTGTTGGGGTTGTCCGTAAGCTTTTTGAGTATTTCCGCTTCCCGGAGGGAGAGGCGTTGGGTGGTATCGCCGTGATGCAGCAGTTGTCGTTCAAAATCGAAGATAAATTCGCTGATGCGTATATGGGTGCTGTCTGCAGCGGGCGCCTGAATCGCCATCGTCCTTTTGAGAAGAGCGTGTATGCGTAGTATCAGCTCTTCCATGCTGAAAGGCTTTTTGATGTAGTCATCTGCACCGGCATGGAAGCCTTTGATCACGTCTTGTGTTTCGCCTTTGGCGGTAAGGAAAAGAAGCGGGATGTTGCTATCTATTGCACGAATTTCCTGAACCAGGGTGATGCCATCTTTTTTGGGCATCATTACATCTACCACACATACATCGGGATGTTGTTCTCGATATAACTGTAACCCCTGTACGCCGTTATATGCCTTGAGGACCTGAAAGCCTTTCATCTCCAGTGTTTCAGCGACAACGCCGGCGAGGATTTCCTCGTCTTCAATCAACAATAATCGTATGGGTTGTGTCATAATTTGTTTAATTGAATAGTGAATGCGGTGCCTCTTGAAGGTGTACTTTCTGCGCTGATGGAGCCGTTTAGTTTTTCTACTAATTGCTTCACCTGGCTAAGTCCAAGTCCATGGCCCTTCACCTCGTGTATATTACCATGTGGTACGCGGTAGAATTTATCGAAGATATAAGGCAGGTATTTTTTTTCTATTCCAATACCATTGTCTGTTATGCTGAAGATATAATGTTGATCATCTTCCCGCACTGTTATTAATATATTTTTTTCTAGGGAGATGGTATATTTTATTGCATTATCGAGCAGGTTGGCGAAAATTGTTTTTAAGGCTGCCGGCGAGGTATAGCAGGCATCAGTACGTGTTTGCATATCCAAATGAATAGTCACGCCAGGCAGGTCAGTAAAACGTTGCATCGTCTCTTCCAGCAATGCTTTCAGGGAGATGACCTCCATGGTGGTGGTAATGTCATCGCTGCCGTGTTCTAGCTTGGTAAGTGACATAATATTATCCACGAGGCCTTGCAGCTTATGGATTTCATCTTGTCCGAGTCGTAGGTACCTTTCTGTTTTTTCCGCATCATTCATACCACCAAATGAGAGGAGAGCTTCGTTGGTGGCCCGTAATATAGCTACCGGTGTTTTCAGCTCATGGGTGATATTGCTGATAAAATCATTTTTCATCTCTTCCAGTTTTTTCTGGCGCATGATAATACGCCAGAGTGTCCAGATGCAGCCGATGATCAGTACTACCAGCAAGAAGGAAAGGACGATAGGCCAGAGTATCTTCAACAGCAGGAGATGGTTGATATCATCGAAAGTGGCTACTATCATGAGGGGTTTGCCTTGTTTGACCAATGGCAGCGTGATAACGCCAGGAATGCTGGCAGCTTGTTTTTCCTGTGGCAGCAGCTTTACATGGAAAGGGATAGTGATCTGTCGTGTTAGTAGTTCTTTTTTATAGTTAGCAGCTAGTTTTATGGTGTCGGTTTCCACGAGGTTGGACAGCGTGAATACATCTGCAAGTAGTCTGGTAAGGTCAGGGCCGCCGGAATCGGTTTGTATTTCCTTTTCTATGTAGGCGTCGCTGTCGTCTCTGACCGTAGCCCCGGAATATTTGGAAAAGATTTTAATACCGGGTTGATTGCGACTGGCATGCATCAATGAGTCGAAGGCTTTTTTATCACCTTCAGAGATACGTATACTGCTGGTAAAGCGCATTTTACTGCTGGTGTCTGTCCGGTTATTTGGACTGAGCTGTTTTACCGAGGACACCATGGTAAGGTCGTAGGCTTTTTGCAGGGCATCGGTGGTCACTTGCCGGAAGGTCTTTTCTTGGCTTACATACATGGTTTGCAGCCAGTATAATTGAAAAGCAAGTACTCCCAGCGCAGTGGGGATCACTATCCACCATATGCGTCTGATAATTTTGTCCATACTCAAATGTAAACCTTTCACCAGAGCGTCCCAAGAAGTATTAACATTCATTAACACTTTTGCAGGGTAGGTTAACAGAAGAGGAGTTTTATGAAGACTGATATCTGGTTGGCGGCAGATTCTTTCAGGGAGTGTACAACCACCCGGGATATTGTCAATTCCGGGTGGTTTATAGTGTTAGTCTGCGAGGTATTCTTCAAAAACGCCTGTCAGATCATTGGCGATGGAATTCGCATCACGTGATTCGATACGGTGCTTAGGAATGAAGTATACTAATTCTTTATCTTTAAATAATGCGATACTAGGAGAAGAAGGGGGAATGTCGGCAATATAATTCCTGAACCGGGCAGTTGCCTCAAGGTCTTGTCCTGCAAATACAGTAAGAACTCTGTCCGGCTTTTTGATACTATCATCTTCCATGATTTTTCTGATAGCAGGGCGCGCCATACCAGCTGCGCAACCACAAACGCTGTTAATAATTACCATTGTGGTGCCATTTTGGTCCATGGCCTTGTCTACGTCTTCTGGGGTGAGCAGTTCTTTGACCCCAAAGTCAGTGAGTTCTTCTTTGAAAGGTTTGATCAGTAATGGTGAGTAAGGCATACAATAAAATTTAAGGTGAAAAGTTGTTAGTATTCCTTATAACATTTATAGTTCATGGAATGTTAAAGGAGGTTTTGTTAATCACCTTTTTTTAAGCCTTAATCTAGAATGTCATCCCACACTGGAACGACATGAGGAATAGTTATAAGCTCAGGATTGAATTTTAGTATAGCGCCATATGCGCTGGTGGCATAGTTTTCATGTAGGTAGGATATGCTAAGTTTACGATCGCCCATGTCAAATGCGCCACTAAAGAGTTCTCTGGTATCCATATTATAAACACCTAATTCACCAGTTAATGCAGGGTTATAGGGACTGATATCAAACAGAATATAATTTTTGTATACAGTACTTTCAGTGGATTGCATCGCACCATTAAATATTATTTTATTAAAAGTGATCAAATCTGTTGAATAATATAAACAATCACCGTCGGTATTAATAACAGTAACCCCATTATGATGTTTAAGCTCAGTAAGCATATGCTTGTATTCAATCCTGGTTTCCTGCCATGTTTTACCATTATCTGGAGAAATTAGTAAGGTGCCTCCTTCCGCTGTTACTACAAGGTTTCCATTTGCAGCACCGATTTTCCATATTTGCCAGTCATAATCGTATATAGAATGGAAGTGCGAGAAATCACCCAAAGCCTGGTAAATGCTCTGACCCATTATAAAGAATGCACTCCCATCTGCTGTTATTTCAAGATCACTGATTTCGGACCATATCGCTTCTGGCAGCAGGTAAGGCTCTTCCCATTTTTTACCTCCATCATTGCTAACAGCAATACCTTCCACTTCGCTGAAATAATACAGCATGTCGTTCACGCGTTTTAACTTCGGATAACTGTTGCGCTCAGTTTTCATGCCTATTCCTTCCTTGGTCTGTACAAAAGATCGTCCTTGATCCTTGCTGAGAAATACATTTCCATAATCATCTGTTATTACCAGCGAGTTTCCTATTGATACAATGCCAAACAAGCCATAGTTGCTAAGCCCTTTCATTAACTTCCAATTTTCTCCACGCTCGTTTGCCAGGGTAATCATTGGTGCATTTGTGGTAGTCTCGAATGATGCAGTTTCTTTTGGGGCACTTTGTAATGTACTGGCATTGGAGGAAGATTTATCTTTTTTAAATACTATTCCGGAGATATCCTGCTCCCATGATTTTCCGCCATCAAACGTTCTGAATACTTTTCCTTTTTCTTCCAGGGCGTATCCTTCCTGCTCAGACAGAAGCCATATATCTTTCCAGGTATAAAATCCTGGTCTTGGTACCAATATTTCAAATTTCGGATGAATCAGTAATGGGAGGCTTGTTCCAGATTTTATTCTTTCCCAGAATGCTATAATTGCAGGAGTGCGCAGAAAGAATGGTACGTTATGTTCGTTAGCCATCGGCTTTCTCTTACGAATGCCTGGCAGGGAGCGTAGTAGGGCTACAAGACGACTCCAGATGGAGTTGTTTCTTTTTAAAAGGATCATAGTACAAGGTTAAAATAGGATAAAGGGTGACTTGCCACCGCTAATTAAATATAGTAAAACATATTATGTGCCGACGTATAGCAATTCACTAAATCATAGATTTTGTTACATCTTCCGTAGATTCTGTGCCTCCTCCGAATCCTTAATGCCGCAATTTTGTTATGTCATTACAGGGAGATAATCAGGTAGATTGATCCCCTAATATTTTTAACAAGATAAATTGCGAATTGTATGAAGATCGTATTAACAGGATCTATTGGACATATAGGTAAACCATTGACATCTATCCTTGTAGACAAAGGCCACGCCGTAACTGTTATCAGTAGTAACGCAGACAGAGAAACTGCCATTCAGGCTCTAGGTGCTGGTGCTACCATTGGCTCTGTCGATGATGCTGTCTTCCTTACCGCCTCCTTTACCGGCGCTGATCTCGTTTATACTATGCTGCCACCGGAAAACTATACTGATCAAACGCTGGACCTGGAAGGCCGTGTGCGTGAAGTCGTAAACAATTATAAACAAGCGATACTAAATGCGGGCGTTAAGCGTGTGATACATCTCAGCAGTATTGGCGCCCATAGGGATACGCGTATCGGCTTACTTCGCTACCATCATATTGCAGAATCCATTCTCCGTGAACTGCCCCAGGATATAAACGTTTCCTTTATGCGCCCTACCGGCTTCTATTATAACCTCTACGGATATATCCACATGATCAAAAATCAAGGCCTCATTGCCGCCAACTATGGAGAGGATGATATCGCAGCATGGGTAGCACCAGCAGACATCGCGGCTGCCATTGCGGAAGTGATAGCAACCCCGTCGGCTACAAACCACTACGTACGTTATGTTGTAAGCGATGAACTCTCCTGCAATGAAACCGCCTCCTTACTTGGTAAAGCCGTGGGCATCCCCGACTTGAAATGGATCAGGATAACGGATGAAGCCATGCTCAACGGACTCCTCGCCGCAGGACTACAGCCCGAACTAGCCAAAGGGATGACAGAAATGTACAGCCAATCCAACAGAGCGGTAATATATGAAGATTACGAACAACACCGCCCCGCACAGCTGGGAGCCATTAAAATGAAAGATTTCGCCAAAGACTTTGCAAAAGCCTTCGTAAATAGTTAATAGCTTTGAGTATGAAAAAGTCGCTGCCACTACATATCAAAACCATCAGTGAGTTTCACGAACTCCACGGGTTCCCTAAACCAGAACATCCGCTCATCAGCGTGATCCAGTTAAATGGATCAAATACAGATGCAGCAGATGGGCCAGTGAACGTTGTATTCGACTTTTATACCATTGCTCTGAAAAGAAATTTTAATGTCAAATTCAGATATGGACAACAACAATATGATTTTAATGAAGGCGTGATGTTTTTTATGTCACCAGGACAAGTATTTGGCGTAGAAGAAGCGGAGCATGCCGCAGAGGCGCCGCGAGTATCTGGATGGATGCTGTGCATTCATCCAGATTTTCTCTGGAATACGCCTTTGGCAAAACATATCCGCAAGTATGAATATTTTGATTATGCTGTGCATGAGGCACTATTCCTTTCCGACAAGGAAGAAAACATCATCATCGGCATCATGGAAAACATACAACAGGAATACCGAACCAACATTGATAAATTCAGCCAGGATATTATCATCGCGCAGCTGGAAGTGCTATTGAATTATGCAGACCGATTTTATAACAGGCAATTTCTTACCCGTAAGATTGCCAATCATCGTATACTCGATAGCCTGGAAGATATACTGGATAAGTATTTTAGCGGTGAACAACTTACGCAGTACGGACTTCCTGGCGTAAAGGAAATTTCTGCCCAGCTGAATCTTTCACCAAATTATCTAAGCGCGGTACTCAAGTTAATGACTGGCAGAAATACCCAGCAGCATATCCAGGATAAGATGATTGAAAAGGCTAAGGAGAAAATCTCCACCACTTCTTTGTCTGTTAGTGAAATAGCGTATGAGCTTGGCTTTGAACATCCGCAATCTTTCAGCAGGCTGTTCAAAGCCAGGACAGGATTATCTCCTTTGGAATTCCGCGCCTCATTCAAGTGATTATACGATATGCAAACGTAGCTCAAGTTTAGCTTTCATGAGAAGATATTCTTCTGGTGTGAGATAGCTAAACACCATGCTTTGTCCTTCAGGAAAAGCTACTAGTCGGCCTTTTTTTTGATGCTTTGCGAAGATGTCCTGGATTTTTATAAAAATGAGCGGATCTATCCAGTCATTATCTACTTCCAGGTCCCAACGGTATTTTTCCCCTTCAAAAGTAAAAGATACCCAGGCTTCACCATCTTCCTCTTCATTACAGTAATCATCAATATCCTGGAATGTTATATCTCCATTTGCGATTCGCATGATATTATCAAATATCCTGAAATAGGAGCCAGGACCTTCCATTGATTCAAAATCGCATTGCCAGCAATGGTCTGAATAGAAGCCATAGGGTGGATTGTCGGCTCTTTGTCCTAATGCAATATAGAGAATGGCGGTAGGGTCGTCATTCTGTCCCATCATAAAATCCCATTGTTCAAACAAGGCAGCTTCGGTATGAACTGGTTTCATGGAAATGCCGGCATCTTTCAGCTTATTCAATGCTGCAGCAAATTGTGGTGTACTCATGGTAAGGGTTTATAGGTAGTATTGATTTATTTGTTAATGCAGATGTGGTATTAGATATTATGTCCTTTCGGTAATATCATCAGCTTGGGTATGTTCACATGTTCGGGTTGCGCCATGATAAACTTTATCACTTCCACGATATCTGCGGTGGTAAGAGGATGGGGGATGTTCATACTCTCTTTCGGATGTACTTCCCAGTTATGATGAAGTTCTGTCATCACCAGACCAGGTTCTATGCAGGTGATTTTGATTTTAGAGTTGGTGAGTTCCATGCGCAGGGCTTCGGAAAGTGCTTCTATAGCATATTTGGTGGCGGCATAGGCACCGGCGGTAGCCCGCACTTTAGTGCCCAGTACACTGGATAAATTGACGATATGTCCATATTCCTGTTGCTTGAATTTTTTCAGCATGGCATAGGTAAGCCGGAATGTTGCCTCTATATTCAGGCGCAGCATAGCAGTTACCTTATCTATATCGATCTCTTCAATCGTTCCTGTTTCTATATTTCCTGCACAATTAAAAAGATAATCGCAATAACCATAACGTTCCCAGATATACGAAATCAAATTGTCTTGAAACGCTGGCGCTGTAATATCTCCTGGTATGATGGTCGTATTGGGCGCCTGCAATTCTTCCAGTCGTTCCTTACGACGGGCAGTTGCGATTACTACGGTACCTGGCTGCTGCTGGAGGTAGCTGGCAATGGCATTGCCAATGCCGCTGCTGGCACCAGTTACAAGACAAATGATTTTCTTTCCGGACATGGAATGGATATTTTAATTGAGAAGTAGTAAGTTACAAAACTTTTCCACTTCATACAGGTATCCGTTGCTGAATTTTATTCAGACTTTAGGTTCTATTAATCATCTTCCGGCAAAAAAATTTGTTAAATTATCTCTCCTGTAAAAACCCGAATATCAAAAGTACTAATTTAGAAAGATGGACATCTTCAACGAATATACGTCGACAAAAATCCATGTTTCAACCACCCAATATGAAAAAATTACTGACGCTGTTTTTCGTCGTATATGCGTCCACGTTATTTGCACAATCTGCTGATGATCTGATCAAAGACAGCAAAGGCAAATGCATGGTATGGGCTACCTTCTTCTTCCCGAAAAATGACCTGACAGTAAATTGGAACGGCGCCGCTAAAAATGGTTATGCAACTGGCCAGGGCAGCGCCGATTACCTTATAGACAGTAAGCCTGTATTGAAATATACCGGAGAGATGCGCAACGGCTACCCCAATGGCCATGGTGAGTTTGTATTCGGCAATGGTATGCGCATGTTAGGCGAGTTTAGCGATGGCATAATGAATGGCGAAGGCAAAATCATCTTTGCTGATTCTACCAGGCGCCTCGTTGGTAATTTCCAGGATGGAGAAATTCTTAACCTGGACCTCAAATACAGGGAACATCTGCATAAACATCTTATTTCAACAACAGATACCAGTAATCTGTATGTAAATGACCGTGGTAAAACTGAATTGTTTTATTATGCCCTTGTGCCTGAAAAGCCGCGCGCAGCCATCGTGCTATTGCCTGGTACCTGGGATAGGGCCGAATATACGCTTAGCAGCAATAAAGCACTCGTGCAACAAGCCTATGAAAATGGCATCGCTGTTATCGCGCCCACGATAAACCAACGTTTATCCCTAAACGAAGAAGTGCTGGGTTTTCTCAACACCACATTCCACCATGCTGTTGCACAGTATCATATTCCAGAGAATAAATTTATCATTGGCGGGTTCTCTATGGGCGGACTCTTTGCCTTGAGATATGGTGAATTGTCTGTACAGGACAGTACAAGAACTACGGTGCATCCGGCTGGTGTTTACAGCGTGGATGGCCCCACAGATCTGGAAATTATGTATCATAACTTTGAAGTGGCGCTGGAAAAAAGTTCAAATAAAGTAGAACCTACCTACGGCCTCAATGAATTCAGAAAATATTTCGGCGGCTCACCTACTGAAAAGCCGTCGCCATATCTATATTTTTCTACTTATTCTTATAAAGAGAAAGATGGTGGCAATGCAAAATACCTGGCCAAAATGCCGGTGCGTATTTACAACGATGTGGATGTAAACTGGTGGCTGGATAACAGGAATTGTGATCTGTATGGAATGAATGCTTTGCCGCAATCAGCCATGATCAATTACCTGCATAGCATAGGCAATACTCAGGCTGTTTTTGTAAATGCTTTCCAGAAGGGCTATCGCCTGGATGGCAGCAGGCATCCTCATTCCTGGAGTATTGCTGCTGCCGATGATGTTATTCCCTGGGTATTGGAGGTAATCAGGTAAGCTGTTGAAACGGGGTGCCGGCAGTTTCAATTTCCCAGCTACCTTCGTTGATTTCTTCTTCGAGGTCTTGATCATCCCAGCCACAGTAACCGATAAATATTTTGATGTCTTTTTCGGTAAGCTCCCGGCCATTTATATGCTGGATCGCAGATTTGAAGTCGCCGCCAAGGTAGATATTATCCTTGATATGATCGCTGCCACTGATCAGGTCAGGGCGCGAATGAATAAAATAGATATGCTCCTGGTCTACAGGTCCACCGATGTACAGAGGAAATGCAATGCTCTGGCTGAATTCTTTCAGTTCATTAATTTTTCTTGGAAAGGGTTGGTTGACAACAAACCCCATGGCTCCTTTTTCATTATGCTCAGTGAGGTAAATCACTGTATTCTCAAAAAAAGTGTCATCCAGCAAGCTGGTGCTATGTAAAAAGATGCCCTCATTCATGGCGGGAAAGTAGTACTTTAAGATCGGTCGTTCAAAATTATTTTGGGATCGGCATTAACAGGCTGTCAGCTGGCAAATTTCAGGTTAAATATAATTATTACAGGCCGGATGACCAGTCAGTGGAGCAGCAATAAGCAATGCCCAACATGATTGTCAGCCGGCCTGTTAAATATTATAAATGATTAATAAACCTGTACGGGAGTAGCCTGACTAGCGCCCAGCGGCGTTTTGTTGCGCAGGGATTTGGTCATATCCAGCACATAATTCAACAGTTCATGCGCTGCGTTGATCTCTTCTTTTTTGTTAGAGATGCTTTCTATGTTAAATCCTACCGGGATATTTTTAGCATGTGCATAGTTCAGTATTTCCGCAGCTATATTGGTAGCAGTATAGACGGAAGTAGTGAGGATATCTCTGGCGTTTTTCAGGTCGTTGTACAACCATTTAGGTACTTCAATTCCCAGCCATTCCATGAACTGTAATGTTTTAAGGGAACCACAAGGCGCCAGCGTGAAGATGAGCGGCGCCATCTCCGTACCGTTTTCGGTAGCATTGTAATAGTAGTCTGATAGCAGATTCTTGGTATCGTTCAGATTATATACACATTGTGATACGAAAAAGCCGCAGCCATTATTGATTTTATGCTGTATACGCAGGTGTTCATCGCCTTTCTTGCTATGACGCTCTGGTATTGTAATACCGCCTAATAAGATATTGGAAGAAGCAGCCTTATGAAGCTCGTAGGCATCTGTAAGACTAAAGTTGGTAGCCTCAATTTGTTGATGTGAGGATGCCCCTACAAATACCGCCAGCTCCAGATGGTCATTCTGCTCCAACCAATTGCCAAAGCTTTCCCTGGTTTGGTTGGCAATACTTTTATAGATAATCTTAGGTACTGGCAGGTCAGCAAGGAAATTATAACCATACTGCTCCGGCGCAATGGTAGGAATAAAGGAAAATGTCCTTTCCTTTTCTGTGCGCGTAGATTCATCCTGGATATCATACAGGATCAGACCATCAATGTCCAGTCGCTTCAGGTTTTCCATCTGATTATGCGCTATCGTCAATACTCTTTCCTCAGCAGTAGTGATTTTCGGAGGAGTAAGGCTGTAAAGTACTATGCCAGTGTTTCTTTCTGATATTTTACGTCTAAGATCAGATTTCATGCTGATTAGGATCTAAATGGTGGTCTTTTGTTCTTTTATCCCGCCAAAATTATAGAAAATGAATCTATAATGCAAATATCATTAAGATATTATTTCTACTATTAGGCAAATTTTAGGTGTTTTTTCTGCCTATGAGTCTGATCAGGTCTTTTTTTACAGATAAATTTTTCCTTATGTGACAAATGTAGCCGACCAGCCCTTTCAAAGGGTAGACCTTTGCATAAACAAAGGATAAATGGAGATAATAGGATATATGGCAGCAATACTGATAGGGCTTTCTCTCGGTTTGATAGGCGGGGGAGGCTCTATCCTGACAGTGCCGGTGTTGGTGTATTTATTTGGCCTCGAAACGGAACAGGCCACGCTTTATAGTCTTATGGTGGTAGGTACCACCAGCCTGACAGGCGTTATTGGGGCATATAAGCGCGGCCAGCTGGATGTAAAAATGTCGTTGATGTATGCGGCGGTTTCTGTACTGATAGTGGTCATCACCCGTCGGTTGCTATTGCCGCTGATACCGATGGAACTCTTTACTCTAGGAGGTTTTGCAGTCACCAAATCAATAGCCACCATGTTATTGCTGGCGGTATTGATGCTGCTGGCGGCCATATCTATGATAAGAAAGAAACAGGGAGCTATTGAAACACCGGCATCGACCCATCAGCATAAAGGAATAAACATTCAGCTGGTGATGAACGCCGCCCTGATAGGATTTATCACTGGCTTACTTGGCGCTGGTGGCGGATTTCTACTGATACCCGCACTTGTATTTGTGCAGCATCTTCCCATGAAAAAGGCCGTAGGCACCTCTTTGCTGATCATTACCCTCAACTCATTGATCGGCTTTCTCGCGGATGCCCCTGGGCATACGTTAGATTGGACCTTGTTGCTTGGAATAACGGCCATGGCTATACTCGGTATACTCCTTGGTGGGCGCCTGGGCCGAAAGATTAGCAGCGCCCCGCTGCAAAAGGGTTTCGGCTGGTTCGTACTGGTGATGGGCTGCTATATTATTTTTCTGGAACTAGTGAAGTAGAGAAGGCAATGAAGCATTTAGGACTTACAGCGTTGCTGCTGCTACTGTTTATAATAGCGATGGGACAGTCGCAAAGCAACAGCTGGCTGCGGCTGTCAGTGGAAACACCACTGGCACCAAAGCTCAATGGCGTAGCGGAATGGCAATACAGGACACAAGGAATGGAGAACAGCGGTCCGGTAAACAGGCCGCTGCTTTATTCCTTCCGCCCATGGCTAAACTACCAGCTGCATGCACATACATTGATTGCCGTTAGTCCTATCGCATACTACAAAATATATCCTGTAATACTAACAGAAAAGGATATACTTAAATCTCCCCAGCAGGAGTGGAGAACCACAATTGCAGTTGACCAGAAAGTCCCGCTGACACCTAAGTTGGCAATGCAATCCAGGACGGGATTAGAATACCGCAACTTCAGCGCCCAGCAGGACGTTATAAGGGCAAGACAAAAATTTGGATTAGAATATCAGCTATCGCCACAAACGCGGGTGCTGCTATATGATGAGGTAATGGCTAATCTTAATGCTGGCGCCCTGTTTGAACAAAATCGTTTAGGCGCTGGCGTTAGTATTAAGCTCGATGAAATGATGGCTTTGGAAACTGGTTATCTCTATATAAACAGGGCTTTGCCATTAATCAATCAACACGTAATTTATGTGAATATTAAACTTCGTACAGGAAAGTCTCGCCGCTGATCAACGTATGTTCTGGAATTTACCCACGGCCTTAGGCGGCGGGTAAATTCCGTTTAAAAACCTGGTTATAAAATCGCTTCAAATCCATACTTAGCCATACTCCAGAACTCATCCAACCCTATCATCCTCGGTTTAAAAAAAGAGATGATTGCTGGCCAGTCTGCATCTTTCATTACAGAAACATTCGGCATGCTTTTACTAATAGTGCTAATGGTTTTGCCATAATCATCGGTGATTTCTGATTGCCACTGCCAGTCATCTTCTCCCAGCGACTCCTGTAAAATGCTACGCTGCATGGTTAGCAGTTCATAAAACTTGCGGTGTAAGTCCATGTCCTGCTGGGTAATGACAATCGCCACAGATGCGTTTTTATTATCTACATCTATTTTGAAATACATACCAGGTATGCCTGTTTTATAATTAGACCAGCTGACGATATTACCATCTGCTGATAAAATCGGCTTCATATATTTACCGAAGGCTGTCCAGAAAGCCTGCTTCTGTTTTGATACTTCCTCTTTGGTGTACATCGTGCTGCAAAAGTACAGCACTCGTAAGGGCTATCAAAATTTCTATCTCTCAGATAAAAAATTACGCTTCTGGTAATCTGTATAAACAATACCCTGTTAGCAACAATAGCCCGATATTCACACTGGTGGCCACCTGATAGGCAGATATATAACCCGTTTGCTGGATGATATAGAAAAATATTCCACCAGAGATACAGACGCCTAAAGCTATCGCTGTTTGCTGTAACGTAGTAAATACACCTGATGCAGTGCCGGCAAAGCCTGTAGGAATGCTCTTTAGCGCCATGGTAAGCAAAGATGGCAACACAGACCCACAGCCAGTGCCATATGCAAACAGGATGATAGTGAGTAAGGGCATGGAGTTGATGTTCAGCGAGAAAAAAAGGATATGTGCAGCCAGACTAACCACCATAATGCCAATGCCTGTCTGCAACACACGTTTTCCATATACTGGCACCAGCCGGATAGATAACACGGATGCGACTACATAACCAATTCCCTGGAATGCAAACAAAATGCCTGCGGCTGAAGAGGTATATCCAAGGCCTGTTTGCAGCAATATGGCATTGATAAGAAAATATGAATCCTGCACCATGAAGTAAAATAATACAGCCAGTAAACCAATATTGAAGTCCTTGAAACGGAATAGCTGCATATCTATCAGCGCGCTTGTTGCTTTCCTTTGTTGCTGTTTAACGAATCCATAAAGCAATGCTATACCCGCTGCGAGCAAAAGTATTGTCCAGGTGGGCCATCCCAATTCCCGACCATAAACTAACGGGAAAATCAGGAAACATAATGTAATGGTGAGTATGAAAACACCGGTCCAGTCGAATTTTTTATTTTGCACACTACTGGTTTCGGGCAACATCCTCCAGGCGGCAATAACCGCGATAATGCCTATAGGCAGGTTAATGAGGAAGATCAGCCGCCAGCCTTCTACTATCGTATGTACATCTGGTAGTATGCCTCCGAGCAATTGTCCTATCACCGAGGCGGTGCCGGCAATGCTGCCATAGATGCCCAGCGCTTTAATCCTTTGCTGATGGTCCGGAAAAAGTAGCTGTATGTAAGTGATACTTTGCGGCAGCATCAGCGCTGCACCAGTGCCTTGTAGAAAACGCGAGATGTTCATCTGCAGGGGAGTACTAGCAAACCCGCAGCAGCAGGAAGTTATCACGAATATCAACATACCCAGGATGAACATGCGTTTGCGTCCGTAGAAGTCACCCAGGCGGCCGGCTGTTATCAAAAATATGGCATGCCCCAGCAAGTATAAGGCAATGATCAGTTGTAAATCCGCGTCAGAAGCATGTAATCCTGTTTTGATAGAAGGCAATGCTACATTAACGATGAAGATATCAATCACCGACAAAAAAACGGCGGTGGAAACGATTATCAGCGAGAGCCAGGCTGAATTTCTTTGAGTCATATACGATGCTTTCAACATTTCTGTACCTTTATAGGACGCAAAGTTGGAGCTGCGTAATCGCTTTATCAAGTAGTTCAAGGAAAGATACCTGGTATGAAAAAAGATACTATTATTGATTTACAGAGAGTTGAAAATGAGGTGTTTGAAGGAAATAACTGTCCTATGACAAATGCCCTGAAAATAATAGGTGGCAAATGGAAATTGCAACTGCTGAACAGTATTCGTAAAGAATGTCCCTTGCGTTTCGGAGAGCTGAAGAAAAAAATGCAAGACATCACCCAGGCCACGCTGACATTACAGCTACGTGAGCTTGAGCGGGATGGTATTATAGAAAGAAAAATCTATGCAGAAACGCCACCGAGAGTAGAATATAAACTTACAGCGCTAGGCAAGAAGCTGATACCTGCAATTGAGGCGCTGTGCGCCTTTGGGGATGCTTACTGTGCTGAAAGGCCTGCCAGTCAGCTGTAGTTGTTACTGCCTTTCTCTATCTGCCAACCATTTTATTTGTTTTGCTGTATCATGCTGTCGGGTATAGGGATAAGCGTATATGCGATACCGTTGCCGAGACGAAGATTTTCCTATTGGTGGAGGCCCAGATCCATAATTTTCTCTTTTTTCCATAATACGATGATAAACCCTATGTGCAGGCGTTTGAACTGTGTGATTTCCGCTGCCAGCCATTCGCCGCCGCGAGGCCTGGCGCTGATGCCCAACCGGGCCTTGTTTTCCAGCTGATGTAGCCAGTAAATTTTTGTATACATAATGGATAATTATTGTTTTTATAAGATGGCCCTGAAATTGTGAATTTAATAGTCAGAACCTGCTGTTAATAAAGGTTATCAGCAGTATCGAAGCAATGTCAGCTGGATAGAATGTGTATCTGATGACGCATTTTGTACAGCCAGCGCAACGATTTAGAAACACAGTAATGACGGAGTTCGCCACAGACTGTTGTTACAACAGGAAAACGAACAATTGCATTATACTTTACGTTCACAGTTAAAACCTATTTTATGAGTACACACACTGTTAAGGAAGTAAAGAAGTCTACAGAGATTTCCACCGGAGAGTTTTTAGGGATCATGTTCTCATTTAACAGCAGCCTGAAGCTACTGCATTGGGATGCACAGGGAAAAGGTAGTTATGCGGCACATATCGCTTTAGATCAGGCAGAGCATGACCTCCGAAAAATATTAGACCGACTTGTAGAAACCACCATGGCCACTAAAGGTGATATGGATATGACGATCCCGGAAACCCGGAAACCTAAAGAAGCCATTGCCTATATTGAAGGATTTTATACTGTTGTAGAAGCTAAACGTGATTTGTTCTCCGAACAATTTACACAGTCTATCATTGATGAATACCAGGAAGGTATCAAGCAGTTGTTATACCGACTTAAACGTCTGCAATAATAATACAATTCCGCATATGATAATTGCATAGCAATGCCGTTTTCTATCAATGGAAACGGCATTTTTTTCTTGATAAGTTTGATCGCAGGTTGCTGAGGTAGAAACAGGCAAATGTGCATAAAGAAAATCGTGATTGGCTTTTCAGCCGATTGAAGGCTTTGTTGGAAAAGCAGCTGTATATCCCTGAAATCAGGGATATGGTAACGTTTTAGCAATGGTACATTTGCATAGACATTTAAGGAGAAGAGTAATGGTACAATTGTATTGCAGCTTTATGATATCTCCGGATTCCTTACTAAATGCTTGATTAATCATTTTAATCTTGCATATTTGTATTTTACAGCCATGTTTTTTTCAGTCTAATCACATGAAATACCTAAGATTTATTATCCCATTGCTGTTCCCATTAGCTACCAATGCCCAGCAATTTACAGAAGTCGAATATCTTTCTCCATTTAATGATCTATTGGCAGAAATAAAGATGGATAACCAGGTGCAATACCTGCACCGTGGCGGTTTAGTCGTAATAGATAAGCTGGAAAATCAGGGATATTTTAAGACGCTTATAGGGGTAAAACATAATGCTTATGGCGCCGTGAACTACAACGGTAAAATTATTGCACCCTTCAAATATGACGAAGTAAAGCTCGCAGATGAAGAAGATGAATATGATCATCGCAATGATTTTTGCTTTGTTATCACCCGCCTGAATGGTAAATACGGTGCCATCGATACGATGGGAAATGTGCTTTGCGAGCCAATCTATGATGAAATTGATTACGTAAATGCCTCGGTTTTCAAATTCCGGAAAGGTCCACTCTGGGGCTGGGCGGATATCAAAACCGGCCGTATACTACAAGCACCTGCCTACGACGAAGTAGGCAAAAGTTATATTTCTCCCTTCCTGAAAGTAGAAAAACAGCAGAAAAAAGGGCTTGTTCGCCATGATGGAACACTGGTGACGGAAATTGTATATTCCGACTTCAGCGGCCTTGGCTATGAAGATAACGCGTACTTCACCTACGAAATACAAGGAAAAATCGGTATAATGGATAGTACCGGTAAAAAAATTACACCGGCTATTTATGATAAAGCAGAAAGAGGGCCTGCTTATGGTACTTTCGCCGTATATAAAGGCGGAAAGGTTGGTTTTATAAACCGTGAGGGTAAGGCCTTGACAGACCTAGTGTATACTGCATCCAGGCCTTATGGCAACTATGTGATGGTGACAAAGAACGGAAAACAGGGCATCCTCAATGGTGAAGGCAAAGATATCCTGCCTGATCAATTTGATGAAATTATTCCCGCAGGTACTAATACAGATAAAATAGGTACAGCTACTTCTTTCAGTACCCGCTTTAACTATGGCAATCCTGGCTGGTTCCTTACCCGTAAAGGTGCCGCATGGAATGTGTACGATACGACCGGCAAAAAATTGCTACCACTGGATTATACTCACACCGACGTAATCCTCTATAATAATACACCACTGATTGTTTTCACCACCCCCCAGCGCCTGATGGGATTGGCAAAAATCGATGGAACACCGTTGGTGCCTGCCCGTTATACGGGCATCAGCGAAGGCTATAACTCCGGTTACAGCTACCTGGATGATATGGCGGGCCCGCAAAAAGGTCAGTTTATTGCCATGATGAAAAAAGAGCGTATCGGCTTATTTAACATCACCACAGGAAAAGAAGTAATACCCGTGGCGTATAGCCGCATCGAGTGGCAAAACCCCACCATGATAGCGCTTAGCAAAGGTTATGATACCAGCGCTATCGCAGCACCCAACGGTACCATGATCAGAGGGGACAAGAAATATGGATTTTTTACCGCAGTAGCTGAAAACAGGATCGTAGAAACGATATATACCAACAACAGCAATGCCGCTACCTACCTGACAGACCTAAAAGGTAATAAGCTATATACCAATCCATACTGGGAATTTAAAGGTACTACCTTCTCTCGTTTGCTCATGCCGGATTCTGTTAAACATGACAACATATCCTTCAATGATGGACTCCTGAAAGTTTGGAATAATATCCACGAAAACCTCTTCATAGATACCACCGGAAAGGAAGTTTACTTCGATGGATATTCTTTCGTAGGTGATTTCTACAACGGATTGGCATTGGCAGCCACAGGTGAAAGACGTGATATGCGCTTTGGTATTATCAACCGCGAGAAGAAAATTATTTATCCTATTACTGCAGATAACATTACCCGCTTCGATAACGACTTGCTGGAAGTAGATCAGGATACCCTGAAAGGCTTGATCAGAAAGGATGGCAGCATATGCTTACCATTACAATATACAGAGATCAATAAGTTCTACGACATCGGTTATTTCAAAGTAGGAAAAAACGGAAACTATGGTGTGGTTGATTCTACAGGCAAAGAGATCATCCCGATAAAATACCAGGACATTACCTACGATAAAAGTCAGCGGGCATTTTCTGTTACAGAAGATCGTAAGTATGGTATATTAAATGCCAAAGGAGCGGTGATTATTCCGGTGAAATATGATGAGCTGGAACGCAATCAAAGCTATTACGATGGCGATGGCTTCCCTGTCATGGTAAAAGAAAATGGCTGGTATTTTTACATAACAGCTGATGGTACCACTTTACCTTATCGTTCAAAGAAAAGAAAAGGCTATGATGATTAGAAAGATGGTAATGCTGGCCTGCATGGTATGTTTATTCCTGCCTGTATCCGCACAGACGCAGAAAGGATCTGTGTTTATAAAAGGACTGGCGCATATCCAGCAAGGCACGAAATCCTGGTATATCAACAAGCAAGGCCAGAAGATGTTTGACAGGATTGAGCTAACGTTTAATCCTGCTGATGTAGAAGATGATGAACACCCTGATATTAAAGAGAATGAACAGCTGCTGCTGGTAAAGAATAATGGTAAATTCGGGGTGTTAGATAGTACCCATACATGGTTGGTACCTGCTGTATACGATTCTATATCACTGGAATATAAATTATATCTCCGTCTGAAAAAAGGTGATAAAGTAACGTTTGCGACTACACGTGGCAAATTACTGGTGCCCCTTTTATATCAGAACATTTATATACTGGGAGGCAAGTACTTTGGCGTAATGTCAAATAATAAATGGGGAGTGTATAATGGAAATATCAATTCATTAATCATTCCTGCAACATATGATCAGCTGGATTATTGTGCTGGATGCGGTTTTAATGGAGACTATCTGCTCGCCGCAAAAGGAAACAAATGGGGCGTTATTAATCTGAAGAATGAAATCATTGTACCATTCAACTACGAGCATGATACTTATTCACCCCGTGGTACCAACTGGATTACAGGTCTGCAGAAAAACGGTACTTATGTAAAGATAAACTCTATTACGAAAAAGGTGTATGCCGAACCGGAATACACGAGTATGGAAACTATTGACGATATGCTCAAAGTCAGGAAGAACGGATACTTCGGCCTGATAGACAGCGAAGGGAAAACTATGGCAGATTTCATTTATGACAATATCGACAACCCATATGATGAATTTGAATCCGGCCCCTTTATAGCAGTTACTAAAAATAAGAAAACAGGTCTGATCAATAGGGAGGGCAAGATCGTGTTGCCGTTGGAATATGATGGCGAAATCCGCTGCTATGATAATTATATCGTTGCTAAAGTAGCGGGTGATTATAAATTATTCGATAGCACAGGGCATCCGGTACTCGAAAATTCATATACTAGTATTGAAGGCTTTTATCCTGGTTATAAGCATAGCGGCCCACTATTATTTGTGCTGAAAAAGCAGGCGGTCTATGGACTTTATTTTCCTCAAACCAAAAAGTTGATTGCGCCCACATTTCATGAGATCGTGAAAGGTAGCTCTGATAAATTGATCGAAGTAGAATACCAGGACAAAGCTGGTTTATTCACTACTGATGGTCAGGAACTATTTCCTCCGATATATACCAAATTTGAATTGCTGAATGATTCGCTTTATCTCGTGCAGCAAAATAAGAAATGGGGGCTGTTGAATATCAAAACCAAACAACAGGTAATGCCATGTAATTATGTGGACCTACAGCCACTTGCGGCCGAAGATACCCTGTTAGAAATAGTTCAGAAAGATAGTGCCGGCGAGAATAAATATGGTGTTGCAGATATTCAAGGTAACATATTACTACCAGTTCAATACTCCGGTGTGTATCTGTTGAAGGGAAATGTACTTATTGCCACTACCCTTAACGGTGACGTCCCTACGTACAACTTGTTTGATGCCAACACCAGGAAATTGCAGCCTATAGCAGGTTACAGGGATTATTCAACCGTGCGTGGACAAATCATTGTTGGTACAGAAGGTAAATATGGGGTCATTGATGAACATAATAAAGCCATTATCCCGCCTGTTTATGCGGATATTCGGGTAAGAAGTCAGGGAATTTACCAGGTAGTAAAAAATACAGGTAGTAAGATGATGTATGGTTATATAGATAGTACTGGTAAAGAATTGGTGCCACCTATCTACGACCTGGATGAATTCGGCTATACGAATTACGAGACAGGCAACAGCTTATTACTGCTGAAACTCTCGGCTGATGGCGGTTCGTACAAGCAAGGGCTGGCATCGCTGCAGGGGTTGATACTTGTTCCACCTACTTATGAACTTTTGCTGATCAATGACTCAGGAAATGGTTTCATCGGCAAAAACGGTCGAAAATTTACCTTGTTGCATGCAAACGGGAAGCCTGTTACCAGCAAGCAGTTTGATGATATTGCCTTAGATGAACAACGGGGCTATGCGGGTGTTAAATACTCTTTCCCGGTGTTGTGTAAAGATGGGAATGTAACAGTATATGTTAATGAAGATGGAACTACGTTACCGCTGAAAATGACTGCTGTGATACCTTTTGTAGGAGATGAATTTAGTCCTTACTAAGTTTTTTGTTTTAATATACAAAGCGCGGAATAGCCATTGGGTGATTCCGCGCTTTGTTTTATCTATTGTTTAGAGAGGATGTCACGCGCTTCCATCAGCGCAAAACCCAGTAGATTGAGGCCTTTCCAAGAAGCAGGCTGGGTGGCATTTGGATTATCTTTTCCCATACCAATGCCCCAGATCTTATCTAACGGGCTCGCCTCTACGAGGATGCGGTTGCCGGTATTCAGCAGATAGGTTTTTAGGTTATCGTGCTGTCCGAACTTATAAACATTTCCATTTCTTACGATATCGCAGCGATGCTGGTTCCAGGTGTGTTCATCAAAGTTGCGTACTTTTCTGCCTAGCTTTTTAGCTTCGCCAGGTGTTTTGCAGGCCAGTACCTGTTGGAATATTGGCTGGTCATTGAAAAGCAGGGCTTTCTGTGCCATCATCCAGTGTTCCGCTGTGAGGTAACGATGACCATCAGCAGTGAAAGGGGCTTCGTACCACTGACTGAAACATTCTTTTCCTAATTGTCCGTTCGCAGCAGGTGTGTGGCCCCAGAAGAATAAATATTTAATTGTGGCGGCGTGCTCGGATTGTGCAAGCAACCATTCAAGGTTGTAGCGGGTTATCTTTTCCATAAAACGAATTTCAAATTTATCGGGGAGGCGCGAAATTAGGTTTTTTTTGTGGAAAAGGAGAGAGGATTTTAAATTTATTCACTCAGTAACTGGAATTGCCTTAGACAATTTCGGTGAGTATCTATTTACTTGAAATTGGTGTTACAAAAATTATATTTATTTAGTATTCTGTATGAATGATGTAATTTAATTAATTGATTTTGATTTTATAATAAAGTATTTATTTCAATATTTGTTACAAAATGACTGATTGATTTTGAAATTTGTTAAATTTGTAACAACATAAAAAATGCAGATTTTATAAAAATAGCGTTTATGGAACATGCAGCAGTTATCCTTAAAACATTGAGGGAGAAACTAGGATTTAACCAGGAAACGATTGCAAATTTTCTTGGTACAAAAAGAGAAATGGTGAGCTATTATGAAACAGGTGCAAGAGAAATACCATTAGATGCATTAGAAAAACTTGCAGATTTATTCGGTGTTGATCTGGCCATTTTCTTTGCTGATAGTCTGGAGGAGGCATCCATCGATATTAGTTTTGCTTTCAGAGCAGATGAACTTGGCAGCGAGGATATTGAAAGTATAGCAGCATTTAGAAAGATTATCAAGAATTACCATAGAATAACCAACCTGGGCGGCGACAATGTTTAAAAATGACTACATAGAATATAAAGCAAATAAATTCCGTGAGGAGCACGGATTTGGAATTACTGAGCCGATTGATTTATATAAGCTGCTAGCCAAATTGAATATTATTAGTGTATTTAGAGGTATGTCAGATAAGTTTTCAGGAATGGCGATCAAGTCTGATCTCAGCAATTTCATAATGATTAATTCAAATGATATTAAAGCAAGACAACACTTTACTATTGGACATGAATTATATCATCTCTTTGTACAGGAAAATTTTACAAATAAAATCTGTAGCGTGGGTTTATTTGATAAAAAAGATCCTGAAGAATATAATGCAGATTGGTTTGCCTCTTATCTACTTATGCCTACTGGTGGTATTTTTGAGCTATTGTCTGAAAAAGAATTGACAACAAAAAAAGTATCATTGAATACAGTTGTGAAAATGGAGCAATACTTTGGCGTATCAAGGTTGGCAGTGCTCAACAGACTAATGTTTATCAATTTAATAAGCAAAGAAAGAAAAGAAGAATTTAGAAGTAATATTAAGCGTAGTGCGTTATTAATGGGTTACGGAGGTGAATTATATGAACCTGCAAACGCAAATAAAGTAATTGGTGATTACGGAGAGCGAGCAAAAAAATTATATGATAAAGAATTGATTTCTGAAACAGACTTCTACAACTTAATGCTGGATATTTTCGTAGATATAGATCAGCAAATAGTTGATGATGACAAAGCAGAAGGATGAACCCAAAATTTTACTTGATGCAGATGTTGTTATACATTTTATTATAGCAGGGTTCCAATTAAAGTTAACCTCTATATTCCCAGGTAGATTTGTAATACTTGACAAGGTAAAGCAAGAACTAACCAAAAGAAAAACAGAAGCACTAGGGGTTGAGAATTTTCTTAACTGGTGCAAAATTCCTGTGGTAATAATGCCCGGAGATGTAGAAATTTTAAAGGAATATGCTACATTGAAAAAATCAAGAGGAGATGGTGAAAGCGCTTGTATGGCTGTTGCCAGATACAAAAGAGAATATATTGCGAGTAGCAATTTGAGAGATATCCGCGAATATTGTCAGCAATATGATATTGTTTTTTATACAACAATAGACATCCTGGAATTCGCCAGACAGAAAGGAATACTGAGTGAGAATGATTGTGATACATTCATTGCTACTGTTAAGAAAAAAGGTAGTAAAATGCCGTATAATACAATGGCTGAGTATAAGCGGGCGAAGAATCCAAGTCAAGTGTCAAGATAAATGCCCGGACTAAAAGAATTTGTTATCTCCGTCCAATTTTTTTGAAATAAGCTTCTACTTATATTAAAATTCCATACATAAAATAAAAATCCCGCAGCATGCTATAATACTGCGGGATCTTCGATATCGGTAAAAATTATGCTGCCTGACTGGCAACAATATTTTTGGCTACTGGTTTCTTTTTCTGCTTACGTGTTCTGTTGATCCACATAATTGTTCCTGTTGTTGGGAAAATAGCACCCAGCAAGGCTATCACGAAGTAGAATATCTTCGTAGGAGTGCCATAGATAGTACCAGTATGAATCGGCTTCATCAGGTTCTTTACTTTTACGCCCAGTTTACGCTCGCTGAAAGTTTCTTTCTGTAATATCTTACCACTGTATTGATCGATGGTGAAAGCAGTGGTAGCAATTTCTATCCTGGCGGTAGCTGGTAAAGCATTTACAATATAAGAGCTGCTGCTATCTTTCGGCATTGTTAACGTATAGAAATAAGCATTTGGTTCCTGTTGCTGTCCTATGCGGAAAGCGTCATCAGGACTAAGACGCAGCTGATTAGCTTCTGTGGCCACGCTGTTAGCGATGGTGGCCGGCTTGTTGCTGCCCAGCGTGGAATAGAAGGCATTGCTGAACCAGTCGAACGACCATACCACACCTCCAAAAGCAATCACAAAAAGAAAGATGGAAGTATAGAAGCCAAGTACTACGTGCAGATCATTGTTGACACGTTTCCAGTTGCCATCCCATTTTACTTTCAGACGTTGTCTGAGAATATTCCTTGTTTTAGGCCACCAGAGGATAATACCTGTGATGAGGATAAAGAGGAAAATAAAAGTGCTGGTGCCAGTGATGATTTTTCCGGTATCGCCAGCCAGCAGCCAGCGGTGGAAAGCAAATATCTTATAGTAGAAGGTTGTTTGGTAGCTGTATAGTTCAATGACTTGTCCGGTATATGGATTGACAAAGGCAGTACGGCCTTTCTCTTTTTTAGGAGGAGCACCTTTGCCTTTTTCGCGGCCCATAGGCTTGCTGTCGGCCTTTTCCCCCTCAGGCCTTTTGTCTTTTTTCTTCTCTTCAAAAATAACTTGTACGGTACGGGTAGGGTCTGCAAATACCTGGATACGTGTGATGTTAGCTCCAGGAACTTCCTTTTTGACGCTGTTGATAATCATGGAAAGCGGGGCCCTGGTTTCGCCTGGCGCCACAAAATACCTTTCGTGGTTCAAAGCCTCTGTAATCTCTTTCTCAAATACCAGCATGGCCCCTGTCAGACAGCTCAGGGTGATAACCAGACCAGCAGCGAGTCCGAGATATAAGTGAATGCGTCGGAAGAATACTTTCATAAATAGTTGATATAAACGGTAAATGGGCTGCCTGTTTTACCAGCGCAGCCCAATGATTTCAGGTACTTAATTAGAATTTGTATGCAACCGTTCCAGTGAACGCAGTCGGAGGAATCGGGTTGATACTATAGTTTTCGTGTACATAATAGTTGTAAGTGTTGGTAAGGTTAGAAACCTTCGCCATGAAGCTCAGCTTTTTGTAGGTATAACCAGCGCTGATATCGATGGTGCTGTAACCTGGAACAGAGATCAAGCGGTTGGTTTTAGGTGCACCTTTGATGTCGGTGGTATTGTTCCAACCTGCATAACGCTGTCCGAGGTAATAGAAACCTGCTCCAAATTTAAGACCTTTCAATACAGATTTCTGAATAGTATAGAAAGCGCTTGCATTGGCAGTGTGATTTGGATTTCCTACCAGACGCTCGCCTTGAACAGAACCTAATTTATCGCCAGCAGAGGTGATTTCAATATTGTTGTAGCTATAACCCGCCACTACATCTAATCCTGCGAGAGGGTGGCCCATGATATCCAGTTCTACACCTTGGCTTTTGGTACCGCCTACTATGCGTTTGATATTAGTATTGGCATTAACGGTAACGCCATCTTTCAGATATGGCGCTTGCTGTGCCAGATTGTTATTTATAATACTGTAAACAGTGAGGTTTACAGATAATTTACCGCCGAAGAAATCATTCTTGATGCCAGCTTCATATTGCTGGATGGTAGATGCAGGCAGATTAACCGTATCTACGTCGAAACCTGTGTTAGGCGTGAATGAGGTCGTGTAGCTGGCAAAAATCGCTGTAGTTGGTATTGGTTTATAAACGATACCAAACTTAGGTGAAAACGCGTGATCGTACCTACTGTTATTGTTATTTGTTTTCTGACCACCTTTTGTTAAATCGTAAGTGATCGTATTTTCTGTTTGCAGGTAAGATGCACGTAAACCGGCAAGGATATTCAGTTTGTCGGTAATTTTGATCAGATCCTGCACATACAGGCCCACCCTGTTGATCGGTGCATTGGTAACACCGGTCATTGGCGCTGCTGGCATATCTGTACGTAACGGGGAAGCGTATGGATCGTAGATGTTTTTTACCACATCATAAGTCGCAGGAACATTATAGGCATAAGTACCGGTATAATATCTGTCTGCATCAATGCCGGCCAGGATATTATGTTCCAGAATACCAGTTCTTACAGTACCTGTGAAATCTAATTCAGCAGCAAAGTAGTCTTCGTTGGTAGCATTCTTACCCAGTTTGCGGACCATGGTATCTTTCTGTGCCTGGAGACGCTCGATGCCATAGTAATCACGCATGTATTTAGAATAAGAGATCAGCGCGTTCAGGCTCCATGTTTTGCTCAGCTGATGTTTCAGGTTAGCAGAAGCAGTAGCCTGTTGTGTATGTGTATAGTTCCACGGTGCACCGTAGAAAACATTGCGGCCTACTTTAGGGATCACCGTATCATTCAGAGATGGAGTACCAAAGTCAGGGGTGAAATCAGCTTTCAGGTAATCGCCCTGAACAAGAAGTTCTGTGCGTTCACCTAGTTTGAATAATAAGCTAGGGTTAACGTAATATCTTTTAGAATGTACCTGATCACGATAGCTATCCGTGGTTTCGAAGCTGCCGTTTACGCGATAGGCAATAGATTTATTGATAGGGCCATAAACATCGAAGGATGGTTTCAGTAATCCGAAGCTACCTGCTCTTACATTTACTTCACCACCGAAGTCGAATCTAGGTTGCTTGGTTACCATGTTCAGTACTGCGCCTGGAGAAACGTTGCCATAAAGAATCGCAGCACTTCCTTTCAGTACTTCTACACGCTCCAGACCACTCATTTCAGGCATAGCGCCAGAGTTTACGCGTGTACCGTTTTTGAACATATTCGTAGAAGAAAATGCATAACCGCGGGAGTTGAAGCTTTCCTGAACACCACCGCGACTAGAAGCCATATATACGCCGTTAATGTTTTTAACCACGTCGCTGAGGCGCTGTGCCTGTTGGTTTTCCAATACTTCGTGGCTGATAATGCTCACACTCTGCGGAAGGTCCATGCTGGCTACTTGTAACTTGCCAATTTCCACACGACGTGAATTGATGTTGGTTACATGTTTGCCATCAATTACCACTTCATTTAACTGGCTGGCACTTACTTCCAGCGAAGCATTAGCGGTCGTTGTATGATCAGCAGTTACCACCACTGGTTGTTCCAGGGTTTTAGTGCCTGTATGGGAAATTACCAACACATAATTGCCTGGCTTAACGTTTTTTATAGTGAAAGTACCTTCTTCTGTAGTGAAGGTCCCTTTTTTCATATCTTTTAATCCTACGGTAACATATGGAGTAGGTTGGCCATCTGAGGTAGTAACTTTTCCTTTAATCGTTCCTGTTTGTGCAAACAGTGTAACATTGATCAGCAGTAAGGTCAGAATCAGGTATAAATGTTTCAACGCTTCTAAATTTTATGCAAAGAACGCTTAGTCTGACAGCTTCATAAAGACAAAACCGGAAAAATTATCTGCATAAATTACAGGTTTTAGGTAAGATATTTATTTTATGTTATATGTGTAATGATCATGTTTATGTAGATAAATTTAATTCTTATTTAATTAAAAATCAATTATTTATGTCTGATTGTTTGATTTTTGATCCTCCATAATCACAAATTTCCATATGGAAAATTCCTAATCAAATCGGGAAAAATTCAGAAAGAATTCAGAATCAACCAATAGTTTTGCTATATGAAATTGTTGATTATTGAAGATGAAATCCAGCTGGCGCAAAGCATTATGAACTATCTGACAGATGATGGCTATAAATGTGAGTTTGCGGCTAACTTTAAACAGGCCATACAGAAAATACATAGTTATGAGTACGACTGTATCCTGCTGGACCTCATGTTGCCTGGTGGTGATGGGCTGGCATTGCTGGAAGAACTTAAATCTCAGCAAAAACAGGATGGCGTCATTATTATCTCTGCCAAAGATGCCTATGAAGACCGTATCAAAGGCCTGGAACATGGCGCCGATGATTACCTTGTAAAACCATTCCATCTGCCAGAACTGGCCGCACGTATATTTTCTGTTATAAGAAGAAGGAAGTTTAACAACAGCAATATTCTACACCTCAATGAACTGACACTTGACCTCCTCGCTAAAACAGTGCAGGTAAATCAACAATCAGTTCCACTAACTAAAAAAGAATTTGAACTGCTGGTATATTTTATTGGCAACCGGAATAGGGTAGTGTCTAAAAATGCCCTGGCAGAGCATCTCTCCGGCGATATTGCCGGTATGCTGGAAGATCATAACTTTATCTACGCGCATATTAAAAACTTAAAGAAAAAGCTGCACGAGGCAGGCTGCAGCGCTTATCTTAAAACCGTTTACGGTACTGGTTATATTTGGCAATCATGAATAAACTGCTGAACAGGTCATTACGGGTATTTATTATTTATTCGGCCGTAGTGCTGCTGGCAAGCGTGCCAGTATACTACCTGATCGTAGATTTTATCTGGAAACATGAAATAAAAGAACATAATCGCATAGAAGCAGCAGCGGTAAGACAGAATTTAGATGCGCTGAACCGCAGCGGGGCTAACCTGGAAACGGCAGTTGCCCTCTGGAATCAGTTGCACGCTACCTCCCAGCTGACACAAGTCGCGGAAATCCGCCCCGACTCTACCTATAACATCTATCGTAAAAATCAATACCTCCCCCAAAAAGGCTATGATCGTTTCGAAGGCCTGGCTACCTGGTTTACTATCGACGGCAATAATTATCGACTCGCCGTTGAAACAAATATGGAAGAAAGCTATGAAACCATTCCTGCGCTTGGCTTTGTAACCGGTATGTTTTTTATTATTCTCATCGCAGGACTCATCTACCTGAATAAAAGAATATCTGTCAGACTATGGCAGCCATTCTATGATACCATCAAACGCTTGCAGACCTTTGACCTGCAACAATATCAGCAATTACATTTTCCTGATGCTGACATTGAAGAGTTTAATATCCTGAACCAATCATTGGATAAACTGATACGGGCTAACCAGGTAGTTTATCAGCAACAGAAAGAGTTTACGCAAAATGCATCGCATGAACTGCAAACGCCGCTGGCTATCATCCGCTTTAAGTTAGATCTGCTTTATCAAAGTCCTCATCTAACAGCGGAACAATCTGCACTCATTGATCAGGCATATGAAGCGTTGTCGAGGGTATCCCGCCTGAACAAAAACTTATTACTACTGGCTAAAATAGAGAACAGTCAGTTCCCTGATAAAGAGGATATGCAGCTGAAACCTTTGCTGGAAGAGAAGTTACTGGAGCTGCAGGATTTCTTTCATGATAAATCTCAGCGCGTACAAACTGCAATAAACGAAGGCATTGGCCTGCATGTCAATATAACGTTGATGGATATACTCCTGAATAACCTGCTGCTAAATGCCATTCGCTACAGCGATGCAGGTAGTGAAATAAGGATCACTGCTACAATCAAATCATTGACGGTCGCTAATCCTGGGAAAACAGCCTTGTTAACGGAAAATCTTTTTCAACGCTTTGGCACCGTGACACCCGATTACCAAGGTACTGGCCTCGGACTCGCCATCATACAGCAAATATCTATTGCTAACTGCTGGGAAGCTCGCTACAACTACAGCGATGGATACCATCACTTTATCATCTGCCTGAAATCATAATGCCCTGAAAAAAGGACGATGCGTTAACGGAGAAAACGCCCAGGGAATACTGAAAAACATAATAATAAAAGCAATACTATACCAAATGGCGATGGTGCGGAATTTCTCTTTATCGGTGGCTTTACGCCTGGATTTACTGGCGCCAATAGTAATCAATACCACAGATGTCATCATCATGGTGATATGCTCCATCCCGAAAAAGCGGATTTCCCGCATATGTACTGCCGTAGAGAAGTTTGCCAGGAAATAATGTACCACTGGACTGATGAAATAAAGCCAGAGACCTAATACCAACTGAATATGTACCGATGCAACGGTGACTCTCCGCAACAGCACGTCCCTGGCGGTAAAGCTTCTGTTGCTGCGCATTCCCTGCCAGGCGGTTATCAAAGACAACGCCATACTAACTACTACGACCCAACGAATAAGGGAATGAATGGAAAGTAATACCGGATACATTTTTGAAATTTGGCTGCAAATATACTACAGGCAACGAATATTTTAGTGCTGAGATTTTGCCAAAGCCTTGATATCACTTACTTCCAGGATATTTTTACTGTAACCGTCGATAGCTGCATTGATCATTGCCAGGCCTACCTGCTGTACGGTGGAGTACATTTTAGGCAAAAAGAGCTTTGCCATTGGAGCCAGCACCTTATAGATGGTTTTAACGTTTTGCTGACCAGGCATAGGACTCATAAATCCTGGTCTGAAATTATATTGCTTCTTGAAGCCCATGGCTGCCAGTACATTTTCTGTACGACCTTTTACGCGCGCCCACATCACCCGGCCTTTTTCAGAACTATCAGTAGCTGCGCCGGAAATATAAATGAAGGTCATACTAGGATCAATGTCCAGCAAAACTTTGGCTACATATGTGGTGGTGTCGAATGTAATGTCTGTGTATTTTGGTTCCGACATTCCTATAGAGCTAATGCCGGCACAGAAGAAGCAGGCATCATAACCTTTGAGATGTGCCTTATATTTTTCCAGGTCCATGAAATCTGGTACCAGTAATTCTTTCAGCTTAGGGTGACTTTGATCCAGGTGACGGCGGTTGATCATCAGCACCTCGGAAACATCATTATTTTGCAGGCATTCCAGCAATACTCCTTGTCCAACAAAGCCAGTAGCGCCGGTGAGGATAACTTTAATCTGCATATAGCGTTTTCATATTAGAGTCTGAAGGTAAGCTATGTTTTTGAAAATCAGCATGGCAGACTATTACATAATAATTCCGGATACCTGCCCGTAGGTACCCGGAATCTGTAGTGTTGTCATGTCTTAAGCCACGGTTGCAGGTTTATGAAATTTGAACTGCAGGATGGCCATTAGTGCTACCCATGCAGCTACAGCGCCAGTGAGCAGATAACCGATGCCAGATAAGGAGAATGCACCTGTGAGAATGAATACAAGGCTACATACTACCCAAAGTGTGTCCAGTGCGATAATAGTGTTTATTAGTCCACTGCGTAGTGGCGTTAGCGCAGCATACATTACCAATGCAGCAAAGAGTACCAGGAAGATGCCCACTTCAGAAAAAGGCCATGATACACTGGTCGCAAAGATGGTAGCAATTTTACCAGGAATAACAGCCATTAAAATGCCAGTGGCGCCAGAGGTGATAGCGTTTACGAGTAATACTTTTTTCAGTGTTTCCATATCAATTATTTTTTTTCAAAGCTACCCGTCTTTGTATCTTTGGAATTGATATTTTACGACAATCTTTAAAACAGGGATTATGCAGGCACCTATTCTCGCTCATCACCTGAATACCTATCTCGACTACGCCCGACTGCGTGTTAAGGCGGATAATCCGTTTATCAGAGAAGCCATTGGATTAACGGCGGATATTGATTTCTCAAAAGATATGATTAGTGCCAGTCTTTTCTATAATGTGTTAGAGAAGATATACCTGGCGCTGGACCAACAGATTTCAGGCGTACAGGTTGGGAAATTCCTGAACCTTAATGCGCTGGGACTGATCTACCAGATATCTTTACAGGCAGGCACCCTGGAAGAAGGAATATTTTACCTGAGAAATTTTATCAGTAATACCATCGGTATCATTGATATGGGTATTTATACAAAAAATGGCAGGCAATATATTCAGCTGGTCATCAACAATAAAGAAGCAGCGCTGAATCAGGTGATCCTGGAAACAACGCTCACCATCATTGCCAAGGAGCTGTCTATGATGGCTGCCGAAGACCTCGACATTCGCATAGGTACGCCGCATTATAATGACGTATATCCGTCAACGTTTATGTATGCAGATGAATATGTGTTGTCGTTTATACCCGGCATGTTGAAAGCCGCTATCAGCAGTGTTAAGCATTATCACCTTGATTACCTGGTGCCACAATACCTGATGATGATAGAAGGTCTGAAGCGTGACCAGCGGTTTACCAACAAAGTGAAAATTGCCGCTCTTAATATGGCTACACCAGCATTGCCGGAATTGAAAGAGGTGGCTGATGGATTTAATATGAGTCCGCGTACTTTCCAGCGTACACTGGCGAAAGAGCAATTAACATTCCGTCAGCTGACAGATGAGTTGAATAAGGATTTAGCGATGATGCTGCTGCGACATGAGAAGTACAGCGTTTCGGATGTGGGGTATCTGCTGGGATATGCGGAGCCTGCAGCATTTCAGCATAGTTTCAGGAAGTGGTATGGAGATACGCCCATGACTATACGGAAACAATTATTACAGTAGTCAGCCTATCATCAAAAAAACTGGGGAATGAGTTCTCGCCGTCGGCGAGAACTCATTCCCCAGGGAAATATTATAATCAGCGCGTCGCATCAATCATCATCATCTTTCTTCTTCTTTTCAAGAATGACAAAGGCACTACGTTTAGGTGCAGGCATCACACTATGTTCGCCTTTGATAGCTTTCCAGATCACTTCGTTGAGCTCCAGGTCTGGCGCAGCATCTTCTTTAGTAAGATCAAATTTCTCTGATCGTTTGCTACTTTCATTTACGGCTACGTTACGTTCTTCCAGGTCTACCAACGCTGGTTTTACGGTGTAAGGCGTAAGGTCTGGCGTGTTGGTAAAGCATTCGTACAGGGGCAATGCGGCGGCATCGTACTGGCTCATTGGTGGTAGGCCAAGAATCAGTTCCATGGTACGCAGGAAGCCGGAAGTAGAATACATGCTACTTACAACAGCTTTTCTTTTTACATAAGGACCGATAACGAAAGCAGGGGAACGGTGTGCATCCACATGGTCAGGGCCATTTTGCGCATCATCTTCGAGGATGAACACTACTGATTCTTTCCATATAGGGCTATGAGAGAGATGTTCCAGCAGACGGCCTACTGCGAGGTCATTATCTGCTACAGCCGCGCGAGGCGATGGTTTGCCTTTACGCTGGCCGCTGGTATGGTCGTTGGAGATACGGATGGTGCTGAATTGCGGTACCTGGTTGATGGCGAGCAATGAGTCGAAATCATGTTGCCAGGCATCTACACGCACCTGATCTTTGATATCCATATCGAAACCAGGAGAGTATGGAGACATATGTCCTTCCAGGGTTTTGAGCTGTGCTTTATTGAAAGAACCGAATTCGCCATAGCTCCGGAAACTTACGCCAGCGCGTTTGCAATAATCCCAGATAAAACCATCTTTTGGATAAGTTACCGGACGGCCACCTTCGTAGTTGGTAGTGCCACCACGATTACCGTAGCTGGTAGGCCAGGTTTTTTCTACTACATCAGTAGCATAAGCTGCCATGCTCCAGTTATGCCCATCGGCGCTTACTTCAGCATCTACATAAAAATTATCTAGCAATACATATTCTTCTGCAAAAGCATGATGGTTAGGGGTAATATTTCTTCCGAATAAAGTAAGGGAAGAATCGCCATTACCTTGTGGTAAATCTCCTAACACCTGATCATATGTTCTGTTTTCTTTGATGATATAGAAAACATGTTTGATGGGAGATGTTTCTCCCTGTTTGCGAGGGATGGGATTACCGGCTTCTCCATCGGCCAGCAGGGCCTTTTTATCAGAGAAAGGTGTGTTGGCATATACTTGTTTAGTATAGGCTTTCTGTTGTTCTTCTTTAGGCGCATCGATAAAGGATAGTGTTCCTTTGAAGAGACCTGCGATATATTGCAATCTGTTGTTGGCGGTACTTCCGGTATGTATGCCGCTATTGTCCAGTTTACTAATGGGCTGTGGTCCTTGCGGATTTGGCAGCGACGTGTTGCCTTTACCGTTAGCGACGATGATTTTAGATCCCAGCACTTTCACACTGGTAGGATACCAACCTACCGGGATGAAGCCCATGCTTTCGCTATGTCCGGGACGTGATACATTGAAAACGCTCAGGCAGTTGTTGTCTGCATTGGCGATGTACAATGTTTTTTCATCTTTGCTAAGTGCCAGACCGTTGGTGGTAGAGCCGCTCAGCTGTGTAGGATATAAGGTGGTGGAAATAGTTTCTAATACCTGCCCGCTGTTGGTATTGATAACAGACACCGTATTGTCGTTGGCGTTAGCCACGTATAGAATAGTTCCTTTTTTATTCAGTAATAATTCATTTGGGTGGTTCCCAACATTGATATAACTGGTAATGGTTGCATCTGCGGTATTGATCACTGCTACGGAAGCGCTTCCCCAAACGCTTACATAGAGTTTAGATTCGTCCGGTGATAAGGCGCAGCTATAGGCGATGTCTGGCAACTGAATGCGGTTAAGCGTTTGCTTGGTTGCCGGATCAATGATATAGAGGGCGCTATCTTCCTTTGTAACGGTATACAGCCTGGTATTATTTTTATTCACGGCTATACCGGCAGGACTGATCTTCTGCTTAGGCCAGGGCTGACCGAGTTTGATGGTGTCTGCTGTGCCCAGTTTGCCAGTGTTGACAGGGAAGTTCAGTATCCAGTTGTCGTTAGCGCCGGATACATAAAGATGTTTTTCATCTTTGGTGAACTCGAGGCCGTACCATGCTTTCCCAACAATGCTGCTATCCAGGATAGTAGCGGAAGATGGGTCTATCAGTTGTACGGACTGTGTACTCTGACCGTTGTTGGTAACAGCCAGGTATTTGCCGGAGCTGCTGAGACGAATATTCAGCGGAAGGTCGCCTAGCTGGATGGAATGTCCTGCCGGACTTAATTTCCAACCATTCGGCAGTAAGATCTGTTTGGAGTCTTGCTGCAGGCCGGGCTTTTGTGCGAAAGTGTTGAATCCTGCTACTGTTAAGGATAGCAGGAGTAAATGTGATGGTTTCATGTGTGTGTTGATATGCTGTTGGCCAATTGAGCAACGAAAGTACTCAATCAGGAAAAGTTTTTTGGGATAGTATATTATCTAATTGTTATGAATATACGGTTTTATTAGGAGACTATAAAGCTGCGGCCAGCATATCTTCGGGGCGTCTCGCTCCACCTTTGGTGCGGGGCAATCTCCGTTGAATTTGAGTGAAGCCGAAGGCATCGTTCAAATTCAGCGCAAAACGGCAAGAGGTCAATTGTGTGAACTAAAAAAGGAAGGCCAAAGTGAGGTGCCCCCAAAAAGTTAGACACTTTTTGGGGGCACTTTTATGGATAAAAGAATAAAATACAGTTCATCGCAAAAGTTAATAATAGTCAAGGCAGTTATATCAGGAAAAGAGTCCTGTTGTTCAGCTGCGGTTAAAATCGGAACAACGGATACAGTGATCCTACGGTGGGTAAATCTTTATCGTCATCACGGTGGAGCAGTTTTTGATCGGTCGGCAGGTCGATATAGCGGTCAGTTTAAAGTCCGGGTAATTCAATACATGCTCAAAAAACAATTATCTTTAACGCAAACAGCAGCCTTTTTTGGAGTACCACAGGATTGTACTGTTGGCTTGTGGCTTAAAAAATATAAAGAATTAGGGGCTAATGGGTTGCTAGTTGAAACCAGAGGGCGCAAATCAATTATGGCAAAGAAAGGTAAGAATAAAGTTGTCAAATCTACTACCGATGCAGAGGCCAAACTGTTAGCCTTACAGAAGGAGAATGAATATTTACGAGCAGAAAATGCGTTCCTAAAAAAGTTAGACGCCTTAATTCAAGAGGAGAAGCAGGCCACAACGGGGCTCAAATCGCAAAAGTAATCCAGGAATTAAGGCGGGATCACAATCAGGAACTATTGTTAAAAGTTGCCACGATGGCGAGGAGTACCTTCTATTATTACCTCAGGCAGCTCCAGAAACCAGATAAATCAACCACTATTACAGCAGCCATAAAAGACATATATCATCAGCATAAAGGCCGATACGGTTATAGACGCATCACTATGACATTGAAG
>NZ_JBHKFJ010000003.1:0-16539 GCF_042263525.1 Chitinophaga sp. Hz27
AGACGGGTTCGAGTCCCCTCCGGTCCGCAAAAAAGCATCTCTGAATAGAGGTGCTTTTTTCGTTTATGGTGGTTACTGTGCCACGATCTCCTATTCGTAGCAATTAGATGCTTGCTCATAACCATATTGAGTCAACAAGATTCCCATCCGGCCTACTTTTTCACAACCGCCTTCTTTAAATCGTCCTATCTTCAATTCATTAGCTATCAATCATTACAACCATTAGTTGTAACATGACAATCATAAGTAGGGTCATTACCACCATTTGGAAGGATGCTTTTTATGATTCCGATACTAAACGCAATACCTTTGTAGGGTCACAAAAACAGATATTACTTATGGATACCAAGATTATTGGAGGTAAAATTGCTCAGGCAAGAAAAAAAGTAAATCTCTCACAAACACAACTCGCACAACTTTTATTTATAAGCCCACAAGCAGTGGGAAAATGGGAACGAGGCGAATCTACACCAGATATCATCACCTTTAATAAACTCGCTGAAATCCTCAGCGTGGACCTTAATTATTTCTCTGAAAACTTCCCTTCTTCCAATACTACCGCAGAAGTATCCAGCTTAAAAACTGGGAGCGATAACACCACAGCAACGCCTAGCCCCACACCTACCGCATCAGATAATCACCATCTACTGATGAACTTCAGCGGAAGCAATCTGGCCGACACTGACTTTACAGGCATTACCGCGCATAAACGAAAATTTAATGGCAGCGCATTACCAAATGCCAACTTTTCAGCCGCCGATCTAACAGGGAGTTCGTTTATAAGCAGCAATATGCACAACGCTAATTTTAATGAAACAAATCTTACAGACTGTATCCTGACAACCAGTGATCTTTCTGATGCAAGTTTTAATAAAACGATACTTGTTCGTACTGAATTTAATAAGTCTGCCTTGAATGGCGCTACATTTGCGAATGCTACCTTGCTAGATGTAAAGCTGAGTAAGACGGATCTCCGTAAGACTATTTTTACTAATTGTGTCTTTGATGGCGTGGATTTCGACTACTCTGATTTGAGTGGCGTATGTTTTAATGGTCAGACTTTTTCCAATGTAAAGTTTCACAATGGCGCACTGACCAAGACTACATTTATTGGGGCTACACTAAAAAACGTTTCCTTCCGTACAACCTTTGCGCTTACCAACAGGTATTATATCGCTATTAAAACAATTGATTTCTCAGGCGCCAGGATGGATAAGCTGACATATGCCGCACTCAAAGGAATAGGCGCCAATCTTTCAGCGGTAAGTATATTTTAATGTTACCATATTCCAGGTGTATTACATTGGATTATGCTTAAAAAATTCAGCTTCGTTTACGGCCGCCGTTTTTTTGTATTCATCCAAATTCCATTCAAGCCCAAATAAAGCCAGGTATTCCTGCAGCGATGGAAGTCCAACTGCGAGGCGCCTCGCATCTACATTATCCGGATCCTCGAGAGGGGACAGCCGATATTGGTTGGTTCTCATGTCCCACATTAGCTGGCTGCCATATCGCTGGCGTTGACCATGATGTAAAGCTACTCGATCTTCCAATAAGGCCAGGCTGCCAGCATTTGCATTGCCCTTTTTCACGGCGTCACGCATCATAGGTAAATACTTTTCCTGCGCTTCGCTGCGAGAATGCTGAATTACCATGAACAAGGTGACATTACCCTGATTCCCAATTTCTTTAGCGCCTAACCAGCCATAATGATCTAGTATCGCAGATACTTTTATCAGATTGATTGAATCTGCTGTATTCATTTTTCCAATCAAAGACTTCATCTCTGGAGAATTGCCACCATATTGGCTTTGTACAGACTGCAATGCACTTCTGTACCGCTGATCGTCTGTATCAACCTGCACCAATAAATTCATGATTGAATCCCTTTCCTGCTTTGACATCTCATGATGTTGACAAAATGCCGTTTTACTAACAAGAAGACAGAGAAAAGAAACTAAAACACACTTTAACATAGGTTTTTGTTTAAAATGATTTTGTGGGAATAAAGACAGCAATCACTAAGATGAATAAACGGGAAACCAGCACTGGCTCCCCGTTTATTAAAATAAATATTTTTGGGTAATGATTTATCACAAGTTGATATCCTTACCATCCTGTAATGTTTTAACCATATTCTCCAGCCGCGTTTTATTTGGCAGATCAGGTGCTTGTAAAAGTGATTTTTGTGCGTATACTAGCGCTTTCTTGTAATCGCCCAGTGCTGAGTATCCACGGGCCATACCCGCATTAGTAAGAAATTCATCAGGATGTTTGTCGTAATCCATTTTAAAGATCTCAAATGCTTCTTTTCCTTTTTTAAGGTGTGCAAGCGATCTGGCGTAATAATATAACTCATTAACATTACCAAAAGGCAAGGCTTTTTTCATGACGGCCATCGCTTCCTGGTTGCGGCCAAGACTATCCAGGATACCAGCTTTCGTGCTCCAGGCCTGAAAACTCTGTGAACCACCCGTACTAATACTAGTAGCTGTATCCGCCCATAGCAGTGCTTCCTGCAGGTTTGTATTATTTTGTTCACAGAAGCTGGCTGCAGTATTCCATGTTTGCCAGATGAAGCCACTGCTGCCGCGCAGTTCCTTGCGGAAGGATGCGATCTGTGTGTTTACCAGGTCAACATCTACTTTAAAAGAGAAAATCAGTTTTTCCCATTCCAATGCAATGGTAGCGCTGGAAGGTGTTTCATCTGTGAATTCATACTTAAGCCATTCAACACTCTTATCATTAGCTACTGGCTTTACTTTTACGCGCAGCGCATCTTCATTAGGATCGTAGTAAAAGCTACCCCATGATGATGCGTTTTTTGAAAAGATTAAAGTGCTTTCATCGGGATCATAAGCAACAAAGAAACCGTAAGTTCCTGCAGGCAATGATTGACCATTTACTTTTACATCGGTAGAGAAAGTAATAGTCGTGTTTTCGTTTGCGCCTGCACGCCACGGCGCCGCCTTCGAAGAACCAAAGCCAAGATTAGCAAAACCTTTATGAACTACCTCGCCCCAGATATGTCCTTCTCTGTGCTTAACGCCAGGGCGACTATAGTTGATTGATACCTGTGTGATTCCAATGCCCTCACTAACAGTAGCACGCTTGTTGTCGCCGCTAGGTAGATTTGTGAATTGGGCATAAGCAGTAATGTTGAATAAAAAGAGAGTACAAGCAATGATTGACTTTTTCATTACGTAATTTTTGGGTGGGGAATAATTATAACTGCCAGACCTTCGCTTTTGGGAACGCAAGCAGCAGTTATCTGTGACACAATATGAAGAAAAGTTAGCACTATTCCACCACACTACATGGTCATCTATTACTGTTTTTGACCGTTTATCAAAATAGCGGCTGCAATTGCAAAGCAGTACTCATTATAAGTGTTTAAACACATTCATTTCAATCCCAGGAAATTACCAGGCCTGTTTAATCCAGTTGGTATTAATCCCCGTTCTTCAGCTTCTGCCGCTGTTATAGGCGCCAATTCTATCAACTCAGGTATTTGAATGAGTCGTACTATTTCTGGATTTTTACCTGTATAAGTATCGTAAGCAATTACATTACCATTACGCTCAATGTCTTCACCATGATAATTGAAATAATTAACATGATGATTTTTAATGGCACAAATGTAAATATCATGTTTCTCCTGATAGATAAAGATCAAATGATCTTTATACCATTCAAGCAAAATACAGTAACAGCCAAAAAATGGATTATACGTCACTGCCTCCCAGCTAAACGAACTATCATTCTCATAAATCTTCACGAGAAAATTATCGTGTTTGCTTGATTGGAACCATGCCAGGCTACCATCTTTTATGGCGATATCTTCTTCAAAAATCCTACATTCATCTCCTTTCTCATCGGTCCATGTAATTATCTTCCAGGCTGATTCTTCAGGGCTATCAGACTTAATTATCGGATCATAATTCTCTTGTTGCAGCTTCTGTACTACCAAATTCAGCTTATCCATTATACTAATCATAAACATTTTTTTATAAGCTGTAAATCTTCGTCATCAGCTTATTTTCGTAACATAATTCCCATAGATCATCACAAATAGTCTCCTCCCCCACAACAATACAATAACTTTATCATTCATCGATCTTATGTTATATCATGATAATTTTTAAATACATTTTTCTTCTCCTACTTATCTTCTCTCTAAATAGTACCATCGCACAGGTACCAGTACAGCAGCTGGATAGTCTGGCTCACATAACATTTAATGATCCCAACGGGCCTGGAGGCATAATTATGGTGGCTAAACACGGGCAAATAGTTTACCATAAAGCTTTTGGAAAAGCTAACCTGGAACTTAACACAGACATGAATATCGACATGATTTTTCAGCTGGGAAGCATGACCAAACAATTCACAGCCATTGCCATCCTAATGTTGGAAGAGGCTGGAAAATTGTCTGTACAGGATCCTGTGTCCAAGTATATCCCAGATTATCCCAACGGTAGTAATATTACCTTGCATAACCTACTGACACATACTTCCGGCATCAAAGATTTCACTACCATGAAATCTCTATCCAGTATCTCATCCACAGAGATGACCCCAGAAATGATGGTAAACTTTTTCAAGCATGAGCCAGTCGATTTTCTACCAGGCGAAAAGTTTGCTTATAACAATTCAGGATATGTGTTACTAGGCTATATTATAGAATTGGTGTCTGGCGAAACTTACCAACACTATATTCAACAACATATTTTTCAAAAAGCGGGAATGTCGCATTCCCGCTATGCCAGCGATAGAGACGTCATTAAGAACCGTGCCTATGGATATTCTAAAAAAGAAATGGGTTATGTAAATAAAACCCGTATCAGCTTTACTATTCCGTATGCAGCCGGTGCATTGATGTCTACAACCAGTGATATGCTCAAATGGCAACAGGCTTTAAATAACAACCTACTACTTGGAAAATCCGCCACACAACAAGCTTTCAAGCAGTATAAATTATCAAATGGAGATGATACTAATTATGGCTATGGTTGGCATCTTCGTGCAATAAATCACCATGTAGACAGAGAACACGGTGGTAATATTTTTGGATTCAAAACAATGGGCATCTATTTTCCTGATAAAGACATCTATATTTTAGGGTTCAGCAATTGTGATTGCAATTCCCCCACCAAAATGATAACTGATATTGCAGGTATTGTGGTGGATAGTTTGAAATAATCAGTTAACTTACGTATAACCTATTCCGTTATAATGCGTAAGCTACTATCCCTACTACTAATATCGGCTATACTATATGCCTGCAGGCAGTCACCAGCCTATTTTTCCAGGATTGCTAAAAATGATATTCCGCTACAGGCGCCCCAACGGGGAGAATGGTTATACAAGCATAAAGAAAACGGTCAGTCACTAAAAGAATACAAGGCGGCACATCCTATCAAGGCAAGTTCGGAAAGATCAGTTATATATCTCTTGCCAGTTGGTACATTCACGCCACTGCAAAAAGAAATAATCGCCGCAACGCGGAGCTATAATGAAACATTTTTCCAACTTAAAACCGTTGTATTGCCAGCTATTAGTGATACTATGCCACCTATAGCACAGCGCCTATATGGTGAAGACAATCACCCTCAGCTATTGGCCTCCTATATTTTGGACAGTGTAATAAAAACGAAAAAGCCCAAAGACGCTATCGTGCTGCTGGCTATCAGTGCAAAAGACCTCTATCCTCAAAGCAGCTGGAATTACGTATTTGGGCTTGCATCTTATAGCGAGCAAGTAGGTATTTCTTCAATATACAGATTACAAAATCAACAACTCGACTCATCAAATTATACTGTCTGCTTACGCAGATTGCTTATCATCAGTACCCATGAAATTGGTCATATGTTTTCGATGCATCATTGTATCCATGCGAAATGCACGATGAATGGTACCAACGGACTCGAAGAAACAGATAGAACTCCCGCCCGGCTCTGTGCTGTTTGCCAGCAGAAACTTGCCATGGCAGTGGTTTATAGCAATGAGCAAAGATTACAACAGTTGATTACTTTCTTTCGACGTCATCAATTAACTTCAGACGAAGCTTTACTGAAAGCAGATGCTATGCTTCAATAGTTATTTTGCAGTGCTGTATTTACCATTGTTTAGTGCATAGAACAGTGTTACCAGCACCATCGTCAATGGATAAGATGTTTCTGCGAATGGCGCTCCACTAGATATTTTGAAGATGGTAGCTACTACCATTGTCAGTAACAATGCGATCGCTAAAGGTCTTACAAAGAATCCGCTGATCAGTGCGAGTCCGCCGATTAATTCAGCTAATGATGCTGCTAGTCCCCATGCTTCAGGCCAGAAGTTGATACCAACTGTTTTCAGTGTGCCGCCGAGGAATCCCCATAAGGCAGGGCCACCCATTATTTTCATGATACCAAAAGTCAGGAACAGCAAACCAATGCCTATACGGAGAATTAAAAATGCCAGTTTGTTTGTGTTTTGCATAGTATTTTATTTTTCTAAATAGACCACAAAATTAGTGGGGAGCCGTTGTTTTGCCGATGGACTAAAATCATAATAACATGGACATTTTTTCATATCCGATTTAATAAATTATTTGCAACATAGTTGCATTTATATATTTTTGCATAAATTTGTCGCCAGGAAAAACGGGAAATATGCAATCAGGAGACTATTATGATGTGATTATCATTGGCGGCAGCTATGCTGGCCTGTCAGCGGGCATGTCGCTTGGCCGCTCATTACGTAAGGTAATGATTATAGATGCTGGAGAGCCATGCAACAGGCAAACGCCACATTCACATAACTTCATCACGCATGATGGAGATAAGCCAGCAGCTATAGCAGCGGCCGCCAGGGAGCAAGTATTAAAATATCCTACGGTAAACTATCTGCAAGGATTGGTAACGGCCGTTCAGCAACAGGCGGATGGCTTCGGGGTGAGTACCGCTGCCGGCGAGTCGTACCTCGCCAGCAAAATAGTATTTGCAACAGGCCTGAAAGACCATATGCCAGCCATTCCAGGCTTTGCAGAGTGCTGGGGTATCTCCATTATACATTGTCCATTCTGCCATGGATATGAGGTCAGCCATCAACGTACGGGCATAATGGCCAATGGTAATATGGGTTATGAATTTGTGAAACTCATCTTCAACTGGACAAAAGACCTTACTATTTTCACCAATGGCACACCTGATTTCACAGAGCAGCAATTAGCTAAATTCCATCATCATAAAATCAACATTGTTGATAAACCTATTGCTGCATTCAATCACGGGAACGGCTATATTAATACGATTGGGTTTAATGATAGCAGTGAGTATGCAGTAACCGCTATATATGCAAGACCTGCATTCACACAGGGATCCAAGCTGATCAGTGAATTGGGTTGTGAATTGACAGAATCAGGTCTGGTAAAAACAGATGTTTTCCAACGGACGACAGTGCCCGGCATCTATGCCTGCGGCGATAACATCACCATGGGTAGATCTGTTGCTCAGGCGGTAGCCTCCGGCACGCAAACAGGCGCATTCGTAAATAAAGACCTTATAGATTTATATTTCTAGCAAAATGGCTCCTGGCATATACCAGGAGCCATTTTGTATTATTTTTTTTGTTCAGGTAGATGTAGACCTTTAATTTTTGCTGGTAAGCGGTGGGTTTTGTTTAAATTTAGAGGACGGAAACAATTCAAAAAATTAAGCTACTATGGACTTGAATACCCTTCGCAGAGACACCCCAGGTTGCGACCATGTTATTCACCTCAATAACGCCGGCGCAGCCTTGATTCCGCTTCCTGTGCTAACAGCCATGCAAGAATACATAAAAGAGGAAGCCGAGTTCGGTGGATATGAAACAGCTGAGAAATATGCTGTAGCACTTGATTCCTTTTATGATTTAGCAGCGCAGTTACTGCAAACACATTCGCGCAATATTGCATTTACTACCAATTCAACTGATAGTTATAACAAGGCTTTGTCTGCCGTACCTTTTAAGGAAGGCGATGTTGTATTGTTAACTGAAAATGATTATCCAGCTAATTTCATTTCGCTGATTAATCTGGAGAAGCGCTATGGTATTAAGTTAGTATTGGTAAAAAATGTAGCTGACGGAGAGATCGACCTGGAAGATTTGGAAGACAAGATTCGTACTTACCATCCTAAGTTAGTATCTATCACACATATTCCTACCAGCTCAGGATTAGTTCAACCTGCGGAAGCAATTGGTGAAATTACGAGTAGGTATGATACATTATACTTGTTGGATGCTTGTCAGTCGCTGGGTCAGTTGCCCGTTACTGCGGCGGCTACCAAGGCGGATTTCATCAGTGGCACGACCAGAAAATTCCTGCGAGGCCCAAGAGGTGCTGGTTTGTTATATGTTTCTGACAGAGCCCTGGATATGGGCTTAGAGCCACTATTACCAGATGGTGCTGGTAATGTATGGACAGGTCCTTTTACCTATACTCCAGGCACCGATGCTAAGCGTTTTGAGTTATGGGAGAAATCGCGGGCCATACAGATGGGTAGTATAGCTGCATTGAAATATTTACTTGACATTGGCATTGAGAATGTGTCTACGCGTAACCAGATGTTGGCGACGGAGTTGCGGCTTGCTTTGCAGGAGGTTCCTGGTGTGAAGCTTCAGGATAGGGGCAAACAATTGTCATCTATCATTACGTTTACAGTAGCGGGTAAGCAGGAAGCAGGTGCTAAGCAGTTTTTCAGAGAACGAGGCATAAATATCTTTACTTCTTTAAAATCTTCTGCTGTTATTGATTTCCAGGAGAAGGGCATTGATTGGGTAATGCGAGTTTCACCTCATTACTATAATGATGGGGAAGAGTTGACAAGGTTTCTGGAGGTATTGCGGGAGTGGTAGTAGTTATTATATAGCAGCAATATTGCGAATGCATTAATGAAAGCCGTCGCCATACTGCTGCTATTAATCTTTTCAGGTGTCAATCCTCTTCGCTGACTCCTTTTCTCTTTTCATTTCGGCGCGTTCCAGGTCTCTTTGTTTTTGCCATGCGCCACGTTGTGCGGCACACCAGCCACTAAATGCAAAATCGTCGGCGTTCTCCTCAACTGACAAATATTCTTGTAATTCAAGGAGGCCAGTCGACCACTGTACCGAAATCTCTAGGGGCTCTTCAAATGTCACTGTTTTCCGATTTCTTTTCTCCATTTCGTATTTCTTGTTTACTCTTGCCACTATATCCGGCGTAATATGTATATTCATAAGATAAAATTTCAATTCTTAATTTGTATAAGTTTCGTTTAACGTACATGGAGCTGCTTGCGAATCCTTGTTTTCCATTGCTAATTTTTCTTTGTAGGCTGCACGTTCATTATCCTGCTGCTTCTGCCATTCCCCACGTTGTTCGGCACACCAGCCACTAAATGCAGAATCGTCTGCATTCTTTTCGTTTGATAGATATTTACGCAATTCAAGAAGGTCTTCAGAAAGTACTACAGTGTCGTTATAAGGCTCATCAACTATCACATTTTTCAGATGCTCCATATAACTCTTTATTCTATTTTCGACTCTCTTTACCATTTCAGGAGTAACTTCTCGTCCCATATGTTTGAATTTATAAGCTATTTGTTTTGATAAGCATATTAGCAATGTCTTCATTGAGCTTTAATGCATAATACATATACAAATAGTATTTAGTCCTTTCATAGTCAAATTTTTGGAACATAGGTTTAGGCAATAGTGCGCCATTCACATCTCTTTCATAGGTTTTATCTCTTTTTCTCCGGACATAATAATCAATACCTATTGGTTTAAAAAACAACTCTAAATAGCTCCGATTATTCTTTAGTATTTGATGATATAAGATCGTCCTAAGTTCTGTAGAGCCATCTACTATTAAATAGTATTCTGGATTTTCTCTTAAAAAGCTCCATGCTTCAAACAATACAGTCGATAAGACCTTACCTACATGTAGGTATTTAATTCTAATAAGCGTATCAACTTCACCAGTACTTTTCAAGGGACCAAATGAAAGTATATTGCATCCTTTAAATGCTGGATTATTCATTGGATCTATCTTAATCAACAACTGAACAAGTTTATTTTCACTTGTTGATGCATGAAAATAAATCCTACGCACGTCTATCGAAGACCTCATACAACTATAAACATTTTCAAAATCTATGGTTAACATATACAATGGTTTTGGGCACAAACATTTCTATACAGCAAATGTATATCGCGAGGTTATACACACAAAAAAAATGAACGGTTATTTTCCGTTCATTTTCATTCAGGGATTATGAGTAATTCTTGTTGAGTGAACAAGTAAAAAATTGAGCGAAATATTATTAATTATGATGGATCTCCCACCATGACAAAACCCGCTCCATTCGCTCTTCTACGCTAATATCACCGAAAACTTCCAACACCGGAGACGTCTGCTCAGATAACCAATTTTTATGTACATCAAAAGTTCTGTTGGCAATGCCTGTTTGCTCATCATAATCTGCAGCCCATTGCATAAACGCTGCATGCGATTTACGTAATACCGGATCTGTTTCAAGCGCAGTACCATAACGTTGCAACTCCCTTTCATGCAGGCGCTTCATACGCAGCTCAGCAGGTATCCATAAAAATACGACCAAATCAAAAACAGGAAATACATCCGCACCCCAATTGACAGCAGATCCACCAAACACCCAGCTGTCCTGCCTATCCAACTCTCTACGTAACATTTCATTACGCTCGGCAGCATCACGGCGTTGCGAAAACGGTGGCACCGTAGGTAACCAAAAATAATTATCACTGTCGAAATAAGGAATATCCAGGTAATGAGCCAAAGCATTGCCCAAGGTGGTTACGCCAACACCAGACGCGCCGAGTATATGTATTTTCATCTTACCTAAAAATAAAGAATATATGACCCCGGCCATATTTTTTTTAATAATTTGTCTATACGATACCGTTAGTGTGACTCCACATACTTTTTAAAATTATTGAGGATAGACTGCCACCCTGCCTGCTGCATCTCAAGAGTGTTCTGGGTTTCCGCTTCAAAATCTTCTGTAATGCGTACACCACCTTCTACTGGCTCAAACATTACTTTCACTTTTCTGCCGTCACCCAGTTTGTATTCAATGATCTTATGATCATCTACCAGTGTATATTCGCCCCCAAAATCAAATCCAAAGCTGCCATCCTTGGCATCCATACGATATACAAATTTGCCTCCGGTACGCAAATCGTTTTCTGCGCGAGGTGTATGCCAGTCGTCAGAAGCAGTGTTCCACTGGATAATATCATTCGGATCAGACCACATCTTCCAAATCTTCTCTATTGGCGCATTTACAATAGTTTCAATACTAAGTACAATTGCCGGTGTATTACTCATAACTAATAAATTTAATGGCTGAATAAATTGCTATGTTGCTAATACAAACTTATGTGCTGATGGAAAAATATCAAATGGCTGTAAACGACAAACTTTGGGTACTATACGTCAACAAAGATATTCAATATGTACCAGTTATAATGATTTTTACGACCTTAGTGGTATAACCTATGATTATGATTAGCGAAGCCGCTGCCATTGCCGAACAGGAGCAACTACGAAAAACGATAACAGCTGTTGATCATCTCCCTAATCCTGTTAAATTTATAGCAGGAACAGACGTGGAATATGATAAAGAAACCGACCTGATCGCCGGCAGCATCGTCGTATTAAATTTTGACACGCTGGAAATTGTGGAAATCGCTACGCACTGCATGCAGGTTACTTTTCCATATATACCAGGACTATTCTCCTTCCGTGAACTACCGCCATTGCTGGTAGCATATGAACAGCTGCAACAAAAGCCTGACCTGATCATCTGCGATGGACAGGGCATTGCCCATCCACGAAGATTCGGGATGGCCTCTCACCTCGGCGTTACCATTCAGAAACCTACCATTGGATGCGGCAAAACCCGCCTGTATGGCCACTTCGAAGAACCTGCTTCGGATCGTGGCTCCATCAGTCCCTTGCTGGCAGAAGATAACCAGGAAGTAATTGGTAATGTGTTACGTACCCAAACAGGAATAAGACCGGTATATGTTTCCGTCGGGCATATGATTTCCTTATCTACTGCCACCGATATTGTACTCAAAACAGCAACTACTTTCCGGCTTCCGGAAACCACGCGCATCGCCGATAATTATGGCCGCCTGGCATTGGAGGCATATAAAAAATCCCGGTCGCTATAATAGCAACCGGGATCAATTTCGTATATGCGTAATGTTTACTTACTGTTCCCTTCGAGATAAACCTGTGCTGCTGCAATCCAGTCCTCATCAGCCTTTAACTGAATTTGTGGTTTAATGCCCACATTATCGATACCCTGGCCCATATCTACGCGACGGCTACGAGAAGATGGATACCCCAGAGTATAGTGCAGTGATTTGAAATCAATATCCAGCATATTGGCATAGTCAAGAATACCAGCGCTATGTGTCCCCATTAACGTTGTCTTCTTGCTCTGTGCTGCTTCCATGATAAACTGTTCTGCAGTGCTGGCATTTTCTCCATCCATTAATACTACCACTTTTTTAGGAGCAGCATGATTTACAGTCAGTTTCTTATATTGATCAGGAATAACGCGAATCATCTTACCAGGATGCAGCGCCATAGAGTCTACAAATGTGCTAATCATTTTTTTGCTGCTTTCTGGCATATCAGGCATGTTAGCGACTTTTTTCCAGGCGATAATATTATCTTTTGTAGAATAGAAATCTACACCTACCACCTTAACTGAATCCGTATAGAGATAAGGAGAGATAAAGCTATAGGAATAATCCGATCCACCGCCATTTCCACGGATATCCACAATCAGGTAAGGAGATGCTTCGATTGCCTCTTTGTTAGCTTTAACTACAGAGTCAATCACCTTTGCCTGATCAGTATTGAAAGAAGCTACGCGCAGGTAAAAGGTTTTAGGAGTAAGTTGTTTACCAGAGGTCCATGGTAATCTGGTCTTTTTCTCAGTGCCGGTAGCCATCTGTGTGCTATCCGGCGCTCTGCCTTCTCTCAGCCATGGCCCGAAATAACTTCCGTTGGAGTTATACGCAACCGGTGTTACCATACCATCTTCGGTATATTCAAAACCGGTAAATTTAAAATGAATGGAGTCGTAGTTCAGCTCCATCAGGATATCACCTGGGCGCCAGCTATTGCTGGGAGAGATCATAATCTGGGCGATATAATTTCTGAATGGATTGACATCTTTTGCGACAGCGATACGGAAAGTTCTGTCTTTATTCCAGTAAATTCCTTCAGGGCCGGTGGACATTTTCAGGTCAGAAACTCGTCCTGGCTTCAGTTTTACCGGTGTGGCCTCTGCGCGGATCTGGCGCACATATTCACCCCAAGGTTTCTGAACACTATCCTGTTTACGGTATAATACCAGATGACCATCTTGAAAATAGTCCAGGTACTTCTGTACCAGGAACAGGCAATAGGCAGGCTGCGTAGCTTTAGGCGCCAGTTTCAGGACGCTATTGCTTATGCTGTCATATCTGAGGCGACCTTTCTGTTTTATTTTATCATTGAACCCGGCATAGTTTGTTTCCACCTTCTGCTTAATATATTTGAATTCCGCGGCACAATCACAACTGGATTGAGCATAGGCTGCGGAAGTTGCCAGCAGAGAGGCAAACAAAAGCATTTTTATTTTCATACAGGCATAGAGTTTTTAAGTAGACAATAGGTTTTTCTTGGATATAATTGTTGTTATGATAAAATTAGTTTTCGTCAGATGTCCCTGTCATACGTCCCTGGCGTAGGTCTTCGAGCTTTCGTTTCATGCCGGGGGCCAGGAAGTAGCCGATAATCAATCCGCTGACAAGCCCGCCTATATGTGCGGCATTATCAATTCCTTCGTTGAGTCCGAGCATCAGATTGAACCCAATCCAGAACAGCATATTCATGAGCAGACCTTTAGAGAATTCATTTTTCCTGTCACTGATCAGGAAAGCGAGTATGACACCAAACAAGCCAAAGATAGCGCCGGAAGCACCTACGCTGACAGTTTCCGGGTGCCAAGCGATGCTGGCCAGACTGGCGACAATTCCGGTGATCATGTATACGATCAGGAGTTTTTTACTGTCGAGCAGCCGTTCCAGGAAACTACCGGCAAATAAGAGTCCGTACATATTCATGGCCACGTGCATCAGGCCACCATGGAGGAACATACTGGTTACTAATCTCCACCACTGGCCATTGATGGTATAGGGTCTGAAGTCGGCACCCCATTTCAACAAATCATCGGAACGGAAGGCCAGAACGCCCAAACCAGAGAATGCCATTATCAGATAAACAGCTACGTTGATATAGATTAACATAGGCGTCACCACATAGCCCTTTCTTATTTTCAGCACGCTGTAATTAGGTTTTCGCGGGCGGGCAGGCGCCTGATATTGTTGCTGCCCCTGGTATTCATGATGTTCATGTCTTTCTTTGATGGTGTGCATATCTGTATCTAATTCATCTGCCGGCACTTCACGTAATGGGGCGTATACAACGATACAAGCCCATATACCAAAGAAGAGCAGGAAGGAGAGTGGCATCCATATAGGAGAACTGTTACGTTCTTGAAAAGTGCCGAATTTAGGCATCAGCACAGGTGCATTGGAGGCGGAAATTGATTTACTTTCTTTTATTGCTTTTTGAAAGGCAGTACCAGCCTCACTTACAGGAACACGTTCCAGGTAAGTAAAAGTCTTCATGGAATCTTTATCAAACTTCAGCTCTGTTTCATTTGCAAAAGTTTTGAAGGCAGCTTCCTTTTCATCACCACTGAGATTATTACTTAAGGTTTTAAAGTAGTGAATAGTGTACCAGGCCTGGCATTGGTGGCTGGCGGTATCGGCAGCCTTATCAAGAATTGGCAGCACCACGTAGATGTGCATATTAAAATTCTCGTTATTGCGGCCAGAGATATCAGCGTCATTAACAACGCCGATATTTGTTTTATCGATATAAAAATCTTTAAGACTGTAATATTTAGTTTTAGGGGCATTGCTGATGTCAGCTATTTTCTGGAGGGGAGTTAGCGTGCCGGCGGCAGATACCAGGTAATGTTGTACTACAATGGTAGGAATGGCCATGGATAATGCCAGGAAAAGCTGTAATACGAATTCCCGGGTACCGTTGGCGGCAACCATCTTAATTTTATGTCTGTACCATACCAATACGGGTACCCAAGATAGCAGGAATGGCAACCAGAATAGCAGTAATTCCTCATCTAATGGAAATAATTCCAACTTGATGAACAGTAACCAATGGAGCAGGGTATATAGTCCAATAAAGCTGATAACAGTCAGCAATGAAGGAATGATAATCTGTCGGAATTTCGCTTGTAGTTGGGACATAAATCAGATCCGGATTAATTTTTCTCAGGTACAAATTAATGATATTCCTGTCAACTAGAGCTTCTGAGAATGTTCTTCCAGGGCTTTTCTTTCGGCGGTGGTGAGGCTGTTAATGCCTTTTTTCTGAATTTTTTCCAGGATATCGTCTATGATTTGTGCTCTGTCGGCGCGTTCCAGGTTATAACGGTCATCGATATCTCCTTTGTATTGCCCATATTTAGGCCATACCAGCGGCAGAATATATATAAGCAGGAATATCAAGGCATAAAGCCAGGCGGCCATGTTAAACAGTCCGAAAATGCTAAGCGGCAGGTCTCCTACCCTGGCGATGGTGGCGAGCATCATGCCAGCGGTGGCCCATTGGGCGCCACAGATGGGAAGTCCGTTCTGTTTACGGTAGGCAAACAGCTGGATAATATTTCCTAATAGCAGGGAAATAAAATAAGTCAACACGAAAGGTACTATCGGTAATGCATAAACGGTCTGGGAGGTAAAAAAGTAAATGGTGAACATATTCAGTAGCAGTGTAGACCAGCTACGATGAATAAAGCCCGCTGTAAGGAAGCGGTAGTATTGTCTGGAGATAAAAATTTTATCTGCCTTTAAAATATATTGTTCGTTGAACTTTTTATTTCTAAACGCCATCCACGACACAATAATGTTTGCCAAAACGAGTCCCAGGCTGATTATACCGGTATTCATAGGTCAGGATTTTTACAATTTGACACAATGTAAAAATGCGAATATTTTTAAATTATAAAAATATTTTTGGTTGTTTGAAACATTTGTCGCTATATTTGCGACCCCAAACGGGGAATAAAGAACGGCTCAAAAGGCCGTCTGTATTGAGGATCGGTAGTTCAGTTGGTTAGAATGCCGCCCTGTCACGGCGGAGGTCGCGGGTTCGAGTCCCGTCCGGTCCGCAAAAAGCCACTTCTTAACGGAAGTGGATTTTGCGTTTTTAGTAATTACTTAATTTATAACCAAGTCACGGTCTCTACAGAGTAGAGACGGGTCGAAGTACCTCAACTCCGCAAATGCCACTTCTTAACCGAAATGGATTTTGCGTTTTTAGTAATTACTTAATTTATAACCAAGTCACGGTCTCTACAGAGTAGAGACGGGTCGAAGTACCTCAACTCCGCAAATGCCACT
>NZ_JBHKFJ010000003.1:16639-37234 GCF_042263525.1 Chitinophaga sp. Hz27
TTGCGTTTTTAGTAATTACTTAATTTATAACCAAGTCACGGTCTCTACAGAGTAGAGACGGGTCGAAGTACCTCAACTCCGCAAATGCCACTTCTTAACCGAAATGGATTTTGCGTTTTTGGTTGTTAGTCATAACCGCACTTCAATCCCTCCAGCACATGGGTTTGGGAGCGATACCCTCAAAACACCTCACCTCCTCCATTTCCCATATACCGATTCAAACAACCTTTGTAAAATACTTTTATCATCAGTGAGTATTTCTGCTACCCCTTCCAATTGTGGCTGAACAGGTATAGTTTTTCCTGCATTGGTCACCAAACCATTATCCAGATTAATTTCTACTTCAAAGGTGCTGTCCATTGCCACCATAGACCTCGATACCATTTTCCCGCGAAGCATTCCATATTCCTCGAATGGATAAGCCGTCAACTTTATCAGCACCTGCTGCCCAGGCTTGATTTTACCTGAACCATTTATTCCTGTATTTCCTCTTACCACAAATGCTTGCGTTGGAGGAATGATCATTACCACACCTTCCCCTGTTTGTACAAACTGGTTTTCTTTCCAATATTTAAAAAAATTCACCTTCCCGGAAATAGGACTTTTAATAACATAATTCTGTTCCCACAGGCTATAGGCGCCGGCAAAGCGTTTGGCGGCCTCCCGTATTTTCAATAAAAGATTATTCTCTTCGCTGTGTTTTTGTAAGGTTGTCTCAGTAATGTTCTTCTGGTATTCTTCCTGTTGCAGATTATTCTGGATAATATTGCTCTTATTACTCTGTGTATTCATTTGCTGATCCAGCATCTTCTTCCTCGACTCCTCAAACTCCATCCTGGAAATAACCTTATCTGTTAACAGAGAAGAATCTGCCTTAAAGCGGTTATGTTGTAATTTCAATTGCTCCTGCAATAGTTGCTCCTTCTGTCCCAGTTCCCGGTTTAGCTGCCCATAATAAGAGGCCTGCTGTGTCAATGTTCTAATCTTTGACGTATATACGTCATGGTTATAAAAATAATAGTAAGCCTCTATTGCCTGGTATAGCTCTGTGTAGTTATACTGTAGGTCGCCAAGCTGTAATCCTGTCGGGACCTTAATTTTCAACAACTCAGTATGAAGATCAATAGTGGTATCTATCTCCTGTACCATTCCTTCTACCGTTTCCAGATCTTTATAATTAGCAGGGTTAGCCAGCACGCACAATACCGTGTTGGATGCAACAAGTTCATTATTGTGGACATAAAGATGTTGTATTGGCAAACTATTGCGGGCCACGAGTTTTACAGGTGGATTGGCCGAAGAAATAGTAACCCTGGCAGGTACAACGTCTGGATATTTCAGGAAGTAAGCGCCAATAAAAACGCCTGCCAGTAAAATACCGACCAACACAACGCCTCTGCGAATAATCCAGGATGGCATCTGACCAATAATATCCTCTACTTCATCACTATGCCATTCACTGGCAGTAGTATTCATATTGGAATTGTGCAGGGTTGCAGCATCTTCAGCATGTATGATGTGATTGTCTTCCGGCATAATTAATTTCCCAGTTCCAACTGGTTTTTAATTAATTCAAAATAATATCCTTTCCTCGCCGCTAATTCTTCATGGGTACCTGTTTCAACAATTACTCCTTTTTCCAGTACCACTATTTGATCTGCATGCTTCACGGTACTAAGTCGGTGTGCGATAACGACCACCGTTTTGCCTTCAAAAAAGCGATCCAGTTTCTCCATGATTACCCGTTCATTATTGGCATCCAGGGCGCTGGTAGCCTCATCAAAGAAAAGGTATTGCGGATTTTTGTATACCGCACGGGCTATCTGTATGCGTTGCCTTTGCCCTGCGCTGATGCCATTACCGGAATTACCAATTTTTGTTTGATAACCTAACGGCAACGCCTCTATGAAATCACCGATATTGGCTACATCCACTGCATTACGCAGCTTGTGATTATTAACATATTCATCACTGATAGCAATATTTTTGGAGATAGTATCTGAAAAGATAAATCCATCCTGCATTACAGCGCCACACTGCGCACGCCACCATTTAGGCGATAACTGTTTCAACTCCTTATTGCCAACTTCAATTTTACCATCCAATGGATCATAAAACTGTAATAACAATTTCAGGAGCGTCGTTTTGCCACTGCCACTAGTGCCCACAATGGCGGTAACCTTGCCCTCCGGAATTTTAAGGGAGATATCCTGCAATACAAAGGGCGACTGCGGCCCTCCATATTTAAAAGACACTTTATTCAGCAAAATATCTCCTGACTTTTTTTCAAGGGGAGATAAAACGATTTGCGCTGCTGTTTCTTCCTCTTCCCGGTTATGTATCTCTCCCAACCTGTCAAGACTGATCCTTGCATCCTGCGCTGCCTGTATAAAACCAAGCAGCTGATCTAACGGACTATTCATTTGCCCGATGATATAACTTACAGAAAGCATCATACCCAATGTCATATTACCACTGATAACTTCTCTTGCTGAGAGATAAGAGATGAGAATGTTTTTAAGTTGATTGAAAAAAATAGCACCCACCTGCTGATACTGCCCCAGCGCCAAGCCTTTTACACTGATCTTATATAGCTTTGCCTGCACTCTTTCCCATTCCCATCGTCTGGAAGTTTCACAGTTATTCAATTTGATCTCCTGCATACCAGTGATCAGCTCAAACAATACGTTTTCATTATCGCTCTTTCGCTGAAATCTTTTGTAATCCAACTCCTGTCTTTTCTTCATAAAAAAGAAAATCCAGCCAATAGCTGCAATGCTGAATACAACGAATACCAACAATATTTTCCAACTATAAATAGCCAGTACAATGGAAAACACAAACATGTTAACAAAGGAGAACAGTGTGGATAACGTACTACCTGTAAGAAAACTCTGAATACGACTATGGTCATCTATTCGTTGATGAATGTCACCGATTTTTTTTGTGTCCATAAACCGGATGGGCAGCTTCATCAATTTGATCAGGAAATCGGAAATAATGCTAATATTTATTCTGCTGTTCATGTGCAGCAGAATCCAACTCCTGATCAATTCTATGGCTGTACTACCGGCAAACAATACCAGTTGGGAAATCAACACCAGGTGCACATATCCCAGGTTCTGGTGGTTGATGCCATAATCTACCAGGCTTTGTGTAAGAAATGGCGCTATCAGGGAAAGGATACTTGCGATAACAATACTTAATAGCAGCTGCAACAGGTATTTGCGATAAGGCCGTAGATAATTGAATAAAAAGCGGAACCCTTTATTAACACCGACATCATCTTTCTGTTGGTAAAATGCCTCTGTAGGTTCCAGCATAAGCGCAATACCATCTTTTCCCTTGCTTTGCCAGCTATGCAGAAAAGTTTCCTTATCTACTTTTACCATCCGATTTCCCGGATCAGCGATGAGAATTTTTTCACCTTTTTTATGGCGATACCTTTGTGGTGGCAAAACGACAAAATGTTGCTGGTTCCAATGTAAAATGCAAGGAAGCGTCACTTCTTCCATGAGCTGTTCAAAAGTAATTTTCACCGCACAGGTCCTCAGGTCAATTTTCTCAGCGGCTTCGCTGATACCAAGCAGACTTACTCCTTCTCTTGTGATATAGGATTGTTCTCTAAGGTATTCCAGCGATATTTTCTTTCCATAAAATCTTGCTATCATACGCAAACAGGAGGGGCCACAATCCATAGCATCCAGCTGCCTGTAAAAAGGGAAACTCATTGGGTATAACGATTAAATGTTAGGCATCCAGGGGTTCCTCCTGGCAAACGACGCAGCCTTTAGTGCAATTTTTTTTAGTCAGATTTCCGGAAAGCCCAGATATTGGGCGGAGCGCACCGTATCATCATAAGAGGGTGATCTATAAAGAGATTTAAAGAATTACTGTCCTTGCAATGATCTAAACAATAATAATTAAAAATATAGTGATAAACAAATAAGACTATTGTACTTGTTTACCAGTTATCTTCTTTGCTCTGGCTATCAATGATCCATAATATTTGCCCGCATAATAATACAGTTCACATTCTGTCTGGCGCTGCTTTTCAGCAAACAACCTGTTAATGTACATATGAAAATAACTACCTGCAAGCTGCTTCACATATGGACCAGTATCATTGCTGTTAGTTATTGCCTGCACCTTATCAAGTAGCACATTACTATAAGCATAATGGGCCGCAACTATTTGTGCCACAGGTTTTTTATCCGATTGATGCATATCCATGACATCATTGATATCCTTTTGTATAAAACGATACTTCTTATCGAGTTCCACTTTCATGGTAGCATCATCTTCTCTTCCATATTCACGACTAAGATACCTGAAATTAGTTTCGCACATCTGCTGGCGTTGTTCCATATTGAGTTTCAAGCCTTCCAGGTAGCATGCCAGCCCCGATAATCCTGCCAGCATTCTATTGTCTTCATTACCAGTTAGGACTCCACTTTTCAATAACGACATAACACAGTCGCTATCGATATCAAAAACAGATTCCGACAGCAGCATCGTTTTTTCTCCGTAACGCTCTATTTCCCGTTGATAGGTATCAAGTACCACCTGAGAAATCTTGCCTGTCTTCACTTCTTTATCCACAGCAGTGTAAACGGCGGTCATCACCGCTGGCAGATCTTCTTTTCTATTTAATAAAAAACGTATCCTTATATGAAATCCCGGGTCATTATATCTGATAAAGAAGCATTTGCTCACAACACCCTTCTTTTTCAATTTCTTAACCAGGGGATAAATTTTATCGCAAAGCAGGTTATCCACGTTTCGGACACCTGTATATAATTTGAAATAAATCCACTCAGATCCAGGGATATAGGTACGTGCAACCTTATCTGTTAAAAGCTGATGCCTGCGCATATCAGCAGGGTTTCTTTCAGCTGCCGCTTTATTTTTAATGAATGGCAGAATGAACTCATTATTATATGGAACACCTTCTATCATTACTGGTGATCCGGCCTCCAGGCCAATACTTTCCATCAGTTTTATCTTACCCAGCAGTTCCAGCTCTTTATGCAAAAAAGTAACTACCTGTTCATTACTAATATCCAATATCAGTTTGTTATCTCCATCACCATATTCTACGTACATAGGTAGATGTTGCTCCTGCTGTAATGCTGCCAGCTCTTGCTGAAATAATTCAATAGTTAGTTTGGGGCCTCTGGCCAAAACCTGCTCCTTGCTTACATTCCATGTAGCAGGAGAGATTATTGATTGTTGGTATTTTACCCTTGGCAGGAAAGCCTCGTCAGACAGCTGTTCCCAGCTCCAGCCCAAAACGGTACGTAGCCCCTGGAATTGAAGATCGCATAGAAAATTATAGATCGCCAGCGTATGTTCTGAGCTAAAATTATGTGCAGTGGCTAATCTGGGAACTATTTCCTTTCCCAGCTTTTCAGAAAATAATACTACACGGTCATTTTCCACTTTAATATATAGATCAGATAATTCCAATTGGTAAGCTGTGGGCCTGGTTGAGCGGGCCAGGAATGGAATTTCGTATAGCCGCAGATGTGGGCGGGCCATTATATTCCCAATCCTTGGCTGTGGGAGATGGACAATTTCTGCGAAAATTTTATCAGGATGAAAAAGTTCTTCTGTGGCCAATAGTTCTTTGACGGCTGCTTCCAGCCCTTTGTGCATATGACAGAAGCGGCCAAGCAAATTCGCAGCAGAAGGCCCTGAGGCTACACTAAAACTGATCTGTGGCGCTTCTGCGGCGCCAGACAATTTAAAAATTGCATATAAGGAATCAGGTAATGCTTCCAGTGGTGGGTTTTCAAATGCTACTAATTCCTCCGGATGAATGGTTATCTCAAATTGACGCTGCAGCAGCGCCTCCGTATGTTTTCTAAACTTGTATCTGGAAACCTGCTCCTGGTGGACAGTCGGTGTATCCTTAAAGGGATGTATCTTTTTATAATCAATACCTAGTTCTGGGTCCAAAGCTTTAAGTAGTGGAAGTGGTTGCCGGTCATACTTTTGCTCGAAGGCCTTTTTAAAAGCGGCTACCCTCTTGCCGGCAGAACCCGAAGTCCCCAACCTGGACAGGGCCGATAATATCTCTTTAATCTGCTTAGTAACGCTTGTACTCAGTAAACTTTCCTGGCATGGCCGGAAAGCATCAACCTGTAGTACCTGGCTTTCCTGTAGCGCCGGATGGACCTCTGTAATCCTTTGCAGCAAAGCATTATAACCTGCTAGTCCACCTTCATTTTTTATTGCAGCACTTAACCCTTGTACATCCTGTAAACAGGCGGTAATCTGATTGTCTATATTAGCAACTTTAAGGGTGGTCAGCATTTCTTCCAGGTAGCTATTTCCTGACACATTAGGTTCCAGCTCCATTACCAGCAACTGATCAACAATCAGTGTATTGATAAAGTCTGTTGCTTCTGCGGCATCGGCACCCAATGCACAAACATGATCCACTAAAGCTTGATAAGTATTGCCATGCCGGCATTCTTTCAACACGGACAACAACACTGCATTGCGGGTTATCTCGGCTATGGTATGGGATTTAACGCCATGAGACTCATATTTTACTTCTATATAACGCAGCTTATCTCCTACTTCATAAATGGTTTTATTGGGAAGAAAGGCGGCCTTTTTACGAACCTCTTCTTCTTCCAGCAACTTCATCATAATATCATACAGATAAGACATATCCAGGCGCACATGCCTTTCCAGCCGTGTATCAATAACAATCGCCGTTTTATCACTGATCGTTCCTACACTGCCTGCAGCAAAAATGCCGAATGGCGTACATCGATAGCAACTACGCGTGTAATACTTTAGCAGCGACCATTCAATCTTCGACGCTTGTCGCGCCTCTGTAATAGTTCCTTCCAGGTATCTATTCGCTTGCTGATAGAAGTCTGGCGATGCCAGGAAAAGCGCTTCATTAAAAGCGGGAGAGGTCAATATTCTTTTAAAAAATTCTTTTTTATCCGTATTGCTATTTGTAAGCTGGGTGTAGAATTCCTTCAACTTTTCCAGCGGATACAAGGGCGTTCTCAGGAAAAAAAAATCTGTTTTGTAATGGTCAAACATGGAGCCTGTTAATTATAGGGAAACAAATCCGGCCTTCCGGTTAACAATACTCCATTAAAATAAGATTTCTTTATCAATCCTACAAATAGCTATTCATTACAACAGCAAGGCAGCGCTCCAATCTAATCGCTGCGCTGATACAAATGACATCAGGGTAAACGCCACACCAACAAGGCCTTCCAGCAGGTCATGTTCCTTACCTTCATAATGGCCAGCTCCCAGGTCTCTGTCCAGCATTTCAATCGTTTGTCCTATCCAGTAGTGGTAGCCCTCCTGAAAATGTAGATTGCCAGTAGCCTCAAATAAATTTTTGTATGATTGGGCTACGCCGGCACTTCCATGGCAAAATCCGGCATCCTTGATAAGCGTAGAATTGATGTCTTTGCGCATCAGTGTATGTAAACCTATGAGGTAGGCCAGTTCTGTCAATGGTTTATCATGAAGCAATTTCCCGGCTCTGGAAAAAACCAGCACCTGGTTCAGATCTCCATAGCACCATGCCAGTCTGTTAGGAGCAGAAAATTCATTGGTATTTCGTTTTATTATGAGTGGAAAGAATGAATAATCTTCGTTGATGGCATCTATATCTATCTTATGTTTTTTAATAAAACGGATACCCTGGGTAACCATCTCTTCAATCATACAATTTTTGGAAGATCTGCCCAGCAAATTCAGTAAAACAAGTAAAATACCGCTTTGCCCATGGGAAAGCCCAAAGTCTATGTATTGACGTTCATTGGTTTTAATATAGCTATAGCTGTTAGTCCACCACCAGCCTTCGTGTTGCTTTTCCGCTTGCTGGTAAAGCTTTTCCACCAGTATATCCTGATAATTGGTAACGGTATCTTCTGGTGTTCTTTGGGAGAAATAATGGAGTATACCAAGGCCGCCTTGCAGAAAGTCGATACCTCCTTCTTCAATTTGGGTAACTGCCATATCCAGCAGGTATTTATCGAGAATGGCCAGTTCTCTTTTCACCTGGAAGCTGATAAATTTTCTTTCTTGCAGATAATTAAGCGTATAGGCCATTCCGGCGCCACCATGGGCGAAAGAGGCGCCATATAAGCGAGGATGAGCGCCTTCGAGTCCCTCCACTACTTCTTTAAGTAACTGAAGAGCATGGGTTTTAGTGTTAGTAGTATGGGTAAGCTGGAATTGATGGTACAAATAAAATATCAGACTCAGTTTTCCTTTCAGAAATGAGTCGTTTATGCTCTCAACAGCAATGATCCTCTTGTGTATCTCTTCCAGCTGTTCCTGAGCTTTGCGTTTCATGGTTGGATAATTTTGCTATTACAAAATTACCTGAAATGCAGGCGGAGACTAATTTGATACACCAACTGGCCGATTGTAGGGACGAGATGCTGGGTTTACATAATCTTCTCTTTCATCATCTCGAGAAAACCTGGTTTATAGGTCTCTCCCAACAAAATATCTGCTTTTACATTTTTCAGTAGTATCTGATTTCCTTCTACTGCGGTGATTTTAGCGATGGAAATGATGAATGATTTATGGACACGCATATAATGTTTACGAGGCAAGCGTTCTTCGAGATCTTTCATATTCAGCAGGGCCATCGTTTTTTGGCCATTATGGTGGATGGCTACATAATTTTTCATGCCTTCAATATAATCGATGTCTTTGAGGTTCACTTTCAGCATTTTACCTTTCAGCTCTGTCTTCACAAATATATAGTCATCATCCACCAGTTCATCATTCATTTGGCTGATACCTGATGAGATGAGGTTGAGCGCACGCTGAGAGGCCTTCAGAAATCGAGGGAATGGTACGGGCTTCAGCAGATAATCTATCACTTCCAGGTCGAAGCTTTCTGCTGCAAACTCGCTATAGGCGGTAGTCAGGATAACTTTGGTATTGGTTCGTATTGTTTTGATAAAATCGATGCCTGATATTTCGGGCATTTGTATATCCAGGAAAACCAGGTCAACTTTTTGTGTGTTAATGATTTGCAGGGCTTCCAACGGGGTGGTAGTAGCATGTAAAAGATTCAGGAAGGCCGTTTGTTTTACATAATGTACCAGGATATCAATGGCATGTTGCTCATCATCTACGATTAAACAATTGATCATAGCAAAGTATATTTGAGATTTACGGGTTCATCAGACGCCTGGGCCGTTGTTAGGTTTTCACTACCATTGGCAGCCTGGAAATATATCGTTAAAGCAGCAAAATAAAAATCACCGTTGTCTGTGGCATTTCCTGTTTCAAAAGTATATTGTTGTGGGTATGTCCAGTTTAGTCGTTTCCGTATGTTTTCGATACCAATGCCATGAGATAGTTCTTTGGGGCCTGTTTTCCGTTTATTATACGTGGTAAACTTCAGTTGGGTCCTGTCTTCACTTATTTCCAGGTATAACTTCACAGGGCTTTGAGGGTCCGTAAGATCACCATGTTTAAAGGCATTTTCTACAAGTGTAATCAGCACCAATGGAATAATTCTCATGGAACCAATATCTCCTTTTGTCACAAAATCGAGATGCAATTTATTACTGAAACGTAATTGGTTGATCTTAATAACATTTTTAAGATGCTCAACTTCTTTTGCCAGTGAAACAGTGCCATTTTCACTCTCGTTATTTTCTAACGAGTACCGCATTATATCAGACAAGGTAAGAATTCCTTCCGAAAGTTCAGCGGAACAACTCAGAGATTTAGCATAAAAAAAATTAAGCGTATTATGTAAAAAATGAGGGTTGATTTGGGCTCTTAAAAATGCATATTCAGACTGTAATCGATCCTGTTCTATTTTAAGATGCTGCAATTCAACATTCCTGAGCTGCTTCTCTCTCCTAACAGCCTGGATGGCAAAGTAATAGCCAGAAGAATAGATGGCATAAACAAGATATACCCAGAAAGTGCCTACCACCAAGCCCGTAAAGCGAAAAGCTGGCACTTTATCATCTGCATTAATAATGGAAGCCAATACATACCCATCCAGGTAGTAGATGCCCACACAAACCGCAAACAAACCTATTTCCGCCAGCGGCAAAAACCACTTGTTCTTTTTCTTATTCTTATCCAGCAACTTGTCGAGGATAAAGTAATGACCATAAAATATGATGACAGAAGGTAAAGCTGTAACAATTATATCTATCACATTTACATGATACCCATCTCTTGTAAAAAAATTCTTGAATGTTCCGAGAGAAAGGTACACCGTCCATGCCAGCGCATGAATCAGAACAGAATTGTATTTCTTCAAATTATTAACAAACGACATGTTATAACTATTGGATATCGGAAGAAAGCTTTTAAGATCAAATGGTCTATCAATATATTAAATTATATATTGATAATCAATACCGGGAAATTGATCATTTTCCGCTGTCTGCTGTTCTCACATATTCTACCCAATCTGTTATGCTGTCATCGATTTTCACATCGGGCTGTATGCCCTTATTATCAATGCGCTCCGCTGCCGGCCGATCCGTACAGGAAGTCGGGTACCTCAACACGAAAATACTGCAAGGCATTTTTGATGTCACTACGTCTGCATAGTCTACCGCTCCCATCGTATGAGCACCATAAATCTTCACCTTGCTGCTTTGTCTGGCTTTCAATACAAACAATTCAGTACTGCTCGCAGAGTTTTCATTGACAATAACAGCCACCCTGGCTGGATACTGTTTCTTTGTGGGTAGTATCAGCGTATCGCCAGGCCACAGGTGATAGAATGTGCCTACATGGGCCTGCAACTCTGCTGCTTCTTTTCTGAAAACAGCCTTCATACTATCGCTGACATTCGGATAGTCGGTGATGGCATAATAATCACGGATATTATCTGACGTAGCCCTAACCGAAGCTCCCGTTGTAATAATAGGGCCTGTATAAATGTATGGTAGCAGATTTTCGACACACAACACAGAACCACCACCATTATTCCTTACGTCTATAATCAGTTCCTCGGTTTTGCTCAGTACTTCTTTATTTGCTGCGATGAGACTATCAATGAGCGGTTTATACGCCAGGCCGAAGCTAGGCATTACCAACAGGCAATGTTGAGGGTCCAGTACTTTAAACCAGGGTTCCCGGTATTTTGCCTGTGTGATTGGATGATAGGCGCTATCCTTAGGAAACACTTTATGCCAAATGCCATACAGTCCGAGGTTTAGGGTATTAACGCTAACGGCTATAGTAGGATGGGCGACGGAATGGTCTCTCGTATAAAAAGACAGCACCTTATAATGACTATTGGTTTTCTGCACCTGCATTTTTATCTGCCTGGGAAACCAGAAGATGCTGTCTGCCTTCATCATGAAGCCAGAAAAATCAGTGACACCGGCATGTTCTTGCTTCATAATTCCTAGCTGGTAGGTCTTGGTTTCATCTTCCCATATGCCTTCCAGTGAGTCGAGATGCTGACGGTTACGATGTAGGTATGCGGCAAATGTTGCGTTTGTCTGATCTGTTATCTCAGCGTTCCTGAATGCTTTTCTAATGATGTCGTAATTAGAAGTATCCTCTTTGATCATTACGTTCATATGCAGGTCTTCGAAGAAGCGTAGCCAGGCCCTTAGTACAAACAGGCATTCATGCGTATCTGAATGGGCCGCTACATCTTGCAGACTGTCGGTATAATGATTGAACCGTTTTAAATTGGCAGCAGTTACTTTGTCAAAATAGCCGACATAATTTTCTTTTACTTTTTCCGTCATAAAGCGAAAATCGTTAGCACAGTTACAGTTCTGGCCTTTGAGCGTGCAGGCGCAGAGGATCATAAATAGGATAAGACTACATTTTTTCATTGGGATTTCTATTACTGTTCATTAATAGTTAAGCATAAACTGGAATCAACAACTACCTACCACAATATAACAATTACCCGGCAGCTCCGGAAGTAGGAAGGGAATTAGTCACGTCACATTCCGGGCGGGTAGACTGGCCAGCTGCTCTAGGAAGAGTAGCGCCACCCCATACTTTACCCATTTCGGTTTTGTCTAATGCAATAACAGTAATTTTGTTCAGCTTCAGAGAAGGTTTTTTGGAAGATTGAAAATAGTTTTTCATTTTTTTCAGATTTTTTTTGTGAGAAATACTTTTTGAGTTTCGTTTTCGGAGTAGCTCCGTTTGTTGAAATAAAAGTAGGCCGGAAAAAAAAGGTGGTATAAAAGGATACACCAAACCGGCATTTCGATGTATGAAATGCCGGAAATCTTGCTTTTCCCTATTAAAACCCTTTTTCTTTCTCTTAAATCTGAAACTGCGGATGTTTAGGCATCCATATTGATAATCTTGCTGTTAATTAAGAAAACTCAGAATACGTTGTATCAATCGCTTATTTGTTGTTACTACTTCTGCTTGTCCATCCATTTCTTTATAGATATCCAGTACTTTATGGAAAGTGGTGACATTCCCGCCAGACAACAATACATCCACTGACACTATGCCATCTCCAGCTGGTAGCGGCTTTGATAAAACTGTACCTACCAGATTCCCGAATTCCCGGCTAGGGTAGTTATTAAGGTGAATAGCTACCTGCTGCCCTATCTGTATCTTACCTGTGCCGGCAGATGGCAGTGTCACGGTGCTTACATAAGCCACTTTTTCTGGCTGTATGCTCATTAGCAGCGTGGTATGATTATATACCGCCATGCTGTCGATAACACGCTCAAATACCACCTTTCCGTATGCGGGCGATAACACCGTATCGGCAGTAGTATTATTACCTACAACGGTTTTCTGGAAGAGCGGCTGGCCTTTTCTGACCAGCTGCCCGTTTGAAACATATAAGGCTTTCACTGTTCCTTTGTCTACCGTGATGGCCGCCGGCGCTATCACTGGCGCTACTATTGCCTTTCCTGACATGATATCCGGATAACTAACGAATCCGGAAAGCAGCAGCAACAGCAGTATTATCATTAACAACAGCATGTTACCCCAACGAAGGATGAATGCCGGCATAGTGCCTAATACCTCGTTTACTTCATCGCTCATCAGTGAGCTTTCAAAATCATCGTACCTGACTGGCATATAATAAGTTTTAATATGATTGGCTTAATTACGTAAAGGCGTTTTTATTCTCCCAATTCCAACTGGTTCTTTACCAGGTTAAAATAATATCCTCTTTCATGAATGAGTTCCTGGTGTGTACCTACTTCAGTTATCTGTCCTTTTTCCAACACAATGATCTTATCTGCATTTTTCACGGTACTCAACCGGTGAGCAATTACCACTACAGTACGGCCTTCAAAAAAGTGATTCAGATTTTCAATGATGACCCGTTCGTTTCTTGCATCCAGTGCGCTGGTAGCCTCATCAAAGAAAAGCACTTCCGGGTTTTTATACACCGCCCTGGCGATGAGTATGCGTTGCTTCTGTCCTGTGCTTAGTCCTAGCCCGTTCTGCCCTATTTTGGTATTATACTTCAATGGAAGCGATTCGATATACTCTTGTATATTGGCTATCCTGGTGGCTTCCAGCATACGCTTTTCATCTACCTCCTGCTCACCTACTCCGATATTGCCAGCAATGCTATCGTTGAAAATATACCCTTCCTGCATTACCACACCACACTTCCCCCTCCATTTGCTATGACTCATTTGTTTCAATGGCTGCCCACCTATGTATATACCACCTTCCAATGGATCATAGAATTTAAGCAGCAATTTTAGCAAGGTGGTTTTACCGCTGCCACTGGCACCCACTATAGCAGTAACTTTTTGATGCGGTATCAATAAGTCGAGGTTCTTTAACACCATGTTATTCCGCGCACTGCTTTCATATTTAAAAGAAAGGCTGCTGATAGAAATATCACCTGCGGGTATATCCTGTATTTTTTCATCTATCTCAACTTCTTCATCAGGTTTGTTATGTATTTCGTTGATACGTCCTATGCTCAACCGGGCATCCTGCCAGGATTTGATAAATTCCACCAGTTGCAGGATAGGTGCATTTAGCTGTCCGATGATATACGAAATAGATAACATCACACCCAGCGAAATTTTACCATCTATCACCAACTTGGCCGCCAGGAAGGATATAATGATATTCTTCAGCTCATTGATAAGTGATGCGCCTCCTGTTTGGGCCTGACTTAGCTTCAATCCTTTCAGACTTGTTTTAAACAACTTCACCTGCAGATGCTCCCATTGCCATCTTTTCTTTCGTTCTGCATTATTCAGTTTTATTTCCTGCATACCATAGATCAGTTCCAGGTTCTTCTCATTGTTCAGCGATAACTGTGTAAACCTTTTGTAATCCAGGTTGGCACGCTTCTTCATGAAGAAAGTAATCCAGCAGAAATATATGGCGCTCATGGTCGCAAACACCATAAAGATGAGCGGACTGTATATGATGAGTACTATATTAAATACGATTAGGTTGATAAAAGAGAATACCGTATTTAATGTACCTGAAGTAAGAAATAATTCTACCCGTTGATGATCTGTAATACGTTGTAGTATATCTCCAGTCATCTTCACATCAAAATACCCTAGTGGTAGTTTCATGAGTTTTCTGAAAAAATCAGATAGCAGGTTGATGTTGATACGACTACTGAGGTGCATGAGAATGAATCCTCGCAAGACTTCCACGCTTGTTTTACCAAGAAACAACAACAGTTGCGCCATTAGTATCAGGTAAATAAAATTCAGGTTATTATGCTGAATACCAATATCCACAATACTTTGCGTCAAAAAAGGAAACACCAGTTGTAACAAGCTACCGGCAAAGAGGCCTATGAACAGCTGTGTCATCAGCTTCTTGTATTTCAACAAGTATTTATAGATAAACCAGATGCCTTCACTGGTGGCTTTCTCCTCTTCATCGATTGTTTCAAATTCTGGCGCAGTTTCCATCGTAAGAATAATCCCTTCATTATTAGCACCGGCGGTCCAGTTCTTAAGGAACTCTTCACGGGTATACGTAATAAGCCCATGTGCAGGATCCGATACATATACCTTGTTATTTTTAATGCGGTATACTACGATGAAGTGACGTTGATTCCAGAGCGCGATACATGGGAAAGGAGATTCTTCCGCCATATCTTCATAATTCAATTTAGCGCCCACTGTACGAAAACCCGTTTTCTCGGCGGCCTCGCTGATGGCCAGCAGGCTGGAACCTGATCTGGTAGTGCGACACAGCTTACGGAAATATTCTATGGAATACGACTTACCGTAGTATTTAGTGATGATGCGAAGGCAGGTAGGCCCACAATCCATCTCGTCGTATTGTTTATAGGAAGGAAAATTTTTAAACATATCTTCGGCGTTTATACTGGTGATCAGATAGCAGTTGCTTTCTGTCGGGCAATTGCGGATTGATAGTAGCGTGAAAGGAAATCATAGATCACCATTTCATGCTTACGTGGGTTTGAGGGAATAATACGATTCAATATCATATGGATGTAGCTGGATAATAAATCTGGTAACGAAACTTTCAATCTGCCACTTTCCTTTAGCATCAGGATTTCCTCTGCCAGCGGCTGTATAGCCTGTGATTTATTATTCAATATTTCAATCAGTGGATAGATATCATTCTCAGGGCTTAATTCCTTATTCATAATCAGGTCTATCCTCTTTTTATTGTTGCGGTACCTGTCATTCAGCTGTAGCTTTATTGTTTTATCCACATTAAATTCTGTGGCAAACACATCTTTCAAATGGTCTAGCAGTGCCAACTTTTCAGCTAATGACAGCTTAAACACTACCAATAGTTCTTCTATAGAACGCATGCCCCACATCCACCTGAGTTCTTCTCTTTCATCACCGTAGGTGTTATATAGCATTTCTAATAAAGCCTTGCTGTCGTGGTAGAAGAAAGTCTCCGCCAGCGAGATAGTATTAGCACCGTAACGATCTGTTTCCCGGGCATAAGTATCGGTTTGCATTTTCCAGATGTATCCATCTTCCTGGTAAGGCTCCAGGTAAGTACGCACAAGATTGATCACATCTCCTGTTTTTTGTACATCAGGTAGATGAAAACGCAACCTGATATGAAATCCTGGGTCCGTATAGCGGATAAAGAACCATTTATCTGTAATGCCCCGTGCTTGCAGTTCTTCGGTCAATGGCTTTATAGCTTCTTCCAATATTTTATCGGCAGATTTAAGTCCACAGTACAATTTATAATACAACCATTCGGAGCCGAGTGTAAATTTCTCGGGTATCTGTTCTGACGATTGTTTTTGTTTTAGCGTAGTGGCGTTGGCGTGAGAAGGGGCTGTTTTTTTCAATACAGCTACTATCTGATTCACATAGGCGTCACCGTTACCATTAGTTACTAATTGCTGATCATTCAAAAATTCACGGAGCATAAACACGGGCCGGTTTTTAACAGTATCCAGCAACACTGCCAGCATCGATGGACTTTCAAAATCTACTAAGAGTTCATTATCACCATCCGCTAACACCATGCACTGTGGTAGGTTCCATTCATCTCTGAATTTTTTGACAGCTGCTGACAAACTTTCGTTTTCCAGCTCTGCGAGGTGCTTTACTTCTGACCAGGTAAAGCTCCAGCGTGCCAGGTGCAGGATAGTATTTTTATATATAGCACGGGGCAGACAGCGATGCTGTGTTTGCAGGTTCCCCCAGTTAAATACCAGCTGAGATCTTCTATCTTGCAGTTGCAGATCTCCCAGAAACTGATACACAGGCAAGGCATCAATCGAAAAATTGTGTGCGGTGGTGAGTCGTGGGATCACTCTTTTATTCAGTCTTCCCGAACGCAATATCACCTTGTTATTTCTCACAGAAACATACAGGTCCTGTACGTCGATCTGATTTGCTTTATCCAGTGAAGATTTTGCGAGATAAGGAATTTCATAATTTCTGAAAACCGGGTGCAGCAGCACGTTTCCCGCCCTACTTTCGGGGAGGTGAATAATTTCTGCATACACGATATCGGGGTCCTGTGCCTGTTCCTGGTTAGTGATATCGCATACCATTTCATTAATCCTTTCATCAGCATGCGCAAAGCGACCCAATAGGTTGGCTGCGCTGGAACCATACACACTTTCAATAAAAACGTTATCCTGGTTATCTATCAATCTAAACATCACAGAAATAGATGGTGGCAGATCGTTCCAATTCGCGTTTAGCTTCGCCAGATCCTCATCTTGAAATTCTACTATATTACTTTTCCTGGCATAGGCATCCATCAATTTATTGTGCAGCATAGTTTCCAGCTTACCCCAGGGGATATTTTTATCTCTGGTCTTTTCCACGGAATGCATGCCTCTGATCAGCGGCATAATACTTCCTCCGCCGTTATCCAGGTAACCAATACCCGTCTCGATATCTAAGACTTCCAACAGTGGCATTTCTTTGTCTTCATAACGTTCATAGAACCTGCGGGTAAAAGATTGGAGGTGCTCATTGGGTTTGGCGATGGTAAGTTTATTGAGTGCTTCAAGGCCAGCGGTCAGCTTTTCTTGAATGGATTCATCAACCCCTTTACCCGAAACCAGTTTTACGGTATCTGTCTGAAATAATTTATTTTCTTCGTATTTAACACCCAGCAGATCTAATATCTGCATGATGTCGCGATAGAGCGTTACATTGTTACCTGCTGTCTTATCCAGCTCTTTCAACAGCGTTCCTATCTGGCGTAATACCGGCAGTATCTTTTGAATACTTTCCTGTTGCTGATCTATATTATCAAGAACTGCAATGATCTGAAATAAGAATTCTTTTCCGGTGATAGCAGGTTCCAGTTCATTTACTAACAACTGTGCTTCCATCAGTTGTTCGATGAAGACGGTAGCTTCTTCCGTAGTAATTTCTCCATCAGTAAGCCAGCCTACCATTTCCTTCATGGTAGCGCCATTGGTGGCAGAACGCAACACCCTGGTAACCGTTTCGGCGCCAGTTACGGCACTGATCTGGTGGCGTCGTTTACCATTTTTATATGTATATTCTACATAACGTAATTCATCACCTATAGAATAGATACTGTTATTAGGGAAGTAGCGCAGATTTTCCTTTATTCCAGGCAGCTTTGCTAACCTTTGCGCCAATGCACAGAGGTAGTGCATATCCAGCCTGGTATGGCGATCAATATTCTTATCACTGACTACGATACTTGTTCCTTCCTTGCTCCATTCTACTACTGCACATCCTGAAAAAAGTCCGAAAGGCGTACAGCGACTACTCATCCGCAGGTAATATTTACTCACAGATCTTACCAGTTTATCGATATCTTTTTTATTGGTGATCAATCCCTCTCTCCACTTGATACATTCGTCGTGCAACACAGGCGATGCCAGATATAATGCTTCCAGGAAGGCGTTATCCTGCAGCAGGGTGGTGAAATCAATCCTGTTTACCTGTTCCGTAAGTGGAAACCGGGGGGTTCTGAGGACTAACCGTTGATCGAATAAATATGGAATATCCATGGTGAATAGATTTATAATTTCAGGAATATTATTAAAGGGAAATTTTAGATTGGTACCACGTACAGGATTCGAACCTGTGATTTTTCCTAGAAAGGGAAACGTCTTAACCTCTTGACCAACGCGGCTTGTATAAAACCTTAATTAAAAAACTTGTACCACGTAAGGGATTCGAACCCATGATTTTTCCGTGAAAGGGAAACGTCTTAACCTCTTGACCAACGCGGCTTGTATAAAACCTTAATTAAAAAACTTGTACCACGTAAGGGATTCGAACCCATGATTTTTCCGTGAAAGGGAAACGTCTTAACCTCTTGACCAACGCGGCTTGCATAAAACATCAATTAAAAAACTTGTACCACGTAAGGGATTCGAACCCATGATTTTTCCGTGAAAGGGAAACGTCTTAACCTCTTGACTAACGCGGCTTATATCTTGTATCAGGACATCATCAATACTCTGTCCCAATCACTACTATCATTATTCTCACCCAGGTAATCTGTGAGCACAAGTCCCATCCCTGCTGCACCATCCAGCAAACCATGCACTTCAATGAAAGGGCCTCCATTATATTTTTTGAACCCTCCATATCCGCCGTCGTGATAACATAATTCCAGTGTTTGCTCCATCCACAACTGATAATTCTCTTCAAAAATCTTGTTACCTGTGAAACCATACCATTTACGGTACATATGTGCTAAACCCGCACCACCGTGGCATAAGCAAGCATCATGGATGATTGCCTTTTTGGGCGTATTGCGCCTGGTTGCTGTGAGCGCCAATTCCTCAGCTTCTTGCATTAATACTTCATCATTCAGTGCTTTCGCAGCGTGATATAATCCGATAGAAATAATGGTATCTCCATAACACCAACCTAACGGCACTTCATAGGTACTTTGAATGGAGCCACCGCTCAACTTTACTATAGAAGGAAATACAGCTACTGATGCAGGGTCTGTAGACTTATACTGCATAAGGTTATCAACGCCAGCCTTGATAGAAGTTGCTATTTCCTGTTTATTAGCTGCCAGCTCATGATACCTGCTCAGAAAAGATATCAGGGAAATAGTGCCATGTGCCATACCGCAATTGATAAACACATCTTTAGAAGCCTCACTGGCAGGTACTGTGGCTAATCCGGTGATAAGGTCCAGGTTATGGCGCATCGCCTCTCCCGCTAGGGTAAATCTGTCCATGGAGAGGAAACCCGCGTGGTACCTGTCAAGAAAGTAAGCAGCCAACCCCAGAGACCCATGCAGGAGGTCTGTGTTTCTTTTTTGCTGCATCCGTTCAAAAACGTCGAATAAGATGTCATCGCATTGTTTTAAAAAGTCAACAATAGTATCGTCCAGAAATTCCTTTTCATATAAGTAATTCAACAGAAAAGCTAAACCGGTTAAGCCATCACAATAAGTAAAAGAGCGGATGCCATCATTTAGTTGCGCCATAACATGTTCCAATAATATCTCCGTGCGCTCACGATAAATATCTTGCTGAAAATTTTTGTGCATATTATAGTAGAACAAAGCCAGTCCAGCATTTCCTGTCAGCAGCGACATAGAAGGTTTTTCCTGATATCGCTGAAAGAGTTCTTTTTCTACCTGCTCCAGTTTATCTGCGATGAGTGCTTTCGTTTTCATATAGCTGTGTATGTTATAATGATTGTAAAATTTCTGGGTTTAATACTGGGCCCTTCCATACTGAAGGACCCAGTTATATAAATGCATCATGCTTATGCTTCTGCGTAGCCGGAAAGGGTAGTGCAAGCGCTGCAAGTGAAGTTGTGGTGAGTACTCAGGTCGCCACCTTGTACTGGTGCCTGAACACCGCCTTCTACCTGATCCAGTTCTTCACCGGTTAAGTTGGCCACTTTTTCTTTATCGAAAGAAAGTTTGTCGTTCATTAATGCGAATTGCTTTTTCATGATTGTGATTTTTGGTTGGTTGATAAATAATTATTGATGGAATATTCGTTTTAATTATGCTTCTGCGTAGCCAGACAGGGTAGTGCAAGCGCTGCAAGTGAAGTTGTGGTGAGTACTCAGGTCCCCACCTTGTACTGGCGCCTGAACACCGCCTTCTACCTGATCCAGTTCTTCACCGGTTAAATTGGCCACTTTTTCTTTGTCGAAAGAAAGTTTGTCGTTCATTAATGCGAATTGCTTTTTCATG
>NZ_JBHKFJ010000003.1:37334-687500 GCF_042263525.1 Chitinophaga sp. Hz27
TTCTGCGTAGCCAGACAGGGTGGTACAAGCGCTGCAAGTGAAGTTGTGGTGAGTACTCAGATCGCCACCTTGTACTGGCGCCTGAACACCGCCTTCTACCTGATCCAGTTCTTCACCGGTTAAATTGGCCACTTTTTCTTTGTCGAAAGAAAGTTTGTCGTTCATTAATGCGAATTGCTTTTTCATGTTTGTGATTTTTGGTTGGTTGATAAATAATTATTGATGGAATATTTGTTTTAATTATGCTTCTGCGTAGCCAGACAGGGTGGTACAAGCGCTGCAAGTGAAGTTGTGGTGAGTACTCAGATCGCCACCTTGTACTGGCGCCTGAACACCGCCTTCTACCTGATCCAGTTCTTCACCGGTTAAGTTGGCCACTTTTTCTTTGTCGAAAGAAAGTTTGTCGTTCATTAATACGAAATGCTTTTTCATGTTTGTGATTTTTGGTTGGTTGATAAATAATTATTGATGGATTTTTTGTTCTAATTATCCTTCTCAATTACCTGTAAGTGTAGTACAAGCGCTGCAAGTGAAGATGTGGTGTGTGCTCAAATCTCCTTTACCGATAGTTTCAACACCGCCACCTTCTACTTGGTCCAGTTCTTCACCATTGAGGTTAGCTACGCTTTCTTTGTCGAAAGAAAGTTTGTCGTTCATTAATACAAAGTGCTTTTTCATGTTTTGATTTTTGGTTGGTTGATAAATAATTATTGATGGATTTTTTGTTCTAATTACCCTTCTCAATTACCTGTAAGTGTAGTACAAGCGCTGCAAGTGAAGATGTGGTGTGTGCTCAAATCTCCTTTACCGATAGTTTCAACACCGCCACCTTCTACTTGGTCCAGTTCTTCACCATTGAGGTTAGCTACGCTTTCTTTGTCGAAAGAAAGTTTGTCGTTCATTAATACAAAGTGCTTTTTCATGTTTTGATTTTTGGTTGGTTGATAGAGAATTGTTGATAAAAATGAAATTAATGATTGGCGATTTTTTTAATGGTTGGGTTGGTTTGATTTTTACCTGTGCTACTATGCATCTAAATAAGCAGACATAGTATTAGAAGCGCCGCAAGTGAAATTGTGATGAGTAGTCTGATCGCCACTAACGATTGGCGACTGAACACCACCTTCTACCTGGTCTAACTCATCTGGTGTTAGGTTTGCAATCCTTTCTTTATCAAAAGGAAGCTTGCTGTTTTGTAAGGCAATTTTCTTTTTCATTTTCTTGGTTTTTGATTGTTAATACGTTAATAATTAAAAAGCTAAATGATGGTTGATAATATGGTAAGGACGTATATATTATTGTGGTTGTGTTTTATGTTCATTATCCAGACTGTAGTAATCACAGTTAAAATCATCTTGCGTACTTTGTGGCGCATGAGCTGCAAACACTCTGGCAATGGTATCTTCCATACCGGTCACTATTTTCTCCATTTCATAGCTCGACAAAATAGCTACCCGGTCTTTGTTAAGGAATAATTTTGTTTTCTGATATCTCTCCTGCTTTTTCATATTTTATATTTTTATTTTGCAGTTAATAATTTCCCTGGTATCACAGGTTTTTTTTTTAGTTTTTATGAAATGATTTTTGTTATTGATAGATGATGATGCTTATTCAGGATCAATGATGGTAGTACATAATCCGCAGGTGAAGTCATTTTTAGTACTTGCTCCACGTGTTGGAAATTTTTCATAACCTCCATTGATGCTATCGATTTCTTCTCCGGTTAGCGCTGCTATGCTTTCCTTATCCAGATTAAGTTTCGATTGATTTACTTGTATCTTTTTCATAATAATTTTTGTTTAGTTTAAATGATTGGTTTTTGTTTTTTATGTAGATAACAGGAGAGACACCTGTTTTAATTGCTTTCAATTCTTTGTTTTTCGGTTTCTATACTGCTACTTCTGATAGTGCTGGCTTTCACATTCTTATTACCGAGCTTATAAGTCAGTTGCAGTTTTACAAACCTGCTTTCTGCTTTGGCCACATTTGCCATATTCAATCCGGAAGAGAGTATGCTATATTTACTTTGGAACGTATTGAAGATGTCTGATACGCTGAGTGATACGGTGGCTGTCTTTTTCAGCATTGTTTTAGACAAACCCATATCCACGGCATAAGAAGGATCGAAATGGTACATTCCAAAAGCTTGTGCAGAGTAGTACCTGCCATTAACTTCCAGCTTAAAGCTCTGCGGCAGTTGTATGATATTGTTACTGCTGAAGTATCCTGTTACCTGGGCACTATTTAGTTGCAGATCAGAAGTAGAATTATATTTCGCATAAAAACCTCCTAGTGTATTTATAGATGTCCATTTATTGTGCAACAGTGGTAAAGAGTAAGTCACGTTACCATCTACATAGTCACCACTGCTTACATTTTCAAAAGTGGAGATCACTGCATCACCTGAAGCTGCCTTTTTAAAGATATCTGCTACCACTTTCTGATGATGCTGATAAGTAAATGCTGCCATCCATTGGTTATTGTAAGCATACGATAGTTCGAAGTTGTGCGATATAGATGGAGACAGATAAGGATTTCCCTGGAAGTAGCTATATTGGCTTCTGTAGATGATAAATGGATTCAGGATATCAAACTTAGGCCTGTCTATTTTTTCCTGGTAAGAGAAGCCAAACTGCTGCTTTTCTGATTGATTAAACTGTACGCTAAGACTAGGGAAAAAGTTGAGATAACTATTTTTGTCTGTTTGCCCTGTTGTCACAGAAATACCTTCTGTATTGGTTTGTTCTGCTCTGATCCCTGCTTGCGTTTCAAATTTTCCAAATGTTCGGGAGGCATTGAGGTATAGCGCATTGATATTTTCTTTATAGATGAAATGGTTGGTTTTTGCGCTATCTGTCAGCCATTTGCCCACAGCCTGTTGTTGCCAAATAATATCGTTGTCGATCGTATTGAAGTTTACTTTTAGTCCTGCTTCAAATCTGGCCAGCTTGGAAGGGTGTACATAATCAACAGTGACCGATTTGATGGTATTGTTGGTAGGAGAATTATTGCGTAGTGCCAACGAAGGATACTGCTCAATCATCTCACTATTAAAATACCGGGTAAGAATATCGTCGTTAATAGTTTTATCGTAGCGTAGATAATCTGCATTTACAATCAGCATTTTACCAGTGGAATCAAGCATGCTTTTGTAGTAGATATTTACTGCGGGATTATAGAAGGTAGCATGCCCGTCTGTGGCTACTGTGGAGTAAGAAGGTTCAGTACCAGGTCCTCTTTGGTCGGTATGATTCATATCATCACGATCTCTAGTATTGTACATCCCTCGCAGGAATATGCCGAACGTGTTTTTAGAATTGATATCATAATCCATTCCAGCTTTGAAAGTATGATTGTTGCGGGTGCGTACTTCATGCTCATCTTCATTGATTTTTGTAATATTCTCCATTAATCGGTTGGAGGTATTATCCATATAAGATTGGGCATGGAGGTAATCATAACCGCCGTATAAGTTCAGTTTATTATTTCGGTAGTTAATACTTGCGCCGGCATTATACCTGGCATAGGTGCCAGCACCGACTCCGAGTGTAACGACACCATTGGTGCCTAATTTTTTATTTTTGGCAGTGATGATGTTGATAACAGCACCACCGGCAGCATCATATTTGGCGGAGGGATTGGGTATGACTTCTATTCTTTCTACGCCATTGCTGGGCATAGCAGAGAGATATTCTTTTATATTATCTCCGGTGAGGTTTGTATTTCTACCATCTACCAGAACAATTACTTTTTTACCTCTGAACTGGAGCCCGTCTTTTTCAGCAACACCGGGGGCTCGCAGTACTACGTCGTAAGCATTACCGCCAGCGGCTATAGGGCTTTCGGCTACGTTCAGCACCACTTTATCAAGACGTTGAACGATAAAGGGTTTAGCCCCTGCAACGCTTACGCCTTTGAGTTGTTGCTGATCCAATGCCAGGTATATATCAGCAGGGATAGCTGTTTTGCTACCATCAATTACGATTTCATTTTTTGTATAAGGTTTGTAACCTATGTATACTACAGAAAGCGTATAGGTACCTGTAGGCAGATCTTTGAAATGGAAGCTTCCTTTTACACTACTAAGCGAATGGAAGGTAGTATCCTTACCTTTTAAAATCACTGTAGCATTTGGTAATGCTCCTTTGGTGAGACTGTCACCAACCTGGCCATATAGTTCGGTTTTTCTCTCCTGGGCTGTTGCCAGTTGTATGCCTGAGAGTAGCACCAGTATTGTTTTCGCGATTTTTATTGATTTCATAAAATGTGTTTTTTGAACTTGTTGATACAAACTTAGCGCATGGGATAAGGCATGGAAAATCCGATACACCAACTGGTATAATTGAAGTACAAAACCGGCAAATAAGAATGAAGATATCTTGGTCAGGAGCATGCGCTTTTGAGATGAATACTGCGATGTGTTAGCAGTAGTTCAGCGCTTAATCATTGAAAAAGAAAAACTTAAGATGAGCAGAGATTTATTAGAAATATTTGGTTAGTTGAAATTATTATCTATATTTGCAACCCCAAACGGGGAAAACGAACGGCTCAAAGGGCCGTCTGTATTGAGGATCGGTAGTTCAGTTGGTTAGAATGCCGCCCTGTCACGGCGGAGGTCGCGGGTTCGAGTCCCGTCCGGTCCGCACATTGAAATATGACGCTTGATGATTAATTCTTCAAGTCCAATTGGTCAAAAGAAATTGATAAGTTGTCTCTTATCTTAAAGCTGGGCAGGTTCCAGAGCGGCCAAATGGGGCGGACTGTAAATCCGCTGTCTACGACTTCATAGGTTCGAATCCTATCCTGCCCACACTAGTATTAAAGCCTTCGGTATACCGAGGGCTTTTTTCTTTTAATGTATTTTTTAGTAAGATCTCATATCAGGGCACTCCGCGGTCTCTACTCTGTAGAGAGGCGGACTGTAAATCCACTCCCTACGACTTAATAGGTTCGAATCCTATCCTGCCCACATTAGTATTAAAGCCTTCGGTATACCGAGGGCTTTTTTCTTTTAATGTATTTTTTAGTAAGATAAATCTGCAGGACCAGCGCGGTCTCTACTCTGTAGAGAGGCGGACTGTAAATCCACTCCCTACGACTTAATAGGTTCGAATCCTATCCTGCCCACATTAGTATTAAAGCCTTCGGTATACCGAAGGCTTTTTTCTTTTAATGTATTTTTTAGTAAGATAAATCTGCAGGACCAGCGCAGTCTCTACTCAGTAGAGAGGCGGACTGTAAATCTGCTCCCTACGACTTAATAGGTTCGAATCCTATCCTGCCCACACTAGGATTAAAGCCTTCGGTATACCGAGGGCTTTTTTCTTTTAATGTATTTTTTAGTAAGATCTCATAGCAGGGCACTTGACCTTCAGCTATTCAGTATAGCCTACCCCGTTACCCATCAATAATGGTATCACATAAAAAAGCCTCCGAAAATAACTTCCGGAGGCCTTATATACATTTAAGGATATTATCAGTACAGGACCCTGAAACTAATCGTGCCTGGCACTTCTCGCAATGCCTTTAATAATTGCGGCTGATAATCTGCACGTATATCTGCAATAACATATCCTATTACCTCATTGGTCATCAGATATTGAGAAACGATATTGATCTGGTGATCCGCGAATACCTGGTTCACCTTTGCCATAACACCAGGCACATTGCTATGTATGTGAATACAACGATGAACATTTTCCACCTTCGGCAATGTCAGATGCGGAAAATTACTGCTCTTGAAAGAATCACCATTGTTGATAAAACGAATCATTCTCTTGGCAACAGATGCCTGCTTCTTCAGATTATCAAATACGATCACTCCCGCTTCTGTACAGGCTTCCAGTGGCAAATGTTTTTTACCATTGCCTATGTAGCCTATCACTTTCAGCTTTTTTGCCTGCTTCAACTGCGTAGCAGATAATCCTGTTTTCTCTCCCAGCAACAACATGCTTGCCTTAGCTATCAGCTTTTCATCCAAACTATCAACCACCTTTACATTAAAACCTTCTTTCTTCAGCAACTTCACAGCATCTTCTGCTACACTCCCCGCAACCACACAGTGGATACGGTTCTTAGGGTACGATACTGCCGATGGAAGATTATTGATAAAAAGAAATTCATCCAAACTAGGTGTCACATAATCCGCCTTTTCTACTACTGATTTACGGCTGACATTCTCTGTAAAGGCATAGAACTTACGAATCATGCCGAATTCTTTCAGCTGAAAATCTGAATAACCATCACCAATTCCATGGATCTCTCCCTGTAGCTGCAACTCCTTCAGCAGCTTCACTTTGCCCCCTTCGAATGATAACGGGTTCGCCTCATCGTAGCCATTGATCCTGCCTTCACTATCAAAGGTGAAAGTATTTGCATAAATATTTTCCTTCTTGATATGATAAGGCAATACTACTGGTGTAATAAACTCTTTGAAGCCACCAGAAACGATCAGCACATCGTCTGCATGGTCCTTGAAAAACTGCTTGTTACGCGCAAAGGAAGGCGATACCAGCTTCTTCAGGTGTTTTACCAGCAGCTTCAGATGCTCCTTGTTAGCCTCCAGCAACTTCACCCTACCAGCCAAACTTTCACGGAAAGAGAGTTTTCCTTCCATCGCCTGGTTAGTCAGGTCCTCAATTTTTTTATAGATGGCTTCTCTGTCTGGATGATGTTGAAGAGAGATACGGGCGAGTTCGTCCAATGCTTCTACTTGTGTAAAAGTGCTGTCGAAATCTATGATATAGTACTTTTTACTCACTGACTATCTGTTTTGAGAAGCACAAAAATAAAAGTTTGCAAAGGTTTTTTGCGACAAACTTCCCGCCAGCAGCAAATTATACCGCTTGCATTTTTCAGAATTATAACAGTTTATAGCTGTTGCAATAAAATACAAGTATAACTGTTGCCGCTTGTACACAGCTTCTCCAGCCGGTTGCCGGGAAGAAAGATATGGATGTCATTTTCACTTACCTCAATAATCTGAATAGCGGCATGCGCCGACTCGTTGCACCTGTTCAGGTGTTCATTGGGTCCAATATCTGATTTCGTGATTAAATTAAGTTAAGGGGTACAGTTAAAATAGGCCAGGCATGTACATTCTATCGTTATTCGAACTCATAAGCAAAATTACCGATTACCCTGTTTCTGTCTTCCGGATTTACAGATAGATAACGCGCTACTTCAGCAAATACAAACTTCTTAATATCATTTTTGATGACGGAAGATTCCATTCGCCATCTGGCGGGGCCTGTCAGCTCAAAGCCTTTGCCTCGCACAGCAGCAATCAAAATCATGCTTTCTACAAGCTTACGTTTACTAATCCTGATCTTGGTCCTGGCTTTAGCAGCAGCATCCTTAATCGCCATGATCATGCCTTCCTGCACACCTTCTATCAAACTGCCACCCAGGAACAATTCATAGTGGTTTGCAAAAGATCGTACATACGATGTCGTTATCCATAGTGGCTGATAACAAAAACTGATCTGGTACACATAATCACGGATATTGGCTTTCAGGTCCATGCGAAAGAATGGATTAGCATGTGGATGTTGCGCGATAGCATGATCCATCATACGGCTTATTCCTTGCGGATACAGTAATACATTCCGTCTGAAATCAATGCGTTCATCTGAGGTGACGATTTTTATGCCTGGATAGAGATAAGCGAATTTCTGCAGCAGTAGCGTGGTTTGCTCGTAATCCACGATAAACTGGCGGAAAATAGTGGTGTCCAGTGCAAATTCAATCATGATACCACCGGGTGTTCCTTTTCCTTTGGTGATATTGAGAATATAACATCCTTGTTTGCTATCGATTGTATAGATATCCTCCTCATGGTGAATCTCTATTTCGGCATGTGCACTGAGCGCTATCATGATGGCAATAGGCAATGCACTTGTCTGCTCCATTTCGGGCAGATCAAGGTTATTCACGCAGTTGATGAGTCCTGCGGTTGCTACTTTCGTTGCTGACAGCCGAATACTTCCTGAATGCAGAAATTCAATAGTTATGGTCGTTTCATCCCTGGTCTCAGTTAACATCTCTTCCAATACATATTCCAGCATATTCGCGAAGCCCGTAAATTTCAAATTCCCAATAAACATCGCAGGTCGAGAACGTATCAGCTCATTCAATTTGTTGGCGCGGGTATCCATCTCTTAAAAAAGGGTCAAATTCAAAAAAATAATAATATTCCGTCACAATGTCGTATGAAAAATCGCTACTATCTCATTTAGTTTTTATGAACATTGGCAAATCGTCGCTCAAAATAAGCAATAACGGAGTTTCATAGGCCGATAAATTTTCTCAAATGATAGCTTTAACTAAGGGGAGTGTCATTTTTTTGAGTTTTCGGGCATAAAAAAACCGGGAAGTTCGTCCCGGCTTCATCATATGCTTAAAAATCGATTTTGTTGCGTTTATCTGTCTGATAGCGTTTTTTATGCTGATTAGAAGGCTTCGGCTTTCTTGGCTCCCGGCGCGGGTTTCCGGGGTTGCCTCTATCAGCTTCCAGGTTTGCAGCCTCTGCAAATGGATGACGTAGCACCGTAATCGGTTGCTTTGTTAATTTACCAATATTATTTAGGAAACCACGCTCATTCACATCACAGAACGACAGTGCAATACCATCATGGCCTGCCCTACCTGTACGTCCAATACGATGCACATAGGTTTCCGGTACATTAGGTAAGTCAAAGTTGATCACATGTTCCAGTGAATCTACATCAATGCCTCTTGCAGCAATATCTGTAGCTACCAGTACACGCAGTCCGCCTCCTTTGAAGTTGGTCAGCGTAACCTCTCTTGATTCCTGTGATTTATCGCCATGCAATGCATCCGCACGTATACCGCTGCGTTTCAGGTGCTTGGCAATATTATCTGCGTTATGTTTAGTTTGTGTAAATACAATGGTACGTTTGATATCTCTGTTCTTCAATATCAGTTCCAACAAAGCCTGTTTGTCCTTTTTACGTACATAGTAAACACCTTGCTCAATCCTTTCAGCAGTAGAAGAAACGGGAGTTACCGTTACTTTTTCGGGCTTATAGAGCATACTGTTTGCCAGCTGAGAAATCTTAGGCGGCATCGTTGCAGAAAAAAACAGTGTTTGCCTTTCTTGTGGCAGTTCCTTGATGATTTTCTTGATATCATTCACAAAACCCATATCCAACATACGGTCTGCTTCATCCAGCACAAATACTTCCAAATGACTTAGATAAACATATCCCTGGTTCATCAGGTCCAGGAGGCGGCCAGGCGTAGCAATGAGTATATCTGTGCCATTACGCAGCGATATCACTTGTTTATGCTGTGGTACCCCACCAAAGATTACATCATGTTTTAAATCGGTAAACTGACTGTAAGACTGGAAATTATCCCCGATCTGAGAGGCTAATTCGCGTGTAGGTGTAAGGATGAGAGCACGAACATGCTTATAAGCCTGTGCGCCTCTGTCTTCTTTGTATAACTTTTGTATGATAGGAATCGCAAATGCGGCGGTTTTTCCTGTGCCGGTTTGTGCACATCCAAGCAGGTCTCTGCCTTGCAGTACAATAGGTATAGATTGTTGCTGTATGGGGGTTGGGGTTGTATAACCCTGAGCTTCCACAGCTTTTAATATAGGCTTGATCAGCCCTAATTGCTCAAATTGCATGTTCAAAATTTTAGCCCGGAAACGTGGCACCGGAGTCATCAACATCAGTAAAAGGCAGGTGTCCGTGTATACGTCGGGGTGACCGGATGAGCTTATTATAAAATAATTGAAAGTTTATCTGGTCTGTTATTAAAAGTTTACAAGATAAGTCCTTGTATATCTGACCAATGAGGAGCGCAGATTTTCGTCGTACGTGTTTTAATCTCAAAAGACGGTACCAAAGATACGGCTTTTTGGGTTCTTCATAGTGTTAAAAGTAAAGGCCCTTACTACAGGGCCTTATACCGGATAAATTACTTAGATGGAGCAGGCGGCGCTGGCGGCGTCTGTCCTTCGGCTGGTTTACTGGCTGGTTCCTGATTACCATGGTGACAGGTATAGCAGGTAACAGTCATTGGCTCTGCACCTTTGAAGAATTTCTTGTTGATACGCTTGGTCATACGCATCATATCACGTGCAATCTCCTTGTGTGGGTTGTCATCACTTGCGAAATCCATTTTCTTAGGATCATCTTTGCTCGGAGCATGACAGAAATTACATCTTACACCTAATGCACTGTTGAAATTACGCATTACAACAATCAGCTCTTCGTGGCTGATATCTTTAGGCAATACCTTCAGATTTTTAGGCTTTTCCTGCTGCTGTGGCAGTGATAAAGAACATAATGAGCCAGCAGCAATGATTGCAGCAGCCACTACGACTACGCTCTTTTTAAGTTTCATGACCTTGGATTTAGACTGGATTAAGACAGTTATTTGCTTCCTTTATAGATGAAATCTACAAAAAAATATCATATCCCAAAATTTTATATAGATAAAAGCGCAAGTTTCGGGTTTACAGGCAGTAATCACCGGCTTAATTTTGTTGTAAATTGATGGAGATATGAACAACTACGATAAAGTGGCAACGGCCATCACGTATATCAGGGAGCATTTTAAAGAACAGCCCGACCTCAGCGAAATCGCTGCGGCAGCACATCTCAGCCCCTATCACTTTCAACGGGTATTTGCAGAATGGGCAGGTGTATCTCCCAAAAAATTCCTGCAATACCTCACACTCGACTACGCAAAACAATTACTGCGAGAAGAACATACCACCTTGCTGGATGCCGCCTTCGAAGCTGGTCTCTCTGGTACCAGCAGACTGCACGACCTCTTCATAAATATAGAAAGTATGACGCCGGGAGAATATAAAAACGGTGGAAAAACATTACATATCAACTACAGTTTTGCAGAAAGTCCATTTGGTAATATCCTCGTAGCAAGTACGCCTAAAGGTATTTGTTATATGGCTTTTGCAGATGACCAAGACACTGCGCTACAGGAACTTTACGCCAATTTCCCGGAAGCGGAATTCAAACAAATGACGGATATGCTACAACAAAATGCATTGTATATTTTTCGTCAGCAACCTACCAGTCTGCCTGAAATCAAACTGCATCTCAAAGGCACACCATTTCAGCTGAAGGTATGGGAAGCACTGCTGAAAATACCAATGGGTAACCTGCGCACCTATACACAAATCGCAACAAGCATCCAGCATCCAAAGGCTTCAAGAGCAGTAGGTACCGCGATCGGTAGCAACCCGGTAGCATTCCTGATACCTTGTCACCGCGTGATCAAAGCAACAGGAGAAACCGGTGGATATCATTGGGGCAGTACGCGCAAAACAGCTATCCTGGGATGGGAAGCAGCGCGTACCCAACCAACGGATCAATGATGGGGTACAGATGAAAGGCCTCTGTTATAAAAAATAAGCCTCCTGGAAAGGAGGCTTACTCGTTTGTTTGACTTTATATTGCTCTATTCAATCCAGCCTTTATTCTGATCCAGCTTCGGATTATTTTGTCTTTCTGTTAATGGAATAGCCCAGGTATACAACTGATCTCCCAGCCATACAAACGGTACTACCACCGTTCCCCAGATTTGTTTGATACCATTACCTGGATAGAATACATCATCTTTCCAGGTTTTCCAGCGCAGCTCATCAAAGTAGGAAATACCTTCGTTCGGGAATTCTGCCAGGCGCTCATGACGAATACGTTTGCGTAAATCATCCTGTCCTGCAACGGTAGTAGCCGGAGAAGAATTCAGCAAACCTACACCAGCACGACCTCTTACCTGGTTCACCAGATCAACAGCCCCAGAGGTATTACCCTGCTCATTCAGTGCTTCAGCCCACATCAATACTACATCTGCATAACGGATAATTGGAAAATCAATACCACCGGAAGTACGGTTAGGTAATTGTGTTGAACCAGTATAAACGAATTTTCTATGCAGATAGTAGAAGAAAGATTTAGTATCTGTCAGCAAGTCCAATGTTGGCGGCAATTCATTTCTTACCGGCCAGCGCATGGTAAATGTTTGATCAGCACCATTGATATTTCTGCCGACATAGGTAGAATATGGCGTGATAACGTTTGCATTCAGACGTGGATCTCTATTAGCATAAACCGCCTGAATTCTCTGTTCATTACCATCAGGCAGATAATCAGCCATATAAGCGCCACGGCCGGCAGCTGCCGTCTTTTCTGCATCTGTAAGATTATTACGGAGGAAGTAAACTTCACGCTGTGCAGGTGTTTTGCTGCTGTACCCCGGAATAACAGCATCCCAGTTAAATGCACTACCATCTTTATTTTCGTAGCCATCCACCAGGTCTGGTGCGATCAGGTAAGTGTTCCAGCAGGAGCCAAAAGAAGAACGACTGCCGCAATAAAACTGTGTAGTGCTTCCAAATCCATCTACCGGCAGGTTCTGGATAGAGAAGATACACTCGTCACTTTCTTCGTTCGCTTCGAGGAACAGTTCACGGTAAGTAGGGAACAGAGTATAGCCAGCATCTTTCACACTCTGGAAATCTGCAATCGCCTTATCCCAAACTTTCTGATACATGTATACTTTACCTCTCAGTGCATAGGCTGCACCTTTGGTAGCATGACCAAAGCTGGCATTACCTTTTGCATACTTTGCAGGAAGATTCGGTTCTGCAACTGCTTCCGTCAGATCTTTAATCACCTGCGCCCATACCTCATCCTCGGTGTTACGCGGACGCATCAGGTCATTGATATTCCTTGGATCTAAATAGATAGGCACACCTTTAAACACTTGGTTCAGGCGGAAATAATAATAAGCACGCATAAACTTCATCTCTGCGAGATAACGGCTTTTCTTTTCCGGTGCAGAAGGTGAAACTTTTTGCAGATTGTAAATGGCATCGTTTGCACGGAAAACGCCTTCATACAAATCCTGCCATACTGAAGAAAACATTCCGTTTGCTGGTGTGGCTGTACCTGTCTGGAATGCATCTCCATCACGGCCCTGTCCATCAATAAAACGGCTGTATTGATACAACTCTCTTCCACTCGCACCACCAGTGCTATAGCCCATTTTCAATTGCTGATAAACACCGGAAACACCCAGGTCGGTCAGGTTGTCGGTTGTCCACATAGTAGCGGAAGAAACCGAAGTATAAGAGTGCGTATCCAACAGGTTTTTACGGCAGCCTGCCAGCGTCAGCACACCTAGCACCAGCGCTGCTCCTGTTAAGTATCTTCTTTTGATATCTATATAATTCATTGTAGTATCTTCTTTTTGTCTGAAAAATTATAAACCAAGGGTAATACCAGCAGCCACTTGTTTCATGGTTGGATAACCGATACCCTGACTTAATTCAGGATCTATACCTTCCCATTTGGTCAGCGTCAGCAGGTTTTCACCGGAAACAAATACACGACAGCTATGCAAACGCAAACGTTTCATCACATCAGCAGGCAGTGTGTAACCAATCTGGATATTTTTCAGTTTTACATAATTGGCATTATACAGCCAGAAGGTGCTAGCAGTGTTGTTGATAGCATCGCCATTGTATTTCAGACGAGGAAAATGACCGTTGATATTATTTCTTGGATCATTAGGATTTGCATCGTTGAAATAATAGTGATCATCTGCAATACGAGAAGCAATCGCATTACCCGTACGTACAATGGAGTTATCATATCCTTCCTGATTCCAGTAGAATTGCAGACCTAATGCGCCCTGAATCTGTAATGACAGATCAAAGTTTTTATACGCCAGATTGGTATTAAAACCGAAGATGAACTTAGGATCTTTGTTAGTACCAGTAAACTTCCTGTCGTAGCTGTTACCATAAATACCATCACCATTCAGATCAGCGAAGATGAAGTCGCCATAATACAGCTGTGATTTACCTGTAGCATTTACTGGTGAGAAAGTATAACCTGCGGCTTTCATGTCTTGTACCCACTGGTAGTCAGCAGCAGTTCTGATCATACCATCTTTAGGACCGCCATTGATGTTTACGGAACCATCTGCATTTTTGTAAGAACCATTACCATGGTATAGCTGACGCAGATAGTATTCGCCGATCATATGACCTTCCACGTTTGGATTAACAGCACTGGTGCTGGATGCGACAGCACCGATGTTGCTGTTATATACTTTGGAGCCATTCACTGTGCTCCAACCTTCTACTAATTCGCCTTTGTATTTGGTGATCTGGTTACGGTTGTAAGCGAAGTTACCGCCGATAGAATAGCGGAAATCACCTTTATTTCCTTGCCAGTTCAGGGTAATTTCAATACCCTTATTGTTGACGCTTGGGCCGTTTACAGTAGGTGCGGCAACGTTACCTGCTGTCAGTGGCAGTGGAACAGTTGTAAGGATACCAGTTGTCTGGCGGTTATATAAATCCAGTTCTACAGATAAATGTCTGTCGAAGGTGCTGAAGTCTAAACCAATGTCAGTTTGTGCAGTGCTTTCCCAACGAAGGTTAGGGTTGGCAATTTTTCCCTGCACCAGGGAAGATGTCTGGTTACCACCATAAGAATAGTTATTGGGGCCATAAGTGGCTTGCCAATCGTACACGCCTGCGGCATCGTTTCCGAGTTTACCCCATGAACCTCTCAGTTTCACATCCTGGAAGAGATGAGAGAAGGACTTAGCAAACGACTCTTCTGAAATGCGCCAGCCGGCAGAGAAAGAAGGGAAGTTACCCCATCTGTTGTTGGAACCGAATCTGGAAGAAGCATCTCTACGCATATTAGCTTCGAACATGTATTTGTCTTTGTAGATGTAGTTCACTCTACCAAAGAAGGAACGCATAGAACGATCGAAGGCCGTACCGTTGATAGAAGACATGGTAGTACCGGTACCGATGTTGGTAATGGTAGCATCCAGCAGTCCCATCATGGTGGCGCCGAAGTTAAAGTACTTCCAGTAGTATTCGTTATAACCTACCATGGCGTTGAAGCTATGCGCACCCCATTGGTTGTTGTAGCGCAGGATCTGGTCCATGGTGTAACTATAGTCCTTGCTCTGTCCCTGACCAGTAGTCAGGTTATTAGGCAGTGCTGCCTGTACAGCGATGGTGTTGGTGGCAAAATTCCAGCGGTCCAGCGGAATGGTATAGTCAGTAGAGTCAGTACCTCTTACCTGGTAGTTAAACCGGCTTTCGAGGACAAGATTTTTAAGGACATGAATGTTGGAATATAAAGTAGTATTGATTCTGGACGTCTGGTTAGTACCACCTGCACCATAGAGGTAGCCGAGCAGGTTATTTAATCCGGCAGATTCATCAGATGAAGATGGAGCGCCGAATTTGCCATTGTACATCGGATACAATCCTGGTGTGGTCTGGCGGAGGAAGTTGAAGAGATTACCCACATTTCCTTTGTCCTGGTTCTGGATTGATGCAAACGTTTGCGTTCCAAGGGTCAGAAAATCAGTTACTTTCACTTCAACATTTGCGCGCATTTCATAGCGGTTGATACCAGTATTATGCATAACACCAGGGTTGCCGAGGTAGCGTGCAGAGATATTATATAATACATTATCACTACCACCAGTAACCTGGAAGTTATGGTTTTGGATCAGGCTATTCTCGAAAATGGTTTTTCCCCAATCGGTATTAGGATAAGCTACATAGTTAGGGATACCAAATTCATTGAGTTTGTTTGGATCTTTTTGCGCAGCCTTCCACAGATCGATGTTGGACTGCTGATAAGGAGCTGCCTGACCAAGGTTGGTAGCACCTTCGTTGAAAAGCTCCATGTGACGTACATAGTCGGTCACGAACTTAGGCTTATTATTAGGAGTAGCCTGTGAGAAGATGCCGGTGTAGTTAAACTGAGGCTTTCCTTTGGTTCCTTTTTTAGTAGTAATAAGAATTACACCATTTGCCGCCTGCGCACCATAGATGGAAGCAGCAGCAGCATCTTTCAGGATAGAAATGGAAGCGATATCAGATGGGTTTACCGCATCCATTGTTCCGATGATACCATCAATAACAACCAGCGCGCCGGCATTATTCAGGGTACCAGTACCTCTTACACGGATAGTGGCACCATCCAGGCCTGGTTGGCCTGAGTTCTGTACTACGCTCACACCGGCAGCAAGGCCACCAAGTGCAGAGGATACGTTGGTCACAGGTCTCGCTTCCAGTTGCTTGGAACCGATAGCGGATACCGCGCCAGTCATATTAACTTTTTTCTGTACACCATAACCTACCACTACTACTTCATTCAAACCAGTTTCTTTAGAATGAAGTAATACGCTGTAGGATGATGCAGCGCCAGTTTGGAGTTCGGCGTTGTCGTATGACATCCCCGAAAAGACAAGGATAGCACCGTCTGGCACCACTGCCTTGAAATTACCGTTTCCGTCGGTAACACCGATAGGCTTACCTCCTTTTATGTGGAAACTTACTCCGGGAATTGGCATACCCGTGGAATCTTTCACTGTTCCCTGGATGTTCTTCGTTTGTGCAAATAAGAATAACGGGGAAAACACAAATACGAATAACATCAACCGCATAGCAGTAAAGAGCTGGTTTTTCTCCTTCTTGAGTTGCGGCTCACAAATTCTTCTTTGAAAATGCATTGTGGAAATTTTAGAAATTAACTAATTAGAGTTGGTTGACGTGGTTTTTTAAAACACAGGCATACAAGAATTCTTACCTACAAAATTGTATATTTGGCAGTACGGGAGGGGGGCAATAATGAATTTAAATAGGGGCGCTTTCTTAAATCTTTCGACCAAAACAGCAGTGAACAGCAATTTCTCCACCATATTGGCAGTGGTACTACTGCTTTTATTACCACTTTTTTCCAGGTCGCAACAGCAGAACCTGAAGTTTCATCATATTAATACAGAGAAAGGTCTGAGCCAGAATTCCGTGCTGGCGATCACCCAGGATAAAGAAGGTTTCCTGTGGTTTGGTACACAGAGTGGCCTTAACAGATACGATGGTAATAATATGAAAGTCTTTAACAGCCGTGATAAAAACGGACTGTCGCACGGCTATATACTTTCCCTTTTATGCGATCATAATAACCAATTGTGGATAGGCACCGGGCAGGGCCTCAATAAATTTGATAAGGTTACGCAAACGTTTGCATCATATCTTCCTAAAACCAATAAATGGGATAACGCCAACGTCATCACCAGCATAGCCGAAAGCCCAAAAGCCCTATGGATAGGCACTAAAGATGGACTATTTAAGTTTTTACCCTCCCTAAAATCCTTCGAAAAAGTCAACCTCGACAACGCACTACCTAACCAGGAACGCTTAATAATATATGATATATGGCCCGCTCAAAATGGTGACCTATGGGTAGCCTCCAGCGGTGGCATACTTATATTAGATATACATACATCCCAGACTCAGATCAAAAAAATCCAACAACACTTCTCCCCTACCAACAACGAAATATCCGCAACAGCCATAACGGAATATCCCAAAGGCAACTTCTGGGTAGGCACCCAAAATAACGGCATGCTCCTTTGCGACAGCAGTGGCGCCATCACCCGCTCCTTCACCGCCGCCAATAATCCCGGATTTGTCAGCGACCATATAAGAAAAGTTATCGTAGACAGCGTCCGGAATAAAGTACTGGTAGCCACACAAAACGGATTGGTCATCATTAATGCTTCAGATAAATCCATTACACCCTGCCAACATTTTTCCAGAAACCCGCAAAGCATTGAAAAGAACTCCCTCTGGAGCCTCTACCTCGCCACAGATGGCAGCTATTGGATAGGCTCCTATTTCGGCGGCGTGAGCGTTTCTGATGGCGACCATTCCGCTTTCAATACCTGGCCAGGAACAGAAATGTACCCAGGCATCGGTAACCCCGTCATCAGCGGCATGACGAAAGATAAAAATGGACAGCTATGGATTTGTACAGAAGGTAATGGATTGATACAGCTAGATCCCCGTTCCTTACAATATAAGGTGTACCGCAACAGCCAGGCAGCCAACAGCATCAGCTCCGACCTCCTGAAATGCATCTTCCTCGATAAAGAAGGTCAGCTATGGATAGGCTCCCACAGCGGAGGCCTCAATATGCTCAATACCGCCCGCAACAGCTTCTCCCATTATGCACTCTACCAAAATTTACAAACAGAACGGGCAAACGAAATCTACGCCATCTCCGAAACCAACAATGGCAAACTACTAGTTGGCGGTAAGCATGGCCTCTTCGCAATCACTAAAGGCAGCAACGAATTCGAAACAAAGAATTTCCTGCAGCTACTCCGCCCCTCCACCAACGCCCTATTCCAGCTCAATACCACCCAACACCTGGCTGGCACTCAGGAAGGTCTATACCTCATTGAAAATAACCAGGCCACCCGCCTCTTCGACGGACTCGCTATCAACTGCATCCTGCCTCAATCAAACGAAATCATATGGCTGGGGACCAAAGCCGGATTATATACCTATAACCTGAAAAGCCGCCGCCTGCTGAAAAGCAATATCAAGGCGCTGGATATCAGCATACTCAGTATCAGCACCGACCCTCGTAAAAACCTCTGGCTCAGCACAGAAAACGGTCTCTTTATGCTGACTCCGGATAACTCCATACATCATTACCTCGCCAGCGATGGCCTGGCCAACAATCAATTCAACTACAACTCCGTTATAACCGACAACGAAGGCCGCATCTTCTTCGGGGGTAATGATGGCCTCACCTATTTTCATCCGGCTGATATAAAAATCAATACCTCCATCAGCCCACTGATGTTTACCGGTATCACCATGCTGGACTCAGCAGCCAACAACATGACCGCCCAGCTAACAACTGATTTAAACCATACAGATCATATAACACTTAATAATAAACAAGCTTCTTTCAGTCTCCAGTTCGCATTACTGAATTATATAAAATCTGAAAAAAATCAATATGTCTACCAGCTGGAAGGTTTCGATAAAAACCCAAGAACAACGCTTTTTCCCACAGCAGCTTACATTAACCTCCCACCAGGGGATTATACCTTTACCGTAAAAGGCATCAACAATGATAATATCGAAAGTGCAGTAAAACATTTACACATAACCGTACTACCACCACTATGGCGCACATGGTGGGCATATACGATTTATGCCCTGCTGATATTTGCGCTGATCTTCAGCACCATTCGCTATATCTTCCTGCAACTCATTCTGAAAAAAGAAGAATACCTACATCAACAGAAGCTGGATTTCTTTACCAATATCTCCCATGAGATCAGAACCCACCTAACCCTGATAGTGGCGCCAGTAAGCAATTTGATGCATCAGAAAGAAATGCCACCAGCAAACAAAGCGGCCTTAATCCAGGTGGAAGCCAATGCTTCAAGACTCATGCAACTGGTCAATGAGCTAATGGATTTCAGGAAGATAGAAAGAGGTTACATGCACCTTCACATCGCCAGCTATGAAATAAATAGTTTCCTCGATGATATCTACAAGGCATTTTTGCCTGTAGCCGAAAGCCGCAATATCTCCCTGACATTTACACCACTAAAAAAAGATATCCAGCTATTTTTTGATAAACATCAGCTGGAGAAGGTTTGCTTTAATCTGATTTCAAATGCCTTCAAATTCACGCCAGACAGTGGTCATATCTGTATTAAATTATTTGCAGATGAGGAACAATGTCGTATAGAAATTGCAGATAATGGATTTGGTATAGACGATGATTATAAAGATAAAATCTTTGAAAACTATTACCAGATAAACGATCATACCCGCCAGAATACCGGCTATGGCATCGGTCTGGCACTCTCCCGCAAAATCGTGGAATTACATAATGGCAGCTTATTCCTCTCTGATAAAACCAGTGAATATTCCACTGTTTTCCACATCGTGCTCAAACAAGGTACCGAGCATTTCCAGGGCGATCATGTTCACTTTGATGGAAAGCCAGGCAGCCTGGGTATCACACCACAAGTATTACTTCAACCTGAAATAAATACCTCTTCCGATCAGGAAGAAATCACCGACAAAAACCGCAAAACCGTGCTGGTAGTGGAAGACAACCTACTGATACAAGAACTCATCAAAGGTATTCTCTCTCCGTTCTACCAGGTTACCATCGCTTCCAATGCTGAATCAGGACTGGTGATAGCACAGGAAATATTGCCAGATATTGTCATCAGTGATGTGATGATGCCAGGCATGAATGGGTTTAAATTCTGTCAATTGCTGAAATCAGATACACTCACCGCACATATTCCCATCATCTTGCTAACAGCAAAAACTTCTACAGATGATCAGATTTATGGGCTGGACCAGGGGGCAGACATCTATCTCTCCAAACCATTCAATTCACGTATATTATTATTACATGTACGCAATCTCGTGCGTAACCAGGAAAACATCCAACATAAAATTGCAGCGCATTATCTTAATAATAAAACAACAGATATCCCTGAAACCTCAGCCGCCGAAGCAGAAAGCATTGCAGCTTCCGGCCTCAGTGAAACAGATCAGCGATTCCTCGAACGTTTAGTAAATCACGTAGATGAATATATTGCTGATGCAGAACTAGGCGTGCAGGCACTTACCAAAGAATTTGCTATGAGCGCACCCGTATTATATAAGAAGATATACGCGGTTACTGGTTTGTCTATTCATGAGTTTATCAAAATCCAACGACTCAGAAAAGCTTGCGTGTTATTGAAAGATAAGGAAATGAATATCTCTGAAGTCGCATACTCCGTTGGTTACAACGATCGCAAATATTTCAGTAAAGAGTTTAAGAAATTCTTTGGTATTAACCCTACGGAATATCTGAAACAAACTACTACCGAATAAACCACCCGCGGGAGACTGAAGGCTCTTCAGCAACCTTCCATCTCCCCTTCAAACATCCTACCACATTGACTTACAACCCATCTCCCTATCACATAATTATCTACCTGCACCAGAAATTATATAAATCATATCCATGATTGTATAACAATTCCGCACCTGTTGTGTCCGACCTTTGATCTATCAATTTGAATCATATGGAAACACAGGAACAAATCATAAAAAAGACATTCCCTATCACCGGCTTAAGCTGCGCCTCCTGCGCTGTTAGCGCAGAATCTATGCTGAGCGCCACGCCAGGCGTAGTGCATGTAGGCGTTAACTTCGCCAACTCCAGCGCCACCGTGGAATATCAACCATGGGTAGTAGGCCCTGATGGCTTAAAAGCCGCTATACAGTCTATCGGTTATGACCTGGTAACAGAAGAATCCGAAGAAGCTACTGCAGCCCTGGAAGATCTGCATCGCAATAAATTTGAAACACTGCGTAAAAAGGCCATCTGGTCTATCATATTCTCTGTACCACTGGTAATCATTGGTATGATATATATGAATATGCCTTACGCTAACTATATTATGTGGGCACTCGCTACACCAGTAGTATTGATCTTTGGCCGCCAGTTTTATGTGAATGCCTGGCGCCAGGCCAAACACAGAGCTGCTAACATGGACACGCTGGTAGCACTGAGCACCAGTATCGCTTATATCTTCAGCGTTTTCAACACTCTCCTCCCTGAATTCTGGCACAGCCGCGGATTACACGCACACGTATACTTCGAGGCCGCCGCAGTAGTGATAACCTTTATCCTCTTAGGCCGGCTCCTTGAAGAAAGAGCGAAATCAAATACCTCTTCAGCCATTAAAAAATTAATAGGACTGCAACCTAAAACAGTACAACTCATCCAGGACAATGGTGAAACGGTAGAAGTGCCGCTGTCACAAGTAAAAGTGGGTGATTTATTACTGGTGAAACCAGGTGAAAAAATCCCTGTAGATGGAGCAGTAACCACTGGTAGTTCTTATGTAGATGAAAGCATGATCTCCGGAGAACCTTTACCAGTACTGAAAGAGAACGGCGCGGAAGTATTCGCTGGCACTATTAATCAGAAAGGTGTATTACGTTTCAAAGCCCTGAAAGTAGGCGGTGATACCATGCTGGCACAGATCATCAAAATGGTGCAGGAAGCACAAGGTAGTAAAGCGCCGGTACAAAAGCTCGTAGATAAAATCGCTGGTATATTCGTTCCCGTTGTAACGGGATTGGCTATACTAACATTGATCGCGTGGCTGATCTTCGGTGGCGACAATGGCTTCACACAAGGTATGCTGGCCATGGTAACAGTACTTGTCATTGCTTGTCCATGTGCTTTAGGTCTTGCCACACCAACCGCTATCATGGTAGGTGTAGGAAAAGGAGCTGAAAACGGTATGCTTATTAAAGATGCAGAAAGCCTTGAATTAGCACACAAAATCAACGCTGTAGTACTCGATAAAACTGGTACTATCACCGCTGGCAAACCAGCAGTAACCGGCATCCAATGGAAAGCAGGCATCGACACAGAACGAGCTGCCAGACTGCTTTACAGCATCGAGCAACAATCCGAACATCCATTGGCATCAGCTATTGTTAAATACTTAAACGTAAATGAAACCATACAACCGGAACACTTTAATAGCGTGACTGGTAAAGGCGTTGAAGCCACCTACAGTGGTAAAAAATACTACGCCGGTAGCAGAAATTATATTAATAGTCTTGGTGTAAAAGTAGGCGCACAGCTGGAAGCACAGTCTGACCGCTGGCTAGCAGATGCAGCAACCGTTATTTGGTTTGCGGATGAAAGAGAAGCACTGGCTGCTGTGGCTATCGCGGATCAGATTAAAGAAACCTCCGCCGCCGCTGTGAAAAAACTGGAGAACATGGGTGTAACTGTTTACATGCTCACCGGTGATAATGAACAGACGGCAAAAATTGTAGCTGAGAAAACAGGTATCACGCACTTCAAAGCAAACGTACTGCCAGCCGATAAAGCGGCCTTTGTAGAGAAACTGCAAAAGCAAGGTAATGTGGTAGCGATGGCCGGCGACGGTATCAACGATAGCCACGCACTGGCACAGGCAGATGTGAGCATCGCGATGGGTAAAGGTACAGACATTGCCATGGACGTGGCCCGCATGACGCTCATCTCTTCAGACCTGTTGATGATACCTAAAGCAATTAAACTATCCAGGCAAACGGTGAAGCTTATACGTCAAAACCTTTTCTGGGCATTCATCTACAACCTGATAGGTATTCCTTTAGCCGCAGGCATATTATATCCTGTAAATGGTTTTCTTTTAAATCCAATGATCGCAGGAGCAGCCATGGCACTGAGTTCTGTATCTGTGGTAGCAAATAGTCTGCGATTAAAATGGAGCAAACTTTAAACAAATTTTTAAACAATTTTATTCATAAACAATAATATAAATCAAATCAATATGGAAACTTACAAATTCAAAACCAATATCAATTGTAGCGGATGTGTGGCAGGAGTAACTCCACACTTAAATCAAGCAGAAGGCGTTGAAAAATGGAACGTTGATACTGCAAATCCACAGAAGGTATTAACAGTAGAAGCAGCGGGTGTTTCTGCAGAAGAAGTAGCAGCGATCGTAGCAAAAGCTGGTTTCGTTGCAGAAAAGATCTAAGAAAATATCAATACAGCATCAAGACAATGGAGCCGTCCATACCTAGTATGGGCGGCTTATTTGTGAGGTTGGTTTCGGGCACCAACCAAAACAAATGTCCCTCCCGAGTGGGAGGGACTCCATTATTGCTTATGAAAAAGACCAGCATTAAATAATGCCACGTCGCTACAAAGAGGAAACTACTTTTTACTGGTTATCAACACAAAGTTTGTTATATACCAATTCATCAGAAGATATAGGCCAGATATACTTTGTATCTGTAGGAAGTGTTTGTACCACACCACCTCTGGCCACAAAATTTTGTTGCGTTCTGGTAACTTCCATGCCTCTGAAACCTTCTCCCAGTAGTTCAATATGTTTTTCCTTCCAGATAGCATTTACCAAATCTGTTGGTGTTGCAAAGTCTCCGGCAGCAAAGGTTACAGTAGGATCAGACCTATGACGCACTGCATTCAGCAGGGCTAACGCAGTCGGATCTACGGAGTTATTTTGTTTCACCAGCGCTTCTGCATAGTTCAGCAATATTTCAGCATAGCGGATAATCGGCGCCCAATCTGTATACGGGTTTGGCGTAGGATATTTTACCAGGAAGTTTTTTGAACCTACAACAAACAAGAATTTCCTGCGTGTATCTGTGGCTGATTTCCACGAAGAGTCGGAAATAATACCAGTAGATATCAGCGAGTATTCACCATTACCACCATAAGGCAACGTAGCAGGCGCAAAATAATATCCCAGCTGTGTTTGTGTAGCAGGATAGTCACCGGTAGTACCTGTAAATGGTAAAGAGAAAATAGATTCTGTAGTGGTATAAGGAGGTGCGAACACTTTGGCGATCTCTGTATTCAATGCATGCCCGCCAGGAGAACTAAATGAGGTGGTACCTGTTACTATTTTCTGTGCTTCGGTAATCACCTTATCATATTTACCCATGTACAGATATACACGTGTCTTCAGTGCTACCACACTATAGTAGTTAGCATGCGTAATGGCCTTCACCGTACCCGCCGTGGATTTAGGCAGTACAACTTCTGCTTCGTCCAAATCTTTCAGGATCTGCGTATAGACGTCGGCCACGGTGCTTCTTGCTTTTGCATAGTTACCTTTTTCCTTATGGCCTTCCAGATACAGGATCAGCCCAGGTTTGCCGCCGGTACCATCCCAATATGGACGAGCATATAATTGCAACAATGAAAAATAAGAAAGTGCTCGCACAAACTTAGCTTCACCCACGTAGATCTTTCCTAAGGAGTCGCCTACTACTTTATTCCCCTGCGCTGCCATACCGTCAATAAACAGGTTCGCGTTATTGATAGTAAGATAGCCCTGGCTCCAGATTTCTTTTACTTCCTGGGTTTCATTACCTACGTTTCTTCTCCAGGTAAGCGCCAGGGTAACGGAGTTAGACAGTTCATTGCTGTAATCTTCTCCACGTGCTTCGTTGGCAATCTGAAATTTCCCACCAAGGAATTTACCGTTTTTAAGCACGGTGTATAAACCATTGTTCTGGCTGGCGATACGGTCTGGCGTATCAAAAACAAGGCCTGCATCAAGGTCCGACTGCGGTTTAGGATCCAGCAGCGATTTCTGGCAAGATGCCATCATCATTGCACCTAACACTAATGTATATACGCTAATTTTTTTCATCTTCATTCGGTTTAGAAATTAACATTTAAACCCACTGTGATAGTACGTCCGTTGGCCAGCGTGTTGCGGTCAATACCTTGACCCGATGCGTTGTTACCGTTGGAAGATACTTCCGGATCAGGACCAGGATATTTAGTCCAGATAGCCAGGTTTTGTGCATTGGCATATACTCTCACGTTTGAAAGGTGCGCCAGTTTGGTCACATTGGAAGGTATGTTATAGCTCAATCCAAGGGTGCGCAGCTTCAGAAAATCGCCTTTGAATACGTTGGCAGAAATAGCATAGGAGCTACCATTAGATACGTTATCACCTGCAACCAGGCGTGGGATATCAGTAACATCACCCGCTTTCTGCCATCTACGTAATACATCTGTAGTGTTGTTCCAATAACGCTGATCTCTTAAACCTGCATTGGAACCATAGTACACAGAGAAACCAGTTTGATAGGTCAGTAATACATTCAGTTCAAAACCTTTATAACGGAAGGTGTTTTCAAAACCACCGATAAATTTAGGATTGGTATTAGCAAATGGTACGGCAGACTTAACATTCACTGCAGCCGCAGGCTTGCCATCCATATAGTAGTAAGCTCCTGCCGCTGGATCATAACGCACTGTTTCACCTGCTGCATTGATAAGCATGCGCTGACCTGTAGCAGGATCTACACCGGCAGATCTTACCACATAAATCATACTTGCAGGAAGACCAATTTTATTAATAGAAGTTTGTTCCAGTGAAGAAGTAGTAAATGGCACTTCAGTCATACCATCCGCCAGAGAAGTAATCTGGTTCTTGTTATAGGTAATATTGAAGTTAGATGACCAACTGAATGCACCCTTTTCCAGTACTACAGCATTTACACTAGCTTCCAGCCCTTTATTGTACATAGAACCTGAGTTGTAAGGTACAGTTGTTGGTAATCCGGCAGAAGGCGCCTGTGTAAGATAGAGGATCAACCCATCAATATTGTTGTAGTAGTAGGCAAATTCAAAGTTGATGCGGTTTTTAAGAATACCAAAGTTGATACCCACATCTGTCTTTTTACTTTCTTCCCAGGTAAGGTTGGAGTTACCAGACTGGTTAAAATACATCGCCTTATTACCGCCATATAGCAATGGATGATACAGGAACATAAAGTCGTAGTCGCCCAGGCCGGCAAAGTTACCCACCTTACCATAACTGGCTCTCACTTTGAAATTGCTGAAGATTTTTCCTAATGCACCTTCGGCCCAGAAATCTTCTTTAGCTACTTCCCATCCACCAGAGAAACCATAGAAATTACCTTTTTTATGATCTTTCGCAAATGCGGAATATTGATCCTGACGGAGGTTACCACTCAGGAAATATTTTTCTTTAAAGTTATAGTTCAGTCGTCCGAACCCTGAGAGCAAATAGTTATCTCTGGAATAAATACCGGTAGAATAATCGATCAACCAACCACCTTGTGTAGTATTAAAATAATCATCCGCCTGGAACTGTCTGTCCAACCCATAACGCTGACGCGTATCACGCTGTTGCTCCATACCCAGTAACAGGTTCAGGTTATGATTGCCGAAAGAATGTGCAAACTGGGCGGTATTTGTCCATACCCATCTTTTGTAATTGGAAGAAATACTGATGGCCTCTCCTTTTAAGCTAACACCATCACCACTTTTATTATTGCGGTAAATATTGTTGTCCATCAAAAGATAATCAATACCATACATCGTTTTCAGCGTTAGCCATTCGAATGGTTTCAGCTGTGCATATACGGAAGACTGAATATGATTGGACTCGGTATTGGATTTATCTTTATCCAGCAATACCTGTGGATTGTACAGACCAACCTGTAAGCTAGGATTAATAGGGTTAGATACATATCCGTTTGACAACAAGCTATAGGACCCATCATTATTGTATGGCGCCGCAATTGGAGAAGTAAGGAATGCCAACCTAGCCAGACCACCGGAGTTAAATGCCTCCCCTTCCAGAGAACCAGAAGACCCGGAAATTTCACTCAATTCATTGCTGTAAGAGCCTTTAACGCCAACAGTAAGTATTTTCCCAACTTTCTGATCCAGGTTAAACAGAACGTTTTTACGATTGAAAGCATTACGTTTCAGAATACCTTCCTGCCTGCTGTAACCACCAGATAAATAATAGCTGGTACTTTCTGTAGCACCAGAAGCATTGAAGCTATGTTGCTGCGAGAAAGCCTGTTTACGGTAAACAACATCTTGCCAGTTAGTATTAATAGGATTCCCGTTTGCATCTTTATTGAGCGCATAAAGATTAGTAGCACCAGGGGTTTTGTTCAGGATACCTTCGTTCTTGATGGTGATATACTGATTAGCATCCAGCAGTTTAGGCATACGCGTTGGCGTTGACCAACCTGCCCAGCCATCATAAGAAAATCTTGCTTTACCTGCTTTACCTTTTTTGGTGGTGATAAACACGACACCATTAGCAGCGCGGCTACCGTAGATAGCAGTAGCAGCTGCATCTTTGGCAATTTCGATAGAGGCAATATCTGCAGGGTTAATGCTGGCGAGTGGGTTCAGTGGCGCACTGGTGGAGCCCTGATCTCCAGTGAAAGTGGCGACACCATCGATGATGATCAGCGGGTAAGCACTCAGCGACAGCGAGTTTACACCACGGATACGGAATACCGGCGGGTTGTTTACTACGCCGTTAGGTACAGTGATCTGTACACCAGCAGCACGGCCGCCAAGGCCTGCCTCAAAGCTCTGGATAGGAAGTTCTGCAACAGCACCTCCTTTGATAGAACTGATGTTACCAGTTACTTCTGCTTTACGTTGCGTACCGTACCCTACTACTACCACTTCCGAAATTGATTTGGCATCAGTGGCAAGTGTGATGTTAAAACCATTCTGCCCGGAAATCGGTATCAGCTTGGTTTCGTAGCCTACCATCGATACTTTGATTTGTTTTACTGTTTCAGGAAGTGATAAGGTAAATTCACCTTTTGCATTGGTAACAGTACCTGTTTTGCCGCCAGGATAACTAACCGTTACCCCGAGTAATGCAGCGCCGGCGTCATCTACTATGCGACCCGAAACAGTCCTGTGAGATTGGGCCAATAGCGAAGATGCTAGCAATAGCATGCTGGCCACCACGAGTAATAGTTTCCTCATGTAGTTCAGATTTTGGTTGTGAGAAATTGACTGAATTAAAGTTGACTGATTTTTTTCCTCTTGTTACGTGTTTGTCTGATTCAGATTTTGGTTATAAAAAGATTATTCAGGCCAGGCATGACCACAGGTCTTATCTGGGCATAAGTAGACCCCTAGCGGTTTTCACCGCATAACGTACAGCATCTTCCTATGTTTAAAATAAACGCGCTAGTCTGCCCTATGAATAATTGGCATATTAAATTCTATACAGTATTGATACTTACAGTTCGTTGCAAAGGATTTTCTTCTCATTAAATCTTGGTTAAGGTAAAAGCAAAACACAGATATCTTCCTATCTGATGATAATAAATGGACTACATAACAACATTCCTGTTCTCTCGCGTGGTAAGACTGATTTTATTTTTGGTGCTGATTTATTAGTAGTGAAAAACAGATCCAGACGATGGGAGATATCCTTTTTTAGAAGATGATCAGGTCAGCATTATTGTTTTTCATTACCAGGCTACAATACAAATTAGTCACAGATTTTGGTCATATACGCACGATAAAAAGTTGTGGTGCTTTTATCGATTCTCTTTCTCTATAAGCGATAAAATGCTACTTAAAGCAAACTTGACTAAAAATAATAAAATATTTTATTGCATGATAGTGTTTGCAATAATAATGCAGTATTATTTAGATAGATTAATGTTAATATATTAATATTCAAAAATTTATACATTATAAGTCCAGGAAAAAAATTTCCTGCTTTGCATTAGGTGAGAGCGTTAATCAGAGAGAAAATTATTTCGTTGGTTGTGTTTTAGAATAAGGGATATTGTTAGAATCTGCTGCTTGTCTGGCTTTGTCTCTTGCTATTTCTTCCATTCTCATTTTCATGATACGTCTTTGGCGACGGAAACGTTGTTCAGGAGAAAAATAGTAAGCTATTGCCGTTATGAAGAATAACAGGAAGAATAATGGCAGCAATAAGGAGTATTTTCTGGACATAGGAACTCTATAGTAACAATAAAGAAGGTTTTCTGCTTAAAGAGTCGGTTTCCCGATTAAACTACAATTTATAACAAAAAGGCGAATCTTAACATTTAGTAAGTAGAGGACTATGGCAGTCGCGCGCGTCATAAAAAGGTAAGTTAAGCTGTCGGGAGGCTCGGACAATCCATATTAATCAAATGTTAAAAATTTATCATGAAAAATCTAACCTTATAAACAATATTTTTTAATAAGTGTTATCCTCTACAGACCTGTATTTTTAAGCATATTATAAGCCAGGACCAGCATAGTATATATTACCTTTGCATTTAACCTTTACCCAATCAGACATGAATATGATGTCAAGTGTGTTGAATGCAGATGGTAAAACGGAACCGGGCCCTATTATGCGATCACTACACAAGGTAGATTACTGACAGCACTGGAGCAACCGCCGTAAAACAGCACCAATCACAATTACGAGTTTTTTAGAACTACATTTTCGGGCAGCAATATATGAATGGTTATAGCATAGTAATGGGACCCCAGCGGCCGGATTTACTTCATACAGAAACATTAGCAGAGATGTTTGCGAACACGGTTCAACACCATCCGCATCATACTGCCATAATCTTTCAACAACAGACTTTTACTTACAAACAACTGGATCACTGGAGTGATGCAGTTGCGGCCATGCTGCAATCCCAGGGAATAGGCCCTGGTAGCATCGTTGGCGTTTGGTGGCCTAGAGGCCCGGAACTCCATGTGGCAATTCTGGGTATTATCAAGGCAGGTGCAGGCTATGTTCCCCTGGACAGAGAAATGCCTGCAGAACGTGTGGAAGGTGTACTGACAGAAGTAAAGGCTGCCGCCTGCTTTAGTCAGGAACCACTGCAACTCAATGCCACCATACTTAACGTACCACAAGTACCACAGGCAAACGACCATTTTGTGTTGGTTGCTGGTGCCAAGCCGGAAAATATCGCCTACGTGCTTTACACCTCCGGCAGCACCGGTAAACCTAAAGGAATACCCATCACGCACAAACAAATCTGCCACCTCATCAGGTCAGAACAAACTGTGCTAAACATCCAAAGCAGCGATAAAGTATACCAGGGCTTCTCCGTATCCTTCGATATGTGGTGCGAAGAAACATGGCTCAGTTACTTCGCCGCCGCTACACTCTGGGTAGCTGATGCCACCACCGCCAAAGCTATCGATGAACTGAGCGACACACTAAAAAAAGAAAAAATTACCGTTCTCCATGCCGTGCCGAGCCTACTCGCCATTATGGACAACGATATCCCCACCATCCGTCTCCTAAATGCCGGCGGTGAAGCCTGTACGCCACAAGTACTCGCCCGATGGGGAAAACCGCCACGCGAGTTCTATAACAGTTACGGCCCTACGGAGACAACCGTTAGCGCCACCTTCGCACGATTACTCCCCGGAGATCCCATCACCATCGGTCATCCACTGCCCAACTACAACATGGCAGTAGTAGATAGCCAAATGAATATCCTCCCCCTCGGAGAACGCGGCGAACTGGTAATTACCGGCCCTGGCGTAGGCATGGGCTATATAGACCGCCCAGACCTTACCGCCGAAAAATTCATGGACAAACCCGCCTCCCTGGACGCAATTCCGGGAGATCGTGTATACAAAACCGGTGATGCTGCCATCATCCTGCCCGATGGAAACATCGACTTCCAGGGCCGCCTCGATGACCAGATCAAACTTCGCGGCTACCGCATAGAACTAGGCGAAATAGAAAATAAACTCAATGATATCCCCGGTATCTCGGCTGCTGCCGTTGCCGTCAGAAAAGATAGCAACGAACAAGATCAACTGGTAGGTTATGTTGTAAAAGATACTGGCAGTACCATCCATGAGGCAGATATGCGCCAGGAACTGGCCAAAACACTGCCCACCTACATGGTGCCCGGCGTTATCATGGAACTGGATGATATGCCTAGGCTCCCAAGCGGAAAAATAAACCGTAAGGCTCTACCCGTTCCTTCTGCTTTTGCACAAGCCACCGAACCACTCAAAATTGATACAGGCACCCCTTTACCAGAGCGCGTCATCGCTGTACTGGAGAAAGTATTCCCTGATAAAACCATCAACCTGCAGGAAGATTTCTTCACAGACCTCGGCGGACACTCCCTGCTGGCAGCTGCTTTCGTATCAAGACTACGCCGTGAAGCGGATATACCACAAGCCTCTCTGAAAGATATCTACATACATCGCCCCTTACAAGCTTTGGTAGATACCTGGGCTTCCGCACCGCAACAAGGAAAAGAGAAACAACATACCTTCAATAAAGTGCCATGGTGGCGACATACACTCTGCTGGATAGCCCAGACAATCAGTCTCCTGCTGATTTTCGGACTGTTTGCCATGCAGATATTCTTCCCTTATCTCGGCTATTACTACGTAGCAGAAGATACTGGAAAGCTGAGCTACGCCATCATGACGGCATTAGGCATGTTTTGCCTGCTCCCGCCAGTTTTCACTTCCCTGATCATCATCTTCAAATGGCTGGTAATCGGTAAAATGAAAGAAGGCGACTATCCACTCTGGGGTAGCTATTATTTCCGCTGGTGGTTCGTAAAAACCATGCAACGCCTGATGCCTGCTCAATTCCTGCAAGGCACACCGCTATATCCAACCTTCCTTCGTTTCCTAGGTGTGAAAATAGCCTCCGATGCACAGCTCGGCTCCGTGACCATTGGTGCGGAAGACCTGGTCAGTATAGGCAGCGACGTTAGTATCAGCTCCCAGGCAGTAATCAACAACGCATGGGTAGAAGATGGTATGCTCAAACTGAGAAAAGTACATCTCGGTGATCATGCCTACATCGGCAGTAGTGCCGTTATCGCCGGTGGCGCCATCATGGAAAACTGGAGCGAACTCACAGACCTTAGCTATCTCCCGCAAGGAAAAACAATCGCTCAGGGAGAAATATGGCAAGGAAGTCCTGCTCAACTGAAACAGAAGAAATCTATAAACGAACTACCACAGCCACTGCCGGTTTCTATGGCAAGACGCGTTAAATACAGCCTCGTATTCTCGCTCTTCCTACTGGTATTTCCTTTCACCGTACTGTTGCCGTTATTGCCCACCATCATTACCATCAATAAACTGGATAATGCTGCTCCGGACTACAACTTCAACTACATGGTGATCACACCAGTGCTGGCATTGACCTATATACTACTGTTTACCACACAAACGGTGATCCTTACACGCTTACTGCAATGGGGCATCAAACCGGGCATCTACCCCATATACAGCCCATTCTATGTGCGTAAATGGTTTGCGGATCAGCTGATGTCTTTATCACTGATCGTAATACACCCGATTTTTGCAACGGTATATATTAGTTCCTTGTTCCGCGCTCTGGGCGCCAAGATTGGTAAAAACACAGAGGTATCCACCGCCAGCAGCGTTACACATCCATTGCTGGAAATCGGCGACGGCGCTTTTGTTGCAGATGCCGTTACCCTCGGCGAATCCGACGTTAGAGCCCAACAGCTCACCCTCGCAAAAACAATTATTCATAATACCAGCTTTGTTGGTAACAGTGCACTCATCCCACAAGGATATGAACTGCCTGAAAATATGCTCATAGGCGTGTTATCCACACCGCCTTCCAAAGAGCAGATGGCTGCAGACAAAGCCCGCGACTGGTTTGGTTCTCCGGCGATCGCACTGCCACGCAGGCAGGAAAGTCGTTTCTTCCCGCCAGAACTCACCACCCATCCTACTTTGCTGCGCAAGCTGGCAAGAGCAACAGCGGAATTTATTCGTATACTCATACCCGAAACAGTAGTAATCTGTTGCAGTATCCTTTTCATCGCCTATGCGCATGACCTGGTAACGCAGAAATCATTAGGAAACATCTTCCTGCAATTTCCATTCTACTACCTGTTTTTCCTGGGTATACCAGCATTTCTCTTTACGGTGTTGCTGAAATGGATTATGGTGGGCGTGTACCATTCAAAACAAAGTCCAATGTGGACATCTGCTGTATGGCGCAGTGAAGGCATTACTTCTACCTACGAAGCCTTGTCAGTGCCATTCCTGTTGGAATACCTGAAAGGCACGCCATGGTTACCCGTTTTATTGCGCTTCCTGGGCGTAAAAACCGGTCGTCGTGTATGGCTGTTCACCACTGATATCACCGAGTTTGATATGGTGGAAATAGGCAGCGACTCTGCGTTAAATGATGATAGCGGCCCACAGACGCATCTCTTCGAAGATCGCGTAATGAAAGTTGGTCCGATAAAAATTGGTAAACGCAGCAGCATCGGCGCCCGCACCATCATCTTGTATGATAGCGAAATCGGTGATGATGTCAACCTCGCACCACTGTCGCTGGTCATGAAGGGAGAAAAACTGCAATCCAATACCAGCTGGACCGGTAGCCCGATTAAACCTGATTACGAATGATAACGCTCACGCATATACGCATCCGGGACCATTACAAGATAATGGCTGATATGCTGCATCAGCTGCATCTTTCAGAAAAAGAGTACTTCCCGGCCACCGCAGCCTGGGAGGACATTGCGGACAACTACATGCAACATGTGATAGAAATGCAGGAAGAATATGAAGGCACCTGCATCGTTGCATGGGACCGTGATAAGCCAGTAGGATTCATCTTCGCTTACCTTGAATATCCCGATGAAAGCAGGATAGAAGATTACACCGGCGATACGCTCTATGTATCCGATGGCTATGTGGCGCCAGACTACCGCCAGATGGGCATCTACCGCAGTATGAACGAAGACCTGGAAAATAAATACATCGCTCAGGGAATACGACGTATGGTGCGTTATACGCTTACCAACAACAAACGTATGCAGGCTTTTCTTACATCAAAAAATTATACTGCCGTTCGGTTGGTATATGAAAAATGGCTCACACCAGATGGGCAAGAGCCAAAGAAAATATTCTAGCAAAAAGCGCCTCTGTTGCAGAGGCGCTTTTTTGTCAATATTCTATCGCATGATCTCTTATTACAGCAGCACCGTTATAGGCGGCCTTCGATGTCCAGTCTGCCGGAGCTGCACTCCAGTAAGGATTATCCGCCGCTAAGCCCAAAGGCAGGAAACTATTGGTGCAGAGATATAAACTACCTGTAGAAATATAGCCGTCGGCAATGCTGGGTTGATGACCACAAAAACCGATTTGAAGCCAACCTTGTTTGTCAAAAGTACCAGGTGTCTCATAAATACGTTTATGCATTGCCGTTAGCGCGCTTCTCACCTGCGCTGGCTGTAGTTCCTTAGGCAATTGTTGTTGTAATGCCAGCTGTGCCAGTGGCTGAAAGGCGCCGCTGCGATATGGCATGCTACGCCCTACCACGGGGAAGGTGCCTTCCGGCGACACCTGTCTTTCCAGGATGGCGCCGTAGCGTTGCATACGCTTAAACGCAAGCCGATATTGCTCTTTACTACCTTCTCCTTTCTCAGACATGATACGCAGTGTTTCTGTTAGCATTGGATGTATCACGAATGCATTATAGTAATCGAAGTGGAAACTCGCACCATCACCATACATGCTATCGCCTTTGTACCAGTCCATCATTTTCTGGATAGCGGTATCCGCTGGTTTACGGTCCCAGCCTGCATCTGCCATTAATAAAAATGCTTCAATAATAGCAGAAAACAGCAACCAGTTATTATTGAATGCCTTAATACTTCTTAGCTGTTTCAAAGCAGTGATGATATTCTGCTGAGTGTCAGCAGGTAGTTTTCCCCAAACATTTTGTGGTGATCTCAATAAGCCCAATGCCAGGAAAGCACCGTCTACCAAAGGTTGTGGATCATACTTACCGGTAAAATTCATATAGTCGGGGGAGTTAGGATTGGTAGCATGGTCCAGTGCTGCATGAACAGCAGTCAGCATTTCAGCACGCTTCAATCCTTCAGGCGTATTGTCTGCGGGGAGTTCTAACCACGGCGTTAGCCCTGACATAGTGCGGCCAAAGGCTTCCAGATAAGTTACTTTATCCACTGGCTTCATGTAGTTGGGAGCTACTTCCGTAGGCATGGTTGCTTTCAGTTTACCCTGGCTGAGTGCCTGAATAACGGGTGTGGCTATACGCAATAGTAATTGCAGATTATAAGCTCTGTCATCCGCAGTTTTTTTAGGTAGATGATCCGCCATATCTTTAGCGAAGCCTTTATCGGTATGGAGTGTAGCGGCGATACCTGCGAGTGGTACGGCTTGTAGAAAATTTCTTCTGTTCACTATTATAAATTGAAGGTTGATCAAAAACTATAATTCATTTTAAGCGAAGTGCCGGCCGTCCCGCAGGGCGGAGCTACCGCTTTCAATGATGTCAAATGTATTATCACGCGTTCCCTATAAATATATCTCGTTGCTTTATTCAAGATAGCTATTAAAACAGCATCTAGCAAACCACTGTTCATCTTCCTATAAAAAAGAAAAGCGCCGGAGGCGCTACTACAAAACACAAGAAAAAAAGGGGGTATCGGAAAACCGACACCCCGTTGCCTTTAAGATATTATTTAGCCCATTGTTTATAGCGCAAGAGCGCCTCAACAAAATAGTAATCCGCATAGGTCAGTGGCACATCTACTTCAGAATTATGAGGCAGAGAGCCCACGCTATGCATGAGGATGAAGTCATTGTTTTCACCTTCTTTCGCCAGGTAAGCAGGGCTGCAAAGGCTCGCTAACATTTTTTCAGCTGCGCCCCAGTAGCGGTTGCCAGTGGTTTTGTCGGTGTACTTGCTCAGTTCCAGCAATGCGGAAGCGGCTACGGATGCAGCAGAAACATCACGCAATGCATTAGGAATATTTGGAGCATTGTAATCCCAGTAAGGCACTAAGTCAGCAGGCATATTCGGATTGTTCAGAATAAACTCAGCTATATGCTTGGCCTGTTCCAGGTATTTTTTGTCTTTAGTTTCGCGATACATCAGTGTATAGCCATAGAGGCCCCATGCCTGACCGCGAGACCATGCAGAGCTATCAGCATAGCCCTGGTGTGTTTTTTTCTGTAACACTGCGCCGGTAGCAGGATCATAGTCTATCACATGATAGGAGCTATAATCCGGGCGGAAGTGATTTTTCATCGTGGTGTTAGCATGTGTCTTTGCTATTTCAGCAAATTTTTTGTCGCCACTGGCTTTGCTGGCCCATGTGAGCAGTTCCAGGTTCATCATATTATCGATGATCACCGGAAATTTCCAGGTGCCGTGGTCCCATGATTTGATGCAACCTACAGTCGGGTTAAAGCGGGTAGATAACGAAGCTGCACTGGTGAGCAGTACGGCCTTGTAAGCAGGATCTTTAGTGATACGATAAGCATTTCCGAATGGGCAGTACATCATGAAGCCCAGGTCGTGTGTGCCTTTATTATTTTTTTCTTTTTCTACCAATGCCATACGTTTCAGGGCTTCTGCCTTGAAAGCGGGATCTTTGGTATATTCGAAGAGATACCAGTTGGTACCAGGATAAAATCCTGAGCACCACCAGCGGGAATTAGATGTTTCCAATGCACCAGTTTTGGTGGTGGATTTTGGTAGTACAGAATCAGGTAAATGCTGCGCCATCAGTTTATACTGACGAGCTGCAAATTGTAAGGTTTCATCTGCTTTTTTCAGCAGTTCTTTGTTGGCTTTCCCTACTTGTGCATACGATTGCATACACAGTACAGAGAGTAATAATGGAAGGAACAGTTTTCTTTTCATGATTTCGTTTATGCGTCTGAGTTATGTCAATGTCACTTTCTTTTTGCTCGTCTTAGCTTTTCCAGCACTGGATTGTCTTTCGATGAGCTGAATAGGAATGATTTCCTGGGAATAACGTGGCACAGCGGTCTGTTTGCCGTTGATCAGTTCCATTAAAGCGGCTACTACTCTTTCTCCCATCATGCCGGGGAATTGGTCGATAGAGCTGATGGGGGGCGTTACGATTTCGGTACGAGGGTCATTGGAATAACCTACGATTTTAAGATCTTCAGGTACCCTTAGGTTGATTTTGCGGCAATACTCCATGATGGTAATCGCGGTGGTATCATTAGAGGCAAAAATACCGTCTGGGTAAGGCTTTTGCGCAAATATTTTCTCACAGGTCTGCCAGGCGTTGTCTCTGGTCAGTTCCTGATAGAATACGCGGTTCTTTTTAAATGTCAGGCCATGTTCCTGCAAAGCATTTTTGTAACCAGCAACACGATCACTGTACAGGCAGCAGGTAAGCGGCCCTGAGATATGCACCACATCCTTACAACCTTTATCTATCAAATGTTTGGTGGCAGTGTATCCTCCCAGGTAGTCATCTCCCTTGATCACCTTCACATTATAATCTTTAGGTACCCTGTCAAAAAACACCAGTGGTATATTATTATCTCTGAAAACATCAAAATGAGAAAAATCAGTAGTATATAATGTGGTAGAAACCACCAAAGCATCTACCCTGGCGGAGTATAGCGTATTGACTAATGTCTTTTCCTGTTCATAGGAGTCGTTAGACTGGCAGATGATCAGGTTATAGCCATATTCCTGCAATTTATTCTGGATGATGGTAGAGATAGTTGCAGGAAAAAACATAGAAATCCTTGGCACTATCAAACCGATCGTTTTGCTTTTATTATTACGGAGTCCTGCGGCCAGGGCATTCGGTCGATATCCCAGCTTTCGCGCCATTTTCTTAACACGTTCTTTCGTACGTGCGCTGATGTTAGGATGATCATTGAGGGCCCTGGATACTGTGGATACCGATAGTTGGAGTTCTTCCGCAATATCAACGATGGTTTTTTCTGTGCGTTTACTCATGGAATGTATATGCTTTTTCCTGCAATGGTTATATTAATTATCTGCCCATCCAGCCACCATCAACGGTGAGGATGGTGCCATGTACGTAATCGGAGGCTTTAGAGGCCAGGAATACAACAGGGCCGTCAAAATCTTCAGGTTCTCCCCAGCGGCCTGCAGGAATACGATCGAGTATGGAAGTACTGCGCTGCTCATCTGCACGGAGTGCGGCAGTATTGTCTGTGGCGATATATCCTGGGGCTATTGCGTTCACGTTCACTCCCTTAGAAGCCCACTCGTTAGCAAAAGCCTTTACCAGCGAACCTACGGCTCCTTTGCTGGCTGCATATCCCGGAACATTGATACCGCCCTGGAAGGTCAGCAAGGAGGCTGTAAAGATAATCTTTCCCTTTCCTCTGGCAATCATACCCTTACCAATTTCTCTGGTCAAGATAAACTGCGCATTCAGGTTGGTATTAATCACGGTATCCCAATACTCATCCGGATGCTCCGCAGCCGGCTTACGCATAATCGTACCTGCATTGTTCACCAGGATATCAATTACAGGCGCGTCCTGCTGTAATTGATGAATAAACGCATACAATGCTTCTCTGTTGGCAAAGTCGCACTGATAGGCCTTAAAACGCCTTCCCAATGCTGTTACTTCACGCTCTACCTCAGAGCCGCTCAGCTCCAGCGAAGCTGATACACCAATAATATCGGCGCCGGCTTTTGCTAAAGCTACTGCCATCGCTTTACCGATACCTCTTTTACATCCTGTTACCAGGGCTATTTTTCCGTTTAATTCAAACATTATTTCTGTGTTGGAGTGTAAGTCTGTAAGGTTACTGCAATCTTGTTGTTAACACGCTGGGAGAAATCTTCCAGATAGTTAAACCACTCGGTGGAATTAGCAATCCATCCACCTTTACTCCAGGTAGCACCGGCATAATAAACATAAGGCTTATTATTTTCCGCTACGCCAGGAGTCAGCAAATGCACATCATCGGTTTTCATGCCAGGTTTTACTTCAGGGAATACGCAACCCAGGCCGATCGTACCGTCTTCGCCATGTTGTGGCTCCCAATATCCCATCACACCGGTTTTTTCATCCAGCAAGATAGTACCCGGTTCTTTTCGTTTAACGATACCCGTTACCACTGGCAGTTCTTTACCGCTAAAGCTATATTGTAAAGAGATCCTGTTTAGTTGAGAACCAGCATCCAGACTGATAGTTTTAGTCACGGTTACAGGAATACCACCTGCATTCCATTGCTCATAAGTAAGTGCAAAGGAAGTACGTAACGGACCATTATCCAGTGATTTCTGCTGACGATAATTTTTAGGGAAACGAATCGTATCCTTGATAACAGGTGCATTATCACCTGCGCCAAGTGTGAGTCCTACGCTATAGAAATCAAGTCCCTGGCCATTATCATGGTGATAATTATCTGTTTTATACCACTCGTTGATGACCAGTTCCTGGGTACGTTTAGCCCAAACATCAATACCATAAGCCATTTCCTTAGGTACCTGTTCCAGCGCTTTACCGTACATACGATAAGCCATGCGGTCATTTTCCCATGCATAGTCATCTTTACGCTCAGGAACATAACGACCATAAGCCCTTGCTTTTACAGGAGCCGGCGTACCTTCTTTTACAAAGGCAGTCACGGTTGCACCAGGTGCAGCATTGATCTGCAGCAGTATGGATTTAGGAAATTTCTCCCCTGCATAGATAAGCTGGTAGGGAATTTCTTCACCAGTAACGGCATTGACTATACGGAAAGATTTAGCGGCAGCTTTAGGCTGTGCTTTGGCAAAGGTCGCCATATCCAACTCTACAAGCTCTCCCTGACGGTCTACACCAATATTGTTGGTCATCTCTATGGCTGTACCTCCCTGGTTCCTGATATCACTTTTAATAATTTCAGAACCCGCTAACAGGAACGCACCTACGCCATAAACATCGGTATCTTCTGCAGTTGCCTTACCGGGAGCTGCAGCCACTACCTGCACAAAACCCAGCTTACCATTAGGTTGTACGCAACTTACCAATGCTTGCCAGCCCTTTTTAATTACCGGCATAAAATCTTTTGCAGGCAGGATATTATTATTCACACCCCACATTAATGCATATACGTAGAAGCCAGTACCACTTGTTTCTTTTGCAGGGTAGCTTTCAGCGTCCAGGAGGCTGGCATGCCAGGTACCATCGCTGCTTTGCAGGGAAGCCACCTTATAAGCCATTTGTTTGAACTGTTCTATGAATTTGGCTTTGCCTGCATAATTCGCAGGCATGTTGTCCATCATACGTGCAAGTCCGCCCATTACCCAGCCGTTACCGCGACTCCAGAATACGCGTCTGCCATTTGCTTCTTTCTTTCCAAAGTAGCTGGCATCACGATAGTATAAGCTGTCTTCTTTGCTATACAGGAAGTCGCTGGTTTTCCACCACAGTTTATCTGCAGTAGCGAGGTAGCGTGCATCACCGGTAGCAGTGGTAAGATAAGCCAGTGCGGTAGGACCCATAAACAGGGCATCACACCAGGCCCATTCACGATGATGAATACCGTTTACCCAATCCAGTGATTCGGTATGCGGCGCTGCAACGATGCTATCAGCCAGCTTACGCCAGCGTGCTATCATCACAGGATTTTTATACACTGTATATAACTGTGAATAGGTTTGGCCAATGCAATATTCATCAGCGAAGAACCTGTCCGGACCTGTATTCCAGTTATTATCCACGCCTACTTTTACGAGGCGTTGCATAAAGAAAGGATTTTCAGATACCTGTGCCAGCTTAAACATACCGGTGTACATAGCACCGTTGGTCCAGTTGGTTTGCGGATTAGCCCAACCTCTGTTATCGAGTTTGTTCCATTGCCAGGTAGCTACTTTTTCCATCTGTCCTAAAACAGCTGGCGCATTGAGCGTGGAATCACCCACTGGCAGGCATTTAGCCGTGGATGCATGGAATAAGGCAAGTCCTGAAAGACTTGCCATTACTATATTCTTTATCATGATTACGGTTATTATCAGTTACTAACGTAGCTCAGTAATTTTGCAATGGTCCATATCACTATAATCCAGGTTTTCACCTGCCATACCCCAAATGAATGTATAATTGCTGGTACCAGCACCGCTATGAACGGACCATGGCGGAGAAATGATCGCCTGTTCGTTCTGCATCCAGATATGTCTCGTTTCCTGCGGTTGACCCATAAAGTGGCATACAGACTGTCCTTCCGGTACTTCAAAATAAAAATAAACTTCCATTCTTCTATCATGTGTATGCGCTGGCATAGTATTCCAGACACTGCCCGGTTTCAACTCGGTCATACCCATTTGTAACTGGCAGGTTTCCAGCACAGAATTTACCAGCAATTTATTGATGGTACGGTGGTTAGATGTTTCCAGAGAACCCAGGGTCACTACTTCCGCTTCATTTTTAGTTATCTTTTTAGTTGGATACGTATGATGAGCAGGTGTAGAGTTCAGGTAGAATTTAGCCGGATTAGCAGCATCTTTACTATGGAAGGTTACCTGTTGTGTACCTTTCCCGATGTATAAAGCTTCTTTAAAAGCGATTTCATATTTCACGCCGTCTGCTTCTACAATACCATCACCACCTACGTTGATCATTCCCAGCTCTCTGCGTTGCAGGAAATAATCTGCTTTCAGCAGATCAATAGTTTCCAGTTTCAGTGCAGTTTTCACCGGCATAGCACCACCAGTGAGATACCTGTCGAAATGGGTATGTACCCAGGTAATTTCATCTGCTGCAAATACACGTTCAATCAGGAAAGCCTCTCTCAGTGCAGCAGTATCCATTTGCTTTACTTCAGCAGGACTACTTGCATAACGGGATTCATATTGTTTGCTCATAATACTTTATCTGTTGTTATTAGTTTTTTACTGTTGATTAATAAGTAACGTGGTAATCTTTTTTCACTGGTTTACCAGACCATACTTTTTGCGCAGTCCATTCCGCCGCCGGTGCAGACCAGTACGGATCTTCAGCAGGTAATCCCAATGCCAGGAAGCCATTGGTACAGATATACAAACTACCAGTAGAAGTGTATACATCTGCTACTTCTGGTTGATGTCCGCAGATACCTAACTGCAGCCAACCGTTTTTATCGAAGGTGCCTTCCTGTTCAAAGATGCGTTTCATAATGGCAGACATAGCACAACGTACCTGAGCAGGCTCCATACCTTCCGGTAGTTGATGCATGAGCGCTAGTTGTACCAGCGGCTGGAATGCTGCCGTGCGGTAGGTCATAGACCTTCCTAAAGCAGGATAAGTACCATCCGGCGCGATCATGCGTTCCTGTAATTCCGCAAAGCGCTGCATACGTTTCATCGCCTGATCATAGTCAGCTTTAGCACCTTGTTTGTTGTCAGACAGCACTCTGAGCATGTCTGTCAGCATAGGATGAATGACATAACCATTGTAGTAATCCAGCGAAAACTGCGGCCCATCTGAATAAAAGCCATCACCAGCATACCATTCCTTCATTTTCTGCGTCGCCACCATGGTACGCAGTGGTTCGAAGTCTTCGTTGATTGATAACAAGAAAGCCTCTACCATGCCGGCAAAAAGCAACCAGTTATTATATGCAGGACGTATACGTCTGAGCTCTTTCAGTTCAGTGATAACATTTGCTTTAGTTTTATTATCCAGCGGCTTCCAGAAGGTATCCGGTGCACGCATGAAAGTCTGACATAAATAGGCTGCATCTACCAGTGGCTGACCTTCTACGCGGAAATTGAGATAATCCGGCGATTTAGGGTCTACCGCATTCACGATACCTTGTAATACCTGCTCTTTCATTTGCTTACGCACTTTGCCTTCCGCGGTATTATCTTCTGGTAATGCCAGCCATGGCGCGAGGCCAGAGATACAGCGTGCGAAGGCTTCCAGGTAAGTCACTTTTTCCAGTGCCAGGCCATAGCCAGGGCCTTTTTCCTTAGGCATGTTCTTTTTCAGTGTGCCTTTGCTCATGTTCTCTACCACCGGTCCAGCTATCTTCTGCAGTAGTTTATACTGATATTCACGGTCCGACAACGTAGCTGCTATATTGTTTGCACCAGTATTTCCTGTTGCTGCCAGCGCCTTGGAAGGTGCTACCATTCCCGCTATTCCGGCCAGCGGGGCCATCTTTAAAAAATTCCTTCTTTCCAAACTATATAGTTTTTGCTGTTTGTAACAGGTGCCGGGTTATTAAAACCCTAATTTAATGCAAACGTTTGCAATAATCCAAGTGCTATTTTATGCAATCGATTTTAACGCGCTATGGTGCTGTGTTTGCGAGATATAAAAAATATTTGCTCAAATAGGCAACTACAATCTCCCGATGCTATTTTAACGCAAATTTGATGGTGTATTTTCCGCGTAGTTGCTGTTGTTTGGCCACCAGACTAATACGCGTAACGCTATTACCCCAAACGGAAGACAAGCGTGGATCATCGATAGGTTGCTGCGTAGTCTCCACGGTCAGCAATGCCGGATCATAGTTAACCACCAGGTCATTACCATTACCTTTGATAACAAGTACCCCTGCCTTGCTGGTATCAGGTACCTGCACGCTCATCAGGTTACAATGGAAAGGTTCTTTCCATTCTTTCAGGTCATATTCATCGGTTAATATAACAGTGGAAGCATTTGCAGTGAAGTTCCAGGTGCGTACCCAACTATTTACCTGGGCGGTTTCAGGGTAAGCTTTGGCGATGTTCATTTTAAGCGTACCGCCGTCAGGACGCTGCTTAAAGGATACATCACTTGCCTGGAAGCGGCGTCCATCCTGCTGTTGCAGGCCGTTAATCGTAGGACAATTATGCCACTGCGATTGCATATACCATAACTGATAACGGTCTTTGCTAAACGTTTGCTTAGTATAGGTACCAACGCCAACATCGATGATGGCAGGTTGCCCATTTACATACAACACAAAATTACCTACATCATTATGGTTATGGCTTTCGGCATTGTGTCCGCCCTGAGCTGCCAGGAACAAGCCTTTAGGTGTACCTCCCTTAGTTCTTAATGAAAGCACCTGCAAGTCGGGCAACCAGTTGACTGCAGTATAAGGCGCAGCTGCCGGGGTTTTCCGGATATCATCTCCTAACAATAACTCATATACGAATTCCGCCATGGCAGTGGCACGCAAACGTTGTTTATCCGTATGCCCCAATTGATAGAGATAGGAACCAAATTTCGTCAGCAGAGAATCATGATACATGGTACCATACATAAATACATCCTGTGGTGGCGGGATACTTCTGGCAGAAGCATCTGCAAAATTCACAAAGCGGTTGCTATCTACATGCATTTTATAGATATAAGCGCCTATAGCATGCATCAGTTGATTATTGCTAAAATCTAATTTACCGCCAGAAGCGCTCTGTAAAGATTCCAACATTTCAATCAGTTTGCCGCCTGCATGTCCCCAGTAAGAAGGACCTTCATCGCAGCCACCATCGGGCGCATACGCATTCACAAAGTTATCGGCGCTGCGTATACTCTTTGCAATCACTGCATTTCTTCTTTCGCTGTCATCAAGATTCAGCAATGCCGTTTTTAATATGTTATTATTTATCCAGATGTTCCAGTTATTGACTTGCCCACCTTTAAAGCCCATCCACCAGAAATCATCGCGTTGGAGATAAGGTATATAGATACGACGGTCCAGTTCATAGTCAATCCGTTTATTGATGATCACAGAATATTTATCCAGCTCATCTCTCAGCAGAAACTGCGCCCAGCTGAGGGTTACGGCGGTTTCACCAGCTACCAGATCAATAATCTGTTCAGAAGGATCAGGTAAATTGGCGCCGGATTTTTGTACGCCAATATGCGCAGGTAGCACCCAGGTACTTTCTTCCAGCACCAACCAGAGGCCATTGGCTATCTGGGGCATGAAACGGCCTTTATGTTCCACCAGTTCGCCGGCAATCAATGCTACCATCATTCTTCGGCGTTCGCCTTGTACTGTTTCGAAGTTGATCCTGTTGCCATTATCGCGGTATTGGAGATAGAGATCAGCAGTTACGGAAGGCCATTTATAGTTCAATGCTTTTTCTGCATCCTGTAACAGTCCGGCTTTGGTATCTTCAGGGAGCGTGTTTAAACGCTGCTGGATAGTGGCTTTCAGGTTGCTGCGCCAGGTGTCTCTGCCTGCAAATGCAGTAGCACCGCCGGCTTGCTGCCAGGCCTTTTCCAAGAAATTTGATGGCGATGGCTTTGTTTGAGCCTGCGTATTTACTGAAAGGGCCATTACAGCCGCTATCAGCACGTGGAATACTTTTATTGATCGCATAGGGCGATAGATTTATAAGGTGAGTAAGCGCTGTGCATAGTCATCCAGTTTTCATTGTTCACTAAAAAATGCTGGCTTTTACCAGAAAGCTGTTACAATGTAATAATTGTTCAAACGTTTGCATAATCTTTTTTTCAGATGGTATTTAAACCATTTAATTTGAATTTATCATTTACTGATTCATTTGTAACTTGCTGTAGTAAACGATTTGCGTTGATTTTGCAAGAAGGCAAAATTTTATCAGGGATTAATAGGATAGTATTACCAGCGCGCTGCCTTATTTACTACTTTAGCTTTTATGAACAGTTATTTACAAATACATCCGGCCGATAATGTGCTGGTTGCATTGCAAGATTTACAGGCTGGAACAAAAATCACATATAACGGCCAGGAGATAACATTGCTGCAAAACACTCCCGCTAAACATAAATTCTTTATCAACGATATCAATAGTGGCGAACCTGTAATCATGTACGGCGTACTGGTTGCAAAGGCATTAACGCCTATACCACAGGGTGGACTGATGACTACAGAAAACGTAGTACACGATGCCAACGCCTTCCATGAAAAAGAAGGTAGCCAGCAATGGCAGGCGCCGGATATCAGCAAATGGAAAGACCGCACATTTATGGGCTATCAGCGTGCAGACGGACAAGTGGGCACTCGTAACTATTGGCTGGTAATTCCATTGGTATTTTGTGAAAACAGGAATGTAAGCGTGATCAAAACAGCTTTTGAAAAAGGACTGGGATTCGCGCCTGCAGAGATTTACAACGAACAGGTTACTGATCTCGTTGATCTCTACAAAAAAGGTGACTTAGCCGCCATCAAACAATATGAAGCCGGCGTAACCACCAACACAGATAAACACAGCAAAGTATTCCCTAATATCGATGGTATTAAGTTCCTCACCCACGAAGGTGGCTGTGGCGGCACGCGCCAGGATTCAGACGCGCTGTGCGCATTGCTGGCAGGTTACATCCATCATCCAAACGTGGCTGGTGCTACAGTGCTCAGCTTAGGCTGTCAGCACGCACAAGTTTCCATCCTGCAGGAAGCAGTAAAAAAACTGAACCCATCATTCAACAAACCAATACTGGTATACGAACAGCAGAAGAGTCCTTCCGAATTCGCGATGCTCTCTTCAGCCATTAAAGATACCTTCCTAGCACTCGTAGAAGCCAACAAGGATACCCGTAAACCTAGTCCATTATCCAAACTGGTAATAGGCCTGGAATGCGGCGGCTCTGACGGTTTCTCTGGCATCTCTGCCAACCCCGCGGTAGGTCATACCTCCGACCTCCTGGTAGCATTAGGCGGTACTTCTATCCTCTCTGAGTTCCCTGAACTCTGTGGTGTAGAACAAGAGCTGATCAATCGTTGTACTACAATTGATACTTCTGATAAATTCATTCGTATCATGCGCGCATACGAAAACCAGGCGCAGTCTGTAGGTTCTGGTTTTTATATGAACCCTTCTCCTGGCAACATCAAGGACGGCCTGATCACCGACGCAATCAAATCTGCTGGTGCTGCTAAAAAAGGGGGTACCTCTCCTGTTACTGACGTTCTCGACTATACGGAATATGTTACCAAACCAGGCTTAAACCTGCTTTGCACACCTGGCAACGATGTTGAGTCTACCTCTGCTGAAGTTGGTTCCGGTGCTAACGTAGTACTTTTTACCACTGGCCTGGGCACACCTACCGGCAACCCAATTGCGCCAGTATTAAAACTGGCTACTAATACCAGACTGGCTACCCGCATGCCTGATATCATCGATATCGATACTGGTTCTATCATCAGTGGCCAGCATAGCATCGCTGAAATGGGTGAACAAATCCTGGAATATGTGATCCAAACCGCCAGCGGTAAAGTGCATACCAAAGCAGAATTACTGCACCAGGATGACTTTATTCCGTGGAAACGTGGTGTGAGTTTATAATTTGAAAGAGCTGCCCGAAATAAATAAAAAATGGAGTGCCTAAGGCACTCCATTTTTTATTTATTCTTTCTGAAAATCAGTAAAATAATGCAGGACTTCGCATAAAAAAAAGAGTCAGGGCCGCATCCCCTGACTCTACATGCTTGGTACTCTTCTTAAACTATGAAACCCTTTAATAGCGTGCTTAATTGCTGTAAACAGCATTCTTTTTATCATCAGTAATTGGTTCATCCAGTTGCACCTGCTCCATTCTTGGCGCAAAAGCGTGCATCATCAACCAGGCCACCAGATAGGCGAGTCCACATACGGTCAGGATGATACCATACCCTTTTGAAATATGATTTAATGCTTTGTAATGATCAAGAATAACACCCACCAACAGTGGGAACAATGAACCACCCACAGATCCAGCCATACCGCCAATACCCACAACAGAACTTACTGCCCTTTTAGGGAACATATCTGACACGGTGGTAAAGATGGTAGCAGACCATGCCTGATGCGCTGCAGTAGCCAATCCTATCAATCCTAAACCAACAGCCAGGTTATTAACATGCGGTACTATTACTACCGGCACTACTGCAATAGCAAATGCCAACATAGATATTTTACGCGCTTTAAATACAGGCCAACCTTTTTTGATCAGGTAAGAAGATAACCATCCCCCGAAAATACTACCCACACTAGAGATAGAATATACGACCACTAAAGGCCAGCCCTTAGTAGCTTTCATATCTAGATCGAAAGTAGTAGTAAGATAAGTAGGTAACCAGAACAGGAAGAACCACCATACAGGATCTGTCAGCAGTTTACCAAAAACAAATGCCCATGTCTGACGAACAGCAAACAGTTTTCCCCATTTTACACTTTTGGGTTTCTCTGTGGAATCTGTCACTTCTTCATTATCGCTATGGATATAGTCATACTCTTCTTTAGTCAAACGTTTTTGTCTGGCAGGAACTTCATAGAACATCCACCAGAATATCAGCCAGATAAAACCGATGGCGCCGGTCCAGATGAAAGCAGTTTGCCAGTGGTAGGAAGATAGGATCCAATAAACTACCGGAGGGCCTACAATGGCTGCGATATTAGCGCCTGAGTTGAATAATCCGGTTGCCAATGCTCTCTCCTTTTTAGGAAACCATTCTGCAACAGATTTAATAGCTGCAGGGAAATTACCCGCTTCACTGACACCCAGTACAGAACGGGCAGCGCCAAAGCCAAAAGTGGAACGTGCGGCAGCATGTGCCATAGCAGAAATACTCCAGATCGCTACAGAAACAGTATATCCGAGCTTACTGCCTATCTTATCTATTAATCGTCCAAAGCCCAGTAAACCAAGTGCATAGGCCGCGGAAAATGCAGTAACAATATAACTATAGTCTTTTTCTGTCCAGCTAAACTCCTTAGTCAGCGCATCCTTTAATAAGCCTATTACCTGCCTGTCTACATAATTAATCGTGGTCGCAAAGAATAACAACGCGCAGATGCCCCAGCGATATTTACCTAAAGTTGTGGAATTCATTTCGGCTGATTTTGGAAATTATAAAGTGGCTGAATTTACGCTAAGCTCTTCAGAATTGCAAACGTTTGCATAACTTTTTCTTTCAATGCTGTCCAGTCGCGGTTTTCAATTACTGCTTTGGATAACAGGTTGGAACCCATACCAACGCAAACAACTCCTGCATCAAACCAGCTTTTCATACTTGCTGCTGTTGGCTCTACGCCACCAGTAGGCATAAACTTAAGGCCAGGGAATAATGGCTTGATAGCAGTTGCAAAGCCCGGTCCCAGCACATTTCCAGGAAACAGTTTCACCAACTGTGCACCATTCTTTTCTGCAACAGAGATCTCTGTTGGCGTCATACAACCCGGTATCCAGGTAATAGATTTCTGTTGGCAAATGGCCGCAGTAGCCGCATCAACAATCGGACATACAATAAAATCCGCACCCGCATCTGCAAAAAATGCTGCATCATCCGCATTCTTGATCGTACCTATCCCCAGGTACATCTCCGGCATAGTTGCTTTTTTCTTTTCCAGCATAGCACTGAAATTAGCCCTGGCAGCGGCGCCGCGACTCGTAAATTCGAATACACGCAAACCGCCGTCATAACATGCCTGTAAAACTTCCAGACAAACGTTTACATCGTCGTGGTAAAAAACCGGGATGATCCCGCTCTGCTGAAAAGCAGCTAAAATAACTTCTGATTTCGGCGCCATAGTCTACATCAATTTATAAATCTCTTCTATTGGAGTTGTATTAAAATCACCTTTCACAAAGAATTTGGAATAGGCTGCTGCAGCGGCAAAAGAAATAATGCCCTGATCATCTTTTCCTGCTAATTGTGCATGGATAAGTCCTGCCATAAAGCAATCACCACTACCCACTCTATCCACTACTTTATCGGTATCATATGCCTTACTCACACTCACTTTGCCTTCATTGTAGTAAAATGCATAATAATGATTATGTGTAGGCCCTGAAGAGAAGCGGAAAGTGAAAGCCACTCGCTTACAACGTTTATACCTTTCCGTTATTTCCTTTGCCACATGTGTTGCCTGCTCCAGGTAAGCTTCTTTCGTATCACGTTCCAGCTCTGCTGTGTTAAGTGAAGTATCCAGCATTGTATGTGCCGCCCAGATGTTACCCATGATCACATCACAATATTCCACCAGCTCCGGCATGATCTCAAAAGGCTTTTTGCCATACTGCCATAACTTGCTGCGGAAATTAAGATCTGTCGAAATAGTCAATCCCTTACGGGTGGCCGCTTCCAGCACTTCCTTACAAATGGCTGCTGCCTGGGGGTTCAACGCTGGCGTAATAGCGCTCCAGTGAAACCACTCTGCATCGCCCAGTAATGAATCCCAGTCTGTAGTACCTGGCTCAATGCCAGCAAAGGAAGAATACTTCCTGTCATACACAACTTCTGCATGTTTAAGATCGCTGCCCTGTGCCAGGTAATAAATCCCGATACGGTCGCCCCCCCATAACATCCTGTCTGTTTCTATTCCCAGTGCTGTCAGCTGTGATAACACATCCCTCGAAAGACCGTTGTCAGGCACTTTGCTGAGATAAGATACCGGCGTGCCCCACTGTGCAAGTCCGGCGGCTACATTAGCTTCCGCTCCCCCAACGTAAATAGCAGCTGTATGGGACGACAGCTGCGGGGAAAGCCTTAACAGGATCTCTCCAAACGTAATTACTTTTACTGCTTTCATTAGAATCCGAAATATGCTTTTGCATTATTGTAACAAATATCCTGCACCATCTTACCCAACCACTTCAAGTCATTAGGCAGCTCCCCATTTTCTACATCCCGGCCCAGGAGGTTACACAAAATACGACGGAAATATTCATGACGCGAATAAGAAAGAAAACTACGTGAGTCCGTTAACATGCCAACGAACCTGGAAAGCAAGCCCATATTGCTTAAGCAGTTCATTTGTTTTTCCATACCATCTTTCTGGTCGAGGAACCACCATCCGGAACCATACTGGATTTTTCCTGGTATACTTCCATCCTGGAAATTCCCTGCCATAGTAGCAAAAACATCATTGTCAGCACCATTCAGGTTATAAAGTATCGTTTTAGCGAGTCTATTATTCTTATCAAGCTCATTTAGGAAAGCACTCATGGCCATGGCATTTTTCCAGTCGCCAATAGAATCAACACCGGCATCTGCCCCGAAAGAAGCCAGCAGTCTGCTGTTGTTGTTCCTGATAGCACCTACATGGAACTGCTGTGCCCACCCTTTTTCATGATTCCACTCACAGATATGTAGCAGCACGGCTGTTCTGAACTGCTCATTCTCCAGCTCTGTAGCCACTTTGCCCGTTCTCCCCTGCTGGAAAATACGCTCCAGTTCTGTACCGGTAGCTGGCTTGAAATAAAAAGCACTCTGCCCATGATCACTCAGTCGGCCACCTTTCTCATGGAAATAATCATGGCGTTGTTTGAGACCTGCAAGTAATTTATCATAACTGTTGATATCCGTACCTAGTACTTCCGATAGTTTATCCACAAATGAATTGAACATAACCGGGTTATCCACCGCCATGGCCCTATCTGGGCGGAAGGTAGGTAACACCACCGTGCCAAAAGGATTAGCAGCAATAGTAGCATGGTGCTCCAGCGAATCCACCGGATCATCGGTAGTACACAATGCTTTTACCTGGAAATGTTGCAGCAGGGATTGCGTACTCAGGTCGGGCAGCAGCTCATTACAGCGTTTGTAGATGCTTTCAGCGGTGGACTCATTCAGCAGTTCCGTAATTCCAAAAGGATTACGCAACTCCATATGCGACCAGTGATACAGCGGGTTACGCATGGTATAAGGCGTAGTAGCGGCCCAATGCCGGAACTTCGTATAGTCGTCAGCATCACCAGTGATATATTTTTCCGCCACGCCATTGGCACGCATTGCACGCCATTTGTAGTGGTCACCCTTCAGCCAGATGGCCGTCAGGTTATCATACACCTTGTTCTGCGCAATTTCATCCGGCGGCAGGTGATTGTGATAATCGATGATAGGCATAGACATGGCGTAGTCAAAGTATAATCGCTTTGCTGTCTCTGTTTGTAACAAAAAGTCCTCCGACAAAAATTCTTTCATATTCGCTGTATATAAATTATCTGGAAGCCGCCAGTTCCTGACGGATGAATGCTTTTACTCCCTGTTGCTGTAATTGTTCAAGATGATTGGCAATGGTGGCAGTAAAGCCTGGAAGCCCGTCCAGGTTTACTTCCCAGAGACGCTGGTCAGCACATATCGAAGCTACCATTTCACGGCTGCCGTTATACTTATTCCAGTATTCTGCGAAAATGGAAATGTTATCATCTGTAATCAGGTATTCTTCTCCATCTCTTGCTCCATAGTATTTACCGCCCTCTTCACGCACCGGCTTCAGGAAAAGCAGCATGGCAGCGAAGCCCAGCGACATATAAGGAGGCAACGCCTGTTGCTGCTCATAGTAGCGCACCAGCGTGCGCACATTACGTGCATTCATTTTAGAACTCTCCTGGAAGGTAATGCTGATCAGCTTATGCGCGATAAACGGATTCGCAAAACGGTCCAGCACATCCTGTGCAAAGGTGCTGGCTTGCGGACAAATATCCTTGATGGTAGGCAAGATCTCCTGTAGCACTACCTGCTGGAAGAAATGCTTCATATATTCGTCCTGCATGCACTCATATACGGTGTTGAGGCCAGAAAGGAAGCCCATAGGCACAGAGGCTGTATGACTACCATTCAGGATACGCAACTTCTGTTCACGGAAAGGGATAATGCTTGGCGCAATCAGCATTCTTTCATCTGCCTTATAAAAAGAAAGAACAGACTTAATATACTCATCTCCTTCAATAGCCCAAAGTAAAAAGGGTTCTACTTCTATCCACAATTTATCAGTATAACCGGCTTTTTCTTCCTGTTCCGCCAAGTTTCGCGGTTTGCCAGGAACGATCCTGTCTACCAGAGAGCTGCAGAAACGGTTAGCATTATTGATCCAGTCGATGAAAGCCGCTGGCAATTCGTTGTATGCTGCCAGTTGAAGTACGATATCTTTCAGGAGGATACCGTTATCCACTACCAGTTCAGTAGGTACAATTACGAAGCCCGTATGGCTGCTGCCACCAAAGAACTGGAATCTTTCCCAGAGTATGGCCAGGAGCTTGCCGGGGAAGCTGGAAGGGACCCCTTCCGTGACTTTCTCCGGAACGTATTGTATGCCCACTTCGGTAGTATTGGATATAATAGTCTGTAAATCAGGCTGATGTACTGTTTTTAGAATCTCTACCCACTCTGCATTCGATTGCAAAACACGGGAAATAGAAGCATTTACCAGTACGCTATCAACCAGTTCTCCCTGGGAAATTCCTTTGATATGCGTAGTATAGAGGCTATTTTGCTGGTCAAAATCGTTCGTATCACCGTCCGTGCTTTTGATGACAACGATGCGGCCCTGGAAGATGCCTTGTTTGTTTGCTTTATCTACGAGGTAGTCTACTAATCCGCGCAAAAGCACGCCAGTACCGAATTGTAGTATTTTTTCCGGGTATTGGAAAAGGTTTTCATGAACGCCGGAATCAGCTCTTCTCAGGATGAGCTCTTGGTTAAGTGTTGCTAACATTTACTTCTACTTTGGACACTAAATATAGAATGCGAAATTAACAATTTGAAGCAAAAGGTAACATTTTGTAGTAATTCGCTAATTAAACGGCATAGATTAGCAAAAAGCTATCATCAAATAGTCATAATTGATGGTGGCATTGCTAATATCGATAATGTGAGTACCTGCATTGGCAGGAAAATAAGTAATTTTGCAGCCTTAAACTATTTTAAAATGAGCAAGCATGGAAAAGTGCTGGTTGCCATGAGCGGCGGTATTGATAGTACTGTAACGGCGCTGATGTTGCATGAACAGGGCTACGACGTGGTGGGTATCACCATGAAGACCTGGGATTATGCATCGGCAGGCGCCAGCAAGAAGGAGACCGGCTGCTGTAACCTGGATTCATTCAATGATGCACGCGCTGCAGCGGTGCACCACGGATTCCCTCACTTTGTGCTGGATATCCGCGATGAATTCGGCGACTTTGTGATCAATAACTTCGTAGATGAATATATTGCAGGACGCACGCCTAATCCGTGTGTGCTCTGTAATACACATATCAAGTGGCGCGCATTAATGAAACGCGCCGATGCACTGGATTGCGAATTTATTGCCACTGGTCACTATGGCCAGATTCGTCAGCACGATAACGGCCGTTTTGTTATCAGCAAAGGAATAGATGAATTAAAGGACCAAAGTTATGTTTTGTGGGGTATCGATCAGGGAGTTTTATCCCGTACCCTGCTGCCATTAGGTAAGTACCGTAAAACAGAAATCAGGCAGATGGCCTTCGATTTCGGTTATCCGGAGCTGGCAAAGAAAGCAGAAAGCTATGAAATCTGCTTCGTGCCAGACAATGACTACCGTGGCTTCCTGAAACGTAAGGTAGAAGGCCTGGAAGAAAGAGTAAACGGCGGTAATTTTGTACTCGCAGACGGTACTATCGTGGGTAAACACAAAGGTTATCCATTCTATACCATCGGTCAGCGTAAAGGCCTGGATATTGCCCTGGGTCGCCCTGTATTTGTTACAGAGATTATCCCCGAAACCAATACCGTAGTATTAGGTAATGAAGATGAACTGCAGAAAAACGAGATGTTTGTAAGCGGTATCAACATGGGTAAATACGAAACTATTCCGGAAGGAATGGAATCAATTACCAAAATCCGTTATAAAGATAAAGGTGCACTCAGCACCCTTCACAATGAAGGTGGTCTCGTAAAAGTGAACTTCTTCGAACATGTGAAAGGTATCGCTCCTGGCCAGTCAGCCGTTTTCTATGAAGGCGATGATGTAATCGGTGGTGGTATCATCCAACGTGCTACGTCTATCTAAATTGATATTTCTATCATAAACGAAAATCCGTCTCTACGCTGTAGAGACGGATTTTTTATTGTTGATATTTATAGCAGCATAGCTTAATGCATCATAATAACTCACTACCGCTATTGATATTATTCGCTGATTCTCTCTTGCTCCCCTTTATTTAACCAGTCAACAAAAATCCTTACCAACCCCTTAAACCATTCCCAATTAAAAATTAGAAAAAGTATTAATAGTAATAAACAATATGGCTGCAACACTATAGTCAGTTTAGCATTACTAATACCTCCCCATATACTGGTTCTGCTTATGGTAGTTGTAAATGCCGCCTGACCAAATGTACTTAATAGTAACACAACAAAAGTTGCATATCTGTTTACTGTTTGATTAAATGGAATAGCGATCAGCGCTACCAATATCAAGACTAAACCAATATAATGTTCATAGGTAAAGCAATACTGCGTAGTAGCAACTTCATAAATACTGTAAGCCATCAAACAACTAATGACTAATAGGGAAATATAAGGGAGTATTTTTTTCATAAATATTGCTACTAACTATAATAATTTCGTACCGATATACTTTCATTTCGGCCGCTTATTCAAACGCTTATAAATAATCTCCTGTCTTAAATAATCCCGAAATCCTTCTAATAACTGTTCATTTACCATTCCACGATTCCACATTAAATTATAGCCGTGTGATAGAAAATAATTCGGTCCGTCAAATACACCATATTCTTTGTCAGTTTTAGCATCCGCACTTAAAATACTATCCGCTTTGTGACTAATTACATTCCATGTTAATGTATCCACAGCAAATATTAAACTTTCATAAAACCGCACTCTATTCAAGCTATCCGACATATCAGCCGCAGCACTATAATAGGGTGCTATTGCGTAGTTAACAAAAATGTTAGCTTGATTATTTTTCTTTTTAATATATACATAATACGAAGTATCCCATACTTTTTCATAAGCAAAAAATAAATCCGTACTATCCAGGTTTTCACTAATAGGCACAGGAAATTTAAGGGCCAGATATTTCATTTGCTGCTCATCATTTTTATCATGTAAATGCTCATGTACAGGCTGTCTACAGGAAATAAACAAGAAGACTAAAATAGGGACCGATAAGTATCGCATCATTACATAGATTAAAATGACTTATTACTATTCTGACATTAAACTTGGTAACGGCAAACGCCCTCTGTTACCTAATTGATTACATAAGGTACAAACAACCGCCACTCATTTACTATTCACTTAATTCAATGCAGAGGCGTTGGTACCTGCATCCCTTTTCTACTCTCAAATACAACTACACTATCAATAGACTTTAATGTCAACCTTTCTGAGATTTCACACAAAAAATTCATAAAAGTTCGTAATCGCGCAGGACCCGCACCATATACATATATCCTTTTATTATTAAAATCCGGAAGAATAATTTGGAAAGAGGATGCATCTGTTATGTCCTGTGTATATGATTCCAGATATCTTTTAAAAGGCGTTCTCTGATAAGCGCTGTCCAATTGCAGTAAATCACGCTCACTCAACTGGGCGCTGAAAAAAGATTGATGCCACCTTCCTTTGGAATATAAGACCTTTCCAATACTATCGATAATTATAGAAAAACTTTGTTCCCAGCCACTGTCATAGCTGATATCTAATTTATGAAAAGATGCTATGGGCTTTTTATGCCCACAACTAATTAAAAAAATGATGAAAAATAATATCAATAATCTTTTCAAGGTAAGCGTACTTATTGCTACAGTGTTCACATTTAAGATAAATAAAAAAGGATATCCTAAGATATCCTTTTCAATATGATTATGATTAAGATTTTATTCTTACCTGGTAAATTTCACCGCAAACATCGTATCAGCACCATTACCATACCCAGTAATAATACCGCCTTCCTGACGCTTTAAATCACTGTTAGCCTCGATAAAATCTACTACATCCTCATTCTCCTGACGAAAAACAGAACAAGTGATATAAATAAACGAGCCTCCAGGTTTCACAAACGATACAACGTTAGCGGCTATACGCTTTTGCAAATCAGCATATTTGCTGATCTCCTCTTTCTTAAAAAAAGAAAGATTTTCAGGCGTTCGGCCCCAGGTACCGGAACCGCTGCAAGGCGCATCCAGTATGATCCCGTCAAAACTTACTTTGCCCATAGTTCCCGGAAACGCAGGATTGGTAAGGTCAGCCACACGCTCTTCATAATTTTTCACACCTGCGGCTGCAAAACGCTTCTGCAGGTTTTCGAGAATAGACCTTCTCACATCACTCACGAGCAACTGTACTCCAGGCTCCTGATCTTTAAGCAAAATAGATTTTCCACCACTTGCTGCACAACAATCCCACCAGCGCTCACCCCTACGTGGCTTGAATAACAAACCTGTCTGCTGACTGCTGGCATCCTGTACTTCATACCAGCTCTTCTCTGGCAATAAGTCTTCTATCTTGGTACCATTAGGTAATGCCAGGGTTGTCTTATTATCCCAAAGCTGATAGTTAATGCCAGCTTTATCAAGAATACCAAGTACTTTATCCTGCTTATTATTTCTGATACGTATATAGAAATGTGGTTGTTGCAAATAACTTTTTGCAAATGCATTCGCATCAATTCCTTCGGAAAGCTCATCTGCAAAAGGAAACAACGCAGCTGCTTCTAACGCTCCATTACCGCTCAATTGCAATTTCTCTTCAATTGAATTACCCACAGCCGCATTCCATTCTGGCTTCAGCTGTGCCAGCAAATCATTAGGTGTGGTTTCACACAGAAACGTTCCTAATAATAAACGTTCCGCAACATCCTTATCACGCTGCCACCATCCTAAACGGTAATAGTGATATACCAGCTGTGAAATCCAGCGTCTGTCGCGACTCCCCATCTGGGGATGCTGCTTAAAAAATGCTTTCAGAAAATGATGCAACGGAGGATCGCCTTTATAGGCATTGATAACTTTTGTTGCTGATAAGAGATAACTGTCCCAACGGCTCATGCCGCGAAGATAAGGGTTTCCTTCGCCTACAGCGGTATTTTTATTCGGATCTTTTCCTGACAGGAAAATCTAAAGAAAAAGGCCGTCTCTACTGTGTAGAGACGGCCTGTATGTTATTCTAAATACTATCAGATTAGAGCTTCAGCAGCGCTTTCAGCGGATCTTTACCGAACAGTAACTGCTCAGGATTTTCCAGCATTTCTTTCACTCGTACCAGGAAGCTTACTGATTCACGACCATCGATAATACGGTGATCGTAGCTCAGTGCAATGTACATCATCGGGCGAATAACCACCTGACCATTCACTGCCATCGGACGTTCCTGGATTTTGTGCATACCAAGGATCGCTGACTGAGGAATGTTGATGATCGGTGTACTCATCAGGGAACCAAATACACCACCATTAGTGATAGTGAATGTACCACCGGTCATTTCCGGTAAAGTCAATTTGTTATCACGAGCTTTGGTAGCCAGGTTCAGTACTTCTTTCTCAATTCCTGCCATATCCAGACTCTCCGCATTACGGATAACAGGTACTACCAGTCCTTTAGGGGCAGATACTGCAATTGAGATATCGCAATAATCGTGGTATACCAGTTCCTCTCCATCGATGTAAGCATTTACGGATGGGAATTCCTGTAAAGCAAAGCAACATGCTTTTGTGAAGAAGCTCATAAAGCCCAGGTTCACTTCATGTTGTTTCTTGAATACTTCTTTGTATTTAGCACGCAATGCCATGATTTCGGTCATGTCTACCTCGTTGAAGGTAGTCAGCATAGCGGTGGTATTTTTAGCTTCTACCAGGCGGCGGGAAACGGTTTTACGCAGGTTGCTCATTTTCTCACGACGTTCGCCACGAGAGAACATTTCCTGACCGATAGCCACACCTGGATTTTGTAAGGCAGCATATACATCGTCTTTTACGATTTTGCCATGAGCGCCGGTACCTTTAATGGTAGATGGATCTACGTGTTTGTCAGCAATTACGGCCGCAGCAACAGGTGTTGCTTTAATGTCGTTAGGAATGCTGGTTACAGGTGCCTGCTGAGCCTGAGGTTTTGCAGGTGCTGCTGTTGGAGCAGGAGCCGCTGCTGGAGCAGCTTTACCAGCTGGTCTTGCAACGTCAGTATCTATTTTGCAGGCTACATCCCCAATTTTCAGGGTATCGCCTTCTTTTGCAACAAGGATCAGCTTACCAGCTTCTTCTGCATTGAGTTCGAAGGTAGCTTTCTCAGATTCCAGTTCACAAATAACTTCATCACGTTCTACGTAATCACCATCATTTTTGGTCCATTTCACGAGCGTTACTTCACTGATAGATTCACCTACTGTAGGAACCTTCATTTCAATTACCCCTTTATTTACGGCTGGAGCTGCAGGTGCCGCTTCTGCTGCTGGTGCAGCCGCTGGCGCAGGCGTTGCTGGTGCCGCTGCCGGAGCAGCTGATGCTGCATCTGTATCGATGGTGCAGGCAACATCTCCAATTTTCAGTGTAGCGCCTTCCTGTGCATTCGCGGAAATTTTCAGTACACCCGCCTTCTCTGCATTCAGCTCAAAGGTAGCTTTCTCTGATTCCATCTCACACAGTACTTCGTCCTGTTGCACATAATCTCCATCTTTTTTCAACCATTTCGCAATTGTTACCTCGCTAATAGATTCTCCTACCGTAGGGACTTTGATTTCGATAACCATATTTTATCAGTTGATGGTGAACCTGTTATTGACTGTCAAAAAAACTGTTGTTCTGGAAAAGTCTAACAGTTAATAACAGGTATCTGTTTTATTAGTTTGAATATTTTATTAGATGTTAAAAGCGGTATCAATGATCTGCTGTTGTTCGCGGGCATGCACTTTTGCATAACCAGTGGCAGTAGACGCACTTGGATTACGGCTGATAACACCGTAGTTGATCTGTTTCAGGTTCATCTGGAGGTAAGCAGCAGCGCCCATGTTCAGCGGCTCTTCCTGCACCCAGAAGAAAGTAGCTCCTTTATATTTAGCCGCAATAGCTTCCAGTTGTTTTACTGGCAGCGGATACAGCTGTTCCAGACGAACAATAGCCACATCTTTGCGGTCTTCTTTCGCCTGTTTATCGCTCAGATCAAAATACATTTTACCAGTACACAGTAGCACTTTCTTCACCACTGAAGCATCCTGGATATATGGATCATCCAGTACTTCTTTAAATCCACCCTGGGTAAATTCTTCCATGGTAGAATATGCTCCCACATGACGCAGGTTAGCTTTTGGTGAGAAGTTGATCAGTGGCTTACGGAACTGCCATGTCAGCTGACGGCGCAGCGCATGGAAGAAGTTAGCTGCTGTAGTAATGTTGGTCACTACCATGTTTTCTTCTGCACATTGTTGCAGGAAGCGCTCTGGACGTGCGTTGGAGTGATCCGGTCCACCACCTTCATAACCATGAGGCAATAACATTACCAAACCATTCTGTGTTGTCCATTTCTGCTCTGCACTGCTGATATACTGGTCAATCACTGTCTGCGCACCATTTACGAAGTCGCCATACTGTGCTTCCCAAACTACCAGGCTATTAGGCGTTGCCATAGCATAACCATACTCAAAGCCTAATACACCATATTCACTGAGGAGTGAGTTGTAAATTCTAAATTTACCCTGCTCCGGAGAAAGTTCACCTAAACGGTTATACGTAGCGTTGGTATTCTCATCAAAGAGTACCGCATGGCGGTGAGAGAAGGTACCACGTTTTACATCTTCCCCGCTCATTCTTACATCTTTACCTTCGCTCAGTAAGCTACCATAAGCCAGCAGCTCACCTGTAGCCCAATCCACTTTACCTTCTTCCTGATAGAGTTTAATCTTGTCCTGCAGCAATTTGCTCACTTTACGTAAAGGAACAAAGTCTGCCGGCCATTTCATCAGACCATCAAAAAGACGTTTGAATTCATCTTCGTTGATAGCTGTTACCGGAGATTGATCGAAGTCCTGTGGAGTTGCTTTACGCAGCGCCAGCCACCATTCTTCCGGTTTCTGGTTTACATAAGGCAGCGGATGTTGTTTTACTTCATCCAGACGTGCCTGCAGCTCATCCCAGAATACTTTCTCCATATCTTTTGCCAGTGTCTGTGCATCGGCTTCGCCATTTTGCAGCAGGAACTGGGTGTATACTTCACGTGGGTTCTGATGTTTATCGATCAGTGCATACAGACTAGGTTGTGTAAACTTAGGCTCATCACCTTCGTTGTGACCGTGTTTACGGTAACATACCATGTCAATATAAACGTCTTCGTTAAACTCCTGACGGTAACGTGCTGCCAGCTGAGATACTTTAACCACCGCTTCTGCATCATCACCATTTACGTGGAATACCGGCGCCTGCACGATAGAAGCAACGCTGGTACAGTAATCAGAAGAACGAGCATCATCGAAATCGGTAGTGAAACCAATCTGGTTATTAATTACAAAGTGAATGGTACCACCTGTATAGTAACCTTTCAGTTTGCTCATCTGTGCTACTTCATAAACGATACCCTGACCCGCTACCGCAGCATCACCGTGGATGAGGATTGGCAGAATTTTATCGTAATCGCTATTATATATTACATCTGCTTTGGAACGGGAAAAACCGATCACAATCGGATCTACCACTTCCAGGTGGGATGGGTTAGGCATCAGCTGCAGGTTTACCTGTTTGCCATATGCCGTTTCAACCTGAGAACGGAAACCGAGGTGATACTTCACGTCGCCGCTACCCATGGTCATATCCGGGATCGCCAGACCTTCAAATTCATTGAAGATCTGCTCATAAGTTTTACCAAGAATGTTTGCCAGTACGTTCAAACGACCACGGTGAGCCATACCGATCACAGATTCCTGTACACCATATTCCACAGCTTCGCTGATCATAGCATCCAGTGCAGGAATAGTAGATTCACCACCTTCCAGACCGAAACGTTTCTGTCCAATATATTTAGTGTGTAAGAATTTTTCGAAGATCACACCCTGATTTAATTTCATCAGGATACGACGACGTTTTTCCAGTGATAACGGAGTACTCATGGCGGATTCATATTCTTTCTCCAGCCATTTTGCTTTTTCACGGTCATTAATGTAGGTATACTGAATACCTACTGATCCAGCGTAGATCTTATTCAGGAATGCCAGAATATTCTCTAACGTGGTTTTGCCAAGGCCAAGGAAGGAACCTGCGAAGAATTCTGTCTTCAGGTCTGCATCACTCAGATCGAAATTAGTTATTTCGAGGCCGGCTTTTCTGTCTTTTCTTTCGCGAATCGGATTGGTTTTGGCGATCAGATGGGCTTTTTTGCGATATGCCTGAATCAGGCGATATACACCAAACTCTTTCACCAGCTGGTCGTTGGTCACCGGTGTCCCTCCTCCTGCAGCTGCCGGTGCAGCGGGTCCCGCCTTACCATTAGCGTTGGATACTGCAAAATCAAACCCTTCAAAAAATTTTACCCATTCTGGGTCTACGGAATTAGGGTCTTTGCGGAAATCCTGATATAATGATTCTATGTATGCAGGATGCGAGTTGGTGACAAATGAGAAGTCCTTCATTTACAACGAGTTTTGCTGATCTTCAGTTCAAATACTTTTCTGTTGATTCCCATCATCATATAGGTAGATTTCCCACATTATATAACGCATGGGAATGCAAATATCGCTCGTTTTTCATTACAGAGTATCTAAAAAATTATAAAATAATAAGCAGATTTATTATGTAGGAGATACCGATCAATCACTTATATTTGCACCTTTATCGGCAGGGGAATTTTATTTTGTACTTTATTAGAAAAAGTATTACCTTTGCCGTCCGAAACTTGAAATTTGAAAAATGGCAAACCATAAAGCAACGAAAAAAGACGTACGTCAGAGCAAAAAACGTAATGAACGTAACCGTTACTACGGTAAAACTACCCGTAATGCCATCCGTGACCTGAAAGCGATTACTGAGAAAGCGGCAGCGGAGAAAGAATTGTCAGATGTAGCTTCTATGATCGACAAATTGGCTAAACGTAACGTTATCCACAAAAACAAAGCTGCAAATCTGAAAAGCAAGCTGGCTAAGAAGGTAGCTTCTTTAGCTTAATTGCTTCAGTAACAATATTTATAGCTCTTCCTCTAAAGGGAAGGGCTTTTTGTTTTTATAATCCAGTTATATGAGAAATAATTATAGTATATGCGGAGATAGTCCCGCATTTTTTTGCTTTTTAGGCAGAAAAGCCCTGATTCTAGCCCTCTTTATCAGCATTATACCCTTCCTTTCCCATAGCCAGGACCTCCAAACTCATTACGAAAAAACTAATGGCAACGAAACTGCCACCTACCCGGAAGTCATCCAATACTATCAAACCCTCGCCAAAAAATTTCCACAGATAAAAATTATGGAAATGGGCCCCACAGATGCCGGATTTCCGCTTCACCTCGTTATTTACAGCCCAAGTAAAGACTTTAACTTCGCCAGCCTCCGAAAAAAAGATAAACGCATTATCCTCATCAATAATGGTATTCACCCTGGCGAACCCGACGGGATTGACGCATCTATGATGCTCCTCCGCGACCTCGCCCAGGGAAAAACTGACATTCCCGATAATATCGTCCTTGCCGTTATCCCGGTATATAATATAGGTGGCGCACTCAACCGTAGCACCTTCTACCGCGTGGATCAAAACGGCCCGGATGCCTTTGGCTCCCGTGGAAATGGCCAAAATCTAGACTTAAACCGCGATTTCATTAAAAATGACTCCAAAAATGCCAGGAGCTTCGTCCAGATCTACCACCTCACCGACCCAGATGTATTTATCGACAACCATGTAAGTAATGGCGCTGATTATCAGCATATCATGACCTTACTCCCCACCCAGCACGATAAACTCGGTGGACCAATGGGTAACTTCCTTCAGCAGCAATTCACCCCAGGTCTCTATAAACTAATGAAAGAAAAAGGCTACGACCTCGTGCCTTATGTGAACCATTTCGGAGAAACACCCGACAGCGGCTGGGTAGAATTTGATGATTCTCCCCGCTACTCTTCCGGATATTCAACCCTTTTTCATTCCTTTGGCTTCGTTCCGGAGACACATATGCTGAAACCTTATCCACAACGCGTAAAAGCTACCTACGCACTGATGGAATGCTTCATCAAATTCACTGCTGATAACAGCAATACCATCCGCGACCTACGCGCCGCCACCAAAAAAGCAGTGCTCACCCAACAGCAATTCCCGCTGGAATGGCAGCCCGACATGTCTAAATACAACATGATTACCTTCAAAGGCTTCACCGCCGGACATAAACCCAGCGATATCAGCGGCCTGCCCCGACTCTATTATGATCGTACCAAACCATATGAACGCCAGGTGAAATTCTACAATTACTTCAATGCTGGCAATTATGTGGAAAAACCAACTGCTTACATTATTCCACAAGGCTGGTGGCCAGTGATCGACCTGTTGAAAAATAATAAGGTCAACATGGAACGCCTCTCCCATGATACAACTATCCTGGTGGAAATCTATCATATCGCTGACTACAAATCATTCAATAAACCTTTCGAGAAGCATTTCCTCCACACCGATGTGAAAGTGACTACCACTAAGGATACTATGCATTTCCGCAAGGGCGACTATTATATTCCAATGAACCAGGTAGCCAACCGCTTCCTGATAGAAACCCTGGAGCCTACCGCAGGCGACTCCTACTTCGCCTGGAATTTCTTTGACGGTATCCTGGGCCAGAAAGAAGGTTATAGCCCCTATGTATTTGAAGATACCGGCTATGAGTGGTTAAAACAGCACCCGGAGGTACAACGCGCCCTGGCAGAAAAGAAGGCAAACGATACCGCCTTCGCCAAAAACGCAGCAGCACAATTACGCTGGGTATTTATGCAATCGCCTTATGCCGAACCTGATTATCTGAGATATCCGGTGTATAGAGTGAGATAATATTTGCCTGAAAACTAATTATTTGCGGTGAATATAGCTATTATTCTCCGCAAATAATGCGGAGAATAATAGCTATATTCACCGCAAATAATGCGGAGAATGTACATTCATGAACGTAAAGAATGGCCTCATTTTAACTGGGACGAGGCGGCACTAGCCAAATTACTGGCCGAAGTTCGGCACAACCAGGGTCGGCTACTTGGGCGAATGGAAAGCTTAGGGTTCAACCTTCAGGATGAAGCCACACTAAAAAACCTGACATTAGATGTATTGAAGTCTAGTGAAATCGAAGGTGAGCTATTAGACGTCGACCAGGTGCGCTCCTCTGTTGCCAGACGTTTGGGAATGGACGTTGCTGGTGTTGTCCCGGTAGATAGAAACATTGAAAGCGTTGTAGAAATGATGATGGACGCTACTCAACAATATGATGTTCCCCTCACTGCAGACCGCCTTTTCGACTGGCATGCTGCGTTATTTCCAACTGGAAGAAGCGGGATGCAGCGGATCGTTGTAGGTGCATGGCCTACTAATTCAAAAAAAGACCCTATGCTTGTAGTTTCCGGCCCTATAGGTCGCGAGACCGTTCACTTTCAGGCACCAGACGCTGATAAAGTACCAACAGAAATGCAGGCATTTTTACATTGGTTTAATACAGAAAATAGCATAGATCCGGTAATAAAGGCCGCCATAGCACATCTATGGTTTGTTACCGTACATCCTTTTGCAGATGGAAACGGACGTATAGCGCGTGCCATAATGGACATGCAACTTGCGCGTGCAGATGGAAGCAGGAAAAGGTTCTACAGCATGTCTACCCAAATCAGAACTGAACGTAAAGCCTATTATCACAAACTGGAACAAACACAGAAAGGATTCCTAGATATCACAACATGGATTCAGTGGTTCCTGGAATGCCTCAACCGCGCGATTATCGCTACAGATAGCACATTGGCAGATGTCATGCGTAAAACAAAATTCTGGGAAAGTCCAGCCATTCACGGCATCAATGACAGGCAACGACTAATGCTAAATAAATTACTGGATGGCTTTGATGGAAATCTGCATTCCGGCAAATGGGCAAAGATCACTAAAGTATCTCCGGATACTGCCACCCGCGATATCCAGGATTTAGTTGAACGTGGATTACTTGTAAAACAGGCCGCAGGTGGTAGAAGTACGAGTTATATTTTAAGGGAAGATTAGGCAGATATAAATCATCTCTCCGGCAATTCTCTATCTTTATAAACCACCTCAAACTTATACCAGTAGTCCTTTACAGCTGCCTGTATTACAAAAGGCTCACTGTCATTTACACGCACGCTTACGGCATAATAGGAAATAATCGGGTAAGATCTATTGCCGGAAAAACGGAAGGAATTCTTCTCCAATGGAAAAGATCGCCAGGTATATTCCAATGAAATCACCTTGAATCCATACGATTTCAAACGCTCTATCCAACGTTTTTTCACATAACGGTGTCGGTAATATCCACTACAAATAATGCCTATCAGCACAGTCAACACAATAAATGGAAATATCATTATAGTAAAGAGATTTATACCCTTTCCACTACTATTACACTATGTTGCTCTCCGAAATAATGATTGTAAATTAATATCTTCTTTATATCTGTTGGTAAGGAAGGGATCGTTGGGAAATGTTGCGCAGGCACTTTTCCGTTTTTCAGTAAAGTCACTGCCAGCCAGAGTGCAAAAGCACCAACGGTTTCATGTTCTCCACTCAGGTGTTTGAATGGAAGTTTCGTTTGTGGCAGCACGTTATTCATTAACGTATAGTAATGCTCGTGGTTAGCATCACCATTAGTACCACTGAGAATTAAATCAGCATCTGCACCAAGCTCTTGTAATACGGCTGTTAGTCTTGCCGTAGTAGGCTTATACAGCAATTTACAAGAAGTTACGGCTGCCAGTGTGCGCTCATTAGTGGCGCTACTCAGCACAAAAAAAGTACTGCCTTCTCCTGATATGGTACCAGGAAGATATTCATCATAAATGGCACTGCTGCTTACCGGAGATGTGCGCCAGTGGCCGATACGGCTCTTGATGAAGAAATGCTCGGGGGTCATCTCTTCAAAAGCGCCGGTGAGCGTATGTGAATGACCCTCATTTAACAGCATCATGCTGTCTATCAAAGCATTTTCAAATGAAAAACCTCTGTGTACAAAAGTATTATTGTAATCGGTGCCTTTCTGCTGTAAGGCTATTAGTCCGTTTACAGAGTTATAGGTAGATTGTATAAACGGGGTCGGATTGAGGGCAGTCTCTTTATACTGCTCTACTTCTTTTATAAACTTTTCCGTATCCTGTAAGCTGCCTTTGCCAGTACCAGTAACGATTGGGCCAGGTGTTTCCACACCACTTTCCGACAAACATTTCAGCGCGGTGGTGAGTCCCATTTTCAGCACGCGCGTCATACGACGCAGGCTGTTTCCAGGAATAAATGGCTTATAGTCTGGCTCTATACATACAAATCGACTATCCGTTTGCACTAACGGCGCGTCAATGAAATCTCCATCAAATGTATGCTGGGGAGATATTGCAGCCATTCCTTGAATATAACACTTAGCCTTCATATTTACTGAGAACCAGGGAGGCGTTGTTTCCTCCGAAGCCAAAAGAATTTGAAATTACATTTTTAATCAGGATTCCTTCCTGCAGTTGGGTAACCGGTACGATCTGCAGTTCTTCCATTTTCTCTGTAAAATTGAGATTAGGGAAGATGATCCCGTTTTGTATTGCTAGTATGGCATAGATGGCCTCTATTGCACCAGCTGCTGCCAGTGTGTGGCCGGTAAAAGGTTTCGTGGAACTGAACGGAGGAACTCCTGTTCCAAAAAGCCGCTCCAATGCACGTCCTTCAGAAATATCATTATTCAATGTAGCAGTACCATGCACATTGATATACTGTACGTCTTCCAGCGTTCTGCCACTCATCGCCAGGGCCTCTTTCATAGCGGCATAGGCGCCATCTCCTTCCGGCGATGGAGAGGTTGGGTGAAATGCCTCGTTCGTATTACAGTAACCACTCAATTCGGCGAGTATAGTACTGTTGTTGGCCTTTGCAAAAGATTCACTTTCCAATACCAGATATGCAGCACCTTCTCCTAAATTGAGACCGGTACGCTGATTATCGAACGGGCGACACAACTGCTTGTCCACATTCTTCAGGGAATTGAAGCCATTCAGGGTAAACCTGGTCAAGGCTTCTGTTCCACCACAGATCATCCTATCATACATACCATGTTTAATCATCCTTGCGCCAAACATTAATGCATTGGCGGAAGAAGAACAGGCAGTACTGATCGTTGCAATATGTTCTGTAAGGCCAACGGAATCGGCTATACGTTGGGTACAATCCGCACAGTCCAGCGTATCAATGCTATCAATGAAATCGCCTTCCTTATCCGGATTGATGAGATCGAAATATACCTTTTCAGTATCACACATGCCACCTACTGTGCTGGCATTGATAAAGCCTGTGGGCACATCCTGCACATTGCTGATCCCGGCTTGCTGTAATGCTTCCCGCATCGCAATCAGCCCCAGTAAGGTGGTTCGTGTAAATCCCTTTTGCACAGGCATACCAAGGATTTGAAACAAAGCCTGGTCATCATGCTTTACTTCTCCCGTTGGCAATACCTTCTTGTAAATAGTATCAATATAGTCGGTAAAACCTAAACCTGTTTTCTGATGGTACAGGTTCTGAAAATTTCCGGCTACATTATCACCAATGGCGGTGATCATCCCAACCCCTGTTATAAACACTCTTTCCGCCATGCAGATAATTAACTTAAGCAGGTTGTTGTTTGGATTGAATAAATTCTGCCATAGATTGAACAGACTGCAGGATTTTACGGCCTTCACGTGGATCTTCCACCTTGATACCATATTGTCTTTCCAGTAACACCATCAGTTCCAGTGAATCAATGCTGTCAAGGCCAAGACCGTCGCCAAATAGGGGTGCGTTATCATCGATATCAGCAGGTTTGGTGTCTTGCAGATTCAATGCTTCGATAATCTGTTCTTTCAGTTTCTGTTTTAATTCTTCCATAATGTTGTAGGTTTATCTGCTGTCATTGGCAGCGTAAGCCTTTGTTAAGTGGTAAAAATACAGTTTTAGTACTGTTTTTAAAATATTTAATCAGCTCATTCTCCGTTTTTCCACATATCCGGCAAGTGCCAGCATGACAAATCCCGTAAATACAAGCCTTAATATATTTTTCCAAACATAGGCGATATTGCCATTCCTTAAATATATGTCGTTGATAGCATCCAGTCCCCAGCTTAGTGGCGACAAATGCCCTACTCTTTGCATCTTTTCAGGCATAATTTCCAGTGGTATCCATATACCGCCAATGGCAGAGAGTATCACAATAGAAATAGCCCCAAAATTCAGCGCCTGATTAGGAGTTTTAAAAACTGTGCCAATCAGGATACCGTAAGAAGTGGCTGCTAGCCCAATGGCTGCCGCCACCAGGAAGGTAGCACCAGCATCCCGGCCCATGGTGAGTTTTGGCAGGTCCAGCAATGGCATTAAGTACATGCCTACCAACATCATGCAATAGAATTGTATTACACAAATGCCCACAAAAAACAACATTTTGCCCGTCAGGATTTCCAGATAAGAACCCGGTATCAGCTTCATTCTCAACAAACTACCATCTTCCCTTTCGCGAATCATATTGCCAGCAATAGGAATTACGATGAAGAACATGGCGAATATACTCCAGGCAGGCACGTTATGCTGCACCGAATTGGAGATTACATCTATCTGCTTACCATTTCCCGTTGCTTCTTCCTTTAATCCCACCGCCTGCAAACGTATTGCCAGCGTATCATTTTCAGCAGTAATGGTAGTATCCTTTCGACGCAATTCCTGTTTGATTCGCCCAAGCAACATATCTGTTTCTACCTGGGTAAGGAAATTATCAATAGCCTGATGAATAGCCCCTTTAAAGGCCTTCTTCGCTGCAGGGTCGAAGTAGATGATCACATTCAGCGAGTCGCCTCCTTTCTTTACCGGTAGTGAAATAGACATGCCCATTCTATTGGAAATATCATTCACTATTTTATTTGCATTACTAACAATAGATCCGGTTGCACCGGCGGGAATGATAATACTGATCTTGTAAGTACCATCATTTACCAGTTGCCGCGCAGTGGTCACGTCCAGCTGTTTCCCATCAACAGAGTCGATGATGCGGAACTGCCCACTGCTTTCCAAACCTTCGCGTATATATCTTCCTAATCTCCCATGATCATTATCTACAGTAAGAATATCAAATTTTACTTCCTGGTAATCTTTAAAGGGAGCGTCCTGGATCAATGCCATTACGGTGATCAATACCACCGGCATGACAAACAGTAATGTTAATCCTGTTTTATCGCGCCTCAGCAGTTGCCATTCTTTTCGTATAGTAGCCAGTAACCGTAACATAGCGGAATTGCCGTATAATAAATTAATCTCTCAAAGCATAACCTGTGTAATGCAGGAAAACGTCCTCCAGGTTCCGACAGTCCGGCAGCGCCGCTATCAGGTCAGTAGGATTGCCTTGTATAACCATGCGTCCTTCGTCCATAATGACAACGTCATCACATAGCGACTGCGCTTCTTCCAGCAGATGGGACGTATAGAGGATACTATTGCCCTGGCTATTGTAATCGCGCAGAAACTGGAGTATAACGCTTCTCGACTGAACATCTACGCCAGCTGTAGGTTCGTCGAGCACTAATAAGGTAGGTTGATGAAGGGCAGCTGCGATAATATTTGCTCTCCGTTTCATTCCACCTGAATATTTATAAATTTCTTTATTGACACTCTTTTCCAGCCCGAATCTTTCGAGCATATCCAAGATTTTGGTCTTTAATTCTTTGCCTTTAAATCCGTATAAATTTCCGAAGTAGGTCAGGTTCTCCAGGGCACTCAGTTGCGGATACAAAGCGATACGTTGTGGTACAATACCAACCATCCGTTTGATGGCTTCACGGTGAGCGCCATCCTGGCGTAGCCCGTTGATCAGTACATCCCCACTATCACCTCTTACCAGGCCACAGAGAATCGAGATAGTCGTCGTTTTACCGGCGCCGTTAGGTCCTAGTAAACCGCTGATACTACCTTCCCTGAAAGAGAACGACAGCCCCTTCAATGTAGGTTCATCGGCTCCCTTATAGGTCTTATACAATTCTTTTACATCAATAGCAGCCATATCACACAATTAAAACACCTTGCTGAGCTTACGGAAGAAAGCCTCTTCAGCAGCGGCGTTACGGAAAAGCATTTCACTCAGGTCGCCATAAGAAACGTTGTCGGCACTACGGCTTTTGCATACACGACCTGCCGCAAAGGCAAAGTTGCGCCACAGGTCACCTATCTGAGTCAGTTCACCTGCCAATGCAGAGAGCTCAGGTTTATTGAGCTTTTCTGATGCTTCCTGTAGAAATGCCGCATATATAAAGCGGAACCCAGCGCCGCCGGTGCCGATTTCTTCCTGCATGCGGATAATATTACCGAGATAGAGTCCGGCCCTGCGAGCGTCCAGCTTTTCAGGATATTTCTTTACTCTTTTCGCTAAAAATCTGATACCATCCACCCCAAACATAGGGATGGGTACTTTTAGCATATAGTGACAGGTTTGTTTGATACCTGCTATGATCGGTTTTTCAAAAGAGACGTCTTTCGGAACGCTAATAGGGTAATACATTTTCCCTTTAGGCGCTGGAAATCCTTTGGCGAAGCGGGCTTGCGCCAGTGCATCCGGCCCGATGGCCGTTACGCTATCCATTACAGGATCGCTTACCAGGTATTCCCCATTTTCTTTTCCATAAACAACGAGATTATGTGCGTTGAAATGGAAGCGATAAGATTCGGGGAAATAGGTCAGGTAGTAAACGCTGGAAAGCAATCCTGCAGGGTTTCCTGCAGCCAGCGTATTATCGAGTGCCATCATTCCTTTTTCAACGGAATTGAATTTCTCTACCTGCATTTTAATACCCAATCGCTCACATACCCGTTGAAAAATTGCTCCAGGCCAGATTCTGTAGGTAGTACCTGGCACGCCATTCACCTTTACAAACGGCAAGTGTCCGAAAAACAGGCCAGCTCCGATACCGAAGGCCATCGGCTCACTGATTTGTAAGCCATGATACCCGAGCAGATTGGAGATAACGCCACTTTCGCAATGTGCTGTTTGTGTGTGATGGAAATGAATATCGCTCATAGTTGATTTATGTCGCCTTAATTATCAAACGGAGTTCCGGTTGCACGAAACTCCGTTTAACAATTATGCTGTTGAATTATTTAATCTGCTGAAGTTCTGCTACGCTGATCTTGAAAGCGTCTGCGTAACGTTGCAGCATTTGGGGACTGAGTCGTTTGAATACGGCAGGTTTCATATGTCTTTTCACCTGCCATTGGAACTTGCCAACATAATTCGCCAGCAGAGCCAGGTCCATAATAGTTTTTTCCATGTAATAGGCGATCGGACTAATTTCTCCGGCCAATACGCGGTTTCTGGCAGCGCTCACTCTTTCATGCACTTCTTCCCAGGCTTGTCCTAAGGCTACGTTTTCGGGTTCCCACCCAGCACTTTGCACCTGGACGTAATTTCCTGAGTTATCCACCGCATACATAATCTGTTTGAAAGTACCTTCATGCAGGTTATCGCCATCCTGAGGCACCTCATCTTTTTTCATGTCAGCAGTTTTTAAAGGTGAATATTAAACTACGGTGATACCAGCGTAGGCATAGGAGAAACGTGCGCTTTCCGGAACCATCATCACAATTTTCTGACCTTTTTTCAGCTGGCCGGTATTCATCAGTTCTTCCAGCATCAGGTAAGGAGATGCTGTACCTACGTTACCTACATTAGCGAGGTTGGTAAACCATTTCTCTAATGGGATAGGAACGCCGATGCGGGTAATTTCTTCGTCGATTTTCAAGCGGAAAAATTCGGAAGAAAGGTGAGGCAGGAACCAATCAATTTCTTCGAGGTTGATGCCATATCTTTCTACCATTTGTTTCCACATGATAGCGCCGGAAGGAACAATATTTTTACCGAGTAAACGGGTATCTTGTTTAAAAGAGAATACACTGTGTTCAGCCCATTCGTCAGGTGTCATATCGATCCATCCTTTGGTAGAACCATCTTCATTTTTCACAGAACCTGCGTACATACAGGTTTCAAGTTCATGCGCATAAGAAGCAATTTCCACCCAGTCTACACGGAGGGAGATACCATCTTCATTAGGCTTATCAGAGAAATATGCAGCGCTGGCGCCATCGGAGAGCATCCAACGGAGGAAGTCTTTTTCAAAAGCGATGAAGCCATTTTGTTCCAGGAGCTTTTGTTTATCAGCTTCGGGCTGGAATTTTTCGGCGAGCATCCATGCGGAGAATTTTTCAGAGCCGGTGCTAACTGCGTTGGAGGTATTACCACAACGGATAGACATCCAGGCATATTTAAAGGCTTGCATGCCAGCAGCGCAGGCGCCGGTGGCAGCGATGAGTTCAACAGGCTGGCATTTCAGCAAACCATGCACCATAGCGGCGTGGTTTGGCAGTAATTGATCAGGAGAGGTAGTACCACAGGCGAGCAGTTGTAAATCACTGATTGGATTCTTCTCATCAAACAGTGCTCTTACTGCTTCAGCAGTCATTTCAGCATTGGAATGCGTTGATTTTCCTTCCTGGTCCAGAGAATAGTATCGTGTTTTGATCTTGTTATTACCCAAAATCTTCAAACGCATACGGGAAGGTTTTCCGTCCACCATTCCTAGGATGCTTTCCATTTCGTCATTTTCGACAGGCTTGTTTGGCAAAAATTTAGAAAGCCTGGTAATATATACTTCCTTCATTTGAAAAAAATTCGATCTGATTAAGGTTAGTTACAAAACCTTAGCAAACATCACAATGAAACATGCTTTGATTTGTACACAAATTATAGAGCGTAAATATAGAATTCTAATCTGAATTACAATTATTACGCCATTACCCGTTGTGGGTTATATGATATGCAGATGGCATAGATAGCACTGAAAGATACTATGAATTACGTAGGGAAACTCCTTTATAATAGTCTACTTCGCGTTGTAATTCTGTCTTTTTCAGGTTTAGCTTGATGAGTGATGAAATGATCGTAACCGGGGACAGTACAATGATTCCAGGGATCAGCAGGGACCGGTACATGGATACTCTTGGTTTGCGTGCAGCATTACCAGGGCCACCTTTTGCGCTGATAAACTTGGCCCAATAGCGGAAAGCTTTGATACCACGATCTTCCAGCAAAATAAGATTAGGAATCAACTCTACGGCGTCCATACCTAGCAACTCTCCTTGCAGCGGCTCCCAGTTGGATGATTCCAAAGCCTTGCCCAGTGGGGCTGCAAAACGTTTGCTGGTAATGATTTCATTTTCCTGAACACCACCTTGAGGCAAGAATCGTGTTGCTTCTTTTTTACCTTTAAATAACCAGCGTAACACCGTTACCAGCGATACGAGGTTAGGGGATTTATCAACAAGAACAATATTTCCGGCAAGTTTGGCACCCGCCTTATCAAGATACTGTTTAACTTTTTCCTGGGCGTTGAGCCACATATTACGGCCACCGATGAGGGTAACCACTGTTTTGCCTTTCAGCAGCTTCGCTGCATCTTCGCTTTGGAGGAAGGCCGCGGTGGGCTGTGAAGGCGACAAAAACCATGGCTGATAGGCCAGTAATACCAGGTCGAAATGCTCATTCACATCCACTTTCAGTGGCTGTATAGCACGCGGCTTCAGTAATACCGTCTCCGGCATGGTGTCATAAAATGTCTCTTTTTTCCAGGGAAATACAAAAGGCTCTACTGGTACCAGTTGCTCATAGGTAACATCCACTTTGCCTTCCAGGGGCGCCAGCACATGATCAACAATCCTTCTAAGTTGTCCGGTTTGAGTATAGTATACAACCAGGACCTTCGGTTTTACATTCATAAAGAAACAGGAGGTTCAAGCTTTTGAAGCTGTAAACTTACAAAAAAGATAGCACCTATTATATGATTTAATAATAATTTGATACAAAGGCAACCCATAATGGCAGGGATCTGATGGGGTGGAAAGCAGGTTATAGATAGCTGGTGGCTTGTGCCCCAGCCAGATACTGCATCAATCGGCTTACATACTTGGTGCAGTATCTGGACTAAAGGACTTTAGTTTTTTACCAATCTAAATAACTAAGAATCAGACTTTTTATGATCAGAAATTTGTTAAAATTTTGTAAATATTTTTAATCAAGTTTCTTAACCGAGCCGGAACCCGCTATAGAAGAGGATATTTGAGGAGAACCTTTATAAGAGATATCTCCGGAACCTGCAATTTTTGCTTTCAGCGAAACACTCGCATGTACTTTTGCATCACCGCTACCTGCAATTTTTACTTCTGCATTCTCAGAAAGGAGCGAAGTACCTTCGAAATCACCGGCGCCACCAATGCTCACTGTGAGGTCGCGGGTCTGGCCGGAAAGCTTGATATCACCAGCACCAGCAATAGCTGCAGAAACTTTAGGCGCGTCCAGCTGGCCGGTAATGCTACCAGAGCCACCAATCTTCACCTGGATTTCGTTTTTAGACGCAAATTGTCCATCCAGCTCAATATTTCCACTACCGGCAACGGATACTTTAGATAACTCTTCTGTGGATATATGCACGTCGAACTTACCATGCGTACGGGCATTCACTTTATTTTTCATTCTGACAATCAGCAGGTCACCTTCTGGCACCAGCTCTATCAACGGCACAATATTACTTTCAGCATCAATAGTAGCAGTTTTGGTAGGACCAGGCTGTAAAAAAACATTCATTCCACCTTCTACCCGGATGGCTTTAAAGGTAGCAACCGGACGTTGTTCGCTAATAACGTTACCATTTCCATTTACGCTGGCAAATTGGTTGCAGGAAGAGAAGAATGTAACAGTGGCAAGGGTTAAGATACTAAAGCACAAGCTTATTTTATTTCTCATATATGGGTAATTAATATCGGAAGATACAACCAGATTTCGGAATTTGGAATTTCAAAATCCGAATTTACCGGAATGACTTTATCTTTGCACCACCATGACAGAAAAGATACTTATCCTCGATTTCGGTTCTCAGTACACACAGCTGATTGCACGCAGCATCCGCGAACTGAATGTTTATTGCGAAATTAAACCATGTCTCCAGCCAATTGCCTGGGACGAATCCATCAAAGGAATTATATTATCCGGTAGTCCGTTTTCCGTAAATGATCCTAATGCGCCTTCTGTTGATATTGCAGCTATGGCCGCTAAGGTACCGGTACTGGGCGTTTGCTACGGCGCTCAGCTGATGGCTAAAAACTTCGGCGGTGAAGTTGCAAAAAGCAATATCCGCGAATATGGCCGCGCCTTTATGGAACACAATGACAAAGAGGAAAAGTTATTATATGATATTTCAGGGAAAAGCCAGGTTTGGATGAGTCACTCCGATACCATCAAACGTATCCCTGAAAGTTTCGAAATAATCGCTACCACCGAAAATATCCCGGTTGCTGCCTTCAAAAGCACCACTGTAGCCGCTCACCCAATCTTCGGTTTGCAATTCCACCCGGAAGTAACTCACTCCCTCGAAGGAAAACAGATTATCCGCAACTTCCTGCTGCATATCTGTGGTTGCACCCAGGATTGGACACCTGCTCATTTCGTTCAGGAAACTATTGCTAATATCAAAGCTCAGGTTGGCGATAAACGTGTAGTAATGGCGCTTAGTGGTGGTGTAGACAGTACTGTAGCTGCTGAACTGATCCACAAAGCCATCGGCGAAAACCTCTTCTGTATCTTCGTTGATAACGGCTTGCTTCGTAAAGACGAATTCGAAACGGTACTCGAGTCCTATAAACATATGGGTCTCAACGTAAAGGGCGTTAATTCAAAAGATCTTTTCTATGGTCAGCTGGATGGCGTTTCTGATCCTGAACAGAAACGTAAAATCATCGGCCGCCTCTTTATCGAGGTATTCCAACAGGAAGCTACAGCACTGAAAGATATTTCCTTCCTCGGTCAGGGAACTATCTATCCTGATGTAATCGAATCCGTTTCTGTTAACGGCCCTTCTGTTACCATCAAATCACACCACAACGTTGGTGGCCTCCCTGAAAAAATGAATATGCAGCTGGTAGAACCGCTTCGCTTCCTCTTTAAAGATGAAGTACGCCGCGTAGGCCGTGAAATCGGTATCAGCGATATCTTCCTGGGTCGTCATCCTTTCCCTGGCCCGGGTCTTGCTATCCGTATCCTCGGCGCTATCACTCCAGAAAAAGTCGAAATGCTCCAACAAGCAGATGCCATTTATATTGATGGTCTCCGTGAAGCTGGCCTCTACGACAAAGTATGGCAGGCAGGTACCATCCTCCTTCCAGTACAAAGCGTAGGCGTTATGGGTGATGAACGTACTTACGAGTTTACCGTGGCACTCCGCGCAGTAACCTCTGTAGACGGTATGACCGCCGACTGGGCACATCTGCCTTACGAATTCCTGGCAAAAATGTCTAACGATATAATCAACCGCGTTAAAGGTATTAACCGCGTTGTTTATGATATCAGCTCCAAGCCACCTGCTACTATCGAGTGGGAATAACTGGCAAATGGAACCAACAATAACCGATCGGCACAACTTATGCAGTTAGCTGCCGATCGGTTGTTAAATTTTATGTCACAGCACAAACTGCCAATTGTATGAACCTGTCTTTTTCTATAAAACACCTGTTTGCCGGACTGGCTATCGCAGTCGCGCTAAGCGCCTGCTCCTCTTCTAAGAAAGCCGTATCCAATACATCTAATTCGGCAAATATATCCGCCAACAAACCGACTACAGAGAAAAAACCTGAACCACCAAAAGTGGACAAAAAAATCCCTTTCAATGTACCCGCATTTGCCAGGGAGGTTAAAAGAAGTACCTACAATGTAGCCCTCTTCACCCCATTGTACCTCGACTCCGTTTTTGCAACCTCTAATGATATTCCAGGCCGCACCATGCCACGCTATGTATTGCCAGGACTCGAATTCTACGAAGGCGCCCAGCTGGCACTGGATACCCTTCAGGCCCAGGGATACAACCTCCGTGTAACCGTTTACGACAGCAAAGGCAAACAAAGCGTTAACACCATCATCAACAGCAAAGTGCTGGACGCCACTGACCTTATCATCGCTTCCGTTACCAACCCTGACCTGAAAGAACTCAGCGACTTCTCCCGCAATAAAGAAATCAATTTCATCTCTGCTACCTATCCTAATGATGGTGGCATCACCGATAACCCTTTCCTGTTTATCAGCAACAGTACCCTCAAAACCCACTGTGAAGCTATACAGGATTATATACAACAGGCATTTTCCAATAAAAATATTATTCTGCTCCGCAGAAATTCACCCTTCGAATCTCGCATGGGCGCCGATTTTAAAGCAGCCTATGAGAAATCTACCAATCCAAAAAAATCAAGGATAAGAGAAGTGGTTTGGAACGATGCCACCACTCCGGAAGAGCTATCTAAATACCTGCTCACCGATCGTACAAACGTAATCGTAGTTACTGCCCTCGATGAAAATGGCTCCAAAACAATCCTGCGTAAGCTCGGTACCAACAGCGCTACTTACCCTATGCAGATTTATGGCATGCCTACCTGGGATGTATTTAAGTTTAAAGAACCTGAATTAAAAGGTCTGCAGATCTATTATTCATCTCCTTACTACAACGACAAAACAGATTACTACAGCCGTTATGTAAGCGACTATTTCCGCAGAACATACCGCGCACGCCCTTCGGACATGGCTTTTAAAGGATTCGATATGACTTACTTCTTTATCCGCCTCATGAGACAGAATGGTGTTTATTTTAATGCTGAAGTTGGCGACGCACCAAAGGTCATTTCGCAATTCGACTTCCAGCCAGTTTATGTGAAAGAAGGTGAAACCACTCCTTCCTACTTCGAAAATAAAAACATCTACATCATCCAAAAAGGTGATTCTACAGATATTAAAATGAATGCAGTTAAAAACTAATCGCATTCTTACATAAATAAAAAAAGCGATCGCCAAGGCGATCGCTTTTTTTATTTATGTAACCCGCGCCGATTAACACAGGCTATCATTCGAATATATTTATAAAGGCAGATGGTAACTTCTCAGTTCTCCCTCACTGGTTGTGAGTAACAGCTGATTGTGAACAATCATAATATTGATCACATTACTACTGTAGTCTACTATTTTTTCTTTGCTTTTTGTAGGATTGCCGTTATAATCATATGCAGTAAACTCAATTCCTTCTGGCATTACTTCCGCTTCTACCAGCATGGTGGCCCTGTCGATCAGTAACAAACGCCCAAAGATGGTATAGGCGAGCATCTTCTTATCATCAATAAAGAATATGCTGTAGTTCAGTGAATCCGGTTCCTCCGCAGGATAATCTGCATTACCATCAAATATGGCATCCTGGCTTTGTTCCGCAACAGTGGTGAGGCCTGGATAATCAAACACCATCATAGGCCCGTCGTGGTGAGGCGCGGTTACAAACTCCTTTCCTGAAGGCGCAAAATTACCGAAGATATGGTCCGCGCATTGTGGCAGTTCCTGAACTGTTAGCACCCCATTATCATAAGAAATCTGCATCAGTTCGCACTCTTCCTGGCCAGCACTTGCTTCCAGCATCACCTTGTCTTTGTCTGGCGTGGCGTGGAAAGTATAAGCATATTCCTGCTTGCCGTTCAGCGGATAAGAAGCTAATAATTCAAAGGATTGCGCATCTATAATCTGTAACTCATCCTGCTCACCATCTGCTACTGGTATTACATACATGATGGTTTTATTATCTGCACCAAAATAGACAGCAGAGCCCAGAAAATAGCCCCATGGCTCATGTTCAATCGTATGTAATACATTCAAATCCGCATCCATGATACGGATTTCGTTCATGCCAGCAATCGCAATTAATTTGCCATCACTGGAGGTCGACATTTTTGTACTTACATATCTTGCAGACTGTGTAGGTAAAAGTCTTTCCCAGATGATCTGCAGTTTGCTATCCAAACGTGTCATCAGGGGCTGACTTGCGAAGTTCAGCAGAAACTCGCCATCAGGCAATGGCAGTACGTTTACTGGATTTGCAGTAAATGTAATTTTTGCATTTAATGGTAGATGTATATGCGGAAATTGACTCATAAAACTAGTTGTTCAGAAAGTGCAAAGGTAACGCAGAAACACTTTATGAAATACTAAGTTTATAATGAAAGCTGATGCTTGTTTTTATATTGATATCTTGCGATTTGTAAGATAGCTATTAACTCAATACTTACCAGCACTAACAATGCTGAAATATGCATATCAAAATGCATTTCAATTGCCTGTTGCATTACTAATCCTGTCAATGATAAGCCCAGGCCTCCGCCAAATGAATTCGCAGTTCCGTTGATACCTGAAGCCAGCCCCTGCTGCTCAGGTGGAGCTGCCTGTACGCCCAATATGGTCATACTTGGGAAAATCATCGAAATACCAATGGCATTTGTACAAAATATAGCCGCAATGATAGATGGTAAAGGCTGGAATCCAAGGTAGCTGATGATAAAAAGAATAAAACCTGATAACATGAAAATATTACCAACCACGCCAACACCGATCACGCCAAGCCGCTTAAATAACTGAGGCAATATGAATTTACTGAAGAGTCCTGACAAAATACTAAAAGGCAGTAGTAGTATGCCTGCCTGTGCAGGGTTTAACATCAGGTGTTGTTGCAGGTACAGTGTCAGTAAAAACAGGTAGCTTACAAATACTGCACCAGTAAGCAATGCACCAAGATTACCAGTAACGGCACCGGGCAAACGAAGTAATTTAAAATCTACTAATGGTGCAGCAAGTGATTTCTCTTTACGGATAAAATAAAAGCCCAACAATAAGAATCCGGCCAGCACCAGCAGAAACTGTAGTGGCGCAGTAGTAATGCTACCGAAAGAATGAATGATCCAGGCAGCAGCCAGCATGAGAATGGTGAGGATAACGCCACTGGAAAGATCTTCTTTTTGTTCCTTCTTTATTTTAATATCTACTGGAATAAATTTCCATGCAAAAAATATAGCGAGCATAATTACAGGCACATTGATAAAGAAAACCCACTGCCAGCCCCAATACGCAGTAATAAGTCCGCCGGTTGCCAACCCTGTAGCGAAGCCTGTACCAGCCATAGCGCCGAAAATCCCCATCGCTCTGTTTCGGGCGGTGGCATCAGGAAAAGTATTAATGATAATAGCAATGGCGGCAGGGATGGCAAAGGCCACACCTATTCCTTGCAACGCACGAAAGGCTAGCAGCCAGCCAAAAGTTTGTGCGCAACCACAAGCAAATGATGCAAGTCCGAATAACCCTGCTCCTGCTATATAAATATTCCTGCGCCCCTTGATATCCGCCAGGCGGCCGCCCAGCAGCACAAAGCCACCATAGAATAATATATACACGGTTTGTACCCATTGAATGGCATCCGCACTGAATTTGAAATAGCCTTCCATACTAGGAATCGCCATATTCAGTACAGAGGCATCCAGTGTTTCAAAAAATACCGCCAGACAAGCTACAGTCAGAATTATTCGTTGTTGCATATATAAAAAGTTGGATCACAAACTTAATAATTTAGAACATTAATAGTTTTTTTGCAAAAATTTTGGAATAAAACACCAATTGAATATCTTTATGAAGATTTTTATTCCAAAAAAGAGGATCACATCCTCATTAAACAGAATATAACTTGGAAACACAACTGGTACTGGATGAAAAGGATATGAATATCCTTAAGTTACTTCAACAGGATGCAAAAATGACGATGCGCGACATCGCAGCCCAGCTGAATCTCAGCACCACCCCTGTGTACGAACGCATACGTAAAATGGAACAGGCAGGCATTATCAAACAATACGCTGCCATCGTGGATCCCCGCAAAATTGGAAAGGGATTGACCGTACTATGCTACATCACTTTAAAGGAACATAATAAGAAATACGGCAAAAAATTCATCCAGGAAATCCTCAACTTCCAGGAAATCACGGAATGCCTCAATATCTCTGGGGAGTTCGACTTTATGATTAAAGTACAAGTAAGGGATATGGACGAATATCGTGAATTTTATGTAAATAAACTCGGAGAACTGGATAATCTCAGTCATACCCAAAGTATTTTTGTTATTTCTGTTATCAAAGCCACTCACCAAGTAGTTTACTAGTTATGCTGTTGAAGTTTCCGCAGGATTTCCCCGGTCAGCAAGTACTTAAAGCCGGTAATGTTCATTACTCCATGCTCAAGCAAAGACGTATGGCGGAAAAACGACGTATTTTCCTGAAAGAAAACACACTCATATTTGTTATCAATGGTTACAAAATATTACATACAGAGCAGGCTTCTGTTCGCGTGGAAGCTGGCTCTGTAGTCCTTGTCCGCAGCGGATTTCATATCCTATCAGATATTGTAGAAGATGGTACGGATTTTAAAAGTCTGCTGATATATTTTTCAGATGAAGATGTAAGCAGATTTGCCCACAAATACCATTCTCTTTTTACAGGAACACAAGCTACTACACAACAGCAATTAGTAGTCCCTATCACCAGCCATCTCGATAATTTCCGCGAAACGTATATACGTTATTTTCAATCTCCCCCGCATCATCTTTCTGCTATACTATCGCTGAAAAAATTTGAGTTGTTCCTGTTACTAATGGAAACACCACAACAACAGGCAGTTGCAGCGTTCCTACAATCTATCAGCAACGTACAGCCACCTGAAATAGAATGGGTGGTACGCAGACATTTATTTGAACCACTCACATTACCAGAACTAGCGCAATTATCTAATAGAAGTCTCGCAGCCTTTAAGCGTGATTTCCAGCAACATTTTGGTACGTCTCCACGCAAATGGATCATTAGCCAACGACTATTACACGCCTATAATCTTCTATTCAACTCACCTTTACAGGTAGCTGAAATCAGCCTGGAATGTGGGTTTGAGCATACACCACATTTCATTTCCCTGTTTCGCCAGCAATACGGCGATACGCCACAGGCGCTCCGTTCTAAAAGTGCTATTATCTGAGCCTTTTACGTTATTCCAACCTTTCTATAGCCACTAGCTTTGCATATAAATAATCTTGTTATGCAATCCACATTAGAAAAAAACAAAGCTATTGTCAGAAGATTCAATGAAGAATGTCTCGTAAAAGTCAATATGGAAGCCCTGGAAGAAATTGTCAGAGACGATTTCACCAATCACACCGCGCCTCCAGGATTCGCCAATGATAAAGATTCACTGAAAACCTTTATAAAGTATGCATTTCCAAACATTGGAAATATATCACTGACCATCCATGATATGATTGCAGAAGGTGATAAAGTGGTGACGTACAAAACTTTCACGGGTATCCTGAAAGCACCGCTGCTAGGCGCTTCCAAAATCGGAGAGCCTATGGAGCTGACAATTATCGATATTATTGAAATAAAAGAGGGCCGTTATTTCGGCCACTGGTCTGTACGACAAATGGTGCAGCAGTAATATCTTAAAAATGCTTACTTTAAATCCATGAACCGTAAGCATTTTCTATCCTCTTTGCTGGCTACCGGTGCGGTAATACCGGGACTCAATGCTATCGCTGCTGGCATGCCCACTGCCAGCAGTGATCAGCCCATTATTCCTCCATACCTGAAACCTGGCGATACCATTGGTATTACCTGCCCTGCAGGTTATTGTCCCCGCCCCGACCTCGATGCGTCTTTACGCATTATAGAAAGCTGGGGATTTAAAGTTCGTTTAGGCAGTACCGTAGGATTGCGAGACTTTACTTTTGGAGGCACCGATCAGCAGCGCGCAGCTGATTTCCAGGAAATGCTGGACAATCCTGAAATCAATGCCATTCTCTGTGCCAGGGGAGGTTATGGCTGCGCCAGGCTCCTCGACAAATTGAACTATGATAAGTTTGTGAAGCGTCCTAAATGGATCATAGGTTTCAGTGATATCACTGCCTTTCACTGCCAGGTCAATAACAAGCTGAATGTCGCCTCCCTTCATAGTAAGATGACCAATAGCTTTCCGGATGATTTTCGTACAGCCGACCCCGTTGTTCAGGATACCATCACTTCTATTTATAATGCACTTACTGGGCAGAAGATGAGCTACAAAGGCATCGTCCAACTGAGCAACCGCCCAGGAAAAGCCACAGCACAGGTCATCGGCGGCAACCTGGCTGTAATACAAAGCATGAACAGCACTCAGTCAGAAGTAATGACCGATGGTAAAATATTATTTCTGGAAGAAGTAAGTGAATATCTCTACAACATAGACAGAATGCTGGGCACATTGGAGAGATCAGGTAAATTTAAAAACCTGGCAGGACTTATCGTTGGTGGATTTAATAAAATCAGGCCTGATGATCCGGGAGAAGAATTTGGGAGAACTGTTCAGAACATGGTGCTGGACCGCGTAAAAGATTATAAATACCCGGTATGTTTTGATTTCCCGATAGGACATCAGCGTAACAACTATGCCATCAAATGCAATATGGTACATACGTTGGAAGTAACAACCAATGCTGTTACGCTGACGGAATAATTTATTTTACAAAGAAGGTCACGATGAAGAGTATAGCCAGTACATACATTACCGGGCTAATCTGCTTGTGCTGGCCTGTTAATACCTTCAATAATACATAAGACAACATACCAAATACGATACCTTCTGCAATGCTGTAGGAGTAAGGCATCATGACGATTGCCAGGAATGCTGGTAATGCTTCCGTGACATCATTAAAATCAATTTTTGTTACTGCGCCCATCATCAACATACCAACAATAATCAATGCCGGCGCGGTAGCAGCCTGTGGTATCATAGCAAATACCGGAGCAAAGAACAATGACAGCAGGAACATGATGGCTACTGTAAAGGAAGTCAGCCCTGTTTTTCCACCAGCGGCAATACCACTGGCGCTTTCCACATAGGCTGTTACAACGCTGGTGCCAAGCAACCCCGCAGCGGTAGTACCTACAGCATCCGCCATCAACGCCTGTTTGGCGCGAGGGATGCGGCCATTCGCATCCAGGAGTCCGGCCTTATTACATAACCCGATCAAAGTACCTACCGTATCAAAAAGATTTACCATCAACAGGGTGAATAATATCACCACCATATCCATAGAAAATATCTTATCAAATTGCAGTTTAAATGCAATAGGTGCAACAGATGGCGGTAATCCCATCAGGTGCCCGTTTTCTGGGAGATGTGTTACCCCCAATGGAATACCTACAATGGTGGCGGCCATGATACCGATCAACAACGCAGCATTTACGCCTTTATACATCAGCACTGCACTGACGATAACACCTATCAATGCCAGTAGCGGACCTGCAGAGGTAAGGTCGCCCATCTTCAATACCACCCCTGCCAGCTTACCATCACCAACATGATGCATACCTGTTTCGATGATGCCAGCATTAGCCATGCCTATCAATGCTATCAACAAGCCTATCCCCACAGAGATGGCATGTTTTAGGTTTCCGGGAATACTATTGATGATAGCTTCCCGTATTTTAAACATCGACAGAAAAATAAAAATCACCCCTTCCAGGAAAACGGCTGTCAGCGCAAACTGCCAGCTATAGCCCAACGAGGCCACAATGGTATAGGCGAAGAATGCATTGAGGCCCATCCCTGGCGCTACGCCAATTGGGAGCCTCGCATAAAAAGCCATCACCAGCGTACCAATGGCCGCCGCCAGTGCCGTGGCGGTGATAAGGGCATTGAAATCCATGCCCGTCTGCGATAATATACTGGGATTTACCGCCAGTATATAGGCCATGGTAGAGAAGGTGGTCAGTCCAGCCAGCACCTCTTTTCTAACGGTGGTCTGGTTTTCTTTTAACCTGAAAAATTTTGAGAGCATGATGCAAAAATAGTGTCTTAATTTTATCCGATAACCGGTAAGGAGATCGTGCATGAAAGGAAAACAAATTATTATCGAATGGCTGGCGGCAAAAGAGCTCAAGCCTTTTGAGTTCCAGGAAGATGCCTGGGACGCTTATCTGAAGGGAAAATCGGGACTCGTGAATGCCCCAACCGGCTTTGGTAAAACATTTTCGCTCTACCTGGCTGTACTGATAGCCTGGATAGATGCCCACCCCAAAGATTACCAGAAAAAAAAGAAAAATGGCTTGCAGCTGTTGTGGATAACGCCACTACGCGCACTCGCCAAAGATATTGCCCGTGCCATGACGGAGGTGCTGGAGGAACTCAATATTCCCTGGCAGGTAGGTATACGAAGTGGCGATACCTCCCTCACCACCCGCGCAGCACAGAAAAGACAGATGCCGGAAATTCTGCTGATCACGCCAGAAAGCCTGCATCTACTGCTGGCACAGCGGGATTATCCTTCATTATTTAAAAACCTTCATACCGTAGTAGCAGACGAATGGCATGAGCTCATCGGCACCAAAAGAGGTGTCATGGTGGAATTGGGATTCTCCAGACTTAAAGGTCTTACACTACAGGAAGATCGCCCGCCGCTGAAAATATGGGGTATTTCCGCCACCATAGGCAATCTTGACGAGGCAATGGAAGTCCTTTTAGGACCATTTCATAACGATGGTATCATCATCCGTGCGAAATTGAAGAAAAACATCGCATTAAAGAGCGTTATTCCTGCGGAGATAGAGAATTACCCCTGGGCCGGACATCTGGGCTTAAAGATGCTTAAACAAGCCATTCCGATCATCGAGGAGAGTCAGACCACCCTCCTGTTTACCAATACACGCTCTCAGGCTGAAATATGGTACCAGGCATTGCTGAAAGAATGCCCCGATCTGGCAGGCGCCATCGCGCTGCATCATGGCTCCATAGACCTCGAACTACGTATATGGGTGGAAGAAGCCCTGCACAACGGTATCCTAAAAATTGTGGTCTGTACTGCCAGCCTCGATCTGGGCGTAGATTTCAGACCAGTAGATACTGTCATTCAGGTAGGAAGCCCTAAAGGAGTAGCCCGCTTTCTCCAAAGAGCCGGCCGTAGTGGACACCAACCCAATGCCATCTCCAAAATTTTCTTCTTACCTACTCATGCACTGGAGCTGGTAGAGGCAGCAGCCCTGAAAGCCGCTATGGAAGAAGAACTCATTGAAAGCAGAATGCCCATTCTACTCGCGTGGGACGTGCTATTGCAATATCTCATGACGCTCGCCGTTTCCGACGGCTTCCATGCAACAGATATCTGGGAAGAAGTAAGACATACCTTCTGCTACCAGCACATTACACCTGACGACTGGCAATGGATACTAGCCTTCCTCACCACTGGCGGCGATGCACTCTTCAGCTATGATGAGTTTAAAAAGATGGAAAGACACGGGAATTTCTTCCGTTGCACCAGCCGTATGCTGGCTATGCGCCATCGGTTACATATAGGCACCATCGTCAGCGATGTCATGATGAAAGTAAAGTTCATGACTGGTGGCTATGTAGGCGTCATCGAAGAAAGCTTCATTTCCAGACTTCAACCAGGCGAATCCTTTACGCTCGCAGGCCGTAACCTTGAGTTTGTGATGACCAAAGACATGACAGCGCTGGTACGTAAATCTACCTCCAAGAAAACGATCGTTCCCAGCTGGATGGGAGGACGTATACCATTGTCCAGCAACCTGGGAAAAATGCTACGACAAAAATTCAATGAGGCCCTTACCAGAAGAGCGAAAGATCCTGAATTAGTGGCATTGCGGCCATTGTTTAAATTACAGGAAGATCTTTCCCATGTCCCTAAAGATGATGAATTGCTGATAGAACATATCGTTACAGAAGATGGTTACCACCTGTTTGTATATCCCTTCGAAGGCCGTCTGGTACATGAAGTCATGGCAGCGTTGCTGGCTTATCGCATCAGCAGAATTCAGCCTATTACTTTTTCTATGGCGATGAACGATTATGGCTTTGAACTCTTATCTGATCAACCAATTCCGGTGACAGTAGAAAATGCCAAGGAGCTTTTATCAGTAGAAAATCTGATTGAAGAATTACAGGCCAGTGTAAATTCTACCGAAATGGCCCGTCGTAAATTCCGCGATATTGCTGTAATCGCGGGACTTATCTTCCAGGGATACCCAGGCAAGAGTAAGGCCAACAGGCATTTACAGGCATCAAGCTCTCTTATCTTCAACGTTTTCAAGGATTACGACCCAAACAATTTGTTGTTGCAGCAAGCCTTCAATGAGGCATTCTTTTATCAGATGGAAGAAGCCAGGTTAAGAGAAACCCTCGACCGTATTGCGATTAGCAAGATCGTAGTCACTCATCCTCAACATCTCACACCTTTCTGTTTCCCAATTAAAGTAGACAGTTTACGTGACACTATGACCAGCGAAAGACTGGAAGACCGTATCAAAAAATTGATTGCGGCAAACGGATAGGAATTTGATAATTTGCAGCCTTATTTAAAAGCAGACTGCGTGACAGGGGAAGTATTTTTTTATCAGTCGCAACACTGGCATCTGTTGCCAGAACGTGCCATATATTGGGAAGAAGAACAAGCGCTTATCGTATCAGATCTTCACCTGGGCAAGGCCACTCATTTCAGGAAGGCTGGTATCGCTGTACCTGCGGGTATTGTAGCGGAAGATCTTTTCCGATTACAGCGGCTGATCACTAAATTAAATCCTGTTCAGATTATTATTGTCGGTGACATGTTCCACAGTCACGAAAACCGGGAGGTAGATTATTTCAGGGTATGGCGGCAACAATTTGCTAATATTCGTTTCCACCTGGTAGTTGGGAATCATGACATTATGCCAGCAGAAGTTTATGATCTGCTAGACATTCACACAACCGACCAACTGACTATCAACGATATACATTTTATACATGAACCTTGTGAAGATCACAACGGTTATACCTATACGTTTTCAGGGCATTTGCATCCTGCATACGTAATGGCAGGAGTAGCGCGACAAAGACTTCGGCTCCCTTGCTTTTATTTTGGTCGCCACTGCGGTATCCTGCCAGCATTTGGCGAGTTTACCGGCTCTGCTAGTGTAGATCCTGAGCCAGATGAACCTGTGTTCGTCATTGCCGGCAATTCGATCCTCAGGGCGCAATAATACAGACAGGCTATGAAGATTGCATTTCACGACGTATATATACACCCCCTTCCTCCGGACCATCGTTTTCCGATGGTCAAATACGAACTGATTCCTCAGCAGCTGCTCCGTGAAGGAGTGATTACTGCTGAAGATATTTTTACACCGGAGCCTGTGGAGGAAGAAGTGATCCTGCTCACCCATACACGAGAGTACTGGAAGAAATTGCGTGACCAGGAATTATCGTATAGAGAACAGCGTAGTATTGGTTTTGTGCAATCGCCCTTGCTAACACAACGCGAAATTACCATCGCACAAGGCACCATAGATATTTCATCGCATGCATTGGAAAATGGCCTGGGCTTTAACGTAGCCGGAGGTACCCATCATGCCTTTGCAGATAAAGGAGAAGGATTTTGTTTGCTGAACGATATAGGCGTGGCAGCTAACTACCTGTTAGACAAGCAGAAGATCAGCCAGGCGCTTGTAATTGACCTGGATGTACACCAGGGAAATGGCACTGCTGCCATATTTGAAAATAACGCCAGTGTATATACGTTCAGTATGCATGGCGCGCATAACTATCCATTCCACAAGGAGCGCTCTGACTGGGATGTTCCGCTGCCAGATGGCATCACTGACGGGGCTTATCTTCAGCAGCTAAGAACAGCATTACCAATTTTAGTAAACAAGGTGCGGCCTGATATTGTATATTATTTGTCGGGGGTAGATATTTTGGAGACCGATAAGCTGGGTAAACTAAAAATCACACCTGATGGCTGCCTTGAGCGCGACAGGCTGGTATTCGACGCATTAAAGCGACATGATATACCAGTAGCCGTTGTGATGGGAGGCGGTTATTCTCCACGGGTGAAAGACGTTGTGGATGCGCATTGCAAAACTTTCAGTGCAGGCATAGATATTTACGGACAATAAAAATGGCATCTCTTGAAAGATGCCATTTTAAATATTATTACTGACAAATGTTTTTCTATTCTGCCAGAATCGCACCTTCATTACGTTGTAAGGTCTGAATGATCCTTCCATCTTTCATGATCAGCTGTCTGTCGCTTAGCGGCGCCAGTTCTTCATTATGCGTCACAATGACGAAGGTTTGATTGAATTTATTGCGTAGTTCAAAGAAGAGATTATGTAGTTCTCTGGCATTATGGGAGTCGAGATTACCAGTGGGTTCATCAGCCATAACGATATCCGGGTTGTTGATGAGGGCGCGGGCTACGGCCACACGCTGTTGTTCACCACCGGAGAGGGCGTTGGGCTTGTGCTCCAGGCGGCTGCCAAGGCCGAGGGTTTGCAGCAGAAAAGCAGCTTTTTCCTGTACACTGCTTTTAGACTCGCCAGTAATAAGGCCAGGGATGCAAACATTCTCCAGCGCGTTGAATTCAGGCAGGAGATGATGGAACTGGAAGATAAAGCCAATATGGCGGTTCCTGAAGTCTGCGAGGGCATTACCTTTCAGCGCAGTGAGATCCACATTATTGAGCAGTATTTCGCCGGAAGTAGGCGTATCCAGTGTTCCAAGGATATGCAGCAGCGTGCTTTTGCCGGCTCCCGAAGAACCGACAATGGTCACTATCTCTCCCTTACTGACAGTGATATCAACTCCCTTCAAAATTGGTAAGTTGGAATAATTTTTGGTGACATTGCGAGCGGTTAGCATAACCCAAAGAAAAGTTATTTACGAATAAAATAGTAAAAGTTGTTTATTTCAAATTAAATAATACTTTTGCCAAAAAATTAGAAAAGTAAAAATTTTAATAAGATGTACTGGACATTAGAATTAGCTTCATACCTGGAGGATGCTCCATGGCCAGCTACGAAAGACGAACTCATTGACTACGCAATCCGCTCCGGTGCACCGATTGAAGTGATTGAGAACTTGCAGGAGTTGGAAGATGAGGGAGAAATTTATGAAGGCATTGAGGATATCTGGTCCGATTACCCGTCTCAAGACGACTTCTTCTTTAATGAAGACGAATATTAACCAGCTAATCCGTTATTACATAGGATACTAAGTATCCTATTAAAAGTATTGCAGCCGTTTCACCTGTGGTGGAGCGGCTGTTTTATTTTGTACCTATAGCTATCAAGGCCATTTGTAATAGGCTGGTAAACAAGAAGGCCGTCTCTACTATGTAGAGACGGCCTTCTTAATATCTGAGCAGTATAGAATTAGGAATTACTGTTTTCCATTGCTTTAATAACGCCGGCAGAAACACCAGTGTAAGAGAAACCACCATCGTGATAGAGGTTCTGCATGGTCACCATTCTTGACAGGTCAGAGAAGAGGGTCACTGCATAATCAGCGCACTGGTCAGCAGATGCGTTACCCAGTGGGCTCATATCTTCTGCGTAAGCAACAAAACCATCAAAGCCCTGAACACCGCTACCAGCAGTTGTTTTAACTGGAGACTGGGAGATAGTGTTTACACGTACTTTTTTAGCCACGCCATAGTGATAACCAAAGCTACGAGCAATTGATTGCAGTAATGCTTTAGCATCAGCCATTTCGCCATAATCAGGGAATACGCGTTCTGCAGCGATATAAGATAATGCAATTACAGAAGCCCACTCGTTTAATGCATCCAGTTTGTAAGCTGTTTGCAGTACACGATGTAAAGACATAGCAGAAATATCGAATGTTTTGTGGTTAAAGTCGTAATCCAGGTCGGTATAGCTTCTTCCCTTACGAATGTTCATACCCATGGCCACGGAGTGCAGTACGAAATCGATCTTACCGCCAAAATGCTCCATGGATTTAGTAAACAGGTTGTTCAGATCATCCATATTGGTTACATCAGCAGGAATCACCGGTGCATTACAGGTTTCAGCCAGCTTTTTGATTTCACCCATACGGAGGGCAATAGGAGCGTTGGTAAGCACAATTTCAGCGCCTTCTTCTACACAACGGAGTGCAGTTCTCCAAGCAATAGACTTTTCATCTAATGCGCCAAAGATGATACCTTTCTTCCCTTTTAATAAGTTATGAGCCATTTGGTCAAAAATTAATTTCGGCAAAAATAATCGTTATAGTTGAAAAAAGCTATTTGAGTTTTTAACGGACCATTTCCCTTGCATTTTCAAGGGCAGCGGCGGTTGGCTTTTCTCCACTAAGCATCTGCGCGATCTTGTTGATACGTTCATCTAACGTCAGCAGACGTACGCTGGTAGTAACTTTTTCAGCAGCAGCATCTTTATATACAAAGTAATGTGCATCTGCTTTACCTGCAATCTGTGGTTGGTGTGTAATACAGATGATCTGATGTTCTTTTGCCAGATCTTTCAATATGATACCTACCTGTTTTGCAGCTTCTCCGGAGATACCGGTATCAATTTCATCAAATATCAGGGTAGGCAGATGTACTGACTGTGCTACCAGAGATTTCACGCAAAGCATAATACGACTCAACTCACCACCGGAGGCTACTTTACCTACAGGTGCAAAATGATTGCTCTTATTAGCATCAAACAGCAGGTCGATGGTATCATGACCATGTGCATTGAGTTCTCCCTGTACAATATCTACTTTCATGCGGGCATTAGGCATACCTACCTGTGCCAGCAGTTCGTTTACTTTTTTCTCAAAAGGAATAGCAGCTTCTTTTCTAGCTGTGGAGATATTCTCTGCCATCTCTTCCAGCTGGGAACGTAACATTGTCTGCTCCTGTTCCAGTTGTGCCAGCTCTTCATCGAGGTTTAGTACACTGCTAACTTTCTGTTCCAGTCCTGCTTTGATTTCGAGCAGTTCGGCAGTAGTTTGAATGCCATGTTTTTTGAAGAAGCGATACCCCATGGCCATACGCTCGTTCACTTGCTCAATTCTGTTGCCATCATATTGTACCTGATCACCGAGGCGGTCTATATCACTGCTGATGTCCTGCAATTCCACATAAAGTGATTGCATTCTTTCTGCTACTGCTGGTACATCTTTATGGAAAGAAGAGATGGCTGTCAGGGAAGACTGTATTTGCTTCAGTGTTTGAAGGATAGGTTGTTCATCTTCCTTCAGCTGAAAATATACTTTACTGAGTGTGTTCTTGATTTCTTCGGCGTGACTGAGTACTTGTAGCTCAGCGTCCAGGTCTTCGATTTCATTTTCTTTGAAATCTGCTTCTGCCAGTTCATCGAGCAGGAATTTGTTATAGTCCAGTTCTTTGTTGGCGTTATCTCTGTTATCAAAGAGTTCTTTGTATCTGCGTTGTACCTGCAGGTATTGTGTAAACAGCTGCTGATAGGCGCTTAATTGTGCTGGTTTTGCTAATGCGTCTATTACTTCGCGTTGGAAGTCAGCGTTACCTAATTCCAGTGTATCAAACTGCTGATGCAGGTCTACCAGGTATTGTGCGAGTTCATTGAGCTGGGAGATATTAACGGGCGTATCATTGACGAAGGCCCGGGATTTGCCGGCAGCACTGATTTCGCGGCGGATGATCAGCTGATCTTCCACGTCCAGTTCATGTTCCTGCAGGAAGGTGGCAATCTGGCTATTTTTCACCAGGAAAATACCTTCTACGATGCATTTGTCGGTCTTGTTAAACAGCACACCAGGATCGGCTCTTTCGCCTAGTATGAGGGAGAGGGCCCCGAGCAGGATGGATTTACCTGCACCAGTTTCACCGGTAATCACGTTCAGGTTACCTGAGAAATCTACTTCCAGGTGATCAATAATGGCGTAATTCTTAATGATTAATCGCTGTAACATAAGTCAGGATAATAAAAAATGCGCTGTAAAAGTCGTGATATTCTCTGTAAGAAAGTTGACAAAACTTATCTCTCAGGTTAAAAAATCATTCGACGGACACTCCCGGATCAGGAACCGCTCACACGCTGTAATCCTGCTTTTGCCCTTGCATCCAGGGAGTTTTTATAATCGTGGCCTTTCATATCCAGGCACTGTTGGTAACACTGGATTGCTTTGGCTTTTTCGTTTCTTTTTTCGTAGATATATCCCATTTGCAGAGATGCCCTTGCTGCATAATATTCCGGCCTGTTGGCCCCTACTTTCACGGTGGCATCATACATCTGGATCGCTTTATCGTCCTGTCCTATTTCGTCATAGATACGGCCAAGCCTATACGCGTATTCCAGTTTTTCAGATATATCAGTAAAATCTGTTGATTTTTTGGTGAGGATTAATTTCAATGCATCATTAAAATAACCTCCATCACTTAACAATCTTATTTTCAGGAGGAATGGATTAGGCCATTTACCACCTTTAGCTTCTTTCAGGGCTTGTTTGTCTGCATCTGTTTCCAGTCCGCCCTTATCAAAGATCATCTGCCTGTATTTATTAGCAGCAGCCTGGTTACCTTCTAAATAATAAAACCAGCTGAGTCTTTGCAAACATTCTTTCAGGTAAAACTTCCCTTTGAAATTATTGACAAACTTCTCTAAGTAAATATGAGCATCTGAATCCAAACGCGTCAGTTTCAACAAGCCATATACGTAGTTATAATACTGAATATCGGCATATTCCTTACCTTCATTTCTCTCTTGTAATACCTTAATACCTGTAGCGGCCTTTTGGTTATTCAGGGCCAGATTGGCTACCATGAGCGCAAAGAGGTAATTATTCTTTGTATCCAGCTGTTTACGTTGTAAAAACGCCCAGGTATCTTCTGGTTTATTTACAACGAACAAGGTCAGATAGCAGTAATAATAGTAAGATTCTTCACGTAGCAATTTAGCTTCTGGCGCATTGCTTTCCACAAAAGCATTCACATTGTTCATTCCTTCTTTGATACTGCCTTTCATGCCCAGGACATTGGTAATCCATTTATATCCTTCAGGAATAGTTCCAAACACTGTTTGCATGGATCCCAGCAACAACCGGTTAGGGATGAAGTTGGGAAATTTACGCTGGTTATCTTTCAGCATCATGTATGCTTTTCTGACTTCCCAGGTGGCATCCCATTTTTCTCCGAACTTCACTTTGATCATGGCCCAGTGAAACTTAATAGCTGCCTGTGTATACAGGTAGTAGGGAGAATCTTCCGAACCTTCGTCCATTTTGTCCAGTCTGAAGCTTCTGTTACCACGCTTATTAGCATATTCCGCAGGATCTTCATTAAAGAACAGTGGGAAAAAATCTGCATAATCATCCAGAAAATAGGGTATCAGGTTATCTGGATTTTCTTTCTTTTCTTCTTCCAGGATAGCTTTCCCTTCGTTCAACTTGAGCTGCATGATAGCATCATAGGCCTGTTCGCACCTGCTATTAAAGTCATAAACTTTCTGCCGGGCACTAACGCTAAGGCCTATACTAAGTATCAAGAGTAATGAAACAACAATACGCATATCATCAAAGTTCCTTAAAACCAATCAAACAATTTACAATTCCTAAAGTTGCCTCATTGCATCCAATTTCCTGCCACAAATAAAAAGAACTAATACGCATGGTATCTGCGGAGCTGAACGGTATATGAAAAATGATTGGAAACTCAAGACAGGCCGTGCCTGTACCTCTTCCGGCTTTCATAGTTTCATTTGAAAGAAAGGTGCCTGTTAGCACAGTTCTTATCCAGCCCCCTGCATGCCTTTGCAGCAAAACTAATATTTTTAGTAATATGACGCTAATTTTATTAGCGTTATTTTTTATCAGTGGCAGATGATATGCATATAGGGCATTCTTAGGATGCAACAACGGCAAAAAAAAGCGATCAGGAACAAAGTCCTGATCGCTAAAAAAGTAAACCAAGTTATTTCTTAGATAGTTACGGAAGCTTCCAGATCATTATCCACCAGGATACGACCGCAATGCTCACAAACTATAATCTTTTTGTGCTGACGGATTTCAGCCTGACGCTGAGGAGGAATAGCATTAAAGCAACCACCGCAGGAATCACGAACAATGGTAACCACTGCCAGACCATTACGATAGTTTTTGCGGATCTTCTCATAAGCAGCAAGTAAACGTGGGTCTACCTTCTCACGAGCGGCATCGCTTTCTTTCTCAAATTCTTTCTCTTCTTTATCTGTTTCAGCAATGATTTTTTCCAGCTCGCCTTTCTTATGTTTCAGATTCGCTTCTTTATCACCAATCGCTTTTTTAGCGCTTTCCAGGACGCGGCTCTTATCTTTCACCTCTTCATTGGCATCTTTGATGTGCTTCTCTGCCAATTTGATCTCCAGATTCTGCATCTCCACTTCCTTAGTGATAGCCTCAAACTCACGGTTGTTCTTCACATTGTCCTGCTGCTTCTCATATTTCTTGATCAGCGCTTCAGCTTCTTTAATCGCGGCTTTCTTATTGGCAACGAAATCCTGGATACCCTTGATCTCATTCTCAATGTGTGCCTGACGGGTGTTCAATCCTTCGATCTCATCTTCCAGATCCTTCACCTCAATCGGCAACTCCCCTTTCAGCACCTGGATCTCATCCAACTTGGAATCAATCTTTTGCAATCTGAGTACAGACGCTAATTTTTCTTCAACGGAGTATTCTTTTACGGTAGCCATGTATTATAAATAATTTACCGGGTTTGTTTTAATCGTAGATTTAAGAGGCGCAAAATTACGGAATTTTTCGGTCAATATATGATAAAATAATTCCACTGTAAACTGCTCACTCTCAAAATGTCCTATATCTGCGATAACTATTTGATTATCAGCATCAAAAAATTCGTGATATTTGAAATCTGAGGAGATATACACATCTGCGCCCACACCTATGGCACGCTTTAACAGGAAACTCCCCGCACCTCCACATAAAGCAATCTTTTTCACTGACTTACCTCTCAATGACGTGTATTTCACACAACCTGTACCAAAACGCGCTTTCACCAGCTTCAAAAATACCAGCTCGTCCATCTCCTCCGGCAGCTCTCCTACCAGCCCTGAACCTACTTCATGGTACATATTATCCAACGTTACTATATCATACGCCACCTCTTCATAAGGATGACTACCCAGCAACGCCTGTATCACACGACCTTCCAAATATAACGGAAAAATCACTTCCAACTTCGTTTCTGTCTCAAAATGTCTTTCCCCTACTTTTCCCACATAAGGATCCGTACCTACACCTGCTTTGAAAGTACCCTGCCCCTCACCATTATAGCTACACTCACTGTAATTCCCTATATGCCCGGCCCCGGCCTCAAAAAGGGCGTTTCTCACCTTTTCCGCATCAGCAGCCGGCACAAATGTGTATAGCTTCTTCAGCAGCCCCTTTTTAGGCTGTAATATTCTACAATTCGTCAAACCAAGCCTCGAAGCCATTTCTGCACATACGCCATTACGCACATTGTCCAGGTTCGTATGCGCCGCATAGACTGCCACATCATGCTTGATAGCTTTGATAGCCACCCGCTCCACATAGTTATTGCCATTAATCTTCTTCAACCCACCGAAAACAATAGGATGATGCGCTACCACGAGGTTACACCCCCTGGCTATCGCCTCGTCTATAACTTCCTCCGTGGCATCCAATGTCAGCAATACATTCGTCACCTCCCTGGAGGCATCGCCAAATATCAGCCCAGCATTGTCATAACTCTCCTGATACTGCAAAGGAGCATATTGCTCAATCACCTGGATAATGTCTTTTATCTTCATAAAGCTAAAAATTAATGGTTCTTCTGCTCATAACTTACTTTTGCAAAAAAATATCAGTTATGCCAGGAAGCAAATCTACAGCAGAACAATATGCCGATTATAAACTAAAGATGCAAAAAATTGCAGATGTAAGGAATGCAATCGCCGTATTGGGCTGGGACCAGGAAACCTATCTCCCTGAAAAAGGCGCCGCCTTCCGTGGTCAGCAAATTACCACCCTCAGCTCCATTGCCCACGAACTCTTTACTGCCGAAGATCTCGGCTCGCTGCTGCACCAACTCCAAAACAATCAGGATCTCAACGCGGTTCAGCAAAAAAATATCCTGCTCTCCATAGAAGACTACGATAAAAACAAAAAATATCCAGCTGCTCTGGTAGCCGAAATCTCCGAAGCCACCAACCAGGCCTATCACGCCTGGATCAAAGCACGCAAAGCTAACGATTACCAGATATTTGCACCTGCGCTCACCCGTATGGTGGAACTGAAAAGAAAAGAGGCCGATATCCTTGGTTATGAAGACCATCCATATAACGCCCTCCTCAACGAATACGAGAAAGGCGCCAATACCTCCATGCTGGACACCATTTTTACAGAAGTGAAATCCGCGCTGTCGCCATTACTGGACAAAATCGCTCAGCAACCCGCTGTACGCAGAGATTTCCTCCATCGCAACTATAACAAAGACAAACAATGGAAACTGGGCATCGACATCCTGAAGGAAATGGGATATGACATGAAAGCCGGCCGCCAGGATATTTCCGAGCACCCTTTCACTACCAGTTTTAACCCATTAGACGTTCGCGTTACCACACGCATAGATGAAAATGATTTCAGCAACATGACCTGGAGCTGCATCCATGAAGGAGGTCATGCACTTTACGAACAAGGCCTCCCTTCTGAACAGTATGGCCTTCCTTGTGGTGAAGCCGCCAGTCTGGGTATCCACGAATCACAGTCAAGACTATGGGAAAACAATGTTGGCCGTAGCCTCGACTTCTGGAAATTCCAGTACCCTAAGGTGCAACAACTTTTTACAGAAAACCTCAGCGACGTATCCCTGGAGGAATTCTATCATGCTATCAATCATGTGCAGCCTTCACTAATCAGAACTGAAGCCGATGAACTGACCTATCATTTTCATATCATGATCCGATATGAAATAGAAAAAGGCCTGATAGACGGTAGTATCAGCACCAAAGACCTGAATCATACCTGGAACGAATACTACCGTCAATACCTACACGTAGAAGTGCCAGATGATGCACAAGGCGTTTTACAGGACATTCACTGGTCGCATGGTAGCTTCGGGTACTTCCCAACCTATTCACTAGGCAGCTTCTACGCCGCACAGTTCTTTGCGTCTGCACAGAAACAAGTACCAGAACTTGCCACTGACATAGCTTCCGGCCAGTATCATTCTTTACTGGAATGGTTACGAACCAATGTTCATCCTTTCGGACGTTTCTATACTTCCAATGAATTATGCGAGAAAATCACCGGAAAACCGCTACAGTTCAGCTATTTCCTTGACTACGCTACTAAAAAATTCCTATAAAATAAAGGCTGATCTCTTGTCAAAAGAGATCAGCCTTTTATCTGCATAACTAATAATCTTATTTCAACATCGCTTCCAGGTTATCTTTGCTGGTTACGCCTGTTAATCTTGCCTGCTCTACGCCATCTTTATATACAATAAACGTGGGCAATTCTTTCGCATTAATAGCTTTCATGACATCGGTATCATTACCACCATCTACTTTTACCAGCTTCACGTCTTTTCTTTTTGCCAGCAGATCTTTTAACACCGGCTCCATTTGTCGGCATGGCGGACACCACGCAGCGCCTACATCCGTTAATACCCAGCCTTTCACTTTAACCTGTTGATTATAATCATCCATGGTCAGTTGAGCAGCTTTCACAGCGACGTCTTCTACCGGCAAACCGCTTTGTTTCCAGGCGTTGATGCCGCCCTCCAGCTCTACCACTTTGGTAAAGCCATTTTCACGCATCCATTTAGCGGCACCAGCACTTCTGCCACCACCTAAACAATATACGTATACCGGCTTTTGTTTATCCAGATATTTAGCTCTTTCATAAAACTCTGGTTTCTGTGTAAAATCGGCCTGTAAAGCATTTGGAAGATGACCAGTTTTATATTCTGCTGCGGTTCTAACGTCAAAAACCTGCACACCTTTTTGCTTGATATCATTGGCAAAAGCAGTTGCATTTTCTTTATCCTGTGCCTGTGCTGCAAAACCTGCACACAGAACGGCAACTGCAATAATTATTTTCTTCATAAGCATTATTTCCTGATAAAATTAATAAAAACCTCATTCCCTTGCCTTGCCGGATGTGAATTATAGCAAGGTTCTATGACCTTTAATTCAAAATACGGCGAGAATAATTCTTCATATTCTGTAACATTACCTCCAAATGGCGGGCCATCATGCGCAAAAGACCTGTTAAACAATACGCCTGCCAGCTTGCCTTCTGGTCTTATAATCTCGTGCATATGCTGTACATAATCAATCCTCAGCAATGGGTCCAATGCACAGAAAAATGTTTGCTCCAACACAAGATCATAAGTTTCCTGGTGTGCAAAAAAATCCCCTTCCAATACACGGATACCTGTGGCAGAAAAACGCTCCTTTAGTTGTTCAGTAACTACTGCCGCAATGTCGAGCACTGTAATATTCTTAAACCCGTTTTCCCAAAGATAACCGGCCTCATAGCTGTTACCTCCACCAGGAATGAGTATACGCAATTCTTTATCTGTTAACTGATCTGCATAGGCTTTCAGTGGTGGCGACACCATTCCCATATCCCATTGGGTTTGATGATGCTGATAACGTTCGTTCCAATATTTTTCATCTAATAACTGCATCTGGCTAAGATAACTAATTTACGCGCTAACATTAAATTTCTAAGAATTCTGCTATTATACTGCATAAAATATAGGCTGATGTTATAATTTAAATACTATTTTTATAGATTATTATAGATGAATCAGCCCTGTACAGGGCACCTATGCCATGACTAACCTTACCTATACCTTTCGTAAAGCCATATCCGTATTTGTCATTTTGTTGTTTAGTATCAATAAGATATATGCACAGAATGTTACAATAAAAGCAGATAATATCAGTGGATGTTCACCAATGCTCGTGAGCTTCACCGCCACACCTGATGCTGGATATACCAGCTACGAATGGGACTTTGACCAGGGTTCTACCGTCAACAATCTTTTATCTCCGCAAAAAACATTCAATGCGCCGAAAACTTACCATGTGAAGTTTACAGCGGTATATCCATCCGGACCAGTTGTTAAAACTCTGGACATAGTGGTACACGATAACCCTAAGGCAGTTGCAACTGGTGGAGTTACAGATATTTGCCAACATGGTGCTTTGTCATTCACAGATAATAGTAGTACTTCCGATGGAACTATACAATCTGTTTCCTGGGATTTTGGCGACGGTACATTTGTAAATGGCGCACAAGGTGCTACTGTGAGCCATACATTTAATTATGAAGGCTCCTACAATGTTGGAACTATTGTTACCAACAGCTGGGGATGCCGTAGTAACAGCACTCCTATAGCCGTTACCGTTAGGGCTGCTCAGCAACCCACCTTCACCGCAGTGAAAACAGGTAGTTGTACCTCTCCATTCGACGCAACGTTTATTAATACTACCATTGATCCTAATAAAATTTATACATATACCTTCGACTACGGTGACGGCACTACTGGCTCATCTCCCCAACATACCTACAACGCCCCTGGAACGTATACAGTGTCATTGACAGCCTACAATGGAACCTGCCAGGCCACCACTACAAAAAAAGATTATATCACCGTAGGTGGACTCAAAGCATCATTTGATTATCATGCCTGTCTTGGTGAAGACGTAATTTTCACGAACACCACCAAACCTACACCCACCTCTTCTATCTGGTCATTTGATGACGGTACTGTTCAACGTACAGATAATGCAGTAAAACAAATTACTACGCAAGGTTCCTATGTAACGTTATCGGTTACACTGGATGGATGTACAGATGTTATTTCAGTGCCTGTAAAACTTAATCCACTTCCTACAGATAAAGGTATTGCCAACCCAGACAAGCAATGTGCAGTGCCAGTAACAACTCAGTTTACAATACAAAATAGTAATGCGGTAACATGGCTATGGAGCTTTGGCGATGGTACTACTTCTACGGTATCTAATCCCACGCATACCTTTACAGAAAATAAAAATTATCCGGTAACATTAACCGCAACTTCTGCAGAAGGCTGTAGTATAACAACCAACGTCAAAGCGGATTATTCTCTGCCAGACCTTGCATTCAGCCAGGATGTAATGCAGGGATGTATTCCTTTACTGGTAAATTTTGCAGTAATAAACGGACCCGTTACGAGTGATCCTTTCATTAAGTACGAATGGGATTTTGGAGATGGTGCTACCGGCACGGGAGCCTCTATTGCACATACTTTTACAACTGAAGGAGTTCATACAATTACCTTAACAGGCACCACACTTAGTGGATGTAAATCCACCAGTACAAGGTTTGTTAGGTCAGGCTTTAAACCTGTGGTAGACTTTACCGCCACTCCGCTGGTTGCTTGCGCGAAAGACTCGATATGGTTTACAAATAAATCTAAGCCGCAAGGTCAGGAGTGGTTGTGGGAATTCGTAACTGATAATGCAGATCCACGAAACCCTGGTTCACAATTCTCCACTGACGAGAATCCTATACACGTGTTCCACAATTTCGGATTGCAAACCATTACCTTAACAGTTACGAACTTTGGCTGTACTGATTCTCTTACTAAGTATAACTATATCAGTATTAATCCGCCGATCGCAGAATGGGCTACAGCTGTAGATTGTAGCAATAATCTCTATAGACTTTTTTCAGATAGTACACGATGGGGAAATGATCCTACACTCCCTAAAAATTACTCCTGGGATTTTGGAGATAAAACGCCAGGCAGCACTATTCCTAGTCCTGATCATACCTATGCACAGCAAGGTATTTACGAAGTATCGCTAACAGTAAATAATGGGGCTTGCGATAATACCTACAAGCAAAAGATTTTCGTTGTTACGCAGTTACCAACAATCAAAAGTCTCAGCAGTTCCGTTTGTGTCGGCGCGGATTATTCCGTAAATGTAAACGTCACAGATCCTACGCTGGAAGCAGGTTTTACTATTAATTGGGGAGATGGAAATATAGAAGGGTTCAGCACATGGAATACGAATTATAATCATCATTATACTACGCCAGGTCAATATAAAGTACAATTAACGGCGACAGATCAGAATAATTGTGTTCGTCTTTCTAATATTGAAGACATCACTATCAATGGCCCTATTCCTAAATTTACTATAAGCGGAAAGCCTTGCAGGAACGAAGATATCACCTTCACCGATCAATCTACTACCAATAGTGGTAATCAGCTTGCAAAATGGGTATGGAATTTCGGTGACTACAGTCCAGAAGAAACAAAAACTGCCTCACCAGCAGATACCAAACATAAATATGTGAATGATGGCTATTACCAGGTAACCCTTACTGTTACTGATAAATACAACTGTACCGTTATTGCCATCCAAAACTATCAGCTGGATGTGCACAGTGCAGACTTTGTGCTGGCAACGCCTGAGCCTTGTCTTAACCAGGACAATCAATACTATAATTCGTCCACGAATGCAAACAGCTACCAGTGGGACTTTGGAGATGGCACTAACAGTACGGCTGCCAATCCCGTGAAAGCATATACGACAACTGGTAATTATACAGTGCAACTGATTACAACCACAATAAATGGTTGTAAGGATACTGCCGAGCATACATTACGTGTTCCAGATCCTAAGGCCGATTTCACAATGCCGGCAACGTTGCTGCCTTGTCCACCGGCCAAGGTGGAATTCACCAATAACAGTACAGACTATGTTACCAGTAAGTGGGATTTTGGAGATGGATCATTTACTGCCAATAACAATCCAGATGGTCATAACTACACAAGACCAGGAACCTACAATATCACGCTGACAGTATATACCAGTGGTGGATGCAGCAATAACGTTGCACATTCGTTGAAGGTGGATGGCCCCGATGGCACACTCACTTTTAATCCTAACCATGGTTGTGCGCCACTGGATATTGTTATGAGTGCCAGTGCTACAAAAACTGTTAGCTATGCCTGGGATTTTGATGATGGTGTGGTGGAAAAAACGACTGTAGCTACATCTCCGCTACATACTTATCAAAACAAAGGAATCTTCTATCCTCGTGTTATCCTCACAGATGATAAAGGTTGCGCAGTACCTGCTATATCTACAGATAGAGTTGTGGTAGACAAAGCAGTGGCGGATTTTGATATAGATAATTCAGCCGCTTGCGGTGGTGGACAAGTGTTATTTCTCAACAAATCTAATACGCTTACACAAGATTCACTTGCTTTACCATACAGTAGCAGCTGGGATTTTGGAAGAACAGGCCAACCTAATAACACCAGCATCAGCAAAAACGGTGTGTTTAATTATCCATCGCCTGGTATGAGCACAGTAAAACTGCTCGTCACCAGTGCTTATGGTTGTACCGCTACTGTTGATAAAACAGTCACCATTCCTACACAGGCCCATGCTACTGTTAGTAATGTTGCTGACATTTGCCAATATAGCACCACTACTATCACAGGCAGTGAAACCGTAGGAGTGCCGGGGGCTAAATGGCAGTGGAACATTGCGCCAGACATTAAAAGCAATAGTATCAACCCAATCAATTACACTGGTAATACAAACGGCATAATGCCTATCAGCCTGACGATAACGAATGCTGACGGAAGCTGCCCTAGTGTTGCAAATAGTCAGATCACAGTTCATGCATCACCATCACTGGCGCCAACACCAGACCAGGTGAATATCTGTCGTGGCAATGCCTTGCAATTGCTTGCCAACACAGATGCTGATGCTACCGTTACCTGGACAAACTATAACATTAATGACATTAAAAGTAAAACGCCGCTCATCACACCAGATATCGACACAATGTACACAGTATTAGCAGTTAACCCTTACGGCTGTACGAATTCAAAATCATTGCGTTTTACAGTTACACAACCTTTCATTGTAACCACCAGCAATTATTCCATTTGTTATGGTACGGGCACTTTCCTGCTGGCTTCTGGTGCATACCGGTACCAATGGGCGCCAGCACCTGGATTAAGTAATACCACTATCCCTAATCCACTCGTAAAACCGGAGATCAGTACTGATTATGTGGTGAGTGGTTTTGATAAATACAATTGCTTTGAAGTAAAAGCTACTGCTCATGTTACAGTAAACCCAACACCTACTATCAATGCAGGGCCGGATATTACAGCATCTGCAGGCGCTATTCTGCCGTTGACGGTTACAGGCAGCGAGGATATTACCAAAGTGCTCTGGACGCCGCAGACAGATCTCAGCTGCTTTACCTGCCTGAATCCTACGGCCACACCTAAAAATGATGTTACCTATTATGTGGAAGTGACCAACCAATACGGTTGTAAGGGTACAGACGATATCAGCATCAAACTGATTTGCGATAACTCCAACATCTTCATTCCTAATACCTTCTCTCCTAATAAAGATGGTGTAAATGATATTTTCTATATCCGTGGACGTGGTGTCAGAGAAGTGAAATCACTGAAGATCTTTAACCGTTGGGGCCAACTGGTGTTTGAGCGATATAATTTTAGCCCGGACGATATCACAAAAGGCTGGGACGGTACCTTCAAAGGGCAAATACTTACTCCTGATGTATATGTTTATTTCGCAGAAGTTACCTGCGATAAGGGAGGCGCAGGGTTACTAAAAGGAAACATCACTTTGTTAAGATAATCAATTATTAAATAGATAAATTATTGAAATTCTGTATTATATAGATAAAATAGTGTATTTATTGTTTTTTTAGTTAATTTGTGTGCTGATTTCTATGAAAAACCGCAGCTACCTATGAAATACCATCCGGCAAGATGTTTAATGGCATTATTGTTTCTGTTAATCATGTTAACAGGAGGAAAAGTGCTGGCACAGCAAGCGGGCTTCAATTATACAGCCTCTCCAGTATCCCTCTGCGCTCCGGTAACAATCAGTTTAACAAATACAACAACTGGCTCCCCGGTAATGTATACCTGGGATTTTGGTGATGGACGCACCTCTCATGATGCCAATCCTAGTATTTCCTATACTACCGGTGGTCTCAAAAAGATATCTCTCACCGCTAAATACTATAATGGAGAAAGTACTTATTTCAGGCAGATAACGATTGGAGATATTCCTGCGGTAGATTTCAGTGCAAACATTACCCAAAGTTGTAAGCTATTTACAGCTACTTTCACCGATTTAACTCCTGGGGCACAGTTACGTACATGGGATTTCGGGGATGGTTCTGCACCAGTGCAGTCTACAACGAATACGGTAACACATGCTTACGGCAAAGCAGGTAAATTTAGTATATCCCTTACCGTTACTAACAGTACCGGCTGTACGCAAAAATTAACAAAGTCTGAATACATCAATATATCATTGCCTGATGTTGCAGTAACCAGTCCTATAGGTGGTTGTGTACCATACACGGCTTCTTTTTCTGCCACTGCCACCAATTCGCCTACCGATCCGGTTGCAGGCTACACCTGGAACTTCGGCGACGGTACCATTCAGGCGGGTAATGCCACCATTAATCATACCTACCCACAAACAGGTACTTATGATATCACACTCACCATGACCACTACCAGTGGTTGTACTGTTACTAAATCATTCCCTAAACAGATTCACACAGGTAATCCGCCTTCCAACGTAAGTTTCACCGTATCGCCGACTACTGCATGCGTAGGCGAACCAGTACGCGTACTCGCAGATGCAAAATATGTGGATACCTACAGCTGGGATTTTGGCGATGGCTCCAAACTGGATACCGCCGCCAATGACCTGAAACATAATTTCCAGGCTTCAGGCAATCTGACCGTACAGCTAAGAGCTGGTAGCAACGGATGTTTCACCAGTCCTGTTTCTGCGCCCGTTACCATCACCGGCCCAGTATCATCCTTTAATGCTACCAGATCATGTACCGACAGAACAGCCTTTTCATTTACTAACACTTCTACCAATACTACCGCTACAAGTACCTACGAATGGGACTTTGGAGACAATAGCCCATTAGAAACCACCCAGAATGTTACGCACCAATATGCAACTACGGGCAAATACACGGTACGTTTGACAGTAAAAGATAACAATGGAACCTGTAGCCATAGCAGCTTCCAGACGGTTAACTACTTCCTGCCTGATTTCACTACAGGTGTTAGCGCTATCTGTAGGGGCAGTAAAGCAACCTATGAAGTATTAAATGTGCCACAAGAATTAGTGGCTAGCTATACCTGGCAGTTTGGCGACGGTAGTTCCTATACTACTACGCAGCAGAGCTATGAGAAAACCTTTGCTACGAGTGGCACTTTCGATGACAAACTGATTATTAACTATAAGGATCCCATGTATTGCACCGATGTGGTTACCAAAGTGGCCAACATCCGCATACTGGCCCCAGTAGCAGATTTCAGTCTTAGCGGCGGAGCCTGTGCAGGACAACCAGTAAACTTCAAAAATAATGCTGTTACCTCTCCGAATACACCACTGACCAACTGGCGTTGGGACCTGGGTAATGGTCTTACTTCCACAGCACAAGCACCACCGGCGACAAACTATTCATCCTCTGGTGATTATACCGTGAAGCTCGTGATTACTGATGCAAGAAACTGCATGGATTCTATCACCAAAACCATTACCATCAATCCTTCGCCATTCATTAAAGTAACTGCTACACAAGCTAAAATCTGCGAGGGTAGCGGCACTACGCTCAATGCTATTACAGATGGTAATGTACAATGGCTCACCACTGATTATCTCAGCTGTACTTATTGTACAACACCAACAGCAGCACCGGTTAGTAATACAAGATATAAAGCACTGGCTACTAACGCTTACGGCTGTACGGTATATGACTCAACAGACATTTCTGTAGTACCTAAAGTTACCATGACGGTAACGCCCAATATGAATGTATGCTATGGTAGTTCCGCGAAACTACAAGCTACTGGCGCGCTTTACTACAACTGGACGCCAGTAGACGGGCTTACCAATAATAAGATAGCCGATCCCGTTAGTACGCCTACCGCTGACATTACCTATCAGGTTACTGGCACCAACGATCCGATGTGCCCATACAGTGCACCAGTATCTGTGAAACTTTCTGTAAAACCAGTACCCAGTGTGGAAGCGGGCAAAGACCAGACGGTTGCCGTAGGTTCTACTGTGCGGCTGATTGCCAGTGGTTCTCTGGATGTAGTGAAATGGCAATGGTCTCCTACAGATTATCTCGACTGTCCTACCTGTCCTGCAGTGAGCGCCGCTGTCCGCAAGCCTATGACTTATAGCGTTACAGGCACCAATGCATTCGGCTGCTCAAAAAGTGATGTAGTAAGTGTGGACCTGGTTTGTAAAAGCGATGCCATCTTCATTCCGAACAGCTTTAGTCCTAATGGCGACGGGGTTAATGACATCTTTTATCCACGTGGTAAAGGAATCAGCTTCGTGAAATCGTTCAGAGTCTTCAACCGTTGGGGACAAGAAGTATATCACAGAGAGCAGTTCAACACAGATGATATCAGTAAAGGCTGGGATGGGATGTTTAAAGGAAAGCCGCAATCAGCGGATGTTTACATCTACTTTCTGGAGGCCTACTGCGATACCAATGAATTTATGCAATTAAAAGGCAACGTAACCTTACTCAGATAATTTATGAAATACTTATACGGCATATTACTGTTTACCTTTGGCGTATTATTCACGCCAGCATTGGTTGCACAAGATATCCACCTCTCACAATTCTATGAAACCCCCATCCTGCGTAACCCTGCGCTGATAGGCATTTTCAATGGAGATGTGCGTGTACAGGCCGTATACCGTAACCAATGGAATAGTGTTACCACCGCTTACCAGACAGGTACTTTAAGTGGTGAAATCAAATTTCCCGTTGGTCAAGGGAATGACTACCTCACCACGGGCCTTCAGTTTACCTATGACCGTGCGGGTACTTCCAAACTACAGTCTACACAAGTATTCCCTGCCATCAACTATCATAAGTCGTTAAACTCGGACAAGACAAGTTTCCTGTCTCTTGGTTTCATGGGGGGATATGTGCAACGTCAGTTTGATCCTAACAACATGACTTTCGATAACCAGTATACGGGTGGACGTTTCGACCCTACGATGCCTACAGGCGAAGAGGGTAAGCTGGCCTTGAGAGGTTATGGCTACCTGGATGCCGGTTTTGGATTGAGTTATAACAGTGTAATCAGGGAAGATGTGAATTACTACCTGGGTGTAGGTTATTACCATTTCCAGGGTTCAAAGGTTTCCTTTTATGCAGATAAAACTATTCAACTGCAGCCAAAATTGACATTTAATGCAGGTATTTCCATTCCGCTGGATGAGCGTGTGAAAGTGGTGGCAGAATATAACCAGTTACACCAGGGTACCTATTCGGAATATATCGGTGGCGCTATGCTACGATATGCGCTGATGGATCGTGGACTTGAGTCCACAAGAGGCATATATGGGGGGCTCTTCCTTCGCTGGAATGATGCGATCATTCCTACAGTGAAATTGGATATGGATAAGTATGAGTTGGGGATGTCTTACGATGCAAATATTTCACAGTTGAGAACGGCAAGTCAGAGTTTCGGTGGTTTTGAAATATCGCTGGTGTTTAAAGGATTCCTTAACAGCCGCAACAGTACGTTAGAAAGCGTGAATTGCCCAAGATTTTAAACCCTCAAAAATATTGTATGTCAAAGCATTACAAAATATTGTTCAACCAACCGTTAAATTTTACATAAAAAGAAGGAAAAATATAACAAAATGGCGTTGTATTTGTTAAATTTATAGGGAAAAGTGCACAGGTTTCGTGTGTGATTTAACAATCAAAAATTAGGAAATATTTGAATAAAATTTTATCTTTATAAGACTATGTTAAAATCCTCTACCCTCTTATTTACCCTGTTTTTTTGCCTCTGTACCTTTGCGGTCAGTGCACAAAACGACAAATCCCAACCGGCAACGGACGGGGGTAGTAAAATTGTGAAACTATACCCTAACCCAGCTACCAACATTGTTAACTTCGAAATTACACAGCTACATAATAACGAGCAACCATATGATCTTATTGTGTACAATTTCCTGGGAAAAAAAATAGATCAGCTGAAAGGTATCAGTGCACGTACTACCGTTAATTTATCAAATTACTATAGTGGGCTATATATTTATCAGTTGAGAGATCAGCGTGGTAACCTGGTAGAATCAGGGAAATTCAACGTAGTAAAATAAAGATATTTTATTCGCAAGATATTAAAGGCGTCTCTACATGGTAGAGACGCCTTTTTTTTACCCTTTTAGCATGTCCAAAATGTTAGGTTACCTAACAGGTATAAAGATAATGCTGGGTAGCTGAAATAGGGTAACAGTAGATTTTTATACGGATAGTAATCGGCATGTAGTTATCGAGTAACGGCATAAAAAAAGCTGACACAAAGGTCAGCTTTAGTATAAAATATTGTTGTGTTTTACTGCACTTCTACAATCAGGAATTTAAGATAAGTAGTATTCTCAATATTCCACAAGATAGGATGATCCTGTGCCTGTGTCTGGAACGTTACCTGACGCAGTTTCTTTCTAGCGTCTTTGGCAGCCATATCAATGATTTCCAGGAAGAGGCTTGGCGGCACCAGGTTGGTGCAGGAAGCCGTTACCAGGAATCCACCAGGCTTCAGCAGCTTCATACCACGCAGGTTGATCTCTTTATAACCTGTAATCGCTTTCTGTATATTCTCACGGCTTTTAGTAAATGCCGGCGGGTCCAGAATTACAACATCAAATTTCTTTTCCTCTTTTGTCCATGTTTTTAGCTGGTCAAATGCATTTACCGCCTGGAACTTACAAATATCCTGGAGGTTATTCAGCTGTGCATTACGGCGTGCGGTGTTAACAGCATGCTCGGAAATATCAAGTCCCATTACACTTTTAGCACCATAGTGGCCGGCATGACAAGAGAAAGTACCTGTATAGCAGAATGCTTCCAATACGTCTGCACCTTTAACGATGTGCTGGATCGCCCGACGGTTATCCTGCTGATCAAGGAAATAGCCTGTTTTCTGGCCGTTTTCGATGTCTACATGGAATTTCAGACCGTTCTCGTTGATGATAACATTGGTATCAAATGGAGCAGAAAGGAAGCCTTTCTGTTGCTGCATACCTTCCAGTTCACGAACAGGAACATCATTTCTTTCATAGATACCTTTAGGATTAAAAATCCTGTTCAGGGCATCTACGATAGCGCCTTTCCATTTTTCCATACCAAGTGCCAACGTCTGAATAACCAGGTAATCATTGAATTTATCAATGATCAGGGCTGGCATTTCATCCGCCTCACCAAATACCAGACGGCAGTTTTCTACATAACCGATCTTTTTACGGTATTCCCAGCATTTCAGTAACCGACGATAAAAGAATTCATCGTTGATTTCTTCGCGCTTATCGCGGGTGAGCAGGCGCACAAGGATCTGGGATTGGGGATTGATATAACCACGGCCCACAAAAGTGCCCTGGTGCGTGAATACATCTACAATGTCGCCAGCATCTACCGGCCCATCGATTTCGTTCACTTCATTACCAAATACCCAGGGATGTCCCAGTAGTACCCTGTTTTGTATCTTTTTCTTTAAAAAAACTTTTGTCATTTATCGCAATTCGAGGTGCAAAGGTAAGAAATAGGCAGCACCCTAATACCAAACACATGGAATCCGTGTCAATTTGTCGCCAAATGTTCGCTTGGCAAAGTAATTGACTACTTATCTTTGCAGACAATCATTACAATTATGACAGAAAAAGAAAAAGACATGCATCAAGAGGAAATTAACAATACCGAAAATGAGAACAGCATGCCAGATATTAACACTGATGAGAATATGAGTGGATCTTCGCATATGAATAATGAGTTGGATGAATCTGGTGAATTAGGTAAGAAAGACAAGGAAATAGCTGACCTGCGCGATAAATATCTTCGCCTGCAGGCAGAATTTGACAATTTCCGCAGACGTACTGCCAAAGAAAGATTAGAGTTAATGCAAACCGCTGGCAAAGATGTTATTGTATCTTTGTTGGATATACTGGATGATAGCGAAAGAGCTGCCAAACAAATGGAAACAGCTTCTGATCTGGCTTCCGTTAAAGACGGCTCTATGATGGTTTTCAGTAAATTGAAATCCTCTCTTTTATCCAAAGGTCTGACAGAAATGGATGCTATGCACCATGAATTCAACCCTGACCTGCACGACGCCATTACTGAAATTCCTGCACCTACTCCGGACCTTTCCGGCAAAGTGCTGGACGTTTTACAGAAAGGCTATTACCTGAATGACAAACTGATTCGTCACGCGAAGGTAGTGGTAGGTAAATAGTGACGATGTGGCATGACATTGCAACAGAAGTACTATGCTGACAAATGACAGAAATAAAATTTTTATAACAGAAACAACCCCGCCATCAGCGGGGTTATAAGGTTTTTATATAATGTCTACCAAGAGAGATTATTACGAAATACTTGTTGTAACCAAAACGGCGACACAGGATGAGATCAAAAAGGCATACCGTAAGGTAGCCATGCAATATCACCCTGATCGTAACCCCAACAACAAGGAGGCGGAAGAGAAGTTTAAAGAAGCCGCCGAAGCATATGAAGTATTAAGCGATCCGGATAAACGGGCACAATATGATCGCTTCGGACATGCGGGCATGAATGGTGCCCGTGGTGGTGGATTTAACGGTGGTGGTATGAATATGGACGACATATTCTCCAACTTCGGTGACATTTTTGGCGATGATATCTTTGGCAGCTTCTTCGGAGGCGGCGGAAGAGGCCCTGGTGGCGGCGGTGGAAGACGTGGTCGTGGTACCCGTGGCTCTAACCTTCGTGTGAAAATTAAACTCACCTACGAAGAAATCGCTAAAGGCGCCAACAAAAAGATCAAAGTTAAAAAATACGTTTCCTGCCAGCATTGCGGCGGATTAGGTGCGAAAGATAAAAACTCTTTCCAGACCTGTAACACCTGTGGTGGCTCAGGCCAGGTAAGAAAAGTAACTTCTACCTTCCTCGGCCAGATGCAGACAGTAACAACCTGTCCTAACTGTCACGGTGAAGGCCAGATCATTACCAGTAAATGTAACCACTGTAAAGGTGAAGGTCGCATGTACGGCGAAGAAACCGTAAGCATAGACATCCCAGCAGGTGTTGCAGAAGGTATGCAGCTCTCTATGAGCGGCAAAGGTAACGCAGGCGAAAGAGGCGGCGCTCCTGGCGATCTCCTCATCCTTATCGAAGAAGAACCACATCCGGAACTTCAACGCGATGGCCTCAACGTAGCCTACGACCTGCACATCTCCTTCACAGATGCAGTTTTCGGAACCTCCTTAGAAGTACCTACCATCGACGGTAAGGCGAAAATTAAAATTCCTGCCGGTACCCAAAGTGGTAAAATCTTCCGCCTAAAAGGCAAAGGTTTCCCAAGTATCAACTCCTACGAACGCGGTGATCAACTAATTCACGTGAACGTTTGGACACCACAACACCTGACTACCGAAGAAAAAGACATGTTGGAAAAACTCCATATTTCTGACAACTTCAAACCTAATCCGGAAAAATCCGAAAAAGGCTTCTTCGAAAAAGTCAGAGATATTTTTAGCTAACACACGCGGCTGGTGCGCCTTCGGCGCCTTTCTTTCACGCAAAGCAGCATAAGCAGCAAAGACATATGTTTTGTTATTTGTAAGGATTATGTTGTGTAAGTAATGATAAAGAAGAACTTGCTCGGATTGCAATATTTGATTCAGGCTGAATACCGTGACAGCACCCGCTGCCTCACCGTATTCAGCTTTATCTTTTAATTATGGATAACAAACTCCAGATGTTCGAGAACCGGCTGACGAAAGTTTACCGGCATATCTCCAAACTCGCCAGACGCCAAAATATCACCTGCTATCGTGTATACGATGACGATATTCCCGAATTCCCCTTCAGCATTGAGATGTATGAAGACTATGTCTACATCGCGGAATACCATCGCAAACACGGAATGGACGAAGACGCACACGAAGCCTGGCTCGACTCCTGCCTGGAACTGATCAGTAAAATACTGGAAGTTGCTCCATCGAAAATATGGGTGAAACAAAGGCAGCGCAAGGAAAGTAGGAAAGGTCAGTATGAAAAACTTAGCATCGAAAGCCATGAAATGGTGGCCCATGAAGCCGGATTGAACTTCAAAGTGAACCTCTCCGACTACCTGGATACCGGCCTATTCCTCGACCACCGCATTACCCGCAGTATGGTCAGAGACGAAGCTAAGGACAAAAAGGTGCTGAACCTCTTCTGCTATACCGGATCTTTCTCCGTGTATGCAGCCGCTGGCGGCGCTTCTCAAGTAACATCTGTAGATCTTTCTAAAACATATTTAAGCTGGGCCGAAGATAATTTCAGACTGAATGACATCGATCCTGCGAAACACGAATTCGTACATGCGGACGTGTTACAATACCTCGATACGCTCAAGCTAAATACCTATGATCTCGTGATCATGGACCCTCCTACCTTCTCTAACAGCAAGCGTATGAAGGAGTTCCTCGATGTACAGCGTGATCACGTAATGATGCTGAATAAAGTATTACTAGCTACCAAAAAAGGCGGCACCATTTACTTCAGCAATAATTACAGGAGATTTGTGATGGAGGATGATCAGATAGAAGCCGCTACCATTAAGGATATTACGGCACAAACATTACCGTTCGACTTCCAGCAGAAGATGATCCGCAAATGTTATAAGATCACCAAATAACGATATACAGGGGGCTTTCAAGGCCCCTTTTATTTTGATTTTCCTGCCAGTTTTACCAGCTTAAGAAACTCTTTTCTGTACCCACTTTTATCAGGCCCCAATGATTTCTTAGCCATCGCCTCTACCATTTCTATATCACCACAGCCACGATAGGCAGAATTACGTAGTATCATACCAAACAAGGCCACGGAAGCTGCAAAGCGATGATCTGCTGATGCCTCACTAAATGATATGCAATGATCCGGAAGCTTTACTTCCAGCTCATGCAGCTGTGCCTCCTGTGGACGCCGGTATGTTACTTTTATGGCTGCCAGTAAGGAATCTACATGATCATGCAGGCTGTCTGCCGGCAAGATTTCATACAAGGCCACAGCACAATGTCCACTACCTACAATACCTCCCGCAACCGAATCCGGCACACTATTATCAGAAGGCAGTACCTTGTTTTCATAACCAATCAGCCTATACGATTTTACTACAGCAGGATTAAATCTGACTTCCGCCTTGACATCGCGGGCAACGGTGAATAAGGTACTACCAAACTCACGGGCAAAAATCTTGTTGGCTTCTTCCAAATCATCTATATAAGCGAAATTACCATTGCCTTTAGCGGCCATGATCTTCAGTTTGGAGTCTTTATAATTCTTCATGCCCACACCCAGGCAGGTCAATAATACCCCACTTTCCTTTTCTTTAGTGACCAGTTGTTCCATCTCCTCATCAGAAGATCTACCTACATTAAAATCTCCGTCAGTAGCCAATATTACGCGGTTATTACCATCACTGATAAAATGCTGCTCTGCCACCTGATAAGCCAGTTTGATGGCCGCTTCTCCGGCAGTAGCGCCATTAGCATTAAGGTTGTCAATCGCACCCAGGATCTTTTCTTTCTGATCACCAAAAGTAGAAGCCAATATCACCTGCGGTTCGCTGGCATAAGCAACGATGGCTACGCGGTCGATAGGCCGGAGATTGTTTACCAGCACGCGAAACGCAGCTTGTAGCAAGGGCAATTTATTTGGTGCATCCATGGAACCCGAGGCATCGATAAGGAAAACCAGGTTACTCGGCGGCAGACTGTCCATCGCGATGGCGGTAGCTCTGATCACGATTTGGAGGAGGCGATGCATAGGTTCCCAGGGGCAGGTGGTATATTGCCCCATCAGTCCTATTGTTTTACCAGCGCCGGGTAACGGGTAAGTATATTGGAAATAATTCACCATTTCCTCAATCCTTACGGCATCTGTGGGCACTTTCTCTTTAAGGCGGAGGAATCTCCTGATATTACTATAAGAAGCTCTGTCCACATCCACGGCGAAGTTGGAAGCAGGAACCAAACGGGCATGCTGGAATTTATTTTCGAAGGTAGCGCCGTAGGTTTCATTGTAAAAAGTATGGATTCCCATCCCGGAATTGCTGTAGTTAGGGTTGCTATTACGGGAAAGTTTAGCCCTGGCTTTCGCCATGGCAACAGGGTCCATAGCTTTTCGTACAGGCAGCAACGCTATGAGCACACGGTCATCTTGTTTTACAAATATTGTTTTAGGGAGATATCCGGGGAGTTCGAAACGGAGTTGTACAAGAGATTTTGGGAGCTGGATACGAAATAATCCAAAGTTGTTCGTTACCACGCAGGTGGTATCGTTCATAACGCAGACGGATACACCAGCAATGGGTTTGTGGGTAAGACTATCTTCCACAGCGCCGCTGGTCCAGTTAGTTTGGGCGTTAGCAGAACTACAGTACAATATCAGCAGCAAAAGCAACTTTCGCATGAAACAAATTAATCATTTAAACTGATATATCCATGCTTGTTAGGTCTTTGAGCCATTGATAATTTCAAAAATCAAGCAAAAAAGCCTGATTTCATGCAATTCGTCTGCATAAAATCAGGCTTTTCAATTATATACTGTGATTATTCTTGTCCTACCAGCTGATAAATTTCCGGCAGGTTACGTCCAAGACCATCATAGTCCAGGCCGTAGCCGAGGAGAAATTTATTAGGAACGGAGAATCCGAGGTAGTCGATTTTAATCGGGTGTACCATGGCATCAGGTTTGGTGAGCAGTGAGGCTACCAGTAACTTTTTAGGTTGCTGATGTTCCAGCTGCGGAAGGAACTGGCTGAGCGTTTTGCCGGTATCCACAATATCTTCCAGGATAACGACGGTACGGTCGAAGAGGTCTTCATCCAGACCAATTGCCTGTATTACGTTTCCTGTTGATTTGGTTCCTTTATAGGAAGCCAATTTAATAAAAGAGATCTCTGCGTCGATGTTGATATATTTAAACATATCAGCAGCGAACATAAAAGAACCATTGAGGATAGCAATAAACAAAGGGCGTTCGCCTTTAAGATCTTCATTGATTTTAGCAGCCATTTCCCTTATACGTTGTTGCAGTTCATCTGCACCAATATAGGGTTGAAACTGTTTGTCATGCACTGTGATTACCGACATAAATACTACTTCATTTCCAGTTTTAACAATTAAAAGCTCAAAAAGATGTGAGCTTTATTTTCCCACAAGCAGGCGCTGGCCGATTTTTATATCGAAGCCCTGCAAATTATTCCATTCCTGTAACTGGGTTACAGATTTGTTGTACATCTTAGCGATACCATACAGCGTTTCTTTGGGCTGTACATCGTGGTATTGAGTGCTGCCAGTGGTTTTCACCGGTGCTGGCGCAGGCGTTGTTACCACAGGCGCGGGAGCCGGTTTTGATGGCGCAGGCGCAGGCATTGTTGCCTTGGCTGGTGGTGGCGGTGTTGCTGCTGGTGTATTAGCAGGCGTAGAGGTATTGCCGTTAGAAACGGTTACATCGCCGTTCTTTTTCAGATCTTCTATCATGGCAACAGGTATACCACCTGTTTGTGAATTATTTTGTTGTGTAGCTGGTGTTTTTGCTGGAGGAGCTGTCGTTTTTGCCGGAGGCAGATAGGCGACTTCCTCTTCATCCTCTTCCTCTTCTTCGCGGCTGTTTCTGGCCAGGGAAGGCGTATTGGAGGAGAAGCCTGTCAGGGCCAGTCGCTGACCGGTAGCAGGTTGGTCGCCTTCATGCAGTTTATTACGACGGCGCAGCCATTTAAGCTGGATACCTTCTGCCTGTGCTACGTCCAGTAATGATTCTCCTTTAGCAACAGTATGGAATTCGGTACCACCTTTTTTAGCTTTCTTTTGTAAGAAGATGACCATATCTTTTTTCAATGGAGCATCATTGGGAAGATCATTGAAGCGTACCAGTTTACTGAGGCGGATATCGCGTTGATCAGCGAGTGCAATCAGGCTGGTACCAGCTTTTGCGAAGATGGCCCGGCGACCATTGATTTCGAAAACACCTTTAGGATAGTTACCAGCAACCGGTTTGCTGGAGTGACTTGGTTTGCTGGAATTACCACCAGTAACAGGTTTAGGCTTAGGATTCACCACGCTGCCGTTATTAGCCATTGACTCGCCAATAGAGTTAGCTTCGGTGGCTTCCGGCGACATTTTACCTAATGCGATCAAAGAAAAACGTTGAAGGTTGTTGTCTTCAATAACTTTAATCAGCTGTTGTGGATAAGTTTTATTGGTAGCATATCCGGCTTGTTTAAGGCCGAAAGCCCAGGATTTATAGTCTTCCCCATCGAATTGAAAGAGGAAGGCATATCGAGGGTTGCTTCGGAGGAAATCGGAGTGATCTTTATACGATTCCTTAGCGGTTTCGTATACACGAAAACATTCCTGGGCGGCGTCATCGTCGTATTTGACGGTTTTTCCGGTCCAGTTGTTTTTACATTTAATACCGAAGTGGTTATTGGATTGCTGGCAGAGTGCACCGTTGCCAGACTGTGTTTCCACTACACCCTGCGCGAGGGTGATGGCTGCGGGAACGCCTGTACGGCGTTGCTCTTCGATGGCCAGTTGTTTATAAGCTTCAATATACTGCTGCGTTGTGATCTTCTGTGCGTATAACTGCACAGTGGCGCCAATAAGAAAACTGACCACCAACAAGAATTTTCTTACTTGCATGTATTTAAAATTTAATGGGCGTTGTTCATGGAGATGGTTATTTCTTCCTGATCAGGAGAACACCATCGCGGATAGTTAGCAGTACTTGTTCAGCACGATCATCTGCCAGCACTTTCTCACAAAATCTCACCATGGCTTTAGCCTGGCTTCCACGTTCATTTTCCGGCAGCAGTACCTGACCATGATATAGCACATTATCGGCGAGGATAAAACCTCCTGGCCTTAATTTTTCCCATACCTGATCGTAGTAATGTTCGTAACCTGCTTTGTCTGCATCAATAAAGACAAGGTCGAAAACTTCATCCAGTGAATCGATCACGGAGGCGGCCTTGCCTATATGCATTTTAATTTTATCGGCAGTTCCGGTAGCTTCCCAATATTTCTGACAGAGGGTTTCCAGCTCTTCATTGATATCTACGGTATGTAACATACCGCCGGGTTGCAGGCCTTGTGCCAGGCAGATGGCGGAGTAGCCAGTATAAGTACCTAACTCCAATATCCGCAAAGGGCGTACCATATGGCTTACCATACTCAGAAACTGGCCTTGTACATGGCCACTGAGCATGTGTGGCAATTCTACTTTCAGATAGGTTTCCCGATGTAGTTTGTATAACTGCTCACCCTCTGGTGTAGTATACTTCTCTGAAAATTGCTCCACTGCTTCCGGTATCAGCTCCATATATAAAATTTCTGCAAAGCTAAAGAAAAGAGCTTATAAATAGTAAACGCCACAGGATCGGTTTTTATGCGTACCTGTGGCGTTGATGAAATATCGATGATATTAGAAATTCGGTCTGAGTTTGTTGGTAGTATAGAAAACCCTGAAATATTCCACCACTTCATCTGCTGTATCGAAGAGTTTTAGCAGGTCGAGGTCTGGCAGATTGATGTTATGTTCTTTATCGAGCATAACAGCCTTGATCCAGTCCAGCAGGCCGCTCCAGTATTCTTTCCCTACGAGTACCATGGGAGTTTCTTCCATTTTTTTCGTTTGGATAAGGGTAGCCACTTCAAAGAATTCATCCATGGTACCAAAGCCACCAGGCATCATTACAAAGCCTTGTGAGTATTTGGTAAACATCACCTTTCTTACAAAGAAGTAATCAAAGTTCAGGCGTTTATCATTATCGATATAAGGGTTAGGATACTGCTCATGTGGGAGTGTGATATTAGCGCCTACGGATTTACCACGAGCGCGCTGAGCACCTTTGTTGGCAGCTTCCATGATGCCTGGGCCACCACCAGTGATGATACCGAAGCCTTCTTCCGCCAGTCGTGCTGCTATTTCTTCAGCAAGGTCGTAATAACGATTACCCGGTTGGGTACGGGCAGATCCAAATATTGATATGCAGGGACCAATCTTAGCCAGGGATTCAAAACCATCCACAAATTCTGCCATGATTTTGAAGATTTGCCAACTTGAATGAGCTCTCGTTTCCGTCCAATCTCTTTCTTTTAAATTCTTTAAACTATCATTCATGTAATATGCATTTATGCTTTTGTCCAATTTAGGATTTTTTTGGTTTCTCGCAAAGTATCAGAGACTGGTGCTTGGTCAGTTTTTCAGGAAAAGGACTTACGCCTGTGGTGTTTATGTTTTTCTCGCAAAGCAGCATAAGCAGCAAAAGATTATGTTATGTTGTTTAAGACCATTAACTGATAATAAAACAAAATGCAGGCCTTTGCTGCTTTGCGAGAAAAAAAAAGCAGGTAACTCAAAAGAAACCTGCTTTCCATTTAACACGTTATGAACGTGCAGCACCGTATATTATACAATGCTGCAGAAACGTTAACTAAAGCTGGCTCTTGTGAATGACGAATTAAGCAGATATGCTATCGTTGCGTCAGGCGACTTTCATAACGGTTAATTGCCATTAAATTATTGCATATTTATGCAATAACCTAATTTATGTTTTTCGTATATACACTAAGTATAGTCTAAAGAAAAATGTCCTGTAATGCGCAGACAGCACGCACTACAAGACATTTTACATTAATGGCGGTAAATGTTTGTAAACAGATTATTTATAAGTTCCGCTTACAATTTCTTCTGCCAATCCAAAAGATAAAGTCATACCTGCACCACCTAAACCATTCACGATCATCACATCTTTTTCAGGAGATAAAACCAGGTCGGTATTACCATTCTTCAGTTTAGGATAGATTCCATGCCATTGCTCCTTGATAGTAACATCAGGGGCCTGCAGGAAAGTATGCATATATTTCAGGATGAGGTCATTGATAAATGCTTTATCGAACGGATCGAAGTCAGGACCATATTCATGAGAATCGCCTATGGTCAGCTCTCCATCACCGTTTTGAGAGATCAGCAGGTGCACGCCCCACTTCACATATTCCGGCATTTCCTTTTCCACTCTGCGTTTCAGGGCGTCCAATGTTTTACAACTATTGAATGATGCATAGTGTAATAATGTGAGACCTGCACAGAGTGCTGGTCCCAGCTGCCAGTTGCCTGGTTGTGGAACGGTACGCATCATCTGCAGTTTGCACTTAGTAAGATAAGTATCCGCAAATATAGCAGGGTACAATGTTTCGAAGTCAGCACCACTACAAACATATACCTGATCTACTTTCCATTTTTCATCTTTCGTTTCGATGAAAGGCATATTGATTGCATTCACAGCAGTACCAAAACGAGTGGTTACATTCATTTGTTCCTGGAGATATGCAGCGATGGTAGCACTTGCCTGGCGTGGGTTTACCGTCATTTCAGTTTTGCTGTACATGGCCCCGAGCAAGCCGTTGGTTTTTATTGCCTGCGTATATTTACCAATGTTAGCTGGTGAAATCAGTTCGCAGTCATAACCATTGTGAGCAGCAGCACCGGTAAATTCTTCCAGCACGGCCAGTTCATCTTGTTCGTATACCAGGTGCAGTGAGCCGGTTTCCTGGCATTGCAGCCCGGTGGCGGCGGCCAGTTCTTTCCATACACTTCTGCTGTGCATAGCTCTGTTATACATTTTTCCGGCAGTTTGCCCGATAGGCCATACCAGTCCGAAATTGCGTATAGAAGCGCTGATAGCCCTGCTATTACGTTCAAATAACACTACTTTTTTTCCCTGCTTTGCCAGTTTGTATGACATGGCAAGTCCTACGATGCCTGCGCCTATTACCGCTACATCCGCCTGTTGTTGTTGCATGGATTATATATAAGGAGGTCAGATAATTGAAAGAAATTCATCCAGAGATGCGATCAGGTGCGTATGTGGTCCTTTCTCCAGGTCAGCTTTGGAATAAGCGCCAGTGGTAATGCCGGCAACTATTTTACAACCTGCATTGGTACCTTCTTCGAGGTCGGAGATGGTATCACCTACTTTCGCTACATTGGCTACAGCGGCTATTTCCAGCTTCTCCATGATACGATAGATCATATATGGATAAGGACGACCGTGCGGTACGAGGTCGCTGGTCATGACAGCATCAATTAAACCATTGTTTAGCCAGCCTGTACGTTCCAGGATAACATCGGTGATATCTTTATCAAAACCTGTGTCCAGCGCCACTTTTATACCTTTTTTACGCAAGGCTTCAAATACTTTGGATACGCCGTCTTTTTCGCGTACACCTGGGCTGGTGGCATAATATTTTTTCATGCCAGTCACAAAATATTGATGGAGCTCATCTACCAATGCATCATCTTCTGCTTTAGGATGACCTTTCTGTTTTAGGAGATAGCGGATAGCAAAGGGTTTCGCATATCCCATCACTTCATTAATTTCATCTATCGTAACATCTACTCCGGCGGTTTTTACCGCTTCCTGTAATACCAGTGCTACATTAGATTCGTCGTGCAGGGTAGTTCCTGCAATATCGAAAACGGCTAACTGAATGCTCATCTGTTCACTAATTTATGGAACAAAGGTAATACTATAGGTAAAATAAAGTTTAGCCTTTATAAACATTTAACATGAGGATAATATGGGAGATGAACGTTTAGTTTTTAATTTTTAGCCAGAAGAAGGTGTATTTGCTCTTTCACCTTCTTTTCTTCCATGTGCAAGGCATGGGAGAAAAGAAGGTATGGGTGCGGGTCTCCATAGAATACAATCCAGAAAAAAGCCCGTCTCTACTGAGTAGAAACGGGCATCATTAATATTATTATAGCAGGATGATTAGAATCCAAGACCCACGCCAGCTCTGTAGATCAGGTTATTCTGATAAGGAGAGCGACCATCTTGAAGCACATCATACATAATGGCGAAACTCACGCCTACCCTGCCGCCAACAGCCTGTGTATAACCGGCGCCCAGCAATAAACTTGGCACCGCATAGTTGGTCGTATATGTAGTGGTTTTAGGATTCCCGTTTCCATCATAGTAATAAGTCGTTTTTTGAGAAACGGAATTATACTCTGGCTGCACATGCACAAACAGCATGGGAATAGGGTATACACGGCCCCAAACACCACCACCAAAAATAGTATACTGATCACGGGAGGTAGTGTTACCATAGAAATCACGATACTTGATATTACCATACTGTGCGTTGATATTCACACCTGCCGCGATATAGTTATTAAAACGATAACCCACCAACGGCGACACATCTACGTTCGTATAATCACCAAACACCAATCCAAGCGAACCTCCAATAACCAGCTTTGATGGATCAAAGCTCTTAGGTTGTTGCGGAGGCCTCGTAGTAGTATCGGTTTTATAATACTGCGCATGGGCCATCTGAAATCCGGTAAAGAGGAGTATACAAAGCAACAGCTTTTTCATATATCGATTTTTAACAGTCAAATATTTTACCTCTGTTGAGGATATTGTTAGGATCAAATATCTGTTTTATTTGCTTCATAATTTGCATGGAAGTAGCATCAAAGATGATATCCATATAACTTTTCTGCACCAGGCCAATACCATGTTCGCCGGAGATAGTACCCTTCAGACTTTTCACCAGCTGGAAAATTTCCCGGATACCAGCTGTGAGTGTGCCATTCCACTGCTCTTCAGTCAGGTTACCACGGATGATATTTACGTGTAAATTACCATCACCGGCATGCCCATAACAAACAGAATGGAACCCATATTTTGTACCAATTTCTTTCACACCTTTCAACAACACGGGCAGCTCAGCTCTTGGCACTACGGTATCTTCTTCTTTATAAATAGAATTTGCTTTCACTGCCTCGGCTACACGGCGGCGCAGCTTCCAGAGTTCATCCTTCTGGGTAGAATCTTCTGCAAACAGGATCTCTCCGATATCAAAACCTTCCACTACGCCGGCGATTCCTTCCATTTCCTGCATTAATACTTCTGGATAGTTACCATCTACTTCTATCAGCAGATGTGCCTGGATATCGTCTTCGATTTTCACTGTGGAACTTTGTACGTATTGAGATACCCAATCCAGTGCATCTCTTTCCATAAACTCCATCGCACTTGGCGTAAAACCTGCGCGGAATATAGCACTCACAGCTTCGCAGGCACTTTCCGCAGAACGGAACGGCACTAACATCAACAGATCATGCTTAGGTAATGGAATTAATCTTAATACAATTTTAGTAACAATTCCCAGTGTTCCTTCACTGCCAACCACTAGCTGTGTAAGGTTATAACCAGTTGCATTCTTCAGTACATTGGCACCTGTCCAGATAACTTCCCCGGAAGGCAGCACCATTTCAAGGTTCAGCACATAATCCTTTACCACACCATATTTCACGGCTTTAGGGCCACCAGAGTTTTCAGCGATATTTCCGCCAATGAAACAGGTACCGCGACTACTTGGATCAGGCGGATAAAAGAGGCCTTTTTCCTTTACTGTATTTTGCAATATTTCTGTGATAACACCTGGCTCGGTGGTTACCTGTAAATTTCTTTCATCGATCTCGAGGATCCTGTTGAAGCGTTCCATAGAGATGAGCACACCTCCAAATTGTGGGAGAGCCCCACCACTAAGACCAGTACCGCCGCCACGTGGTGTTACCGGCAGTAATTCACGCTGACAAAGCTGCATGATCTGGCTAACCTGTTCCGTACTATCCGGCTTTACAACAACTTCCGGCAGAAAATGTAAATCTTCCGTTTCATCCTGTGCATAACGGTCCAAGCTTTCCTCGTCTACCAACACATATTTATCTCCCGTTATTTCTCGTAAGGCCGCAATATGAGCGGCAGTTACCTTGTTCAATGTGGTCATGTAACAAAAGTAATCAATAAGCAGGTTTCTGTATAATACCGTTGTAAAGATTTAAAAAGAGGGACAGAAGGTAGATCTGATCGCGTCTGAAAATGCCCTGTTTTTATATAAACCGGTATAGATGATACCTATCTCGTAAGCCCCTCTGCTACTATTAGCAGCTGATAAGGAAGAAGTAGTTGCATCATAGCTAAACATCAGTTTCACACTACTCAGCTGGTAACCTACCATAAACATAGCAGCATCATTAGTACGATAATAAATACCGCCGTATGCCTGCTGATTGCCATCACCGGAAAGGTTATAAGCTGCATTCATGCCAAACATCGTTTGACTGGTATGTGCCTGCCTCGTATAATAAGCACCTGGGTTCAAGATTACTTTATCACTCATTTTCAAACTCGCATTCAAAAAACCAATATATCTACGAGGCACCCGATTATCCCCGTCATAGAAGGTTTCCCGGGGCATATTCACGTGCTGCACAGATGCACCGGCATTGATATAAATATCATCTGTAGGAAAATAGGCATAGTTCATACCTACCTGTAAGTCGAAATAATTAGCACTGCTGGAAGCCATTGGCTCGGCAGTAGGCACCTGAGCATCAAAGAATTTTCCGTTCCACTGATCACCGAATACCAGTTTGGTAACATCCACCCTTTTATTTGCGGAACCTGCGTTAAAGCCTAAAGACAACAAGCTGCTATTCCCCATTAGCTGGTGATAAGCGATAGATGCATATCCCTTAGTAGAGGTCAGATTACCTGCGCCGGCCACATCACGGAGGATCACGGCTCCAATGCCCACCCAACCATAGGTCAACTGGTCTCTGAAAAGCTGTGCATCACCAAATGCGGACATTGTCTTATAAGGCACCGGGATAGATGACCACTGGTCCCGGTAATTGACACCCAACCGATAGTTACCATCAGGAATAAACCCTGTATTTGCAGGGTTGGTAGTCAACGGAGAATTGAAGAACTGCGAGAAGTGCAGATCCTGGGAAAATCCGTTGATACTGGCGGTTAGCAACAGGATAATACCTGTCGTAAATTTAACAAGCTGCTTCATGGGTCATCATCTTAACAAGGTTACACTTCCTGAACGGCTACCTTTAGTTCCATCCGTAAATTCTAAACTAAGCACATATGCATACGCATCCATCGGCATTGCGGCCCCATTAAATCTACCATCCCATCCTTTGCGGTAATCTGTTGATTCAAACAACAGCTTGCCCCAGCGGCTGTAAATTTTCAAATTAAATTTACTCACACCAAATGCTTTAACGAGGAATACATCATTGATACCGTCATTGTTTGGTGAAAATGCATTTGGCACATCAAATAACGGCACCACAATAGAACTTACATCTTTACAGGTTGTATTCGTACACCCTTCAGGGTTAAATGCTGTCAAACATACAGTGAATGTTCCAGTATTGTTGTACTGATGCACTGGGTTTGCAATAGAGGTAGTATCTCCATCACCAAAATTCCATAGGTAAGAAGTCGCGCCGGTACTACTGTTCACAAATCCTACCGGCGTATTTTCGATTGGTTTCACCGGAGAAAAATCAAACTGCGCTACTGGCATCGGCGCCACCAATACCTGTTTCACAATACTATCCTTTACATTACAAGTATTAGGATCTATCGCCACCAGTTTGATATCAAATACGCCTACTGAATTAAATTGATGCATTGGATTTACATCAGTACTGGTTGAATGATCATCACCGAATGTCCACAGGAAATCGGTACCACCCAGAGAAGTATTGTTAAACGTTACATCTGTACCAACACATATCGTATCCGGCATTGTAAAGTTGGCTGTAACGTTTACGGCTATACGTAATGGAATCACTTCTGTCTGTGGCGCATTACAATAATTGGTATCTACCAACGTAAGTTTCACATTATATAATCCTGGCGCCGCATACTCGTGTGCATACGGGAAGCTCGGCGGATTATTGATCTTCATATACATCGCTGGCGTATTATCTCCCAACTCAAAAACAAATGAGCTATCACGGAAGCCGCCAAGTGGTTGAGAATTATTTCTGAATTCATATTTCAGTGATGTACATGGTGGTACTCTCACTGCTTCCAGGTCAAGCGTAGCCTTGTTGGTACCAGCTTTGATCTGGATATATGCAGTATCCGCACCATTACAGGTGCTATTATCTGTTTTGATCAATCTTACGGTATAAGTACCCACTGCAGTGAATGGGTGTACAACAGTATCCAATCCCTGACCTGTTACCTCAGGTGTGCCATCTCCAAAATCCCAGCGGTAGGTAGAGCTCTGCACATAAATCTGGGTTGTATCAATAAACGTAACCGGATCAGGAATGCAGTAATTATTTTTTCTTTCGAGTGTTTTAATACCTGCTTTTACACCATCCAGGTTGAAGGCTATCTTCAACGCACCGAAGTTACAGGAACGTGGAGGCGTACTGGAATAAGCGCCTGGCGTTGTTGGATATTTAGGTTTGGAAGCACCACCAGTATTGCACCATGCACAGATACCCTGGTATATAATACCATTTTTATCGAATCGACTGGTACCACCATCAACGTGTTCATATAAACCTGCACCTCCGAAATAGCTACCAAACAGGATGTCGGTTGCATCTTTCTTCAATACGAAAAAGTAAAAATCCATACCATCGGTAATACTTTGCAAAGGATTTTTCAATGCGAGTCCACCCGTACCGGAGTTAGGATACCCCTCAGCGGGATTGATACCACCGCCCCATCCGGACACGTAGACGTTTTCACATCTGTCTACCAGGAACGCTACCGGCGAAATAGCCGGCAATGTGGATAACGCACGGTTTTTACCGAAGGTGGTTGAATATACTACATCAGAAAGATTAGGTTGCAGTTTCATGATAAACTGCTGAGAATTCTGATTATAAAAAGTGCCGGTGCCTGGCGCCTGTTTTGTTGGCCAGGTACCTTCCGTGGTTCCCATCACATATACGTAACCGTTACCATCCAGCTGTACACCATATACCTGATCAGCGGCGCCATCAGTGGAGCCAACATAAGTGCTTTGCATAATGGAGCTACCATCACTGGCAATATGTGCGATGAAACCATCGCAGGAGCCTCCTGTATAGGTGCCGCCATATACAGGCGCACCTTTTATCGGGAAGTCTGCGCTGGCTGTTCCACCAGCTACATATAAGGATTGCAGATCGTTTAACGCAATTACAAATGCTGCATCTTCACTGGTACCTCCAAGATAACTTGCCCACACTACATCCTGACAAAGTGGATTAATTTTCATTACCACACCGTCTTGCGAGCCTGCTAGCTGAGGCTGGAAAACACCTGCAGTGGCAGGGAAGTTTTGTGACCTGGTACAGCTGGCAACATAAATATATCCGGCATTATCAACTACCACTTCACTACGTGCATCGTCACCATAGTTGCGCAGGGTAGTGTTAGCACCGCCGGCACGCTGATCGCGAATATTCACGCCATCATCTGCACTACCCCCAATAATGAGAGAGCCAACGATATTATCGCCGGCAGCTGTCAGCATGGTAACGGCAATATCCCAGCCACCGCCACTGCCCAGGCGTTTGCCTGGATAGTTAGATGATTTTGTTCTGCCTGAAATAACCAGTTGATTATTCTTATTTACAAATAGACTGTGTGGCTGTTCTATATCTGCACCACCAACGAAAGTGGCGTATACCAATTGTGTACCATCAGGAGTAAATTTCTGGATACCGATATCTATTTGTCCACCACCAAAAGAAGTCTGGTAGGCGCCATTTGTAACAGGAAACTCTTGGCCGAATACGATACCACCACCATAGAAATACCCTGATGCATCATAGGTAGCTGTAAAGCCCCAATTATCAGCACGGGAGCCCGACACAGTACTAAATACATAGGTAGGGTCAATGATCAATGGATAAGCTGTATTATAAGTGCTGGCTATTTTAAAGCCCACTTTATTATTACTGAGTTTATAACTAACCTTAACGGGTACACGCTCGTCGTTGATATACTGGTAAGCATAAGGTAATTGTTCTACCACATCGCCTACAGAAGTATGAATAATGAGTTGTCCTTTTTTCAATTCCATGGAATTAACACCATCATACTGCAGCTGTATTTCATCGGGGTTGCCACCAGGATTTACGATCATATCATATTTCAGCCTGGAAGCTTCAGAATATACATGGGCATCAATATTTTTATATATGCTTTTATAGTTTACCCCAAGATAAGATTGAACGTGGGTCGCCCATTTGCTTTGGTCATTACCAATGAAATAGTTACTGTAGAAATCCTGTTTCTTTTCAGGTTCCAGCACTACATCAGGATTAGCATTGATGAAGTTTACCTGGTAAGCATGATTTCTTACAGCAGGCATCTGTGTTGGCGGAGGATCTGCTTTGCCGGGATTATTTACTTGTACACCATTGATATAGGCACGGTTTTGTACCCATAGGGTATCATTGTGATGTACATGTCCGTGAATGTATTGGTTTACTTTATCAAGATCTTCAGGGCTTTGCAGATTGAAAGTAAAACCATTTTTGCGGAGGAAAACAGCAGCGGCGTCAAGATCAGTTTTGTAGATAACAGCAGGATTCCATTGACCTTTATTCTCCGCAAAGTTGAGCGGTGTGTAATTAGCTGTTTGCTGCGCCCGCAGCGAAGCGGTACACATCATAAGGATAATCATTCCAACAAATCCGATCGGGAGGGTAAATTTCAACGGGATAAGATTTTTTTATTATCTGAAAAAACTAATATACTATAATTAAACGCACAAGCTCGCACAATTGTTACGGTTTCAAAAACAACAACTTAGACGTTTGTTCCTGTCATACGGTGAAGACTATACTGAATTCTTTGACTCGGATAAATAATAAACGTTAAAAGTGGTCAGGAAATTTTACTCCAGACCGTTTTACTTCGTTGTGAGGCCAGAAATTCTCTCAAACCCTGGTTCTCAGGCAACTGCAGATCCATGTCTTGCTGCAGGAGTTTTTCAGCACTATTGCGGGCAGCGTCTAAAATGGGTTTATCAGCAAGGATATCTGCCAATTTAAAATCAAGTATTCCTGATTGTCGGGTTCCTTCAATATCTCCGGGGCCACGAAGTTCCATATCTTTTTCTGAAATAATGAATCCATTATTCGTTTGTACCATCACGTTAATACGTTCTTTGGAGTCTTTACTTACCTTATTGCCTGTCATGAGTACGCAGAAAGATTGCTCAGCGCCGCGTCCAACACGGCCTCGCAGCTGGTGCAACTGAGAGAGTCCAAATCGTTCGGTACTTTCTATCACCATCACAGATGCATTGGGAACGTTTACGCCAACTTCAATAACAGTTGTAGCAACCATAATGTTGGTATCTCCGGAAACAAAACGTTGCATATTAGTTTCGCGCATCTCTGCCGGCTGACGGCCATGCACCATACTGATATAATACTGCGGTTCAGGGAAAAACGCCTTCACTTCTTCGTAACCTTTCATAAGGTTTTCGTAATCCATTTTTTCCGAGTCTTCAATCAACGGATACACGATATAGGCTTGTCTTCCTTTCTTTACTTCTTCTTTGATAAAGTCCATCACCTGCGGGCGCTGGAACTCTGTTTTGTGTACGGTGGTAATGGGTTTGCGGCCTGGCGGCATTTCATCGATCACGGATACGTCAAGGTCGCCATAGATGGTCATGGCCAGCGTCCTTGGAATAGGCGTTGCCGTCATTACCAGCACATGTGGCGGGATAGTGTTTTTTTCCCACAGCCGTGCGCGTTGAGCCACCCCGAATCTATGCTGTTCATCGATGATGGCCATTCCCAGATTTTTAAAATCGACTTCTTTTTCCAGTAAGGCATGTGTACCTACCAGTAGGTGGATATTACCTTCTTTCACATCGGCCAGAATTTGTTTCCTGGCTTTTCCTTTGATGCTGCCTGTTAGCAGGGCAACTTTTACCGGCATATTTTCCAGCAGTTCAGAAAGTCCTTTGAAGTGTTGCTGGGAAAGGATTTCCGTAGGTGCCATCAAACAGGCCTGGAAGCCGTTATCTATGGCTAATAGTGCTGTAAGTAAGGCTACCATTGTTTTTCCGCTTCCTACATCTCCTTGGAGGAGGCGGTTCATTTGTCTGCCATGCATGGTGTCCTGGCGGATTTCCTTCAATACTCTTTTTTGTGCGCCTGTTAAGGAGAAAGGCAGATGATTATTGTAGAAGTCATTGAAATGTTCTCCTACAGCGCCAAAAACATATCCATGGGAAAGTTTCTGTCTTTTTATTTTTAATCGGCAGATGCGTATCTGCGCGATAAATAATTCTTCGAATTTGAGGCGGCGCTGGGCTTGTTTTGCCTCCTCTTCACCTCCTGGCATATGTATCTTGAAATAGGCCAGCGATCGGGGCATCAGGCGATACTGATTCAGAATTTCCAATGGAATATTTTCCCTGATTTCCTGTGGAGATAATTGCTCCAGCAAGTTCTTCGTTAATTTTCCTATAGCCTTTGCCGTTAGACCTCTTGCTTTTAATTTTTCCGTCGTATAATAGACAGGCTCCAGGAACTGTTTGCCAGTGGCTATTTCCTCTGTAAGCAAATCCATTTCCGGATGCGCGATCTGAACAGCGCCATTAAAAGCGGATACACGACCGTATACCAGGTAAGCAACATTTTCTCTCAATGATTTCTGCATCCACTGCCATCCCTGGAACCATACCAGTTCGATGACGCCTGTTTCATCTTTGAAGGTGGCGACAAGTCGCTTACCCCTGTTTTCACCCATTACTTCCATCCTGATAATACGTCCTCTTATCTGCACAAAATCTTCATATCCGCTGATATCACTGATTCTATCGATGCGTGTCTTATCTACATACCTGAAAGGAAAATATTCCAACAGATCTTTAAAGGTATGTATGTTGATTTCCTTGCGCAGTAATTCACCCCGTTGAGGGCCCACGCCCTTCAGGTATTCTATCGGATTGGATAATATGGTCGTAATAGTGGAAATAGCTTACTCCTTTTTTTATAACGCAAAAATAAAAAAGGCAAGTGGTAAAAATACCACCTGCCCTCTTTCTATAAAAAACAATTATTACACTTACTTATTCGGCAGATGCATCCACTTTACCATCTACGAAAAGTTTCATCCACTCTGTAGTTACGGATTTAGGTCTTTCGATAGACAGACCCAGTGCGCGATCCCAGCAGAGAGACGCCAGCACGCCCAGTGCGCGGGAAACACCAAACAGTACAGTGTAGAATTCATATTCCACCATGCCGTAGTGAACCAGCAATGCACCAGAATGCGCATCTACGTTAGGCCAAGGGTTTTTCACTTTACCCAGGTCCTGCAAAATTGGAGGTACAGTTTCATACACCATCCAAACGATTCTTACGAGTTCGTCGTTAGGCAGGTGAGTTTTTGCAAACTCCATCTGCGCAGTGAAGCGAGGGTCAGTTTTACGCAGTACGGCGTGGCCATAACCTGGTACAACTTTACCATCTGCCAATGTTTTGCGAACATAAGCTGCGATTTCTTCTTTGGTAGGCATACCACCACCCAGTTCTTCGCGCATGTTCAGGATCCATTTGATTACTTCCTGATTAGCCAGACCGTGTAATGGACCTGCCAGACCGTTCATACCTGCTGCGAAAGACAGATAAGCATCGCTCAGTGCGGAACCTACGAGGTGAGTAGTATGTGCACTCACGTTACCACCTTCGTGGTCTGCGTGGATCACCATGTACAAGCGCATCAGCTCACGGAAACCTTCGTCTGAATAACCCAGCATATGTGCGAAGTTACCAGCCCAATCCAGCATACCATTAGGCTGAATATGGTCGCCACCCTTGTATTTGCGACGGTAGATATATGCAGCGATACGTGGTAAACGAGCTATCAGGTTCAGCGTATCTTCAAATGTATAATCCCAGTAATCTTTTTTATTGATACCTTCTCCGTATGCTTTTGCAAAAGAAGATTCAGTTTGCAGTGCCATGATACCAACGGTAAACATGGTCATTGGGTGCGCAGAAATAGGTAAAGATTCGATAGCATCAAACACGTGGTTTGGCACATGTGAACGACGGCCCCAAATGGCTGACAAATCCTGTACATCCGCTTCAGTAGGCAGTTCACCTATCAACATCAGGTAAAATAAACCTTCTGGCAATGGCTCCTGGCCACCTTTCACTTTTGGTAATTTCTCTCTTAATTCAGGGATGGAATATCCGCGGAAACGAATACCCTCATTTGCGTCGAGCAGTGAAGTTTCAGTAACCAGGCCGGTAATACCACGCATACCCTGGTAAACCTGCGCCACTGTAACATCGCCCACTTTTGTGTTGCCATGGTTCTTCAACAGGTCTTTTACTTCAGCGTTCAGTTCATCCGCTTTAATCTTAAACTTTTCTTTTATGTTCCCCATTTTACTGCTATTGTTTATATAATGAGACAAAATCGATCAATTGTCAAAAGTAATGATTTGTTAACGAAGTTAGTACCCTTTTGCCTTTTTTAATGGCAAATTAACAACAAAAAAATGCGCAAACCGGCCATTCCTTCGCTCCCAAAAATTACATACAAATAATTATAATTCAAAGTATTATATCAGTGAAATAAAACACTTACGTCTAATTTTAAAGAATTGTAAATTTTTTCAGAATGAATTGAAAATATTGAAAGAATAGCAGTGATTTTTTGCGTTTTTAACACCTTATTTATCTTGTGCAAAACATATCAAACGCATGTCGCATCTTCGTTGACGATCATCTTCATTATCCAGATAAATAACCGCAATTATTGCGTTTTATTATATAAAGATTTTTGAGGAGAGATTTCACCTGCAATTATCCAGTACTGATGCTGGTCATTGGCTATATCAGCCATTTGTTGTAGTTCCGCCCTGGTGGGCGAGATGGTAGGAAGATCATCATCAAGATAGCAAATAAAGGAAGACCATATTGTCAACATCTCCCTAAAAAAAACACTACTGGATAACCCCCAAAAACAAGATGGGCCTCTATTTCGTAGAGACCCACCTGCAAAAGAAAAATACGACGTAATAATTTATGAAATCACTTAGGCGCTCTGCGATAAAGATAAAACGCTAACCCACCGAAGATAACATTTGGTATCCACACCGCTACAAGCGGGTCCAGGTCTGCTTTTACAGAAAATACTGTTGCAAACTGCAAAGCAATAATATAGCTCGCACTGATCACAATACCCAGCGCCAGGTGTAATCCACTACCTCCACGTACCTTTTTGGCTGCAATAATACCACCGATCAGCGTCAGCACCACCACGGCAGCGGCTGCAGCTGTACGACGATAGTATTCCACCCAATACGTATTCAAACCCTCTGCACCACGAATCGCTTCCCGTTTAATATAACGGCGCAAATCTGGTGTAGTCATAGCTTCCTGCATGTTTTTCTCTTCTATCAGGTCTTTCGGCACCAACGGAATCTGTATCATGGTATCCTGTAAACTTCTCCAGGTTTCGTGCAATCCATCCATGGTACGAATCGTAACATAATCCAGTCTCCACTTTTTAGCAGTAGAATCATAGCTTACCCTGTCTGCACGCAGTCGGTAGTTAATTACCTGACCATGAATTTTCTGTAAGATGAAAGTGGAACCATTATAATAATTCGGGTCATAAGTACCGAAAGTAACATAGGTAAAGCTATCTATACGGGTACTTCGATCGAACTGAGAGTTCTGGTTGTCCCTACTATGCAGGTATTTATTTTCGAAAGATGTTCGGATACGATTGGCATTAGGTACTACCCAGAAGTTAGCCAGCCAGAGTATACCACCAAAAAGAAATGCTCCTACCCAGTAAGGGCGCAGGAACCTGCGGAAACTCACGCCAGCGCTCAATATGGCAATGATCTCCGAACGATAGGCCATCTTAGAGGTAAAAAATATTACCGACAGGAAGATGAACAACGGAAACAACAAAGCCAGGATATGCGGAATAAAACCGAAGTAATAATCAACAACAATTTCCCGCAGCGACAGGTGATTCTTCATGAAATCATCCACCTTTTCCGTAATGTCGATCACCACGGAGATCAGTAGGAAGATCGCCAGTGAATAAATAAAGGTACCTATCAGCTTGCGTAATATATACCAGTCTATTTTAGTCAGGAATTTCGGCATGAACCCAAAGATATTAGTTTATTGGATTATTTGTTGATTTGCTGGTATTATAAACGAGTTTTCAACTGACTGATCATTTTAGGTTTCCAGGTGCTGAAAGTGCCTGCAAGGATTTGTTTGCGGGCTTCCTTCACCAGTTCCAGGTAAAATGCCAGGTTATGTATACTAGCCAGCGTCATGCCTAAAATTTCACCAGCCACAAAAAGGTGACGGATATACGCTCTGGAATAATCTCTGGTAGCAAAGCATTCGCTATTGGCGTCAATAGGACTGAAGTCATCTGCCCATTTCTTGTTCTTAATATTAATAACGCCATTCCAGGTAAATAACATACCGTTACGACCATTACGGGTAGGCATTACACAGTCGAACATATCCACACCCAGTGAAATATTTTCCAGGATATTCCATGGTGTACCTACGCCCATCAGATATCTTGGTTTTTCTACTGGCAGGATATCACATACCAGCTCGCACATTTCGTACATATCTTCTTCCGGCTCACCTACGCTGAGTCCACCGATAGCATTACCGGCAGCACCGCGGGAAGCAATATATTCTGCAGAAGCTTTACGAAGATCTTTATAAGTACTTCCCTGTACAATCGGGAACAACGTTTGTTCGTGACCGTAAGCAGGTATAGTATCAGCGAGGCGCTGGATACAGCGGTCCAGCCAGCGATGGGTGAGGTCCATGGACTTGCGTGCATAGCGGTATTCGGACGGATATGGCGGACATTCGTCGAAGGCCATAATAATATCCGCACCGATGGTACGCTGGATATCCATTACATTTTCAGGTGTGAATAAGTGACGGGAGCCATCTATATGTGACTGAAAAACAACACCTTCTTCTTTTATTTTACGGTTAGCGGCCAGGGAAAATACCTGGTAACCACCACTGTCTGTCAGGATGGGTCTGTCCCAACCATTGAATTTATGAAGTCCACCGGCTTTGGAAAGTACTTCCAATCCGGGGCGCAGATAAAGGTGATAAGTATTACCCAGGATGATCTGGGCTTGTACGGCATCGCGGAGCTGTTCTTGTGTAACAGCTTTTACGCTACCTACGGTACCTACCGGCATAAAAATAGGCGTTTCTATTTCTCCGTGGGCAGTAGTAATTTTGCCCGCTCTGGCCTTACTGCCAGTATCTGTAGTAATCAGTTCAAAATTCACGAGATTTCATTTCAGCGTGCAAAGATACCGATTTGAAATTCGAATTGCGAATTAAGGAAATCATAATAGTTGGGGATAACTTAATCTATTATCTTTTTACAGATATTAAAAAAAATATATTTTTGCTGCTATTATGCTTGACAACCTCGGTGAAATTGCCTTATACTTCTTCGCTACAGTAGCGGGAATTCAGATATGCTATTACCTGTTCATCTTTTCGAGGGTGGCATTCTATCGTCGTAAATTCGATACTGACCAGCCGCCAGCGGGGCAGTTTTCTGTAATTATCTGCGCAAAAGACGAAGAATTGAACCTCCAGCGGAACCTTCCAGGCGTATTGCAACAACGTTATCATGATCACCTGAAGCCTGAATATGAGGTAATTGTGGTAAATGATAACTCTGAAGATGACAGCCGCTATTATCTGCAATCTATCGAACCAGGTTATCCACATTACAGAACCATAGAGATCAAGCAGCCAGCGAAGTTCATCCCTGGCAAGAAATTTCCTTTATCTATGGGCCTTCGTGGCGCAGCATTTGAGAATATCCTGCTCACTGATGCCGACTGTAAACCAGGAAGCACCTATTGGCTATCGCTGATGAGCCAGGGCTTTACAGCGGATAAAGAGATCGTGTTGGGATATGGCGCCTATAATAAAAAACCAGGATTCTTAAATAAAGTGATTCGCTACGAAACCTTCTTTAGTGCCCTACAGCACCTTGGGTTTGCGATGAGCGGCATGCCTTATATGGGTGTAGGCCGTAATCTGGCTTATAAAAAAGAACTTTTCTACCGTCATAAAGGTTTTACCAGCCACCAGCACCTCGCAGGCGGCGATGATGACCTGTTTGTAAATACTGCCGCCAACAGGAAAAATGTAGGCGTAGTAATTGACAAAAAAGCATTTACCTATTCAGAAGCTAAAAACAGCTGGAGTAGCTGGTTCCGTCAGAAGACCAGACACATGACCACCGGCAAACATTATCGTTTTGGACATAAGTTTGTGCTGGGACTTTTTTCTCTGACTCATTTCCTTTTCTATCCGGCCTTTATACTGGCCTTATTCTTCCCGCCACCAATGCTGTGGTATACACTGGGTATATTTGGGTTTAAAATCCTGGTACAATCTGTTATCCAATTTGCAGCGATGCGCAAACTGGATGAGAGAGACCTCTTTAAATTCAGCCTGTTCCTGGATATCTTCATGTTATTCTATTACATCATCTTCACACCTGCCCTGTTGGTAAAATCGAAAAACCGCTGGTAGCTTATTCATTGCCGAATAAGTTTATTTTTGCAGCATGGAGATTATTTTAAAGTATTTCAGCGACTTCACGCCCAAACAAATGGAGCAGTTTGAAGCGCTTAAAGGATTGTATACCGAATGGAATGAGAAGATCAATGTCATTTCCAGGAAAGACATTGATTCCTTATACGAACGACACGTATTACATTCACTGAGCATTGCCGCCGTGGCTGATTTTGCACCTGGCACCCAGATCATCGATCTTGGCACCGGAGGCGGGTTTCCTGGCATACCGCTGGCTATATTCTTTCCTGAAGTACAATTTCATCTTGTAGACTCCATCGGTAAAAAAATTAAGGTGGTTGAAGGCGTAGCCGAAGAGCTGGGCCTAAAAAATGTGACCACCGCTCATTCCAGGGTAGAAGAAATCAAGAACCGCAAATTTGATATTGTTGTTTCCCGTGCAGTAGCCCCACTGGGTGATTTATGGAGATGGAGCAGAAACCTGATGAAGAAATCCACTGTTCCGGGCAAGCAGTTCGAGAAAGGACTGATATGCCTGAAGGGTGGTGACCTCGCGCAGGAAATCTCCGAAAGTGGATTAAGACCCAGATTGATAGACATTTATGACGTATTCCCCGAAGAAAGTTTCAAGGACAAATACATTGTGATGGTAAAGAGCTAGTGCTGATCACGAGGGGAGGACCTATTTTTCAGTAGTAATAAAATATCCGTAATACTGGTTCGTCTTCAATAGTAAGATGAAACAGTTGCTCCTATCAAACACAGTTATGGCCCAAGAGCAAAACGAGCGTATACAGGCTGCGGTGAAGCAGGAGAGCAAGCGCTTGCTCCACTTTATCCGTCAGCGTGTAAGCAATGTGTCTGATGCAGAGGATATTTTACAAGACGTACTTTACCAGTTTACAGAATATTTACGCCTGGGTAGCCAGGTAGATTCCATTACCGGGTGGCTGTTTTCCGTTGCCCGAAATAGAATTACAGACTGGTTCAGGAAGAAGAAAGAAACGCCTTTTGCTGAATACACGAAGGAGATAGAAGGAGAAGAAGTGCTCTTTTTACCGGAATTGCTGGCCGACACCTCTATGGAGGCTGATACGCCCATGATGAAGAAGATTATGTCTGAAGCCATTTCTGCCGCTATCGATGATCTACCGCGGGATCAGAAAGAAGTATTTATCGGCCATGAAATATTAGGTAAATCCTTTAAAGAGATGAGTGCGGAAACAGGCGTCAGCGTGAACACGCTGCTTTCCCGGAAACGCTATGCTGTGCTCTTTTTACGAGAGAGATTGAGAGAACTGTATCGGGAAATTTTAGACAATTAATAAAATTTATTGGAAGATATGGGAAGTTTCAGAAATAAATCTAAAGGGAAAATCGCACTGATGATTCTCTGTGGACTGGCCTTTGTAACAGTAGTGGTGTTCCTTACCATGACACTTTGGAACTGGTTGATTCCTGAGCTGTTTCACGGTCCGCATATTAACTTCTGGCAGGCATTTGGCTTATTGCTGCTCGGCAAGCTGCTCTTTGGCTGGCATAATAACGGTAAAGGTTTTGGCGGAGGACACTCGCAGAAAGACTGGAGAGAAAAGATCCGTAGTAAATGGGAACATATGAGTCCTGAAGAACAGGCCCAGCTTAAAGAAAAGCTACGTGACCGTTGTCGTGGCTCCGAAAGATTTGAGCGCTTCAGCCGCTTCTGGGATGATGAAAAACCTGCAGAGGAACCACCCGCACAGCAGCCTTAACCATTAACATTGTTAACGTTTTTTAAGCCCTTTCTAAGCGATTTCTAATTCGTAAAAGAAAGGGCTTTCCTGATTAATAACTAATATTGTATTGTAAAAAAAGTTCAGGAATATAATCGGAAATCTACCCAGCAATTACTTTTATTCTAAATAAGTAAGAAATTTTACATCCATTCTCCTCAAAACATAATTTTCCCTCAAAAAACATTACATATTTATATTTTAAATATGTTGGTTGGTTAAAAAAACTGGTGTAACTTCAGAGAGATTGCAAAGGCCCGGGTATATTCTCTAAAGGCGCCAGGTTTTGTGTATTTTTTCGCACCCTTTAAAACGAATTTCCTATGTACCTGAACCAGCATGAGATTCAGTCTCTCCTTAACAAAAGCTTCGACGGTTTCGTCGATTATGTTAGCACGCTGCCAGATCATCGTTTTACAGCATCACCGTATGGTAAATGGTCAGCAGGCCAACAACTGGACCACCTCACAAAGTCCGTGAGGCCTGTTTGTAATGCCCTGGGATTTCCCAGATTTGCGCTCCGTTATTTCGGTGTAGCCCAACAGCCATCCCGTTCTTACGACATGCTTGTTAACCACTATCAGCAAAGGTTAGCTGATGGTGCTACTACCACTATTCCTTACCAGCCAGGCGTTATCTATAATGGACAACGGCCAGCCCTTATCCAGAGCTTCCTCCATCAGAAAGTGAAGCTGGAAGATAAGTTGAAAGATTGGTCAGAGAATGATTTGGATAAATACCGCCTTCCCCATCCGATATTAGGCAAACTAACAATCCGGGAAATGCTGTATTTCACAGCTTACCATAACCAGCATCACCTCGAAAAATTACAACACCAGGAATTACATAGTCAGAATTGGGAAAACCAGTTACAGCAACTGATTTTCTAGTCTTTTATTTTGTCATCATCTGCTTTTTCCAGAATTCCGTATATCCATAAGCGTATGTTGTCACCCAGGCAATACGGTATCTGACACCCATAAACGAATGCCCCCTCCATATTGCTATCCTGTGCGTATTGTTATTGGGGGAAAATAGCAGCATCATGACCAAAAAAGCTTTGGTGATTAATGGCGGCGGCAGCAAAGGCGCATTCGCCGTAGGCGTACTAAAACAACTTTTCCATAGCCATCCCGAACTACAGTTCGACATTTTCTGTGGCACCAGCTCCGGCGCGCTCATCGCATCGCTGGCTGCTCTCGGGGAAATTGACTTACTGGAAAAAATGTTTACTGGCAACAAAACCCAGGATATCATTGCCACCGGTAATATCCTGGAGAGATTTGTGAATAATAATTCGCTTTATAATGCTACTCCCCTACAGCTGAAAATCGGCAGTATCCTAACGGATAGCCGCTTCAGCAAATTGATTTCCTCTGGCAAATCACTATTTATTGGTTGTAATAACCTGCAAACAGCCAGGATTACCTATTTTACCAATAGTAAACAATCATCAGGAAAGGAATACGACCTTTACCATATTGGTAACCCGCAAATATTCCGTGCTGCCGCCATGGCAGCTTATTGTCTGCCCATCTTTATGCCTCCCATTCAAATAGGCAACTGCCAGTATGCAGATGTCAGGATTCTTAATCATACGCCACTGCAGCTGACTATTGATCACGGCGCCACAGACATCTATGTCATATCTCATCTTCCCAACGAAATAACTACCAGCGATATCGAATACCGGAACGTACTCGATATCCTGGAACAAACTGCTGATTGGCTATCGATTGATACCATGCAGGCACATCTTCCTATATTCCATAATCAAGCACTGGAATATCTCCATAACGTAAAATCAAATATGATAAAAGCTGGGCTTACAACAGCAGATATTGATGCGTTTTTTGACACACCACATAATCCATTTACTAACATTCAACAAGTAAATATTCACCTGATAAAGCCTGATCAAATGCTGGATGGAGGCCCCGGTGGGCTTGATTATGTACCCGACGATATGCGCCGTATGATTGCTGCTGGTATTAAAAAAGCTGCCGAGATGTTTCCATAAAAAAACTGGCTAAAAATTCAGGTAATGATTACCCGAACTTTTAGCCAGCCTTTAGTACAGCAACGATTATTCTGCTACTGCTCTATTATTTGATCTGTCTACATCAGCCATACGCTGACTAGGATCGATTTCAATAGATTTCAGATTAGTGAAAGGCACATCGATTTCCAGGTCATAAGTTGGATTTGTCCAGTACCAGCCATCTTTCACCACACGTTTCACAGAAGGATCTTCATTTGGTTTTTCACCAAACATCAGTGTCAACGGGATATAATACATGGTTTTATTTCCGCTTTTATCGATCACCATAAAGTCGATAGGCATTGGCATTAATCCGATACGACGCAGGCGTACAGTGGTTTTGTTGCCTTTAGGAATAATGCTGTCGATACCGTAATCGATATGTTTAGTGGATTGAATAAAGTATTGTTTGTACCAATCCAGTTGAATACCACTTTGTTTTTCCATCACACGAACGAAGTCATTTGCATTCGGATGTTTGAAACGCCATTCGTTGTAATAGCTGATAAGGCCGCTGTCGCGCACTTTATCACCGATAACATAACCCAGCTGCTCCAGGAAGATAGCGCCTTTGCGGTAGGCGTTGTTGCTATAACCATAGTTGGTGTTATAATGATCAGAATGCGTCATTGCATTTTCTTCAAACGGGCTGGCAGCAAGGCGGAAGTAACCTTTGTAGGTATCTTCCATTGGCCATTTACCTTTTAAACTATCAGTGGTAGCATAGATAACATGCTCTTCTCCAAAGGTGGTAAAACCTTCGTCCATCCAAGGATAGAGGCTTTCGTTGGTAGCCAGCATGCCCTGGTACCAGCTGTGCATCCATTCATGCATAGCTACGCCGTAAAGACCTGTAGCAGTACCATTACCCATAATTAGGGTAGCCATTGGGTATTCCATACCGCCATCGCCGCCCTGGATAAAGGAATACTGCTTGTACGGATAAGCGCCGTAGTGAGCTTTAATATAGGCGTAAGCGTTAGGAATGCGTTTTGCCAATGCAGGCCAGGTGTTTTTGGTGGTATCGTTTGGTAAGAAGAAGAAATGAGCGGTAAAGCCATCTACTTCCTGTGTGATATGTTTGTAATCAGGATCAGCAGCCCATACGAAGTCGTGCACGTTAGGTGCAACGAAATGCCAGCTGAGATTTTTACCATCCGGGCGTTTCACCTTCATACCAGCTGTTTCGTATCCATGGCCGATTTGCTCAGGATTTTGCAGGTAACCGGTAGCAGCGATTACATATTTTTTATCCATGTTGATGGTTACATCATAGTCGCCCCAAACGCCGTAAAATTCACGAGCGATATAAGGAGTAGGATGCCAGCCTTCATAATCGTATTCACACATTTTAGGATACCACTGTGCCATGGAGAAGTCGACACCTTCGGAGTTATTACGGCCACTGCGGCGAATTTGTACAGGCACCTGTGCCTCAAACTCCATATCGAAAGTAGTGGTAGCATGTGGAGCGATAGGCTCATCCAGCACTACTTCCAGTATAGTTTCCACTACCTTGTATGACTGAGGCTTTCCATTGTGTTTGAGTGATAACACTTTCTGGTAGCCGATTTCATCAGGTTTCAATTTAGAGATGCGGTCACGTACACGGTTATCCCAGTCATATACATCTTTACCATCTTTAGTTTTACCGATAACGATTTTACCGAGTTCGCGGGAGCGTACGTCCATCATCGATCCTGGCTGAAATGCATTCCAGTACAGGTGATAGAATACTTTTTTAAGCGTATCCGGAGAGTTATTATAATATTCGAGATGTTGTTTACCAGTAAATTTATTCGCTGGCGCGTCTACATTCACGTCCATTTTGTACTTCACGCGTTGTTGCCAGCGGTCCGACTGTGCATTAGATTGTAACCAGCTGCCTGCCACCAATGCTAGGGCAATGCAACCTCCGAGAACCGGGTGCTTCATGCTGTTAGATTTTGTTCAGACCGCGAAAATAATCATTTAGGACAAAGGGAAGTAGACAAGTTTGTATAAGCGGTCAGATAATGGTAATGCGGTCCAGAGGTTGCTGTAAATAGGCCGCATATGCTTCGGCAGATACAGAGAAAGCTTGCTGCTGGGGCTTCTTCATAGTTTTAAAGGGCTGAAATATAAGCTCAACACCTTTTTTGCTGATATTTTTCTTCCAGACACCTGTAATCTGGCCTTCCTGAACCATTATTGGAAAAAAGATTCCGTTGGTTGTCAATACTTTACGCACATGCGCATCTTCCAGTACGTGGCTTCGATCTTTATAGGCAACATAATATTCATCAAAAGCTGGTAGTAATAAGGCTTCTGGGATTTTATGGCGACTGGCATCCAGTTTTTTATCATACCAGTAATGGGTATTGTTGATGACCAGGCTATCTAGCAAAGGTTTGGCTGCTTCCAGGCCTATCTGGGCTTCTTTTTGAGTAATACCTGCCCAGGTCATGAAGTCTGCTATAGTAGCGGGCCCGTGACTAAGGAAATATTTTTTTGCCAGCTCGCCAGGAATTTCTTCCGGGGAGATGATCGTTTTTGTGGGCACCCACTCATCGAGGAGGGTAAACGTATATTGCTTGCCTCTCATGGGGCCATGGCAGATAATACCTTCCAGAGAGGCTCTCAATAACAGGTAGCGAGAATAGACTTCGGGGATATTGTGAGATTCGAGCAGGGCGGCAATTTCAGTGCGCATCAGTTGTTTACCACCTTTCAATTCCTTTTGCAGTAAAGGATAGATAGTGCTGTGATACTTGCTTTCATCAATATCCAGTGGCCTTTCTATCGTTCTGAATTTACGAAAGATACGGTCTTTAACGAAGTTTGTCATCCAGCGTATATCCGTTGCCGTTACGATATGTAAAGTACCGCGAAACACCCATGTACGAATGATTTCTGCCTTATTGATGGCTTTTTCCACACTTTGGAGGTTAGCATCAGGCACACGTAATCCTACGGCATGTCTGCCTGCATGATAGTCCTGGGCCTGGATAGCGCCCATATGGGCCACCAGTGCCTGTGGTGATTTCAGACGATGTTGGGTAATTTGCTGAGCCAGCAGCCGTAGTTTTGCGATATCATTTTCAGGCATGAGATGAATTTAATGCAAAAAAACAACCAGCATGTGACAACCTTATGTCAGCAATAGAAAATAAAATTATTCAGCGCCTTGCACTACTACTACGATTTCTCCTTTCACGCCTTTTTCTTTGAAGTAGTCAGCAACTTCGCGGAGGGTTCCTCTTTTATTTTCTTCGAACATTTTGGTGAGTTCGCGGCTTACGCAGCATTGGCGATCCGTGCCAAAGTACTGTATCAGGTCTTCCAGGGTACGAACCAGTCGCATGGGAGACTCATAAAATACGATGGCTCTTTCTTCTGTTGCCAGCTGTGTAAAGAGTGTATGGCGGCCTTTTTTCAGGGGCAGGAACCCTTCAAAGACGAAACGGTTCATGGGAATACCGCTGTTTACCAGGGCAGGCACGAAGGCAGTAGCACCAGGGAGGCATTCCACAGGGACGCCTTGGCGGATGCATTCGCGTACCAACAGGAAGCCAGGATCAGAAACGCCAGGTGTACCTGCGTCTGTGAGTAAAGCCATGGATTTGCCGGCCTGCAGCTGTTCTACCAGGTGTTGGGCAATTTTATGTTCGTTATGCTGGTGATATGGGGTGATGGGCTTATTAATGTTGTAGTGCCTGAGCAGGACGCTGGAGGTACGGGTATCTTCTGCCAGTATCAGGTCTGCATCTTCCAGTGCTTTAATGGCTCGGTAGGTGATATCGGCAAGGTTTCCGATAGGAGAAGGAACTATGATCAGTTTCATGTAATAACGAATTACGATTACGAATTACGGATCTGCGGAAGATTTGCAGGGATGCCTATCACTGCAAATCCGTAATTCCTAATTCGTAATTCGAGATTATTTATTGAATGTGTACTTCAAAGTATTCCATTACCTGGTTAGCCAACAGCTTCTGGCAGGCATTTTCAGCGATTTGCTGCGCCTCTTCTTTGCTACCAGCCTCGATTTGGAGGGTAATGTGTTTGCCGATACGTACATCATGAACCTGGTTCATACCGAGGTTTTTAAGGCCACCCATTACCGCTTTTCCTTGCGGGTCCAATAATTCTTTCAGTGGCATCACATTGATATGTGCAGTAAAAGTCATTGTGCTTTAAATTTTGCCGCAAACCTACATCAAAATTTACGAATTATGAACTCGTAGTTACAGATTTGCAGAGAGTTATTCCATTCAATTCCTTTCCAGGCACCTATTTTAGGCTTGTTCTGGCTTTTTTTCTGTGGACATTGGTGGGAATAACAGTGATAAGATTACATAACAGATGAATATGAATGGCACTGTAGCAAAGCCCAATAATGGAATGCTTACTAAAGTCAGTACTATCAGCAACAGTCTTGTCCAATTGTCTTTCAGTGATTTGCTCTTAATTTTCAGGCTGAGCATTGGTATTTCGGCCACCATGAGGTAGCACAAAACGGCGATGATGGCGTAGAGTACCCAGATATTCTGGAACCAGTGTCCGAGATTATAGGGATTATACAATACGATCAGCGGGAAAGAGGCTACCAATAAGCCAACAGCTGGTGTAGGCACGCCGATAAAGTTTTCGGACTGTCGGGTGTCCAGGTTGAATTTAGCGAGGCGATAAGCCGCAAAACATGGTACCAGTAAGGCTGGGGCCAGGTTCACCACAGATACGTCAAATACATCAGGGAGCTGGAAATAGGCGCTGCGCAACAATCTGTAGAGCATCATACCAGGTACTACACCGAAGGTTACTACATCGGCAAGACTATCTAGTTCTTTTCCCATAGGGGATTGTACGCGAAGCAAACGAGCTACCATACCATCGAAGAAGTCGAAGATAGCGGCAAGTACCACGAGTGCGGAGGCCCAGTATACAGGTTCCGGCGTTACTATCGTATAGTCGGTACCGTTAAAGTCAGCCTTATATTCCGGTGCATGTAACACGCAGATAATGGCCAGGGCGCCGCAAAAGAGATTACATAGGGTAATAATATTGGGTATTTGTCGCATTTGATGGATTCGTTGAAAAAAGGCCCCTCACAAATCGTGAGGGGCTATAAATTTATTTCATTAAAGCTTCAATTTCATCAGCTGTGATAGGAATATTTTTCATCAGATCGATATTACCGTTGGAAGTGATCCAGTAGTTATTTTCGATACGGATACCCATTTTTTCCTGTTCGATGTAGATACCTGGTTCTACTGTGAGTACGGAACCTTCAGGGATTGGCTGTTGCATAGAAGGCGCCAGGTCATGAACATCTACACCAAGATGGTGAGAAATACCATGGTAGAGGTATTTGCGGTACGCAGGATTTTCCGGGTCCTGGTTTTTGATATCGTCTTCAGTGAGAATACCAAGTTTCACAAATGTTTTACCAGCTTCTTCACCCATCATTTCGTGGTATTTAGCCAGGGTGATACCTGGTTTCAGAATAGATACCGCATAATGGTGCAGATGCAGACAAGCATCGTATACCTCACGCTGGCGTGGTGTAAACTTACCATTTACTGGCACAGTACGGGTAAGGTCAGCGTTGTAGCCACCATATTCAGCACCGAAGTCCATGAGGATCAGTTCACCATCTTTACATTCCTGGTTATTGAACACATAGTGAAGAGTACGGGCACGGTCGCCGGAGGCGATGATAGAGCCGTATGCTTCACCAGCGGAGCGGTTACGGAGGAATTCGTGGAGGATTTCAGCCTGAATTTCATGTTCCCAGACACCAGGTTTGATAAATTTCAGGATACGACGGAAAGCCTTGTTAGTGATTTCCATAGCCACATCCAGTACTTTGATTTCCTCAGGCGTTTTAGCGGCACGCAGCTCTTTGAAGATGGTAGCAGCGCGGAGGAAGTTGTGTAAAGGATAACGTTCCTTCATTGCTGCTGCATAGCGGTAATCGCGTACAGGAACATAGTTGGATTTACGGTTATTTTCGTTGGTGTTCAGGTAAATATTAGCTGCTTCATGTACCCACTGCTGGAGTAAAGCATCCAGTGCATCCAACCACACGATGGTAGTCATGCCGGAAATAGCAGTTGCCTCATCTTTCCTCAGGCGGTGACCATCCCATTTTTCTTTCAGCTCATTAGGACGTACAAGAACAAGTACTTCACGGTATTTAGGATCAGGATTGTCTGGGTATAAAACAACCATGGTATCTTCCTGGTCTATACCTGTGAGCCAATACAGGTCTGAGTTCTGCTTGAACTTAAACAATGCGTCGCCGTTAGTGGGCAGTTCATCATTGGAGTTAATAATGGCGATAGACTGTGGCTTCATTTTAGCCACAAAGCGCTGGCGGTTCTTTATAAACAGCTGCGGATCCAAAGGCAGATTCTTCATATCTCTAAATTTCAAATGAGGATTCAAACCTATGAAAAAATATAAAACCACTTAAATAAAAATGTGTTTATAAGAATAGCAGAGATGTGTAAAGTATGACTGAGGCGGAGGTTACAACGGAAAAAAATGCGTTATCAGCAATAATACTTATGTGTTATTACTTAATGTTTTATTCACACAAAATGTCTTTGATAACCTATCAGGGTTTTTCTAACATTTTGAAGATATCGCAAAAAATCCTTTGATAGCGCTAGATTTTTCTAAATTTTAAAGGCACAACAGACAACAAATTTGATGAAATCAAAAAATGCCTAGTTTTGCTTTTACACCAAAACAATCTTGCTTTTATGCAAATGAGTAGCGTAAGGAATCCTGTTGCTGACTTACGGGAACTGGGCATAGAGAACGCGTCTAACGTATACTACCAGCTCTCTCCAGAGAAACTGGTACAGCAAACAGTAGAGAGGAACCAGGGTGTTTTATCCGATACTGGTGCTTTAGCTGTGAACACCGGAGAATTTACCGGTCGTTCTCCCAACGATAAATTCATTGTAAAGGATGACATCACTGCCAACACGGTAAACTGGAATAACTTTAACATTCCATTTACTACAGAGTGTTTCGACCGTTTGTACAAAAAAGTTACTGCCTATCTTGCCGGAAAAGACGTGTGGGTACGTGACTGCTTTGCCTGTGCTGATCCTGCGTATCGTATTGGCGTTAAGGTAATCACAGAATATCCTTGGTCAAATCTGTTTGCTTACAATATGTTCCTTCGTCCTTCAGAAGAAGAACTGGAACTGATGCAACATGACTGGACTGTTATCCAGGCGCCAGGTTTCATGGCAGATGCTTCTTGTGACGGCACACGTCAGCATAATTTTGCGGTAGTGAGCTTCACTAAGAAAGTGATCCTGATTGGCGGAACAGCCTATACAGGCGAAATCAAGAAAGGCATTTTCACCGTACTGAATTACATCTTACCACACGATAAGAAAGTGCTGAGCATGCACTGCTCTGCTAACCAGGGAAGCAATGGCGATACCGCTATTTTCTTTGGATTGAGTGGTACTGGTAAGACTACGCTGAGCGCAGATCCTAGCCGTAAACTCATCGGTGATGATGAACATGGCTGGACAGACAACAGTGTTTTCAACTTTGAAGGCGGCTGTTATGCAAAATGTATTGACCTGAGCGCAGAAAAAGAGCCAGAGATCTTCCAGGCGGTACGTCCGGGAGCATTACTGGAAAACATTACCTTCTTCCCAGGTACCAAGACTGTAAATTATGCTGATAAGACGATCACGGAGAACACACGTGTATCTTATCCGTTGACTTATATTGCCAATGCGCTGGAACCTTCTATTGGAGCGGTTCCTAAAAATATCTTCTTCCTAACGGCAGATGCATATGGCGTATTGCCTCCGATTTCTAAACTGACGCCAGGACAGGCTATGTACCAGTTTATTTCTGGTTACACTGCTAAAGTAGCGGGTACAGAAGCGGGAGTTACTGAGCCAAAGTCTACCTTCAGCGCCTGCTTTGGAGCGCCTTTCCTACCATTACATCCTGCACAGTACGCACAGATGCTGGGAGAAAAAATGCGTAAGAACGAAGTTAATGTCTGGTTAATCAACACCGGATGGACCGGAGGACCTTATGGTACTGGTAGCCGTATTAAACTGGCTTATACCCGTGCTATGATTACTGCCGCGATTGATGGGAAACTGGAGAGCGTAAAATATCGTGCTACCCCTGTTTTTGGTCTGGCGATTCCGGAGACCTGTCCGAATGTGCCAGCTGACATTCTCGATCCGCGTAATACCTGGGCTGATAAAGCTGCCTATGATGCTAAGGCTGCTAGCCTTGCTGAGCAGTTTATCAGTAATTTTGAGAAATATGCCGGTGCTGCTGATAAAGAAATTCTTGACGCAGCTCCAAAAATTTAGATATATTGTGATCAATAAAGTAGCAAAAACATCTCAGAGGATATATTTTCTGACCTTTTGCTAACTGATACCGTCTTTGTTTGCCTTATAATTTCCACTACAATCCAACGGTTCGCAAGGGGTAGTACCCTTGCAGGCAAAACAGATTACCGGGTTTCCGGGAATCTGTTTTGCAGGACCAGCAATAACTTTTTAGAGGGGCCTTTTGGCCCCTTTTTTCGTTTTATTCTCACAAAGTCTGCAAAGAAGCAAAGCATGCAAAGGAAGGTATATGCTACTTTTAAGCTGTCCGGCAGGAACTTAAATATAAACGCGAATTTCTCTGCGGGGCTTTGCTCCTTTTCGAACTTTGCGAGATAAAATGTACCTTTGCACATGCAAATTTTAGACGGTAAACTTGTTTCTGAGGCTATCAAAGCCCAATTAGCCGCTTCAGTGGCTGAATTAAAGGCCGCTGGCAAAAAGGTTCCTCACCTGGCAGCGATCCTGGTAGGTAATAATCCTGCGAGCGAAACCTACGTTGCTTCCAAAGTAAAGTCATGTGCAGAATGCGGATATAACTCCACTCTTCTTCGTTTCGATGAACAGATTTCTGAAAAGCATCTGCTGGACCAGATCATACTGCTCAACGAAAACCCGGATATCGATGGTATCCTGGTACAATTGCCTTTACCAAAGCATATCAGTGAGGAATTGGTTATTAACACGATAGATCCAAGCAAGGACGTAGATGGCTTCCATCCTATGAACGTAGGTAAAATGGTAAGTGGTTTGCCTGCTTTCATCCCGGCTACACCTTATGGTATTATGCTGATGCTGGAACACTACAATGTGCCTACAAAAGGTAAACATGCAGTAGTTATCGGCCGCAGCCATATCGTAGGTACTCCGATCAGCATTTTGCTGAGCCGTAATACCAATCCAGGAAACTGCACAGTAACCCTGACTCACTCTCAGACACAAAACCTCCCTGAAATCTGCCGTCAGGCCGATATTATCATTGCCGCTATTGGTAAGCCTAACTTTGTTACTGCTGATATGGTAAAAGAAGGCGCCGTTATCGTTGACGTGGGTATTAACCGTGTTGCTGATGCCAGCAAGAAAAGCGGTTTCCGCCTTATTGGTGACGTTAAATTTGATGAAGTAGCACCAAAAGCCAGCTACATCACACCAGTACCAGGAGGCGTAGGTCCGATGACCATCGCTGCACTGCTAAAAAATACCTATCACGCCTGCATAGGCCTTAGAGGTAGTATGAATTAAAAAAGGGGCCGGAATATTTTTCGGACCTTTGAGGGATAGAATCAAGATGTCAGTAATTACTTCAAATATTATTACCGGCACCTTGCCGGTAATGGAACGCTTTTACACGATTCAGGGTGAAGGCTTCCATCAGGGCAAGGCAGCTTACTTCATCCGCCTTGGCGGCTGTGATGTAGGATGCCATTGGTGCGACGTAAAAGACAGCTGGGATGCAGATAAACATCCGCAATTATCGATAGATAACGTGGTAAATGAAGCTGCACAATACCCTGGCCGCATCGCCGTAGTAACAGGTGGAGAACCTTTGCTCCACCAACTCGATGGGCTCACCAAAGCACTCCATAAACAAGGTTTTAATACACATATTGAAACTTCCGGCTCCTCTCCGCTTAGCGGCAGCTGGGACTGGATCACGCTTTCACCCAAAAAATTTAAGGCGCCACTACCGGAAGTCTGCAAAGTTGCCAGCGAACTGAAAGTGGTGATCTTTAATAAAAGTGATTTTGCCTGGGCAGAAAAGCATGCCGCCATGGTAGGTAAGAATTGTAAGCTATACCTGGCACCGGAATGGAGCAAGAGTGCTGAAATGACACCGCTGATCATTGATTACATCAAAGATAATCCTCAGTGGCAGCTGTCATTGCAGATACACAAGTATATCAATGTACCGTAACCGGTATTGCATAGCATTTTGAAAATGGCATCCGAGGATGCCATTTTTTGTTTGTACCCGGGTATCCAGGTAAATACGTTTCCTTACCTTTAAGCGTTGTATTATTACTATGAAAAGAACTATCCTCCCACTATTGGCGATATGTTTCACCCTGCAACTCCAGGCACAGGTGGTAACGTCCGAGAATGCGCCCAAAAAGGCCAAGGCAAGCTTTGATAAGGCGCAGGCCGCGATCAGCGTTTATCATACCGCTGATGCCATCCCTTTTTTAAAAGAGGCCATCAATACTGCTCCTAACTACTTAGATGCCTACGGACAGTTAGGCATGTGTTATATAGAACTCAAAGATTACAAAGAAGCTGTCAACGCTTTCAGTAAATTCAAACAGCTGGATAGCAGCAGCCTTAGACAGATCATGGTGCCTTATAGCCGGGCGCTTGCCGGCATGGGAGATTTCAACGGCGCCTTGCTACTCATCAATCAATATATTGCTGGTTCTAAAATGACCAGTAGAACGGTTGAAAAGCTGAAAGCGAACTATGAATTTGCAGTGAATGATAAAAATAAAAATCACCCTTTTCAGCCGCATAATCTTGGCACCAATATCAACAGCCAGGATCCTGAATACTTCCCTTCTCTTACAATAGATAGTAAAACGCTGATCTATACACGAAGAGTAAATTCGCGCAACGAAGATTTCTATATCAGTCAACGTCAAAACGATACCTGGGGCCCCTCTCAGGATATGGGCGCTCCTGTGAATACTAGCTTCAATGAAGGCGCGCAGAATATTTCACAGGATGGCACCATCTTGTTGTATACGGGTTGTGATTTTCCTGAAGGAAAAGGTAGTTGCGATATTTATATCTCCCGAAAAACAAAAGAAGGATGGACGATGCCACAGAACCTTGGTGCGCCTATCAATACGAGGGATTGGGAATCACAGCCTTCCTTATCTGCCGATAACCAAACGCTTTTCTTTGCACGTCAAACAGCTGGCAATGGCTCCGATATATTCGTCAGTCATCTGTTACCAAATGGAAAATGGAGCAACCCGGAAAATCTCGGACCTAACATCAATACTAAAGGAAGGGAAATGACGCCATTTATCCACGCCGATGGGCAAACGCTGTATTTCGCTTCTGACGGGCTTCCCGGCTACGGCGGACTAGACATATTCTATTCCAGAAAACAAGCCGATGGTACATGGGGGCCCGCAGTAAATCTCGGCTATCCTATTAACACGGTTGATGAAGAAGGATCACTCGTTGTTGATGCACCTGGAACTACCGCCTACTTTGCATCTGATAGAAATGATGGTAAAGGTTCGCTCGACATCTACAGCTTTGAGCTTTATCCGGAAGCAAGGCCATTACAGACTTTATACATAAAAGGTTTTGTGTATGATAGTATTTCACAACAAAGATTGCCAGCAAGTGTAGATGTGATCGATCTGCTGGGAGGTGCACAGGTAGCAAGATTTGAGACAGATGAAAATGGTAATTTCCTTGCACCTTTGCCTATTGGCAAAGACTATGCATTCCATGTGGGTAAAAAAGGTTATCTCTTCTATTCAGATAATTTCTCTCTGAAAGATCATAATCCCGGACAACCATTCGAGAAAAATATACCACTTCAACCACTTGCAGCAAATGCAAGTATCGTATTACACAACATCTTTTTTGATAGTAAACAGTATATCTTAAAACCTGCGTCTATGCTGGAATTAGATAGATTGGTGAGATTATTGAACGATAACCCTACACTTAAAATTGAGATTGATGGTCATACAGATAACGTGGGTACAGATAAAGACAACAAATTATTATCAGAGAATCGTGCGAAGGCCGTAGTACAATACATGGTATCAAAAGGTATTGCAGCTGAAAAACTGAGCAGTAAAGGATTTGGAGAGTCGCAGCCAGTAGCTTCCAACGATACAGAAGAAGGTAGAGCGGAGAACAGACGAACAGTATTTAAGATTATAAGTTTATAATTGTCATAATAACAATAAAAAAGTCTCTACCAAGGTAGAGACTTTTTATTTTAATGGTTGGTTGATGGGTATAGGATAGCGTAGGATAATTTTTTATTCTTTATAAGACACGCTTATAATTTTATCGAATCCAGTGTATGATTTATACAGGGATATATCAGCGTCCAGATTAGGAACGTTATAAAGATCCATTTTACCAGAACCCGCCGCAGCAGCAGAGTTATAAGAGCATACCATCAGTTTGGAACCATAGGTTTTATAACGTGTGTTGGACAGTCCGTATACAATTCTTTGGTACTTCAGCAGTGTAATAGTTTTGTCGCCGTAATCAGCTACCATCACATTAGTTTTTCTATCAGGTGTATACCTGTAAACTTTAGAACCAATGGTATAGAAGAGATAACCTTCAGCAGGATCCACAGCAAACTGGCTAGCGTTAGCAATTCCAGGGGCTATATCAGAGATTTTATCAAATGATAAAGGAACGAAAACGCCGTTACCGCATTTAATTCTGGCGAGGAAAACGCCGCCACTAGCATCTTTAAACACAGCATATACACGTCCATCGATAGCATTTGTATAGGTCATATACATCAGGTCCATGTTCATATGCGCAGGGTCGAACATTGGCGTACCATTTGGATCTGCATTACTGTTAGCAGCAATGGTGCTATAGCTGTTAGTGCTTTTGTGCTCCATGAAACGCTTATTATCTGTGTCGTACATCAGTTCATAGTTAGGCACCTGCTGGGTTTCAGTAACTATCCATTTGGAGATATTGAAAGATGTAGCATCAGATAGCTTGTTTATACGGTTACCAAAAGCAAGCGTATTGGTAGCGTTTTCCATTGTCAGATTTCCCAGGTTGTCGTACATAAACGCGATGTAATCGATTTTACCGGTAGTCTGAATGCTTTTTGCATAGTATGGAGGCGGATAATAGGCAGACATGGATTTAGACATTTCTGCATAATCCGAAAACTTATTGTTGGTTGTATTAAAAAGTGTGGTCTGCACATCAGTACTTACTGCTATGCTTTTCGTATAGGCGAGGGTAAATGGATTTCTTCTATACCAGAAAGTTACATTTACTGGCTTACCTTTCAACACTATGGATTGTTGAGAAGCCAGGATATCTTTATAGAAGTCGAAAGAATCAACTGCTGGTAAATAGTTCAGGTAATCTAATCTTGCGACACCATTCACATCATTGAGGATGGCCCAACCATCGGCGAGGTCGGTGGAAATCTTCAAGTTGGTATAAGTATTCCAGCTCTGGCCTGTACTTTTTTCGGTTACGGTAAAATACATTTTATAAGCTGCATCCTTTGCCGGTAAAGAAACTGTCCAGTCCAGGTTTAGCGTTTTAGCTACAGTAGTTCTGATGATAGGATTTGCATTTCCATCCAGTGTAAACCACTCGTAGGAATATTTTGCAGTATCCTTTTCCATCGTAAAATTCAGCACTGGCATTATTTTCAATTGACTACCTTGTCTGACATTATAGTTAGAATCGATACCACTGATCGCGCCACTGTTGATGGCGTGATAGCTATAGTTTCCCAGGTCTTTTCTACAACCAAATAATAAGGCGATACCTGTTATCGCGATGAAAGAAAATATTTTTATATGGCGATACATATGATCCGTGTAAGTGATGAATAAATTATTTAGCACTTGCGCCCATCTTCATTGGCGTGCCATCTGCTTCCAGTACTGGTGTACCTTGTGCCTGCATATAGGCAAAGTAGGCTTTTAGTCCACTTGCCCATGCCAGGATGCGATAGAGGTTTCCATCTACCTGAGGCCAGTTAGTTCTTGTCAAATCAGCAGGATCAGCGTTGTAATACGTGAGGATCAACTGAAATTTTTTAGTGCTAAATGTGCCGAAGTAGCCATTAACTAAAGAATAATAGGTACTACCCTGACGCCACCAATCTGGTGCACCGGCGATATCATCAATCATTACACGCATTTTGGTATAATATCGTTGTGGTTTGGTACTACCAGGTGTAAGGATATTACTTAAATACTTGTCTTGAAAAAATTCATTAGGCTGCAGTTCCAGGTTGATCATATAATTTTTTTTCTGTAATGCAGCAACACGATGCAATTGCAAGATCACAGTATCTGCTGTTTTACCTGCAGGAATAGCGAGTTTTGGATTTGCGATCGTGAACATATCACTGGTAGCAGTACTCGTGTCCATTATTTTCAGGTTATAAGGACGGTCGAAAGCTGTAGGAGCACCTAAAGTCCTGATAAGAATTCTAACGGAAGTATCTGTAATATTTGATTTTATATAACCAAAGGAAAAAGAGATATCACCGGTAGAATCTACTTCCTGTATAGGAAAATAAACGCTGGACGCAGATTCATCGTTATTATAAGATTTGATATTCTCTTTTTTACAGGCAAATAATCCTGTTAATATCAGTATAGATAAAATTACTTTTTTCATAATAGCAGTTTTTATCTGTAATTATCTTGGAGTGGTTTCTGATAATGGAATAGGGAATGTATAATTCGCACTAGTCATTGAAATAGATTTGTTGGTATTACCAGCTATGATAGAAGTAGCCTGTGTTCTTTTATAGAAGAAGAACAGCTGACCTTCGCCGATGAATTCTCTTCTGTATTCTTTCATAATGGCGGTAGTCAGGTCTACACTGGTAGCATTATCAGGTAAGGCGCCAAAGTTCCTGTTCACACGAATCTGGTTCAGGTAAGACTTAGCAGTGCTAAGGTCTGGCTCACATTCTGCTGCGATGAGATACATTTCACCCATACGGATTAGAGGCACCGTTCTGTTGGAGGCATAGCCTGAAGTTTGTGTATCTTGATATTTTACAAAAGTTGGATAAGGCTTTGCTACGATTTTCCAGCTGTATTGGAATCTGTAGTCAGCAGAAATGCCTTCAAATACTGTCTGTGTAATGAATGCGCCGGTACTTTCAGGTGTCAGTAATACTGTTTCATCCAATGTAGAAACGAAATTATTATTGAAGACATCTAATAGTTTAGTGTATTCAGCACCCATGATCATTTCAGTAGCAAATACTTTATTACAGAAGAAAGGACTTTTCAGATCTTCGGTGGTAGTCCATGGGAACTTTGTCTGCACTGCGATCATCTCTTTTGCAGCGGCCAAAGCAGCAGGTTTATTACCCATCCACATATAGGCGCGTGCTTTCAGTGCTTTTACTGCATAGTAGTTCATGCGGTAGTTACGGGAAGTACGAAGCATGGATGCAGTAGCTGCACTTACACGTGCCTGCTGTACAGCAGGATCGGATTCCAGCAAGCATTTTTCTGCTTTTGTCAGATCATCCAGAATAAACTGCATTACCTGGTTGGTAGGATAAAAAGGAGAAATATCGTTAGATGCCTTGGTGTAATAAGGCATCAGCTGTACTGTTGAATCTTGTGTATAGGAAGGGGTAAACATACGTACCAGGTCCAGGTAATAGAAGGCACGGAGACCGAGCGCCTCTCCTCTGTAAAGCTGACGGCTGGAGGAGTCCATCACGGCGCCGTATTTATCTACGGCAGCCAGGAAGTTATTAACGCCTGCGATGTTTGCAAATTGCTTAGTCCAGATTTGATCTATCAATGCTTTTGATGGATCATCACCATACTTGAAGGACTGCATAAAATAGTTCGCAGACTTACTGTTAAAACCAGCACTGTATAACTGGGCCATAATATCCATGGTATTCATGGTAAGTGCGCCGCCATAGAGTGTACCATCGGTGTTGCCCAGGTAAAAACCATTGATACTTGTTTCAAACCCTTGTCTGGAAGAATACAATTGCTCTTCCAGGAATTTGTCTTCCGGCTTAACATCCATCCATTTCTTACAGCCAGAAAACACAAGTGCTGCTAACGCCAGTGTATATACGTAAATTTTCATGCTAATAATTTTTTAGGAATTATTTAAATGTAGCCCTGAGACTGAATGATACAGACCTCGCAAACGGATAATCAATTCCTCTTTCTCTTTTAATAGTAGAGATATAGAACAGGTCATTGGTATAAGCACTGAGATTCAATGCAGCCAGGCTCGCTTTGCTCAGCCAAGGTTTATCTCTGAATTCATAACCGATGTTTAGAGAAGACAAGGAAATTGAGTTCTCATTCTGGATGAATCGGGAAGACATTGGTGTAGACTTGCTATCGGCAATACCTTTGAAAGGAACTATATCACCTGGTTGTTTCCAACGATCGTATAAAGCTCTCTTATCCTGGTTGTTGGATAATTGTGCGTAGGTGATGTTTTCTACTTTACTGTATAACGCACTATTGAATTGATCTTTACTATATATGTAGCTAAAGTAAACGCTGGCGCGGAATCCGTGGTAGTTTAAAGAAGAGTTGAATACGCCTTGTACTTTAGGATTGGTGGTACCCACTCTTACCTGGTCAGTAGGATCATATACGAAAGTTTGCTGCCCATCTTTACGCAGGAATACTTCTCTTCCGGTTGCAGGATCGATACCCTGTGAAACAACCGCCCACAGATCATAAGAGCTGTAACCATCTTTATATCTGGTTAAAGAATTACTGGATTGCAGTTCTTTGTTTAAGCCAGCCAGTTTACTATTGAAGTTTTCGTAGTGTTGTTTCAGCATAGCGCCGGAAACACCCAATGACCAAACCACATTAGGCTTGAATATAGGATAAACAGTAGCCTGGAATTCCCATCCTCTAACTACAGAGGTACCCGCATTAAATGGATAGTCGCTCAAGCCCGTAGAAGAAGGCAGTGTGATGGCTACTACCAGTGGGTCAGTCAGTTTCTGGTATCCATTTACCTGCAGTTTAATTCTGTTTTTGAGAAGATCCGCATCGATACCAAAGCTGGTTTGCAGGGTGCTTTGCCATTGCAGGTCTGGCGCTCCTAATGCGCTCAGGTAAACACCCTGTCCGAAGCCATTGATAGAAGAATAATATTTATAAATAGATTCACTTACGTTGCCGAAGTTTTGGTTACCGGTAAGACCAACGTTAGCGCGTAAACGCAGATTATCTATCCATCCTATGTTTTTGATAAATTGTTCTCTGTGCAGGTTCCAGCTACCACCCACAGAATAGTAAGGTTGGTAACGTTTATTAGAACCGAATGCTGTGGAGCCATCGAAGCTGGCGTTCAGATCTACGTTGTAGCGGCCGTCATAAGAATAGTTCACGGAACCGATGAAAGAGTTTCTCCTGGTGATTGAGTTAGCTGCATTAGGCACACCACTTTGCTGGTAGCCGTATGCGAAAGCTGGGTTACCGTTGCTGATGTTAGGGAAACCTATTGCAACATAACCATTGGCAGTATTTCTGTTTTCAGCAGCTTCTGCGCGGGCATAGGCGGTGAAGGAATGACGTTGCGCCAGCATTTGTGTATAGGTAGCACTTACGTTAGCATTGTAGGAGAATGGTGTTTGTCTGGCAAATGTATAAGAACCACGTAAGGTAGGATCTGCCTGCGTGAGATACTGTGTATTCAATGCAGATACGAATGCAGACGATTCATTCATTCCTTTTGAGATCTGACCATTACCCTGGATACGCAGATGTTTGTTTACATCAATGTTCACCTGTAAATTATCATTTAACGTATAGCCGTTACCTTTATCATAACTTCCTAAACCAGCGTTGTAGTAAGGGTTTACGATATCTCTGTTCATAGGTGAATAACCCGTTCTGATTTGTTCCAGGTAGGGTTGTGATTTATCTACTGGCACTTCATAATATGGATTTGCATTTGCCCAGTTGGAGAAGCTACCATAAGGAGAATTTGCCAGATTATTACCACTGATATATGCCATATTACCGATTCTAACGCGATCAGTATTATAGAATAAGTTCAGTGTAACACCCCAGTCGTTATGTTTAGAACCGATCATGGTAGCGGAGTTGCTACGATAGTTGAAGCCTACTTCATATTGCAGGGTGTTATCGCCACCAGAAGCATTTACCGCATGACGTTGCGTTAAACCTGTTTGTAAAGGTTTATTTAACCAATAAGTGTTTACGCCACGTAATACGTTTTTCAGGTGTGCATTATAGATAGTATCGAGGTATACCTGATATTGCGGGTTGCTGGAAGTTTCTTTGTAAGCGCCGGCCAGTTTCTCGAATTGCAGTTTCTCACTTGCATTCATCATGTTATAGGAGGAGAGGTCTGGCAGTTCGGCACGAAGGTCAGCGGTGTAGCTCACGCGCAGTTTTCCAGGAACTGGTTTTTTTGTTTCTACTACGATTACACCATTAGAAGCTCTGGAACCATAGATAGCAGTAGAGGCAGCATCTTTCAGGATGGTAACAGAAGCAATGAGGTTGATATCGAGATCTACGATGGTTTGTAAATTTGTTTCAAAACCATTCAGGATGAAAAGCGGCTGGTTAGGATCAGTAGAGAACTGGTCACGGAGTGCGCTGGACGTAATACTGGTTTGTCCACGCAGCTCAATGGTAGGCAATACGTTAGGGTTGGAACCAGCGAGGTTATTTTCGATCTGAACAAAAGAAGGGTCCAGGAGTTTGAGACTGGAAACGATATCCTGGTTGCTCACCATTTTCAGCTGTTCGCCGGTAAAGCTCGCAGTAGCGCCAGTGAAGCTTTCTTTTTTTCGTACCATCATACCCGTGATTACCACGTCTTTGATGTTCTTTTGATCATCTTGTAAAGAAATATTTATGGTAGCAGTTGTTTTGGCGGTTACTTCGTATACTTTATAACCGATATAGGAGAATACCAATACATCACCTTCAAAACATTTGAGGGAGTAATTACCTTTTACATCGGCTACGGCAAAGCGTTCTTTGTGTCCTTTTACGTATACTGTTGCACCAGGCAGTAAATTACCGGAAGCATCTGCAATTTTACCAGAGATGACAATAGGCATGCCTACTGTCCACACAGCTGGTACGTTATTTTCAGCAGTATTGGCTTTACGGATCAATACAATATTATTTCCATCAATTCTGTAGTTCAATGGTTGATCTGCAAACACTTCATCCAGGAAAGACCTTAATGGCGTATTATTGGCACGAACAGTGACCGTACCTGTATTTTCCAGCAATGCTTTATTGTAGAAAACTACATACCCGGTCTGTTTCTCTATTTCAGAGAATACAACCTTTAACCCTGCTCCTTTGGCAGAAAACGTCACTGATTGAGAATAAGAACTCGCATATACATGCATCAGCGAAAAGCACATTATTAAAGCGGTTAGCTTCATAACCAACAAGTAATGTTTTAAAGCGCCGTTCTGGCGTAGCCAGCGCAGTAATCCCGGCCACATAACCGTAGAACGGTTTGCAGATTTTTGCATAATTTTGGTTGGGTTTTGATTTTTAAATGTTGTTGTATACGACGATTTTCCAATCGGAACTTATGCCGGAAGCGAGGGTCGAAGTTCTCTTCCGGCTTTTTGTTCCAAGTTGGTTGGTTCAAGGGCAAAGGCAAGACATTCCCATACCGGACAAATCCGGTGGCATTGCTCAACGTTTACCAGTTATGTTAATACTTAGTTAGATGTTACTTTCTGTTTTACTGTCTCTTTGATTTAAATTTCAGTTATACAATCTCATAAGTTCCTAGCAATAAACTTGTCATTGGCTATGGCAAAATAGTTAGTTGGCGTCCGTCGATTTTAAAATGGACTTCTGCGTCTTTCAACGCATGTAGTACTCCGTCAAGACTCATATCCATGCTTAATTTGCCACCGAAGTCTATATTAGGAGGTGTTCCTTCATATACTACTTCGATATCATACCATCTGGACAGTTGCTTCATTACATCTTTAATATTGGCACCTTCGAAATTGAATAGTCGGTTTTTCCAGGCCATTACTTTGGAAAGGTCTGGACTTGTATTAATTGATACCTGGTTGCCATTTTCGTTGACCAGGGCCTGTTGCCCGGGTTTCAGTGTTATCTTATCGCCTGCCGCTGCTACATTTATGGAGCCTGTCAACAGGGTGGCTGTTATATTTTTATCGTCGTTGTAAGCACTAATGTTAAAGCTGGTACCTAATACCGCTACAGTTGTTTGGTTGGGAAGCGAAACAAAGAATGGACGATTGGCTTGTTGTGCTACTTCCAGGTATACTTCGCCGCTTACCTCTATACGTCTTTCATTGCCAACAAAGCTCACCGGAAATCTCACAGAGCTGGCTGCGTTCATCCATAGTACAGAGCCGTCAGGCAATACCAGGGTAAACTGCCTGGACCTTGGTGTTGTAATGGTGTTCCAGGCTATACTACTGTTTTCATTTTTCAGTACATCATATTTCAGTTTGCCGGAGTCCATAAGCAGGTTAGTTCCTTGCTGGGCGGTGATGACACCGTTGCCAAGACTATCGAGCAAAACCTGTTGACCATTTGCCAGCGTAAGCATGGCGCCCTGGCGGCCAGGTTGGATTTTTGCCGCTGCCTGGAAGTTGTCGATAACCACTGTAGGTTTCGGACTATTGTACCACCATGTTGCACCGGCTACCAATATCACTGCTGCAGCTGCAGCCCAACGCCAACGGCTAATCGGCATCACAGGCACTTCTTCTCTTCGTTCAGCAGCATCTAACAGCGCTTCTATCGCCGCCTGCCTATGATCAAGTAATTGTCCTTTTGCAAAGGTGCGTTCAGGGAAAGCCTCATGCAGCATTTCATTAAATGCTTCAAGAGAGGTGTCGTTACACCATTTTTCCCAGGAAAGGCGCTCCTGCTCAGTGATGGTGCCAGCATCATATTTCCTGAGCAGTACAATTACTTCTTGCTTATTCATAAGTTATCAATCAATAGACGTAACTGAAAAAGATAGTGGACACCTTTTTCAAAAAAATATTTTAGGAGATGGAATTCCAACAATAGAGCAATATCAATGAGAACCACTCACCGTTCTTTACCAGTGCGGTTTTCATTTGTTCCAGTGCAGTATACAGGTGTTTTTTTACGGCAGATCTGCTGATGCCTTCCCGTTGGGCAATTTCCTGGAGTGTGAGTCCTTCTTGCGTGCGAAGCAGGAATATAGATTTTTTCTTTCCGTGGAGCTGTTGTACTGCAGCCCAGGCAGTTTCATAGTATTGTTTATATAGGTAGATATCATCCGAAAGCGGTTCAGATTCCGGCCGGTGTTCCTGATAGGTAAGTTCTGCAGTTGCCCGGGTATTCCGGCTCCTTAGTTTATCAATACGGAGATTTTTGGCAACCGTGAAGATATAGTCACCAAAAGACCGGACCAGCATCAGTGTTTCACGACTGATCCAAGCCTTCACAAAAGCATCCTGAATTAATTCTTCTGCCTCGGTTTCTGATTTTACCAGAAAAGAAAGGGAATGATATAGGGAATCGTAATAACGGGCATATAAGCTACCATATGCCTCCCTGTTTCCTTCAGCAGCCTGATGCAATAACTCTTTTTCCTCTATTCTGGTTGACAATACGATTGTTCATTTATCCTGTACAAACACTAAATAAAAAGCCAAGATAAGACAGTGTTTTTTAAAATTCTACTAAAAAATTAGAAAAATACTGCAATAACCAACATTTTGCAGCACTTTGTCCACCCAAAAGTTCACTGTCCTGCCTAAAGACGTTTTTCCCGCTCACTATGGACACCCTTTAATCCAAAAAAATTATGAAAAAATATCGATGTATGCTTAATCATCTACCTAAAAACATATAACCTTCGTATTATCAAACACATAAGCATACACGAAGCAAAAAAGTGTCCCAAAAATATTGCTGGAGGTAAGTAGCCAGCAATATTTTGGGGACACTTCAATATAATTCGAATCGATCTTAATAATTCTTCAACACGGATTGCATGATAGAATCTTTCTGGTGATCTGTGAGTTTGTATTGGAAATTATAGATAGCGCCTTCCCAGTCGCCATACATTGGATTTGGTAATACGATGAATCTGGAACCATATTCAGGAGCTGATTTCAGCGCAGCTGCATTTCTTTCCTGATAAGGTTTTTTATCGAAGATGTTAGAAAAATCGCTCAGATTATCTCCAAACAGCATTACGATATCAAACTGTTGTAATACTTGCTGGCGACGGCCTTCCTTACCAGAAGTCGTTGTTTTCAGCATCAGGTGCTGATCATCAGCAAAAGGAAAATTATAACGTTGGAGATTTTTCAGCGTGGCAGCGCGTTCCGACTCACTACGGTTGGTAATATAAAACACCTGTACGCCTTTGGAGGCTGCATATTTGAAGAAGTTAGGGGCTCCAGGCACGGTATCAGCAGCAGCTTTAGCTGTCCATTCGCTCCAGCTTTTCTCGTCATATCCACGGTCGTTCAACGCCTGATGAACAGAATACGGGCTGTTGTCCAGTACTGTTTCATCAATATCCGTTACTACGGCCAGGGGCTTAGCGCCTTTCTGTGCCAGGTACTGGTCTAATCTTAAAGCGGCCAGCTGATATGCCTGCAGACATAAAGCCTTATACTCCCCTGATTGTTGCTGCCAAAGTGCTGCCCATCCTGCGCCATGAGGAATCAGTTTAGTACTTTGCGCTACAGGGGTTGCGGCAGGCTGAACAGACTTACACGCTGCCATACCGGCCAACAGCAATACACCCCAGATCCTTGTCATCTTCATAATATATATCTGTTTAATGCTGCAAAAATAAATCACCTGGAGAAGAAATAATTACCATTGATAAATTGTAATTTAATAAGACAAATTGTTTGTTATGCCCGATGAATTAATGTACAGGATTGCATTAACCCAGGTGCCTATGCTCGGCGATGTAAGTATCCGCAAGCTCCTGGAGTATTTCGACAGTGCGGCCGCTATCTTTCAGGCACGCTCTTTCCAATTAGAAAAAGCCGCGCATATAGGCAGCATAAAAGCTAATGCTATCAAGCAATTCAGGGATTTTGCAGGTATTGAAAAAGAGATCAGCTTTATGCAAGATTATGGCATAGATCCGCTATGGATAATGGATAACGCCTATCCTTCCCGATTGAAACACTGTTATGATGCCCCGGTACTATTATATTATAAAGGCAATGCAGATTTAAATGCTTCCCGGATGGTGAATGTGATAGGCACCAGGCAGCCATCTCCTTATGGGATGCAGGTTTGCGGGCAGATAGTAAAAGACCTCTGTGCTGCCGGCGCTACTATTGTGAGTGGTCTGGCCTATGGTATAGATATTATTGCACATAGGACGGCACTCGCCTCAGAACAGGCTACCATAGGCGTTTTAGCTCATGGCCTGGATAGGTTGTACCCTGCCGTGCATCAGGAAACAGCCCGTGAAATGGTTCGTAGTGGCGGATTACTGACAGATTATCGTTGCGGTACCTTGCCAGATAAACAGAATTTCCCGCGTAGAAACCGCATAGTGGCAGGTTTATGTGATGCTACCGTTGTGATAGAAAGTGGTATCAAAGGAGGTTCGCTCATCACCGCGGACCTGGCCAATGGTTATAACCGTGATGTATTCAGTGTTCCAGGACGTATCAACGAATGGCATGCTGCCGGCTGTAACAACCTCATCCAGCAAAACAAGGCCATGTTGGCAACTTCAGCCGCCGACATACTGGAAACGATGGGCTGGAATAAACCAGTGAATAAAGGCATGCGTGTATTACAACCCTCATTATTCACGAATTTGTCAGCAGAAGAGCAAAAAATCATGGCCCTCTTTGAGGGCAAATCAAGGCTACATCTGGAAGAATTATATATTCACAGCCGACTTAGCGGCAGCCAGGTGGCGGCGGCCGTATTCAGCCTCGAAATGCAATGCCTTATTAAATGCCTCCCCGGGCAGCTATATGAACCTGTCAGCTGATAGTCATGATATAGTTTATTCACAGATGATTAACGTTGAAATTTTATTTATTGCGCAAATAGGCGTAGATTTGCGTGCAATTATTTTTTAACTGACAAATAGTTGCATCATGCCTGCGGGAAAATCTAAACCCAAATTTGTAGCTGACGGACTGACATTTGATGATGTACTCCTCGTTCCGGCTTACTCTGAAACTCATCCGAAAGATGTAAATATCTCTACGCAATTAACAAAAAACATACGGCTCAATTTACCGATGGTATCTGCCGCTATGGATACTGTTACTGAAGCCAATCTGGCTATAGCCCTGGCTAGAGAGGGTGGTATTGGTATTCTCCACAAAAACATGAGTATTGAAAGACAAGCCGAAATGGTGCGTCGTGTTAAGCGTAGCGAAAGCGGTCTGATTATGGACCCTGTTACCTTAAAAGCCGATGCTACCATTGGTGAAGCTTTAAGACTCATGAAAGAAAACGGCATCGGTGGTATTCCTATCGTAGACGACTCCAATAAACTGGTGGGTATCTTAACCAACAGAGACCTGCGTTTCGAGAAGAACAAAAAACGTCTGGTAAAAGAAGTAATGACCAGCGAAAAGCTGATCACCGCTCCTGAAGGAACAGATCTGAAGAAAGCTGAAAAAATCCTCCAACAATATAAGATTGAAAAACTGCCTGTAGTGAACAAGCAAGGCAGACTGGTTGGCCTGATCACTTACCGTGATATCCTCCAGCTAACGAGCTATCCTAATGCAGTAAAAGACGAATTTGGTCGTTTGCTGGTAGGCGCCGCACTGGGCATCACTCCTGATGTACTGGACCGCGCACAGGCACTGATCAATGTAGGTGTAGACGTAGTTTGTCTGGATAGCTCACATGGTCACTCCATTGCAGTTATCAACACCTTGAAGAAACTGAAAAAAGCATTCCCTAAATTACAGGTAATCGCTGGTAACGTAGCCACTGCAGAAGGCGCACTCGCACTCGCTGCTGCTGGCGCAGATGCGGTGAAAGTAGGTGTAGGCCCAGGTTCTATCTGTACTACACGTATCGTAACTGGTGCTGGTTTTCCTCAGCTCTCTGCTGTAATGGACGCTGCTGAAGCACTGAAAAAACAAGGTATTCCTGTAATCGCTGATGGTGGTATCCGTTATACTGGTGATATGGTGAAAGCTATTGCTGCAGGTGCTTCCTGTATCATGGCTGGTTCCATCTTCGCAGGTGTGGAAGAAAGTCCTGGAGAAACCATCATCTACGAAGGACGTAAATTCAAATCTTACCGTGGTATGGGTTCTATTGAAGCCATGCAGGAAGGTAGTAAAGATCGTTACTTCCAGGATGAAGATGATATCAAAAAACTGGTACCAGAAGGTATCGTAGGTCGTGTACCATATAAAGGTTACCTCTCTGAAGTAATCCAACAATTCGTTGGTGGCTTACGCGCAGGTATGGGCCTTACTGGTTCTAAAGACGTAAAAACCTTACAGAACGCACAGTTTGTGAAAATCACCGCTGCTACTGTCAAGGAAAACCACCCGCACGATGTGGTAATCACTAAAGAAGCACCTAACTATAGCAGATAATATTTACCGCTATCAGTTAAAAAGATAAAGCATGATGAAGCCCGTCTCTACTTAGTAAAGACGGGCTTTTTAATTATGCCTTCGGCCATCGGAAAGCCGTGATAATAATAGTAATCGTCAGCAGGATTTCCACCACACCTAATATGGTGTAGAAAACCCACCATGGGGCCAAAGACGAAAGCACCGTCAATATCATAATACCTGTATAAAGAGCCCCTACCACGATATTCAGCCATTTATTAACAGATGCTTTCAACAATAACGATAATAGTACCATCAATGCCGGAATCAGCACTACCGTTGTAAACATCACCAATTTGCCAGGCGTGGTGGCCCCTACCCCTGATTCTCCAGCCAGCAGGCCTTTAAGACGGGAAGGCACAAACAAAGAGAAAATATCGCCATAGATATAACAGAACATGACAACTATCCACATGCCGGCGAGTTTTATTTTTATATTGACTTTTACGTCCTGAAGGGTGCTAATAGTAGTAAGAGATGTTTCCATAAGGTTTTTTATTTTTCTGTTATGATTCCAAGACGCCCGGATACAGAAAAAGTTACAGTTAAATAGATTGAGTATAGAAGGCTGGCGGGAGATGATTTTTGCGTATCCTGTCTTTTTGTTTTACGGCAATACGCACTTATCTTCGTTGCCGTCTATTTTAATAAACAATGAAGCTTCGCAGCATATTACTAAGCATAATCACTGGAATAATACTTTGGCTTTCATGGCCTACCATGCCATTTACGCCATTGATATTCGTAGCCCTGACTCCTTTATTTTATATAACAGAGAAGATCAGGCACAGAGGCGCTTACTTCGGTCTGATTTTCCTGGCATTCCTGGTATGGAATGTAGGCAGTACTTGGTGGGTGGGCAATACACCCGTTCCTGCGAGCGGCGTATTTGCAAACAGCTTCAATGCGTTTTTAATGACCATTCCATGGATGCTGTATAAGAGTAGCCGTCGCAGGCTGCCGGAAATTGCTTCCTGGTTTGCACTGATCGTATACTGGTTAACGTTCGAATACATACACCAAACCTGGGAACTCAGCTGGCCATGGCTGGTATTGGGCAATGCTTTTGCTACGCACCCAGGATGGATACAGTGGTATGAGTTTACAGGTGCCAGCGGCGGTACACTATGGGTACTGATCAGTAATATTCTCGTATACAATGCATGGAAACGTGCACGCATATACGATTATTCCTGGAAGGAAATCCTAACCAGGCTTAGCTGGAAACCACTGTTGATGATCATCTTCCCGATAATCATCTCCCAATTTATAAAACCAATACCTGATAATCCTGCCGAAAAAATAGGAGTGGTAGTAGTGCAGCCCAACATCGACCCCTATGATGAAAAGTTTGAGGAAGGAAGCAGCATGGAGCAGGTAGAGAAATTTATCCGGCTAAGTGCAGAAAAAACGGATAGCAATACCCGTTATATCGTTTGGCCGGAAACCGCATTATTCCCACAGGGAGCGGATGAAAGAGAATTAAACTATCGCCCGGAAATACTGGCTATCAAAGACTTCCTTCGTAAATTCCCTAAAGCGAAGGTGATTAGTGGTGCTGTAACAACCAAGCAATACAATGCCAATGAAGAAGCACCGGAAAGTGCCAGAACAAGCAGCGATGGTAGTCGCTGGGATGCTTTCAACAGTGCTTTACAAATAGATACATCAACTGCAATTCAGGTATATCATAAATATGAGCTGGTACCTGGTGTGGAGCTGATCCCTTATGTGAGATATGTAGGCTTCTTGCAGCATCTGGCGCTGGATATGGGCGGTATAACCGGAAGTTATGGGCGTACACCAGGCGTGGAAATGCTGACCAACCCTACAGCGAATATTAATGTATTCCCTACGATCTGCTATGAATCTGTTTTTAGCAATTATGTGGCACGTCACTGCAGAGACAATGCAAACCTATTGGTTATCATTACCAATGATGGCTGGTGGGGCAATACAGAAGGCCATCGCCAACACCTGCAATATGCAAGGATACGCGCTATAGAAACCAGGAAATGGATCGCACGCAGTGCCAATACAGGCACTTCAGCTATCATTGATCCTTCGGGGAATATCTATCAACCGCAACCCTATTGGAAAGAAGCAGTTATAAACGGAGATGTAACATCCAGACATGATATTACGTTCTATGTAAAAAATGGAGATCTGATTTCGCGGGGAGCAATAATATTTTGTATCTTGTTGCTGGTACATGCTATCTTTTCAAGATTCATCCCAGGAACAAATGTGGAAAACAACCAATAGTAGTAATGGAGCCTACCAGGATGTAGGACAAGGCCCGGCGATAGTTTTAATACATGGTTTCTTGGAAAACAGCAGCGTTTGGGATAATCAAAGGGACGCACTCAGCACTAATTTTCGCCTCATCATACCCGATTTACCAGGAACAGGTAAATCAAAACTGACAGAGGGGCTTACCATTTCTGCCATGGCAGATTACGTATATTCGATACTGTTAGCAGAAAATATAAAAGAAGCGGTAATTATCGGTCACTCCATGGGAGGTTATGTTGCAATGGCATTGCTGAATAACCATCCTGAAGTGATTAAAGGACTTGGACTTTTTCATTCTACAGCTGCGGCAGACACAGAAGAAAAGAAAGAGACGCGTAGGAAGTCTGTTGCATTTGTTGAGCAACATGGCGTTGAGCTTTTTACCAGGCAAACTATCCCTAATCTGTTTAGCCCGGTTACAAGAAATAGTCAACCAAAATTAATAGAAGCAGGCGTTAACATGTGCGCCAAATGTCCAGCCGAATCCATGATCGCATACACCAATGCAATGATCAACAGACCCGATCTTACCGGATTATTGTCTTCAATGACTGCACCCATGTTATTTGTGATGGGGAAAGATGATATGCTGGTACCTCCTGCTACCGTTTTACAGCAGGTGTTACTCCCTAAAACCACCAGTGTATACATCTTCGAAGAAGTAGGCCATATAGGCATGTGGGAAAAAATTGAGGCCAGTAATTTTTTACTGAACCAATTTGTTTCATTCTGCCAGCTTTAACCCACTTTAAAGCCGGACAAATTTTTTCTTGTTGTGAAAAAACTCCTGTTCATCCTCATATGCGTGATGTGCAGCACGCTCGCCGTGCATGCAAAGCATATAATAGGAGGACAAGTCTACTACAAATTCGTACGAAGAGAAGCCAATGGAGATTATACTTATCATGTAACCATGCGATTATATCGTATATGCGACCATGGTAGTAATATCGCTGAGATGCCCACCACCGTTTACCTCACGGCTTATAACAAAGACGATAATCAGCAATATGGCAAATACACGGTTACCCGTAGCGACTTCCAGGAGAAGAATCTTGGACAAGTAGACCCGTGCATCGTAAATCCTCCTCCAGTATGCTTCCAGGTAGCCTCTTTTGAAACGGATATAACCGTTCCCATTAATACGAAAGGATATGTGGTAGCCTTCCAGAGCTGTTGCCGCGATAACTTCATGGTAAACATCGTATCCGATCCTATTCCAGGGCAGGCTAATAACTACGGCACCGGCGCCACCTATTTCACAGAGTTACCAGGCACCAACAACGGTATCCCCGGCAACTCCAGTCCTGTCTTCAATAAAGAAGAAGCCACACTGGTATGTGCCAATAAACCTTTTACTTACGATTTCTCTGCTTCCGATCCTGATGGCGATGAACTCCATTACCAGTTCTGCGATGCCTACAAAGGTGGTTCTACCACCGACGGACGCACCGGCATTCCTGATCCTGCCGTGGCTCCTCCATATGACTTCGTACAATATGTATCGCCATATACCGGCGCAGCACCTTTAGGGCCAGATGTGAAAATTGATCCCAACACAGGTATTATCTCCGGTACTGCACCCAATCCGGGCAAATATGTAGTAACTGTATGTGTAAACGAATATCGGAACGGTGTACTGATAGGTACACTGAGAAAGGATTTCCACGTCAATGTAACTACCTGTGTGAAACAAGTGGTAGCATCTATGCCTGATAAATATGCAGATTGCAGAAGTTATACTGTCACTTTCCTGAATTCAAGTACGCTCGGGAAGCCTTATACCTGGGACTTCGGTGATGGTACGCCTTTGTTTACCACCACAGATCAAAGTCCGCTGCCACATACTTATGCAGCTCCAGGCTTATACACCGCCAAGTTATGGGTAGATAAAGCCAGCAATTGTGGCGACAGTGCTATTGCCAAAGTATACGTTTATCCGAGGTTCAATGCAGCCTTCTCCACAGATGGCAGCTGTATTCAACGGCCCGTGAAATTCAATGACAGAAGTACGCTGGATATGGGCACGGTGGCTTATTACAAATGGAATTTCGGAACAGGCGTGGCGGCAGATACAGCTAACGGTGCCAACCCAACGTTTCAATATAAAACACCCGGCAACTATCAGGTCATCTTATTTGCACGTACTTCCAACGGATGTGAGCAATTTGATACGGTGAATGTTTCAGTATACGACAAGCCACCAATATTTGCTACTTCCGATACTTTGCTATGTGCGAAAGACTCGCTGAAACTATGGGCTACCAGTACTTCTCAGGGCACGTATTCCTGGATGCCTAGCAATTATAAAATTCTATTTCCCAATACAGCGAATCCTATAGTCTTTCCGCAGAAAGACACCACCTATACGGTCACCTTTACTGACATGCAACAGTGTACCAATACCAAAGCTGTTTTTATCGACAGAATAGATACACTGATGGTGAAAACGATGAAGGACAGTAGCCTATGTACTGGTGATCAAATAACGCTATATGGCACGTCTGATGGGCCTTATGATTTCACCTGGCGTGATTTGAATAATAATACGGTGGTAGGAAAAAATTTAGCTATAACTATCACTCCGCCCCCACCAGCACGCAAATATGAGCTGCTGGCCGAATTAGGTAAGTGCTACACTAAAGATACTGTTTCCTTTAAGATCGTAGATCCACCACAGGTAAGCGCTGCGCCCGACACCAGTATTTGCAGCGGTTCCAAAGTATTGCTGAGAGCCAGTGGTGGTGCTTATTACAGATGGTCGCCAAGTTTTTATGTAGATAGCCCCAGAGCGGCTATAACCTGGGCAAAGCCGGTAGATACAACGCTTTTCACAGTAACGGTAACAGATACACTAGGATGTCCTAAGCCGGTTACGGCTACGGCAAATGTGGCGGTAGTGCCGCCAGTAAGGGCTTTCGCAGGTAATGATACCATCATCATGCTGGGGCATCCATTCCAGCTGCATGCCACCGGAGGGGTAAGATATACCTGGGCACCTCCTACCGGATTAAATAATATTCGTATCTCAGACCCCACTACTACCAATAATAAGGATATCCGGTATATCGTCACCGCCTATACGCAGGAAGGTTGCAGTGGTACCGATGATATTTTAGTAAGATTCATCGCAGGACCAGATATTTATATACCTAATGCTTTCTCACCCAACGGCGATGGACTAAATGACATTTTCCGACCGCTGCCCGTTGGCATCGTGAAGATGAATTATTTCCGTGTATACGATCGATGGGGTAAGCTAATGTATTCATCTACAGAATATATGAAGGGCTGGGATGGTACCGTCAATGGTAACCCTGCAGGCATCGGCACCTATGTCTGGATCGTAGAAGGAGTAGATATTAATCAAAATACTATCAGCCAAAAAGGAACGGTAACGCTAGTACGATAATGACATTCAAATGAACCGGAACTGCCTATTAAGTGTTAAATTAATAGAGCAGTACCCCCCATATGAAGAGAGTCATTTATTTGGTACTTGGCTGCTGTTTGTTATACCTCGATGCAGCTGCTTACCACATCATTGGTGGCGAAATATATTATAAGACGATAGGCATGAGTGCAGATAACCTCCGCTACCGTTATCAGATTACACTCAAACTATACCGCGACGCAGATTTCACGTGTGGCGATAGACAAGGTTGTATTGACCAGTTCGAAAATCCTTCCGTGGCGAATGTATATTCTGCCAATGGCACACGTATACTCAACTCCGTATATCTATACATCACCTCCGTCAAGCCACTGATTGACACCTTAAAGAATCCTTGTCTGGCGCCACAGGCGCAGCACCTGGAAGTAGCTTTCTACGAAGCAACCATCGAATTACCTCCTGCTGTTGGTGGATATTATGTTTCTTCCCAACGCTGCTGCCGTGGAGAAAAGCTCGCCAATATTTACGATTCAGAACATGAAGGTTCTACCTACTATACTGTTATTCCTGGCTCAGAAACCAGGCCTAACAACAACAGCGCTTATTTCAATAAAGATACTGCCATCGTAATCTGTAATGCCATGCCGTTTAAAGTGAGTTATGCTGCTTTTGATCCTGATGGCGATAGTCTTACCTATAGCCTGTGCAGCGCCCTCACAGATGGTTCTGGCACCAGTGAACGTAACGAAAACACACCACCGCCCTACAATACCACCGTTCATTATATTCCTCCCTATTCAGGCAGCAACCCTATGGGAGGCAATCCTGCAATATCCATCGATAATCAGGGGATGATTACCTGTACACCAGACAGGCCCGGAAAATATGTAGTAACGGTATGTGTAAACGAATATGACAGAGTAACGAAAAAATTTCTGGGCACTCACAGTAAGGATATCCTGATGACTATCTTTGATTGTACCACCAGAATCACCGCCAGTATACCTTCTTTACTGAGGAATTGTTCTGAAGATGCAAGTTTCACTATTCCAATGTCTAACAGCAGTAATGCAGGTTTTACATCTACCTATTACTGGAATTTTGGAGATGGTACCGATACACTTACTACCAGCAAAACAGTATTTGATCATACATTTCCAGATACGGGTGTTTTTAAAGTGAAGATGATCGTTAACCCAAGTCTGGCCTGCACGGACAGCGTCACAGCAGAAGTACGGAATTATCCGGGGCTTAAAGTGGATTTCAGCAATACAGGTTTCTGCAAGGGAGATCAGGTAAAATTTGAGGATCTCTCCAGTTATCATTATGGTGATATCACCAGTCGTAAATGGACGATAGACACCATTAAATTCCCCGCGCAAACATTAGGGGTAATGACGTATACTTTTCCTATGGCATCGGTGTACTCCGTAACTCTTGACCTTAGCACTTCCACACAGTGCGAAGGCTCCATTACCAAAAACATACAGATATATGCCGTAAATCCATTTGCTGGCAATGATACCATTTTGATGAAAGGCAAACCTTTTACCATGCAGGGTAGCGGTGGGGAATTCTATAAATGGACACCTGCCTATGGCCTCAGCGACCCTAACATCGCTAATCCAATGCTGAACTCCAATACTGATACTACTTACCACTTACAGGTATCTAATGCACAGGGCTGCATTGGTTACGATTCCGTGAGTGTAAAGTTCTATACCGGCCCTGATATTTATGTCCCTAATGCCTTCTCTCCTAATGGTGATGGGGTCAATGACAGATTCCGGTTTATTCCGGTGGGAATGATCTCCTATAAATACTTCAGAATCTATAATCGCTGGGGACAGGAACTATATGCCAGCACAGATTTCAAAACGGGCTGGGATGGCACTATTGGCGGACAACCGGCGCCCATGGACACCTACATCTGGATACTTGATGCCACCGATGTAAACGGAAAAAATATACAACAGAAAGGAACCGTCACTCTCATCCGGTGATGCTGTATATTTTGCATTACTTTTGTATCCTCTTATCTTAAAATTTATTCCTCATGGGTATTGTACTTGTTACAGGCGCCACAGCCGGGTTTGGTAAGGCCTGCGCTATCACGTTCGCATCAAAAGGTTATGATGTTATTATCACTGGTCGCAGAAAAGAAAGACTGGAAGAATTACAAACGCAGCTTGCACAGGAATACGGCACCAATGTATTGCCACTCCAGTTCGATGTAAGAGATGAAAAACAAGTGTTTGAAGCGCTGGGGAATATCCCGGAAGAATGGAAAGCAGTAGATATCCTGGTCAATAATGCGGGGCTGGCCGCCGGTTTAAGCACTATCGATGAAGGTAGTGTGGAAGACTGGAACAACATGATAGACACCAATATCAAAGGCTTGCTGTATGTTTCCAGGGTAGTAATGCCATGGATGCGTTCCCGCACCAAAGGCCATATTATCAATATCGGCTCTACTGCTGCTAAGCATGTATATGCCAAAGGCAATGTGTACTGTGCAACCAAAGCCGCTGTAGACGCTATTTCACAGGGTATGCGCATTGATTTGTTACCTTATCGTATCAAGGTGACAGCTATACATCCTGGCGCCGCTGAAACGGAATTCTCCCTTGTTCGCTTCAAAGGTGATGAAGACAAAGCCAAAGCCGTATATAATGGCTTCATTCCTTTAAGCGCCCAGGATGTGGCAGATGTAGTGTTCTATTGTTCTACACTTCCTGCACATGTCTGTATCAATGACCTGGTGTTAACACCACTTCAACAGGCAAATGCTTATTACATAGATAAAAATTAACACATAAGTGTCATATAACGATTTAGTATGAAATTCTATATTTGAAATATCTTATAATTTCTGCCGTGTTATTTGTTGTAGAAACTGTAAGAACCCGTGCCTAAACTTGACTATCCTTTATTTATTGTGAAAACCATATCCCTATGCTTACATTTCTAACTATGTACTTGCTGCGCCTGTACTATCCAAGATGGAAAGATCAATGGCGCTTCTATTTTGGTAATTCCCAGAAAGGCAATTACGGCCGATGGGTAACCAGAAAGGACTGGGCTGGACAAAAAGGTTTTTCTTTTGGCTACAGCTGAGTTATCGTTGTACGACAAACTATTAAGAAGGGCTGTCTCTACTCAGTAGCGACAGCCCTTTTTGTTTACAGCAACTTATACATGACAGCCCCATGATTGCCCTGCCTTTGCTTATAAGCCACCAGCACATCATTATTAAGGGTTCCTAACACTGGAAAGTTAGCATAGCTACTATCAGCCGTTAGCTTGGTATCAGCAATAGTTTTTCCTTCGGGAGATTTCCTCACCATGCCTATCCTACTGTTATAATCATCTCCCACTTTGACAGGTTCGTCCCAGGCTATGTATATATCACCATTATCTGTGCAAATCAACTGAGGATGCTTAGCCATAGCCACATCACTCAGCGATTCCTTCTGCGTATAGGTATTCCCGTTATCTGAGGAGTTGCAATAGAATACACCTTTTCCATGCCCCATGGTAAACCAGGCGAAATGTAAGCCTTTGGCGTTGGCAGCCAATGTCGGTCCGGTATGTGGACATCCATTCACGACCCAGTTGTCGGCACTGATACGAACCGGTGCAGAGAATGTTTTCCCCCCATCCTCAGAAACCTGGTGCACCATATCACGGATAGAATCATTGATTATATCCCGATATACAATATGTACCTTGTTGGAAGATTTATCTACATATAACTTCGTCCGGCAACATTGACAAACAGTTTCTACGACAGGCTTTGCGCCCTGAAAACCACTCTTTCCTTCTGTTGTAGCGAAATACAACGTAGATCCTTCTGCGTTAGTATTTTTTCTGTTATCAAGCCATATGGCCGCCGCTTCTCCATTAGGCATCAAAGCTAAATCAAAATAGCGCTGATCATAACCAGCAGTATCTGTCACCAGGGCCACCGCTGGTTGCCAGGATTTACCGCCATCCAATGACTGCGTATACATTACCTTGCCGGCATACTTGTTCCTGGCATCATGCTGCTCCACACCAAACAATGCGATCACTGTTCCATCCTGTTTGAAAAGCAGCTTAGGCAAGTTTTCATCATGCGGGAAAACACCGGCCGTGGTTGGAATAGCTACCGGTTCAGAAAACGTATATTCATTATCGTTAGATACCGAAAAAAACATCTTGCCACCATCTCCTAAACTATCTTTCTCCACCCAGCTAATTACTGTATGTCCTTTTTGATCACTTGTAATATAAGGACAGGAAGCATCCGCACCAGCATGAGATAACTGTTGACTTTCTTTTTTATGCTGATTTTCACAAGCCATCAACAGCAATATCATACCTGATAAATACCATTTTATCATCCCTTTATTTTTTACCGGTAAACGTATAGGCAATTCCGAAATTGAATGTCTGGCGAGGACCCACCCTATAGGTAACTCCATAGGCAGATTTCTCAGCGGTGGTGGCATACAGCCTATCTCCTACATTCATACAATTAATCCAGCATTCAAATCCTTTGTAGCCATAACCTGCACGAAGATTAAATAAATCATAACCGCTATAAGTAGCAGTGTTGGCGGGATCCATATAATAACTACCTATGTGCTGCCATTCGCCACCCAACCTAAAACCACGTAGGATAGCAGGCTTCCAGGTTATTTCACTATTGGTAATCCATTTAGGCGCACCATTCATGCGATTATCGTCATATGTTTTACCATTCTCCGTATATGCGTCGAAGTTATGCAGCGCATAGGTACCACTGGTCCGGATGTAGATACTTTTCAGCGGTGTATACTTAACGTTCCATTCCACCCCACGATGCGTGGTAGCGCCAGTGTTCCTATTTTCATAACTGCCGTCTGCTTGCCGCACGCTCACAATTTCATTGGTACCTTTCATCTGGTAAACGCTGAGATCCACATAACCTTTATCATGGCTAAACCCAAACCAGCCGCCTGCTTCATAGTTGTTATAAGTAGCCTGTTGCAATACAGGGACCTTCACACCCTGGTAGAGATCAGAAATGTTAGGTGGTGCAAATCCTCTGCTATAGTTAGCATACAAACCTCTGTTATGGCCCAGGTTATAGGTCAGTCCCAGCTTTGGCGTGAAGGCATTAAAATTATTTTTTTCACTGGGTGCGCCTGTGTAAGCAGATGGAGTGAGATGATTGACAAAATCATAATCCATACGATCATATCTTACGGCAGCCACCAATCGCATGTTTTCAATCGGCGACATTTCAAACTGTGCATAAGCCGCTGTATTTAGGAGTCCTACTTTATAATCCGTCAATACAGAATCTGTTGTTTGATAATTCGTATAATAACCGGCAGCATTTTTATCGATTTTAATAAAGCCTGCATTGTAGGTAGCTGGACTATAATCAGCACTCAAACCTCCTATCAGCGCGGCGTTCTTCCAATCAAATTTCTTTTTATGCTGGATGATAACACCGAAACTATGGAATGCGTCACTATTAATTTGCCCTGTTGCTTTTAATGGATCTGAAGTAGATTTAATCGCGTAAAATGGGTTTTGACCAATGGTACTATGTCTGAAAAATGCCGTAAACGAAGTACTGTTCATCGCATTCCAATCTTTATCCAGCGTACTTCTTATGCGCAAAGCTTTTACATCACGATAGGTGAATGTCTGAAAATTACTGTAATCCTTACTGTAGAAATGCGCGCTATCGAGGCCGCCTACCTGGTCAGTATTATAATTAATTATGGTGGCAGCGTTTGTCCATCGGGTAGTCGTGTTTGGTTGATACACTGTTTTAAAACTCAATCCCAGCTTATGAAAATCGCTATGATCCATGTATCCGTTGGATTGATTGGCATAATAACCGGAAACTACGGCGCCCCATTTACCACTGGTACCGCTGGCACTGAAATCGGTGCGTTTATAGCCCCAGTTGCTCATCTCCGCCTGTACTTTTGCGGTGGGCGCCAGCGTAGGCGATTGAGTAATAAAATTCACTGCACCGCCAACAGCTTCGCTTCCGTATAGTGATGATGCAGGGCCACGGATAACTTCAATATTTCTCAGCGCCGCCATATTGATTTCTATCAGGGCGTTATGATTGAAATCACCTACTGTTCTGATAGGAATGCCATCTTCCAGATAGAGGAAAAGGCTCTTATAGCCAATAGGCTGGCGGATAGCCATGGTATGTTGTTCATTACCTAAATCGACCATGTATACGCCACTTACTTTATTTAATACCTTATCCAAAGTAGTAGCTTTAGTTTCGGCTAACTCCTGCGGGGTAATGGTACTAATAGCAATGGGAGCATCTGTACGCAATTGCTTATCTCTTGACGAGGATACAATCACTTCATTAAGATTAGCTGCGAGCGGCTCCAGGTAAATGATTCCGGCGCTCTGTATAGTAGCAACAGGAAGTTGTTTGGTGACATATCCCATACAGGAAACCTGTACAGAATCCGCGGCAGCGATATCTAATTCAAAGCGGCCCTGCTCATTAGCAGTACAGCCTTTAGTTTTATGCAGGACACTAACAACAGCCCCGGGCAGTGCTTCATGCGTTTGCTTATCAGCAATACGCCCATGCCACTGCTGTGCATGGCACGTCAGTGCAGCCATGCAGGCAATGATGAGTAAACATTGTCTCATATGGTACAATAAAATAGTTGATTGCACAAGCAGGCAATCACGATTGGTTAATCAGGAAATATATAAGGAATGTCAATTAGCAGCTATACCACTGAGGCGGGTGAAATATAGCAAATACAGGGGTTGGGAGATATGGGTCTTTATAGAATATGGTATGTTTGATAGTAGCGGCAACAGGTGGTGTTTGCATGAATGTCTGCAATTCATTTACAAACATTACTTCGTAGCTTTCTTTACCACTGTTATTTTTTTCTTGCTGGGTATCTTTCTCTAATTCTTTTCTCAGATGGCATTTACCATTACAATGCATCTCGGGTCTGTTCTTGTTTTCACATAGGTTTTGTGCAATGAATGCCTGGTTAGACCAGTATTGCATTACGATCAGGCTCTTACTGCAATTCTCCAGTATGATTCCTGCAAACACCAATATGACAACGAAATATTTCAAACCGCAGCAAAGATATATCGTAATCTGCATAAATAAAAAAAACAAAAGCATGTATCGGAAGGAAATTTTATTCGGTTTCCCGATATCCCATTTCCGATACAAACTTTTGTTTTTATATATATTATTACGATAAACTATTCCGTCTCCGCCGTTGTTGCCACAGTCCAGTCATCTGTTCTGAACGGAGCTACTGGTAAGCCTTCCTTACTAAATATATTTGGCGTAGCCATATTACTAAAACCAAATCTTACTGCAACAGGAACCTTCACCTGTTTACTACTAACAATGATTTTATCTTTCTCTAGTTTAACATCTGCAGGATAAAAATCTTTATCTTCTCCTGCTATCATAAAATCACTGGCTTTAGTTCCATTGTGAATAACGAATCCTTCAGCCGCATTATTGAAATATAATACTGCTTTATCTTTATTGACCTCCATTTTCTTGTACATCGGGCTCCATACTTCTCCTACCTGTTGATGATAAGTTTCAGAAAGTGCCATATTCGCTAATCTTGCGGCCACATCTTTCTTATTCTTAGGATGAATGTCTTTCACATTATCTACCAGATCAGTGATCACCACCATACCTGTATTTTTGATTTGCAGGGCATTATTTTGCTGTTCTCTCAGCAGGGCGCCTATATTTTTCTGTTCATAGTGATAAGGCGCTATTTGCACCAGATAAAACGGAAAATCCTTATTCCATTTATTTCTCCAGGAACTAATCATAGTATCCAGCAACTGTGTGTAGGTAGCCGCGGTTTTAGTATTGCTCTCGCCCTGGTACCAGATGGCGCCTGCGATATTATAATTCGTCAGCGGATAGATCATAGCGTTATAAGCCGCGCCTGGCGTAACGGTCCACCACATACTAGGCTCCAGCTTTTGCGCCGCGGCTTTCAGATCAGCGTTGGAGGCTACTGCTGGCGCGGGTGTCCAGACTTCAGCAGGCGTACCACCCCAGGCAGCGCTGATGACGCCTACTGGCACATGCAGTTGTTGCTGTAATTTTTTTGCAAAGAAATAACCCACTGCGCTGAAACCTTTCAGCGACTCAGGCCCACATACCTTCCAGTTTGCAGGCACATCATCCTGCGGTGTAGTCGATGTTATTCTATCTACTCTAAACAAACGAATATTATCATTGGCACTATTGGGCAATTCTTCCATCATCTGCGGAAGGTTCTGGTAACTGCTCCATTCCATGTTCGACTGACCACTACATACCCACACTTCACCAATTAATATATTGTCCAGTTTAATAGTGTTTGCTCCGTGAAATGTAATGTTATACGGACCACCAGCAGCAGGTGTTTTTACTTTCAGCTTCCAAACAGCTTCACTTGTGGCCTGCACGGAATCGGTGTGATTATCCCAGGAGGTAGTAACAAATACTTTTTCGCCGGGCGAAGCCCAGCCCCACAAAGTCACCTCCGACTTTTGCTGTAGCACCATATCATTGGCCAGCAAAGAAGGTAAACGAACATCACTAAAAGCTTTACTAATAGAAAATAGAAGGGCAAAGGTCACTAGCAATTTCTTCATAACGGGAATTTTGCGGTAAGATATAGTTTTTTAAGTGCAATAAAAGTACGCAATACGCATAAAAAAAACCGGTCTCTACTAAGTAGAGACCGGTCATATATTTCAGAGAATTTATTGCTATTGACTCAACACAAACCTGAAGGTAATACCTCCTCTCGTGTTGGTGATAGGATATGCAGATGATATCGCTGGTATCGTTTGCCTTCGGTCATAGAAGAAGCGCAAATTCAGACGATTATTAACTACATAATCGATAGATGGCGCGATACCTATTACCTTCTGACCACTTGTCGGGATCACCAGGTCCGCATCCAGTCGGTTATTCACTGTTTTATCATCACGGAAACTTAAGTCGAGCCTAATGTTCAGATCATTCTGCAGTTTTTTGTTACCGTTTTTATTGATAGCAAATGGCAAGGTTACACCACGTATACGGTAGCCTCCACCAATCACAATTTCTGTAGAACGGAGCTCTGTCAGCTGATAGTCGATCAAACTGAGACTCAAACTACGTGATTTCCTGAATTCGAATCGGGCATTCAGTGTATTCGTGAAGGTCATATCTATACCAATCAGTGGCACGAAGGCCTCGGTCATGGTAAGGTTTGGCACCAGGAAATACGGATAATAGTTTCCGGAGATAGTATCTCTGAATGCTGGATAACCTGCCAAACGAGGATCTTCATAATACATCGATGTATTGAAAGAACTCATGCTCAGTGTTCCGGTATATTTATGTGTCAGCGTGAAGTTTGTCAGGAAGTGCTTGAACGGTTCCAATCTACTCAAACCTGTATAAGTAACCGACCAGTTGGGTTTCGGTACATAATTGCTGAATGGATTGCTGCGCACATTATCATTGCCTTGTTTCAACAATCCTATACTCTCCGGACTCTTACCAGTATAGGCCGCCATAAACGCCGGAATCAATACATCCTGTGCATATCTCGTATAGCCGTAACGGTAAGTTGGATCCTTAGGATCATAATAAGGAATACCTGACTGGTTGTTGTATGGATTTTCTGCACCTAACCTATTGGAAATAATATTACGATAAGCCTCGAAGTTGCGGAAGGTTTCCGAAATACCGTCAGCAGTATTGATGTGTCCAAACATCGTTTTCACTGCGATATAGGTAATCTCAAATCCACCGGCATCGTAAGGACTCAGGTGCTGGAATCCGGACGTATCATCTACCACTTTAAACAGTTCTGTGTGGTTTTTGGTAAATGATTTCGTCATGTTAAGGTCTATACGCAGGTCCTGGAATGGTTCCAGTTGCGCCTGTAACTGCCAGCGTTGCGTGTATTGCTGCTGGAACTGGATATTCAATTGCTGGTCAGGGGTAATGAGCCCTTTCTTTGCAAACCTGTCCATCCATGCTCTATCAGGTTGCGCACCAAACACGAAGCCTAAGCCCGGCGCCATAGAAGCCCAGTTCATACCCAACACCTTGGTGCTATCCAGGTAACCTGGAAGCATAGTACCAGCGTTTTCGTTGAAACTGAAGTTCACACGTTTCAGCATGGTCAAGGTTTTGAACGCTCCTTTTACAAATGGAGATATTTCATCTGTGTTGTTCTGGGTATTATTATTTCCGGCTTTAGGATCTTTTGGATCTTTACTGCCAGGCTTCTGGTTATTGTTATTATTATTTCTTGGTCTGCTATTAATAGCTCGCAGGAATTTAGATTTATTATATAAATCAGCGAAGTTGAATTCTGCGTTAATTGTTTTATTGTAGGAGTTCTCAATAGCATTACCTAGGTACAATGCCAGCATGGAAGCGCCGTTCCAGTGGTATTCAGTACCATAGTTGAGCGCCACTTTCGTCCAGTTGAGGGCTGGGAACTTAGATGTAGGTAAAGTATATGTAATGTTGGCATTATGCATATACGTTGTGGTACGTCCACCTTTCCAGAAGTTATTCCACATGGTATCTTTCTTTTCAGCGGTGTTGATACGGCCGTCCGGTTCATCGATACGAGCACGGTTAACCGCGTTGAATTCCACATTGATACTTCTTGTCAGGTCCCATTTCAGGGTATAGTAACGATCAAAAGTAAAGTACTTGTTATACGTTTCTGGCAGCTGATATTTCACATCTCCACCTACGTTACGCACTCGGGTAGCTCCAAACTGCCTGGAGATATCCACACGGAAACTCAGGATGCTAGGCATATAGTTGAAGTTGAAATCCTTGATCAAATCCAGCCAATGCGATTTAGTTTTAAACAGTCGCTTAAACGGCTCTACATAATGCGGATCTCCGGTAAAATTATAACCAAGGCCACCACGATGCTTAGTAAGCACATTACTCTGGATAAGCGGGTTATGGTTGTTGATCTGAGAGAAGGAATAGCTTACATCGAAGTTTTCCACATCCCACAGATGATGCTTCCCTTTCTTGGTATTCAGCTTACGTACGTTCGTAAAGTTCAGACTTGTGATAGAGGTAAAGTCCTGTGCATTTTTACGGATGGAATCCCGCTCTCGTTTGTTACGTGCCAGGTCGAGTTTATCTTTCAGCTTAATATCCAGATCATAAGGATCATATTCAGGATTACTTGCCGACTGTGAATAACCTGCATACACTGGTATGGACATGGCTGCCCGTTTCGGTAGCAGCTTGCCAAGATCGAGGTTAGCAGCAGCATCATATTGTAAGAAGTTATCTCTGAATCGTTCATTGACTCGCTGGTCAATATTTCCGAATCCGGCAGTGTGCATATTTCCGGAAACCGAGATCGTACCCAGATCCGCGAGTTGAATATCCATGCGGCCTAACGCAGCATAACCACCCTTCTCGTCGAAGTCGGCCAGGCGTAATTCATCCAGCCATACTTCCGCACACTTGGTCATACCATCATTTTTAGGATTGAGTACACCGATCATCATAGTACGCGCATCACCCAAACTAGGGTTACCCACAACAGTCAGATAATTACCTTGTGCATCAGGCGTAGGGTTCAGTGGGAACGGTAACAGCGGACTACAAGAGTCACACATATTACGTTGTTGTTTCAACTTAGTCCATTCGCTCATCAGGAGGTCCAGATTATTTGCATCCGGCCAGATTAGTTTTGGATCGGTACGACCACCCGTCGCATTTGGATCTGTAACGGTCAAGGGTATACGATACTCGTAGTAGTTGCTTACAAAGTCGCTACCTACACGGATTACAGCCTGTATGTCTCCATTTTTCAATTGCGTATTTCCAGCAGCCTCCGCGTGGATGTACATCTGCAAACGCTTATACTGACGTAAGTCCATATTCAGCGTTTTGTATACAGCCCTGGTATCACCATCTTTCAGGTTACAAACCTGCAACGACAATGACTGCTCATTCAATTGCAGCGTGGTATTATTGGTGGATATAGTATTCTGACGAACCACTCCTTCCGGTAACACGTAGTTAATCGGTTGGCGGCTGGAGTTCTCTTCAATATTTACGGCAGACTGGTTAAAGGCGGTGCTATTGTCTAAAGGAACAGGATCACCAGGTTTCAGTTCATAGTCATATTTACGCCACTGGCTACGTACCAGCGCCAGTTTACCGAAACGCAGTACCACAGAATCAGCCCAACCAGTCAGGAACATACGCATAAAGCGGATAGACTTAAAGTCAGGGATAGAACCTACTTTGCTGGTAAACTGATTGATAGGTACTTTAAACTGATACCAGTTTTCGGTAATTTGATTACCATTCTGCAGTTTTACCTGTGCAGCAACCTTGTCTACCAGAAAGTTCTGACCAATCACCATGCTATTGGGTTTCAGGTCGATACGGTACTGGAAGTACTCTTCTGTTTCGTTGAGTGTATTATCTCTATTCAAATCTTCCGACTCAGGGATGTTGGTAGCGGCAGAAGAATAAGTAGAATTTCCAGAAGAAGCAGGTGAGTTGCCTTCAGGATTGCTATAGTTTTTATAACGACCAAGGATACCCGTATTACTATAATCACGGTAGTGTTTATAGTTATCATTAGATGGATCGGCATGTGCTGCTAAACCCAGTGGAGAACTCGCACCGAAGTTCATATCGATGGAGTCCAGGTATTTTTTAAAGAACAGCTGTTCATCTGCAGATTGTAAACCATCATACCCAACATCCTGGAATGCACGGATAGCAGGATCGTTATCGAATGCCTGTGTAATCTGTTGCTGGAACTTAGGAATACGGCCCCAGTTAGATGAATCCAGTTTCGCAGTTTCTGCAGGATTAGGCAAACCGTTTTCGAAGAACTTCTTACCATCTTTCAGGATATCCTCAGAAACGTTACCCAGGTTTAAGTACAGCTGACCACCGGCAGGGTTGGTAGATGTAGCAAATGGGTCCTGAATCCAGAACTCAATATATTCGATGTTGGAAGTTTCAAAATCACTGTTATCAATGGCGCGCATGATACCAGCCCATCTACTCTGTGGATTATTTAGTTTACCGTTTCTGTCGATGGATAACGGACTACTGGTAAAGTTATACGGACCGCGATCTTTCGGATAATAGGCCAGATCAAGGGTACTTAACTGGGCCTGACCAAAGTCTGTAGACTTATTCGGAAACACCTCATTTTGATAAACCAGACGTACACGCGAGTCAGATTGTTCGTTCTTATCTATACCTGCAGGCAGGTTGGGAGAATTTGGAATCTGTAATGTTGGTTCGATGATATACCAGGACAGTTTAGACCTGTTTTTACCATAATCGAGGACATTATTTAATTCTGCTTCCGGGAACATTACCTGACCGCTTGCATTGGTAGCACCTTTTGGTGTAGATGCAAGCGCCCAGTTGGTGGCAGGGAATTTCAGATCATAGTCGCTTTTCACCCCTTCAAAATCATCGATATAGGCAGTACCTTGTTTGCTGCCTGCTGCGTTGATCAATTTATTATGGCCAGGGAACAATCTCGCTACCTCACCTGTGAAAAGGATGCTGGAAGGTGCCGTACTATTGAAGTTCGGCAGTTTGTTCAAGAATTTGGTCAGCCCTTTCCATTGAGAATTATAATTTACGTCAAAGCCTACCATGGTATTTTTAATAGGGTCGTCGCCGTAGTTTACTTTCTGATAGTAAGGTCTTTCACTCATACGCACGAGTGTACCACCGAAGCTCAGTTTATCATTCACCAGGTAATCGAGTCGTGTACCGAAGTAGTTACGCACCTGTTGTCCAAACAGTGAGTTATTTTCATACTGCACGTTGATAGGAACACCAGAACTGAGTACGCCGCTGTTGATGATTTTCAGTCGGCCCAGGTTATAATCGATAATATAGTCAACGTTTTCACGGAGCATTTGTCCGCCAGCGGTTACTGTTACGGATCCTGGCGGGATGTTAGGTGCGAGGCTTATCTCCGATGAACTTGCTGATTTATAGGAACCTCTGATCACGTAACGATTAAGTTGCGGGAACTGTTGTGCCACTACTTTGATGGAGTCGTAAAGTACGCCAAAGAGGTATTGTTTTTCCAGTGTTGCATCGCCACCAAAGGCTGGTTTCAGGCCACCATTGAAGGGTTCCAGCATAGGGAACATGATGCGCCCATTCATGGAATTGATCGTATATCCTTCTACGTAGTCGAACACACCATCCGGCTGAGGGTCTAGCTGGTTGTTGAGTCGGTCGAGGTTAAGGATGGTAATGATTGGTGCGCCGGCGTACGATCCTTTTGCGTCAGGGATATATCTTTTATCACTAGGCGGGCGACCTTCAGCACCAGGATCTTTATAATAAACATCCATTTTGAAGTCTTCCTTGTTCAGCGCATAACCACCGGTGTTATAGATGTTTTTCATCATCAGCCTCCAGATAGGTAGCGTTGGACGTGCAGAAGTAGCTTTCAGGAGTTTCAGGAAGAGTACAGGCTGATTGGCGCTGTTATTCTGATCCGGTGGAACATCCTGGGAAAATTCCCCTACTTTATAAGTTTTACCGTTGTAAGAATATTGGAAAGCTACTGCAAGGACTTCGTCTGGTTGTAATTGTTGGTTTAGGGAGATAAAACCGAGTTGTTTATTATAGGTATATTCGGTAGAATCGAGTTTTCGGGCAAATGTTTTTTCGTATTCCGAGACGGGCTGTATGCCTAGCGATAGCAACTGCCCGACGACCGTTCCCGTGGCCCTGTTGGCAGAATTGCTGATCAACCGCGGGTAGAGGTCATTGACACCATTATCCGGTAGGTGCGAGGCCGTTAGTACCGAGATAGTGTTATTGTATGGCTTATACTCCGCAAGGTCCATCAAACCGACGATATCACGTGTCTGTGTGGTGGCCCCGGTTTTATTGGTTACCCAAACTTCCAGGCGGGTGATATTCACGAGCGACTGAATGATAGGCAGTTTTTGCATGGCATAATTAAAAGTATCCTTAAAAAACTGCGACAACAGGAAGTGCCTGTTGTCTTCATATTCGTCTGCCCGGAGGTTATAGTCCTGGACCATGGTACCTCCTTTCAACTGGAGGTTTTGTTTTTGAGATTTTTGGTTAGATAAAACACTGGTTACAGTCAGACGTCCGAATTGTAGTTGTGTTTTTACCCCGAAGAGCGACTGCACCCCTGAGATGAGTGAGCTGCGAAGGGGGAAGCTTACGTTACCTGCTTCTATCTTTTTGATAATTTCATCAGCATACCCTGTGTATTCGAGTTTGATCTGATTTTCATAATCAAATGCCGATTGGGTATTATAGTTAGTGATGATTTTGAGTTTGTCTCCGATTTTACCGGTAACGTTCATATTGATACCCATATCGAAGTTAAATCCTCCGTTTTTGCGGGCTTGTTCAACGAGAACCGGGTTTTTGATATTCTGGCCTTGATAGCCGAATGTCAGGTCAAGGCTTCCTTGAGGTTTGATATCAACTTTACTGCCGCCAAATATCCTGTCGAAGAGGTTATTTCCCTGGATCATGGTTGGTCCTGAACCTTTCTGGTTGAGGGAACCGAGGGTACTTGCGCGTTTTTGCCAGTAATCTTTTTCACTTTGAGCCGACTGCATTTTCCAGAATTCGTCGTAGCTCATATAGGTAGGGTTACGATAGTATTGGTTACCGATTTTTTCGGTAACAGTATACTGTTTCGTAACAGGGTCATAGTCAACTGTTTTGTTGATATTCGCAGGATCTTTAAGGTCCATAGCATTACGGGACGATGGATCAGTCATACTGGGACCACGTCTGTCCTGCAAGGGATATTTCAAGGTATCTTTCTTATTGGTTGTATCCGGGGCTGCTTGGGCAGGAGAGGAATCCGCTGCCGGCACCTGGTGTTCGTTTACATCTGCGGACAAATACATTCTCCCTGAACGGTCCCTGGCGGCAGTGTCAACAATGATAAAAGATACAATTCCTATTACTGCAAATACACCAAAGTACTTCTTATTTGCCAAGAAAAATAGGTTTTTATAGAGGTAACGTAAATTATAAACTCTTCAGAGCCTTCTTTATCAACTCTTCGAGATTTTGCAATAGTGGTTCATTTTTCATAACTCTCGTGATTGCCGATTCCGCCATGTTTTTGGCAATTCCTAAAGTTACCAGTGCATTTAACGCATCTTCTTGAATAGTATTGTCTGCAGGCTGAGATAAATGTATAGGATTGTCTTTCCCTTTTTTCACTTTATCCTTGAGTTCCAGGATAACCCGTTTGGCTGTTTTGGCTCCTATACCCTTTACGCTTTCGAGCATTTTGTCATTTTCCATCATAATTGCTCGGGTAATATCCTCCGGTTGAAGAGAAGATAACATCATCCTGGCGGTGCTCGCGCCAATACCCGACACACTAATTAACAATAAAAACAGGCTTCGCTCCGATTCTTCAAAGAAGCCATACAGGGTATGGGCATCTTCCTTAATATGCAGATAAGTTAATAATTTGCAGGACTCCAGTCCCTGAATACGGGAATATGTATTCAAACTTATCTGGACTTCATAACCAACTCCATTCACATCAAGGTGCACAAGCGCAGGAGATTTATAAGCCAGTTTTCCATTCAAATAAGCGATCATACAAGGTAAAGGTTCAGTAAGTTAATGAAACTTAGGGAAAAAATAATATTTCTGATTTCCCCTAATACCGGCAAAGATGCTAACTTTTAACGTATTGTCAAATGCTTTGGAAGGCCTCATATGCGACTTTTTTAGGAAATATTCGTTTATGTCGTATTTTTACGCCTCGATTTAAACACATATTTAGTTCATATGAATAAAATTACGGCCGCAATTACAGCGGTGGGTGGCTATGTTCCCGACTATGTTCTTTCGAATAAGGAGCTAGAGAAATTAGTCGATACAACTGATGAGTGGATATTAACACGTACCGGTATCTCCGAAAGAAGGATTCTGAAAGGAGAAGGTAAAGGTACTTCAGACTTGTGCGTGCCTGTAGCACTCGAAATCTGCAAAAAGAGAGGCATCACTCCTGCCGATATCGATTTGCTGATTGTGGCCACAGTTACTCCGGACATGACCTTCCCGGCTACTGCCAACGTTGTGACGGATAAAATTGGTGCCGTAAACGCTTTTGGCTTCGACATCAGCGCCGCATGTTCTGGATTCCTCTATGCACTCGATACTGGCGCACGCTTCATCGAAAGTGGTCGTTACCAAAAAGTAATGGTCATCGGCGCAGATAAAATGAGCTCTATCATTGACTATACCGACAGAACTACCTGCATCATCTTCGGTGATGGCGCTGGTGGCGTACTGCTGGAACCAAATACAGAAGGTTATGGCCTGATCGATAGCATCCTGAAAAGTGATGGTCATGGCCGTGAATACCTCCACATGAAGGCTGGTGGCTCTGTAAAACCCGCTTCCATCGAAACCGTTACCAACCGCGAACACTATGTGTACCAGGAAGGTAAAATGGTATTCAAATATGCCGTGTCCAATATGGCCGAAGCAGCTGGCGATGTTATGAAACGTAACAACCTCACTGCCGACAATATCGCATGGCTCGTTCCTCACCAGGCTAATATGCGTATCATCAATGCTACTTCTACGTACATCAACTTACCAGAAGAAAAAGTAATGATGAACATCCAACGCTACGGAAATACTACCGCAGGTACTATTCCGCTCTGCCTCTGGGACTACGAAAAACAACTGAAAAAAGGTGATAACCTCATCCTGGCAGCATTTGGTGGTGGCTTCACCTGGGGCTCCTCCTATATCAAATGGGCTTACGACGGGGATAAAATTTAATTCGGTTTTACCGGAAAATGTTTGATCTCAGGATATAAGGGGTACAATTGTACCCCTTCCCTGTTTTAATATCAGCGAAATGGTGAGATATCTGTCAGCACTTACTTCTACCACAATATCTCCACCCATTCTTATAGCAAAATCGCGACTTACTGCCATCCCAAGGGCATAGGTATCTCTTTGCCATGCAAAAATACCTTCTGATACATCTACTGCATTTGCACCTGCATCTATCGCCAGTGATGTACGCACCTGTTCCTCGTCTGGCCATGCATCCAGTATCAGTAAACTATCCGGCACCGAATGACGCACCGCTGCCAGTAACATATGCCGCAGGATAAATTGCAAAATCTCCATATCTGCCTCTATCACCATTTCGTCGGGAATACGGTCCACCACCGATAAATGATGCTCGCTCACACTCGCTTCCAGTCCTATCATGGCCGCCTGCACCTGCTCTTGCAACCAGCAACTCACCGGTGAATATTCATAACCTGACAACTGCAGCTTAATCCATCTCAATACGTTATCAAATACCTCCAGGGTCTTTTGCGACGAAGCTCCTATCTGACGCATGGATGCCAGCATTTCGTCCTTACTCATCTCCCCACTCCGCAACTCCGCAGCCACAGTAGTAATATGCAATAAGGGTTCCCTAAAATCATTGGCGATAATAGATATCAGCTTATTCTTAAACTCGTCTGTAGCCTTTAACTCCGCATTTTTTTCTGAAATAGCCGCATAACCTTTTGCCAGCTCCTTTTCCTGACGACGGGCCAGCCGGAAATTATAATAACGGCTTAATAACAATGCCAATAGCAACACCGCTACGATTATCAATCCTGCAGTCAGCAACTGCGTATTCTTTTTCTCCTGAACTTTCTCCTGTATCTTTTCCTGCTGCAATTTGTTTTTCATCGCCAAGGCCTGTCCTGCTCTGGCTTTCAACAAAAATTCCAGATAATCGATGCTGTCCAGTTTAGAATTATCATGCTTTGCCAAGGCATATATTGCCTGCCTGACAGCAGCAGCATCCTGCTCATCTCCGGCATAATTGTAATGTTGCAACCGACGATATAAAGAATCAGCAGGCGTATCATAGGCATATGTCTCCAGGCTGCTGCTTAAACAACAACTTGTCATCAACAATATGATATATACGATTCGCCTTATCATGCTTCTCTTTTAGCCGCTGGTAAACTATAACAAAAAGTAGCTCCTTTAACCGGGTTATTTTCAGCCCATATTTCACCATTCATTTTTTCAATAAAATCCTTGCAGATGATCAACGCGATTCCAGCCCCTTTACCTTTACGTCCTTTCGCAGTCATCGTTTGAGCCGCAGAAAATAATCCTGGCAGTACCGCAGGATCTATTCCCGCACCTTCATCCGAAAATGCTACTGTTACCATCGTATCATTACGTGTAACCGTCACTGTTATTGATTGATTCTTCTCGGAAAATTTAGTCGCATTGTGCAACAGGTTTCTGTTTACAAACTGCAACATTTCATAATCTGCCAGCACTGCAGTTGTAGCTTCTGGCGAGATGATCACCTGCAGATTTTTCTCTGCCAGGATTGGCTGCAACGTCTCCACAGTGGTTGCTATCAAATCCTTCACCACAAAAGGTTCTGGCTGATAGGTAAAACCCGAAAGTTGTGTATGCATCCAACGAAGTATCCCATCAAAAACCTGTAAAGTATTTTTTGCTCTGGCATCTACCTTCACAATCATACCCGTGGCATCTTCCAGTGAGATAGTATCTTCTTCCACAAAACTGCTGATACTGATAATATTATTTAGTGGACTTCTGAAATCATGTGCTATCAAGGATATCAGCTTATTTTTAAAATCATCGTTAATTTTCAGTTGCTCTGTTCTTGCATTCAGCTCTTTTTGCAGGAAAGCTAGTCTCCTCGCATTATTACGACTCATGCGATAAGCCTGGAAGAGATGTAAGAGCAAGGATGACAACAGTAACAAAACTACTAGCAGAAAGATAGAAAGATAGCGCCAGTAAATGGTTTCAGTACTCTTCTTTTCGAGCAGGCTACGTTGATACATGTGCTGAAGTTTCATGGAATCCAACAAACGATCATTGGCAGCAATGTCCAGGAATATACTGGTCCCGGAGGTTTTCACTTCTTCTTCCTGGTTTAAAATATGTACCAGTAATCCGGTATAGTAGTTGGCTGCAGCGTGATCCCCGGCTTTTTCACTGTGGTCATACAACTTCATCACGGTTGCTTTCATCAGTCCCAGGTAACCGCCCTTTATAGCATAATCCAGTCCTTTACGGAAATAAATCATACTGTCGGGTTGCTGTAGTGCAGACTTATACTCCGCCAACTGGATGGCGCCGTATAAACCCAGATAATTCAGTTCATGATCACCGGCATTTTCAACTACGTCTTGCAGCATCGCCATGCTTTCCTTCAATTTCCCCTGTTGGATCAATTCATTTGCTTCCAATAGCCTGGTATAAAAAATTTCTCGCTGGCTATTGTATCGCATGGCTGTAACAGCGGCCTGATGTAGCGCTTCGGAGGATGCTTTTTTTATGGCAGCACTGGTATCTGCAGCATGAAGCACGTAGTAATTTGCCAGCAGCAGCCCATAAAGAGAGTCGTTTTTCAGCGTCCGGCATTTAGCCATGGCAGTATCCAGCATAGCCATGCCAGCAGCTTTGTAGCCGAGGTAATTCTGGTAAATAGCAATGTTCATCAGGTTGAGGACTACGCTGGCCGAGTCACCTGATTCCCTTGCGGAAAGTAAACTTTCGTTGTAAAAAAGATAGGAAAGATAACGGTTAGGTTTAAACGCATAGTAACTGCCCATGTTACGTAATGCCACTGTAAGCCCGGCTGTGTAATGCTGCCTGGAGGCCACTTTCACAGCTTCGTCCGCATACACACCACAACTGTCCAGCTGGCCCGCCTGATATATTGAAGTCAGCCTGTTTAAAATATCAACGTAAGCTATACTGTCCTTGGCGGTTTTTAATTCTGTTTTTAGGTCTGATATTATTTGCTGCTGCGCACAAAGCCTGTTCAGCAAGAATAACAAAATAAACAGTAACGAAAAACGCCTGAGATATGGATAAAATCGAATCATGCACATGTAATTGCATAACTGAAAATAGTCAAAATACCGCTAAAAATGATGCAACATTACTGTTCGTAGAAAATGAACAGGGAGAAAGAAAAATGAACAGAATGAACAACGCATCAAATCTCAAACACCAATCCTTTACGCTTCAATTGCTCATATTTATCAGGATCAAACCTGTAAAGATGCGCACCTTTTTTGGAAGAAGTCTTGTCTTTCTCTTCCAGTTTTTCCATGACATCCAATGATAATATCTTCTTACGGAAATTGCGTTTATCTAAAGTGCGACCGTAAATTTCTTCGTATAAACTTCTTAATTGTGAGAGGGTGAACTTCTCTGGCAGCAGCTCAAAACCTATCGGGTGAAACTGTGCATTGTCTCTCAATTTCACCAGTGCATCTTCAATCATCTTCTTGTGATCAAATATCAGGTCTGGCATATGCTCTAGCTCCAGCCAATGTGCTCCATGCTCCTGTGCTAGTGGCTTATCATGATCCTTAATCCTTATCAGCGCATAATATGCCACAGATATAACCCTTGCACCGGTATCACGGGATACATCGCCATAGCACTGCAGTTGGTCCATATAAATGTCATCCAATCCGGTGGTCATCTTCAGCACCCTGCCTGCTGCATCATCTGTACTCTCGTCTTCCTGTACAAACCCACCTACCAACGACCACTCTCCAGCCATAGGCGCCACTTTACGCTTGATCACCAATAGTTTCAGTTTCCCTTCATCAAATCCGAAGATGATGCAATCTACTGCTACTAAATGCCTTGGTGCCTGCGAATAAAAAGAAGCCGCGTTCATAAAGTGGTTGTTTGTCTGATCAAGAATATGTAAAAATAATACAATGAATATTAAAATCCGGCTATTTCCTGGTACTAAATATACTGAAGTCCAGACTTGGGATCTTTGTAACGCCCAGCTGCCTCAGCATATTTACCATCTGGCCCCGATGAAAGCTGCTGTGGTTACAGGCATGCATCAGTATATCCTCTACCTGCATCTTATAATGATCGTTCTTTTGACGGGTAAATGCCACCACATGCCCAAGTCTTGCCAGGGATGCAGCTTTTACCCATTCTTCCAGCTTAACGGAAGTCTTTACCCAGTGCACGCAGATATCAGCAAAGCTACCATCAAAGGTCTCTCCCGGCTTCACCGGCTTTTCTACCAGCTGCAAACGCTGTAGCCACACCGATTCCGCATCCCATACATGTGCCACAGTTGCCCGCATATTGCCAAAACTACCCCCCAGCTCTTGTTTGGCCTGTTCGTCTGTCAGTTTCTGCAATACGGTGCTAATGTGGTTATTAGCCCAATGGTTATAAGTGGTGTACTTCTGGAGTATCTCTTTCATGTTAACCTTTTTGTTATCTTCCGAAAATCCCAACAAAATAAATTATTGTTTAGCAATTTCGTACTACGAAATTTACTAAATATTAATGGGGGCCGTTACTGTACGCCTCCATACCTACTATAAGCATTGCTGGTGGGGATATCAGGCAGATACCACAAATTTTGATTATTTTGCAGTAGGAGCAAAAGGCCTGTTAAAATACATCTCCTCCAACGAAGTAATGCAATCACAGTGCAGTTTGAAAATATGGGAGGCCAACACTCCACATACAATTTGCTGATTTATTATAACGGAAATACACATGGAAAATATTACGGTAAGGGTTGCACGAAAAGAAGATTGTCCACGACTACTGGAGTTAATAAAGGAACTAGCGGCATACGAAAACGCATCGCAAGAAGTCACCGTAACGCTTTCTCATTTTGAAGAAACTGGTTTTGGCAGCAACCCTGTATGGAAAGCATTTGTTGCAACAGTAATAGAAGATGGTAACGAATTTATTACTGGATTTGCACTATACTATGTCCGATATTCGACCTGGAAAGGTTCACGCCTCTACCTGGAAGATATCATCGTAACTGAAAAGTGGAGAGGACGTAAAATCGGGCAACTGCTGTTTGAACAATTAATCCTGGAAGCAAAGGCAAAACAATTCTCTGGCATCACTTTCCAGGTACTGGAATGGAATGAGCCAGCGATTAATTTCTATAAAAAATTCCAGGCTAAATTTGATCCGGAATGGATTAATGTGAGCATAGAAATGAAATAATTTTTCCGCTCATAAAATTCTGGTGCTGTATGTGGATATTGATTACTAATATTGACCATATCTATTATTCATCATGACATTGCTCCAAGACTTCCACGATCTTCGTAAGGAATCAACGGAAAAAATCGCTGATACATTTAACCTAGCTTTCAGCGATTATATTGTGCCTATGCATCTCACGCCTAGTATGCTCGAGGAAAAAATGACTGCGGAAAATCTGCAGCGTAATTTTTCTATCGGTGCATTCAATGGCCCCGAATTGTGTGCGATCATTCTGCACGGCGTAGATAACCTCGAAAACCCCGCCATACTCTATAATGGAGGCACTGGCGTTATACCTGCCTACAGAGGCCAGCATCTGGTAAAACAGATGTATGAAACGTTTATCCCTATCTATCGGCAGCAAGGTATTATGCAGATTATCCTGGAGGTAATCAGCACCAATATACCTGCTATAAAGGCTTATGAAGGTAGTGGGTTTAGGAAAAACCGTTTAATACATTGTTATAAAGGAGATGTAAATATTACCCGGAGTTTACCTGCAATAAACATTGAGCGTAATCCTTCCCCAGATTGGTTGTTGCTGGCTGGTTTCATGGATATGGAACCTTCCTGGAGTAATCGCCCGCAATGTATTAAGCGGGAAAGCAGTACCATCACCTGGGAAGCTAGGAAAGATGAGAAAACGGTAGGATATATCAGCATCAATAAGCATAGCAGGCGTATACGAAACATAGCTGTTGATCCGGCTTACAGACGGCAGGGAATAGGCAGCGCGTTGTTACAGCATGTGGTAGATGCGTTGAAAAGCAATACCATCACTGTACTTAATATTGATGATGAATCCCCGGAAATCAGCCGTTTCTTTGAAAAGTCAGGTATGATCAATTATTTATCACAATACGAAATGGTCGCCGATATATAGGCTACTTATAAAACGAAACACTACCGTCATCTGAGGTAGAACAAAAAAAAACGGTAGCATTGCTACCGTTTTTTTTTGTTTTGATGCCTTCTACTGCGTTCCCGCAGATCTGCATTATTTATTTTCAATACCGTTTACAACCGCCTCTTTATAAATCTTCTGTACCAGTCCTTGTAATACCTTACCAGGGCCTACTTCGGTGAATTCGCCTGCACCATCAGCCACCATCGCCTGAACGGATTGTGTCCATCTTACGGCACCTGTCAGCTGATCGATCAGGTTTTGCTTGATCTGTGCTGGTTCTGTAACAGCAGCAGCTACTACGTTCTGGTAAACAGGGCAGATAGGTGTGTTGAAAGTAGTTGTTTCAATAGCAGCTTTCAGCTCTTCTTTGGCAGGAGCCATCAGCGGAGAGTGGAATGCACCACCTACAGGCAGTACCAGCGCTCTTTTTGCACCAGCAGCTTTCATACGCTCGCAGGCAACTTCAACAGCTTTAACCGTACCGGAAATTACCAACTGACCAGGGCAGTTATAGTTAGCAGCTACAACTACTTCACCTGTTTCAGCAGTTACTTCAGCACAGATCTCTTCCACTTTAGCGTCGTCCAGAGCCAGTACCGCGGCCATAGTAGAAGGCTGCAATTCGCAGGCTTTCTGCATAGCGTTGGCACGGATAGCCACCAGTTTCAGCGCCTCTTCGAAAGAAAGGGCACCGTTAGCTACCAATGCAGAGAATTCGCCCAGAGAGTGACCCGCAACCATGTCCGGCTGGCCATGCTCAGTGCAAAGGAATGCAATTACAGCATGCAGAAATACTGCCGGCTGGGTTACTTTCGTTTGTTTCAGGTCTGCTTCAGTTCCGGAAAACATGATATCAGAAATGCGGAAACCTAAGATTTCATTCGCTTTCTCGAACAGTTCTTTCGCTTTGGCATTGGTGTCGTACAGGTTTTTGCCCATACCCGGAAACTGAGAACCTTGTCCGGGGAATATGTAAGCATGCTTCATTTTGGTTATATTATTTTATTAATATCAAATAAAAAATATTTCAAATATACAATCTATTAATTTTTAATACAACTAATAGAATTCTCTATCTATTTCCTTTCAAACAGATTGCAAATAAAGGGAAAAACAGGTTGTCATAAAAATTAAATGAACGCCGGGATGGCGTTCATTTAATAATTCAGGTGCTAAAGACAGACTATTGGTCTATCTGCCAATAAGTTTGAGGAATTCGGCACGGGTAGTACCATCAGCAAACTGACCGCTGAATGCGGAGGTAGTCGTGATGGAATTCTGTTTTTGTACACCGCGCATCATCATACACATATGCTGTGCTTCGATTACAACGGCTACACCTTGTGGTTCCAACGTTTCCTGGATAGCGTCCAGAATCTGGTGGGTAAGGCGCTCCTGCACCTGCAGCCTGCGCGCAAATACATCTACCACACGGGCCAGCTTACTTAACCCGGTAATATAACCGTTAGGGATATATGCCACATGCGCTTTCCCGAAAAATGGCAGCATATGATGCTCACACATAGAGTACAACTCTATATCTTTCACAATAACCATTTCACTGTAAGCCTCTGTAAACTTAGCACCGTTCAGGATAGCCTTTGCGTCCAGCTGATAGCCCTGAGTAAGGAATTGCATAGCCTTAGCCATACGTTCCGGCGTTTTTACCAAGCCTTCTCTCTCCGAGTCCTCTCCCAATAATTCCAGGCATTGTTTGTAATTCGCCATAAGATCTGCGGTGATCTTCTCGTCGTAACTTTCAATCTTATTATACGCCATCCTTATTTATTTTAATTCGAAAATAACCAGCCTAAGCCTTGGGGTATGCGATTATCAGGTATTTCGTATTATTTTCCACCGTAATACTCCACATATATACGTGGCGTTTCATACAGCTTAATACAATGGAGTTGTACTTCTGATGGAAGATGCTGTGCCAGCTGGTCCCAGATAGCAATAGCCAGGTTCTCGGCAGAAGTAAATTTACCAGCCATAAAATCCACGTCCATGTTCAGATTTCGGTGATCTATCTTCTCAATGATAGCATCCCTGATAATTACACCTAATGTTTTGGCATTAAATACAAATCCTGTCTCAGGATCAGGATTACCTTTTATAGTAACATGCAGTTCATAGTTATGCCCATGCCAGTTTGCATTAGCGCATTTTCCAAAAACCTCTTCGTTTTTTTCTGCACTCCAGTTCGGGTTAGACAACTTATGCGCTGCATTAAAGTTCTCTACTCGCGTTAAATAGATCATTATTGCAAATAAATTTTGCGCAAATTTACCACTATTCTCCGAGTGTATCCAATTTCCCGTTTTTCTTGCTATTGTTTTACACTTCCGACATCCATTTTTGATGTACTTTTATCCTATGAAAATATTGGTTACAGCGGCTACCAGTCTGGAAATACAACCCTTTATCCACTTCCTGGAACATAATAGCCAACAAGTTTCAAATCATAAATACCGATTATCTGATATTGAAATTGATGTGCTCATCGCCGGAATCGGGATGATGCATACAGCTTATAGCCTCGGAAAATACCTCGCCGTACATACCCCGCACATCGCAATACAAGCCGGGATTGGAGGCACTTTCCGCCACGACTGGCCCCTGGGCACCGTTGTAGCCATAGAAAAAGAACACCTCGCTGACCTCGGCGCGGAAGACAATGATCAGTTTAAAGATTTATTTGATATACAACTCTGGCAAGCATCTCAGCACCCATTTACTGGCATCAGCCTCGTAAATAACTTCAGATCATGGCCACTGCAACAACAACTTCCCCTCGCCAACGGCATCTCCGTCAATCTGGTCAGCGGTAGCGCCCCTACCATCGCCCGACTCGAAGCCAAATACCAGCCAGAAGTCGAAAGCATGGAAGGCGCCGCATTTCACTATGCCTGCCTGAAGGAAAATATCCCTTTCATTCAACTCAGAAGCATATCTAACTATGTGGAAATCAGGGATAAAAGTAAATGGCAGATACCTCAGGCCGTAAAAAATCTGAACGATGAGCTTACCCGCACCGTGCAACAGCTCTCACAGCATTATTCTTTAGCAACAAAAAACTTTTAATATGCATTTAACGCTTGGATTTTCACCCTGCCCGAATGATACCTTCATCTTCGATGCCATGGTGAATAATAAAATCGATACGAACGGATTTACTTTCGACACCAACCTGGAAGATGTAGAAACCCTTAACAACTGGGCTATTCAAGGCAAACTGGATGTAACTAAACTCAGCTTCGCCGTTTACCTCAAAGTACGCGACCAATACGAGCTGCTCAACAGTGGTTCTGCTTTGGGTCGTGGCTGCGGACCACTGCTCATCTCTCGTGAAGAAATACCACTGGAAGATATTAAAAACAAAACGATCGCTATCCCTGGCGAAAATACCACCGCCAATCTCCTCTTCTCTATCGCTTTCCCTGAAGCCAAAAACAAAAAGATTATGGTCTTCTCCGAAATCGAAAACGCTGTGCTGAATGGCGACGTAGACGCAGGTGTAATCATACACGAAAATCGTTTCACCTACCAGCTGAAAGGCCTGAAAAAACTCATGGATATGGGCGAATACTGGGAACAAACTACCGGTAACCCTATTCCTCTCGGTGGCATCTTCATAAAAAAAGATATCCCAGCCGAAAAACGCGCTGAGTTAGATAAACTCATCCACAGTAGCTTACAACACTCGTTCAGCGTATACCCTGAGCTGTCTTCCTATATTACTTCCCATGCCCAGGAAATGGACGAAAAAGTAATGCGCCAGCACATAGATCTCTATGTAAATGATTTTAGTCTGGACCTCGGCCAGGAAGGCCACGCTGCCGTAAATGCACTGATGACAGCAGCAGAAAAAACAAAACGTTAATCATCTTACTATAAAATAAAAGAGGCCTGATGGCATACCATCAGGCCTCTTTTATTTTTTCAATGCTTTACCGTAAACCTCCAAAGCCCGCTTCCGCGCCACTTCATGGGATACCATCGGATGTACATATTGTAAGCTATCAAATTCAGGCACCCATTTCCGAATATATTGCAGGTCTTTATCGAATTTCTGTGTTTGCAGTGTAGGATTAAACACCCTGAAATATGGCGCTGCATCACAACCACTGCCTGCAGCCCATTGCCAGCCACCATTGTTGGCTGCAAGATCATAATCCAGCAACTGCTGCCCAAAATATGCCTCGCCCCAGCGCCAATCGATCAATAGATGTTTGGTCAAAAAGCTCGCGGTAATCATCCGCACACGGTTATGCATATACCCGGTTGTATTCAACTCACGCATACCTGCGTCTACAATAGGATAACCCGTTTGCCCCTCACACCAGCGTTTAAACTCTGCTTCATTATTACGCCATACAATCTGATCATATTGTGGTTTAAAACTACTATGTACAACATGTGGATAATGCCAGATGATCATCTGGTAAAATTCTCTCCACACCAGTTCATTCACATAGATTTGATTAAGTTCCATCGCGGTACGCATCAGCTTTCGGATACTGATCGTACCAAAACGCAGATGTACACCCAATCTTGACGTACCATTGAGAGCGGGAAAATCACGTGTTTTATCATAATGAGAAATGATAGCTTCATCAGGCGTACTGGATGGAAAATCCTGATCAGCAGCGGGTTTAAACCCAATCGATGCAAGGCTGGGAATATCTTTTGCTGCGGCCTTAAACAGGTGATGCATGTATTGCTGCACAGGATATGATTTCAGCTGAAAAGGTGTAATTATACTTTGCCATTTTCTGCTGTAAGGCGTAAACACCGTATAGGGCTCACCGTTATCTTTCAAAACTTCATTCTTCTCTAATATCACCTGATCTTTGAATTGAAAAAATCCTATTCCCTGCACCGCCAGTTGTTTAGCGATTGCGGCATCACGCTGCCTGGCATAAGGCTCATAATCATGCGTCGTATATACGGCGCCAACACTGTACTTTTTTGTCCAGTGCGCGAAAGCCGCAGCTGGCGTACCATGAAAGACTTCAATATTAGCACCGTAGTTACGCAACTGATGCTGCATATCTTTTAAGACGTTATGAATAAAGGTGATCCTGCGGTCTGCTTTATCAAACAGATCATCCAGAATATCTGTATCAAATACAAATACTGGCAGTACCGGCTTTCCCGATTTCAAGGCATGATATAATGCCGCCTGGTCTTCCAAACGCAAATCCCGTCTGAACCAGCATATATTAACGATTTCAGCAGACATAAATAGAAAAGGTAAAACAGATTTTCTCCCTAAAAATCTGCAAATATTACTTACGCAATAGCAATAGAAGAAGTTTACATTCCGAATAAATTTTCATGTATCGCCTCATGAAGGATGGCAGCTGTAGCATTGCCATAATTGCTGTCTTTGAAAGTACCAACCCACCTGATACCATAGATTGCGTTCGTCAGAAATATTTCGTCCGCATTTTCGAGGTCTTCTATTTCCAGTACTTTTTCTTTGATCTTAAAAGGCAGCTCAGCCTGCAAAAGATATTTACGCATAACACCACACACTGGCCCTTCCGTGAGTGGAGGTGTGAAAATTTCGTTATCCTGTACCACAAAAACGTTGGCAATAGTACTATCAGCAATACGGCCATAAGGATTGAGCAGAATAGCCTCGTTCAGCCGATGTTGACGGGCAAACATAGCTGCCATTACATATGGCAGACAGTTATTGGATTTTATAGAAGAGAGTTTATCACAATTCTTTCTAACATCAGGGAAGATGTCGGTGATCAAGCCATTTTCATTCAACTCTAACACCGTTTTGCTAAGGTCCCAGGCTTGTATTACATAATTAGGGAGATTATTCACCGGATCATACAAACCGCCATCAGAGCGGAATACAGCAAAACGTACCCTTGCAAGGCCTGATAGTGAATTTTTAGCACACAGGCCTCTTATGGAAGTAATGAAAAATTCTTTTGTAAAGTTTGTCGGGATATCAAAGTGAAGCAAATTCAGACTAGCAATAAGTCTTTCATAATGTAAGTCTGCCAGGATAACATTATTCTGGTATACTTTCAGCGTTTCAAAACAACCATCTCCATAACGGAATGAACGGTTGTCGGCTGTAAAAATGGGCTCTCCGGCATGTATATATTTGCCGTTGTAACAAAGGTATCCAACTTGCACTTCAAACACTTTTAGCAAGTTCTAAGTTACCCAATTATTTCCTATTTAATGGCTTTAAGCTGCATCATTTTTGTTAAATAAAAAGGTTTCATTTTTGTAACAAAATGACGAATTCCCAACAAATGAAACTTTGTCTAGAATATAATCCAGTAGCGGCTTTCAACGGATGAGTATCCATCACAAACCATCTTAGTTAATAAACAGGATCATTTCACTAAAACAAACTGCGGAACATAGCTTTAAAACACAAAAGTTTTGCTATGTTCCGCAGTTATTTTTTATACAGATGATCAACAGGATTTACCCTGTTGATGACATTAGATTTTCATTTCAGGTATTTCTCCTTCAACGATCAGCTTACCGGCAGTTTTTGATTGTATTTCTTCTACAGTCACGCCAGGTGCACGTTCCAGCAGCTTGAAACCATTAGGAGTAACATCCAATACCGCCAGTTCCGTCACCACCTTACGTACACAATTAACACCAGTTAAAGGCAGTGTACAAGCAGGCAACAGTTTACTTTCTCCTTTAGGATTGGTATGCATCATGGCTACGATAATGTTTCTGGCAGAGGCTACCAGGTCCATTGCGCCACCCATACCTTTTACCATTTTACCAGGAATTTTCCAGTTGGCGATATCACCTTTATCGGAAACTTCCATAGCGCCTAATACGGTCAGATCTACCTTACCGGCGCGAATCATACCAAAGCTTTCAGCAGAATCAAAGAAGCTACCACCAGGTATAACAGTAACGGTTTCTTTACCAGCATTGATCAGGTCTGGATCAATATCTTCTTCGACTGGATAGGGGCCCATACCTAACATGCCATTTTCAGATTGCAGCATAATAGAAATACCTGCAGGCACATAATTGGATACAAGCGTAGGAATACCAATGCCAAGGTTGACATACATTCCATCCTTGAGTTCCTGGGCTATTCTTTTGGCGATGCCAAATTTATCAAGCGCCATAGTAATATTTTTGAGATAAGCAGATGGGGACAGTTTACACGTGGAGTACGGTTATTAGATCTTCACCGTTTTGCGTTCTATCCGTTTTTCATAATTACTTCCCTGGAAAATACGATGCACATAAATTCCTGGAACGTGGATCTGGTCTGGGTCCAGCTCTCCTGGTTGTACCAGCTGTTCTACTTCTGCGATGGTTATTTTTCCGGCTTTAGCCATGGAGGTACTGAAGTTGCGCGTAGTTTTCTGGAAAACAAGGTTGCCCATGGTGTCACCTTTCCATGCTTTCACAATGGCGAAATCTGCTGGCAGCGCCATTTCCATGAGATAGTGCTTACCATCGAATTCTCTTACTTCTTTGCCTTCGGCGATTTCGGTGCCATAACCTGCGGGTGTAAAAAATGCAGGAATACCCATGCCAGCCATCTGGATACGAGTGGCCAGTGTTCCCTGTGGAATCAGGTCTACTTCCAGTTCTCCTGCCAGTAATTGTCTTTCAAATTCTGCATTTTCTCCTACATAGGAAGACATCATTTTGCGGATCTGTCTTGTTTTTAACAAGAGGCCCAGCCCGAAGTCGTCAACGCCTGCGTTATTGGAAATACAGGTCAGATCTTTTACGCCCTTTCTCACCAGTGCAGCGATACAGTTTTCCGGAATCCCACACAAACCAAACCCTCCCAGCATCAGCGTTGCTCCATCGGCTATATCTCGTATAGCCTCATCTGCATTTGCGATTACTTTGTTCATGTTTTGGTGTTTTATATTTATTTCGACTGATGTCTTATAAATGGCTTGGTAGTATCCGTTCCATCGGATACCAACAGATGTTTTTCTGCATATGGGAAGATGATACGCAGCCTGAATTTAAGAGGCGCACTCTGTTCACCCATTTCAGGAGCTTTGTTTTTCCTTTTTGTAATTTCTTCCTGAACAGTAAGCATTACTGCTTTCATACGATCAGGATGATCTTCATACCAAGTATAGCTCGTATAAAATTCCTTCACACTTATATGGTGCAGGTCTAATACCTGTTTGGAATATATTTTTATTTTTTCTTGTCTTAACGAATCAAACGTAGCTGCATTGGAATAGGACATATTATTGCCATAGGCCTCTGCTATGTTCAGATCCACCAGTACGTCCTTCATATCATCTGGGCTCATGATACCTTTCGGCGTGCGGTCTGCATCGCCACAGGCAAAGAGCGAGAGCGTAATAATGGCGGCTGTACTGAGTTTCTTCAAATAATTCATGTTACGGATGGATGGTAGCTGTTAACCAAAGCGTAAAGCTATCAACATTTGCTGATAAAATAATAAGACAGCAGGCATTACTTCATCTGCTGATATTTCCCTGCATTCGGGATATCCATTTTTGCCAGCATTTCTGCAGCCCTGGCTTTTTCAGGAGGCATGGCCTTGGAGAATATCTTCATAATTTCATCTGCTTTAGCAGAATAAAATGTTTGCATCAGCATGGAATTAGGGATATCCTGGTAGATGGCATACAACAAGTTAATACAGTTGAGTACTACACTACGGCCGTTGTTTACATCATCATACATTACGTCCAGCCCCATTCGATGATATTGATACATCACATCATGGAAGTTGCTGAACTTCACGTTGAGTAGGTTATCTGTAAGCCAGTAGCGGTTTCGCTGTCCTTCGAAGGCCTTCCATCCGGAAACATCCTTTCCGTCAGGGGCGTTGTTCACGATGTTAAGTGCCTTTTTAAAGAAGGCATCCCCGCCTCTTGGAGAAAAGGAGTCCGCATCTAGGCCCAATATTACATAAGTATAATAAGCCATGATCGCAGTGAGGTTGGAGGCCAGCGGATCATTGGACACCACGCGGGTATCACTGAACTCTAAAGGCTGAAACTCCGTATACCTGAAAACGATGTTATTATCTTGCAGATTCAGGATACTGGTAACATAGCTGCTATTGTATACCGGACGTGTAGCCTGCACCGTTAGGGTACCTCTGTATACGCCGGGACTTACCTCTCCGGTGAGGTTGAGCATAAAGTTGCACTCTAGACGTTCTGCCGGCGTGTAGGCATCGTCTGCCCAGCGCCGGTTATTCACAAACTCCTTCAGTGCTGCCTGCAGGGTGGTAAAGACTTTTTTGTCTACTCCCGTGATCTGGTTGGCAACAACGGTGATGTTGGCGCGCATTTCCTGCGCTTGCGCCTTTATGAGTGGAAGGCTGAGCAGAAAAACCTGCAATAGCAGGGCAGATAAGCGTTTAAGCATTTTGTAATTCAATTATGGCAGAAACAATATCGCGGGCTACCTCTTGTTTGGATTTCAGCGGGAAGCTGCGCTCACGGCCTTTTCTATCAAACAGGGTTACCTTATTCGTATCATAGTTAAAGCCTGCACCTGTATCAGCCAAAGAATTCATGACGATAAGGTCCAGGTGTTTTTCTCTCAGTTTCTTGAGGGCATATTCTTTTTCATTATTCGTTTCCAGGGAGAAACCAACCAGCATTTGCTGCGGGCCTTTATTATTACCCAGGGTACGAAGAATATCATGTGTTTTTTCCAGGGAGATGTTGAGCTGCTCTTCTCCTTTCTTTATTTTTTTATCTGCCGCATGCACTGGTCGGTAATCTGCCACGGCAGCAGCGGCTACTACGATATCAGAGAGTGGGTAAGCAGCGATGACAGCGCGGAACATATCTTCAGCGGATTGAATTCTGATAACTTCAATTCCAGGATGATTGGTGCTAAGGTAGGTAGGGCCGAGTACCAGTTTTACCTGTGCGCCTGCATCAGCCAGGGCTTCTGCCACGGCAATACCCATTTTACCACTGGAGTGATTGCTGATATAACGAACAGGGTCAATATGTTCGATGGTAGGTCCGGCGGTTACTACAGCCAGTTTACCATGGAGCGGTTTAGGAGCGCCTTTGGTGCTGAAGTGGTGGCGTATGAAGGCGGTGATGTCCTCCGGTTCGGCCATACGGCCTTCTCCAAAGAGTCCACTGGCAAGTTCACCAACGGCTACTGGTATCTGGATATTCCCGTAGGAAATGAGTTTTTCCACATTGTTGCGGGTAGCGGGATGGCGCCACATGTCTTCATCCATTGCAGGAGCGAAGAGTACGGGGCAGGCTGCGGATAGATAGACGGCTTGTACTATATTATCACAGAGGCCATTAGCCATTTTAGCGATGGTATTAGCGGAGGCTGGTGCTACGAGCATGATATCGGCCCATCTGCCAAGATCTACGTGGTTATTCCAGCTATTATGGTCGCTGATATTTGTTGGGACTTCATGCTTGGACAGGGTAGCGAGGGTAAGGGGTGTGATGAATTCCGCGGCGGCGGGGGTCATCACAACTTTAACGATAGCACCTTCCTTAACAAGTAAACGCACGATGGTAGCGGCTTTATAAGCAGCGATGCTGCCAGTAACGCCGAGCAGGATTTTCTTTCCCTGGAGTATTTTGGTATTGTCCATTGACATATAAGCAAAAAAAGGCGGCAGAAAAATATCTGCCGCCATGAAATTAATATTTTATTTTTCGCAAAAGCCTGAGTTCACAAAATAAAGTGAGCCTTGGCTTAGGAGAACAGATCGTCGTCGTTCTTGCGGAAATAAATTTTATTATCCAGGAATTCTTGGGTAGCCTGGATAGCTGGATTTGCCATTCTTTCGTAGAAACGGGAAATCTCGATTTGTTCTTTGTTTTCGTGTACTTCTTCGAGGTTGTCGGTATGACTTGCAAACTCTTCCAGTTTGGAATGGAGCTCCTCTTTCACGGAAATATTGATCTGATTGGCGCGTTTGGCTATCACGGCAATAGACTCATATAAATTCCCAGTTCTGTTCTTAATATCGGTAGTATTTTTAGTTTCTACCCAAGGATTAAGGCTGCTGGTTAGACTTCGCTTTATTTTGCTCATTTTCCAGAGTTTTTATGTTTGATTGCGCTAAGGTATAAAATTTTTCGGCTTCAGGCTTCAGTTTACTATTTGGATAGTGGTCAGCGAAGTCGAGATATTCGCTGAGAACTGTCTCGTAGCGTTCTTTTTGCCTGTCTGGGACACTGTTTTTAGCATACTGATAATAAGCTCTGATCGCCATTATTTTGTAGCCATCACTTTTATCGGAGTCGGGGTAATTACGCATTAAGCCTTTGAATGCGATACCGGCTGCCTTAAAGTAACCCAGGTTAAAGTATAATTCGGCGGCATTAAACTCTTTTGTTTCGAGTTTGCGGCGGCAGAGTTCAATAACCAGGTTAGCTTCAGCCACTTTAGGGGAAGTTGGGTAGTTATTGATGAATGTCTGCATGGCAGCGATCGCCTTCATGGTGTTTGTCTGATCCAGAGAAACCTTAGGAGACTGTTTATAATAGCAGTAAGCCTGCATATAGTCTACTTCTACGGCTCTAGGGCTATTAGGGAAGAGGTCGAGGTAGTTTTTAAAGTTAAAAGCAGCCTGAACATAGTCCTTCACATAATAGGAGCAGTAAGCCATATTGTAGTAGAGTCCTTCGAATTTATCAGTGCCTTTATAGACCTGCATAAGGTCAGCATATAGGGTAGCCGCTGTGTTGTACTTCTTTTTCGAGTACATTTTATCGGCGTATGCCAGCTTCTTTTCAAAGTTATTGCTTTTTTCTATCCTACGTAACTCGTTGTTACAGGAGGAGAAGGATACGACAGCAATTGTAAGGACACTAATGTACAATAAAAATTTCTGCATAAAAAGAGTGGCAAAATTAAGAATTAAATGTAAATGTAAGGCAGAGAGATTTTCGATGCTGTTAAAATTTTGCAAAAGAGACGATTATATCGACGGATTGGGCGAAAGTAGGGGTTGGAAATAATAATTTGATAATAAAAGAAAATAAATATTTCAAATATTTTTTTTGAATGATAAAAAGGGATGGTTGAAAAATCACAAATTAAAAAATTAAAGTACATATAAATTTGGACGGAGGTAAAAAATCCCACTTGGCTGAAAACGAGAAAGCATAAGACCCTGGCGCTATTCACCTCTTGCGAACACTCATCCTAATAATATTAACACATTATCCACATATATGCACAAGTAATACACATTCCATACAACAAAACCCGTTTCAAATGCGGATTCTATGTGATTTTTTCCCTGTGGATAAAATTTCGCCTGTATTTTTTCGTTAAAAAGTGGGAAAAAGTGTTATTTTGTGTTAGAAAATGGATTTCAAGGACTTTACCCCATGGTATGACTGGTTTTCTCGGTGAATACGAAGCAACGCTGGACGCAAAAGGACGCTTTCTATTACCTGCCGGATTCAAAAAGCAGCTACAAGAAAGCGCCGGGGGACAGTTTGTGATTAACCGAGGGTTTGAGAAATGTTTGTCCCTGTATCCGATGAATGAATGGCAGCCCATTTTTGAGCGAATCAGTAAGCTGAATGATTTTGATCCGAAAGTAAGAGAATTCAGACGCTATTTTCTAAACGGGGCCACCATATTGGAGCTGGATAGTGCTGGAAGGCTGTTGATTCCGAAAACATTGCTTTCTTACGCATATCTGGATAAAGATATCATTCTGGCTGCGGCCACCAATAAAATCGAGATCTGGGATAGTGGTAAATACCAGGAGTTCTTTGAAAATTTCTCACCAGGAGCCTTCAGTGATTTGGCACAACAGGTTATGGGAGGGGGAGACAACAACATCACAATTTAAATCTGTAGCACTATGGGCGAACAGCAATATCATTTACCCGTTCTGCTGCAGGAAACAACGGAACTGCTGAACATAAATCCTTCAGGAACATATGTGGACGCGACGTTTGGAGGCGGAGGACATTCAAGAGCCATACTGGAAAAACTGGACGAAAACGGAAGACTGATAGTATTTGATCAGGATGAAGATGCCTATCGTAACAGAATTATAGACGACCGCGTAACTTTTGTACAACAGAACTTCAGGCATATGCAACGATTCCTGAGGTTACATAAAGCAGAACTGGTTGACGGTGTTTTAGCCGATCTCGGCGTGTCATCACACCAGTTCGATACCGCTGAAAGAGGTTTCAGTATCAGATTCGATGGTGATCTGGATATGCGGATGGACACCAGAACAGATTTTACAGCAGCACAACTGCTCGCAACCTGGTCCGAAGCCAAACTGCATCTCATGTTCCAGAACTATGGAGAAGTAACAAACTCCAAAACACTGGCACAAACCATCGTGAAGAACAGAAAAACACACCCCATGCGCACTATTGCAGAATTCAAATCTGTAATACAGCCCATCGTAAAAGGTAATCCGCAGAAATATCTAGCCCAGGTTTTCCAGGCACTGCGCATCGCCGTAAATGATGAACTGGGCGCACTGAAAGATTTAATGGCACAAGCAGCCGAAGTACTCAAACCTGGTGGACGACTCGCCATCATTACCTTCCACTCGCTGGAAGACAGACTGGTTAAAAACTTTATGAAATCTGGCAGTTTCGAGGAAGCACAGGATGATCCGTTTGGCATGGAAACACCCCCTAAATTGTTCAAATTAATTACAAAAAAACCGGTTACAGCCAGCGACGCAGAACTGAAAGTCAATAGCAGATCAAGAAGCGCAAAACTGCGCGTAGCCGAAAAGAACCTGTAGCTCGGCCCTTTCTCCGGCTCAGATCCTATCATTCCTATTCACTGTGATTTGCTTGCTGATTATTGATGGCATATTGTCTGTCTGATTTCGTAATTCATTAAAAAGCATAGCGTGGCAGAGGAAGAAATTATCGATAAAATTCAGGAAGAACCGATAACAGATGAAAATCCAATATCGGAACCTAAAAAAGAATGGCGGCTCCGTATCAACTACACCATGTTGGTACAGAACATGCCCCGTATCCTGTTCCTCGCTGCCCTGGCATTAGTCTATATCGCCAACAGCCACCTCGCAGAAAAACGAATCAGACGCATCAACCAGCTCAGTAAAGAAATTAAAGAGCTCAAGTGGGAATATATCAACGTGAAGAGTGAGCTCATGTTCAGAAGCAAAATGAGTGAAGTCAGTAAATCGGTAGAACAGCTGGGACTAAAACAACTTAGTTCCCCGCCTCGAAAAATTGTACTGAAAAATAATAACGAAAAATGATCAACACCTTGATACCTGATACTGCCCGCCCGCTAACTGCTGCAGACGGGGATGCTGGTAAAACAATTATGGCAAGCATCTCAATAAAACCGCCAGTCTCAGGTATCATACCTTATATCTCTCCCCCACCTAAATGAGGGAGAACAACAAAAAAAAAGTGGATGTAAAAAAAGACATATTGTGGCGTGTGTATCTATGCCTGATAGGCATGGCGCTATTCAGCGTCGCTATCCTGGCTAAGATCTTTTACATCCAAAACGTCCAGGGAAACTATTGGCGCAGCATCGCAGACAGCCTGCAAACCCGCTACGTTTCCCTCGACGCCGACAGAGGTACCATCTATTCTGAAGAAGGTAGAATGCTTTCTACCTCCATCCCCTATTTTGATATCAGAATAGATTTTGCCGCCGACGGACTCCGAGACAAACAAGGAAAGGTATTCCGCGAAAACCTGGACTCCCTCTCCCTTTGCCTCTCACAAATGTTTAATGACCGCTCCGACGCAGAATATAAATCCCTGCTCAAGGAAGGATATAAATCAAAAGATCGCTACTTCCTCCTCAAAAGAGATGTACCGTTCAACCAATACCAGGCCATGCGCCAATTCCCCATGTTCAGATTAGGGAAAAATAAAGGTGGTATGATCGCTGAAACAAAAAGCAAACGTATCAACCCCTTTAAATTACTCGCTAACAGAACCATCGGACTGGCACGTGCCAACTCACAAAGCGTAGGCCTCGAAAGAACCTACGATGAATACCTCAAAGGTGTCACCGGTAAACGTCTCATGAGACGCATCGCCGGCGGTACCTATGTTCCTGTTGATGGATACGATATAGAACCGGAAAATGGCCGAGATGTCGTTACCACCATCGATGTGAATATGCAGGATATCGTGGAAACCGCCCTCATGAACATGATGACTCAAAATGAAGCGGAACACGGTACCTGTATCCTCATGGAAGTAAAAACAGGAAAAATAAAAGCCATCGCCAACCTCGGAAAGGCCACCGATGGCAGCTATTGGGAAGATATGAACTATGCACTGCAGGTAGGTGAACCAGGATCCGTATTTAAACTGGCCACCGTCATCTCCGTGCTGGAAGATAAATTCGCCACCATGAATACCATGGTAAACATGGATGGCGGAAAATGGAAAGTAGGCCGTAGAACAGTTTTCGACTCCGAACCTCACCCAGGTCCGCAGAACGTAACCGTAAAACATGCATTTGAACTCAGTTCCAATGTAGGCATGGCCAAACTTGCTGTTCAATTTTATAGTAAACAACCGAATAATTTCGTCAGCCACCTGAAAAAACTCAAGCTCGACCAAATTACAGGTATTGACCTTATAGGTGAAGGACACCCGGTGATCAAAAACACTAACTCCAGAACCTGGTCCAATACCACCCTCCCATGGATGGCATTCGGTTATGAAGTACTTGTCAGCCCGTTGCAAACTTGCATGCTTTATAACGCTGTAGCCAACAACGGGAAAATGATGAAACCCTACCTCGTCAACTCCATCATGGAATACGGACAGGTAGTAAAACAATTTGAGCCAACAGTAGTACTTGATAGTATATGCTCCAAAAGCACACTCGCTCAAGTCCGACAAATGCTCGCCGGTGTAGTCACCAACGGCACTGCCAAAAAACTACAGAGCCAATACTACACTTTCTCAGGAAAAACAGGTACAGCCCTCGTTGCCAACGGCAGCCGGGGCTATGCTGATAAAATATACCAGGCATCATTTGCAGGGTACTTCCCCGCAAATGACCCACAGTATACCTGTGTAGTCGTAATTAAAAACAAACCGCATGCACTACGCTTCTATGGAGCCAGTGTTGCGGGTCCTGTGTTCAGAGAAGTGGCAGACCGCCTCTTCGCCATGGCCATCGAAAAACAATCCCCAATGCAGGCAACACTGCAACTGGATTCTACCATCGCCATGAAAAACGGAAGAGGTGCCGACTGGAATACCATCCTGTCTGCACTGCAACTCCCTGCTAACACCACCCCTGCCAAAAACAGCTGGGTAAGCGCCAATGTAGATAACAGTAAGGTCAACTTTCAAACTGTTGCCCAACCCAAAGGCGCCGTACCCGATGTTACCGGAATGGGACTCAAAGATGCACTCTACCTGCTCGAAAATGCAGGCCTGCGTGTTGTCATCAAAGGCGCCGGAAAAGTGAAAACACAATCACTCCCCGGCGGAACTAAAATTGGAACAGAACAAACTATTGTAATAGAACTGAGCTAGATGAAGACGCTGCGCGACATATTATACAACGTAAGCATTCAGGCCGTTCACGGAAATACTGATATTTCTGTGAACGCGCTCGCTATTGATTCAAGAGCCATCACAAAAAATGATGCCTTCATCGCCGTTAAAGGCGTCCACGTAGACGGACACCAATACATCGATAAAGCCATCAGCCAAGGTGCTATCGCTGTAATCTGTGAAGATCTGCCTGCAACACTGGCAGAAAATATCACCTACGTACAAGTGAAAGACAGCGCCAGCGCAAGTGGTATCATAGCAGGTCACTTCTATGATAATCCTTCCCAACACCTGAAGCTCGTAGGCGTAACCGGCACCAATGGTAAAACAACCATCGCTACCCTATTATTCAGACTCTTTACCAAACTGGGATACCACTGTGGGTTATTATCCACCGTTCAAAATCAAATAGGCGATACCGTTATACCTTCCACACATACCACCCCTGATCCTATCAGTCTGAACGCACTGCTAGCTCAAATGGTAAACGAAGGTTGTGCATACGCTTTCATTGAGGTGAGCTCACACGCTATCCATCAGCAACGTATCGCCGGATTACAATTCGCCGGAGGACTGTTCAGCAATATCACACATGATCACCTGGACTATCACAAAACATTCGATGAATACATCCGCGTAAAGAAATCTTTCTTTGATAACCTGCCCGCTACTGCATTCGCACTCACTAACCTCGATGATAAAAGAGGAAATGTGATGCTACAGAATACTAAAGCACGCAAGGCTACCTACAGCCTGCATACCCTGGCAGACTTCAAAGGGAAGATCCTCGAAAACAACCTGACAGGATTGATCATGATGATCGATGATACGGAAGTTCATTTCCGACTTATTGGTGAGTTCAACGCCTACAACCTGCTAGCCGTTTATGGCACCGCAGTGCTGCTGGGCCAGGATAAAGCCGATGTACTTCAGGCCCTCAGCGATATCCGCGGAGCAGAAGGCAGATTCGATTATTTTATTTCCGACAAAGACCAGATCATCGCAATTGTCGATTACGCACATACGCCAGATGCTTTGAAAAATGTATTGGCAACCATCAATAACCTTCGTAAAGGCAACGAACAACTGATTACAGTTGTAGGCTGCGGAGGAGATAGAGACACTGCAAAACGCCCCATCATGGCGGATGTAGCAGTAGAAAGTTCAGATAAGGTTATCCTCACATCAGATAACCCACGCTCTGAAGATCCTAATGCGATCATCGAACAAATGCAAGCAGGTATACCTGTTCATCTACGTAAGAAAGCATTATCTATCGTAGATAGAAAAGAAGCGATCAAAACAGCGATCGCCCTTGCTGGTAAAGAAGATATTATCCTCGTTGCCGGTAAAGGACACGAAAAATACCAGGAAATACACGGTGTGAAACACCCGTTCGATGATAAACAAGTATTGCATGAAATGATGCAACAGCTGGAGAAATAAAGAATGGACGACGTGCAGTTGAAGGAATTTTAATAACTCAATGACTTAATACCACCCGTTGTGCGGTCAATAGCAGCGCATAGCAGGAACGACTAAAACTATATATGTTATATTATTTTCTTAATTACCTGAAATCACAATTCAACATCAGCATCATTGGTGGTGGTATGTTTCAATATATCACCTTCCGTGTAACGATGGCGCTATTGCTGTCACTGGTGATATCCCTGGTTTTTGGTAAACGTATTATCAGACTCCTGCAACGCAAACAGATCGGCGAAACTATCCGCGAACTGGGCCTGCAGGGAGAAAATTCTAAGAAAGGTACTCCTACCATGGGAGGCCTCATCATTCTTTCTGCCATTGTCATTCCAACGCTCTTATTTGCACAGGTAGGCAACGTGTACATCTGGGTAATGCTGCTTAGCACCGTTTGGCTTGGATTAATCGGTTTTCTCGATGACTACATTAAGGTATTTAAAAAGAATAAAGAAGGGCTGGCCGGCAGATTTAAAATCCTCGGACAAATAGGTCTGGGCCTCATCGTTGGTTGTACACTGTATTTTAATAATGATGTGGTAGTGAGTCGTGAAGTAGTAGGCGCCAACAAAATTTCGCCTTACGAAAGACCAGTTAAAAACCATCCTGAACGTGTAACCCGCGACGGTCACCGTTTTGCAGATGTTAAAACGCCAATTACCACTATTCCATTTGTAAAAAATCATGAGTTCAATTACGCGAAACTGATTTCCTGGATCCCTGGTGCTGAAAAATATACCTGGGTGATCTATATACTCATTGTAATCTTCGTTATCACGGCCGTATCCAATGGGGCCAATATAACGGACGGATTGGATGGATTAGCAACGGGAGTCTCGGCCATAATAGGCGTAGGCCTTGGCATCTTCGCCTACGTTTCTGGTAATATCCAGTTTGCAGAATACCTGAATGTCATGTATATCCCTAACCTCGGAGAGCTGTCCATATTTATTGCAGCATTCGTAGGAGCTTGTGTAGGATTTCTTTGGTATAATGCCTTCCCTGCACAGGTATTTATGGGAGATACAGGAAGTCTGGCTATCGGTGGTATCATCGCTTCGCTGGCATTCATCGTTCGTAAAGAACTGCTGATACCAATCTTCTGTGGTGTATTCCTCGTAGAACTGGTGTCTGTGATGGTGCAGGTATCTTACTTTAAATACACTAAGAAGAAATATGGTGAAGGAAGACGTTTACTGAAAATGTCGCCACTGCACCACCACTATCAAAAATTAGGTTATCACGAAAGTAAAATATCAGTGCGTTTCTGGATCATTACCATCATGTGTGTGGTATCTGCCATAGCAACACTGAAAATGAGATAATAGTAACAGTAAACAATTAAAAATAACGTAGAAGACTAAACGAAATGGCACATAAACTGATCATATTAGGAGCTGGAGAAAGTGGAATCGGAGCTGCCTTGCTGGCAAAACAGCAGGGATATGAAGTTTTTGTGTCAGACGGGAGCAAGATCAAAGACATTTATAAGCAGGAACTGGCGGTTAACCACATTCCATTTGAAGAGGAACATCATTCCTGGGATATCATCCTTGGCGCAGACGAAATCGTTAAAAGCCCAGGCATCCCTGAAAAAACGGATCTGATGAAAAAGGTACGCGCACAAGGCATACCGGTAATCTCTGAGATTGAATTGGCCTACCGTTTTTCGAAGGGTAAAAAGATTATTGCCATCACTGGCAGCAACGGCAAAAGCACCACTACGGCCCTCACCTATCACATCTTTAAAACCGCAGGTTATGATGTGGCTATGGTAGGAAATATCGGAGTGAGCTATGCCCGCCAGGTGGCCACCGCACCAGCGGAGTATTATGTGATTGAAGTTAGCAGCTTTCAGCTGGATGATATCAAGGAATTCAAACCTGATGTAGCCATCCTCCTGAACATTACGCCTGATCACCTGGATCGCTACGAGTACAAAATGGAAAACTATGTAGCCTCCAAATTCAGAATCGCCATGAACCAAACAATTGATGACAAATTCATCTATTGCATGGACGATCCTGAGATCACGCAACACTTGGCTCAGCAACCCATTTATTCAACATCAATACCTTTTACCATTATGAAACGACTGAAGAACGGCGGCTATGTCGACAACGACCAGTTGCATATAAAGGTAGACGAAGATCCGGTTATAGTTTCTATTTACGACCTCGCGCTGAAAGGAAAACATAACCTCTATAACTCCATGGCTGCAGGAATTGCAGGCAAAACAATGGATATCCGCAAGGAAAAAATCCGTGAAAGCCTCACCTCCTTTAAAAGCCTGGAACATAGAATGGAATATGTAACCACAGTGAAAGGCGTAGACTTCATCAATGATAGTAAAGCCACCAATGTAAACTCTGTATGGTTTGCACTGGAAAGTATCGAAAAGCCAATAGTGCTGATCATGGGTGGTGTAGATAAAGGCAATGATTATGGCGCTATCCGCAGCCTGGTACAGGATAAAGTGAAAGCCATCGTTTGCCTCGGCGTAGATAACAAACCCATTGAAGAAGCATTGTCCAAAGACACCCCTGTTATGGTAAGCACCATCAGCATGAAAGAAGCAGTACAAACTGCACTTAAACTGGCAAATAAAGGAGATGTGGTACTTCTCTCGCCAGCATGCGCCAGCTTCGATCTCTTCAAAAATTATGAAGACCGGGGCCGACAGTTTAAAGATGCTGTCCGCGAACTATAATGGGTAAAAGGTATTGTAACTGTCACGAATAAACGTAATAAACAGCTAAGCTGTAAATAATATGACGAATCTGCTATATAAAACAAAAGGTGATAAAGTCATCTGGACGATAGTGATCTTCCTATCGCTGGTGAGCCTTTTGGCGGTATATAGCGCCACAGGATCACTGGCCTATCGTGAAAGAGGCGGGCATACGGAGTATTATCTCCTCAAACAGCTCTCTGTATTGGTAATGGGCTTGTTGATTATCTACTTTGCTCACCGGGTAAATTATACCATTTACTCCCGCGTAGCACAGATAGGCTTCCTGATATCCATCCCGCTGCTGGTATATACGCTGGCCTTTGGATCACATATCAACGACGCCAGCAGATGGATACGCTTACCCATCATCAACCTGACCTTCCAGACATCAGATGTGGCCAAACTTGCCCTCTTCATGTATGTAAGTCGTCAGTTATCAAGATTGCAAAATGTGATACACGATTTCCGTAAAGGATTTCTGCCTATCATCATCCCGGTAGGTGTGATCTGTATACTGATCATGCCTGCAAATATGAGTACCGCGCTGCTCTTGGGCGCCAGCTGTATGATCCTGTTCTTTATAGGCAGGGTACCCATCAGATTCCTGGCAGCCATGATCGCAGCAGGAGTGGTAATGATTATGCTGATGTTCCTCATCGCAAAATTACCAGGCATGGAAATGCGTGCTAAAACATGGTCTAAACGTATAGACAGTTTTATGAACGATGACCATACGGAAGTTCCTTATCAGGTACAGCAAGCCAACATCGCCATCGCTGGTGGCGGCGTGCTGGGAAAAGGTCCTGGAAATAGTACACAACGTAACTTCCTGCCACATGCCTATTCTGATTATATCTATGCAACCATCATAGAAGAATATGGCCTGTTTGGCGCCTTCCTGATACTGGCCTCCTATATGGTGCTGCTATTACGAAGTATACGTATCTACCGGAAATGCCCCTACGCTTTTGGTGCATTCCTCGCTGTAGGCCTCAGTGTTACACTGGTTATTCAGGCACTGACAAATATGGCGGTAAACGTACACCTCTTCCCAGTAACAGGGGTAACGTTGCCACTGGTTAGTATGGGTGGCTCCTCTGTAATATTCACCAGTCTGGCCATCGGTATCATCCTGAGTGTTGCTAGAAATGTGGAAGAAATGGAAGGTAAACAGGCAGAAAAAGACCGGTTAGAAAAAGTAATCGCTGCACAGAATGAAGCTGCAGCTTAACAATATTATTTAAACATCAATATAAAAACAGTAGATGCAACGCAATATTATCATAGCAGGTGGTGGTACAGGAGGACATATCTTCCCGGCTATTGCTATTGCCAATGCGTTGAAAAAAATTCAACCGGATACCAACATCCTTTTCGTAGGCGCCAAAGGCAAGATGGAAATGGAGAAAGTGCCACAGGCAGGCTACCCTATCGAAGGACTGGAAATAGCCGGATTTAACAGAAGTAATATTTTCAAAAATATTCTGCTGCCATTCAAAATCTGGAAAAGCTTAAGGCATGCGAAAGCCATCATTAAACAATTCCGGCCGGATGCAGTGGTAGGTGTTGGCGGTTATGCCAGCTTTCCTATACTGAGAGCAGCACAGAGAATGGGCATTCCTTCGCTGATACAGGAACAAAACTCCTTTGCAGGAAAATCCAATAAGATCCTGGGAAAGAAAGCAAAAAAGATCTGTGTCGCCTACGACGGAATGAACAAATTCTTCCCGGCAGATAAATTAATACTAACAGGCAACCCTGTACGAAATAACATTACACAGTCGGCCGTTACAAAGGAAGACGCAGTAAAATATTTCGGACTGTCGCCGGATAAACAAACAATATTCGCTGTAGGCGGTAGTTTGGGAGCAAAATCTATCAACGAGGCATTACAGCCACTACTGGCCACATTGGTAGAAAAAGATATTCAGCTGATATGGCAAACAGGAAAACCATTTCATCAAACAGCAGTAGCGGCAGCTGCACCATATGCTTCGCATGTTAAAGTGCATGAGTTCATCAACGTTATGGACTTCGCCTATAAAGCTGCTGACGTGGTACTGTCAAGAGCCGGCGCACTCGCCATCGCTGAATTATGTGTAGTGAAGAAGCCTGTCATCTTTGTTCCTTATCCATTTGCGGCCGAGGACCATCAGACCTCCAACGCCATGAACCTGGTGAATAAAAAGGCAGGACTGATCATAAAAGATGATGCTGTCAGAACAGAATTACCAAGTGTACTCTTCAGTCTTTTGCAAAACAAAGCACTGATGCAACAAATGGAACAAAACATTGCCACACTAGCGCATCCTAATGCAGATATGGATATCGCCAATCAGGTACTGGCAATTATTTAATCATCTGCATGAGATTTTTTTTCTCATCTGTAAAAAGTAAAATAGATATATCACGTATATATCAGGAGTTATAGAGCATTATGGATTTGAATAACATACATAGCGTGTATTTCATCGGAATCGGTGGTATTGGCATGAGTGCCATTGCCCGCTATTTCAATGAAAAGGGCATCAAAGTGAGCGGCTACGATAAAACAGCAACAGCGTTGACAAAACAGCTGGAAGAAGAAGGTATGAAAATCCATTATACAGATGATATTAATCTGCTGGACAAAGATGCTAACCTTGTCGTATATACGCCGGCCATACCAGCAACTCACACAGAGCTGAACTGGTATCGCGACAATAACTACGAAGTAGTAAAACGCAGCGATGTATTACAGGAGATCACCCGTTCCCTGTTTGCTATCACAGTTGCAGGCACCCACGGTAAAACGACCATCTCTACGATGATCGCGCATATCCTGAAAGACAGCGGTTATGGTTGTAACGCATTCCTCGGCGGAATTAGTGTCAACTACAATAAAAATTTCTGGAGCAGTGATAAGCAGGTAGCAGTAATTGAAGCAGATGAATATGATCGCAGTTTCCTGAAATTAAGTCCTGATATCGCTGTGCTGACTGCCATGGATGCAGATCACCTGGATATTTATGGCACTCCGGAGGCGATGGAAGAAGCTTTTATTCAATATACACACAATATTAAGCCAAATGGCACGCTGATTGCTCATTTCGGCCTTCATCGTGATAATGAACTATATGCCAAACATAAATTGCTCTATAGTTTACAGAATAATGCAGCCAATGCATACGCTGCAAATATTCAGATGAAGAACGGCGGTTACATCTTCGATGTGATAGAGCAAGATTGGATGATAGAGAACCTGGAACTGCATATCGGCGGTATGCACAATGTGGAAAACGCAGTGGCAGCAGTAACGGTAGCGCACCTACTGGGAATTGAAGGAGATAAGATCCGCGCTGCTGTAGCGGCTTTCAAAGGAATTAAACGCAGGTTCGAGTATGTGGTAAAAAATGATCATCAGGTGTATGTAGATGATTATGCACACCATCCGGAAGAACTGAAAGCTCTGATCACCAGCGCCAAAGCACTCTTCCCGGGAAGGAAAACCACCGTGATTTTCCAACCACATCTGTTTAGCCGTACCCGTGATCTGGTGGATGGCTTTGCAGACAGCCTATCACTGGCAGATGAAGTAATTCTGTTACCGATTTATCCGGCACGTGAGTTACCAATCCCAGGTGTTACGAGCGAACTGATAGCAGAGAAGATGACAGCACCGGTTACCATCATGCAAAAAGAAGAAGTGCTTCAATGGTTGAAAGAAAATAAATCGCCATTACTGATTACAGCAGGAGCAGGAGATATCGATCAGCTGAGAGAACCGATTAAACAAATTGTACAATAAAACGCTTTAAGTAAATAAACTGAATGTCTAAAACTACTGTCATACTAAAAAAACTCCTTACCATTTCCCTGTGGGTAGTGGCACTGGGAGGCTTTATAGTACTGATGGTAGCCGCTAACAACATAAAAGACGAAAGCAGGTGTAAGAAGATAATAGTGAAGTTTCAGGGAGAAGATGATAAGTTTTTTATTGAAGCGAAAGATATCAAATCACTGATCACGAAAGATAAATCTATCAATCCAGTTGGTAAAGCGATTGGAGAAATAGACATCAGGCAGTTGGAAAAGCTGATAGATACTGATCCTTGGGTTAAAAACTCAGAACTGTATTTTGATAACCAACATAACCTGAATATCAAAATCACCCAACGTGATCCTGTTGCCAGAGTATTTACATTTTCAGGCAATAGCTTCTACCTGGATGGTTCCGGTGAAAAGATTCCGGTATCTACCAGATATGCCGCCAAAGTGCCAGTATTCACAGGCTTCCCTACGGATGCAGAGAAGGTGCAGAAGACTGATAGTCTGCTCACCGCTCAGATCGTAGCCATGGGTACTTACATTGTCAATGATCCATTTTGGATGGCACAGGTAGAGCAGCTATTAATTACACCAGATCGAAAATTTGAGTTCATCCCTCAGCTGGGCGATCAGGTAATAGCTTTCGGTGAAGGAACAGACATTGAGAAAAAATTTACCAAGCTCCTGGCTTTTTATAAAGAAGGGTTGAATAAAGTTGGCTGGGATAAATATTCCCGCATCAACATTGCCTTTGAAGACCAGGTAGTATGCACCCGGAAGAATGGCGTACCGCCATTACAACCAGTGATTGCTACTGATAGTGTGAAGGTAGAAAGTGCGGATGAAGTACCAGCATATGAAGAGGACGACTCCTCAACACATGCTGCAAGCAAGCCTGCAGAAACTGTAGCGATAGCAAAACCCGCTTCAAAGCCTGCAACAAAAACAAATGCTAAAGCAGAAAACCACAAGGAAGCAGCGAAGAAGAAAGATCCCGTGAAAACGAAAGAGAAAGAGAAACCTCGTGCATCTCAGCCTAAGCAACAACAACCTAAAGCAGTGTATAAACCAGGGAATAAATCTGTTAACACATCAAAAAAACAAAACACGCCATGAATCAGGAAGCTCCTATCATTGTAGGTCTCGACATAGGCACTACGAAGATTGCTGCCATAGCAGGACGGAAGAATGAATTCGGGAAACTGGAAATCCTGGGATTCGGTAAAGCCACATCGTTTGGTGTGCAGCACGGTATGGTGCTGAACATCGACCAAACGATAAAAGCAATCAGGCAAGCCCTGGAAAATTGTTATGCATCCAACCCCAACCTGGAGATTAACGAAGTATATGTAGGCATTGCCGGACATCATATTAAAAGTTTGCAAACCCGCGGCGATATCGTTCGTAATGATACCGATGCGGAAATATCCCAAAAAGATATTGATCAACTAATAAATGATCAGTATAAAACAGTTATCCCTGCTAGTGATCAGATCATCGATGTGATCCCTCAGCAATACATTGTGGACAGTCTGCAGAATATCACCTACCCCATTGGTATGTCGGGGGTGAAGGTGGGTGCAAATTTCCACATTATCACCGGCGACAAAAACGCCATTCGTAATATTAACCGTAGTGTGGAAAAGTCTGGCCTGAAAATACGCGACCTCGTATTACAGCCACTCGCTTCTGCCGCCGCCGTTATGTGCGATATGGATTTTGAAGCTGGAGTTGCCATCGTAGATATTGGTGGTGGTACCACCGACCTGGCTGTGTTCTACGAAGGTATACTCAAACACACTGCAGTTATTCCTTACGGTGGTGAAAACATCACCAACGATATTAAAAATGGTCTGGGTGTTCTTAAAACCCAGGCTGAACAGATGAAAGTACAGTTTGGCTACGCACTCGCTGACGAAGCCAAATCAAATGCTTATATCACGATCCCTGGGTTACGTGGACAGAGCCCCAAAGAAATCTCCGTTAAAAACCTGGCACATATCATCCAGGCACGTATGAGTGAAATACTCGACTTCGTAGTATATCACCTGAAACAGATCGGAATGGATAACAAAATGTTGAATGGCGGCATTATCCTTACTGGTGGAGGTTCTCAGCTGAAACATCTGATACAGCTGACAGAATACACTACCGGTGTAAGCGCCCGCATTGGTTTCCCTAACGAACATCTGGCCAGCGGACATATCGATGAGTTGACAAAACCAATGTATGCTACTTGCGTTGGTCTTATCCTCAAAGGCTACAACGATTATGAAAATGATCGTAAAGCATTGGAAGAAAACTATGTGAAAATTAATACGAGCTATCTCGCTAAAGAACAGGCAGCTCAAACAATGGCCGCGCAGGAAGAAACCTGGACAGAAGAACAACAACCGTCTTCTCAGGAAATCCAGGATAGAAAGGCTAAAGAAAGAAATGCATCTTTGAAAAATTTCCTCGATAAGATGAAAACAAAGATCATAGATATGTTCACGGAAGAAGAAGACGCTAAACTATAAACGTAGCTGGCGTAATTGTTGATATAATAAGAACCTTTAACAAAAACGCCAGGTAAATACGAATTAATAAGAATTAAGAACGATTAATTATAATGAAGAACAAATGAACCATAGTAACAACATAGTAAAAATAAAAACAGGCTTAATTCTTAGCAATTCATTCTTAATTAATCGTACTAACCCATAAATGAGACAGAGTCATGATACATTTTGATCTTCCTAAGGAAAAATCTTCTATCATCAAGGTCATCGGTATTGGTGGTGGCGGAAGCAATGCGGTGAATCATATGTACAGCCAGCGCATTGATGGCGTAAATTTTATCATTTGCAATACCGATGCACAGTCGATTGCAAACAGTCCTGTCCCCAACAAAATCCAGCTGGGCCCCCATCTCACGCAAGGATTAGGTGCCGGCGCTAACCCCGAAATCGGCAAACAGGCAACAGAAGAATCCTTTGAAGAAATCAAAAAAATACTGGAGGTGAATACCAAAATGGCTTTCATTACTGCAGGTATGGGCGGTGGCACCGGAACTGGTGGCGCTCCTATCATCGCGCGGATATGTAAAGAACTTGGTATCCTCACCGTTGGTATTGTTACCACCCCATTTTCTTACGAAGGAAAAAAACGTATGGGTCAGGCAGATGAAGGTATCGCACGTTTGAAAGAATATGTAGATACACTGCTGATCATTTCCAATGATAAGCTTCGCCAAAAATTTGGTGACCTGAAATTCAAGGCCGCCTTTGAAAAAGCAGATAACGTTCTCGCTACCGCTGCTAAATGTATCACCGACGTTATCAACTCTACGGGTCAGATCAACGTGGATTTTGCCGACGTTTGTACCGTTATGCGTAACGGTGGCGTAGCTATCCTCGGTTCTGCCCTCGCAGAAGGCGAAAACCGTGCACAAAGAGCAATCGAAGATGCACTCACTTCCCCACTGCTGAATGATAACGATATCCGTGGTGCTAAATGGATCCTTATCAATATCTCCTCTTCTGAAGGTGAATTCGAACACACCCTCGATGAAATGGATATCATCCAGGCTTATGTTCAAAGCCAGGCAGGTGAGGATTGCGACGTTATCCTCGGTGTAGGCTACGATCAGGCGCTCGACAGAAATCTTGGTGTTACCATCATCGCTACGGGGTTCGAACAAAAACCCATTCAGCAGGTGAAAATGACGCCTAGCAACCCTGAAAGAGTAGAACCTAAAATCGTAATGCAATTGGGAAAAGATGGTGATGAGAAAAAAATGAATATGGCACAAAGCCAGGGCACACTGTTCCAGGAACCACAAGACCTCATGGCGCCACGCCTGATGGACCCTAATGGTAACATGAACGAACCTATCATGCCTTATGGTCAGCCTTCAGCACAACCTGCCGGTCAACAAGCGCCCATCGCGCCTTCCCGTCAGAACTATGTACTGAATATTCAGCAAACACCTATTAACCCTGTTCAGGAACCAATTCAACAACCAGTTCAAACGGCTCAACCAATTCAAACGGTGCAGCCAATGCAACAGGTACAGCAGTTCCCTGGTACTCAGCAGAATAATGTCAACATTATTCAGCCCACTGGAAATATCGCTAACAGTTACCTGAACAGACCAGCACATATATACGTAGAACCAGGAACCACTCCTTCACAGGAAATGAAAATGGTCTACAAAGAAGAAGATAACCACCATACGCCAATGCCTCCAGAAGTTCCTATGCATAACACATACGAAGATCTGGAAGAACAAAAACGCAAACAGGCAGAACGTGTGGCCAAACTTCGCAGCATCAGCTTCAACGTAAAAAACATGGACAATAACGCGGAAATTGAAAACGTTCCTGCTTATATGCGCCGTAATGTTTCCCTGGATAATGGTGCTGGTTCTGCTGAACAGTTCTACTCTAACTACACCGTTGGTGGAGAACCAGGTCAGAACAATCCAACTGAAATAAATACTATAAATACTTTTTTAGATGGGAAAAAACCCGATTGACGAAATAAAAACGTCTTTTTCGGAAATATTTGATTGTTTTTTAGTTGTGTTAAGAAAATCCTCCGGTTCCCCGGAGGATTTTTTTATTTCGTATGCCCTTCCACGTTATAAATAAAACAAAAAAGGCTGCCCCTATCACGTAGAGACAGCCCTTTCATTATCTAATTTCTTATTATAAAGCGTTCAACTTCGTTTTTGCTGCGTTCACAATGTCAGCAGCAGGCGTCGTTTTCAGCGCACTGATTTCGAAAGATTTCAGTATATCTTCCAGCTGGTTCAGCTTAGCAGTATCATGATTTTTTTCAAATTCTGCTCTTAAAGTCCTGATTTTCTCAAAATCCTGCACACCTTCTACCAATTTTTCAAATCGTATGGATGTCCTTGGACCAGGATAAATGAAATATGTATCACCGGCAGCCCAACTACGGAAACGGCTATCCGTTAATGGGTTTTTCACCCAGCTATTGAAAGCCCAGCGCAAATACCCCGTATATCCTTTAGCAGCTGCATACCAACCCATAAAGGTAGCTTCTGCCGGAGGAGAGAAAGTAAATGTATTAGGGAATCCTTCTGTACAACAAGTATAGAAAGTAGTAGGCCACCCTTTTTTGAGGCGCTCTTTCATAACGTCAGCAGGGAATTGCTCTCCGGAAGCAATACAGTAATCCCAGATTTCATAAGCCAACGGTGCATGATAGCTACCTGCCAACGACAATTTAAAATCTTTGTCGGCAGCACGAATTACCTTCAGCGCTTCCTGCATATCCTTACTAGGACGCTCGTCCATTGCAATTGTTGTAATGTTGTACCAGCCTTTTGCTTTGAGATGTTTTACGAAGTCTTTCAGCATTGGCAGCCAATGTGCAGTATATTCAGGCGTGCCTGGTTTCGCAACAATAAAAGTATCTTTCGCTGCTGCCTCATCATAATAATGGAATTTCAGGTTCCATGGAATCATGCTATAGCAGTTGATTTCATCCTTGATACCCAATCCCATCATATAGGAAACCCACTGATCAAAAACACTGTAGTCATAGGTCCAGCTACCATTCTTCTTCTTGGTCCATTTGATCATGGTGCTGTAAATATCTTCTGTTTGTGCATTCCATGGATCATAGATCAGCGTAGCTGTAATAACTTTCTGTCCCGCATCTGCCAACATTTTCATATATGGGCGCATAGCTTCAAAATGCGCTTTGCTCCAAGGTTTCACCTGGTATATACGTGCTATCGCATCCGGACTTTGCCAGAGATCCAGGTGGAACTTCCATTTATCTGGTGTGGATAAAGTACGGTTGTTTACTTTCAGCTGAAAGGTATGTTTAGTGCTGGTTTTATTAGCTGTTACTTCTACTACACCGGTATAATTGCCCGCTGGCGTGTTTTCCGGTACCTGAACAGTTATCCACACTGGCTGCGTTGTCTTAGCTGTCAGCGCACCCGCTGCAATAACATCGATACCATCTGCAACGAGGGAAGAATCGAAGTTTTCTGGCTTTCTATAGCCGCAACCACTACCATCTTTATTCAGTTCGTCTGTAATTACATAACGAACAAAGCCCGCTTTTGTAGCGTTGGCAGGAAAACTATACGTTTGATTTTTTAAACTAAGGATCTTAACAGAGAGATCTTTTACTGGTTCATTGGACCAGATCAGCAGTTGGGTCTGAACCCTTTCTCCTTTCCATGCGGTACCTGTCCAAGTGGGAGTTACTTCAGCTGCAGCAGGGGCATTTCTCTTTTCATAACGCGTATCGGTATTACCAAAGCCTATATGTAGGGAGTTGCCATATGGTTGCCAGGACCCTTCATTTACTGGACGGGGATCCGGTAATTCCTTGTAATTAGGAGCAAAGCGGTTTTGCGCCCATGCGTTTTGTTGCAGTGCCAGCAAGAGCAGCACGCCAAAAAATTTGTTCACCATTACTAATAATTAGAGATTTCCATTGTCACGTTATGGTATAATTCAATCGGAAATGACCATAAACAGTTTGCCCAATATCTTAAAAAAACTGCTGTTTTTCCAGGATATTGGGCAAAATATAGAAAAAAATATGACAGGCGGAAATGCTAGATCTTAGGCACTATACGCTTTAATTGCAGATTAGTAACCGGAGCTACTACCAGTGGGTATTTCTCAATGGTAACATAGCTAGAGTCCAGACCGAAGCCTCTTTCTTCCGAAAGGCTGATTTTCTTCAGGAAGAAATACATTTTCATGATCATGCGCTCATATAATGGCAGGTCATTGTCATGAGAGAGGAATTTCTCCATTACAATAAACTGGAAGTCACCTACCACGTTGTTTTTGCTCAATGATTCATAGCGACTGGTGATATTCACCTCTTTGTTACGAACCATATCCTCTACTACCATTCTGAACATCAGGTTGATACGTTGTTCCACTTTAAAACCAAGGCGGAATTCAACGCGTATCACCTCATTCGGGATAATAGTCTGTACGCTGTATTCACTCATATAAGGCTCATCAACCACATCTACGTGCACAAACCAGTAGATATCGGCTCTTTTCGGCTTTTTATTGAGTATGGAATAGATGATTTTATGCTCGATTTCTTTTGGATTATCGGCACTACTCATATAAACCAGGTGGGTAGCGTATTTTGGAATGGTGGAATCATTGCTGAGCTCCTGAATAATAGGCAGATAGTCTTCCAGTCGTACAAATTCCACGTATCTGTTTTTGATTTTGCGGGATTTGAACCATACCATCATTACTATAAAGAGTGCTCCAGCTACAATAACGGTTACATAACCGCCATGCGCGAATTTCACGAGGTTGGCGAATAGGAAGGAGAACTCTATGGTAAAGTAGACGACCAGGTAAAGCAGTATCCACCCGACCCATACCCTTCGGGTATATAGGTAGAAGGCGAACAGACAGGAGGTCATTAACATACATATGGTAATAGAAAGCCCGTAGGCAGCCTCCATATGAGATGATTCCTGGAATATCAATACGATGGCTGTACAGCCCAGGAACAGCATTACGTTGATGCCTGGAATGTATAGCTGGCCTCTCATTTCGGTAGGATAATTCACGCGCATTTTAGGCCACAAATTGAGGCGCATGGCCTCGGCGATAAGGGTGAATGAACCGGAAATAAGTGCCTGGCTCGCGATGATAGATGCCATGGTGGCTATTATAACCCCAAAGATAATGAACCATTCAGGCATGATGGTAAAGAATGGGTTCTGATCTTTAGGGATGATCTGGCCTTTTTGTGTGAGCAACCATGCACCTTGTCCCAGGTAGTTGAGGATAAGGCAGGTTTTCACGAAGATCCATGATACACGGATGTTACCACGGCCACAGTGACCGAGGTCGGAATAGAGTGCTTCTGCCCCGGTAGTACAAAGAAATACTGCACCCAGGATAAGGAATCCTTTAGGGTAGGTGGTCAGTAATTCGATGGCATAGTGAGGACTGAAAGCCTTGAAGATACTCAGGTCATCAGCAATATGCGATATCCCAAGGATACCCAGCATAGAGAACCATAAAACCATGATAGGACCGAACATACGGCCAATGGATACAGTTCCGAACTGTTGCATGACGAATAGTCCGGTAATGATGGTGAGTACGATTTTTACGATTGTAAGTTGGCTAAGGTCTTTGAACAGTTCTAATGTTCGGAGACCTTCGATCGCGGAGGTAACGGTAATCGGTGGAGTGATGATACCATCTGCGAGGAGGGCAGCACCGCCAATCATGCCAAAGATCACGGTCCATTTGGCATGCCGTCTGACGAGGGCATATAAAGAGAAGATACCACCTTCACCTTTATTATCTGCCCTGAGGGTCAGGATTACGTACTTGATCGTTGTTTGCAGTGTAAGTGTCCAGATGATACAGGAGATACCACCTATGACAAGTAGGTCGCTGATGGGATTACCGCCGACTATGGCCTTGAATACATAGAGCGGTGAGGTTCCGATATCGCCGTAAATAATACCGAGCGCTACTACTAAACCAGCCAGGGAAACCCTGTTAATGTTTATTCCCACTTGGAAAGAAATTTGTTAAAAAAGCCCCCAAAATTATGTGATTTTGGAATACGGAGCAAGGAAAGGAAAAATATGGACTTAATGTGTAAGAAGTGCGTGTGGAGTTATACAGCGGAGTTAAAGCTAAAAAGTCCTCCGCTTTCGGCAGGAGGACTTTTCAGTATTATCTTCTCAAGGGAAGGCACATATTAGTTAGCTGGAGCTAAATCAACAGTGCTAGATTCGCCTGGAGTGTTTTGTTTGATGAAGCGGCCGCGATCGATACCTTGTTTATCAGCCAGGTAGTCGATAACTGCGTCAACGCGACGGCTGCTCAGATCAACACCACCTTTTTTACCTTTAGCACCAGCGTGGCCAGTAACCAGGATGTTGCAAGATGGGTTAGATTTCAGAGTAGCAGCTACTGAAGACAGGATAGCTTCTTGATCATTACCAACTTTGGTAGCGTTACCTTTGAAGGATACAGAAGGCAGAACGATGCTAGAGCAATCTGTGTTTTTCACATTTTTGCAGCATTCTGGATCTGGGCATTTACCAACACCGTCAGCGTCAACTGGCTGGCAGTAAGTAGGAGTGATCAGCTGTTTGTCTTTGTAGTCAGGAACACCATCACCATCGGTATCTTTTGCAACACCGTGAGAATCAACTGGTGCACCAGCAGGAGTGTTAGGCTCGCGATCGAACTGATCGGTTACACCATCACCATCAGCATCAGGTAATACTGGTACTGGCAGTTTCATGTGACGTGGGTTAGACAGCTCGCTGTAAGCATATTCCAGTGGGTTGATCCACCATAATGGCTGTACGCGTTTGCTAGAGTTACCCAGGTTGAAGTTGAAACGTACGTTAGTGTAAGAATAGAAATCTTTAGAAGAACCACCAGGGCCAGCATAACCATCGAGGTATGCATCAAATGGCATGGTAACTTTCTCTTCAATACCGATGTTGAAACGTTTAGAAACTTTGAACGCTACACCAGTACCGAGGTCCAGAGCGTGACGCAGCAGTTGGTTGTCATCATGACGACCGATTGCGATACGGTTACCCTGAGCAGGAGCATTAGATTCGTACTTTTTATCCTGGATGCTCTTAACTTGATCTCTGATATCTTTACGTTTTGCACCGAAGTTAACACCAGAGTAGTTGTAACCATTACCATTACCATCTACTGCATCAACGTCAACGTCAGCCATTACGATAGAGTAACCAGCCAATACATACCAGTTAGCTTTAGGCTCTGCTTTGTAGAACATGATGTTGCTCAGAGAAGCGATCACGTCTAAAGACAGCTGATGGTTAGCTGATTTGTAGTTAGGAACAATCTGTCCGCCGTTCAGAGCAGCAGTTTTAGCCCATGGATTTACCGCATCTGCAGTGTAAGGCACTGGACGCAGTTTGTAATCCTGACCGTAGTCGAAAGAACCAGTATACTCAGCTCTCAGGGAGAAAACGTGACCCAGAGATTTTCTCAGGGAGATACCACCACCGAAACCTGGTCTTGCAGGTACAGTACCATCAATCAGGTGAAGACCACCGTGTAAACCCAGTTCCCACATATCCCTTGGTTTAGCCGGGAAGTTGGAAGTGTGGTTCATGAAGTTATTTTGCTGTACCAATCTCTTGCTAGGAACTTTGGAAGAATCCAGAGCATCATAGCCAGTTGGTTGAGTCTGTGCAAAACCAGAAGACGCGGCTAATAAACTCACAGCGCCTGCCAGTAATAAGTACTTTTTGCTTGCCATAATTGTTTTTTATTTAAAAACTGTTAAAAATTTACTAATAACCCGTTTTTTACCAAGCAAAGGTAAAAATCATAAATGAATATACAAATTTTTCTTGCAATATTATTTTCATTGATAACTACTTATAAAGCAGTGCATAAACGAAAGTATTTATATACCTTAAACTTGTACTCATTCTCTCCCCGTCATTCTCGCGTTAACAAAACATTTAACTGCTGTTAAAGGAATGTTATACTTCTTATACAAATTAGAGGCCAAAATGTTAAAGTTTCACATTTTAAACCTAGCTTAGCAATCCTTTTGATTTTAGGCCATGGATGATATTAAGCACCTGATAAGTAAGGAATTACAGGATTTTGAAAGCAAATTCGCTGATTCGGTAAAAAGTAATATTCCGTTACTGGACCGCGTCATGCATTATATTGTTAAGCGTAAAGGGAAGCAAATGCGTCCCATGTTTGTGTTATTGTCCGCCAGGCTTTTTTGTGAAAATCTGCCGGAAAGTACCTACAGCGCCGCTTCATTCGTTGAACTGCTTCATACAGCCACACTGGTGCATGATGATGTTGTTGATGATGCAAATGAACGCCGGGGATTCTTCTCTATAAATGCATTGTGGAAAAACAAAATAGCCGTTCTCGTAGGTGATTATCTCCTGTCTAAAGGCCTATCCCTTTGTCTTGACAATAACGAATTCAGAACTTTGAAACTCATCTCCGATGCAGTTCAGGCAATGAGTGAGGGAGAACTCCTTCAAATAGAAAAAACCAGGAAACTCAATATCAAAGAAGATATCTATTTCGAAATCATTCGACGCAAAACCGCTTCTCTTCTGGCTTCTGCCTGCGCAGCAGGTGCATGGAGCACAACTAACGATGAAACAACAACCGAACAAATGAGGTTGTTCGGTGAAAAAGTAGGAATTGCATTTCAAATTAAAGATGATCTCTTTGATTATGGCTCCGCAAAAATCGGAAAACCAACAGGGATAGACATTCGGGAGAAAAAAATGACCCTCCCACTTATTTATACTTTAGAACACGCAACTCCGGAAATTCGTAGAAGAATTATCAATATTGTAAAAAATTATAATACCGATAAAGAAAAGGTAAACGAAGTAATCGACCTCGTAAAAGCCTCTGGTGGTATTGAATATACACAACAGAAAATGTTCCAGTACAGGGACGAAGCTATCGCCATACTCCATAGCCTCCCTGAAACCAATATCCGGAACGGCCTTGAGTCAATGGTGAGATACACCACTGACAGGACATTCTAACAAAGAATTTTCTAAAAATGTAAAATATTAAATGTAAAATGCAGAAAGCGTTCCCATAGAACGCTAATGGCTATATTATGCTCACACTTGTGACTTGCTTTCATTATCTTAGAAAATAGCTCACAGAATCCTGAAAATATTATAATGCAGAAACGCTGGACAGTAAAAGCTTATCAACCAAATCAGGAACATCTGCTGCAATCCTCACTCCGCATACACCCGCTGCTATGCCGGCTGTTAGTGCAGCGAAATGTTCATACCTACGAGGCTGCCCGGCAGTTTTTCAGACCTACACTGGCAGATTTACACGACCCCTGGCTCATGAAAGATATGGATAAAGCCATCGCAAGAATCGAACTGGCTTTCTTCCGTCATGAAAAAATACTTGTTTACGGCGACTATGACGTAGATGGCACCACCGCCGTAGCTACCGTTTTCGACTTCCTCCGACAACTTTATAATGATATAGAATACTACATACCTCACCGTTACCGCGAAGGATATGGCGTATCTCCCCAAGGCATCAGCTACGCTAAAGAAAATGATTTTAGTCTGGTTATCGCCCTCGATTGTGGCATTAAATCAATAGACCTCATCAGCGATGCCAAAGCAGCTGGCATAGATTTCATCATCTGCGACCATCACCTGCCAGATGCAATTCTACCTCCTGCAGTAGCTATTCTTAATCCTAAACAATACGACTGCCCTTATCCATATAAAGAACTCAGTGGCTGTGGCATCGGTTATAAACTGATCAGTGCCATCGCTTTGAAACGTGGCCTCCCGGAAAGTGCTCCGAATAAATACCTCGACCTCGTTGCAACGAGTATCGCCGCCGATATTGTGCCCATGACCGGTGAAAACCGCGTACTCGCTTTTCATGGTCTTAAAAAAGTGAATGAAGATCCGTTACCGGGCATTAAAGCCCTCATGCAACTCAATCAACAAAAGGAACCCCTCACCATCTCCAACCTGGTATTTGTTATTGCGCCTCGTGTAAACGCCGCCGGCAGAATGGACGACGCCAGGAAAGCAGTGAACCTCTTCATTGAAAATGATCCTGAAAAAGCCAATGCCATCGCAGCTATACTGCATGCCGACAATTTCGACAGAAAAGAAATTGACAGCACCATCACCCAGGAAGCTGTGGCACTGATCCAAAATGATTTGTCGCTGGCTAATAAAAAATCTACCGTATTGTATCAATCCCACTGGCACAAAGGAGTAGTAGGTATTGTAGCATCACGGCTGATCGATAAATTCTATTACAGACCTACTGTTATTCTTACGCAGTCTAATGATATGGTGGCCGGTTCCGCAAGGTCTGTTTCCGGCTTTAATGTGTATGAGGCTATACATCAATGTAAAGATCTGCTCGAAAACTATGGCGGACACTTCTATGCTGCTGGCATGACGCTTCGCCCTGAGAACGTAAAGGCTTTCCAGGAGAAGTTTGAAGAAGTAGTTGCACGCACCATTACCGCAGATATGCTGGTACCAGAGATCGTAATCGATACCGAATTAATGTTCAGTGATATTACACCGGCTTTTTATAACATTCTCAAGCAATTTGAACCCCTGGGCCCGGAAAACCTCCGTCCTGTATTTCTGGCCAGACACCTGCGTGATACTGGTTTTTCCAAGCTGGTAAAAGATGAGCATATTAAATTTTCTGTCAGACAAGGAAATACTGGTCCAACCTTCAATGGCATTGGGTTTTACATGGCGGAAAAATTCCATTTAGTCAATAGTAAAAAGCCTTTTGATATGGCTTTTACACTGGATGAAAATGAATGGAACGGACAAACGAGTCTACAATTAAAAGTGATAGACATCCGGTAAATCATCTCCTGAAAAATAAAAAAAATGGGGCTGATCAATTCTCTTCTCCAAAAAATGAGCAGAGAGTAGATCGGCCCCAAAGGTATAATAACAAAGCACTTCCGCTTACAATAACTTTAGTTAGCGATGTTGCTCCAGCATCCAGGTGTATAAATCAGCAGTAGCATAGGCACGGGTCCAGGAATCATGTCCTCCTGTTGGATATTCTGTGTAACGAATATTACCACCAATTGCCTGCAAAGCCTTTACTGGTCCTCTGGAACCTTCTACGTTTACCGTTGGATCATCAGCAGCATGGAATGCCCATATAGGCAGGTTTTTCACACTTTTTACCAGGTTAGGATCTCCTGAACCAGCAATAGGAATTGCCGCTGCAAAATTTTGAGGATATGCGCAAATCCAATCCCAGGTGGCGATTCCGCCCATACTTAAACCGGTAAGGTATACCCTGTTAGTATCTACATGATACTTATTCAGTACTTCCCGGTAAAATTGCTGAAGTACATCTCTGCTCCACCAGCTAGCATTGCATTGCGGCGCCACCATCACAAAAGGTTTACCGCTTATCACCCTTGGCAGTGCTACATTTCGGAGAATCTCCACATTAGTACCTATCTCCCCTACTCCATGTAAAAAAATTACAATGGGCCATTTGTAATCCTTTCTATCATTATATCCATCAGGAATATATAACAGATAATCGGAGATGTTGCCATTTACCGCAGTAACCTTTTTACTAGTGATACCAATGGTTTGCGGCTCAAATACATCTGGCTTAACCGGATGAGAGGTTTCTTTTTTTGAGCAGGAAAAAAGTGCGAGCATGCTCAGCAAGATGACATGGTTAAAATTCGTAATTGTTCTTTTTTTCATATAAGTCCTATAAACTAAAAAGGCCCCGACATTACGCCGAGACCAGGTTTCACAATAATATGCTGCATGATATTTTTCGCAGTGGGGTGCACAAATTAAAGGCTATAACGGGAGTAACATGAAATTATTTTGTGGGAGAAGCGGCATCATATAATGTTTATTTATAACTGATGCAGAACTAAAATATTTTCTCAACTGGTGGGCAATATATAAGCAGCTAAATCAATACTGGCAAGCATTTAAAAAAAATATAAAAAAAAGAAAGCCTGAAAGTATTGGCACTTTCAGGCTTTCTTTTTATGTAGATGATTATGTTTTATTAGTTGCTATGCTTCTTCTTCCTGGCTCATCAGCTCTACGCTTCTGTTTACGAAAGCGGTAAGATCAGCGCCGGTGAGCAGATTCTGAGAAAGCAGCGCCAGGTCAGCCAGATTTTTGATTTGCTTGTGTTGCAGATCAGCGTTTTTCTCTTTCAGGATCTGGAGATAAACCGGGTGATTAGCATTGATGGTCATGTTGATTTCATCAGGCATGGCAGCATACCAGTTCATTCCGCCGCCGCCCATGCTGGCCATATCTTTCATGCGACGCATGAATTCAGGGCGAGTCACGATTACTGGCTGGAGATCAGCGGTAAGACCTTTCATATCCACTTTTATATTAGGCTGTGTCACCTCAGTGGTGAAGAGGTTTTTCAGAGTATCTTCCTGTTCTTGGGAGAGTAGTGTTTCTACTGTTTCGTCTTTATCGATCAGGTTATTGGCGATATCAGCATCTACGCGGGTGAACTGTACGTTATCCCATTTCATCTCGATATTGTTGATGAATGCGGAATCTACGAGTGTTTCCATTTTCACCACGATAAAGCCTTTTTTACGCGCAGCTTGAACGTAGCTGTCTTGCTGTACAGGGTTGGTAGAATAGAGAATTACTAATTTACCTTCCTTGTTGGTTTGCAGCGCAGCAGCGGCGGTGCGATATTCTTCCTGTGTGTAGCATTTACCATCGGCAACATCTTCGAGAAGCAGGAATTTATTTGCTTTTTCCAGGAATTTATCGTCGGTCATCATGCCGTATTTCACGAAGAGGCCAACAGACTCCCATTTTTCTTCAAAGCCTTTGCGGTCGTTACGGAACATTTCGTCCAGTTTATCGGCCACTTTTTTGGTGATATAACCGTTGATTTTTTTCACGTTAGGATCACCTTGGAGGTAGCTACGGCTAACGTTCAGCGGGATATCCGGGCTATCGATCACACCATGCAGCAGCATGAGGAATTCAGGAACGATATCTTTCACCTCGTCGGTAACATATACCTGGTTGGAATAGAGGTTAATTTTATCTTTCTGTATTTCGTAGCTCTTGCTGATTTTAGGGAAGTAGAGGATACCAGTCAGATTGAATGGATAGTCTACGTTCAGGTGAATCCAGAACAGTGGCGCTTCTGCGAACGGATATAGTTCTTTGTAGAAGTTCTGATAATCTTCAGCCGTTAAATCACTAGGTTTTTTAGTCCATGCTGGGCTGGTATTATTTATTTGTTCGCCTTCAAATTTTACAGGTATTGGCAGGAACTTACAGAATTTTGTCAGGATGGACCTGATGCGGCCTTCGTCGAGGAATTCTTCACTTTCAGCATTTACATGCATGACAATTTCTGTTCCGCGTTCTGTTTTGGCAGTTTCTTCGAGGGTGTATTCAGGGCTGCCGTCGCATTCCCAGCGTACAGCAGGTGCATCATCTTTCCATGATTTGGTGAAGATTTCTACCTGATTACTGATCATAAAGGAAGAGTAGAAACCAAGGCCGAAGTGACCGATGATATTGGTTCCGTTTTCTTGTCCTTTATATTTTTTCAAGAATTCTTCCGCACCGGAAAAGGCTACCTGGTTAATATATTTATCAACTTCTTCAGCGGTCATGCCCACGCCATGGTCCGCGATGGTGATTGTTTTTTTCTCTTTGTCAAGTCTTACTTCGATATCGATATTTCCCAGTTCACCTTTGAATTCGCCAACACTGGCGAGGGTTTTAAGTTTTTGGGTAGCGTCAACGGCATTACTTACCAGTTCGCGAATAAAGATTTCGTGGTCTGAATAGAGGAATTTCTTAATGATCGGAAAGATATTTTCCGTTTGTACACGTATAGCACCTTTTTGCATGGGTAAACTAGTTTTTAAATCCGTGGCGTGGGGTTCAAAGGTTGTGCCATTGGTGGGTCGGCTGACAAGTTGACGCTATTTTTCCAATAGACATGGTTAATAATATAAATGGATTAGGAGATATTAGGATCTTTTGCTTTGCTGGACTCTTTTTTCTTTCGTTCGGTGCGGGAAAAAGGTCCAGCTATACGGATGGCCTGTGGCTGTCTATAAAGCTGGACAGCCACAGGCAGGGAAAATAAGCATCAATATATAATCAATTGATTATTAATAAAATACAGGAAACAGAAAGAATATTATGGAATAAAGCGTCTTATTAACTGGAAATTGGGAATACTTCTGTATCTTTGCGATCCAAATTTTTTTATTAAACCTATCAAAAAACAGGGAATTATGAACTACGAATTGATGGTGATCTTTACCCCTGTGCTTTCAGAAGACGATTACAAAGCGGCTTCTAAAAAATTCGCTGATATCATTAAAGATAACGGCGGAAATGTAACGCACGAAAATCCCTGGGGATTAAGATCACTGGCGTATCCTATCCGGAAAAAGACTACAGGAATGTACCTGGTTCTGGAATATACTGCGCCAACCGACCTCAATGAGAAGCTGAAAGTTCAGCTGAACCGCGATGAAAATGTATTGCGCCACATGACTACTGCGCTTGATAAATACGCTGTTGCGTATAACAATCGCAAGAACTACGGTGTAAATGCTGAATCTAAAACCACTGAAGCTTAAAATTATGGCAGTTAAACCGAAACAAGAGATCAAATACTTAACAGCCGTAAAAACTGAAAAACGTCAGAAGAAATACTGCCGTTTTAAGAAAATGGGCATCAAGTATGTAGATTACAAAGACGCGGAGTTTTTGAAGAAATTTCTGAACGATCAGGGCAAAATGTTGCCACGTCGTATTACAGGTAACTCCCTGAAATTTCAGCGTAAAGTAGCCCAGGCTATTAAAAAAGCTCGTCAAATGGCTTTATTGCCTTATGTTACTGACCTTTTAAAGTAAGAAGTTATGCAAATTATTTTAATACAAGACGTTGACAACCTGGGTCAGAAGAATGAACTGGTTTCCGTAAAGAATGGTTACGCCAGGAATTTCCTGATCCCTCAGAAGTTTGCGGTAGAAGCTAGTCCTTCTAACCTGAAACAACTGCAGGAGCGCCTGAAAGTACAGAAAGTGAAAGAAGAGAAACTGCTGGCAGAAATCGCTAAAGTGGTGGAAGTTCTGAAAGCTTCTCCTGTTAAGATCGGCGCTAAAACCGGTACTTCCGGTAAAATCTTCGGTAGCGTTACTGGTGTTCAGATTGCTCGCGCAATTAAAGAACAGAAAGGTTACGAAATTGACCGTCGCCGTATCCACATCATCGATGATGTGAAAGAATTAGGTACTTACAAAGCTCGTCTGGATTTCGGTAAAGGCAACGAAACTGAAATGGAATTTGAAGTTGTAGCTGAGTAATATTCGGTTTCACCGAAAAGAGATTTCCTCTCCTGGTAACGGGAGAGGATTTTTTTTTGCCCCTACCTAACTATTTTATTATTTTCAGGGCATATATCCGCCCATTCATGAAATACTTTATCGCCCTCCTCCTGCCTGTATTCATCACCGCATGTAACTCGCAGCGAGGCAAATTCACCACTCAACGCTTGCAGGCCATTACCATCCGCGGCGAAGAAATGCCGGCACTGGCTTTTAAATACAATGAAAAAGGCCTACTCACCACCATCACACGTTATGTGAATGCCTCCGATACCAATACTGTAAAATTTGATTATGATAAGTTTAGTCGCATTACGGGAATGGTATACCAACAGCAGATCGGCAAACAAAGCATCACTACACAAACAGCTACCGTTACAGACTGGGACCTCAACGGTAATATCCGTCAGGTCGACTTCTTCAATAAAGACCACCAGAAAGTACAGACAGCACAAGTACGATGGCTCAATAACCAGCCTTTATCGCTCAAATGCTCTCAGTCCCAGCAAGCCACTACCTGGAATTATATAGAAGGCAATGCCGAGTGGAAAAATATAAAAGAAGATAAAACAGCTGATGGCAACGACACTACCATCTATTTTACCAGCTCTCATTATGAATGGGACTTTTCCCGTAACCCGATGAGAGATCTCGCTAACCAGTTATTACTGACGGATTCCTTGCCACAATGCCACCCAGAGGCGCCGCTGCCTGATTTATGCAATCTCATGCTTCATATCAGCCAAAATAACCCGTCACTAGTGCGATTAAAGGAAAATCAACAAACAGTAGCAGGTAACAGCGTATCCCATTTCAGCAGAACGACCACCGTCCAATATATCTATGCATATAACAGCAATGGCTATCCGAAAAGCGCAAAGGTATTTGTAAACACAGAGGGCTACACACGACTGAAATCTCAACTGCAAACAACAGTAGATTATCAGTACGAATAAACCAGCATTTACTATATCGCTTACTGATAGCAGCATAATAATTACCTGATTTTTTCGTAACTTATCGTGAATGCAAACCAGTAAGCACCTTAAAAACATGCCTGTAACACTGGCGTTGATAACCATTAATACCATCGTATTTGTGGTTATCGCTGTCAGAGGACATGATTTTCTGTGGGGCAACCCGGATGACTTATTGCATGCCGGCGCTAATTACTGGCCGTTTACCGTACAACAGCAGGAATATTGGCGCTTATTCACCAGTATGTTTTTGCACGCAGGGATATGGCATCTGATCACCAATATGCTAGGCCTCCTCATCGCAGGGCTGTTTCTGGAGCCGGTAGTCAGAGGGCCTAAATTATGCATCATCTATTTTAGCACTGGCCTGATCGCAGACTATGCCAGCATCTGGTTTCATCGGGATGTAGTGGCAGTAGGAGCCTCAGGAGCTATTTTTGGAGTGTATGGCGCTTTCCTGGCGCTGTTAACCACACCGCTGTTCAAAACAACAACGCGTATTCCTTTCCTGGTATTTATCGCATTGTTTGTAGGACTCAATATCATTGCTGCTTTTTTTGTTGGAGAAATAGATAATGTGGCGCATATTTCAGGATTTATCAGCGGGATTATTTGCGGATTCCTGTTATACCCAACATTATCCGATACCGACGGAAGCAGATTACCCGGATAATCATCTAACCATATCATAATTTCTATTACTTACTTTTGCAGATCAGAAATTTTAAAAAGTATATGTACAAAAACCTGATTTATCTGATTGCTGTTGCCTGTATACTCACCAGCTGCGGTCAGCGTAAAACGAAAGAACCTGTTGCCGATTCTACGGGTATTGTATTTGCAGATGTACCCGCCACTTCTGAAGAACCAATAGACACACTTGAACTGGCCAACAAAAAATTTTTAGTTTACACCATCGACTCTGCTGTATTCGAAAAATTCAAAGCGCAACCTATCGATACCAGTGAAGCACTGGCGCTAAGTCGCGATACCAGCGTGAAACGCAATGGCCCAAGCCTACAGTTCAGACTCGAAAACGGTAAAACATTAACGCTCACAGACAACGACAGTGAAAGTGATACCACAGATACCTTCGCACATTATCTGTATGTAAGTAACTACCCTGAAATTCATAGGAAAGGCGTAATCGTTTACTACTACGAATCACAGGATTATCTGCTGGTAGATACCCGTAATGGCGATACACTGCATATCTGGGCCGAACCCATCTTCTCACCAGATAAAAAACATTTACTCTGCGCTTCCATGGACCTGGTGGCGGCCTTTATGCCTAACGGTTTTCAATGGTATGATATCAACAAAGACAGCATCGTTTATAAAGGAGAAGCCAACCTCGAAAAGTGGGGGCCAACAGAAACCAAATGGGTAGATCCTAAAACAATCCTCTGTCAATATATCACCATCGACGAAGAAGGAAATACACAATCTTCCTACGTGAAATTAGTGATGCAGTAACCATTTGGCGACATGACTTTTTTTTGTAACTTAATAAAGCATTTCATCTTTAATCCCATCACATGAAAAAGTTATTCACCTTATTGCTTATCCTCATCACAGCTGGACAATTTGCACTGGCTCAGAACCCGACCATGAACATTGAAGGGACTGCGTCATCGATTATCAGCAAACTTGATAAATCACTGCAACTGAGCGAAACACAAAAGCCGAAGTTGCTCACAATTGTGACTAATTATCTGCAGCAAAAAAGTAATATACAATCGCTGAAAGTCACTAATGAAAAGGCATACAAGTCGAAAATCAACAGTATGCAAAATGGTTTAAATAACCGGCTAAAACCATTGCTGTCGGATATACAGTATACTGCGTTTCAAGATCTGAAGCCAACAGCGCCCGACGCGACGAATGTACTTACGCAACTTTACTATTAGAATTGGGCATAATTGCCTAATTTGTATGATAATCAAACCTTCACCTTTAGTGTGAAGGTTTTTTTTATCAGTGAACAATCCGCAAATATGAAATCGCTTAAAGAAAACCTCCGCCTGTTATTGCCGGCAATGTTGCTGCCTGCTATTTCCAGCGCACAGCAAATACCAGATTCTGCTGTGTTTGCACAAGCAGTGAAATCCATTGCGCCTATTACGATACCACAAAGTGGACAAGGAAAAATTATTATACCTGCTGCTCCCGCAGGATATCAGCTGCTGCTCAAAGGCAGTGATAGGAATCCGGTGATTGATAGTCTGGGACAGATTACTACACCGCTGAATGATGCCACGGTAAATTTATATTTCGTACTACGCCGTACACAAGACGGCGCGGAAATGGATGCGCCACAGCAACTCACTGTTCCGGGCAAGTTTGGTAAACAGGAGGCAGATCAACCTACTGTTATTCCTGCATTGCGCGAATGGCATAGCCAGTCAGGCATTTACACTTTAAACGCAACTACCAATATCGTCCTTGATCCGGCTTATGCGAAAGTGTTAAGTCCAGGAGCGAACGTCTTCCTGCAAGATTTGCAAACCTTTACTCACAGCCGCTTACATAAAATTATTGTTGGAAAACCGGCTAAGGGTGATATCTACCTAACATTAAATACTGCCGATAAGAGTTTGGGTAAAGAAGGATATCTAATGCAGATAGATGATCAGATCAATATCCAGGCCACGCACCAACAAGGTGCATTCTGGGCTACCCGTACTATCTTGCAACTATTAGAGCAAGATATAACGCATAAGAATATACGAAAAGGAATTACCCGTGACTACCCTAAATATGCGATCAGAAGTTTTGTATTGGATGATGGCAGAAAATTATTCACGTTGGAGTTTGTAAGGAACTATGTAAAGTTCATGGCTTACTACAAAATGAATGATTTCCACATTCACCTGAACGATAATGGCTTTGTGAAATTCTTTGGGAATAACTGGGATAGTACTTATTCCGCATTTCGCCTAGAAAACACGACCTATCCAGGACTTACCGCCAAAGACGGATTCTACACCAAAAAACAGTTTATCGATTTACAATCGCTTGCCGATAGCATGGCGGTAACTATCATTCCTGAAATAGATGTTCCTGCACATTCGCTGGCATTCAGCAAGGCTAAGCCTGAAGTGGGCAGTAATAAATATGGTCGTGATCATCTCAACCTGGAACCTGTTTCCTGGGAGATGATAGATAATGTGTTTAAAGAATATCTGGAAGGCCCGAATCCTGTCTTTAAAGGCGCTGAAGTACACATTGGCACTGATGAGTATTCAAAAGATGAATCAGAGAAATTCAGGGCATTTACAGACCATTTAATAAAATTCGTAGAAGCCTATGGTAAAAAAGTAAGGATGTGGGGATCACTGACACATGCAAAAGGTAATACGCCTGTGAAATCAACTGGTGTTACGATGAATGCCTGGTACAATGGTTACGCAGAACCAAAAGACATGGTCCGCCAGGGATATGACTTGATCAGCACTCCAGATGATTGGTTATACATCGTGCCAGCAGCAGGCTATTACCACGACTACCTCGATATCAAAGGCATCTATGAGAAATGGGAGCCTAACATGATCGGCAATGTAACTTTTCCTTATGGCCATCCAAAAATCAAAGGAGGTGCATTTGCTGAATGGAATGACCATTGCGGCAATGGCATTACCCAGGAAGATGTTCATGATCGCGTATTTCCAGCCATGCAGGTACTCGCCGAAAAAATGTGGGCAGGTCATACTGCTAACAGCAATTACGAAAACTATATACGCTACAGCCACCAGATTAGTGAAGGACCTGGACTTAACCTAAGAGGAAAATATACTAGTAAGGATTCCTTAATACTTTCATATTCCTTCGAAAATGGCAAAGCGAATGACATTAGTGGAAACAACAGAAATGCTGTAAAAATCAACAACGCAAAAGTATCAAAAACACTGAAACTCAACGGCGGCAATAGTTATATCACCACGCCAATAAACGAGGTTGGATACGACTACACCATAAGTTTTGATATCAAGCCATCAGAGAATAATGCTGCGAATGCAGTGATATTCTCCGGCCCGCATAGCGTATTTACATTAAAACAAGGCTCTTCTGGAAAACTAGGTTTCTCAAGAGAAGGTTATCACTATTTCTTTGATTATGTTGTACCAACCAATACCTGGACACATATAGAAATTGCAGGAAATAATAAAGGCACCTCTCTTTTTGTAAATGGTAAACTGGTACAACGTTTACAGGATGAGAAAATTAGTTTCTCCAATACAAAAGATAAAATCGCAAAAATGCAGACACTCATTTTCCCTTTACAAATGATAGGCGCTACAGCAAACGCATTTAATGGTGAGATTGATAATCTGAAAGTATATAATTACGCGAAATAACTTAAAACTGCTGTCATCCTGAATTTCAGGATGGCAGCTTTTTCTTATCATAGGCAGCAGCGAATACTTTGTAATCCTTGTTAACTTGTGCTGCATAAGATTTCACATAATCAAACAATAGTGGTTTCCACGTTTTAGCCGTTTTTGCAAATGCAATCAGATCATCCGCAATTGCTGATCCCTGGCGGCCTCCCGACCTCAAACAATCCCAGGCACATATCTGACCCATGGTCGATAATATTTCTTCCAACGCAGGTATCTTCCCGCTGAATAACTGAAAATTTAATTTATCTGCCGAAGGCTGTAATGATTTTAAAATAAAATGTTTTTCCAGGATATCTACATTACGCAACAATGCCGGAGATGCAGCCTGTATACGTTTCTGCACTTCTGTCACTCTGTTTGCTTCATCTTTCCAATTGGGCTGTTTGAACTTGTGAAACTGTAAGATACAGGATGGTAGTGCCTCTTTTAAGTCCAGTAGGTAGTATTGCCCTGGTATATTTTTATACGTCACCAATAGTATATACCGATAACCGCCCAAACTACCGGTACCGGCTATACGATAAGCAACATCCATTATCGTTATTTTCTTCAACTTGGGTGTGGCGTCCATATACTGTTGCAGTGCGACTTTCACAGCGCGTTTCTCTTCTCCAGGCACCTTAACGGTTTTGACGCCATCTATTGTAATTTTCGGCTTCTTATCTTTGAAGTACATACGCTTGCTCATAAAAGCTTCATGACTTCTGTTCTTAACCGTATCAAGAAATTGCTTGATAATACCTGTAGCAGCCTGCTTTTCTAAAGATCTTATATAACCAGCTTCTAAGGTATCCGTATAAGCATCCATAAAGATGTTATACAATTCTTTAGCACCGACAGCATTAATTCCCAATACATCTGAAGCTACCAGCACACTGCATAGCAGGCGTGCCGGATCTACCAGGCATGGCGCCAGAATAGATTCATCAAAATCATTGATATCAAAATATGGGATGTGATTATCAGCTTTGTAGCTTCCGAAGTTCTCCAGGTGAAGGTCGCCACAAATCCATGCCATGGGGGATTTTAACAAAACGCTATCGGCGGGAATATCTTCATAAAAAAGATGGCAGGAGCCTCTGAAAAAACGAAAAGGATTTTCTCTCATTGCCGCATACTTCAACTGTAACATTTCTGGCAAACGTCCTTTGTTGAAAGCAATTATGCGGGATACAACATTATCCATAAGATGGTAAATTTATATAGCCCTTAAACGCTATATAAATTTACCAAATATTCAGATATATCAGATGATGATTTGTCTGTCGCGGGCAATTACCTTCCAGGTAGCCACTACATCCTGCTCTTCCGCTACATAGGCTTTTTCGTATAGGGCCACCGTAGGACAAACATGCAAAGGCACACCATAACATACAGTGCCCACTGGAAACTTGCTGCTATCCTTCACTTTCAGCACCAGATGCTCCTCGCTTTGAGAAACGATCGTTGCATCAGGAATATTCAGGTAATCCACCCGTGGCTGCGGATTTTCGGCAGCAACAGATTTATGACCCAGGTCAAGGCATATAAGCTGTTCATCAATTACAGAGACAACCCTGCTAAGTACAAGGGCTGCATATTTAAAAGGTTGTTCAGGTAGATTTCTGGCATAGCCAAAATCCCAGAAAACAAAGGTGCCTGGGCTACATTCAATATTTTTGCGCTGCGCATGAATCGGGAAGGTCGGCGAGCCGCCAGCAACAATAATCGGGGCTGGCAATCCGCTAATAACCGCATCTACTACCAATTGGTGCACCGGCTCATAGGCCTCGTTGCAGCGTTGGGTGCGTGTAGCCATGTCCGTATCATGGATATGACCATCGTAGGCATGAAATCCGATAGCGTTGATACCCGGCAGCTGTTGTAACTGCTGATATAATGCCAACGCATGCCTGCCAGGTTTGATACCCGTGCGGTTCATACCGACGTTTAGATCTACATATACTTTTACTTTTCTGCCAATAGCTGCAAACTGATCGCTGATACTTTTTGCTGCATCCATGTTATCTACCAGGCAGCTGAACATAGTGTCAGGATATTTCTGCACTAATTCTACCAGTCTTATTACTTTGGGCCCGACAGGCTGATAGGCCAGCAGAACGTCCGGGGCTTTTGCCAGGGCGCACATCTCAGCTTCCGCGATGGTGGCGCATTTGAACTTCTCTATGCCAGCTGCTATCATCAGGGAAACTACTTCTGTAATTTTATTTGTTTTGACGTGTGGGCGTAACCGTTTCACATCGTCAATCATTGTTTTCAACAGATTTATATTCTCTGTAATTCTTTCCTTATAGATGATTAATGCAGGAGAATCTACCTGCTCTACATTCTTTAATTCAAACCATTCCATGTAACAAATATTTAAATAGGAATCCTTACAATTAAACAAACAAGCTTAAGAGCAATGCGCCTAACAGTCCGGTTACTGAAACGATCGTTTCCATCACGGACCATGTCTTGATCGTATCTTTCACTGTCAAGTTAAAGTATTCTTTAAACATCCAGAAACCGGCATCGTTCACATGTGAAAACATGAGGCTTCCTGCGCCGGTTGCCAGCACCATCAAATTGGGATTTACCCCTGCGGTACTTACTACGGGCGCAACGATGGCAGCAGTTGTCAAACCAGCTACAGTAGCAGATCCTATACATACCCGGATAATTGCTGCGATACCCCAGGCAAGCACCAACGGATGAAGATGTTGCGCCATGATGGTAGCCGTAATATAATCACTGACCTTGCTATCATTTAACAATTGCGTAAGCGCACCTGAGCCACCGATGATAAGAATGATGACAGCCACATCTTTCACGGCGTCGTCCATAATGCCCATGACTTTTTTCATTGGCATTTTCCTGCGGAGTCCTAGCAGGAAGATGCCATTTAAAACGGCCAGCAACATTACGATCAATGGATCGCCAAGCCATATAGCTATTTCATAACCTGTTGAATGTTCGTGCAGCCATAGCTTTGCCAATGCAGTAAATGCCAGCAGCAATACCGGTAACATGGCAGCAAACAAGCTGGGTATCATACCTGGAATTTCATTTTCAGGCAGTTCCTTTGCCGCAAAGAGTTGGGAAGGAACATTCTTATATCCTTTCAGAAAACGGCTAAAAACCGGACCTGCAAGCACTATTGCAGGAATGGCCAGCATCATGCCATAGAGTAGTGTCATGCCCATGCTTGCATGGAAATAAGTTACCAATGCAGTGGGAGAAGGATGTGGGGGAAGATATCCATGTGTTACCGACAGCGAAGCCAACATAGGAATACCAAGATATACCGCAGGCAAGCCTGTACGTGAGGCCACCGTAAAGATCAGCGGCACCATCAACACAAATCCAATATTGTAAAACAGCGGAATACCAACAATAAAGCCGGTAATCATCAACGACCATTGTACATATTTTGGGCCGAGTAATTGCATCAGTCCACCCGCAATCCTTTGCGCCGCGCCGCTTTCCGCAACCAGCTTCCCTAACATTGCACCAAATACAATTACGACAATCAGTGATCCCAGTGTTTTACCTATACCTGTTTGTATAGATTGGGTAATAGCAGAAATGTTCATATGCAGTGCCAGTCCCATGAGGATAGACACGATCAGGAAAGAAAGGAATGTATTCAGTTTACACCAGGTAACCAGAACTACTAACAGTAAAATGGCCGCGATTACAATGAGGAGTGGCATATCTGCTCGTTTTAGGTAACGAACAAGATATAAAAAAGAAATCCGAAAAAGTAATCTGCTATTCGTAGCGCAGTGCGATGATAGGATCCAGTTTAGATGCCTTAATAGCTGGATAAATACCGGATATCAGTCCTACCAACGCGCAGATGCTAACGCCGATCAGGATCCAGAGCCAAGGAATGATAAAGGAAGATTTAAAAATGATAGATACAATGTTGCCCAGCAGCATACCAGCAATAACGCCGATGACGCCCCCCATCAGACTGATGATAATAGCTTCATAGAGGAATTGCTTACGTACTACTTTACTGGTGGCTCCTAAGGCTTTGGTAACACCGATTTCGCGGGTTCGTTCTGCCACAGATACCAACATGATATTCATCAAACCAATAGCAGAGCCGAAGAGGGTAATAAATGCGATAGCTATGGCGAAGAGGTTTACTTTACTTAAACTGGAGAAGAGCATTTCTGCGATACTATCGCTTTTGCTGATAACGAAGTTATCTTCTTCGTTCAGCGACAGGCCACGGACCACACGGAATATGCCGATTGCTTCGCCCTGTGCAGGCTCCATCTGTGTAATATTTCTTACTGCAATACCAATCTGATAAGAGGCTGAAGGTCGATTAAATATTCTTCGTGTATTGTTGACCGTAGTAATAACGACATTATCAGCACTCATCAGGTTACTGCTACCTTTGGAGGCCAGCACACCAATTACACGGTATCGCACATCTCCCACCCTGATGGTATTGTTGACGATGTTCTTCATTTTTTTGCCGAAGAGTTTTTCGGCGACATCCTTCCCAAGAATAGCCACATTTCGGCCAGAGGCAACGTCCAGGTTATTAAAATTGCGACCTTGTGCTACTTCATAGTTAGAAATGGCCAGGTAGTTTTCATCTCCTCCGATAACCGTCACATTGGGATTAGTTTTCTTATCATCTTTATACACAGTGGCTATACCAGTAGCGCGGAAGTTGATAGAAACATCTGCCGGGAAATGATATCTTTCCTTGAAAGCGACAGCATCCTGGTAGGAGATAACTTTATTGCTGTTTGATTTTTTAACCTTTTTCTGGTTTTTGTTGCCTTTTGAGGCACTTTCATTGTCATTTCCCATCCTCACCTGCACGTCCCTGTTCCTGATAGAAAAGCTATTGGCTCCCATCATGGCAAAGCTGCTGTAAATACTGCTCTTCATACTGTCGATAGCAGTAAGGATACCAACAAGTACCATGATACCCAGCGCGATGATTGCTACGGTTAAACCGGTTCGGAGTTTATTTCCGCTTACAGAACGATATGCCAGTTGAAAGATATCTCGGGATTGCATAATTACGGGTTAATAGTAAAGTTAATATAATAATGCATTCTACCTAATCTTATTTGGGATGAATGGTTGGTCGGAAAATGAGAACGGCCTCTACTGAGTAGAGGCCGTTCTTAATTATATTTCACTTTGTGATTAAAGGCAACCTATCAAGAGGCTTGGGCAGATACCCAGTGCCAACACAAGGATAATTGTCAGGATCAGGGCAGCTTTGAAACCACCGGAAACTGGTTCTACTTCAGGTTCGCCTTGTTTGAAGTACATAGCGATGATTACGCGGAAGTAGTAGTACACGCTGATAGCGGCACACAATACAGCGAGGATAACCAACCAAAGTAAGTGCCCTTGCTGAATAGCAGCTGCTAATACAAAGTATTTAGCGAAGAACCCTGCAGTTCCAGGGATACCTGCCAGTGAAAGCAGACAAACAGTTACTGCGAAGGCCATCAGTGGCTCTTTACGTGCCAGTCCATTGAATCCATCGAAAGTATAATCTTTTTTCATGCGCATCAGCACAGCAAATACGCCGATAGTAGCGATGCTGTAAGCTGCTGCATAAAGGATGATACCTGAAGCTGCCATCTGGTTGTTAGCAATTACTGCGAACAGCATGAATCCGGCCTGCGCGATACTGGAGTAGGCCAGCATACGCTTCACGCTCTGTTGGAATACAGCGGTAAAGTTACCGATGATCAGTGTCAGTGCAGTGATGATAGACAGGATCAGCATCCAGTGCTGGCTGATAGCGCCGCCGCTGAAAGCTGTATGGAACAGGCGAACAAAGGCTACAAAACCTCCTGCTTTCACCACCGTAGCCATGAAAGATGTAAATACGGTTGGTGAACCATCGTATACATCTGGCGTCCAGAAGTGGAAAGGAGCTGCAGATACTTTGAAAGACAAGGAGAAAGCTACCAGGATGATACCACATAAGGACAGCGGATGGATTTCATCTGCGCCAAGGCCTAAAGCAGTGATATCAAAGGTTCCGGCAGCACCATAGATCAGCGCAATACCCATCAGCAATACACCAGTAGTGAAAGAACCTGTCAGCAGGTATTTCAGCGAAGCCTCATTACCTTTCAGACTTTTCTTGTCAGCACCAGCCAGGATATACTGTGGAATTGACAATATCTCAATGGCCAGGAACAACATCAGCAGGTTGCTGAAGCTGGATGCCAGCATAATACCAGAGAGTATAAAGAATATCAGTGCGAAGTAATCAGCCACATGTTCTCCTACTTTCTCAAACTCGCTGCCAGACAACAGGAAGTATAACAAGGTGGCACCTAAAGCTACAGCGTTGAAGATGACACTGAACCTGGATACTTCTATCATACCATACATGATGTAACCTCCCAGCTGCACTGTAGGTAACAGTGCCAGATCGGCAATAAGACATATGATAACGGCCGCGATGGCAAAAAATTTAATATGCTGCTTGTTGCGTACAAATAAACCGACAAACATCAGAACAACGCCCGATAAAGCAGTAGAAATTAGTGCGTTCATATTTTTGCGTTACAAAACCCCGATTAAAATTTAAGAACTAACTCTGTTGTGCTGCTCACCAGATCCAGGATTGGTTTTGGATAAACACCCAGGACCAGGATGATGGCAACAACCAGGCTTAAGGCCAGTGTTTCACCAGGCTGTAAGTCGGTAGTCGTTTCCGTTAATGCATTTCCATTACCGAATATTACCTTCTGGATCATATTCAGTGTATATACTGCGGCCAGGATGATACCCAGACCAGCAACTGCCATAAACCAGTGGTTATATTGGAAAAGGCCGCTGAACATCAGGAACTCACCTACGAAACCGTTGGTCAGTGGTAAACCGATGTTAGCAAGACTTATAATTACCAGGAATGTAGCCATACGAGGCGCTTTCTGTGCGATACCACCCAGTTCGTCCAGGTTTTTCACTTTCAGTCGGTTCTGGATAATTTCAACGATTATCCACATGCCGATGATGTTGATACCATGGTTGAACATCTGTAATAGTACGCCTTGCATACCTTGTTCCGTTCTGGAGAAGATAGCAGCGCACATCAAACCGATGTGGGCGATGGAAGAGTAAGCGATCAGGCGTTTGAAGTCGCTCTGTACCATCGCAATGCAAGAAGCATATACGATACCGATGATAGAGAGAACGATGGCAACATCTGACCACATTTTTGCACCTTCAGGCAATACAGGTACCAACCAGCGGATGATACCGAACAAACCCATTTTCACCATGATACCAGAAAGGATCATTGTTACCGGAGTAGGAGACTGTTCGTAAGTATCCGGCTGCCAGGTATGGAAAGGAAAAATCGGCATTTTAATGGCAAAAGCCACAAAAAACAACCAAAAGAGCCAGTTTTGCTGATCAGCGCTCAGATGTAAAGCAGTGAATGATTCCCAGCTGAAGCTATGATCAGGGCTTTGTGAATACAGGTAGATGATACCTACCAACATTAACAGGGAGCCTAGGAAAGTGTAAACAAAAAACTTAAAGGTAACGGCTATACGCTTTTCACCACCCCACATAGAGCAGAGGAAGTAAACAGGGATTAATGCCAGTTCCCAGAATATGTAAAACAACAGGGCATCATAAGCGGTGAATACACCTGTTAATCCGGCCTGTGATAATAACATTAAACCATAAAAGCTGCTGGACCTTTCGGTGTCGCGGTTAAAGATGGTAATGTAAACAAGCAGAAAGGCAATCGCTGTAAGTAAACAGAGCATCATGCCCATTCCATCTAACCCTACTTTGAATTGACTTCCTAGCTGGGGAATCCAGTTAGCAACAAAGCTCAAACTTTGAGGTGCTGTACGGAAACTGCACCATGCACCAACTGCTGTAGCCAGTGTTGCCAGAGATGCTACCATCGCCAGCATTTTCGGCCCGGATCCCTTCAGGCCAAATGCGATAAGGCCCGCTATGAAAGGAATCAATATTAATAAAACTGTCAACATAATTTATCTGCGCTTGTAACTTCTGCTATTGGTTTATAATAAGAATCCGATCACAAATAATACGATCATACCGATGACCATGGCAAAGATGTAGAAACCAACATTACCGGTCTGGATAAGACGGATTTGCTGACTTCCCCATTTAACACCGCGCCCTACACCATTTACCAGTCTGTCTATTCCGGACTTTTCGATTGTATCACGGAAGAAACGAGACAGTTCGTATAATGGACGTACGATAACGGCATCATATATTTCATCAACATACCATTTGTTCTCCAATACTTTTGCAAAACCAGTGTTTTCAGCACCTGTATCCTGGTAGTTGTTGAATTTCTGACGGGCAAACAGTATCATGGCAATAACCAGAACACTGCTCAGTACCATCAAAATCAACTCAGTACTGTGTTCCAGGTGATGAGCCACTGCAAATGGAGCAGAAGGCGCAAAAATTGGTTCCAGGTATTCTGCCAGTAAATTCTTGGTACCAAAAACTTCAGGCATTCCTACATAACCACCAACGATAGAGAGGATTCCCAGGATAACCAATGGAATGGTCATCGCAGCAGGGCTCTCATGCAGGTGATGTTCTTGTTCGTGTGTACCACGGAACTGACCAGCAAAAGTGATATAATAAAGGCGGAACATATAGAACGCTGTCATCAGCGCACCAAGCAGGCCTAATACATAATAAGAGATATTCACACCAAACGCACTGGCGAGGATCTCATCTTTCGAGAAGAAGCCCGAAAATCCAGGGATACCGGCGATTGCCAGGCAGCCAACAAGGAATGTCCAGTGAGTAGTAGGCATATACTTTTTCAGTCCTCCCATTTTACGGATATCCTGTTCGCCACCCATTGCATGGATAACAGAACCAGAACCGAGGAACAACAACGCCTTAAAGAATGCGTGTGTCATTACGTGGAAAACTGCAGCACCATAAGCGCCAACGCCCAGTGCCAGGAACATATAACCCAGCTGGCTTACTGTGGAGTAGGCCAGTACTTTCTTGATATCGTTTTGTTTGAGTGCAATAGTAGCTGCAAACAAAGCAGTAGCCAAACCAATGATGGCAACAACTGATTGAATGCAAGGAGCAAGTGTATATATGATATTGCTACGAGCGATCATATAGATACCTGCAGTAACCATGGTAGCAGCGTGGATCAGGGCCGATACAGGCGTAGGACCCGCCATCGCATCAGGTAACCAGGTATACAGCGGAATTTGAGCCGATTTACCGGTAGCGCCGATGAAGAGGAATGCTGCAATCGCGATCAGCACTGGAGAATTCATGCCTAGTGGCGCTGCTTTCGCAAAAACTTCAGGGAAAGAAACAGTGCCAAATTGTGTAATGATGAAGAAGATACCCAGCAGGAATCCAAGGTCACCAATACGGTTCATTATAAATGCTTTCTTAGCAGCATTGTTATAGCTGGTGTTTTTAAACCAGAAACCGATGAGGAGATATGAGCAAAGACCAACACCTTCCCATCCGATAAACATCATCACATAGTTAGCGCCAAGTACAAGTATCAGCATAGAAAATACGAAGAGGTTGAGATACGCAAAGTATCTGGCAAAGCCTTCATTACTTTCATCATGCATGTAAGAAGTAGAGTAAATATGAATCAGGGTACCTACTCCAGTAATAATCAGGAGGAATAAAGCGCTCAGCTGATCTACCTGGAAGGCAAATGGGATATGAAGAGATCCAACAGAAATGAAATCAAACAGGGAAACTGTCTGAGGAGTGAATCCCGGCGCTTTTACCTGGAAAAATATCAATAAGCTCACCACAAAGGCAGCCAACACCGTACTGCTTCCAACAAACCCTACGAGGGACTTGGATAAAAATCTGCGTCCCAATCCATTCACCAGGAAACCTAATAATGGTAAAAATGGTACCAGCCAAACTAGATTAATCATTTATCAATTCTATTTACGACGTCGAAATAATTAATAATTATGAAGGATGAGAATTATTAATTTTTCAGCCTGTTAAGAATGTTAATATCTACCGAGTGTGTATTTCTGTAGACCATGGTGATGACAGCCAGACCTACGGCTACTTCCGCAGCAGCTACCACCATAATAAAGAATACGAACAACTGTGCTGATCCAGCATCTACCCTTCCGGCATCTGCCCACATTTTAGAAAATGCTACCAGCAGCAGATTTACCGCGTTTAACATCAGCTCTATGCACATAAAGATGATGATGGCATTTCTGCGCATCAGTACTCCCATCACACCAATGCAAAACAGGGCGATACTCAGGAATATGTAATATTGAACAGGCATAAAAATGAATTACGAGTTACGAATTATGCTGACCTGTAAAGGATCAGTCTTTTTTACCAATTACGACAGCACCTACCATTGCACTCAGAAACAGGATGCTACTTACTTCAAATGGAACCACGTACTGGGTAAATAACAATTTACCGAGGTTATGGATCAATCCTACTTCTGCAGCATTGTCGCTTAACGCAGGCATGCTGGCATCACGTAATGCAGCTACCAGAACTACCAGTAATGCACCGCCACTGATAGCGCCCGCATATTTCAACCAGTTCCGTTTCTGTGGTTCTACTTCCGCGTTCAGGTTCATCAGCATCATTACATAAAGGAACAATACCATGATGGCTCCCGCATAAACGATGATATGCACTACTGCCAGAAACTGAGCATTGAGCAGAATATAATGACCCGCGATTGCGAAGAACGTAATGATCAGACACAATACACTGGATACCGGATTTTTACTCAATACCACGCCCAGAGCTGATACCAGCGCTACGAACGACAGCACCATGAAAATTATTTGTTGGATACTCATTCCCATCTCTGCTATGTTTGACTATTGTATTTTTAGCTTGAATGCCTCTTGTTATTAAAATTATTTACCCGTCTTTGGATTAGGAATCAGCAGATCCTCTTTTCCATAGATAAATGTTTTACGCTGGTAAGCGGTAGGAGGAAATGTTTCTGACATATACACAGCATCTTTCGGACAAGCCTCTTCACAGAATCCACAGAAAATGCAACGCAGCATGTTAATTTCATAACGTGCAGCATATTTCTCTTCACGATACAGATGCTCTTCTCCCGGTTTTCTTTCTGCTGCTTCCATGGTAATGGCTTCAGCAGGACAGGCAACCGCGCAAAGTCCGCAGGCAGTACATCTTTCACGTCCTTCCTCATCTCTGTTTAATACGTGTAATCCACGGAAAACAGGACTGAACTCACGTTTTCTATCAGGGAAAGGGATGGTAGCTTTACGCTTGAAAAGGTGCTTCATGGTAATACCCATACCCTTTGCTATCGCAGGGAGGTAGAGCTTTTCCATAAAAGACATCGGCCTACGATCAACCGGTTTTGCCCTATTAGTTAAAGTTTGCATAATCAATGCTTATTTTGGTCCTGCCACTGTTACATGGCAGGAATAATTCTCAATTAACGATGTAAGTATAAAACTGCCGCTCCTGTAGCCAGCATATTAAACAATGCCAGCGGAATCAGTACTCTCCAACCCAGGCGCATCAGCTGATCATATCTGAAACGTGGTAACGTCCAACGTACCCACATAAAGAAGAAGATAAAGATCAGGATCTTAATAAACAGCGCCAGGAATCCGAGGATGGTCAGCAGGTTAGGTGAAACACCCAGGCTATCCATTCCAGGGAATGCATAACCACCAAAGTACATGGTAGCCATTAACGCAGAGCTGATGAACATATTGATATACTCCGCAAACAGGAAGAAACCAAGCTTCATAGAAGAATACTCCAGGTGATAACCACCATTGAGCTCATTCTCCGCTTCTGGAAGGTCAAAAGGAGCACGGTTACATTCTGCAAATGCACAAATCAGGAAGAGCAGGAAGCCCAGTGGCTGATAAACCACGTTCCATAATCCATGACGTTGCTGTTCAACGATATCTTTCAGGCTCAATGTACCTGTCCACATCAACAATGCGATCAATGCCAGTCCCATAGGCAACTCATAAGAGATGATCTGGGAAGCAGCACGAACGGATGCCAGCAGGGAATATTTATTGTTGGAAGCCCAACCACCGATCATAATACCATAAACACCCATCCCAACCACCGCAAAGATGAAGAGGATACCGATGTTTACATCCGCCACCTGTAAGGATACTTCGCGACCTGCAATGGTCAGGGTATCACCCCAGGGAATAACAGCGCTGGTCATACAAGCTACCACCATCGCGATGGATGGCCCAAGTATGAAGAGGAATTTGTTGGAGTTGGTAGGAATAATTTCTTCTTTAAAGAAGAGTTTACCACCATCTGCCAACGGCTGGAGTAATCCCATGAAACCTGCACGGTTAGGACCAAAACGGTCCTGGATCCAGGCAGCAACCTTTCTTTCACCCCAGGTAGAGTACATGGCTACTACCAGTGAGAGTACCAATACTGCTGAAATCAGCACTATTTTCTCCAGAATAAAAAACCAGTCTATGTTTAATAACGTCATTACCAAATACTATTACGAATTACGAATTGCGAGTTACGATTATTTCTTATCAAAATCGTCCGAATGAGCAGGTCCGTCGATCTTAGACAGATCGATCTGTGGCCTGTTTACCTGACTGGTGGTATGGATATCGAACACCAGTTTTGGCTGACGGCCGTCCAGTACTTCTACCAGTGGATCTTTCGGTTTTACAGTATTTACATAATGGCCCTGGGAAATAATGCTATGACGATCGATTTTACGAGCACCTTCAATAGTCCAGTCTTTCACATCTTTTTTGTCGAATCGGCAGGTATCACAGATCCACTCTTCTACTTCTCCGTATTGATCTTTACGGGCAGTTACGCGGAAGATTTCATCACCACGCATCCAGAGAACGGTTTTGCCACAGCATTTTGGATCTTCACAATGGCGGTGTGCATTCACTGGTTTCAGGAACCATACACGGTTTTTGAAACGCGCAGTTTTATCTGTGAGGGCGCCTACCGGACAAACATCAATAACGTTACCGATAAAGTTATTGTCCAGGTTTTGTTGAATATAAGTACTGATCTGTGAATGGTCGCCTCTGTCGAGTATACCGTGTTCACGTTTTTCTGTCAGCTGATCAGCTGTGAATACGCAACGGTAACAGAGGATACAACGGGTCATATGCAATTGGATATGCTCACCGAGATCAATTTTTTCAAATGTTCTGCGTTTGAATTCGTAACGGGTAGATTCAGCACCGTGCTCATAGCTCAGGTCCTGAAGGTCGCACTCACCAGCCTGATCACAAACAGGGCAATCCAGCGGGTGATTAATCAGCAGGAATTCCACAATACCTTTACGTGCTTCCAATACTTCAGGGGAAGTGATATTTGCTACTTCCATACCGTCCATAACTGTAGTACGGCAGCTGGCTACCAGCTTAGGCATAGGACGAGGATCAGCTTCAGATCCTTTGGTTACTTTCACCAGGCAGGTACGGCATTTACCGCCACTACCCTCGAGTTTTGAATAATAACACATAGCTGGTGGCACCACATCTCCTCCAATACCACGCGCTGCGTTCAATATGGTTGTACCAGGTTCGACCTCCACGGAGATGTTATCGATCTTAACCTTGAATAATTTTTTTTCCTCCGCCATTGTTTTCAGTTTGTTGCCCGCAAGCGGGCTTTTTATTTTTCTTTCTTTGCTCGCAAAGCAGCATAAGCAGCAGAGCAGCAAAGGATTTTGTTTTGTTTAATAAATGTCGTTCCACCTAAATATTATAAACAACACGATGAATACCATCTTTGATAAGCTTTACATTAAAGTTGATCAAAAGACCAAGTTTCATTTCGGTAAGCTTCAGATAAGTATAAAGCTGCTTATAGTGTACGTCTTCCAATTGTTTTATTGATTTGAGCTCAATAATCACCTTATGATTGATAATTATATCTGCTCTAAAGGCCTTTGGAATAATAATTCCTTCATGTTCAATATCTATTTCAGCTTGCTCCTGCACATGAAAATCTTTTTTACGTAATTCATATGCGAGTAACTGCTGATAGACAGATTCAAACAATCCCGGACCGTACTTTTGGTGCAAATAAAAACAAAGATCTACTACCTCTTTCGAGATTTCATTTTCAGACATGGATAAAATTTATGGTGGGTCAACAAATTCTGAAAATAATCTATTTCGTCAATTCTTTGCTGCTCTGCTGCTTATGCTGCTTTGCGAGCAAAAAAATTACACAGCAGCTGGAACTGGCAGTGGGTCAGCGTAGTGAGCCAAACCGAAGTTGCGGCGTTGTGCTTCTTCCGGATTTTTGATATGCCATTCGAACTCGTCGCGGAAGTGACGGATAGCTGCTGCTACCGGCCATGCTGCGGCGTCGCCGAGTGGGCAGATGGTATTACCTTCGATTTTACGCTGGATATCCCAGAGTAATTCGATGTCACTCATCTTACCTTTACCGTATTCAATATTTTTCAACACTTTCTCCATCCATCCGGTACCTTCACGGCAAGGGCTACACTGTCCGCAGCTTTCGTGGTGGTAGAAACGTGCAAAAGTCAAAGTATTACGTACGATACACTGGTCTTCATCCATTACGATAAAACCTCCAGAACCCAGCATAGAACCAGTTGCAAAACCACCTTCAGCCAAGCCTTCGTAAGTCATCATACGCTTTTCACCTTTTGCTGTATTGAGCAAAAGATTAGCCGGCAATACCGGAACAGATGATCCACCAGGGATACATGCTTTCAGGCGTTTGCCATTCTTAATACCACCGCAGTATTCATCAGAGAAGATGAATTCTTCTACAGAGATATTCATCTCAATTTCATATACCCCTGGTTTGTTAATATTACCACAGGCAGAAATGAGTTTAGTACCGGTAGATTTACCAGTACCCAGTCCAATATATGCGTCAGCGCCGTAGTTGATGATAGGTACTACAGCAGCCAGTGTTTCTACGTTATTAACTACGGTAGGGCACTGCCACAGGCCTTTTACCGCAGGGAATGGAGGTTTGATGCGTGGGTTACCACGTTTACCTTCAAGTGATTCGATCAAGGCTGTTTCCTCACCACAGATATAAGCACCCGCACCGCGTTGTACATATATCTCCAGGTCGAAACCAGTACCTTGAATGTTTTTACCTAACCAACCATTATTTTTTGCTTCAGCAATTGCCTGCTCGAGGATATCTGGAATCCAGGCATATTCGCCACGGATGTAGATATAGCAAGCATTTGCACCTAATGTGAAACTGGAAATGAGTAATCCTTCGATCAGCAGATGAGGTATAAACTCCATGAGGTAGCGGTCTTTGAAAGTACCTGGCTCAGACTCATCGGCATTGCAAACGAGGTAACGGGGAACGCCTTCAGGTTTTGCAATAAAACTCCATTTCATGCCGGTAGGGAAGCCCGCTCCACCACGGCCACGGAGGCCACTCTTCTTCACCTCTTCCAGTACAGCTTCAGGGCCCATTGTTTTAAGCGCCTTTTCAGCTGCCGCATAACCGCCATTTTTCCGGTAGGTGTCGTAATACCGGATACCTTCAATATGTGCGTTTTCTAACAGTAATTTGCGTCCCATTTTCTTCCTTATAGTATGATGACATGATCTTGTTTGAAAGCGTCATCAACAGATTTGTGATGTAAAGTTGTTTGACCTTAAGCCTTGCTAACCCCTTTTTTTGCAATACGATCACCAAGCCGGTAAAACAGGATGCCGGAACATATGCCGCATACGAGTGAAACATACACATCATCGATACGCCACAGCACTGTGATTAAACCCAGTAGCAATATAGCTTCAACAATGCTTTTTCTTTGCTCGTATAACATTCCTGATAACCGCATAAGATTCGTTTTACAGAATTAGTTAGCCTTAGATCTGCATTCAGCAATGATTTCATCAACCTTCGCTGGTGTAAGATGCTCACGGTAATGTTTACCCAGCTGCATCATAGGCGCATAACCACATGCACCCAGACATTCAACTGTTTTCAGTGTAAACATTCCATCAGCGGTAGTTTCACCCACCTCTATACCCAGTTTACTTTTGATGTAATCAATAATATTGTCAGAACCACTAACCATGCAAGGACCTGTCTGACATACTTCAAACAGATATTTCCCTACAGGTTTCAGGTTGAACATGCTGTAGAATGTTGCTACTTCATACACCTCAATTGACTTCAGTTGGAGCAATTCAGCCACATAGTCCATCGTTTCTGCACTCAACCAACCGCCAAATGATTCCTGTGCCAGATGCAGCACCGGGATCAGCGCACTTTTCTGTTTTCCTTCCGGATAACGTGCGATGATTTCTTTTACTTTATTCAGTTTCTCTTCAGAAAATTGAACCACAGCCATTATTTTAATCAGCTTTAATCTTAGAATTATTATGCATCCAGCTCTCCTGCAATCAGGTTCAGAGAACTCATACAGATGATTGCATCACTGAGCATTGCACCCTGTACCAATTCGGCATAGGCCTGATAATAGATGAAGCATGGACGACGGAAATGCAGACGGTAAGGACTACGGCCACCATCACTGATCAGGTAGAAGCCCAGTTCTCCATTTGCACCTTCAACCGCATTGTAAACCTCTCCAGGTTTAATATCTGTTTCACCCATCACAATTTTAAAGTGATAGATGAGCGCTTCCATTTTCGTATACACGTCCTGTTTAGGAGGCAGATAGAAATCCGGAACATCAGCATGGTAAATATCTTCAGGCAAGCCTTTCATTTTCTCAACCGCCTGACGGATGATGCTAAGACTTTCCCACATTTCGGCATTGCGTACCAGGTAACGGTCGTAGCAATCACCAGTAGAACCTACTGGAATGTTGAAATCGAAATCCTGGTAAGAGCTATATGGATTCGCAACACGAACATCGTAATCGATACCAGCAGCGCGGAGGTTAGGGCCAGTAAAGCCATAGCTCATGGCTCTCTGTGCATCTATACCACCAACACCAGAAGTACGGTCGATGAAGATACGGTTACGGGTAAGTAAGGTTTCAAATTCTTTCAGTACCGCAGGGTATTCTTCCAGGAAACGGTCGATTTTAGCCCAGGCAGCAGGTGTGAAGTTTCTTTCGAAGCCACCCACACGGCCAATATTGGTAGTGAGTCGGGAGCCACAGATTTCTTCATAGATTTCGTAGATCAGCTCACGATAAGTCATCAGGTATACGAAGCCGGTGAGGGCACCGGTATCTACCCCGATAACAGAATTACAGATAAGATGATCAGCAATACGCGCCAACTCCATGATGATTACACGCATGTAATCCACCCTTTTAGGGATTTCTATTCCAAGGAGTTTTTCTACGGTCAGATGCCAGCCCATGTTATTGATGGGAGAAGAGCAGTAGTTGAGGCGGTCTGTGAGTGGAGTGATCTGGTAGTAGGGGCGACGTTCAGCGATTTTCTCGAATGCACGGTGGATATAACCAACAGTAGATTCAGCGCTAACGATACGTTCACCGTCTATTTCCAGGATATTTTGAAACACGCCGTGGGTAGCAGGGTGAGTGGGACCCAGGTTCAGTGTTTGTGTTGTTTTTTCTATCGAGCCTTCCGGCAGTTTGATATGTTGTTTCTGGTCTTGCATGTCCTGGTAGTATTAAATGTTACCGCCGCGACCAAACATCTCATCGTCTTTATCGGTACGCATGGAGTCTTCGAGCGGGAATTCCTTACGCATAGGGAAATAAGTCATTTCGTCTACGTTCAGGATACGTTTCAGGTTAGGATGACCTACAAAGTCGATCCCGAAAAAGTCATATGTTTCGCGTTCCATCCAGTTTGCAGAGAGAAACAGTTTGGAAGCGGTGAATACTTTAGGAGCGGAAACCGGTGCATATACCTTCATTCTCAGGCGAATATTATCCTGGAAGTTATGCAGATGGTAAACTACTGCCAGTTCTTCATTTTTCCTTTCGGGATAATGTACAGCAGTGATATCCGTCAAAAACTGAAAACGCAATTCCTCATCTTCAAACAGGAATTGCATTATTTTCAGGTTAAAATCTCTTTGCGCGGTGAAGGTGAGCATGCCATACGGCTCTTCAAAACCGCTGACCACATCCCCAAACTTCTCCGTGAGGCGTTGCTGTATGCGTTCGTTTGTTAAAGACATTAACAATGTTAGATTTACGTTTAACGATTTACCTGTTCTTCAGTTATTTGATACCGTATGATTCCATCAGTTCACGGTATTTGTCGGAATGACGGCGACGCAGACTCTCATTATGAACGAGTTCCTGAATTTTCATGAAACCGTCGATAATACCTTCTGGTCTTGGAGGACAACCCGGTACGTATACATCTACCGGAATAACCTGGTCAATTCCCTGGAGAACGGAGTAAGTATCGAAGATACCACCACTGGAAGCGCAGGCTCCTACAGCCATTACCCAGCGTGGCTCTGCCATTTGCAGGTATACCTGACGTACGATAGGACCCATTTTCTTGGAAATAGTACCCATCACCATCAGCAAGTCGCACTGACGTGGCGTAAATGCCATACGCTCTGCACCAAAACGGGCAAGATCGTAGGTAGCTGCCATGGTAGCCATAAATTCAATTCCACAGCAAGATGTAGCAAAAGGCAGCGGCCAGATAGAGTTCTTACGGGCCAGGCCTATAGCCTTATCAAAACTGGTGGCATAAAATCCTTCACCGGAATATCCCTCAGGGATTTCCACCACCTTCACTTTATTATTATATTGAACCGGACGAGGCATGGTATTAATTTTAAAGATTTAAGATTAGTCTTCCCATTTCAAGGCACCTTTCTTCACGATGTAGATAAATCCACAGAGGAAGAACCCTACAAACATCAAAACAGCCATAAATCCTTCCCATCCCAACTCTTTAAAGTTAACAGCATAGGGATAGAAAAAGATTACTTCCACATCAAAAAGCACGAAGAGAATAGCGGTAAGAAAATACTTGATAGCTACCGGCTGGCGGGCGTTTCCTTTTTGCTCGATACCACTTTCGAAGTTGATAAGCTTGTCTTCAGTTTTGCGTTTTGGACCCAGAAAGTGGGTAGCAACCATCGTAATTCCGACAAAACCTATAGCAGCAAGTAATTGCAATACAATAGGGAAATAGCTGAAGGGTGTCGTTGATGCTGACAAAAGTTCAGTTGTATACATAAGCTTCCCGATAAAAATATTGACCGAATACGCAAAAGTACTGTAACTAAACCAAAAATCAAATCTATAAACAAGTAAAATATTAGATTTTTTCATTAACCAGAAACAAAAAAACCCTCTGAAGTTCAGAGGGTTTTCTTTTCCTATGGAAAACAATTATTATTTGTTGCCTGCAGCGGTTTTAGCGCCATTTCCTGCTGGTTTACCAGCTGGTTTTTCGCGGGCAGACATATTCGCCTTGATTTCTTTAACAGTTACGTTAGTAGGATCCACTGATAACAGTTTGTCCATGTAAGCATTCATGTTTTCTTTATCTTCTTTGTTGTAGTAGTACAGCAGTAGATAAGTATAAGCGTTAGTCAGGTAGTTTTTGTTCTTAGCGGCATCGGCACCTGCTACTTCTACGTATTTCTCGAAGAAAGGTTTAGCGATACCAGACTGACCTTGCTGATCTTTAGCATAGTTAGCCATACCTCTGTAGTAGTAACCTAAAATGAAGTCAGGTTTTACTTCGATCATTTTACCATACAGCTCATCTGCTTTATTCAGTGCTACGGTATCCTGCGGTTTTGCAGTTGCGCCATAGTAGTAGTACATCTGAGCAGGCAGATAGTAATCAATCGCCTGGAGCGTTTCTTTGTTAGCAACGCGCAGATCATTTGCTTTCAGGTACCACTCACCTGCCTTTTCAAATTTCCTGGCAGATTTGTAAGCTTCAGCAACAGCATTGTATGCTTCTGGCTCTTTGGTAGTATCCATGGAAGCAAATTTTTCCAGATACTCAAGACCTTTTTCAGTATAACCAGCCTGAGTTGCTGAATCGGAAGATTTCAGACGCAGGTAGATAGTATTCAACAGTTTGTAATCCTGAACACCTAAGTTGGAACCCGCTTTAGCAACGTATTCGTCCATTACTTTTTTAGCATTCAGCGAATCACCTTTCTGCAGATAAGCATCACCTACCAGGAGGTTCAGTTTATCAGCAGTGGCAGCGTCTGCACCAGGAATAGCAGCCTGACCTTTACTGATTGCTTTGTCGTAGTCTTTTTTGAAGAAGGCTACAGAAGCATCCAGATACTGCAGTTTAGTTTTATCTGCAGGGTCAGCAACTTTCATGTAAGACTCCAGGTAACCAGCAGCTCTATCCCAATCTAACTGATCTTTCTTAGGAGTAGTATAGAAAAGGAACAGTTCATAAAACGCAGGAGCGTAGTTAGGGTCCATGTTGGTAGCTTTGGTCCAGTCAGCAACAGCCTCTGGTCTGAGGTGTGCATTATAGTTAACCAAACCTTGTTTCATCACAGCCTCAGCGTTGTTCTGGTCTACTTCCAGGGCTTTATCATAAGCACCGATAGCTTTACCACCATTTTCACCACCGAGGTAACGATAAGCATCACCCAGTTCGATATAATCGGCTGCAGTTGCAGTGTATACTTCTTTTTTCTTACGACCTTCGTTGTTCAGGAGTTTTTCCATTACAGTCAGTGCGTAAGCACGGTCACCACCTTTGATTTCGGTGCTTGCATCAGCAATAGCGCGAGCTACATCTCCATCACGGCCTTGTGTAGCAGCACTGGCAGCATCGAATTTCTGTTTTGCAGCAGCAGCATCACCTTTGATCAGGTCTAAACGGCCCATACCTACCTGCAATAAAGCAGAGGTTGGAACAGCCTGCAAACCTTTCTGGAAAGTGGCAGCAGCACCAGCCTGATCACCCATGGCCAGTTGCGCTATACCCATGTAATAATAGGCTTTGTCTTCTGTTGGCTTCGCAGCAATTACTTTCTCAAAATTCTGTTTTGCGGACAGATTTTTTCCGTAATACAGGTCTTTCAATCCATCATCTACAGATTGAGCCATTGCACTACCAGAGGCAGCGCACAGCATTGCTACGATTAAACTTTTCCGTCTGTTCATTTGCAATCTGATTTTTTAATTTTTAGTTGTGTTGTTTTCTACTTTAGGTTGGCTTCTCTGAAGACTACGTTCAGACGAGCCGGGAAAAGTCTGAATTGCTTGATAACCAGCTGACCTTCATAACTACCGAGGAAAGTTGCAAACCCCGAGCCAAGTCCACTGTAAGGCTCCTTCAGACAGTAAAAGAAACCACGTTTCAACGGATAACTTCCAATCCCAATAAATGCCTGGTAAGGCCTTACAAACTCCGAATATCCGTCTGCACGCAATTTACATACCGTTACATCATTTCTGAAAGCCAAAGAAAGAGAGTCGTTAGGATCTGAAATCCAGCTAACACCTATTACTCCCATGGCATCCTTGTTTTTTGTAACATAATCTACTACCTCAGGATTGGTTTTGGCGGCCATTACGTTGGCTGGTAATGCCTTGCCCTGATTGATAGAATCTTTGATATAACGCACCGTGCTTGAGTTGGCATTGTCAAACACCAGTTGCCATTTTCTTTCATCGTCCGTACCATCCATGACCTTTCTAACCTGATCCATGGTAAGTATAGAATCGGGATTGCTGTGGTTAACGATCAACGCCAGCGCATCCCAAGCCAGCAGCATACTACGAGGTTTTATTTTAATCTGCTGAAAATAATCCTTCTCCTGCTGGTTGAAATCTCTTGTCACTATTACAAGCCTTGCACTATCACTCAAAAGATCTTTAAAACATTCTGCCTCAGGCTTATATTCCGCAATAATATGTGCTTTAGGATATAAAGACTGAAAAACTTTTATTTCTGCCTCCATTAACGGCTGATACGTCTCGTCCACACTGATCTTTATCGTTCCCTCCGTCGGAGTATCCAGCTTCTTAGCATTTGGATTAGTACATGCCGCAAACATTGTCGCAGCAGCCGCCAGGCATATAGCCATGGTCTTAGTTACATTGAGAAATCTCATAACAAACCTCCTATCGCTTATTTCCTGTTAAAAAATAGTTTCCGCATTCCATTGAAAACTCTAAAGAGGCCGTAGACACATAATGCGATTCCAAATATGGTCAGCCACTTAGGTGACAAAGTAAATTCAAAGCCTAATTTATCAGAAAAAATCGCGAATAGACCAAAGAGTAGAAAGAACAACCCTCTGATTAGCTCGCCTATCGGTCTATACTTATTTTCTATCCGTCTATTTCTTTGTTCGTCCTGCATTATATTGATTGCGATTTACAATTATACAAAAAAATATTTTTTAATCAGGTATATGAAAGTTTAGAAGATTGTTAAAAAAACTTGCTAAACTTAGCCTCAATCGCACAGCCAGCGGCAATTTGAGTCATTTTTTCAACAATTTGTATTTTTTAATGTGAAATTTCTTGCCTATGCTTAATTTTCTGGTTTGCCGGGATTTAATCCCTTAAAACTCATCTTCTTCTATCCGCTGCTACCCCATGGCTCCTTATCACATGTTTCTATGATAACAACTATTAATAAGATGCAAATCAGTGCAGATTTCCATAATATCTTGTAGGTTTGCGGCCAGATTTCAATATATTTTAACATGAAAATTTTAATGGTCTGTTTAGGTAACATCTGTCGTTCTCCCCTTGCGGAAGGCGTCATGCGTCACCTGGCAGCCGAACATCATCTCGACTGGACCATCGACTCCGCAGGAACCGGCAACTGGCACATAGGCGACAAACCCGACCATCGTTCCATCCGTATCGCTAAAAGCCATAATATCGATATATCCAGCCACCGTGGACAACAATTCACCGTTGCAGACTTCGACCAATTCGACCGGATTTATGTCATGGACCGCAGTAACTTTAACAATGTTATCCATCTGGCCCGACATGAAGCTGACCGCCAAAAAGTCCATTTTCTTTTAGAGAATGAAAAAGAAGTGCCAGATCCATGGTATGATGATGCCCTCTTCGCTCCCGTATATAATCTTATATACGAAGCCTGCGAAAAAATTGTAAATAATGAACAGTAACCAAACTTATTAATACAGAAAATGATTAAACCCACTATAGTAAAAGGAACCCGTGACTTTGGACCAGTAGTCGTTAAAAAACGTAACTATATATTCCAAACCATTCGTTCTGTATTTGAACTCTATGGTTTCCAACCACTGGAAACACCTGCCATGGAGAACCTCTCTACCCTCACTGGTAAATACGGTGAAGAAGGAGATCAACTGATGTTCAAAATATTGAATAACGGAGAAATTTTTGACGATGCATCTAAAGCCACCAATTCACGCGAACTAGTGGCAGCTGTAAGTGAAAAAGCACTCCGCTACGACCTTACCATACCTTTCGCACGCTACGTGGTCATGAATCATAATGATCTCGCCCTCCCCTTCAAACGCTATCAGATGCAACCTGTATGGAGAGCAGATAAACCGCAACGTGGCCGCTACCGCGAATTCTACCAATGTGATGCAGATGTTGTAGGCAGCGACTCTCTGCTGAATGAAGTGGAACTCCTGCTGATTTATGACACCGTGTTCACTAAATTCGGCCTCCAAGGTTACGAACTACGTGTAAATAACCGTAAAATCCTCAGCGGCCTCGCTGAAGTTATCGGCAAATCAGAACTCTTAACAGATATTACCATCTCCATAGATAAACTGGATAAAATCGGAATTGATGGTGTGCGCAAAGAATTAACTACCCGCGGCCTGTCCGACAATGATATCGCCATCATTGAAGAATTCCTGGCCATTGATGGTACCGGCGAAGAGAAACTGGATAAGCTCAAAGTATTGCTGAAAGACAGTCCTACCGGACAAAAGGGTATAGAAGAACTTTCTTTCGTACTCAATTCTGGTTATGCGACTTTCAACACCGCACCTATCGTTGACGTAACGTTGGCGCGTGGTCTGAACTATTATACCGGTATGATCGTAGAAGCTAAAGCTCCTGCAGCAGTGAAAATGGGCAGCATTGGTGGCGGCGGACGTTATGATGACCTCACCGGACTGTTTGGCTTAAAAGGCATTTCCGGTGTTGGTGTTTCTTTTGGTGTAGATCGTATCTATGATGTACTGGAAGAATTACAATTATTCCCTGAAACTGCCGGCCAGTCTACAAAAGTACTGTTCCTGAACCTCGGCGAAGAAAATGCACGCGTGGCTTTCAAACATGTACAATCCCTTCGTAATGCCGGTATTGCAGCTGAACTCTATCCTCAGAATGCGAAGATGGACAAGCAGATGAAATATGCAGATAAGAGAGCAATTCCTTATGTTGCCATCATCGGTGAGTCTGAATTGCAGGAAAATATGGTTAGTATTAAAAATCTGCAAACACGTGAGCAGGAGAAGATCGACGCAGATGCAGTGATAAGATTTGAATATAAATAGTTATTAATTCAGTAAATAAAAAGGACGGCCATCTGGCCGTCCTTTTTATTTATCTGCGGATTGTATTCCTTATTTCTTTGTGCGTTTCTCAAATTCCGCTTTCGCATCTTCGAGATATTTCACAAACGCATCAACATCTTCTTTAGGATCATAGCCATATCCTTTGTTTACCAGTTGTTTACCATCCAGGTCTACAGGGATATAGTATGGTTGTGAATTCCTGTTGAAATGAGTTGCTTCCAGGTCCAGGTTGCGCTGACCAACATTAGTCACCTTAGTCCCATCGAACTTAGAAACGAATTTCTCATTATCTGGCAGCGAAGTTTTTTCATCTGTATACAGTGAAGCTACTACGAAATCGTTGCGCAGGATTTTCATCACTTTAGGACTGGAAAGTACTGATTTCTCGAACTTACGGCAGTTTACGCAAGTATGGCCTGTGAAGTCGAGCATCAATGGCTTATTAGCAGCTTTTGCCGCAGCAATAGCTTCATCATAATCGAAGAAAACATTCTCTACACCAGGAATTTCAGAATGGAGAATACCTACCAGTTTCTTAGGTTTTATCGCTGTGGCATCAGATTTAGCACCACCGCCGCCAGCGCCACCTTCCAGTGAAGCCTGGATATCGATCAGAGAACGGTTCAGGTTAAAGTCCTGTGAACCTTCGTGTGGCAGGAATCCGCTGATACCTTTCAATGGAGCGCCCCACATGCCTGGTACCATGTACACTACAAAAGTGAAGGTAACAATAGCAAAGCAAAGACGTGTTACTGTCAAGAAAGGCACATCGCTATCATGGCTAAATTTCAGCTTTCCGATCAGGTACAGGCCTAACAGGGTAAATATCGCAATCCACAGTGCCAGGAAGATTTCTCTGTCCAGCAGGTTCCAATGGTAAGCCATATCTACGTTAGAGAAGAATTTCAGCGCCAGCGCCAGTTCGAGGAAACCTAAGGTCACTTTCACTGCGTTCAGCCAGCCACCGGATTTACCGATTTTATTCAGCAGACTTGGGAATAATGCAAAAAGGGAGAATGGAATCGCCAATGCTAAGGAGAAACCAAACATACCTACCAGCGGACCAGCATTACCACCTTTTGCAGCCAATACCAGGAGGTTACCCAGGATAGGACCGGTGCAGGAGAAGGAAACGATCGCCAGTGTCAGTGCCATGAAGAATATTCCTACAAAGCTTCCCATCCCTGCTTTGGAATCAGAAACGTTTGCCCAGGAGCTAGGCAGCGAAATTTCGAATGCACCCAGGAAAGAGAATGCAAACAAGAGGAAGATGACAAAGAATATCATATTCGCAATACCATTACTAGCCAGACTATTCAGGGCGCTGGCACCAAATATTTTGGTAATCAGGAAGCCCAGGAATGTATAGATGATAATGATAGAGAGTGAATAAACGAATGCATTCTTAATACCAGCCGCTCTGGTGCCACTTCTTTTAGTGAAGAAGCTCACTGTGATCGGAATCATGGAGAACACGCAAGGCGTGATCAGCGCGATGAAACCACCGCCAAAGCTAGCGATGAATATCCACCAGAGGGATTTGTTGGACGCATCATCTTCTGCAACATCACTGGCAGCAGCTTTGTCGCCAGCACCAGCAGCTGGTGTAGCAGCCACTGGAACGCTGAATGATACTTCTTCCGTAGCGAATTCCTCACCCTTCAAAGTGTTGTAGGTTATTTTACCTGCAAGCTTATCAGCAGGAGCAGTCAGTTTCACATGCACCAATAACTCTACTTCATTTTCGAAATATTTCACATCGCTATCCAGCAATGGTTCTTTTTTGGATTCCAGTTTACCAGCTTCAGTAATACCTGTAATAGTGCCTTTTATAGCGCTATCTAATACAACACGGGTATTAACCTGGTCATCTCCCATGGTAGTGGAATAGAGCTGAACACCTTTCTCGATGGTTCCTTTCAGGTGAACATTGTATTCCAGATCATTTACCTTTTCAGCAGTAAATTTCCACTGTACAGGTTTGGTGCTGTCCTGGGCGTTGGCAACCCCAGCAAACAGCATGAAAACGGGTATAAGTAATGAAAGCAGATGCTTCATAAAGTCAATAGGCTTTAAATAATACTTTGTAAAGAAAACAACAAACGAGTTCCCGTGATGTGGAACTCGTTTGATAAAAGTCTTTTATGTGTGTAGAGGATCAACTTATTTTCCTCCTACAGAGATCGCAAATTCTACTTCTTTTGGAGGCAGACATTGGTGATCATCGCACACCATATATTCTACGGAACCTTTCACTTTTACGGCAGCTTTGCTTTTAACGGTAACTTTCTGTACGAAATCTACCATGCCTTCGTAGTATTTAAGTTCTGAGTTGAAGTTTTTATCGAACTGTTTGTGCAGTTTACCTACTTCAGTGATTTTACCTTGTGCTACTACCAGTGGGCTTTTAGTGATTTTAAAGCTGGTAGGTACAGGACCTTCACCTGCTTCCTGTGCATATAAATGCCAGCCAGCATCGATGGTAGCTGTCATATGCAGCTCGTAGGTGGTTTCATTTATTTTTTTGGAAGAGAACTTCCAGTTCACTGGATTTTCTATCTGCGCACTTGCCAGGATAGGCAGCGCAAACAGTGCCAGCGCGGTTAATAACTTCTTCATACTTAGCTTTTTAATTGGTTGGTGGATTGATTATTAATTATTATTAATTAAACTCTGGAAAATCAATTGTCCATCTGTATTACCCAGAGCGAGGCTGGTAGCTCTTTCAGGGTGAGGCATCATTCCGAACACATTACGGTTTTTATTACAGATACCTGCGATATTACGGATGGCGCCGTTAGGGTTAGCAGTATCAACAACATTGCCAAACTCATCGCAGTAACGGAAAAGGATCTGGTTGTTGGCAGCCAGCTCATCCAGGGTTGCGTCGTCTGCATAATAGCGACCTTCACCATGAGCAATAGGAATCATCAACGCACGACCTGTTACATCTTTCGTCAGGGAGGCTGTATTGTTCTCGCTTTTCAGGAAAATGTTCTTACAAACAAACTGCTGGTTCTGGTTCTGCAGCAAAGCGCCTGGCAGTAAGCCCGCTTCACACAGGATCTGAAAACCATTGCATACGCCAATCACACGGCCACCTTTATTTGCAAACTCGATCACACTCTGCATCATTGGACTAAAACGAGCAATTGCACCACAACGCAGGTAATCACCATAAGAAAAACCACCTGGTAATACGATACAATCTTCGGTAGTAAATGCGCTCAAATCTTTGTCCTTATGCCACAGTTCTATAACTTCCTGACCCAAATCGTTACGTAAAGAGTCAATCATGTCATGATCGCAATTAGAACCCGGAAAGGTGACAACACCAAATTTCATCTGAAAATGTTTTGTGTTTATGTAGTAAAAAATGCTTTTAATTATCTGATTTCCTATGATTTTTACAAGCATAATCACCTGCAACAAATCTACAAGGAAAGCACAAAATTACTTCGCCGTTCGCAATTTTCCATTGCCGCTTATCCGGAAAAATGAAATTGTTGAATATCAATGACTTGAAAACCCGATTTTAGCTAAAATATTGCATAATTATAACATATGCGAAGGCTATCAGGTGTACAATGTTGGCAAATGCATCACTTGGGATGCACCAGAAAACATTCCCGGCAAACATGGAGATAGGTAAAACCGCCAATACCCAATAAGCTGGCGAAAAATGAATATTAAAGAACGGTACCAGCATGGCTACCAGTACATATATGATCATCGCTGCCCAGATTTTTCTGCTCTGAATCAGCATTTTCTTTAATGGTCTTTGTAATAATAACCATCCCAGCACGAAAAACAGGATGCAGGCTACCATTGCTCCCCAAACTTTATAATCCGTAATCATCGGCAAGGAAAGGCCAATATTAGGAATTTTCCACATTAGCGTGGTCTGGTTGGTGAGAAACAGATAAGTTCCCATCAAATAAATCGGACAAATTAACCCTAACAAGGCTATAATCCATTCTGCCAGCCTGAATGCACGCATGATCAGCATACTTACCAGCAATAGCACACAGAAAATAATTGCCGGGAAGTAGAATAGCCCACAGAGTCCAATGGCAAATCCGATGTTAAATACAATATCCCTGGCCGAAGTACGTGTATACAGCTCCGTGATACTTGAAAATACCCACAACATCATCAAATTCACGATGATTGCTGGTGAGAACACGTTCCAGCTGTGCAACATGGAAGTAAACAACAGGTAACACATGGCCGGCAGGTAGGTAGGTTTGGCAAACAAGCGATGATGATTCACAATCTTTGTGAATAACAGCGACTGTATCACCAACATCAATACGGCAAGTGCCGTAAAAAAGAAAGGACTATCGCCCGCAAAGCCATGCAGCCATTTAACCAGCAATCCATATAATAAGCCCTCTGACCCATCTGCCAGGTAAGTGGTAGGATGGACCAGATAATAGAACTTAACAACAAGCGTGTAGATCAACAACAGCAATACCGTAAGCGGATTGCCGGAACGGAAAAATTTTATCACAATGCAAAGGTGTGATTAAAAGTCAATTTTAGCAAAGCAAATGTAATTTCTGTAGATACATGGTATGAGTACAGACTTCGCACTTATCTGTTTACCATAACGCGGCATAAAGGTAAATCCTTTATCCAGGTTTCTCAGTGTAGGCATTCTGTTTACTTTTCCACCTGGTTCCAGGCTGTTATCTATCAGGATATAGCTTCGTCTGTCGAGGTCGTTATACAGGAAACGCAGTTCACTGCCTACATTCACCATCATATAAGACAGATACAGATCGGCGTTATCGTCGTACTGGCTTTTGTTGATGAAGTTGTTCCATTGCATGTTACCCTCGTCATCGAACGACATAACAATAACTTTATCGTAGTGGTAGCGCAGGCCCTGGGAATTATTCCAGTAGCCAGGATTATAATACCATGGAGAATAATAGGGATTGTAGTAATAAGGAGAGAATCCACCATAACCATAAGGACCGTACATGTAATTCCAGCGGTTCCATGGCTGATAACGGGAAGAGGTAGAGAAAGATTCGGCTGTCATCAGGAAGCCGCCATCTGCTGTATTAATTACCTTTCTGATAAAGTAGTCGTTGAAAGCTGCGTTAGTACTCGACTCCCCTCTTGCGGCAGCCTTCAGCTCATTAGAAAATACAACTGACTTTTCATACAAGGTCTTCTGGTTCTTGAAATCATACTTATAAACGTACAGCCCCTCCACGTTACCTCTTTTCTGCTTATAGAAAAAGGCTGTCACGAGTGCGGTACCTTTCTGATTGTCCAACTTCATTTTGATTTCGTCCAGCAATTGTGATTTGAATTGCAATGGCGTTACTTCAAAACTATCTACCAGCGGATGTTTCATGATCATACTACCACTGATAACATAATCCTTTCCACTGGATCTTTCCAATTTATTAAAAATGAAATCGCCGTCGTTCGTAAGGTTGAAGTTATTGAGGAAGAATTTCTTCGTTTGCATTGGCAATGCCACCTTGCTGTTATTAACGAGGTGCATATTAGCATCATAAAGGAAAGTATAGAAGAGGTTATTATCTTCTTTATCCTGGTTGATCTTATAGATCATGATACGGTTTTTATCTTCCGATACTTCAACAGAATAAACTTTATTTTCTTTAGAATAATAACCTATGCGGGTAGAATCAATCAGGAGCGGCTCTGAAGCGAAAGTGGCATCCGGGCTCATTGTAGCGCAGTAACTAAAAACTGCATCTTTATACTGGAACTGATAGATCATCAGCACTCTATCCGGGTAAGCAACGAAATCCATGCTGATCACTTTCTTTGGCAGGAAGTCCAGCTTAACGCGTTGTTTCAGCTCCATTCCATTATCATACACAGAAACAGCATAATCACCGCGGTCAGACTTATACACCAGAATATTACCGGATACTTTACCAATAATTTCAAATTCGGTGTTTTTATAATCGTCTTTCTCCGGTTCTGAATAGGAAATCTTTTGTGCTATTGCCGTGGAAGTAGCAAAAAGCATCAGTATTAACAGTTGAATGCGGTATAGTGTATGCATGCTTCAGTTAAGTTTCAAAAGTTGTTGGTTATGATGCAGGAATCTGTCTGCACACATTAATTTCAAACTTACATTAAAATTTAGAATATTGAATAGCAATTTCCGTGCACAATTCCGTAGGGCTTTTCCCGTTACATTAAATACCAAAAGCCTGGATTTATTGTGTACATTTAGATAATTATTTTATAAACCAGATTATTCTACATGGAAACCGTTTTAATTACCGGTGGCACCGGCCTGGTAGGCACCGCATTAACGGCTCTTTTGCTGGAGAGAGGCTTCAGGGTGATTGTACTCTCCCGAACACCAGAACAGGGAGAAAATAAGCAGGTACAATACGCTCGTTGGAACATATCCACACAACAGATAGATACCGCTGCATTGCAGCAGGCAGATTATATTGTTCATCTGGCAGGTGCTCCAGTGGCTGATAAGCGCTGGTCTGCATCCAGAAAACAGGAAATTATTGAAAGTCGCACCCAAAGTAGTGAACTACTCGTAAAGGCTTTAATGTCTACGCCCAATAAAGTGAAGAAGATTATTAGTGCTTCTGCTACAGGCATCTACGGAGAATATACCGATCATATTTTCACAGAAACTGACCCGGCAGCAACTGATTACCTCGGCACTACTACTAACGCTTGGGAAAAGAGTATCAGTGAAATTCAGTCACTTGATAAGAAACTGGTGATTTTTCGTATAGGCATTGCATTAAGCAGGAATGGTGGTGCTTTGAAGGAATTTTATAAACCATTAAAGTTTGGCTTTGCCACGGTGATGGGCTCTGGCGATCAATATATCAGCTGGATACATATTCATGATCTGGTACGCCTTTTCTTTAACGCCATCGTGAACGATAAACTCGAAGGCGTTTACAATGCAGTGGCACCTAATCCGGTTACGAATAAGGAGCTGGTGCTGAGTATGGCTAAAGCAGCCAAGGGCAAGAGTTTCATGACCGCATATGCACCTGCTGCTATTTTAAAAATAGCATTAGGGGAGATGAGTGTGGAGATATTAAAAAGTGTGCGGGTTTCTTCCGAAAAAATACAGCAAACAGGATTTCAGTTCTCCTACCCTACTATAGACAAGGCTATGGAGCAGTTGTTCCCGCCTCGTTAATAACGGTTCGCAAGGCAGCTGCTTTCAGCAGGCATTCTTCCCACTCCTTTTCTGGATCGCTGTAAAAGGTAATGGCGGAACCAGTTTGAAAGGATAAGTACTTCGCTGTTTCGTTATAAAGTATACTTCTGATTACTACATTAAAGTCAAAATCACCTGAGGGGGTGATGAACCCTACTGCGCCTGAATATAGGCCACGTCGGGTTGCTTCATGCGATTCTATCAGCTGCATGACACTGATTTTTGGCGCGCCTGTCATACTTCCCATAGGAAATGTTGTTTTCAGCACTTCAGTCAAAGGCTGATCAACAGGGAGTTCTGCGGCAACGGTAGAAATCATGTGATGCACTTGTGCAAAAGAATAAATCCCGAAAAGTTCTTCCACTTTCACGGAGCCCCTTATGGCAGCATGCGAGAGATCGTTGCGCACAAGATCTACCACCATAACGTTTTCGGCTCTTTCTTTGGAATTGTTGTACAATGCGGTTTTCAGGGCCTGATCTTTGGTAGGGTCAGGATCTTTTTTGCTGGTACCCTTGATTGGTTGCGAGATGACGTGGTTACCTTTTTTCTGCATGAATCTTTCAGGGCTTGAGCATACCATGTATTTATCATTTACACGATAGAAAGCGGCAAATGGTGCAGGGTTCAGGGCATTCAACCGTTGGTATAACGCTGGTGGGTATACGTTAACATCTTCAATATAATTTTCGCGGCAGAAGTTAACCTCATAGCAATCTCCTCTTAGGATATGCTGCTGGAGCGATTTTACTGCGGCGATATATTGATCGTGATTTAATCGGGCCTGGATAGGCTGCGTAATTACAGCAGTGTTGGCAGCCGTGTTAACGGGCTGCTGCTGGCAATTTTGGAGAATTTCCAGCGCATCTTCCCTTGACAAATCTGGTGCACCGATACTGATTTGATTTTTTTCCAGGAGCATGAGTATGCGTGGCTGGAAGAAAAACATATCCGGGAACCCAATACCATCGTGGTTTTGCGAACGGAGGGACGGTACGACTTCATTTTTCAGGTCGTACGCGAGGTGTCCGAAGATCCAGTCTTGCTGAGTATGATGAAACTGCAGTAGTTCGGGAAATGCGTTACCGGCGGGTTTTTCGAGGGTTGTTATGGCATCGGCTGCCAGTACGGCTTCGTATTGATGATAGACAGAAGGATAGTCGTTATTGTCTAATAAACAGCAAATGTTGAACCGGGTAGCCCAATTCAACATTTGCTGTTTAAGTATTTTATGATCATCAACCGGGAAAATGTGAAAAATCCTGATAATAATCTCTTTTAATGCTTAAAAATCGTCATCGTCATCATCAAAGCCACGGTCGTTGAAGAGATCCATGTCTTTGAATTCATCATCAAAGCCGAGGTCATCGTCTTCTTCTGATTTTTTGGTACTTGGACGGCCGCGTTTACCTTTGGACTTAGGCATGTCGAATTCTTCGAAGTCTGGATCATAGTCTTCGTCTTCACCTTTTTCCCAGGCGTCATCTGCATCATCCAGGTCTTCGTCATCTCCATCCTCGTCATCATCATCGTCATCGTCTGACTTACGTTTAGATTTAGAAGGGGATTTATCTGATTTTTTGGGAGATGCTTTGGAAGTGGTTTCCTCCTCATCATCCTCATCCTCATCATCTTCATCCACCTCTTTCTTAGGCTTGGCCGCAGCTTTAGGAGCGTCTTTTGCAGTCTTAGGAGAAGTAGTTTTTTTAATCTCTTTCTCTTTATCAGATTTTGATTTCATAATAGGTTCACTTATTTCTTTGCCGTAAAGTTTTAATAGTTTTTTTTATTCGCCAAATTTTTTTTGCCGTTTTTTTTCCGTAATTTTTTGCAACTACTGCTCGAGAATCTGGTCACGTCCTGGCCCGTTGGAAACGTATTTCACGGGAACGGCAAGATATTTCTCTACGGAAGATACAAATGATTTCATTTCATTTGGTAACTCATTGAATTGCTTGCACGTAGAAGTTTTATCTGTCCAACCTGGGAATGTTTCATACACAGGTTTTACGTCTAATCCAGTGAGTTGGAACGGCAGTTGTTTTGTTTGTTGGCCATTAATTTCATAGGCGGTACAAGCCAATACTTCATCAAACTCATCAAGTACGTCTGATTTAGTCATTACCAGTTGGGTAACACCACTCAGCATGCAGGTATAGTTCAGCGCTACCAGGTCAATCCAGCCACAACGACGAGGACGGCCGGTTACTGCACCAAATTCGTGTCCTGCTGCACGCAGTTGTTCACCAGTTGCATCATGCAGTTCGGTAGGGAAAGGACCGCTACCAACGCGGGTACAATAAGCTTTGGTAACACCAATTACTTCTTTGATCCACTGTGGTGCAATACCAAGGCCATTGCAGACACCAGCCGATATTGTATTAGAAGAAGTTACAAAAGGATAGGTACCAAAATCAACGTCGAGCATAGAGCCCTGTGCGCCTTCTGCCAGTACTTTTTTACCAGCTTTCAGTTTTTCGTTGATGAAATATTCACCTGCTACCACGTTCATGGTTCTCAGGAATTTTACAGCATCGAAGAATTCAGCTTCCCATGCAGCAATATCATCGCTGAACTCGCTGCTATCGTAATGAGACAATAATTCCAGGTGTTTGGCTTTCAGTTTACCATACAGTGCTTCAAAATCCGCGGACATCACATCACCAACACGCAGGCCATTTCTACCGGTTTTATCCATGTATGCTGGGCCGATACCTTTCAGTGTGGAACCGATTTTATCGTTTCCTTTGGCCATTTCAGACGCTTTATCCAGTGCACGGTGGGTAGGAACGATGATGTGTGTCTTTTCAGCTATGAAAAGATTTTTTGTCAGGTCAATGCCCAATGCGGAGATATCCTCGCTTTCTTTTTTGAAGGCTACTGGGTCCAAAACCACGCCATTACCAATGAGATTGATGGTGTTTTCATGGAATACACCTGAAGGAATTGTGCGCAAAACTACTTTCTGGCCATTCACATACAGTGTATGCCCTGCGTTCGGGCCGCCCTGGAAGCGGGCTATCACGTCGTACTTACCGGCAAAATAGTCCACAATTTTACCTTTACCTTCGTCGCCCCATTGCAGGCCTAACAAAACGTCTACCATAATGATTTAATTATTTATCGGAGGTTGTTGCTTTAAAAGAAGTCGCAAAATTAAAGCGAATTATAACAATTACAAATTTCTACACGTTCCTAGCTTGAATTTCTCACATGACGAAAAACAGCAAACACCCATGCCGGTATGTTTCCGCCCAACCATGACTGGCCCGAAAATTCCGATATCGGGAGATGACGCATGCATCCCCCGATATCAGGAAAAATATTAAAATATTCTGAGAAAATTATAAGACCGAAGATCCTTGTTTATGATTTTCCGAAAAAATCAGGATTCTTCCAAACGTTGTACAGACTGAATTCCATCCAGTTTTTTAAGCCTTTCTACCAGCTCGTCCAATTCTTCCTTGTCGTGCACATATACTTTGATCAACCCCTCAAATAAGCCTTCTTTTGACTCAATACTCAGGGCCGAGATATTTACTTTTAGCTCACCGGATATGATATTGGTGATTTTGTGGATAACTCCCACATCATCCATTCCTATTATACGTAAACCAGTGAGGAAAGAGATTTCACGATTTTTAACCCATTTTGTTTTTACTACACGGTGTCCGTAATTAGCCAGCAGCTGTGCGGCATTCGGGCAGTTGGTACGATGGATTTTCAGGCCTTCGCTAGCGGTAATGAAACCGAATACATCGTCGCCTGGAATCGGGCGGCAACAATTAGCCAGCTTGTAGGCGATACGATCAGAGCTTTCGCCAAAAATGATCAGCTCTGCATCTTTTTTCGTTGGGATCTGATGTTTAACCTGATCTTCCGCCACATGCTCCGGTTGTTTAACAGGCGCAGGTTTGGGGGCGTCGAGTTTATCTCCGAGGAGCGTAAATTCCTTTAGTTCTCTCAGGTCTATATTCTTCACTGCGATCTGATAATACAGGTCGAGTGCAGATGGTTGTTTATAAAATTGCGTCAGCTCATTAATATTATACTGGCTGGCAGTGATCTTCATGTGATCCAGCTTACGCTCCAGCGCAGCTTTCCCGTCCATGGCCACTTTACGTTTTTCTTCCTTCAGCGCATCTTTGATTTTGGACTTGGCTTTGGCAGTAAGCACAAAGTTCAGCCAGTCTTCAGAAGGCTTTTGCTTGTTGGACGTAATAATTTCTACCTGGTCGCCACTGCGGAGTTTATGGCTAAGTGGCACCAGCTTATAATTCACTTTGGCACCAATACATTTATTACCTACTGCACTGTGGATGGAATAGGCAAAATCCAAGGCTGTAGAGCCTACTGGCAATATTTTCAGGTCACCTTTTGGTGTGTATACATAGATCTCTTCAGTAAAGAGATTGCTTTTGAAATCGGCCAGGAAGTCCAATGTATTTGAATCCGGGTTACTGAGGATCTCGCGGATCTGGGTAAACCATTGGTCAAATTTAGATTCCTGTTGTGGTTGGGTACTGCCTTCTTTGTAGCGCCAGTGTGCCGCCACCCCTTTTTCAGCGTAGTCGTTCATACGTTTGGAACGAATCTGCACTTCTACCCATTTACCTTGAGGGCCCATCACTGTAACATGCAAAGCCTCATAGCCATTGGATTTGGGATTACTAAGCCAGTCGCGGGTACGTTCAGGACTCGGATGATAGAAATCGGTGATGATGGAGTATACCTTCCAACAATCTGCTTTTTCCTTATCTATCGGGCTATCCATGATAATACGGATCGCAAAAAGATCATATACTTCCTCGAAGCTTACCCCTTTCGTTTTAATTTTATTGTGGATAGAATGGATAGATTTTGGTCTGCCATAGATTTCAAAATTGAATCCTTCTTCCTGAAGTACTTCTTTGATAGGTTTGATAAACTCATTGATATAGCGGGTACGTTCACGCTTGGTTTCTTTGAGTTTACGGGCAATGTCTTTATAGGTTTGCTGTTCAGTATATTTCATTGCCAGGTCTTCCATCTCGGATTTGATATTGTATAAACCGAGGCGGTGTGCCAGTGGGGCATAGATAAATACTGTTTCAGAGGCAATTTTCAATTGTTTCTCACGACTCATGCTGTCGAGGGTACGCATGTTGTGCAACCTGTCGGCCAGTTTGATGAGGATTACCCTTGGGTCATCAGCGAGGGTGAGTAATATTTTCTTGAAGTTTTCCGCCTGAGCGGTGCTGGTACTGGAATCAATGACGGTACTGATTTTCGTAAGGCCGTCAACGATATGTGATATTTCTGACCCGAATTCTCTGGCGATATCTTCCAGTGTTACTTCGGTATCTTCTACGGTATCGTGTAAGAGTGCGCAGATGGCAGAACGGACACCGAGTCCGATTTCTTCCACGCATATTTGTGCTACTGCCAGCGGGTGAAGGATATAAGGCTCGCCTGATTTGCGTCTCATTTCCTTGTGGGCATCCGCTGCCATTTCAAAGGCAGTACGTACCAATTCTCTATCGCCTTTTTTCAGTCGCGGTTTCAACGCCCTGAGTAAAGCCCGGTAATGACGTACGATTTCTTTTTTTTCCTGCTCTTCGTCTAGATTATATTTTTGAACTACCACTGTTTCCATTGCCTTAAAGTTACGATTAAATATAATCTGAAAGAAAAACAGCTATGGAAATGCAGTAAATACGGGGATTCATAACCTTATCGGGTTCTTCAGTGGTACAGCGACCCTTTCAATCACCTTATCTGGCGGCACTTTCAGCCTGAGACCAGCATTGTGATAAGTCTCCAGTTCAAACCCTTCAAGGAAATCCTTTATCTGCTTACGGACTTTTGTTACGTAAACATCCATACTGCGGCTGTTTTGCAAATCATCCTTTCCCCAAACCTTTATTAACAGCTCATCCCGGCGGATGATTACGTTGGGGCGACTAAGAAAATAGCGTATTACTTTGGCTTCCATGGGCGAAAGCCTGCCCACAGGAAATTTCGTTGTGTTATCGATCACTTTCAGTCGCCTGTAGTGAAAGGTAAAGTTGCCAACAGTATGCGCCAGCAATAAGTCGTTTCGAACCGGTCTGGAATATTTCAAAAACACCAGGATCCGGCGCATTAACTCCATGATATTGAATGGCTTGGTCAGATAAGTATCTCCTCCAATTTTGAAAGACGCTATTCGGTCGGTATCATCAGTACGTTCTGCGGAGAAGAAAATAATGCACACGAGAGAACTCTTTGCCCTGATGAGTTTTGCCAGTTCAAAGCCATTCATTCCCGGCAGCACAATATCCAACAGGCAAACATCAAAGCGTTCATGCTGGTAAACTTCCCAGGCTTCAGATCCATCCATATAATGTTCGACACGGAAACCGGCTTCCTCCAGCCTGCGTTTTACCATGGCGCCAAATATCTTATCATCTTCGACCAATAAAATTTTCGGGTTCTTATTCATAGATCAATGGGGGCTTTGTGAACACAGTTTGTATCGTAAAACACTCATCTTGATATGGTTACCCTGTGGTTTCCGGTCCTTACATGCAATCATTGCTGCAAGTTTTATAAAATTCCGATCCTATACAGTTAATCAGTCGTTAATCAAACTCAAATCATCCTGATACGGATCATTTCAGTACATCTACTATCGAACAATCTATCCGGGGCTTTTCATTATGTACGTATAAAAGCAAAAAAAAGACTGATAGGATCAAAATGCTCGTTGTTATATTTATTAACATAAACCAATCACATAATAACAAGATATCCACATTTCAAAATAAGGTCACTCAAAACCGCCACCATACTAAAACAGACCAACTGAACGTATTTTACATGATCCATCATATTTCTTCCCAAAAACAAAAAAAGCCGTGTCTACTTGGTAGACACGGCTTTCACTATTCACATAAATTCACATTACAATCACAGTTTATCCACAGCAGACAAACGAATAGCTACAGCATGCTTTAAACCTTTGTTCTGCAAAGAAGTAGGTATATTAATAACTGTTTTTCCATTCACAGTTTTCCACACCAGATTTCCGGAAGCACCAAGGATTTCCACATGTGCTTTCTTAGCAGGTGTTAATCCCGCGAAAGAAATAGTTGCAGGTACCTTCTCCCCTTCATCCAGCATATAGATCGCATACACCGCTCCATCTTTCTTACGGGTGAAACATACTTTACCATCTTTGTAAGGCGCTACGGCACGAGTGCCATAAATCGCATCTCCGTTGATATGAATCCATTCGCCAATGCCTTTCATAGTGGTATAGGCAGCATCATGCAGTTCACCATCAGGGCCAGGACCCACGTTTAACAGATAATTACCACCTTTTGCAACGATATCTACCAGGTTATGAATCAAAACATTCACTGATTTGTACTTATCATCTGGCACATAAGACCAGGAACCACCCATTGTCATGCAGGTTTCCCATGGATAATCCAGCGGTTTATCAGGGATCTGTTGCTCAGGTGTACGATAGTTTTCATATGGACCATGCACACTACGATCAACCACAATCAAACCAGGCTGGTGACTACGCGCCATAGTCGCAATCTTACCCATGTCAATATCCTGGTTCTGCGGTGCTGATTTGCTCCAAGATAGGGATTCTTTGGTCTGCTGTTTCAGCGGGCGTACCCAACCACCATCTAACCATAGGATATCCAGTTTACCATAACCTGTCATCAGTTCTTCAATCTGATTATAAGTATATTGTTTAAACTGATTCCATCTCTCTGGATATTTCTCTACGTCGTAGTTAACGTTTCTGTCGCGAGGCGGGAAATAACTCCACCAGTAGTATTCAGTATGCCAGTCAGGCTTAGAGAAATAAGCACCTGCATGGATACCTTCTTTACGAAAAGCATTGAATACTTCTTTGGCAATATTCGCACGAGGATTTTTGCTAAAAGCTCCATCCGGTGCGGTGACACGATAGTCTGTCTGCTTGGTATCAAACATACAGTAACCATCATGGTGTTTGGTTGTAAATACCACATATTTCATACCTGCATCAGCAGCAGCTTTTGCCCAATGTTCAGGATTGAAATGTACAGGATTAAAGCTCTTACCAAGTGCTTCATATTTTTTCAGGTATTCGTAATATGGAATACCATATGGCTTGCGCTGGGTCCAGCCTTCATCTTCCGGACAAAGGCTCCATGATTCCACAACGCCCCATTGAGAATAAGGCCCCCAGTGAATAATCATCCCAAATTTCCAATCTTGCCATTCATCCAGTTTCTGTACTACAGCCTTGTCAGTTTCGGGTACATAAGGAGGCTCTTGTTCCTGGGCCAGCGCTGCATTAACACTTAGCAATGCAAAGCCGGCGGCCACTAAAAGTTTACGCATAGTTATTTTTTATAAGAGTCTACCAAAGAGGTGACGTTTACCAATGGCTGAATAATCTCAGGTTTGCGGTAAGTATTCAGCTTCACTACTTTTTCTTCTCCAGGAAGTAAATCAAAATAATTATCCTGGAAGTGTTCATGGTCAATTGTTCCGTTTAACGATAAGCGTATATTTCTCGCGAGCTTATCTGATTTTATATGAAGATTTACCTCTCCTTCGGCGCCAGCTTTACACAACACACTTATGCTCGGCGCAGGGAGGTCCAAATCTTTCGCTTTTGCAAAATAAAAGATATTAGGACTCTTTACATTACCGTTTATTAACAATTGCGCATAGAATATTACCTCTTTGCGGCCTTTCCCTTTTAAAATCTCATCTACCGGCACTTCATTTACCAACAGACTTTTATCTTCCTGTAATTTAATCCGGGCAGTTTTTTTCTCCCAGATGATATTTCCGGAGAGATCCATCAGCTTCATTTCTACTACTGCATCCTGTGCTTTAATCGCATCCGCGATGAGATAAGTTTTGAGCTTATTATTTTCTTCAACAGTAGAAAGTATTACCGGCTCAAACGCTCGTTTGGCATAATACTGCAAGGCTTTCCATCTGCCATAATAATCTCTTCCTGACCAGCTTGGGCCAGGCCATACATCATTCAGCTGCCAGTACAAAGTACCCATGCAATAAGGCATATTTCTGCGATGTGCTTCTATCGCCATCTTCATACCTTCTGCCTGTAAAACCTGGCTCAGATAAACAAAAGAAGAGAAATCCTTTGGCTGACGATAATAGTGGTCCATGTATATTTTTATAGCAGTATTACCTTTGGCAGGGCTCTTCTGATGCGACTGCATTACATTCGAGAAAATGTGGTAATCTTCTTTGGTAGCAAAGCTATCGATCGTTTCCAGACTTGGGAAAGACTGGAAACCGTATTCGCTCATGAAACGCGGGATACGCTCGTTGAATGCCTCGAACCATTCCATTCCATGCCATACGCCCCAGTAGTGGTTATCACCTTTGGTAAAGTCTTCTTTTGTACCCCAGTTGCTGATTGGAGAAGAAGCAAAATAAAATCTGCCTGCATCATATTTATTCACGAGGGAAGGGAGCAAGTCTTTGAATAATTTATCATAATCCTGCTGAAGCTGCGTCCATTGCTCATCCGTATAGGCGTAACCGTCTTTCCAGCCCCAGTTTTTTATCGCTACGCCAACTTCATTATTGCCGCACCATAGCGCGAGTGAAGGATGACTTTTCAATCGGTTGATATTGTAAATAGCTTCAGCTTTTACGTTATCAAGAAAATTTTTATCACCAGGGTATAAGGTACATGCAAAGAGGAAATCCTGCCATACCAGCATACCGGTTTTATCTGCCAGGTCATAAAAAAGATCATCTTCATAAATACCACCACCCCATACGCGCACCATATTAAAATTGCTTTCCTGCATATCGCGGAATAGCTGCTGGTATTTTTCAGGTGTTACTCTTGGTAGAAAATTATCTTGCGGAATGTAATTGGCGCCTTTCATGAAAGTAGCTCTCCCATTGACTTTCACGTAGAAGCTTTCCCCTGCGCTATCTGGTTTATTTACAATTTCTATACTACGTAGCCCGACTTTTTTATTTTTAACAGACAATACGTCTTTGTCTTTCAATAATGAAACAGTAGCATCATATAAATGTTGTTCACCCATGCCATTAGGCCACCAGAGCTGCGGTGCGTCTACATCAAACGAAGCGGCGGATGAGAAGTCGCCAGTGGACAGTGTTACAGGGATGCTGACATTATTAAACAGATGAGATTGAACAGACGTTAATATCTCCTTATTCATAAATTTAAAGGAAGGAATGAGCGTATAGTTTCCTTTACGTGTAGCCGATACCGTTATATTCATATCCACATGCGCTTTTTTTCCTTGCAGGCTGGTGGTATATGTCACATCACGGATAATGGCGTTGCTCCATGCACGAAGAATTACCGGGCGCCAGATACCACTGGTAACGAGCCTTGGGCCCCAATCCCAGCCATAGTGGTAAGGTGCTTTACGCGCATAAACACTCAACGGCATATCAGATGCATCATTGCCTGCCGGGTATATCACATGATCTCTCAGGAAGAAAGGCATATCATGCTTTATTGGGCTCATGAATTTAACTGTCAGTGTATTCTCGCCTTGTTTCAAATACTTTTTTATGTCGATGATATAAGCGAGGAACATATTATCCGTTTCCTTTACCAATTGATCATTGACATAAATGGAGGCGTAGGTATCCAATCCTTTGAATTCCAGCTCTATGACGTCCTGTTTAAGCATTTCGGCTGTCACAGGCAATTTTGTATGATATTCCCAATCTTTTTTATCAACCCATTGAACGTTTTTCTCGTTGGTACCTTTAAACGGGTCAGGGATGAGATGCTGTGCCAGGAGATCAGTATGGACAGTGCCAGGAACAGTGGCGGGGCGCCATATTTTTTCATCTGCACGGGCAAATTCCCAGCCGCTGCTGAGTTGTATTTCCTGTGAGTAAATCGATTTAGTAAAACCCATTAAAAAAAAGACCACTGTAAAGAAGCGACCTATGTTGCTAATGTTCATGGAATAGAATTTCGGTAGCTTCAAAAATAACAATCTCACGGGAATAAGGAATAATAGTTTTACGATCTTTGTTAGATGAAAAGTATCTGGCAACAAATTTTACGTTACTTCTATATAGGAAAAAAAGATCCTAATGCACCTAAAACCCGTTATGTGGCCATGATGCATGGGATGAACCGCATTAGCATCATCCTCTTTGTTATTGCGATAATAATTTTAATTTTCAAGTTATTGAGAAGACATTAAACAAGAAAGGATCTGCCTATAGGCAGATCCTTTCTATATTTGAATTGCATTATTTGCTGTTAGCGGGGCTCCTGTGCATATTCATAGATCACAGTAGCAGCGCGGCGGGAAGCGTCCTTTTCGCCCAGTTTATGCCACAATGCGGCATAGTCGGCGGCCAGCTCCTGGCGACGCTGATCATCTTTCAATAAAGCGGTAAGCTCCTTTAGCAGGTTGGCTTCTGTCAGATCGTTCTGAATCAGCTCTTTTACCACCAGCTTATCCATCACCAGGTTTACCAGAGAGATGTATTTTACTTTAATGAGATTTTTAGCCAGGATATACGAAACCGGATTTCCTTTATAGCAAACGATTTCAGGAACACCAAACAATGCTGTTTCGAGGGTAGCAGTACCGGAAGTTACCAGTGCGGCGGTTGCCTGACGCAACAATGAATAGGTTTTACCTTTTACTTTAGAAACATTAGGATGCTGACCGATGAGGCTTTCCAGAAAGTGATCATCAAGACTAGGGGCTTGCGCCACTACGAACTGGTATTCCGGAAAATGCTTGGCCATAGTAAGCATAATAGGTAGTTTCACGCTAACTTCCTGCTTACGGCTGCCAGGCAGCACTGCAATGATAGGCTTATCTGACAATGGCGTTTCAGCAGGTTTGGCTTTTTCGGCCTTTATAACCTCGACCAACGGATGTCCTACATATTCTACCTCAAAGTTCCATTTGTGGTAAAACTCCTGTTCAAATGGCAGGATACACAGCATTTTATCTACTGTATGTCTGATTTTCTTCACCCTGTTTTCTTTCCATGCCCATACCTGCGGAGAGATATAATAGACCACCTTGTAGCCTTCTGATTTGGCCCACTCAGCAATCCGCATGTTAAATCCAGGATAATCCACCAGTATCAGTACATCAGGCTTAAAAGCAGCGATGTCCTTCTTACAGGCGTCCATATTGCGCAGAATGGTACGGAGGTTCATCACTACTTCCACAAATCCCATAAACGCCAACTCTTTGTAGTGCTTAACGATATTAACACCGGCAGCCTCCATCAGATCACCACCCCAGCCGCGAATATCCGCTGTCTGGTCTTGCAATCTCAACTGTTTGATCAGGTTACTGCCATGTAAATCTCCTGAAGCCTCTCCCGCAATGATATAATATTTCAATCCCGTTACTATTAAAAATTATCTGATCAGTTTCAACATGAGTATAGCAATTGCATACAGCATGGTTACCAGAAATATTCCTTTTGCAGTAATATCTCTTCTTTCTCTGGTATAAAGGTAAAACACTACCCCATTCAATAAGAGGCAGATGCTGACTAATTTAGGAATCAACTGACGGTTTTCTTTCAGCTGTCCGATAAAGTTCCACAGGTCGATGTTTTTAGGCATCACTGCTACCAGATAATACACGAAAAAGGCAAGGACAGGTGTAATTAGCCCAAGCACAATTCCTAATGGTAGATTGTCTTTTTTAAGCATATTTTAGTTATAATGGCGATAAAATGAATTCCTGACAGAAGAGGGTTATAAGTCTTTCCACTCTTCTTCCAGTTTTTCTTTCATCTTATAGTTGGTCAGATCAAACTGAACAGGCACCAGCGAAGCGTAATTATTTTCCAACGCCCAGACATCTGTATCTTCTCCTGTATCACGATTCTTGAACTCTCCTGTCAGCCAATAATATTTCTTTCCATGCGGATCTCTTCTTTCATCAAACTCTTCTACCCATTTGGCATCTGCCTGACGACTTATCCTGATGCCTTTGAAGTCTTTCTCATCCACAACAGGGATATTCACATTAAACAATGTGCCAGCAGGCAAAGGCTTCGCCAACATGCGTGCTACCACGTCTCTGGCTACTTTTGCTGGTAAAGAAAAATCTGCTTCGTAATCATATTCCAGGAAAGAGAACCCTGCAGATGGAATGCCTTCGATAGCAGCTTCCATGGCGGCAGACATCGTTCCTGAATAAATCACGTTGATAGAATGGTTAGCGCCATGGTTAATACCACTCACACAAATATCCGGCTTGCGGCCACCAAGGATCTTATCACGGGCCAGTTTCACGCAATCTACCGGCGTACCGGAGCATTGCCAGGCTTCTATGCCTTCAAAGATGGTAACCTGGTTCAAACGTAACGGTACGCCAATTGTAATGGCGTGTCCCATGCCCGACTGCGGGCTGTCTGGTGCTACCACCACCACTTTTCCAAAAGGGCGTACTGCTTCTACCAGCGCACGTATGCCTGGGGCAGTGATGCCATCATCGTTTGTTACCAGTATTACTTTTTCCTGTTCTGCCATGGTTCCGTTTTTTCTTTACCCAACAAATTTAAGTCCTATCCCAAACATTTCGCTTTAAAAGAATGTGAAATATAAAGATACTGCTATAGATCAGACTTTAATATCTTTCTGAATACCAACCAGATGGCGAGTACGATATATCCCACCATAAAGATGAAATATACAGCAAGTGGATACTGTTCCACAGCTATCATCTTTTCTATTATTGGCGGCGGCATCAGTTCATCTCCAGTTTGGATAGGGAGTAATCCACCCACCTTTCCGATATAGTGTTTTATTATCGACACTATCGGTTGTTCGAGCATTGTATATGCGAAAAAAATGATGATCGCAATACCTGCTCTTTTGGTGTAAACGGCTATTGCCAAAGCGATGGAAAGCGTCAGTACTACCTGCATGAAATAGATCAGCACATAATGATAATTTTCAAAGCTGAAAGAAGTAGTACTCGCGGGTGCTTCTACCAATCCGATGAGTGTTGTCACTACCAGTGCGAGTCCTGAAATCTTCAACAACCAGAACAGTTTCGCATAAACGAAATCTCTGCGTTCCCAGCCATCAATAATATTCTGGCGATTAGTGCGGAAGGTATATTCGTTAGTAACAAGTATGATTAACAGCAACCCATACAAGGCAGATAAATAACTTGATATGCTGGCAACAGTAAGCCACAAATTCGGGAAGTCGAATGGGCTTCCCAGGAGTGCCTGTGCAGGTTTCAGTTGTCTATCTGCGAGTATTTTCTGTACAAAAACATTTCCTGATATATGCACTAGTAGGGCTAATATCAGCACGACCCAAAAGGTACGATAGCTCTTTACTTTAAGCCATTCAGTTAGTATTATTTTTTTCATTAGGCAGAGGTATGGGTCAGTTCAAGGAATGCGGTTTCAAGACTCTTTCTACGTAATTGCAGCTGTTGCAGCCATATGCCCTGTCCAGCGCACCAGCTGTTGATGTTAGCCGGATCTGGGGTAACAGTGAAAGTGGCGATTACTTTTCCGCCGGCAACTGTAGCTTCAGTACAATCTGGATATTGCAGTAATAACTTGGCTAATGCCTGATTATCGGCAGCTGCCATTTCTATAAAGTCATTACGCTGCAGCACCTGATTCACTGGTCCTGACAACAACAGGTTACCTTTCTGCAAAATAGCCACGTGGGTACAAACTTTTTCTACTTCATCGAGCAAGTGACTCGCTAACAGAATGGTTTTGCCACTGTTTGCCAATTGTTGGATGAGTGTACGTACTTCAGCTATCCCAGCAGGATCGAGGCCATTAGTAGGCTCGTCAAGAATGAGTACATCGGGATCCCCTAGGAGTACCCCTGCTATTGCAAGCCGCTGTTTCATTCCAAGAGAGTAGGTCTTGAAGGCTGCATCTTTTCTTTCATAGAGTCCGCATACTTTGAGTACCCGTTCGATATCATCTTTGCCATGTTGTTTGATGCTGGCAGAGATTTCGAGGTTCTTCCATGCGCTGAGATAATGATAGAAATTAGGGGTTTCCAACAGGGTGCCTATTTTGCGCCTTTCGTTGCCGGAAGCTGGCTTTTCGAATAGTTGGAAGCTTCCGCTATCTGCTTTGAGTACATCGGTGACAATGCCCAGTAGCGTGGTTTTGCCGCTTCCATTGGGGCCTAAAACACCAAAGACGCTGCCAGCTGGCACCTCGAAAGATACACCTGACAGCGCCTGTACGGCACCATACCTTTTGGAGATGCCTTGTAAGGTTAATATTGACATAGTATAGATTAGTTCCTAACTGGTTTCCCTGTTTTGATTACGCTCTGTAATCTTTCCAGGGTTTTGCGTTCTCCGCACAGACTAAGGAATGCTTCGCGTTCCAAGTCCAGCAGATACTGTTCGCTCACGAGGGTAGGTTCAGTCAGATCACCGCCGCACATCACGTAGGCAAGTTTCTGTGCTACCTTTTCATCGTGCTCAGAGATATATTTCCCGAACTTCATGGCGTAGATGCCGGCCAGCAAGGCTCCCAGCGCACTACGGCCCATTACCTTCACATCAGTTCTTTCAATAGGACGGGTATATCCTTCATCTGCCATTTCGATCACGCTGCGTTTAGCATCCGCGATGAGACGGCCAGGGTTCATCACTACCTCATCATGTCCTTTCTTCATCACACCCATATCGTAAGCTTCAAAGGCGGATGTAGCCACTTTAGCAGTAGCCACGGTCATGAAGTAGTCTTTCAATGGCTCTTCTTCAATACGGCCTTCTTTGAATTCGTTGCTGGCACGCAGCGCCATTTCTTTGGTACCGCCACCGCCAGGAATCAAGCCCACACCGAGTTCTACGAGACCTATATATGTTTCAGCTGCTGCTACTACTTTATCGGCATGAATTGCCATTTCGCAACCACCACCTAAAGTAAGTGCATGAGGTGCCACTACTACCGGAACGCCTGAATAACGTAAACGCATAGTGGAACGCTGGAATAAACGAACAGCCATATCCAGTTCATCATATTCCTGTTCTGCCGCCAGCATGAATATCATACCTACGTTTGCACCGGCAGAGAAATTAGCGCCATCGTTGGCTACTACCAATCCGCGGAAATCCTTTTCAGCGCGGTCTACCGCCTTATTGAGTCCTTCCAGCACTTCACCGCCAATCGTATTCATTTTTGTCTGCCAATCGAAGCAAACAACACCATCACCCAGATCTATCAATCTGCTGGCATTATTTTTCCAGAGTACATTACCGGAATAATTTTCCAGGATGATGAAAGAACCTTCTCCAGGCAAGGTTTTATAAGCCTGGCTGGCAATATCATAATAGAATTTCTTACCGTTATCAACTTTATAGAAAGACTTGATACCTTTAGCCAGCATATCTTTCACCCATTGTGCAACCGTAAGTCCTTTCTCTTCAATTGTTTTTACATAAGCTTCTACTCCCAGCACATCCCAGCTTTCGAAGGGTCCAATTTCCCATCCAAATCCGGCTTTCATTGCATCATCTACTTTGTACAGATCATCTGCAATTTCTGGTAATCGATGAGATACATAAGCGAAGAGATAAGCATGGAATTGCTGATAAAATTGTCCTGCTTTATCAGCAGAATGTGCCAGTATTTTCAGGCGTTGTTTCAGGTCTTCCACAGGCTTAGCTGCATCTATACTCGCAAACCTTGCTTTTTGTTTAGGACCATATTCCATGGTCTGGAGGTTGAGGGTAAGAATTTCCTTGCCACCAGGGCCAGTGGTTTTCTTGTAGAAACCTTGCCCGGTTTTATCTCCGAGCCAGTTGTTATCCACAACTTTCTGCAGAAAATCAGGAATCTTAAAGATGGAGATAGCCTCATCATTCGGACAATTTTCCAGTACTCCTTTTGCTACTTTCACAAGCGTGTCTATACCTACTACGTCAGCAGTACGGAAGGTAGCGGATTTAGGACGTCCGATGATAGGGCCTGTCAGCGCATCGATTTCGTCTATTCCCAGGCCCATTTCCTGCATAATATGGAAAATAGCCATGATGGAATAAACACCTACACGGTTAGCGATAAACGCAGGCGTATCTTTACACAGTACAGTGGTTTTACCCAGGTACAGATCTCCGTAATGCATGAGGAAATCTATAACAGCAGGATCGGTATGTGGAGTAGGAATTATTTCCAGGAGGCGCAGATAGCGCGGTGGATTGAAGAAGTGAGTACCACAGAAATTTTTCTGGAAGTCTTCACTACGGCCTTCCGCCATCAAATGAATCGGAATACCGGAAGTATTGGAGGTGATCAATGTTCCGGGTTTACGGAATTGTTCTACCTGTTCAAAAACAGTTTTTTTAACAGCGAGATTTTCTACTACTACTTCAATGATCCAGTCGCATTCAGCGATCTTTTTCATATCATCCGTAAAGTTGCCGGTTTTGATCCGTTTTACTACGTCTTTCGTAAAAACTGGTGAAGGATTTGATTTAATAGCTGCCTGTAAGGCATCATTCACAATCCGGTTTCTCACTGCAGGACTTTCTAAAGTAAGGTTTTTCTTCTTCTCAGCATCATTCAGTTCTTTTGGTGCGATATCCAGCAGCAGTACCTGAACGCCAATACCTGCGAAATGACAGGCAATCCTTGATCCCATAACCCCTGAGCCCAGTACGGCTACTTTATTGATGTGTCTTTGCATATTAAGGCCAGCTTTAATCTGTTAGTGAATACAAACTAAGTTTTAGATTCCTGAATTTAGGGTTTTTTAAGGTAGAAACATGAGCTGGAATGTTAAAAAAATCGATGCGATTTAAATCTCCCGATTGGCTGACTGCCGTGGGAGGTCAGCCAATCGGGAGATAAGACCCTCGCCGCAGACAAGGGTCATATCTCTCCAAAAAAGAGAAAGGGCTTAATACACTGCAATAGCAGCGCATTAAGCCCTTAAAATTCATATTATTAATTTAGTCAGATCAAGCTACACCGGAACCTGGTGTTACACTTTCGTTAGGATTAACGAAAACCAGTTTACCGTTATCCTCTGCCATCAGGATCATACCTTGACTTTCAATACCACGCATTTTACGAGGCGCCAGGTTAGTCACTAATGTAACCTGTTTACCTACAATGTCTTCAGGTTTGAAGTGCATAGCGATTCCAGAAACAACTGTACGCTGTTCAGATCCAATATCTACCAGTAATTTCAGCAGCTTATCTGCTTTCTCTACTTTTTCAGCTTTAATGATAGTACCCACACGCAGGTCCAATTTTGCGAAGTCATCAAACTGGATCTCTGGTTTAAAAGGAGCAATAGGCTTAATTTCTTCAGCAGTCGCCGGTGCAGCAGCGATATTCTGCTGTTTGGTAGCCTCCAGTTTTGCCAGCTGCGCATTGATTACATCATCCTCAATTCTTGCAAACAGCATTTCCGGCTCACGTAAAGAATAACCTACACTCAGTAATTTTTCTGATCCGGCATTTTCCCAATCCAGCATTTTCTCTACTACTTTCAGCATATGCAGCATCTTCTTAGCAGTGAATGGAAGGAATGGATTGATGAGGATAGCCAGGTTTGCAGTTAATTGCAGACAAACATGCAGACAGATATCAATTCTTTTCTGCAACATTTCCAGATCAGCAGCAGTATACTTGTCATGAGTCTCGCCTTTATTGATTTTCTCAATTGCCTTGGCAAGAATCCATGGCTCATTTTTCTGCATGTACTGGTTACCTTTTGTAGATAACGCCATGATCTCTGCTAATGCTTCTCTGAACTTGTACGTTTCAATCGCCTTCTCTATTTTTTCTTTTGCTATTGCAAATTCAGCGAGCATTTGACGATCTTCTTCATTCACCACGTCTTGATGCAGCGCAGGTACTTTACCTCCGCATAACTTGTGCATCAACACCATCGTACGATATACAAAGTTGCTAAAGTTACCAGACAGCTCACTATTATTTCTGGTCTGGAAATCTTTCCAAGTGAAATCATTATCCTTCGTTTCCGGTGCAGTTGCAGTGAGCACATAGCGCAGGATATCCTGTTGATCAGGGAAATCAGCGATGTAATCATTTACCCATACTGCCCAGTTTCTGGAAGTAGAAATTTTATCTCCTTCCAGGTTCAGGAATTCGTTGGCAGGTACGTTATCTGGCAGTACAAATCCACCATGCGCTTTCAACATCGCAGGGAAAATTATACAGTGGAAAACGATATTGTCTTTACCAATGAAGTGTACCAGTTTAGTATCTTCTTTACACCAGTAATCCGCCCAGTTTTCAGTCAGTTCTTTGGTAGCAGAAATATAACCTATAGGCGCGTCGAACCAAACGTAAAGCACTTTGCCTTCCGCATCTGGTAAAGGCACTTTAATACCCCAGTTGCTGTCGCGGGTCATAGCACGTGATTGCAAGCCACTGGACAACCAGCTTTTGCACTGACCATATACGTTATTCTTCCACTCTTTATGACCTTCTATCAGCCACTCATTCAGCCATGGTTCGTAGTTCTGTAAAGGCATGTACCAGTGCTTGGTTTTTTTCTTTACGGGAACAGCGTCGCTCAATGCAGAATGCGGGTTGATCAGTTCATCAGGACTGAGGCTATTACCGCATTTCTCACATTGGTCGCCATAGGCTTTATCATTGCCACAATGAGGGCAGGTACCGATAATATATCTGTCGGCCAGGAACATGTTGGCCTTAGGATCGTAGAACTGTTCAGATTCTTTTTCTTCAAACAGTCCGTCATTATACATTTTCAGGAAATAATCGGAGGCTGTTTGATGATGCACTTGATTGCTGGTGCGGGAAAAGATATCAAAAGAGATACCCATAGCGGCAAAGCTGTCACCAATAATTTTGTGGTATTTATCTACCACATCCTGTGGCGTAATGCCTTCCTTCATGGCTTTGATGGTGATAGGAACACCATGTTCGTCAGTACCACAAACAAACTTTACATCAGCTTTTTTAGCGCGGAGATATCGCACATAAATATCTGCAGGAATATAGCACCCAGCCAGGTGGCCTATATGAACAGGGCCATTGGCATACGGTAACGCCGCAGTTATTAAATATCTATTAAATTTTCCCATACTATCTTAAAGAATGCTTAAATAAAATTTAAATATTACACTGTTTTTGGAATAGCCGATAACATTCATCAACTTAGACCAAGCGTCTCACTACATAGCGGGACGAATCTTGCAAAGGTAAACAAAACTACAATGGTAAAAATTCCGCCATATCTGAAAAAAGGCGATTTAATTGGTGTTACCTGCTCCAGCAGCAAAATGGACCAGGCTGCGGCCGAATTTGCGGCAGAAGTGATGCGCTCCTGGGGGTATCGTGTACATCTCGGAATTACAGTAGGTACCAGTTTCCACAACTTCTCAGCCCCTGATGAGCTTCGTTTGGAAGAATTACAGGATATGCTGGATGACCCTGAAATCAAAGCAATTGTTTTTGGACGTGGCGGCTACGGTATGGTATGTATCCTCGATAAACTCGATTTCACCAAATTCCGTAAACATCCAAAATGGCTCTGCGGATACAGTGATGTAACCACACTACATGCACATGTTCAGCAACGTCTGGGTATCCCCACCATTCATTCGCTAATGTGTAACGGCATTTCAGCAGAAAACTTTGAGAATGAATATGTTCAAAGTCTGGAGCAAATCCTCAAAGGAAAGAAATACAGTTACTCCGCAGCCAAACATGAAATGAATAAGGAAGGCAGTACAGACGGTATCCTCGTTGGTGGCAACCTTTCCATGCTGGCAAATCTTTCTGGTTCAAAGTCACAAATAGACACAAAGGGTAAAATACTGCTGCTGGAAGATGTGGGCGAATACCGGTACAATGTAGACCGCATGATGTATAACCTGAAACGTGCCGGATGGCTGGATAAACTGGCCGGAATGGTTGTTGGTGGCTTTACTGAAGGAAAAGAAACAGCTACACCATTCGGCCAGTCTGAATATGAAATCATTCACAACATGGTAAAAGATTATAAATACCCTGTTTGTTTCAACTTCCCAATCGGCCACCAGGACGAAAACTACGCCGTGCGCCTGGGCATGAAACACCACCTTAAGGTGGGTGAAGCTAAAAGCGTCCTGAAAATAAAGGAAGATTAATCCTCTACATCTGGTACTATCTCCAGTCCGTAGTCATCTGCGGACAGGATACCATTTGTTCTTACTGTTTCGATCAATTCCTTATTGGCAGTAAGTTCATGCACTTTAGTTGTATTGTGGAGATAGTCCATACCATAGATTTTGTTGGTAAGACCCATTGGCACTTCTATCAAATATTTGATGATATCAGTTACCATATGCATACCGGTAGCTCCATGCGTAAAGCCCAATGCACCTGCATCATAATTGCGGTAATCATCGGTAATGTCCATTGCACAACGATAAGAAGCAGATACGCTGCCGTCAAGCATTGGCATATTGAAACCTCCATACCAGGCCAGCCAGTTATGCACTTCACCTACCACAAAAGGTTTATTGAAAGCAATACATGCATCATTTATCAACAGATGAGAAGGCAAATGCTGCGTACAATCTACCACAATATCAAAACCATCTAACAAGAAGCCCATTGCTTCAGGCTTTGCCTGCAATAGTAACGGGAAAGGCCTTGCATATGGATTAAAGCCATACATTCGGCTGGCAGCCATTTTAGCTTTATGCTTCTTTATATCCTGCATATGGTAGATAGGCTGACGATGCATATCTTCCGTATTTATGGTACCATAATCAGCGATACCAATAATTCCGATACCACTGGCCCCAAGATATTGAATAATTGGACTTCCGAGTCCACCGGCGCCAATCACCAGTACCCTGGACATTTTCAGCTTTTCCTGCATTGATAATCCGAAGCCAGGTACGGCAATCGGCGTCTTAAAATGTTGTGTTTCCTTTTCAGTCAGAATCATGCGCTATTCCTTTACTATTCCTGTGGAAACTCGAGGGTAAACTTACTTCCTTTACCTACAACGCTTTCCACTTTAATTTTACCGTGATGTGCATCTACAATCGCTTTCACATAGCTAAGGCCAAGGCCGAAACCTTTTACGTTATGAACATTTCCAGTATGTGCGCGGTAGAATTTTTCAAAGATACGTGAAATAGTATCGCGGCTCATCCCAATACCGTTGTCGCTAATCACGATGAACAGGCTTTTGCGGGTGTTATAAGTTTGGATCCCTACCTCCAGATTGTCTTTGGAATATTTAATCGCATTGTCCAGGAGATTGAAAATTACATTGGAGAAATGCACATCATCAGCCATTATGACAGGATTGATGGCATCTAATTGTAAATCTACCACTCCGTTTTTGCTGGCTAATTGTAATTGAAGGTTGTCAGTGGTATTTTGAATTACCGCATGAACGTCCATGGCCTGGAGTTTCAGACCGATTTCATCTTTTTCCAGGAGGGCAGACTGCAGAATAGATTCTACCTGCTTGTTCATACGCTTATTTTCTTCCTTAATGATACCAGAGAAATAGCGGATCTTATCTTTATTGTCCATCACCTTTTCATTGCCAATGGCATCGATAGCCAGGGAAATGGTAGCTAATGGTGTTTTCAACTCGTGGGTCATGTTGTTGATAAAGTCGGATTTAATTTCCGATAACTTTTTCTGATTCAACATGGTGCGGATGGTAAGTGCAAAAGCCGTGATGATGATCAGCGTAAAACATACCCCGCCAATAATCATCATGGTGAGTTGTTTTACAATTTCATCCTGTGTGGACATGATCAGGAATAATTGCTCCGGTGTGGCTGTGGGCTGAGGATCCAGCGGAATAAACACCATTTTATAGTCCTTCACATGATTAAGCGAATCCTGGTTCAGGAGGTTAAAAAGCCGCTGGAAGTCTTTGGTTTGAATACGCCACATTGACACAAACCCCGACAATGGCGCAGGTCCGGAGATAGCGAATTCGAAGTGACTGGTATCCAGTCGATGTTGTTTCAGGCTGTTTACGATTACTTTCTGGATATCCTGTGGCGAAAACAGGTCTGCAACTCCTTGGTAAACAGGCCTGTGCATATCGAAGGTGAGCCCATTGATCGGCACCTGATTGTTGAATTTCAATTGAATAGAGTTACTTCTATGAGAAAGAAAATATTTTCTTACCTCATCTACTACTTCCACAGCACGTTGATCCAGCTGTTTATTCTTAATAACGATGGCATTTTTTATCCAGTTAACCTGGATATAAATGATTCCAAAGAGAGAGACGGTGATCAGACCAACAATGACAGGGAAAATGCGCTTCAACGGTATCATGCAAAAATTGAGTAAGACCTAAATTTAAATAAATCAATGGCTATGAACAGCATAAAATTGTTAAAATAGATGCTTGCTATAGCAACAATGATACAAAATTAGGGGCTTAGTATAGCTTGTAGGTACTGCAGTATCAATTCAATATTACTTTAACGTAATTTTAACGGCGAAATGCTGATTTTTTTATTTCATCTTTCCTTACCTTTGCTTCATCAAACTGGTACTAAATTTGCTTAGTTAAGTTTGACAAAAGCACAAGAATTTAAACTTTCTACATACATCGACGTGGATTCGTTCCATAAGCGATTTAGATTTTGGTTGATAAAATGGTAAGGAGGTTGTCTAGCCTCCTTTTTTTATTTTCTTTACTTTTTGCTGGCGCCATTGGCGCTATTTTTTTTCTCGCAAAGTCCGCAAGAGGTGCAAGCCTCGCAAAAAATTCACATTTCTGATTTTCATTTTATTTTTTCAATTATTCTTTGGGAAGAATATTCACCCTTTATGATGCTATTTATTACTCCCAAAATTCGATTTCAGAGGAAAAAGCCTAAGAATAGGGCAATTTCATTGGTAAAATAATTGGTATCTCCCAGAAAAAACTTTCTGGATCAGATCAATATCCAGTGCTCCTTTTATGGACATTACGAGAGAGATCAACTGCCGAAAAACCGCAGAATTACGGGAAAGAAAAATCACTTAAATTTATGTAAGCGATAAAAATGATTGCATATGGATACGTTGTCGCCTGGAGCTTTATTGATTGCAGATCCCTTTCTGAAGGACCCCAACTTTGCCCGTACAGTGATATTACTTTGCGAACATCAGGAAAAAGGGAGCTTTGGTTTTGTTATAAATAAATTATTTGACCAGCGTTTGGACGAGCTGATACCGGAAGTATTGGTTACGGGCGTTCCGGTGTATACAGGAGGTCCGGTACAAATGGATACGATACATTTCATTCATCAACAACCTGATATCATTAATGGCGGTATGATGATAGCACCAGGTATCTATTGGGGCGGTCATTTCGATAATGTGGTGGAAAGCCTGAACCAAGGGAAGATAGATCTTGATAAGATTAAATTTTTCATTGGTTACTCCGGATGGAGTAGTGGTCAGCTGGAAGAAGAGATGCGGGAGAAGTCCTGGATAACTTCTACTGCTACGCCAGCCTTGGTATTTGAAAAAGGGGAACAGCATGTTTGGCAGCAGGCTTTGAAGAATATGGGCAGTAATTTTGCGATAATGGCTAATTATCCGATAGATCCTTCTCTGAACTGATTATGTAATAGTCAGCATTTTATATACCCTTGTACTTCACTAATATCTGTATCCTACAGTAATGGGTAGACAATACCCATAAAAATGAACAGGATTAAATATGATTTTTTAAAACAAATTAAATATCTTGCTAAAGTAACGATAAAGTGAAAGCGAGCATTGTAACCCATTTCAGGTAAATGAAATTGAGAACCGAATTACACCTATGAAGGCAAAACCTATGAAAAACAAACATTTTTGGCTCCTTCAGGCGGCGAAAGACCCGAATTTTACCTGCATTGAAAAAACCAAGTTTAATAACATAAATAACAACGCATTATTCATTAGGTAATAATATACAGCCTAAAAAGGCATCCCTGTTGGCGGGTGTATAACTGCTGGCGTCTGTGTAAAAGCAGGCGTTTCAGTCGGTATTGCATTCACAATGGGGTTTGGGAATCCCCGTCGGGTAATCATACTATTGATCGGGTTCTTCTAAGATTGGAATAGTTAGGACAAAACGAAGGCCGGGTAATCTTACCCGGCCTGGTCGTTAAAAACGTTATATAACTGGATGGTTACTTCTTTTCCACTGCAGTAGCACCTTCTACTAACACGGTAGCTTTATTACGTAAAACTTCTACGAAGCCACCACTGATGGTGAAGAATTCAGTGTGAGATTTGTCTTTCAGCACTTTCATCTTACCATTTCCGAGCGCTGCGATCATGGGCGCATGTTTATCCAGTATTTCAAAAGAACCGTCGATACCCGGGAGTTGTACGCCGTACACCTCACCTGTGTATAACTTTCTTTCCGGTGTTAATACTTCTAATAGCATGTGAATGTTCGTAAATGGTTACATATGTTGAATAATCCCCGCTGGTAGCGGGGATTATTGACTATATTAATTATTTAGCCTGTTCCAGTAATTTCTTACCTTTTGCGATAGCATCATCGATGTTACCAACAAGGTTGAACGCTGCTTCAGGATACTCATCTACTTCACCGTCCATGATCATATTGAAACCACGGATAGTTTCTTCGATTGGAACGAGTACGCCTTTCAGACCGGTGAACTGTTCTGCTACGTGGAATGGCTGAGACAGGAAACGTTGTACACGACGCGCGCGGGAAACGGTCTGTTTGTCTTCGTCAGACAGCTCATCCATACCGAGGATAGCGATGATATCTTGCAGCTCTTTATAGCGTTGCAGGATCATTTTCACACGCTGAGCACAGTTGTAGTGTGCTTCACCTACGATAGCAGGAGTCAGGATACGGGAAGTTGAATCCAGTGGGCTCACAGCAGGGTAGATACCAAGATCGGAGATTTTACGATCCAATACGGTGGTAGCATCCAAGTGAGAGAAGGTAGTAGCCGGAGCAGGGTCAGTCAAGTCATCCGCAGGTACGTAAACCGCCTGTACGGAAGTGATTGAACCATTTTTAGTTGAAGTGATACGCTCTTGCATCAGACCCATCTCAGTAGCCAGGGTTGGTTGGTAACCTACCGCAGAAGGCATACGACCTAACAGTGCAGATACCTCAGAACCAGCCTGAGTGAAACGGAAGATGTTATCCACGAAAAACAGGATATCACGACCACCACCTGCAGAACCATCACCATCACGGAAATATTCTGCCAGTGTCAGACCAGATAAAGCCACACGTGCACGTGCACCTGGAGGCTCGTTCATCTGACCAAATACGAAGGTAGCCTGAGAGTTTTTCAGTAATTCTTTATCTACAGCGGTAACATCCCAGTCACCGTGCTCCATTGATTCTTTAAATTTATCGCCATATCTCACGATGTTCGCTTCGATCATCTCACGCATCAGGTCATTACCTTCACGTGTACGCTCACCCACACCAGCAAATACAGAAAGACCTTCGTGCGCTTTCGCGATGTTGTTGATCAGCTCCTGAATCAATACAGTTTTACCCACACCAGCACCACCGAACAAACCGATTTTACCACCTTTTGCATATGGCTCGATCAGATCGATTACTTTGATACCTGTGAACAGTACTTCTGTTTCAGTCGCCAGATCTTCGAATTTAGGAGGCTGACGGTGGATAGAATAACCAGTGCTGGCATCCAATTGACCCAGACCATCAATTGCCTCACCTACCACATTAAACAAACGTCCTTTCACCTGGTCGCCAACTGGCATTTTAATCGGCGCGCCCTTATCCACAACGGCCATACCACGAACCATACCGTCAGTGGAGTCCATTGCCACGCAACGAACGCTGTCTTCACCCAGGTGCTGCTGTACTTCCAATACTACTTTCTGACCATTTTCGCGGGTGATTTCCAATGCGTTGTAGATTTCGGGCAATTTGTCTTCAAAGTGCACGTCCACCACGGGACCGATAATTTGTTTGATCTTACCTGTGTTAGGCATATTTTTAAAGAGGTTTATAAAATACTAAAAGTTATTTCCTCAAAAACTTAAGCTGTTGGCAAAAGTTTCCAAAATTTGCCGCAAAGGTAAGAGTAAAAGCATATAAATCAAAACACCAGAACGGAAAAATATCGCTTTCACACAGGTTTTTAAGCCCTTTTTGTTTTTATATAAGCCTGCTATCCCCTAAATCCCTGTCCATATCTATAATATTATAAAAATATTTAACTCATAATAATCTAGGAAAATTTCTCCTCCATCCTTCCTGCCATCCATAAAAAAAACCTCCCTCCCCTTCCAAACCTTGCTTATTTTGGGTTATCTACCTATTTGTATTAATAATAATCTGAACATGAAAAAAAACAGTGATCAATCGCGCCGCACTTTCCTGGGGAATATCTCCAAAGCCGGACTCCTCAGCATGGTAAGCATCGCCCCGGCCATAGCGAAAGCTGCCGCTCCGGAAGCACAAGAGACCAACCACAAATTTCTTTGCAAACCCTACCTTCAGTATCCTGCTCCCAACACTATTTCTGTTGTATGGCTCACCGCAAAGCCTTGCTATAGCTGGGTAGAATACAACCTGGAGGGTCAACCTCCCCAAAAAGCACATACCGTCAGTCATGGCCTCGTAGATGCGAACAATACCCTCCATAAAATTCCCCTCACCGACCTGGTACCCGGAAAAAAATATAGTTATAAGGTATTTTCCAAAGAAATCACTGATTTCCAGCCTTATAAACTGACCTATGGAGAAATAATTTCCAGCGATACCTATACTTTTACTGCGCCTGATCCGCAAGTAAAAGAAGTATCCTGGCTAATGATCAATGATATCCACGACCGTCCTGAATCCATTCCGCACCTGATGGGGCTCAACGGCAACAATCCTTATCACTTCGTATTCTTTAACGGCGATGTATTCGACTATCAGGCGGATGAACAGCAGATCATCAACCATATGCTGACACCCTGCGGTGAGTCTTTCTCTACGCAAACACCGTTTATGTACGTACGTGGCAACCACGAAACACGCGGTAAATACGCCCGCGAATGGCATCAGTATTTCGAAAATCCTGGCAGAGATAATTTCTTTTCTTTCACCTGGGGGCCTGTACACGCTATCGTATTGGACACCGGTGAAGACAAGGAAGACACCCATCCTGTATATGGAGGCATAGTAGATTTCGATCGCTATCGAGAGCAACAGGCAGCATGGCTGGAAAAGCAACTACAGTCGCCAGCTTATAAAAAAGCAAAGTATAAAGTCGTGATCATGCATATCCCGCACTATCATGGAGGCGAGTGGCATGGTACTGTACATTGCAGGGAGCAATTCGGTGAGTTGTTCAACAAACATAAAATTGATATCCTGATCTGCGGTCATACCCACACCTATGGCGTACATCCGCCGGAACCAGGTAAACATAATTATCCACTGATCATTGGTGGCGGCCCTAAAGACGGCAAACGCACGCTGATACAGGTAAAGGCAGATCAAAAACAATTGCTACTGACCATGTTGGATGATAGTGGTAATAAGGTAGGAGAATATAAGATCTGATGTAAAGTACTAGCGGCGCCACTTGGCGCCGCTAGTACTTTGTTATATGTTAACTATTGATTATTCTGCTTTCTTATTATTAGTAGTGAGATTAAAACCAAATGCCTCCAATATTTTCACCAACACCAATAGCCCTATCAGGCTGACTGCCGCTCCAAACATCAGACAAGCATAATACTTGATCGTCCATTCAAGTGCACGCGTGATGCGGGTCCATACGCCAATAACAGCAGTGGTTTTCTCAACTTTCTCATGCATGTAAATTTTAACAGAACAGAATTCATGAATAGCATCAAAATTCCCTAATTCTACACCCAGGTTCTGCAATTCTGTTTCCGTGGCATAAATCTTATCATGCAATTGTAAGTACTCTTCTATCTTCCCGGATTTATTCTTCAAATCGTTGAGAGAGGCCAATGTCTTTTCTAATGAAACCCTTTGTGCATTGAGCTTCTGGTATTCATTCGTCTTATCGGTTTTTGTCACTTCTCTTTCTACGACAACGCCTATACGTTGTGCCGCATTGTAGAATGAATCAAACTTTTCAGGGTTCACCCCAACGAGCAATTGCAATTGCCGTTCACCTTTGTTTCCTGTCTTATTTTCAAACTGGATAATAGATTCGGAAGAATCAATCAAATGATATAGTGTAGATTCATCTTTGTCGTATTGATTTGATTTTGTTTGCAACCGTGCTACTTTCTCATATTTCTGACTTGCAGCAGGAGAGGACATTGCGTCACCATCATGTATTACAATATCTTTTCCTTTTGATTGAATTTTTTCAGAAGCGTAATTTTTTAATCGTCCGAAATTGAATACTGCATTCGAGCTTTCATTAATGAAAGCATTTACAGGCTTGAATTTGTAACCATATATCAATCTGATAAAGAACATGGCAACAAAAATGCCTACACAAATAAGGATACTTCGTTTCAGTACCTTGCGGGAAATATTGAACATAGGTAGTCGGTATATTTTATACGTTTTATTGGGTGTGCAATTGTGATTTATAGGTTTTTATCCATTTTATCAACCCCATCGTTGCTATGATGAATAAAATAAAATATTCCATACCGAGGAAACGCACATTTTTTTGGAAATAAATGATGGTAGCGATTAAATCTACTGTTACCCAAAGCACCCAGTTTTCCCAGATTCGTTTGGCAAGCAGGATATTGGCGATAACGCTCAACACCGCAACCAGAGAGTCTGTATAAGGATAGGCTGCAGGTTTTTCAAATACAGCAGGGAACCAATTGTGTAGATTGCTGATAATAAATCCAGCAGTAATAGTTGCTACAACTGCTAATGCAAATAGCCAGCAGCGGACACGATTACTTAATGCATAAATGGGTTCATTTTCTGGTTTTTTAGTAAACCAGAATATCCAACCGTATACGCCTGTGGCAAAGAAATAGATTTGTAGAAACATATCTGCATATAGTTGCAACTGCCAGAATAATATGAAGAAACAACTCACATTGACGAGTCCTACCGGCCAGGTAAGAATATGATCTCTGGCTGCCAACCAAACGCAGAGTAAACCTGTTAATGTACCGAAGAATTCTATAAAACTAACCTGATAATCAAGTACTGTAAATAGTATATGCTGAATACTAAAAATATCACCCATGCAGCAATATTACAGTTTTGAAAAATTATGCATAAAGGGAATTTTATCTTAATAAATATAAAAATAAGAATATGTAATCATTATGGCCTATAAAAAACTGTTTTATAACAAGTTAGCATAGCAAAAAAAAGTTGGAATCAATTTTGCAATAGTAGCATTGAACGATGCTAAAACGTCTTTTATGCTTTAGCAAAGTGTTAACAAAATTCTTTCATCAAGCAGATTGATTATTCTGCTTTTTAGACCTTACCATTGGCGAAACATCCTTATAAATGTGAAAAGGTAAACCAAGTGACCCGTTCCCCGGAAAGTCTAAAATTACAGAAACCAATCGTTTAAAATACAGGAGTATGAACACAATGGTTAAAAAAACACTTATCCCTTTTGCGGCGATAACCATGTTCCTGACAAGCTGTGCTGGTAGTTATTACGCTTCAGGTGATTATGCCAGTGGCTATGGTTCTCAGGTGCAGGTTGGTGCTTCCGTTTCTTTCTACGATGCCTTGAGTCCTTACGGTCGCTGGACCAGCTACGGCGGTTACAACGAAGTATGGATACCAAATGTAGGTGGCGATTTCCAACCTTATTCCAGTGGAGGACACTGGGTATACACAGACTATGGTTATACCTGGGTATCTGATTATTCCTGGGGTTGGGCGCCTTTCCACTACGGACGCTGGATGTTTGATCAGTTCTATGGATGGATGTGGATACCTGGTTATGACTGGGCACCTGCGTGGGTAGACTGGCGCTCTGGTGGCGACTATTACGGCTGGGCACCAATGGGACCTTCCGGATACAGCTATCCAGTAAACAGATGGACATTCGTCAACAGACAATATATAGGTAGTCCACGTATCAGCAATTATTATGTTGATAACAGAAGAAATACAACTATCATCAACAATACAACTATTATCAATAACACCACGGTTTATAACAATAATCGTATTAACCGCGGTCCTTCTGCTCCGGCAAACACCAGACCAGTGAGGATTACTAACACAGACAGACCAGGGCAGAACCAACTTAACGGTAACCAGTTAAGAATCTATCGTCCAGATGGCGCCACTGTACAACGTAATGATAATAACCGATTCAATGCTAACCGTAATACGATTAACAACAATGCAAACAATAATAGCAATAACGGTGGCAGAATAAATCCAGGTAATAACAACAATAATGTTCCTGGTAATAATAACAATAATGGTGGTGGTAGAATTGTGCCAGGTGGCAATAATAACAACAACACTATCTTGCCGGGCAATAATAATAATCGTCCGTCAAGAATAGAAAACAACAACAATAATAATCAGCAGATTCCTGGCCAGATGAATAACCAGGGAGACAGGATCAGACAACAACAGATACAACAGCAACAAATTCAACAGCAACAACAGAACCAACAGAACCAACAGCGAATTCAGCGCGATCAACAGATACAACAACAACAGCAGCAACAGCAACAACAGAGGATTCAACAGCAGCAACAGGATCAACAACGTCAACAACAGATACAACAACAGAGAATTCAACAACAGCAACAGCAACAGCAGCAGCAACAACAGCAACAGCGGATTCAACGCGATCAACAGATGAGAGCGCAGCAACAGCAACAACAACAGCAGCAGAGAATTCAACAGCAGCAACAACAAAGACAGGCGCAGCAACAACAGCAAAGGCAGCAGCAGCAACAGCAACAACAGCAGCAAAGGGCACAACGTGTGATGGAACAACAACAACGCCAACCACAACCACAGCCACAACAACAAAATAATGGTGGTGAAAGGCCAAGAAGAGATCAGTAAGTTTTTAGTTTTAGTTTAGATTATATATCCGCCTTTTATGGGAAAAAAATAAGAGCGTCTGCATTTGCGGACGCTCTTATTTTTTACAGATGATAAACGGTACTATATAATGCTTTCTTTATGTAGACGAAATCAAGGCCTGGTGGCAAGCCCAGGTGCATTAGCTTTAATTGAAGAAAAGGATAACCTGGATAATAAGGCGGCTGCTCATAATATTCCGGAAAGGTTTGATAGTTTAGGCGTTCATAGAAATTAATTCTTCTGATCGCCTGTTCTGTATTGGGTGGTTCCACTTCCAGCACTATGCTTTTCAGTTCTTCTTCCAAGAGCTTCATGACGGTGGTACCTGCGCCTCCTCCCCTGGTTTCGGGGGAAATGGCAAAATATTCAATGAATGCAAAAGCTGGTAATTGCCAGTAAAATACTAAACCAGCAAATTTCCCTTCTTTCTCCAATGTGAGTAAATGAATGGCTCCCTTTTCCAGGAGTTTCAGCTGATCGGGCCAGGGCCTTCTCTCTTCCAGCGGGAAAGCCGATTCATATAGGTTCCGAACTTCGTCAGTAGCAGTATTGCTTCGGTGTAATGCTATCATAGCCTGAAGTTACTGATTCTGACGCATACCGGTGGAAGCGGCGCAGGCATTAGGATCCGGATCACCTGGGGTAATGGGCTTATCCACTGCCCAGCAGAAATTCATGGCCTGGCTGGTAATGCTGACAAGTTTCACCACTGCCTTGCTGCCTTTACGGCTGTTAGAAGCAGCGATGGATTGCTGTCCCTGGGCTGGTATACTCTTAATGGAATATTGTTCTGTTTTAAAGACTTCATTGTTGTTCCGGAGGTATTGGAGGGACACGACAACATTTTCCAGTGGATAATCTGTCTGATTTCTAATGATAATATTCAGGTCGCGGATACCGCCCAGAAAGCCCGTCCGGTAATCATTGAGGGAAACGGTGATGAATTGGTTCCAATTCCTGCGGAAATATGCCCGTCGATCTGTAAATTGGGCGTTTTGCTGCTGCTGCATATCTTTGCGATCTGAAATTTGTCGGGCTACCATGCCGGATTGCTGTAAACTGCTGCGCAGGTCACGGTTTTCGTTATGAAGGCGTTCATTCTCCGCAAGGATTTTACGAAGGTGTTGCTGTTGCTGACAATAGCCCAGACCCAGAACGATCGTGAGCAGGAAGAAAAAGGACGGAATGATATAAGTTCTGTTCATAACCATTTTTCATTGAAAAAATGATGCCAGTAGCCGGTGGCGATCATAAGGAAGCATTTTTATTATTTTTATACAAACAGTCCCTATGGAATTGATTATCGTAGATAACGAACAAAAGGCGAAACAGTTTCTGGATGTACATATACAATTAAACAAAGACGTACCTGGCTGGATTCGTCCATTTGACAAGGATATCAACCAGGTATTTAATCCGGAACTTAATAAGGCGTACAGACACGGAGAATGTATCCGTTGGATTTTAAAGGATGACAAGGGGAAACTAATAGGCAGACTTGCTGCATTTGTAAATAAAAAATACAAAAGCAAGGGAGATACCTGCAAAGTTGGTGGCGTTGGTTTTTTTGATTGTATCAATGATCAGGCAGCAGCTAACTTCCTATTCGACACGGCCAAACAGTGGTTAATGGAACGAGGAGTAGGCGCCATGGACGGCCCTATCAACTTCGGGGAGCGTAATAACTGGTGGGGATTACTCACAGAGGGCTTCCACGAACCATTGTATGGTATGAACTTTAATCCTGTATATTATAAGGATCTGATGGAGAGTTATGGCTTTCAGGTGTTTTTCAACCAGATCTGTTATGGTATGAAGGTAAATGACCAGCTGAAAGACAAGTTTTTTACCCGCCATGCGGCGCTGGCAAAGGACCCTAACTTCCGCTCGGAGCATATAAAAAAGGGCGAATTAAAGCGTTTTGCGGCGGAATTCTGTTCTATTTATAACCGTGCATGGGCCAAACATGCTGGTGGTAAGGATATGACCGAGGCACAGGCCTACCTGTTGTTCAAACAGATGAAACCTTTGCTGGATGAGAAAATAGCCTGGTTCATTTACTACAAGGATGAACCAATTGGCTGCTGGTTAAACCTGCCAGACCTGAACCAGTATGTAAAACATATGAATGGTAAGTTTGGGTTATTGCAAAAGTTACAGTTCCTTTTCCTTAAAATGAAAGGCGACTGTAAGAAATTTGTAGGTATCCTTTTCGGCATTGTTCCTGAGTTTCAGGGTATGGGTGCTGACGCATACCTGATCATAGAAGGCGCTAATGTGATACAGAAAAGCTCTCCTTATACTGATTATGAAATGCAATGGATAGGAGATTTTAATCCTAAAATGATCAATGTGGCAGAGGGTTTAGGTGCTAAGCCTACCCGTACGCTTACTACTTACAGGTATCTGTTCGACCGAAATGCTGAGTTTAACAGACATCCAATATTGGAGTAATCACCAATGATGAATAAGTCGTTTAAAGGGCCTCTACTGCGTAGAGGCCCTTTCTTGTTTAATAGCAGACGAATGTGATAACATACAATAAAGAATTAACATATATATTAAAAAAATATCCAATCATTTATCTACCTAAAACATTAACTATAAAGGGGTTTCAAAAAATCATATTTATATCCGATACTTGATTATTCAACATTTAGGGCTTGAATTGTGTCTTTAATTAAATCCCGATTCTAGTAACAATCGTATTTAACGTGAGGATTAGTTATGACCAACTTAAACCTGGGCTGCAGGTCTGATAGTGACCAAGCGGTTATTGCCACCACCATTCCAAACAGACTACAAAAAATGAGGGTCTTGGGCTTAATCATATTGTTCTTTTTGCTGTATGTGGTATTAATTTCCATCGCTGTAGCGCTTGCCCTGGGCTGTATTGCCGGCGGACTAGCGCTGATGAGATATTATTATGTGTTGTATTCAGTTATCCCTGGGATAGCGTTGATCGCGCTTGGGAGTAGTCTGTTATATTTCCTGGGGCGTTTTTTGTTTCACAGGAGCCAGCCTTCAAATCCATACCGTACGCAGATCAAGGCGGACAATCATCCGTTGTTGTTTGCTTTTTTAAAACAGTTGGTCACCGAAACCAGGATTAGTTTTCCCAGGAAGATATTTGTAGTACCTGATGTCCGGGCTTCTCTTTTTTATAATGCTAGCTTTATTAATCTCTTCTGGCCGGTACGTCGCAATCTTGAAATTGGGCTTGGGTTGGTAAACAGCGTCAATATTAGTGAATTTAAAATGCTGTTGGCCCATGAGTTTGGGCATTTCTCCAAAGGCCATTCTTCTCTTAGCCGTTATGTATATGGCTTGAATAAGATGCTGCATAATATGCTATATGAAAATGATGACTGGAATGAACTGGCTGGTCACCGCCATAGTGGTTCTATTAGTGGCTTCTTTATTCATATTACTCTCCTGGTATTAAGCGGAATGCAGTACCTGCTAAGGCAAATGCATCGTGTTATTAACAAATATTACCATGATATTAGCAGAGATATCGCTATACAGGCAGATGATATAGCTGTACATATAGCAGGTACGCAGGCTGCCACCAGTGCCATTCGCAGGGCAGATATAGGCAGCTACTGTATGGAGCATTGTATGCATAAACTGCCGGAGTTATCTGAACATAAGCTACGCTTTCAGAATATTTATGAGGTACAGCGTAACCTCATTAGGTATTATACATTGCAGAGTTATGGCCGGTTGGATGCCGAAGGTTTGCCGGTGGTAAATGGCCCTTTTACAAAAGCATATCTGAAGAGCAGGGTTCAGCTGCGGGATGAGTGGAGTTTGCAGCCGTCCCTGGAATCCAGGATCAGTATGTTTTTGCAGGCGAATATAGATAGGGAGCTCCATAACACCAGTGCCTGGCAATTATTCAATCAGCCTGCCGCTATACAGGAAGCGATGACCGGACAGGTATATAATGTATTGGCGATGGAAAGTAATGACTGTTCCTGGATATGCCCACAGCAGTTTGTGGAAGACCTGGAACAACGGCAACGGACATACGAATTCCCTCCAGCATTCAATAATTATTATGACAACAGATCCTTCTCACAGGCAGATTTTAGGTTTTTGCAACCACTGAGTGAAGAAGAGTTACAGCTAACCAGTCTGGAAAGCCTTTATCATCCGGATATTGTGATGCGCATGCGCACTTGTTACCGGGATTTACAGGACTCTGAAACCTTGCAGGCTATTGCTTTGCAGCAGTTGCAAACCAGGCATTTTGAATTCGATGGCCGTCGATACAGGGCTAATAAAGCGGCTAGATTAGCCCGCAAACTAAGCAGGGAGGCAGTAGAAGAAAAACAATGGCTTACCGGCAATGATTTGCTGGCTTGTCGCTACCATTATACAGTAGCGCTGTCAATAGGCCAGGAAGTGGCCGATAACCTGGTGAGGCGTTACCAGGAGATCCTGGACTACCAGAAAGATGCCAATCAGCTGAGTGATCTGGTGATCAGGATTATTCATGGTATCAGCCTGATTTTTAATTCCAACCACCAGACTATGGAAGAGGCTTTGCCTTATTTTGAATTGCTGACACAATCGGCCATCTCTTTCAGAAAACTATTGCTCCATCTGATAACGGCGCCGGCTATACGTAATAATTTACCTGTGCGCATAGAAGAAAGTATTGAATATTTCCGCCAGCATGATTGCCAGTTTATTCGCCATGCCATACCTGATTATGCCGGTATTAAAGAGTTACATGACGTGAGTAGTGGTTTGATGGAGTACTTGAACAACTGTATTATCCTAATGAAAAAAAGTTACCTGGAATTATTAATCGAGCATAATCATCTCCATACAGTCAATTAATTATAATAATAAAACATATATAATACAATTAACTATCAAATATTTTTGATAACAAAGCGAGTAAAAAAGCGAATCTCGGAATGTTCTTCGTATTTTCGACGCTCGCGAAAGCGTAGCAGTATATGGAGAATTTTATCGTTTCAGCCCGTAAGTACCGTCCACAGAATTTTTCAACTGTAGTTGGACAATCACATATCACCACCACATTAAAGAATGCAATTCGCAATCATCAGTTAGCGCATGCCTTTTTATTTTGTGGGCCAAGGGGAGTAGGTAAAACCACGTGTGCCCGTATCCTGGCCAAGACTATCAACTGTGAGAACCTGCAGCCGGATGGAGAAGCATGTAATGAGTGTCATTCCTGTAAATCCTTTAATGAGGGTAGCTCTTTCAACATCCATGAGCTGGATGCGGCATCTAACAACTCAGTAGATGATATCCGTACGCTGGTGGAGCAGGTTCGATTTGCACCACAGGCAGGAAAATACAAGATATATATAATAGATGAGGTTCACATGCTCAGTTCATCCGCATTCAATGCGTTTTTGAAGACGCTGGAGGAGCCGCCATCTTATGCCATATTTATATTAGCCACTACTGAAAAGCACAAGATACTTCCTACTATCCTGAGCCGATGCCAGATCTTCGATTTTAAGCGCATTACGATTCAGGATACGGTAGACCATCTGCAGGACATCTGTAATAAGGAGCATATCCAGGCTGACCAGGACGCATTGCATCTGGTGGCGCAGAAGACAGATGGCTGTATGCGTGACTCACTCAGTACGTTGGACAAGATCGTCAGTTTTACCAGTGGGCATTTGACTTATCAGAATACCCTGGAGCACCTGAACATCCTGGATTACGACTATTTCTTCAAGGTAATGGATTATGTATTGCAGCAAGATGTAGCTGCGGCATTATTATTATTTGATGAAGTTTTACAGAAAGGATTTGAAGGAGATAATTTCCTGGGAGGATGGGCAGAGTTTTTAAGGAACCTATTGCTCAGCAAGGAAGAAAAGGCTGTTCACCTGGTAGAAGTTTCAGGTAATTTAAAAGAGCGATATAAGCAGATGGCCGGCAAGGTGAGTCCTGCTTATTTGATTACCGCCTTGAACCTGTTAAACGAAACTGAGATCAATTACCGACTGGCGCGTAACAAGCGACTGCATGTGGAGATGGCTTTGATTAAGCTATGTTTCTTACAACAAGCAGTGACTTTAGTGAGTGAGGATAATACCGGAGAGGTAGCAAAAAAAAAACTAGTTCCTGATGGTAGTGCGCCGCAGAAATTGCGGGCGCCAATGGCACAGCCTGTTAGCGCAAAAGCCATAACCGAGAAACCAGCTACTACAGCCAGTATCCAGGCAGAACAAGTGGCAGCAGTACAGCAACCAGTGATGCCGGCAGCTCCAGTAGCTCCGCCACCACAGCCTATACAGCCAACTCCTACACCGCAACCACAGCAGCAAGCACCGGTTTCCAATACGCCCCAAAGTAATACTGTGGCCGTTAATACGGCCGGCGCCGCAGCTAAGCCGACAACGGGAACAGCTACGGCGACCAAGCTGACAGGGTTGGCAGCTATGAAAGAAGCTATGGCCGCCAAGCAGCAGAATAATCCTGTGCAAGAGATTACACCACTAACGATGGGTGCTATCACAGTATATTGGGAAGAATTCATCGACCGTTATAGGCAGGCCAATAAAATGACTGTGGTGAGTAATCTTGCGCTGGCAGTATTAAAGATGCTGAACACAGATGAGATTGGCATTGTGAGCAGGAATATTGTGCAGTTTAGGTTTATGGAAGAAGAAAAACTGGTGATTTCCGAGTTTTTCAAGGAGAAATTCAATAATCCGGCGCTTATATTGACACTTCAATTAGATGAAAGTCAGCAAACGCAGGATATTGGTCCGGCCCCATTATCTAGTAGAGAACAGTTCCAACAGATGTCAGAAAAATATCCGTTGGTAAAAGAGTTGAAAGACCGACTGGGGATGGAATTGGATTTTTAAGTCCAGACTTGAATGTATTTACTTTCTTTAGATATTTTTTGAACAGTTTAAAATTCCTTCTTTGCGTTTTTGAGCAAAAACGCGTAGGTTTGAACAAAATTTTGAATAAACACTATGGCAGAAGTTATCAGAATGCCCCTTTTGAGTGATACAATGACGGAAGGGGTGATTGCGGAATGGCATAAAAAGGTGGGCGATACCGTAAAAGCAGACGATGTTATTGCTGAAGTGGAAACGGACAAGGCAACGATGGAAGTAATGGGTTATGTAGAAGGAACCATTTTGTACATCGGTGTTGAGAAAGGGAAAGCAGCGAAAGTTAATGAAATCATAGCCATTGTAGGTAAACCGGGCGAAGATTATAAGGCATTACTGGATGGAAGTAATAATGGAACTGCTGCTCCTGCGAAAGAAGCTGCTGTTCCTGCTCCGGCGCCAGCTGCCGCACCTGCTGTATCTGCTGCTGATGACGCTGCAGTTAAAGAAGCGCTGAAAAATGCTACTGTTATTCGTATGCCGCTGTTGAGCGATACTATGACAGAAGGTAAAATTGTAGCGTGGAATAAAAAAGTAGGTGACACTGTAAAAAGTGATGATGTACTGGCTGAAGTAGAAACCGACAAGGCGACTATGGAAGTTATCGGTTATGCTGACGGTACTTTATTATATATAGGCGTACCAGAGGGTACTGCTGCAAAAGTGAATGGTATTATTGCTATCGTGGGTAAACCAGGTACTAATGTAGATGCTATTCTGGCTGCTGAAAAAGGTGGCGGCGCTCCGGCTCCTGCTGCAACTGAAGCTGCACCTGCGGCTACTACAGCTGCTCCGGCTGCTGCACCTGCTACAAATGCAGTTGCATCTACCAGCGCTGATGGTCGTGTTAAAGCATCTCCACTGGCTAAGAAAGTGGCTGCTGAAAAAGGCATTGATATTTCTCAGATCCCAGGTTCTGGTGATGGTGGTCGCGTAATCAAAGCGGATGTGGATAACTACAAACCATCTGCTGCACCTGCGGCTACTACCGCTCCTGCTGCTGGTCCGGCTGCTCCTGCATTCGTACCTGCTGGTCAGGAAGGTTTCACTGATACGCCGCTGACACAGATGCGTAAAGTGATCGCTAAACGCCTGAGCGAAAGCAAATTCACTGCACCTCACTTCTACCTGAAGATTGACGTGATCATGGATAAAGCCATGGAAGCACGTAAAGCTATCAACGAAGTATCTCCTGTTAAGATTTCCTTCAATGATATGGTGATCAAAGCATCTGCACTGGCGCTGAAACAGCATCCAGATGTAAATGCAAGCTGGATGGGTGATTTCATCCGTCATAACCATCACGTACATATTGGTTCTGCAGTGGCTATCGAAGATGGTCTGATCGTTCCGGTTATCCGTTTTGCTGATCAGAAATCACTGAGCCAGATCGCGGGTGAAGCGAAAGGTCTGTACGACAAAGCTAAAAACAAGAAGCTCCAGCCACAGGACTTCACTGGTAATACCTTCACTATCTCTAACCTGGGTATGCTGGGTATCGACGAGTTCACTGCTATTATTAATCCTCCGGATTCAGCTATTCTGGCGGTAGGTAATATCAAAGAAACTGCGATCGTTGAGAAAGGTCAGGTTAAGATTGCCAATATTATGAAACTGACGCTCAGCTGCGACCACAGAAGTGTGGATGGCGCTGTAGGTGCACGTTTCCTGGCAACACTGAAAGGTTACCTGGAAAATCCGGTTACTATGTTGGTGTAATGCACTAACTGTTGATATTTAAAACGCCGTCTCTACGCTGTAGAGACGGCGTTTTTGATTTTAGCGGATTATGGCTGGATTTGGGAGGCATTGCAAACCCGGGAGTGAGTGTAATAGCGCGGATAGAGTCCATCCTTAACCTTAATAAATAACAATTTCTTATTTCATTATTTTTTGAAAGTTCAAAAACTTGGTTTACATTTGCCAGTATCAAAATATTCTGTAATGAATTTACCTGAAGCAAAAGCGCAATTTATTCAAACATGGGGATCACTGGGTGCACAATGGGGCATTAACCGTACCATGGCCCAGATTCATGCGCTGCTGCTGGTGATGCCGGACCCACTCAGCGCAGATGATATCATGGAGGAACTGAACATTTCCCGTGGTAATACCAACATGAACGTGAGAGAACTCATCAACTGGGGCCTCGTAGAGCGTGTACTCATCCCTGGTGAAAGAAAAGAATATTTTATTGCTGAAAAAGATATCTGGAAAGTAGCTACTTATATCGCACGCGAACGTAAAAAACGTGAGCTCGATCCTATCATGAAAGTACTCCAACAATTGCAGCAGGCCGAAGGCGACCCTAAAGACAAAGAACTCAAAGCCTTCAAAGACTCTATCCAGAATATCAACAAGTTTGCACAGCAAACAGACAAAACCATTTCTGCTTTCATCAAATCAGAAGAGAACTGGTTCTATAGCAGCCTGCTGAAACTCATAAAGTAATTTTTTTTGCATCAATATTTCAATATTTTCTGAAAGTTCCGAATTATCAAAATAACTGCAAAATGAAAAACAAAAAAATCATCATAGCCGGTGGCAGCGGATTTCTTGGAAGGAGTCTGGCTAAATACTGGAGCCCCGACAACCAGATCATCATACTCTCCAGGGAGCCACATATCAATGCGGGTGCTATCTCCTATCAACAATGGGACGGAAAAACATTGGGTACGTGGACTGCCGCCCTGGAAGGCGCAGACCTACTCGTAAACCTCTCTGGTAAAAGTGTTAACTGCCGGTACAACGAAGCCAACAAACAAGCCATTTTTGACAGCCGCACCTTTTCCACGCAGGTTTTAGGCCAAGCGGTATTGCAGGCAGTGAATCCTCCGAAAGTCTGGATCAACGCAGCTTCTGCCACCATTTACCGACATGCGGAAGATCATCCGATGGATGAATTCAATGGTGAGTTTAAAAATGACTTTTCTGTACAGGTTTGTAAGAAATGGGAGCAGTCTTTCAATGAACTACAACTGCCACAAACAAGGAAAGTAATATTTCGTATAGGCATTAGCTTAGGTAGTGAGCCAGGAGGCGTGATGCATGCATATTGCAACCTCATTAAATTTGGACTAGGTGGAAAGCAAGGCAGTGGCCAGCAGAAATACACCTGGGTACATACTGAAGATGTAGCCGGCATGATGGCCTGGGTGGCTGAAACCCCTTCACTGGATGGAGTTTTCAACTGCACCTCTCCCAACCCGGTAAACAACCAGATATTTATGGCCACCTTGAGAAAAGCAACAGGGCATCTATTGGGGTTACCAGCGGCTAAATGGATGTTGACAATTGGAGCAGCCATCATTGGCACCGAAACGGAATTATTACTGAAAAGCAGATGGGTGGTACCTACCAGGGCATTACAATGTGGGTATAAGTTCCGTTATCCGCTACTGGAGCCAGCCTTGCGTAATATAATATCCGAGATGCCGCGTAGCAGTTATCACTTGTTTTGAATTTTGTAAATTCGGTATATGGAAACTACCGATAAAAAATTAACAGTTGTGTTGGGAGCCTCTCCCAATCCCTCCAGATATAGCTACCTGGCTGTTTCCATGCTGCAAAAGCATGGACATCCGATTGTGGCTATTGGTAACAGGGACGGCAACATAGAAGGCCAGGAAATCACCAAAGAGCATCCAAATGTTGCCAATGTAGATACAGTGACGCTGTATATGAATCCTACGCTGCAAGCATCTTACTACGACTATATTTTACAGTTGCATCCCAAGCGGATCATCTTTAATCCGGGAACAGAAAATCCCGAGTTAAAAGCGCTTGCCATCAAAAATGGTATACAACCGCAGGAAGCTTGCACACTGGTATTATTAAGCACAGGACAGTATTAAATACTGTCCTTTTTCTTTATTAACCTGTGCTATCTTTTTTATCTGGATCTTTCAGAGGCAGACAATTTGATAATTATCAGCAATGGAAAAATCATCACAAACGCTTACCTGTATTGAATTTGCAACAGACGCCTTCAGTATCAGCTGGATAATTCAGCGCTGCGCGCGGTAGGCTAACACCTGATCAGTGAATGGTTAGTCGTTGTGTTTTATATTTAAATCCGAATGGCTGCGTTCAATAACAAAAAGCATTTCGTATATTCGGTACGTTAACCCTATACCCAAAGCAAGGACTTACTACAATTGACAGGACCTGATTAATCATCTAATTAAATATTATGGCTACGCTTGTTCACCCTTTAATATATATTTTATGCAATGGAGAAGATTTAATGGAGAGCCCATTCATCTCCCGGTCAAAGAGGAAGTACGGCGGGCCATCATCCGCGAAACTGCGAGTGGCTACCGGCTGAAAGTATGCATTGGCACGGATTCACAGGTGAAAGGTCTGGATACCGAATTTGCTACGGTAATCGTATTTCTCAGGGAAGGCCATGGCGGGTTTATGTTTATCCAGAATGAAAAAACGAGGACCAGTTATTCCATCAAAGAAAGAATGCTGGTAGAAGTTTCCCGAAGTATTGAGATTGCTTATGAATTGTGCGACCTGTTTACAGAATATGAAGTAGATATGGAAGTGCATGCAGACATCAATACTAATCCACAATTTAAAAGTAATCTGGCATTACGTGAGGCCATGGGTTATATCCTCGGAATGGGGTTTGCCTTTAAAGCCAAGCCAGAAGCGTTTGCTAGCAGCTGCTGCGCTGATAAGATTGTAAATTAAGCAGCACTGTGTTATACCTCCTTCAATAATTACCGATGGGCGCTTGCCTACCGGCTGGTATTTTCTCCCCTCATTTTCTCCAAATTACTGTATTGTCATTGCTCGCCAACGATGTCTTTTGCGTAAAATATTTTAGGCAGATGCCTGTATTTTATTGACTATTGGCAAAAAGAGAGGGCACCAAAGGCGCCCTCTCTTTTGCGCACGCTGGTTATTACGTGCAATACAATGTAATGCATTATGCAATAGCCCTAAATTGAGCATTCAATTCTTCGATATAGCCCAGGATGGCGTCTCTACCCATTTTTTTAACGGTAGAAGTCACAAAATGAGGCGGTAAGAATTCCCAGGTTTCTCTCATTTTATTGAGGAATAGCTTTACATTTTTGCTTACTTCTGCCTGTGTGCCTTTATCAGCTTTGGTAAATACGATACTGAAAGGCACCTGCCATTCGCCCAGCTGGTTAATAAATTCTATATCGATCTTTTGAGGCGCATGACGGCTATCGATCAATACGAATACGTTTACCAGGTTTTCCCGCTTACGCAGGTAGTTTTCGATCATTTGCTCCCACTGGCGGCGCTGCGACATACTTCTTTTGGCAAAACCATAACCAGGCAGATCGACCAGGTACCAGGCATTATTGATGATGAAGTGGTTTATCAGCTGTGTTTTACCTGGTGTACCAGAGGTTTTAGCCAGTTTCTCGTTATTAGTCAGCAAATTGATCAGAGAAGATTTCCCCACGTTGGAACGGCCGATAAATGCATATTCCGGCCAGGTCGGCTTTGGACACTTTTCCCAATCTGGACTACTGATAAGATATTCTGCTGTCTTAATTACCATAATAATTACTTTGTATATTCTGTCATATGCCTACAAATTATATAACTTTGCGTGCTATGTCAGGAAAATTAAATGTTGAGAAGATTGTTCCCTTTTCGGAGTCAAAATTAAGCAAGAAGCAGCAGATAGCCACGATGTTTGATGACATTGCTCATCGCTACGACTTTTTGAACCATTTCATGTCTTTAGGTATTGATGTTATCTGGCGTAAAAAAGCGCTGAAATACCTGAAAAGCCTGCAGCCCAAAAATATGCTGGATGTGGCCACAGGAACCGGCGATTTCGCCATTATGGCTTCCAAACGCCTTAACCCAGACCATATTACAGGCATTGACATCTCTGAAGGAATGTTAGCCCATGGCCGTGAAAAGATCCAGAAACAAGGACTTTCGGACAAAATTACCCTGCAGCTGGGCGACAGTGAGACAATAAGTTTTCCAGATCAGACGTTTGATGCGATAACTGTAGCCTTTGGTGTGCGTAATTTTGAAAACCTTCAGAAAGGGCTTGCAGAGATGAGAAGGGTACTGAAACCTGGCGGCAAATTGATCATTCTTGAATTTTCCAACCCGACAGTTTTCCCTATTAAGCAATTTTATAATTTGTATTTTCGTTATATAACACCCCTGATCGGGAAATGGATAGCCAAGAGCAAAGCTGCCTATAGCTATCTGCCAGAATCCGTGAAAGCGTTTCCACAGGGAAAAGAAATGAGTAATATTTTAACCAATACAGGATTCCAGGCCGTTACATGCAAAACGCTCACATTCGGCATATGTTCCATCTATTGCGCTTCGCGCTAACAGGATTATTCCTGTTGCTGCTGCTTCCCGCAAAGGCTCAGCAGAATCTCAATATGATAGAACACGATGCAAAACCCTATTACTTCGGAATTACACTGGCTACTAACCAGTCTAATTTCAGATTATTACATGCACAGGCTTTCCTGGCCGATGACTCTATTATGATCGCCGAACCCCTGAAAACAATGGGGTTCAACCTGGGATTACTCGCAAATGCCCGCCTGACAGAGCATTTCGATTTACGTCTTAATCCCCAGCTGGTATTCGCTTCCAAAAATCTTTACTATAAAGAAACGTATCCATCTATGACGGATACGCAAAAGAAAATTGAATCCATCCTCCTTAGCTTTCCGCTGCAGATAAAATTCAAATCGGATCGTATCGGTAACATGCGTGTTTATGCTATTGGCGGGATGAAATATGATTATGACCTGGCTTCCAACGCCCGTATGAAGAAAACAGAGTCTATGATCAAAATCAAAAAAAGCGACTATGGCTATGAAATAGGCGCTGGATTTGAATTCTATTTCGAGAGCTTTATCTTCTCCCCGGAATTTAAAGTAAGCAACGGTATCGGCAACGTACTTATCAAAGACCCGAACCTGCGCTATTCTAATGTGATCGACAAGCTACAGTCGCACATGATCGTATTCTCCATACATCTTGAAGGATAAAACCAACCTGCGATTAGCTATATTTGCATCATGCAAAACTACATCATCAGGAATATAGCCGTGGTTAATGAAGGACGCACCACGGTACAGGATGTTTGGATCAAGGATAGCCGCATTGAAAAAATAGCGCCCAATATCTCTGTTAGTGGAAATTACAAGGAAATTGATGGTACTGGCAAACACTTGCTGCCAGGCGTTATAGACGATCAGGTACACTTCCGTGAGCCCGGACTGACAGAAAAAGCCACCATCTACACAGAAGCCCGCGCTGCAGTTGCCGGCGGCACCACCAGTTTCATGGAAATGCCGAATACCAAGCCTGCTGCACTTACACAGGAATTACTGGAAGATAAATATCAAATCGGCAAACAGCATTCCCTGGCCAACTACTCCTTCTTCATGGGAGCTGCCAATGATAATGTAGAAGAAATCCTCAAAACAAACGATAAGAAAGAAACAGTTTGCGGTGTAAAAATCTTTATGGGATCATCTACCGGAAATATGTTGGTAGATAATTACCTCACCCTGGAAACTGTTTTCTCCAACAGCGAATTGCTCATCGCTACGCACTGTGAAGATGAAAAGATCATCAGGGCTAACATGGAGCTTTTCAAAAAAGAAAAAGGGGATCACCTCACCGCTGCTGATCATCCGCTGATCCGCAATGTGGAAGCCTGTTTCGAGTCTTCACTGGTAGCTATCCAGTTTGCGCAAAAGCACAACGCACGTTTACATATTCTTCACATCTCTACTGCAAGAGAATTACAACTCTTCGGTAATATGTTGCCACTTGCTGAAAAGCGCATCACTGCTGAGGTTTGCGTGCATCATCTGCATTTCACTTCTGATGATTATGCAAAATATGGTAACCTGATCAAATGTAATCCGGCGATCAAATCTCCTGAAAACAGGGCAGGCCTCTGGGAAGCCTTACTGGATGATCGTTTGGACATCATCGCTACCGACCACGCACCTCATACCTGGGCGGAGAAACAACAGCCATATATGGAGGCGCCAAGTGGTGTGCCACTGGTACAGCATAGTCTGCTCCTGATGTTGCAATATGTACAGGAAGGAAAAATCTCTATCGAGAAAGTAGTGGAAAAGATGAGCCACGCTCCTGCAGTATGTTTCCAAATCAGAGAAAGAGGTTACCTGCGTGAAGGCTACTATGCCGACTGTGTAATTGTGGATATGAAAGGCGCTTCAACAGTTGAAAAAGAAAACATTTATTATAAATGTGGTTGGAGCCCGTTTGAAGGACATACCTTCCCGGCTGCTATCACACATACTTTTGTAAGCGGTCATCTCGCCTATGAAAATGGCAGATTCGATGAATCAGTGAAAGGTCAGCGATTACTGTTTAATCGTTAGTTTCCTGTAATTTATTTGTCTTGCGGATTGCAGTGCTTCGGTACAGGCATCCGCAAGACAAAACAAAAGCGAGCGCTGTCCGCGCTCGCTTTTGTTTTGTCAGACCAAGGCAAACAACAGGTGATGCAAAATGGAAAATTTATGGAATATCACCATCTTTGCATCCTATCCCTTGTATACGTATATTCACTAAAAAAAGGACTGCATGCAACTGGACAAAACATCCTATTACGACCTATCCATCTTCAACCGCGATGAGGAATACTCACTGTTCAGCAGGCTTGACTTTACCATTACTGCCGGAGGACGCGATTATCTGCGTCAGCTGTTTAATAAACCGCTGCAGGACATCAAATCGATCAAACAACGACAGGATGCGTTGAAATATATCCTGCAACTCGAAAATCAATGGCCTTCGGTAATTACGAATGGTACTGTGGTGGTTGTGGAAAACTATCTGGAAGCACAGATAGAGCCCATCAGCAATACGGAAGGATTAGGCCTCTTAATACAAACCGCATTACATAAAACTGTTTATTCGCCCGACTATAAACATATCAAGTTCGCTTTCACTGAGATGTTAAACCTACTAAGAGGCTTCAAAGCCTTTGTAGAGGTTTTCAACGGTGATGATGCACCACAGGTATTGAAAGTACCACTGGACAGGGCCGCCAGGTTGTTGAATCAGCCAGACTTCAACGCTATCCTTCGCGCAGATGCTGAAGACAGGATCAATGCCGCTAATATCCTTCGTTTTGATAACTATGTCCGTAAACGTAACCGTAAGGTTGTGCAGGAGCTTATTACACTGTATTATCAGTTGGATGCATTTTATGCGATGGCAAAAGCGATCAAACATCATCAACTCAATTTCCCGGAATTTCTGGATACCACAGCGCCGATTATCAGAGCAAAACAACTCTATCATATCATTCTTGATAAGCCCGTAGCCTATGATATGGGCCTCAACCAGGATAGTAATTTCATGTTCCTGACAGGCGCTAATATGGCTGGTAAAACTACGTTTATACGTGCTGTTGGTATTGCTACTTTCCTGGCGCATTTGGGTATGGGCGTACCTGCAGAAAAAATGGAGCTGAGTTTCTTCCATGGTATTTTCAGCAACATTCAGGTACAGGATAATATCTTCAAAGGCGAAAGCTATTTCTATAACGAAGTACAGCGTATTAAGAATACCATCTTACAAATTAATAATGGCAAAACATGGCTGGTATTAATTGATGAGATGTTTAAAGGAACGAATGTGGAAGATGCCCGCAATTGTTCTATTGCTGTGATCAAAGGATTGCTGAAAAGCAGTAACTGTCTGTTTATTCTTTCTACACATTTGTATGAGGTGGCGGAAGAATTGAAGCATGAAGCGAAGATTCAGTTTAAATATTTTGAATCCACTATTATTGATGAAGATCTTCATTTCACTTACCAGCTGAAAGATGGTATAGCAAAGGAAAAGATCGGATATCTGATATTACGGAGAGAAAAAGTTCTTGATCTGTTAGAGCAGATAAAGTAATATATTTGAAGCGCCTCCGGCGCTTTTTTTTTGCACACAAAGCAGCATAAGAGGCAAAGCAGCAAAGGATTATGTTTTGTTGTTTCTGTATTTTTTTGTGCAGATAATAATTTTTTGTTAACCCAGCTACATCCATATGATTGTTAAAACCTACGGCAGCGCCTTACAGGGCGTGCATGCCATTACGATCACCATTGAGGTGAATGTATCTTCACAGGGCAATAAATTCTTTATTGTCGGATTACCAGATAATGCGGTGAAAGAAAGTGAGCAACGGATTACTTCTGCTTTGCAACATTTGGGTTTGAAAATGCCCAGAACAAGAACCGTTGTAAACCTTGCTCCTGCTGATATCCGTAAGGTGGGTACTGCCTATGATTTACCTATCGCCATCGGTATACTGGCAGCCTGCGAAAGAATACCCGCTGACATACTAACAGGTTATTTGTTGATGGGAGAATTATCGCTGGATGGCACGCTGTTGCCGGTCCGTGGCGCTTTATCCATGGCGATGCAAGCCAGAACAGAAGGTTACACTGGCATCATATTACCGGCATCCAATGCGGAAGAAGCTGCACTGGTAGAAGGTATTGAAGTGTATGGTGCCAATCACCTCGAAGAAGTGATTACACATCTTGCCGGTGAAAAGTTATTAACATCTGCCAGCACCGCTGCGGGAGCGCGTTTCTTATCTGCGCAATTACATTATGATTTTGATTTCAATGAGGTGAAAGGTCAGCAGCATATTAAAAGAGCTTTAGAGATTGCTGCTGCCGGTGGGCATAACGCCATTTTGATAGGGCCACCAGGGGCGGGTAAAACGATGCTGGCCCGAAGGTTTCCTTCTATACTGCCACCCATGCTACCAGAGGAAGCACTTGAAACAACGAAAATTTATTCTGTAGCCGGGAAGCTGGCGCATGCAGCTGCATTGATTTCGCAACGACCTTTCCGCGCGCCGCATCATGGCATCAGCAATGCAGCGTTGGTGGGCGGTGGCAGTAACATTCAACCAGGTGAAATTTCGCTGGCACATAACGGTGTTTTGTTTCTTGATGAGTTACCGGAATTTAAACGCGATGTGCTGGAAGTAATGCGACAGCCTATGGAAGAGCGTTTGGTGACCATTGCCAGAGCAAAACAAACAGTAGAATTTCCTGCAGATTTTATGTTGCTGGCCTCTATGAATCCTTGTCCATGCGGTTATTTCAATCATCCTGAAAAGAAATGCAGTTGTGCGCCAGGTATGGTGTATAAATATCTGAATAAAATTTCTGGGCCTTTGATGGATAGGATAGATCTTCATGTAGAGGTGACACCCGTTACTTATTCTGCGTTATCTGCGCCTTTAGAAGCCGAAAGCAGCAGTATAATCAGAGATAGGGTCATTGCTGCCAGGATGTTGCAGCGCGAACGTTTTAAGGGGTTTACAGGCATCAGTTGTAATGCACAGATGAATGCACGTATGATGCGTGATCATTGCAACACCGATGATTATAGCAGGGAACTGCTAAAAAGCGCTATGAAAAAGCTACAATTATCTGCCCGTGCCTACGACAGGATATTGAAGGTAAGCCGCACTATTGCTGACCTGGACAAGAGTCCATTGATTTCTGCCATGCATCTGGCAGAAGCAATTCAGTACAGGAGTCTTGACAGGCAAAGCTGGGGCGGCTCTTAAACTTCCGCTTCTGTTTTGCGATAATCTTCACTGAGTTTTTTCTGGATCTCCGCAGGTACTGGCGCATATTCGGCAAAAGTCGATTTCAGCTTAGCTTTCCCTTGGGTAACATTGCGCAAAGCTGCGAAAAGCTTATCCAGCTCTGCTTGTGGCGTTCGTGCTTTGATCACCTGGAATCCATTCAGTGTATCCATTCCCGTTATAATGCTGCGATGACTTTGTAATTCGCTCATGATATCGCCCATCATTACATCGGGGGCAGTGGCTTCGAGGTCGAAGACTGGCTCCAGCAGCTGCGGTGCTGCCTGGTGGAAAGCGTCTCTGAAAGCCATCTTACCAGCAATTTTAAAAGACATGTCATTACTGTCTACCGGATGCATTTTACCATCATAAACGCTTACGCGGATATCACGTACATACGATCCCGTTAGTGGGCCTTCTACCATTTTTTCCATGACGCCTTTCAGTATGGAAGGCAGGAAGCGTGCGTCTATGGCGCCACCTACAATACAGTTATTGAAAACCAGTTTTCCTCCCCAGTTGAGAGCAATTTCTTCTGTTTCTCTGACTGGATATTCTTTTAGCTGGGGCATGCCTTCGTACCAGGGTTCTATTTTAATATACACTTCCCCGAACTGGCCTGCGCCACCAGATTGTTTTTTGTGGCGATAAGAGGAAAGTGCTGGTTTCTGGATAGTTTCGCGGTAAGGTATTTTAGCAGGCAGGAATTCTATCGGCATTTTATAGATATTTTCCAGTCGCCATTTGGTAACGAGCAGGTGAAGATCTCCTTGTCCATGGAGGATTACCTGTTTTAGTTCCCGATTGAACTCTACTTCGAGAGTAGGATCTTCCATGTGAATTTCCGACAATACTTCGCTGAGTTTTTCGTCATCAGCTTTATTCTTAGTTTCAATTGCCACTCTTACTTTAGGAGCCGGGAATTGAATGGGTTCTATTTGTCCGGAGAAATTTTTATCGCAGAGGGTATGATTGGTCAGCGTATTTTTTAGTTTGATGGTGCAGCCGATGTCGCCAGCGCGGAGATAGTCTACGTTATTACGATTTTTACCGTCAACGATCAGCAGTTGTGAGATACGTTCGGTAGTATTACCTTTTTCGTTTATAAGTTCCATTCCTGTTTTCACTTCACCGGACATAACTTTGAAGAAGGTGAGTCGGCCTACATGTGGTTCCAGTATGGTTTTATATACGAACAGGCAGGTAGGTCCGGCGGGGTCGCAGGGGATTTCCTTACCATCTTCGGTGATATCTGCGGGCATGTCGATGGCACTGGGGGCTACGTTATCGATGAAGCCCATTAGTCGGCCACTGCCCATATCATTTTTAGCGGAGAGGCAGAAGATGGGGAATACCTGGTGTTTGAGCATACCTATTTTAAGGCCTTCGCGGAGTTCATCTTCGTCGAGGTTACCTTTTTCGAAGAATTGTTCCATGAGGGTATCGTCGTTTTCGGCGGCTTTTTCGACTAATTCGTTGTGGAGTTTGTCGGCTTGTTCTTTTTCGTTATCGGGGATGGGGAGTTTTTCGGGTTTTCCACCGTTTGTGGGGAAACGGTACATGGTCATTTTGAGGAGATCAATGATGGCGTTGAATCCGGGGCCTTGATTGACGGGGTATTGCATTATGGTGGCAGCGTTTCCGAACACCCGTCTGGCATCTTCCACGGTCTTTGTAAAGTTGGCTTGTTCAGTATCTAGTTGATTAATGGCCAGTATGGTGGGTTTCCGGTATCTGTCTATATAGTCCCAAATCATTTCTGTACCGACCTCTACCCCATATTGTGCATTGAGCAATAATACAGCAGTATCGGAAACGCGGATGGATGCTATTACCTCGCCAATAAAATCTTCCAGGCCGGGGGTATCAATGATATTGATTTTGTAGTCTCTCCATTCCGTATGCATAGTGGTAGCATATACGGAATTACCGCGTTCATGTTCTATTTCGTGGTAGTCAGAAATAGTGTTGTTTTCTTCAACGGTACCGCGTTTGCTGACAATGCCGGCTTCGAACAGCATTGTTTCAGAGAGGGTAGTTTTTCCACTCTTGGCAGCGCCCAACAGTACGATGTTTTTAACATGTTTTTCATCATACGTTTTCATATGTGGAGATTTAGTGAGATGAACCGATTATCACTAGTAACCTTTACAAAGAACTTCTATATTAAGTTAGTCATTTTTGAGCAATGGCGGAACTACAATGTTATAACATCTTACCTTTGATAAACTATTTTAGAACAGAACCAAAGACTCCGTAAAATTGGATTATGAAACTACTACTACAGTATCTTAAGAAATACAAATGGCTTTGCTTTTTTGCTATGTTGCTGGCTGCAGTGAACCAGCTGTTTTCCCTGATGGACCCGTATATTTTCGGTCGTATCATTGATAAGTTTGCCAATCATCCTAAATTTTTTGATAAGCTCAATCAGGTTCCCCGGGCAGAAGGTGGTTATCTGAATGGTGTGCTTTTATTATTGGGCGCATCAATAGGGGTGGCGATGGTATCAAGGATTGCGAAAGCATTTCAGGATTATTTCGTAAATGTAATTGTGCAGAAATTTGGCGCACAGGTTTATACAGATGGCTTGAAGCATTCACTGCGTCTGCCTTACCAGCAATTTGAGGACCAGCGTAGCGGTGAAACGCTGGCTATTTTGCAGAAAGTAAGAACAGACTGTGAGAAATTCATCACCTCTTTTGTAAACGTATTATTTGTATCGATGATAGGCGTTGTTTTTGTAATGATATATGCCTATTTCGTGCATCCTACCCTTCCATTCGTTTATCTTATTGGTTGTGTATTGTTGGGGGTACTGATGAACGTACTGAGTAAGAAAATCAAGGTTATTCAGCGTACCATCGTAAAAGAAACCACTGCCCTGGCAGGTTCCACTACCGAGTCTCTCCGAAACATAGAACTGGTAAAGAGTTTGGGATTAACAAACCAGGAAGTGCGTCGTCTTAACAGTACAACGTTGAAAATTCTCATGCTGGAACTGAAAAAGGTGAAGAGTATACGCAGTATCAGCTTTGTACAGGGAACATTTGTGAACCTGATGCGTTCTGCTATCTTGTTCCTGTTGTTGTTCTATATTTATCATGATTACGTAACCGTAGGACAGCTGATGTCTTTACAGTTATATTCCTTCTTTATTTTCGGGCCATTACAGGAACTGGGTAACATTATCCTGAACTACAGGGAAGCGGAAGTTTCGTTGCAGAGTTTCAAACGTATCCTGGATACGCCGGTGGAAGCTATGCCAGCAGACCCGGTATACATCTCCCATATAGAAAAACTGGAATTTAAGCAGGTAGGCTTCAAGCATCTTACTGCTGATGGTAAGGCGCTGGACCATGTTAGTTTTAATGTAAAGCTGGGCGAAACGATTGCCTTTGTGGGGCCTTCCGGCTCCGGCAAAACTACCTTGGTAAAGCTGTTGGTGGGCTTATACAAGCCTAACGAGGGGGATATTTTGTATAATGGCGTTACAGCCAGTTCAGTGGATATGGAATCCCTGCGTCACCAGGTGGGCTTTGTAACACAGGATACCCAATTGTTTGCCGGTACTATCAAGGAGAATTTACTGTTTGTGAATCCGGGAGCTACCGATGCAGAGATTATGGACGCATTGGAAAAAGCATCTTGCTATACTATTCTGGCGCGTGCAGATAAAGGTATTGAAACTGTTATTGGGGAAGGCGGCGTAAAAATCTCTGGTGGAGAGAAACAGCGTTTGTCTATCGCCAGGGCGTTATTGCGTAAACCAAGGCTGATGGTTTTTGACGAGGCTACCTCCGCGCTGGATTCAATTACAGAAGAAGAAATCACCCGCACAGTGAGGGATATTACGGCTACCAGACAGCATATTACGGTGATGATTGCACATAGGTTGTCAACGATCATGCATGCGGACAGGATATTTGTACTGGAAAAAGGTCGTATTGTTGAAACCGGACGACATGCAGATTTGTTGGATGAGAAGGGGCTGTATTACGCGATGTGGCGTCAGCAGATTGGTGAGCGTAAGTTCGAAACGGAGACAGCTTCGAAGTAATTGATTAAATTTGCGGAATGAGTACGAATAAGCCTAAACGCCCGAATTACTTCCTGAGCATCCTGACAATGAAATGTCCAAGGTGCCGTAAGGGACCGATGTTTAAAGATCCGAATCCGTTCCATCTGCGTTTTTCGAAGATTTTTGACATGCCGGAGCATTGCCCGGTATGTGGACAAAAGTATGAGCTGGAAACCGGTTTTTGGTTTGGGACGGGGTATGTTAGTTATGCCTTATCAGTGGCGTTCAGCGTTTTCAATTTGATTTGGTATGCGTTAATTTTTGGTATTAGCTGGAGAGACAACAGTATATTCAAATGGTTGGCGGTAAATGGTGTGTTGCTGATATTAATACAACCATGGTTGATGCGGTTGTCGCGGGTAATATACCTATACTTTTTCGTGTATTATGATGAGGATACTGCAAATTTGGAGGCGCCTCATCACCATCATCATTAGTAAAAAATTGGTTTTAAAATATTTGGGGCTGTGAAAACAGCCCCTATCTTTTTCAACCAAAATCTGAACCAATGGTGGTCAGAAGAATTTTAGAGGCAATAACGAAACAGAGGGAACAGCGTGCAAAAGTTTAAGAATTAGAACATTCAATATTGCACAAAATGTAACTTTCGATGCTAAACTACAAAATCCGCATATATTCACTTCAAATAATTATACCAGTGGTAGATGCACCATATTTGCAGATATTCGCATTTTTGCAGCATCAAACGCAAACCCGATACTAATGACAAGAATAGGTTTTTACATAGCAGTCATCCTTTTTGCATGCCAGGCTTGCAGTAGCGCACCAGAGCCTGAGGAGGAAGTGCATGTGGCAGACAGGACCAGAAAGACCATTCATCCGCAACATTTCAAGCTCAAGTCTGGTCATCCTGGTGATGAATCGACTATATATACGGCTGCCAATATTACCATTACGGTGGAAAACGGGGCTGATTCTATGCAAACAATTACGATCAGTAACAAGGATAAGCGGTTGATCAACTATATCCGCAAGATTGATACGTTACCAGCGCCTTACCTATATATTAACGAGGGGGACACAATATTAGGATTGTTTACTGCCGGAAAATTTACGGCCTACAAGATAAGAAACAGTAAAGCATTATTGTTTGATCACTTCTTCACTCATGAGTTGCCGGAGTTACAGCGGCGCGATACGATATTAGAATTTATACATCATAAATAAAAAAGAGGGGCAGAGAAATCTGCCCCTCGTTTTTATTGGTTTTTTACTTTTTATATCAATCAAAATCAAGAAATACTGATTATTGAGCGTAGCCGTCATTCTGTTTCATCAGCTTATTCGCATTCAGTTCTGTTTGCGGGATAGGCATTACGAAGCGGAAGTTATCAGCAGGCAGCGTTACAGCATTTGCATTTGGAGCATCTGATGCAAGGCGGCTAACAGCCAGACCTCTTCTTTTCAGATCCCAGAAGCGGTGACCTTCGAAAGGCAGCTCTTTAAAGCGTTCGTCCATGATAGCGGAGATAGCAGCATCTTTGCTTGCCAGTACCACAGGAACATAAGCTTTAATACGTGCTGTACGGAGGTCGTTCAGATCACTTTCAGCGCTATTAGCACCAGTGAATTTATTCTGTTCAGCTCTTGCTTCAGCGCGGATCAGGTACATTTCACCTGTACGGAAAACTTTAGCATTAGCTACGTTTTCAGAAGTAGAGTTATAACCGCCGCCGGCATACTTTTTAATGATTTTAGACGGGCGGTTGTTATCTGCTGTCAGTAAAGGTTCATTTACCAGGTATGCAGTGAAACGGATATCGTTTGTCTGATCATACATATTCCACAGCTTATCAGAAGGCAACCAGGTGATGGAACCAACTTTCACTACGCCACCAGGAGCAGTGGAGGTACCACGCCAGAGGGAACCCAGACGAGCAGAGCTTGAAGGGCGTACGATCTGGTAAGATACTTCTGCTGTATTTGCATCAGTCCAGATGCCTGGGAATTGGGCCATAGTAGCCAAAGGCAGTTGGTTGATGAATTCAGTAGCATAAGTTTCTGCTTTAGCCCAATCTTTGGTGTAGAGCGCTACGCGAGCTTGTAAAGCGGAAACAGTTGCCTGGTTTACGCGGTTTTTATCTGCGAGTGATGCAGGTACGAGTGCTTTAGCAGCGGCCAGGTCAGCATTGAGTTTCTGGAAATAAGGTTCCATATCCATGCGTGACTGGTTAGACAGGGTTGCAGCCTCCATGTATGGCATAGCCATTTTACCTGGAATATAGTTTGTGCAATAGTATCTGAATAATTCGAAGTGTGTATAAGCACGGAGGAACAGACACTCACCTTTAATACGATCGCGGAGGGTGTTATCACCTGCACGAGTGGAATCAGACTTTGGTAATGCAGCCAATACGCGGTTTACCCTATCAGCAATGATACCATTAGTAGTGAGTGCGGTAAAGTTATCTCTGATGGTTACATCGGAGGCACTGAACTGCCATTCATGTACGGTGGCGGAGTTATAAAACTCACCTGGTTTTACTTCATCAGATAAAACTGAAGCGAAGAGAATGTCCATGTTGGTGGATAATTCTGCATAAGCTCCTATGGTACCTTGTTCACAGTTTTCCACAGTTTTCAGTGCCAGGTCACCTGCGATCAGATCCGTTTCTTTTATATCGAGTACTTTGCTGCAACCAAATGCGGTAGTGAGCAGCATTGCCATTCCAATTATATTTCTTGATTTCATGTTCTTTTCAGTTTAGATGGAAAAAGAAATAGTCCTTTTTCATTAGAAGTTAATATCAATACCAGCTGTAAAGATTCTCGGATTAGGATATTCGTTTAAGCTAATGTTGTTATTATCCTCAGGATCCTGTCCTTTCCATGGGCTCCATACGAACAGGTTATTAGCCTGAACATAAACTTTTGCTGATTTAATCAGTTTGGTTCCTTTAATTGCCAGTTCAGGAATAACGTAAGCAATATTGAGGCTTCTGAAACGGAGGAATTTAGCATCCATCAGATCGCTGGAAGTAAAGCCTCTGTCATATTGAGAAGACTGATAGAATTTAACATCGCCTGGTTTCTGCCATTGGTTGTTGATCAGGTCTGGACTAGCATTCAGAGAAGCCTGGTATCCAGGAGTACCTCTGGTGATGAAGTTCCATGCGTTATTGCTTCTTACTACGTCAAACTGGTAAGAGAACAGGGCACTGAGAGAGAGGCGTTTGTAATGTGCATCCAGTGTAAAACCACCAGTGTGTTTAGGTACATAAGAACCGAAGATTGCCATTTGTGGCGCCTGGCTTACATCGTAAACTGTTTTACCGTCTGCACCTTCGTACATTGGTTTACCAGTGGTAGGATCAGCACCTAAGTAATGGTAAGTATAGTGGGAACCAAAAGGTAAACCTTTCTTGATCAGGAATGTACCGAGTACATATTGATCAACAGATCCGAGGTCTTCGATGTTATTTTTATTGAATGCATGATTCCATCCTAATGTAACACCATAATCTCTCTGTTTAACTACATCAACACTCAAAGCCAGTTCAATACCTCTGTTACTCATTTTACCGGCGTTAATATCCAGGCTTGAGAAACCAGTGGTATAAGATAATGGCTGTTTCACGAACAAGTCGATAGTCATATTGCGGTAGTAATCTGCACTAAATCTTACGCGGTCTTTCAGCACAGCCAGGTCAAACCCAATGTTGAATTTTTTGATGTGTTCAATTTTGAGGTTATCATTACCAGGCGTTACTGGTGCGATACCAGAAATAGTAGAACCAGGGAAGCTTACAGTACCATAACCAGCTAACTGTGAACCCATGTAGTTGGTCACACCTACAAGTCCGTTGGAGTAAGTTCCGGTAGCGATACTTCCGATGTTAGGCACGATACCATAAGATGCTCTGAAACGTAAATCAGAGAGGATGCTGTTGTTAGCAAGGAAATCTTCTTTAATGGCGTTCCATGTAAAACCAGAAGACCAGGTAGTGATTTCTTTGTTAGCAGGGTTTAAGATACGAGAAGTACCATCTCTGCGGATTACACCACTAACGGTGTATTTATCGTTATAGGTATAACGCAGGCTTCCGAAGTAAGAACGGATACCGTAACCACTTTTAGCGCTGGAAGCTGGCTGAGAATAGCTGGCAGCACCACCTGTTGGCAAGTTACCAGCACCTTGTCCGGTAAGGGACAGACGTGGATCCAGGTTATAGAGGGTGAATCCTCCACCTTGTTGCCAGTTACGAACAATTTCAAAATATGCACCGGCTTCAACATCATGTCTGCCACCAAAAGTTTTGGCATAAACCAGGCTGGAAGTATTTACTATGTTAGCAACCACTCTGGTATTTTCCATATCAATACCTTTTTTCTCAGTAAATGCAGCACCAGTACCATAGTAGGAACCTGCCTGAACATAACGCTGAGTGAAGTCTGCCGCCACATCTATACCCACTACGTTACGAGCAGTCAGGCTAGGGAGGATTTTGAATGCGATATTCAGACCAGAGTTGATTTTAAACTGTTTGTCGCGCAGTGTAGATGACTGAATTGCGTCCAGTACGTCTGCCATTTGTTTCAATGCCAGGTTAGAGCTTGGGCCGATGTTCAGTGATCCATCAGGGTTGTATGGATTTTCGTAAGTTTTTGCTCTCCAAACCATTTGGAATACGTTACGGGCGCTGTTACCGAGGTATTCACCTTCAGCAAATTCGCTGATGGAATAACCAAGTTGGTTATTGAATTGAATGGATAAGCGGCCGAGAGTTTGGTCCAGGTTAAAGCGAGTAGTATATCTTCTGAGTCTTGATTTCAGGTCCATACCTTTTTGATCAAAGACACCTGCAGAGAAATAATATTTAGATTTATCGTTACCACCGCTTGCATTGATTTCATGCATTTGGGAGAAACCTTTACGATAAACGATGTCTCTCCAGTCTGAATTAATATTTCTCATACTGTCGAGCATAGTAGCGTATCTGTCTTTCTGATCCTGTCTGAGGCCTGCGTTTGCAGGGTTCAACGGAGAGTAGTTCCATCCAGGAGTACCAGCAATTTTCTCTCTTTCTTCATATGCCAGCATCTGTGATGAATTCATCAGGTCGAAGTTAGTAGGTTTAGGAGCTGTGGTAACACCTACCTGGCTACGAACTGTAAAGTTGTTTGTACCTGCTTTACCTCTTTTAGTAGTGATAACGATAACGCCAACACCACCACGAGCACCGTACAAAGCTGCAGAAGCTGCATCTTTCAAAACGGTCATTGACTCAAAGTCGTTCGGGTTGATAGTTGCCATGTCATTAGCTGGTAAAGGCACACCATCTACGATGTAGAGTGGTTGTATACCGGAACCGCTAATGGATTGAATACCACGAATAACAACGTTAGCACTTGAACCTGGCTGGCCAGAACCGGAGTTTACCAGAACACCTGGTGCACGTCCCTGGAGAGCCTGATCAAAAGCACCCATTGGTACCGCATCTACCACTTTATTACTCAGGACAGTGGAGGCCCCTGTATACTTGTTACGTTTAACACTACCGTAACCTGTAGAAATTACTACTTCATTGATGGTCCTTTCGGAAATCTTCATAGAAACATTCACTACGGACGAATTGCCGAGTTCTACTTCCTGAGTGGCTAAGCCTACAGCAGAAAAAACCAGCGCTTTAGCGTTATCCGGTACGGTGAGAGTGAAAATACCTTTTCCGTTAGAAATGGTTCCTTTTTGAGTTCCTTTTACAACAATCGATACACCCGGTAATAGTTCTCCCGTATTATCGGTAACCTTTCCGGAGATTGTTCTTTGGGCAAATAGCGACACTGTAGTTAACAGGCAGGCCACCAATGCAAATAGAATTTTTCTCATCTGCGATTTGTTAAGATTTAGTAATAAATAGTATGGCACATTCCCTCCTTCTAAGGAACTGCATCAACAATAAAAAGTCTCTAAAAATTATTATCGTATATCCGTATACGTTATATACAAGGACATAGATTTTATTGTAGGTTATGTATCCAACGTTATTGAAATACTGATTCAGGTATTGGGACCGGGCATAACAGTATTATTTCGTATATCCGTTGATGTTATACATGCGGAGATACTGATTCGATAAAGTAGTTGGTAAAATACTACAGACTATTTCATATGTATATTAACATTAATTACAAGCATTGAAAATTACAAGCATTGAATTCTATTCTAGCAATCACGATACTGCTATTTTTTTACAAAGTTGACAGCAAAGCCGAAGTTGACGGCGGCCAGGAACTAACTAAAAAAATTTGGGAGCTTTTTAATTGATGTACAGACTTTGGCGGCATTTTCACATTTCAAACAGACTTTCTCATAAGTCGGCGTTGTTACAATCATTATTGCAAACCCCTTACAGATTTTGGCATTTCCTCTCTCAAAAGCGATTTTCTCTATTCAAACTACTACAGTAAAATTTTTCTATTGCTCATTTACTATTCGCTGTTGTGGGAACTAAAGTACGAATTAATCTCGTGAAATCACAAACAAATTTAACATATATTTTTATTTTAAATATAAATAACAGGCTAAAATCTAGATAATTTTAAAATGAGAAAGAGCCATAACCAGGAAGCTCACACCACCAGTCATGACTCTCGCTTTAATGATCATCGCTGCATTATTTCAGCATATTCCTACCATCTCTATTTAAAAAATATTAGTAAGGAAAACTAACTATCAATTAAACTCCAATGGAATTGACAATTTCACACTGAAGGTTCTGCCCATATTAAACACACCTGCTCTTCCTGTCACTTCGTTCACTGGCGCATACTTCAGCCTGCTCAGATTATTCTGATACGCCACATCCGTAATATTATTCATCGCAAGATGTAATGAGAACAGCGTTTTGTTCTTCTTATTTACGAAATCAGTACCGATACCAGCGTTTAATAACGTATATGCTGATGTTGGTGTTTCTGTCTGATAAGCAGAAAAAACATCATTCTGTGCAAAGTTCATGTCCATTTGCAGGCCCACATAAGCATTCTGCAGACAACCTTTTCCTATCTTCTTAAACTTACCTTTTAATTCTGCCAACCATCTTCCTGCTGGAATATTAGGAAGATTTTTCGTAGAGTCGGTAGCGTTAGCAGCCGTACCACGTACGTAAGACAATGTATTTTCGAAGTGCAGCCAGTCTATCGGATGTGGATGTATATCCAGCATCATTTCGCCACCATAAAGGTTTGCATTGGTTTGCTGGTATTTAAATGCAGCGAATCCTTCTTCATTGTCATTTGCAGGAATTGAATCAGTGCCTGCTGCATTAAATAACTTACGGGAATAGATGAAATTATTAATATGGTTATAGAATACGTTAGCGGTGAGGGATACGTGCTGGGTATTGAAATCAATACCGATGTCGCCCTGTGTACTTACTTCCGGCTTCAGGTCTGTATTACCATATTCGTATTTGATTGTTCCTTCGTGCACGCCATTAGCAGAAAGTTCTGCAATATTTGGTGCGCGAAAACCGCGGGCAGCATTAGCTTTCAGCGTTACGCGATCGCTGACAGCATAGCTGATCCCCACACTACCGGATACATTATTAAAGTTCTTATTGAAAGCATCAAACTTGGTTTCCCCAGTAGCAGCTGGCTTGCCATCAGCATCCAGGAACAGGGCTTTAGAATTGAGTGAGCGATTGTCGAAACGCAGTCCACCGCTCAATGTCAGCTTATCGAATGTTTTACGAGTTACTGCAAAAGCGCCGATATCAAACAGGTCATAAGCAGGTATCAGGAATTCTTCTCCTTTATTTTTATTCGTTTGCTGCATACCGTTGATACCTACAGTAGTTTGCCAGCCGTTCATCTCTGGTAAGAAGTAACGCAGGCCATAGTTCAGCGTTTGCAGGTAAAGATATAAACCTGGCTGATTCGGATTTAATACATCACCAAATTCGCGGCGCTGATTCAATTGATAACCCAGCGTTAAGCCTATACGGCCGCCATTATTCAGGTACAGGCTATTGTCCCATACCAGTTTCTGGTGATTGATCTGCTGTTTAGGCACTGTCATGCTGTAATCTCTATGATCACTGTTGCTAACCGTTTCTTCATCTGCCACACCATTGTTATTAACAGGTTTTACAAACTGGCCGGTACTATCACGATCGCCTTCCACGAGGCCAAGATGTTGATTGAAGGAAGTAAACGTCAGATGTGAATAACCCCATTTCTTGTTGATACCAATGCTGGCGCCGTAGTTAGTGTTATTATATCTTGAGTTGAATACATAACCATCATATTTATTCTGGTAGTCATGCGCTTGTTTCTGGGTAATAAAAGCGCTCCAGTTAAAACCGTTCTGGTTACCGGCGATATCTGCGTGATAAGCCATGGTACCGTTGTTGGTCATATAGTTTGCATCCAGATTACCTTTGATTTTACCCACTGGCAACGGCGCTGGTGTTATAATATTTACTACACCGGCCAATGCATCAGAGCCATACATCAGGGAAGCAGGCCCTTTCAAAACCTCTATCCTGCTAACATTATAATCATCTACCTCAATACCATGTTCATCTCCCCATTGCTGTCCTTCCTGGCGTACATCATCGCTTACCACTACTACACGGTTATAACCTAATCCTCTAATGAAAGGCTTGCTGATAGCGGGTCCTGTAGACAATGTACTTACTCCCGGAACTTTTGAAATTGCATCAATAATATTTGTAGAGATGTTTTCATCGAGATAATCACGACGTATTATGCTGATAGGAACCGGATTGCTTTTGGCAGATGTAGCCAGATTCACACCGGTGATCACTACTTCGTTCTTTTCGATTAAGGTTTCAGAAAGCTCGAAATCCTGATGGGTAGCGCCATTAACGGCGATGGTGGTGGTATAGGCTGCATACCCCATGGAGTGCAGTTCTACCAGGAATTTTCCTTTTGGAAGATTTTTGATGACATAGTTTCCGTTGGCATCGGCAGAAGCTCCTACCTTCAGGTCTGGCATATAGATGGTAGCACCAGGCAAGGCGCTATGCGTTTTTTTGTCGACGATTTTACCACTCAGTGAGTTATCTGCCAGGTCTTTTCCTGACAGCGTTTTGGCATCAGTTGAAAGTTGTATTCCCAGGAAGCCCAGTAATACAAAGAGAAAGCGAGGTATAAATACACGCAGATATTGCATATCAGTAGGATGATAATTCAAAAAATAAATAAGGGGATCATCAGCAGATAATCCAATTAAATACTGTTTTTAAAACAGTGTAAGCACACATTGTATGTTAAGCCACAGGAGGGGCTCTGGGGGCGAGATCACGAAATGTCTGGTGACTGATAGCAGCAACAGCTGGTGTAATAAAAACCCAGACCAATTTCTGCACAGGAGTTATATGATGAGCGACAATCTCTTCATAAGGCTCAATACCTATCTGTAAAAATTCACAGTGGCGGTGAGCGGTAGAAACACTCGATTCCCCTTTTGGATGAATAACATCGTGGGTATCGTGGTGGTTTGCAAATTCATGTATAAATTCTCTCGGAAGGGTATTTAAAGTAAATACCCCCAGCAGCAAGATTGCTAATATCCGTTGCCAGTATTTTTTATACATGGCGACAAAGATAGTTAAATCTAACTATTTGCAACAATGTTGCACAATATTTAATCTGAAATTAAACTAATCAAGTGGATTATTTCACCTTCAACATAGGCCTAACTTGTTGTACAGGTCCATTTTGGAACCTGGCATAATAAATCCCGCTTGGCAGGTAGGTAGCATCAAAATCGATGGTATAGGTTCCTGCGGCATGTATTTTATTTACTGGCACACTTACCAGGCGGCCCATCGTATCAAATATCTGGATCATAGTATTACCAGCGCCAGTGATATAGGTGATTCGGGTTGAATTAGTAAATGGATTCGGGCTATTAATGATCAGGTGCTTGTCTTCAGACGGATTGATATCCGGGATACCTGTGATAACACCACAGGCCACACCGCTGATTAGTGGCAGCTGTTGATAATCCTTCTGGAGGATGCGTTGGAGGTCATTGGGCGCCACGCAGAACCATTGCTCCAGGATAGAAGCGTATACCGATCTGAAGTCATATTGCATCGGGATATTATCATTCACAGAGGTAGCATCTGGAATAGCTGGTGAGTTGCCCAGCACGCCTTGCATCACATAATCGCCGAAAACGATCATAGGTGCAGCGGCGCCATGGTCAGTACCGATACTGCCATTAGATTTGATACGGCGTCCAAATTCGGAGAACGTCATTCCCACTACGCGGCGTGAAGCCTTGAGGCCGCGCAAATCGCTCATAAACGCCGCGATAGCATCAGAAACCCCACCTAACAGGTTAGCGTGGTTTCCTTTGGTAGTATCGCCGCTTTCTGTTTGGCTGGCATGGGTATCAAAACCACCTGTGCTCACCATATAGAGACGGGTTTTGAGTCCGCCGGCAATGAGTCGGGCTACGATTTTCAGCTGTGCAGCGAGACCGTTATTAGCTGGATAGTCGCCCTGGGCCGTCACTTTAGCGGCGGCTTTTTTTATTGACTGTTCGTAACTATTCGTTTGTTTGGCAATGAGGCGGATATATTCCAGTTCCTTCCCTGCTTTTGTATTAGGCACGGGGTCCATCACACCATCTATCAGGTTATAGAAGTCGGTGGCACTGGTGATAGCGATGCCCATACTGGCGTTGGTGCCCTGGAATGCAGGCGATACAATTGAGCCTATCTGGATAGCCAGCGGATCTGGGTTGTCTGCACTTGGGTAGCCATTCGGGAAATCCGGGTTCAGGGATTCCAGGTACCTGCCGGTCCAGCCGGTGGTGAGTATTTCGTTGGAATCAGAACCAGTGAGCCATATATCGGTAGCGCGGAAGTGCGAGAAATTAGGAGAAGGATAGCCTACACTTTGTATGAGACTGACTTTTCCGTCGTTGTAGAGTTTCTGCAAACCTGTCATGGCAGGGTGCAAACCTGATTTCGTATAGCCGTCAAGTTTAAGGACTTTCCCTTGAGGGATGGCTATGTTGGTACGTGCGGCTTGATATTTTCCGTAGATATCCAATGGGATAACCATGTTAAGACCATCATTTCCACCTGTCATCTGAATCATTACCAGCACATGATCGTTATCAGAAGCGGCGCCACTGAGTGCAGACAACAGCGGAGTGGTACCAAAAGCTTTTACTGAGAAACCACCCAGGAGACCAGGCAGTACCGCGGCAGGAGCTGTATATTTAAGGAAATCTCTTCTCTTCATATAAGGGTATTTCAGCGGATCAGGATAGTTGATATTCAGACAGGTCCATGATATATTTATACAATGCCTGTAATCGGATATGCACATCACTTTTCGCCTGCATATCATTAGGATTATTTACATAATTATTCCAGGCATTGGTCCAGTAGTAGTCAGATTGTTGTCCGGTGAGCAGGATAGTGGTTTTCAGGAAATCCTTCACATTATCGGAAACGCCTACACGATAAAGTATATCCAGCGAATCAGCTACCAATGCGATAGGGTTGGAAGGGTTGGGCAGTTGCGCTGCGAATGCCATTGGATCGATATGTACGCTATTAAAGCCATTGTCGCCGATCAGTGCATCACTGAGCTGATTACGTTTAGGCAGCGTATCTGTATTGATCCAAAGCTCATGGAAAGAAGGTTCCTGGTAGTAGGCATCCCATCCGGCTACCAGTGGCGGGTCACCGAGATTTTGCAGCATTAGTGCTGCTGCGCGATGGAAGCTGCTCCAGATCTTATATTGACCAGGATAATCTGTTGGAAATTTCACAGAAAATTCTCTGCAAATACCTATACAAAAATCAGCCGGGCTTTTGATAAGACAGGCCATATTTAACGGATCGAAGAAATGATCGCTGGTAAACAAGGTGTTGAGTACTACTTTAATATCGTAGCCGCTGGTACGGAAAACGTCCGCCAGTGGTGCTATTACGTTTTGTTCTGTGGCATCATCGATATCGTAGTATACAAAGAAGCGGTAAATTTTTCTGCAGATAAATTTAGCGACCTCCGGTTGTGCGAAGATGATATTAAGTAGATCATCCAGTTCTGTGGCGCCATCGGGGCCTGTTTTACCGGAGATGACTTTATTCAGATAGAAAGAGCTGAAGGTCTTGTTAGTGATATCGTGTTGTGTAGTATTGAAGGTACTGACGATATTGACAGGGTCTACCCGGAAGCCGGTAAGTACGCGGGCTGTGGCTTTCACGTCATCTTCGGTATAGTGTGAATCAGGCCCTTTTCCTACAGTGAATAATTCATGTAGTTCGCGGGCGTAGTTTTCATCAGCGGCGCCTTTAGAGTTGAGGTATCCGTTGAGATATACCAGCATGGCGGGGTCCAGGGTCACTGCTTTAGTAAGTGCCTTGAAATTTCCCAATGCATTTTGGCGGAGGGTAAGGTTATATTGATAGATGTACCTACTGTCTTTCACCATACTTGTTTCTGTAACGAAGTGGTTATGCCAGAAGAGTACCATTTTTTCGTGTATGCTTCGCTGTTGGGCCAGCATTTGGCCTACCCACCAGGCTTTATAGGAGGCGATCCTGTTATCTTCGAGGGTTTCGTCGCCTTTGGGAGCGCGATTCCAGGCAGCGCCGGGGGCTACGCCAGTGCTATCTACACCGTAATCATTTACGGGAGGAGCGGGATCGGACTGCGGGGTGAGGAGTATATCCACTACCTGTTGCATGGAAAGGCCTTTGAGGGCATTGACATCTGCAGGAGTGACACCGAACAGGGTGCGTTTAAGGAGATGGATAAGTTGTTGAGTGCCCCATTGGCCGGTATATGCTGTGATGCCACTGATAGTACGGGCAGCAGCGGTGTTCCGGCTACGTGCAGGCGATAAGGTTAGGAATTGTCTGCGATCCATAATAAATGATATGGTTGACAGCTTTTTGGCTGAATCGGCAGTAAATTAGTAAAAACTTTAATTCATCTAGATTAAAAAATTAAATCATATGCATTCCTAATTGGCTGAAGAGGGGCTAACCTATTGAGTTTGAACCACTGGGGTTAGAAAAATATTTTAGTAAGAAGAAGAAATAAAAAAGGGCAGTCTCTAGATATAAGAGACTGCCTTTTTGAATTTAGATGAGTATAATTAGTTGATATTTTCGATGATACCGGCGATACCTTGTCCACCACCAACACAAGCGGTAACGATACCGTATTTCTTGTTGAGTCGTTTGAGGTCTCCTAGGATTTGAACGGTGAGTTTAGCACCTGTACAGCCGAGTGGGTGACCGAGAGCGATAGCGCCACCGTTGATATTTACGATATCAGGGTTGATGCCTAGTTCTCTGATTACGGCGATAGACTGGGAGGCGAATGCTTCGTTGAGTTCTACCAGGTCGATATCGCTTAATTTTTTATTTGCTCTTTCCAGTACTTTGGGTACGGCGGCTACAGGACCAATGCCCATGATGCGTGGGTGAACGCCTGCGGATACGCAGCCTACCAGTTTGCCAATAGGTTTGATGTTCAGTTTATTGACCATTCTTTCGCTCATCACGATTACGAAGGCAGCGCCGTCGGAAGTTTGTGAAGAGTTACCAGCGGTTACGGATCCTCCGGCGGCGAATACTGGTTTGAGTTTACCGAGTGCTTCTAGGGAAGTATCAGCGCGGGGGCCTTCATCGGTATCTACCACGTAGTTTCTGGCTGCTTTTTTTCCTTTGGCATCTACATATACTTCTTCCACATTGATGGGGAGAATACCATCCTTAAAATAGCCGTTTTTAATGGCATTTAAGGCTTTCATATGAGATTTATAGGAGAATTCGTCCTGATCTTCGCGGCTGACTTTAAATTCATTAGCTACGGCTTCAGCGGTGAGGCCCATGCCGATGTAGTAATCGGGAGTATTTTTAGCAACGGTGTAGTTGGGAACGGTTTTCCAACCGGCAACAGGCACCAGGCTCATACTTTCGGTACCGCCGGCGATGATACAGTCGGCCATACCTGTTTGTATTTTGGCGGTAGCGATAGCGATGGTTTCGAGACCAGAGGCACAGTAGCGGTTTACTGTCATGCCCGGAACATCGATACCGAGTGCTCTTACGGAGATCATACGTCCAATTTGCAAGCCTTGTTCTGCTTCAGGCACGGCATTACCGACGATGAGGTCATCTACTTGTTTAGGATCGAGCTGAGGAACAGCTTTCAGTAATCCAGTAATGACATCAACTGCCAGGTCATCGGGTCTGTAAAAGCGGAAACCTCCTCTCTTCGATTTGCCGACCGCCGTGCGGTAACCGGCAACTATATACGCTTCTTGCATTAGACAAATATTTTATAGTGAGCTAACCATGTTTTTTTACTATCCTTTCAAATTTAATTAAATAAAGTTGATAAAAATTCAATAGAACCGTTAAATTTGGAGATAGGTAATTTAACATTTGTTAGACTCTGTAGCTCAGTTGGTAGAGCAGCTGACTCTTAATCAGCGGGTCTAGGGTTCGAGTCCCTACAGGGTCACTTTTTTATTCATTCGCCTGAATTTGATTTTATCAGATTCAGGCGAAATTCGTTTAAGGACGTTGGTTTTAGAGGAAAGAGAGGTTAAGGGAGAAAAAGTAGCGGAAAGTAGAAGAAAATAGAAAAAGTCCAGAAAATAGTTCTTTTTTTCCCAATATCGTACCCTAAAAAATGTACCCCTTAGAACATCCTACATTAATACTAGAAAAAACATCTCCCGTAACAACAACATAAGCGCAACATCAAGCTTTTATCTTGTAGCTTAATTCCAACAATAGTATCTTCCATCCCTTCGGATATTCCACAAATTCCTATCGCAGTAAATTTTATGATTATTGTATATTAATTTAGGCTAAGCAACCGACACAGAAGAAGCAAGAAGAATAATCTGATTTTTATCGATAAATGCTTTATTACCAGCAATATTATCCATCCGCTCCACTGGCAAACTTTATAGAATGCTATTGGGTATTACATGCGCCAAATCGATTTATGGATACACCTGATCGCCTCATACCCGGCGGACGCGTGGAACTGATCTTTAATTTCGGCGACCCGGCAGATTGGTTGATAACACCTGAAAACCCTCATGGAATCCGCTTGAGCGGGCCAGTAATCATGGGACAACGCAACCAAATCTTCTATGTAAAAAGCACCGGTAAAACCAGTATGCTTGGCTTGCGCTTCAAACCCGGCGGACTGGCAGCATTCACCAATGTACCAGTATCTGACTTGTTGAATATCCTGCTGCCAGCTGAACTTATCTTAGGAACGGCAGTAAAAAGTCTTGAGACACAGTTATCTGATTATCCTGATGATGATCAACGAATACAAGTACTGGATACTGCCCTAAAGGCTGCTTTGAAAATCACACCTGCCGACCTGTTAGCAGTCAATCAAACCATTGATATACTACGCAATAGCCAGGATGATATATCTATCGACACCATCTGCCAGCAAACAGGCTGGTACTATAAAAAGCTGGAACGGATCTTCCTGAAAAATATCGGTTATACACCTAAACATTATCATAAGATTCTTCGCTTCAATAATGCAGTAAGGTTTATGCAAACCACGAATACACTGACTAATGTCAGCCATGTATGCAATTACTTTGACCAGGCACATTTTATTCGTGACTTCCGATTGTTTACCGGCACTACACCCAGTCAGTTTAAAAGAGAGGATAATAAAATTGCGGATATTCTCATAAAATATCAGCCTGTCTAAAATATACAATTCTGCCCCGGCAAAACCCGCTAGCTTTGCAAATTATACTAAACTTATATCATGTCGGATTTTAAACCGGTCCCCAAAGCATTATTAGCCGCCGGACTACTCTTTGCAGGTATTTGCTGGTATTTATCTTTTAGCCTATCTGCACATCTCTGGTGGCCTATATGGGTGGCGCCCATTCCTATACTTTATTGTTCCCTACAGCTCAAAAGCAAATGGGCATTCTTGTATGCTTTTACTGGATACTTAATTGGAAGGCTTAGCTGGGTTCCTTATCTATCAAGCGTTTTGCCTGTGCCACTGGTATTCATGTTTACACTGACTATGCCTTTAATTTTTGCAGTACTGTTGACAATTGCGAGAAAGGTGATGATTACCTATTCTCACTGGTCCACAGTATTTGTTCTCCCTGTTTTGGTTACTTCCGTAGAGTATCTCAGTTTCCTTACCTCCAGAGATGGTACGATGGGCAGCATCGCCTATACGCAAAGCGATTTTTTGCCAGCAGTCCAAGTTGCTTCTCTGACAGGCATCCAGGGAATTACTTTTCTAATCACCTTTATTCCTTCCGCCATTACACTAATCATCTACCGGTACCAACACAAACAATCAATCCGTGGACTCACTCTTCTTACGATTGGTATTTTTGCAGCTACCATGCTTTGGGGTGAGGTTCGATTAAATCATACAATCGCGGGGACACCAACAAAAATAGGCATGATTGCCATTGATAGACAGGCTTATCACCAAGACCTTGCAAAAGGACAAGATCAGGATCAGTACCTCGCAGATCTTTACCTGGACAATGTAGGCACCCTGGCAAAACAGGGCGCGGAAATAATACTGTTTCCCGAAAAAATGTTTACGGTAAGAGAAACCCACCGAGCAGCATTCTTGCAGCAGTTTAAAGATAGCGCCATCGCACATCACGTAAGTATCGTTGCATGCATATCGAATCAAAAAGAGAACTATTACGAAAACAGCGCATGGGTAATCGGAGAAGATGGCGTACTCCTGGAAGATTACCAGAAAGTAAACTTGTTTGCAGGTGAGCTGCTGGACAGTATAAAACCAGGAAAAGAACCCGGAATGTTTCAAAGGAAAGGTAGACTTGAAGGTGTGGCTATTTGTAAAGACATGGACTTTCAGCACTACATCAGCAAGTATGGCAGCGCAAGTTGTAATATTATATATGTGCCTGCATGGGACTTCGACCAGGATGGTTGGTTGCATAGCCGAATGGCAATTATGAGATCCGTAGAAAACGGATTTGGAATGATAAGAAATGCCAGGCGAGGAAGGCTCACTGTCAATGATTATTGCGGCCGGGTGCTGTATGAAGCCAATTGCGATAATGGCACGCCAGCAATATTATCAGGCAACATTGAGATACAACATCATCCTACTCTTTATAACAAATGGGGAGATTGGTTCAGTATTTTAAATGCCATTGCATCATTGGTATGTATTGCACTTTTAGTAAAAGCCAGACGAATGTAATTGTGACGATAGTAAAAATTATTTCGCCTGTATTTGATAAACTCAAATTCAGGCGAAATGCGCAATATAAACAACATGCTTTGCTAATCTTTCTTCCACGTCACCTTTGCTATTGAAGCGCCCCCACTAGTAGGAGTAGTCACCGTATATGTCAGCTTATTGTTTTGCAGTGAATAAGAACGCACCTGCGTAACGCCTTCCCAGTTTGGATAAAAAGCATGCTGCACTTTAAATACAATTACCTGTTTTTTTTCATCTACGGTATAATTACCAAAATGAGCATTAGTGCCTCTCACCAACGCCGCATTTTCTTCGGCTGTTGCCTTATCTTTATCATTGGCGGCAACCTTACCTCTATTAGCTTTTAATATCTGAATAGCATATTTCCCTGATGGCATAAATATAAGCATCCCTACAGGATGATCGCCATAAGGCGAAATAGTACTACCATCTGGATTTATATTTTCCACCGACACTAGTGACCATGTACCCAAGATCTGCTGTGGATAAGTATTCTGCGCCTGCACAAAACAGCACGACATCATAAAGAAGAGATATAACAGATGTTTCATTCCTAATTATTTTTTTGATAACCTACTCGGATAATTTCTCCATTTATATCTGTTTCCAGACATCTCAAATAAGCCGCTACTAATTCATTACAATCAATATCTGAAACCTTGGCTGGGCTGATAACATTTAATCTTATACCTCTGGGCAGTTCCTGTGCCATCGCCATTACAAAGCTGTTAATTGCTCCATTCACGAAGGCTTTTCCAGATGAGCCCTTAGCAGGCAATTCCCCCATTTTCCCGGAAATCAGCGTGAACGAACCATTATCTTTCAAATATTTCACGCCGGAAAGGACCAGGTTTATTTGCGGCCATAGCTTCTGCTCAATACCAACCATGAATTGCAACTTAGTTATAGCTGATAGTTTATCTGTACTACTGTCACCTGCAGCACAAATAATGGCATCAATGTCCGGCACCTGTTCGAATAAATGCTCCAATGCTGCATCTTCAGAGATATCAGCTTTGATCGTTCCAGTTTTTCTTCCTACTGTGATGACTTCATGTTCTTTCAGTGCTGCAGTAACTAGCTTCCCAATAGTACCACCCGCACCAATGATTAATATTTTCATTTTAGCAGTATTTTATATAGCAAAAATATACAAGGAAGCCGGGCCAATACTTGTACATTATTACGCTAATTTTGTATATTTAATTCATGAGGCGAGCAACACTACATCAACAATATGAAATCGAATGGAAGGAATTAGAGCGCTTCGAAAAACCGTTGAAACACAATAATTTCTTTGAGCTCATCTATGTAATGCATGGAACAGGTGTTCAGTTTGTCAATAACCACCAGTTCAATTATCGGAAAGGAAATTTATTTTTGTTAACACCGCAAGACGTTTACTCGTTTGATATTGACCAAAAAACCAATTTCTTTTTTCTGAGATTTAATGAATCTTATGTTAGAGAAAAAACAGGGAAAGATCAGGATACGGTTACGCATGTAGCATACATTTTACAAAATGCCAGCCATAGACCGGGATGTATCTTAAAAAACAAAACAGATAAACCTTTAATTGCGTCACTGATAAATGCCATCATGGACGAACATGCCAGGCAACAGATCTATTTCACACGTATTTCAGAGCAAATCATTAGTACAATACTTACTGTTGTCGCAAGAAATATTGCGTTGAAATTACCCAAGAATATAAAGGAAAATACCGGCGAGCCAATTTTAGAAATATTGAATTACATACAGTTAAATATTTTTGACCCCAAGAAACTGCATACAGAAAAATTAAGCCATCATTTTAATATCTCAACAAATTACCTGGGCAGATATTTTAAAAAACAAACCGGAGAAACACTACAGCGTTACATTACGCATTATAAAATCAGATTGGTAGAAACCAGACTTTTACACAGCGATATGCGCATGAGTGAAATCGCCTATGAGCTTGGGTTTACAGATGAAAGTCATTTAAACCGGATTTTTAAAAAATATTATGGTGTCAATCCTTCTGAGTTTAAGAAAACAGGAAAGAAAATATAAATAGATCCTCAATTTTTAATTAAAGGAATTCCCCAACCGCTTACGTTCCTATTAGAACATACCATCAATTCAGTTTATTAGAACAATGTTAAGCCTGAACATGTTAGAATTCAGTGGATGCCAGAAAGCTGCCGTCGTATGCTTTCGTTCATTCAGATAAAATAATCAATTGTTTATAACTGTAAAATGCGTCTGTATGACTAGTATTACCCCTATCAGAGATCCTAAAACAGATCACTTGATCTCACCGGAGAACTCAGCGCTTATTCTGATTGATTACCAGCCTTTACAGGTTAATTCTGTAAAATCGATGGATCACGAAGAGCTTGTCAGAAATATTGTAGTTGTTGCCAAAGTGGCAAAAGGTTTTAATATTCCCATCATTCTTAGTACTGTAAATGTAAATAGTGGTATCAACAAACCCACGATCAAGCAACTCAAAACAGTTTTATCAGATGTCACCGAAATCGATAGAACAACCGTGAATTCCTGGGAAGATAAAGAGTTTCAAGAAGCTGTAAAAGCGTTAGGAAAAAAGAAACTCGTCATCTGTGCATTATGGACAGAGGTTTGTCTTGCATTTCCTACACTGGACTTGCTGAAAGAAGGATATGAAGTATATACTATTGCAGATGCAGTGGGTGGCACTTCGAAGATAGCGCATGAAACTGCGCTGAGAAGGCTGGAACAAGCCGGCATGCAGCTATCTTCAGTTACGCAGTATGCCTGCGAACTTCAAAGAGATTGGGCGCGGTTAACAACCAAACCAATATTTGTGGAGGCGCTGATGCAAAACGGTTCCTTTTTCGTGGAAACATTACGTTGGTGAAGGAGAACAATGATCAATTATACTGAAGCCAGTCTGCAAAAGGGCTGGCTTCAAAAAAGAAAAATATTATTCACTGCCAATATAGTCGCAGTATTTTTTTATAATAAAAAATACCTCATAATTTAAACAGTATAAACAGGCCACCATTTAACAGAAAAAATTTTCCTCTTCAAAAAAATTTCCTACATTCATAACGTACTGATGCCAGCTTAGCTTTCCGAATTATTTAACCCGATGGATCTATCAGACTAATCATTGTTTCCACTGGCCTTTATCTCCGCATCTGTATATCTCCCTGTAAAAATATATTCATTCAAGCTATTTATATGCTGAACAACCGCTCCATGGCATTGCTCCCCAGGCTGAAGACAGGAGAGGACAAAATCACCATAATGCTTTCCACCATGAAACAACAATCCACCAAAAAACTCCGCTTAGCAAAAGTTAAAGTTGCTAACCTTAGTGCGCCAAAATCAAGAGGAAAAGTTTGCCTGACTTCTGTAGACCAAACTACCTGTGGCTGCCGCACCATCCTGACGCTAGATACCTGCATGTAATACTGTAAATAATCCGGCAATACAATTTTATTTACTGTGGCTACCGCCGGCAGTGTTAATCCAGACTTCTTCTCTGAGGTGTGATTTACCAATGCTGAACAACTGCTCCATGGCATTGCCTCTGGCTAAAGACAGGAGTGGGCAACATCAACTTATGCTTTCTATTATGAAACAACAATCTCCAAAAAAACTGCAGTTAACAAAAATTAAAGTTGCTAATCTTAATGCACCAAAATCTAAAGGACACATCTGCCTGACTTCCGCAGACGAAACTACCTGTCCTAATGGTTGCCGCACCACATTAACAACTACTGCCTGCATCTAATTTAAAAGATAATATACTATTCCATTCGCCTGCGGAAAATTTCCGACAGGGTTAATCAATGCGCATAATCTGCTGAGTAATTCCCAATGCTGAACAACCGCTCCACGGCATTGCCTCCCAGGCTAAAGACAGGAGAGGACAAATAACCTAATGTAATCCACCATGAAACAGCAAGAATCTAAAAAGAAACTGCAGCTGACCAAAATTAAAGTTGCTAATCTGAACATGCCTAAACAAAAAGGACAGGTTTGTATGACCTCCGTAGACGCAACTACCTGCCCTGGCTGCCGTTTAACTTTAACTGTAGACTGCCTGTAATCGTAAATCATTAACCAGGTCACAGGCATAATGTTCCACCCCTGGGCCTGGTTACCTATCGTTCATTCACGATATTGCTACAAAATTTAATGATCTAGCTACATCCAATTTTTCATATCAGCTCACCTTTGTACCATCAATTTAAATTAATAATAAAGTATGGAAACAAAGAAAGTATGGCTGGTAACAGGCGCCTCCAAAGGCCTGGGATTGTCATTAGTAAAAAAACTATTAGCTGCGGGCTACTCCGTAGCAGCTACTTCCCGCAATGTACAATCGCTGATCACCGCTATTGGCGAGCCTTCCGCGACATTCTTACCATTGGCAGTAAACCTCACTGATAACAACGACGTACAATCTGCTGTGGCCGAATGTCTCACTCATTTCGGACAGCTTGATATTGTTGTCAACAATGCCGGATATGGCCAGATTGGTACACTGGAAGAACTCTCTGATACAGAGGCTAGAGAAAATTTTGATGTAAATGTTTTCGGCGTGCTCAACATCATCAGGAATGTAATGCCACACCTACGCCAACAAAAGAAAGGGCATATCTTTAACATATCCTCTATCGGTGGCTACCATGGCGGATTTCCAGGATGGGCCATTTATCTTTCCACTAAATTTGCAGTAGCAGGCCTTACCGAATCCTTAGCAGCAGAAATAAAAGAATTTGGCGTACATGCAACCGTAGTATATCCTGGATACTTCCGCACCGACTTCTTAAGCAAAGACTCTGTATGCCGTCCAGAACATCCAATCGATGCCTATACTGCCGCCCGTAAGGCAGAACAGGTGCATATCGATGACATCAATCATCAACAACCTAATGACCCAGACAAAGCTGCAGATGTATTGATCGCCATTAGCAAGGAAGCTAACCCTCCTGTACACCTGTTCTTAGGAAAAGATGCTTATGAGCTGGTACAGGACAAACAAAGTATCCTTAATAAAGACGTAGAACAATGGAAAAATTATACTTTTTCCACCGCCTATTAATCACGACCTTTGCAGTAAAGAGTCATATATAGTTGTTGTTAAATTAACTAGTATGGATAATACATTCCGCTTTAATTCAATTGCCGAGTTTCATAGTTTTTGCCAGCTCCCTGGCCCTGACCATCCATTGATCAGCCTCATCGACTATAGTAAGGTTAATTATCCTAATGATATTGCCGAACTTAAATGGATTCAAAACTTTTATTCGATTGGATTAAAGCGGAATATTCAAGGAAGATTTAACTACGGTCAGCAACCATATGATTTCAATGCTGGTGTATTATGTTTTATATCACCATTACAGTTTCTCCGATTGGAAATTCAAACGGAAATAGAAGTGCAACCCAGCGGATGGTTACTATTAATACATCCTGATTTTTTATGGAATACACCGCTGGCTTCGAAATTAAAATCTTATGATTTCTTTCAGTATGCAGTCAATGAAGCGCTTTTTCTTTCTGACAAAGAAGAAAGTGTAATTGTGGATATTTTAAAAAATATCGAAAAAGAATATCAGTCCAATATTGATCGATTCAGCCAGGATGTAATCATAGCACAGCTTTCATTAATGCTGACGTACGCGGAACGGTTCTATGAGCGTCAGTTTATTACCCGTAAAAAATCAGGGCATGAGTTACTTGAAAGATTTGAAAAAGTATTAGATGAATATTTTGAAACAGGCAAATTGCTGGAAGAAGGTATTCCTACCGTTACTACTATCGCACAAAAATTAAACATCTCACCTAATTATCTTGGTACGCTTTTACGATTACAAACAATGTTTAACACTCAACAACATATACAGCGCAAGATGATTGATTACGCTAAGGAACGTCTGAGCAGCACTCAGCTTACAGTGAGCGAAATCGCCTATGAGCTTGGGTTTTCTCACTCACAATCTTTCAGCAAACTTTTCAAGCAAAAAACGAATCAGTCTCCATTGGAGTTCAGGGCTGCTTTTCAATAAAAAACACCAGCCAGCACTTAGAAAAATGCTGACTGGTAGTTATTAGTGAAATTAACTTTTGGGGATTGGTGGCAGCCATTCGCTCACCGATGGTACTGTCCGTCCGCCAGGACCTGCATTATTTCCGTTTCCATCTTGTGTCATCTGCCAGTTAAGTGTATACATGGTATGCCACATATCCACATTAATTGCGGCCGCGGGTACATTAGGAGTGGTTACCAGCAGGCTTCCAGCAGGAGCATTTTTGCCATACTTGTAAATGGCCATATTATAATCTGCCGGGGAGTCTCCGGAATTGTTATAATATAGCACAAACAGGAATGTAGACAAATTATCTCCAACAGCCACCATATCCAGATAAGCTCCTGATGTCGGTAGATTTAATATGGGTGAGGGTTTATTATCTACAGAAAAGCAACTAACTGGTTTTCCATTCAGATCAAAAGCCTGTATTCTTGCGAAGTTCAAATCTTCTGATCTTAGTTGTTCCAGTACCAGTATGGTGCCATCATATGAACAAGTAATGGCAACCGGGGTAAACAATAACCCAGGTCTACCTCCGCTTCCATTAAAGTCGAGTGCTTTCCCGGCAAAGCTAAGCGCCAGTGGGATGTTATCATCTGCGAGTCCATCATCTGGAGGAAGCGCAGTTATCATCATTTTGCAATACTTTTTGTTGATGGCTATTGCATGTTTACCGGGATGCAGCACAATAGCATCAGGAAAATATGGAAACCTGCCGTAACTAGGCTGGCCTTCGAGCACATTAAAAGTAGGAGACTTATCATCAAGTATCACTTTACGAAGATGGTATCCTCCATCCTTGTTTTGATCACCATCAGCTTTACGCGGATCAATGTAATAGCTGCCGAGATCCGGAAACGCGGGATCCGGTTCAGGGTTGTTATTACCATCCAATACGAACTGGCCATTATCCATTAAGAATTTCGGCGGGAAGCAATCATATACGAGTTGGGACAATCCTGAAAATGCACAGGTAGGGAACTTTACGTCGTTCATTGGCAGTTCGGGTATATCGACGTTCATAAAGGTATATAGCTGACCATCGGTTTTATTGATACAATCAGTAATGCCCAATCCTGCTGCCTTCCACGAAAAGCCGATCATTCGATGACGCTGGCTGATACAGAGTCCCGTCCATTCCGAGATGGCGTTTCCTGTCTGGCTGTTATTTGCATTCCTAAGTGTTCCTGTTGGATGTTGTGATTGCCGTAACCAACTATACTGGCTATTATAAGTTAGTATAGCAGTATGTTGATAAATAGATGTACTATTCAATGGGATTGGCTGTTGCAGGAGAAAAAGTGTAATCGTTGCGGTGTGATCTTCATCGTTTTCTAATATACCGGTTGTAGCTTTTCCGGCCATCCAATCATCGATATAGAAGTCTACCTCAAATTTCACCTTTCCTCCCAGGGTGTTAGTAAAACTTGACTTTAAGACTGCAGGATAATTGGAAGGGTCGAGCATAACAGGATCCGAGGTAATTGCAGGACGATTCTGTTCCTGATAAATCATTTTGGCAATATAGCTAGCTTTGGAGCCTTCAGGTACAGCAGGAAAAGCGCTACGGCGTGGATCTGGATGAATGGTAAGGCTGCTGGTAATGGTGGTAGCAATACTATTGGCAATCATCCATGGACAGTTAACTACTTCAATAATAGTTTGAGCCATTTGCGCTGCGTCTGCTGCGATATTGACGGCAAGCATAACCCATCCTGCAAATGGTATTTCATCTTCAATTTCTCCCTCTACGATAATCGTTTCGCACCATTCCAGCAGTCCGTCTGCAGATTTATCAAATATTATTTCACCAAGTGTGGCTAATAAATTCCAGTCAATCTTTTTATTCACCACCTTTTGATAAATAAATTCGCCGCCAAAATAGGTCAGTCCTAATGCTACAATAGGTACAATAAATTTACGATCCTTGAATAACTTGTAAGCAGGGAGCCAGGTTTGTGCAGTCACTCCAACGCCCAGAAAAAATGAAGGAACAACAAAATTCAGCAGGCATGTAGTAACACCTCCAATGATGGCACTCTTCGGAAACAAGTTGCTGCCTACACCCAGGCCACATCCATAAATCCTAGCCGAAACTGCTCCTTCAGGAAAGGTAATCTTTATAGTAAGCTCTCCGGGAAGCCCAGTAACAGGAACACCATAAACTGTTTCTACGGCCGATACCCAGCCTAAAAAGCGAAGGTTATCATAGTTCAGTCCGAGCCCATCAACCACAGTATCCGCATAACCATCATCATCCGGAAACCATACTGGCGTTTGCATATCGTTACCATCAGCATCTACAAACTGGATATAGGCACCCAGACAACGGATATAATAGTTTTTTAGCGTCAGCTCCACTTGTCGTTTAGTCGAATCCGTTACTGTAATGCTAGATTGCAGGCCATATGTTTCCGTTGTATCTGAAAGCGCTGCGGTCCAATTATCATCTTTTGATGCCAGCGAAGATGGTAGATAAATGCCTTGTTCTTTTGAGATGTTTTCACCGGCAGAGTGCACACTAACACCATCCTGAGCATGCCATGAAAAACCTTGTAACCGGGGATCATTTTTAGTACTCACTAATACAGCCGTCATGGCGTCGCCGGCCTTTTTCATAATATCATCAGTGGGTATCAAAGTTTGCTGCGTACCCAAACTACCAGCGTTAAAATTCACGTAATGCGCCCAACCTGAATTTGTTGCTGGAGGGCCTGCAGCCTTCATCTGATCGGCCAGATCAGAGATAAACTGATATGTATTGGTGGCTTTGTCTGGCGACATATGCTCTTTAATGAAAGCAGCCACCTTGGCATCGCCGGTGTTTAAATCGCCATGATGGGATATTAGCGATATAGCCGTGTCTACATAATGCGTTACATGTGATTTTACGGCAGGCTGTTTATTTGCAGCTAACGCTTCATTGCTGAGGGATGGAGTGACCAATATTGATACATGATGGATTCCATTTTTACCGGGCAATGTTTTCGTTTTATTCAAGTGCCTGACAGTATATCGGATTACCGACCCATGGGGTACTTCAACAGCATCTGCTGTGTAGTGGGTCAGTTCATGGTCCTGGAATATTTCCAGAGAAGGGAATTGTTTTCTTGCTTCAGCGCGGCTTTCTGCGGTATGCTCTGTAAGTGGATATCGCTTGCCCCTGATGAAAACCCAGTAATCTTCACCTGGTAATTTGTCGGAAAGATTGGAATGAAAGATATACAATTGCCCCTGGACGGGCGTTTCCGTTGACGATTTTTCGTTAGACATAAGAAATGGTTTTGAGGTTTGGGTTATTGAGAGAAGAATAAAAGTGCTTAAAATTGAATGGTCTGTCCTACTATTCCGGGAAATCCATCCTGACCATTTTGTCCGGAGCAACCTTTAGTGGAATTATAGGAGCTACTACCTCCTTTGCCGCCGCTTCCTGCTGTGCCCAGGTAAAAACCGTACTGGCCATTAACAGTAGCATTTCCTTTCAGGCCTATACATCCAGAAGGGCCACCATTTCCACCTGCGCCACCACCAGCACTCACAAGACCACCTCCTCCTTTGCCGCCGTTACTTCCAGCAGCAGCTGTAATAATCGAAGTAGTATCAATATTCAGTGTCGCATTGTCTAACATTACGCCAAAACTACCGCCACCCTGGAAGCCAGGAGCGCCCGGACATAACTCATAGCAGGGATCATTGGTACCTGAACCTCCTGCTCCGCCAGATATGCCAGACCATCCAAAAGGCAATGTGCAACAGGTTCCTTTCACATTACTACTGGCAGTACCGCCCGGGCCACAGTTTGCATAGTAGGCCCCATGGCACATAACGCAACATCCTGGCCCTGCTCCGGTAAATCCATCCCTCGCATTATAAGGGCTCCCTGCGTAAATATTTACATCATTGAATGTAATAGTTGTTCCATTATAGGCCAACAAAACAACATTAGCTACTGCAGTACCACCTTCAACACCATTCAGCATCAGATTGGAAAGAGTGACATTTGTATTCTGCTGGGAAATAATAAATATAGGCACCCCCATTATACCAGCAGTTATAGAAGTCTGATAAATCGTAGCCTCCCATTGGTAATCAGCATCTAATCCTCCAACTATTTCAACGTTCTTTTCTACATCAACAAATTCATCAACAACAAATGAATCAGATGCTAATCCTACGATGCCATTCGCAGGTGCAATCGAGACAGCGTACGATATGGATTTACAAGGGTTACCTGCTGTTCCACAACCGTTATTGTCTGCACCTCTAAGCGCTACATACACAGTATCACTGGCACTTTTTCTACCACTTTTTTGTTGTTTTATTTTAGGTGTTATAGGAGGAAGAAAAGATATCTTACTTAAGTCATCATTCTTCATAAACCTTTTCAGTTCATAAGGTAGCCTAGTATCCTGAAAGCTAGGAGGTGTACTACTTTTATCACCTCTAAGCAGGAGACTTGTGCCAAATTTCGCTTCTCTTAAATCACTCTTATTAAAGATGGTACCATTGAGATTAGCAAAAGTAAAAACCGCACGTTGCAGGGAAGCGCCTGTAAAATCGGCATAACTGAGATTTCCTTTTGAAAAATTCGCAGGACTTATATTACTGGCATTAATTTTTGCATTCCTGAATATAGTTTGTTGCATACTGGCATTATCGAACATCGCTCCATTCAACGTACAATTACTGAAGTTCGCATTATCCAGTTTCGCAAAAGAAAAGTTCGCATTTGTTAGGTCCTGACCACTGAAATCATGTCCTCTCAAGTCGCAGGAAGGGCATGTGTAGCGTGTTTGCGCCATTCCATGCATGCATATATTCATTAGAAGGAATATGGTTACATACAAATTTCGAGGATGCGTAAAGAGATGAACTATCTGGTTTTTCATAAAATAATATTTAGAGATTAACAATAGTCTGTGAGAAGATGACGTTATTATTTAGCGCGATTGCAGCCTACACCTGTGTTAACACCACACTTTGAGCTTTGCACAAAATCCCTTTCTTCAGGAGTTGAATCCAATCCTAATGTGGTACAATCGAAATCATGGTTGCAACCGATGTCCATATAACTGAGGAAACTATGGCCATTATTAAAGATCTTCTTTAAATTCCCAATGCTTTTCAGTGAATTATTCTGAAGGAAGATCGCCGTAAGAAAACTCATTTGGCTTAAGTTTCCCACCGATGTTAGCCTATTATTGGATAGATCCAGGTAGTTGAGATAAGTTTGCAACGTGAGGTTTAAAACAGAGAGTTGGTTAGAAGAAGCGTCCAGGAAATTAATGGCAGCATCCGGACAAATATTAATACCAGTCAATGCATTATCGGATGCATCGAGATAAGCAAGGAGCGAATCGACGGAGAGATCCAGTGTACCGGAAAGTTGATTATGCGCAAGTTTAAGCGCATTAACGGAAGGTAGCTTCACAAAAAAATCCGCCTTGGTAAGCTTATTCTGCGAAAGGTCCAGGGTACGTAGTGAGGTAAAGTTTTCCAATCCTCCGAGGTTGCTGATATTATGATCAGAAAGATCCAATGCCAGCACCTGCGCGGCCAGAGAGCGGGTAATCGGTTGAGGACTCTTTCCTTTGAACAGAAAATCAGTGATTGCTTTTTTCAGATTAGGGTCTGTAAATTTAATTACACCGGTAGTATCCTGACTATTGCTATTGCAGGTGGGCCTTGTCCATACAATCTCTGTATTATGTTGCTGGTTACAACGGTTGGTCTTCCACCCGGGAACGAGCCATTGCGCAGCCTTACATTTATCATAATCACCATTTGGGCAAGTGACCTTATTCGTCATCTTGGGAAATATTGTTGCCGAATAGCCATCATTATTGATGGTAATCGTTCCGCAATGATACCCGTCTACCTGTTGACAGCAGGAATCGGCTGGGATCATTACTGCATCAATAAAATTGGCTGATTGTACATCAGCACTAGTAAAGTCGGCCCCTCCTAACTGAGCACAGGAAAAATCAACGCCTGCTCCTCCCTTTACATTTTGAATGGTGGTACTTTGAAATTTTGCATTCTGCAATACGGCACCAGTAAACAAAACACCTTGCAGGTTGCTGCTGCTGAAATCTGCTGCGGGCATATCAGCATCCGTAAAGTTGGTGTTTTGCATGGTGGTATTACTAAACGATGTTTTAATTGCAAGGACATTACTAAATGTTACTGCATTTACCGCCGCGTTGCCAAAAGAGGAGTAGGAGATATCAGCACTACGAAAATCTGCAACATCCACGCTATCTGTCGATTGAAAATTGGCATAATTGAACGCGCAGCTATCCGCAGATGCGTTGAGTAAAGAAGCACCAGCCATCACTGCATAAGAGAAATTTCCACCATGCATGTTGGCATTATTCATAACAGCAGCTGTAAAGTCAGGCCTGTTGTTATCATTGCTATTATTACATTGAACGTAAGATAGATTGGCGTAGTTGAAATGTGTACCGATAAATTTCGTATTATATAAGATAGCCCCAGTTAGATTTGCATAGCTTAAATTGGAGCCGGAAAGATCCGCTCCTGTCATGGTGCAGTGCTGAAAATTAAAGCGTGAAAAATCATTCCCCCGTAGTATGGCGCCGGTAATATCCTTATTGGCAAAAGAGAAGGCAGCGGGAGTCATACCAGATATCCTGCTGTTACTGAGATCTGTATAAGACCAGTAAACAGTGGGCCATCGTGCAATAGGAAAACGGTTGAGGTCCAAAATAGTGCCCACAAATTTTGTTCTTATTCCATCGGAAGAGGACCTTATTACCATATTTAACCCAAACAACGCCCCTATCAGTTTTGCATTTGTAAAATTTGTAGCTGTTAAGGTCACATATTGCAGGTTAGCATCTGTCATGTCTGCATTCGTAAAGTTAGTATGATTCAGCGCGGCTGCTGCCAAGCTACAAGGACCTTTCTGTGAGCGGCCCATAACTGCACCTGTAAAGTCGGCATCACTTAAATCCATATTGGCAAACTGACATCCATTCAAAATAGAATTAACAAACTTTGCCCCTACCAAAGCATCTCTGTGCATGGTAGTAAAATTATGATTAGTAAGATCCTGACCAGAATAATCAAGGTACTTGTTGGAAGGTTTCGTATGCTGTGCCTGTACCTGAAATGCAAATAGACACAATACGATCGGTAACATTTTGAGGGTTTTCATATACGACAATTTTATTTATGCAGTAAGAATTATAACATTCTCTCACAACCGGCTTACTGGGCAACAAAGTAACAACGGAGTACAGTAGCCTCCGAATAAATAAAAAGAATGAAACGTATAATTTTAATCTGACAGTAAAGGTTTACATAGAGCAACAAACACAACTAATATTCCTGGTTATTGTCAGCATTGAAAAGTATCCAAATTTAATTAAAACAATAAAACAAAAACATTTCCAGAATAAAATTTTATAAAATAATAGTTAGAAAACCTAACATTATAATAAAAAAACAACACCACACCAACTATCACTTGATTAGCTCGTCAAAAAATATCTCAAAAAACGTCCACTAAAGAATTCAGGTGGCATACCACTATAGAAACAACTATCAAATATGCTATTATGGAAATTATGTTATTAATCATCTCTTCTAAAAAATGCAACTTATCAGATGGATCATAACGGCCATGACTATCTTATTTACCAATCTCCTTACCCAAGAAATATCAGGATATAGTTTTCGGGTAATAGATCTGGAAGAAATAAGCGTTACAAATATCATCCACGCGAAAAACATGGAACTTTGGCCCTGGTATTTGTTCTTTTCTTTTCTATTATTGTCACAAGGATTTTTATTAGCATCCATAATCCTGAAGAGCAATAAGCTGTGGTTAACTATCTTATTGGTAATCCTTCTTTTAAATTTCTTATTACATACAAACACACTGAGGTGGATAATTAATCGTGTCAGCTAAATGAGAAATAAGTGGTTTAAAACTTATCAAGATTACCCCCCATTTAAGTTGTAATCTATGCTGGTGTCTTTCTTTTCCAGAAGAATTATCGCATTTTTGCGCACGTAACCAAATTTAACCAAATGCATAAGTATCTGTACCTGGCATTACTATTGTTTGTAACGATTAACCTCAAAGCCCAGAAAGTAGTTGACTCTGCGGCAATAGAGGAAGAACAAATTAACGCCTATATCGACTCCCTACGCGGAGCTATGAAATACCAAACAGGCCTGGTTCAATTGCCAGGCGGTGAGGCAGAATTAAAAATTCCTGCTGGTTTCAAATTCCTGAATCAGTCTCAAAGTCAGTTTGTAATTGAAAAACTTTGGGGTAATCCTCCTGAAAATGCGGCTAAAGCATTAGGTATCTTATTCCCTGAAAAAGCAGACTGCTTCACAGAAAATAGTTATGTTTTCATTGTTGAATATGAAAACATGGGCTTCGTCAAAGATGATGACGCTGAGAAAATCAACTATGACGACATGCTGAAGCAAATGCAGAAAGAAGAAGTAGAGGAAAATAAAGAACGTCAGAAAAATGGTTTCTCCACCATTCACTTTGTTGGTTGGGCATCAAAACCTTTCTACGATAAAGAGCATAAAGTATTGCATTGGGCCAAAGAGATTCATTTTGGCGATGATGAAGAAAAGGCTAACACCCTTAACTATGAAGTTCGAATCCTGGGCAGAAAAGGCGTTTTATCACTGAATGCGGTTTGTTCTATGAAAGAACTGCCAATGGTGAAAGCTAATATTGATCAGGTGTTAAATATGGCTTCTTTTACAAATGGCAATACTTATGCTGACTTCGATCCTAAAGTAGATAAAATTGCAGCATGGACTATCGGCGGCCTCGTGGCTGGTAAGATCCTCGCTAAAGTTGGTTTCTTCGCAGTGATCCTGAAATACATCGGCGTACTCTGGAAATTCCTGGTAGTAGGTGTGATGGCGGTTATTGCTTTCATCAGAAAGAAAATTCTGGGTAAAAAAGACGAACCCACTTACGTGCCTAACAAAGAAGAACCAGTTGCTGCTAATGAAGAAGTTAACGAGAATACCCCTCCACAACTTCCTTCTTCAGAAGATCATAATGAAACGCCTCCACAGGCTTAATCAATATATTTTTTATAAGCAAGAAACCCACGGCATGTCCGTGGGTTTCTTGCTTATGGGAACTACATCCCGCTATATTTCTGTATACTTCACGGTTACGATCGGCGTTGTTTGTGTGATCTTTTTAAGATAAGGCTGATAGCGGAAAATATCTGATGCATCCTTATACGCAAAATCAAACTCCTGAATATACCCCGATGGGAAATTGCCACTGCGATCCAGCAGTTCGCTGAACTGTGCCTTGTAAGCTTTTCGTTGTTTTTCTTTCAACACCGTTTTCCAATGCTTCATAGCTGCATATCTTGATAACTTTCTTCCGGCGCCATGTGAGCAGGAGTTAAGCGCGTCTTGCGCCTGGGACGGGTTATGGATCGTTACCAGCAAACTACCTCTGGACATCGACAACGGAATAACCGCCACTTTGCCTTTTTCCAGCTCTGTACTGCCTTTGCGATGAATAATATGTCCATCAGTAAAGCGCAGATGATTATGCACGGAATCTGAAAGCAAAAAGGGTGTTCCATTCAATGTTCCTTCTGATACCATATCCTTATAATTTTTAGCAAGATAATCGCCTGGTATGGCCTCCTTTTCACATCGGATATAATTAGCCTGTTGTAAAAAAATTAAAGTTTTTATACAGAAATTCTTACGACGTTGATAACCAAATGCCAACGTCTCATCATAATATCTCACAAAATCTTCTCCTGGAAAATCTTTGTGAATAAAATCTACTTGTTGCCCATAGACTTGTGAAAAATCACGCGTGAGCTGCAAACAATGCTGATACAGCGCTATTCCTCTGTCGCGGGTACCGGTATGACAAACGATATAAATCGCCTGTTCATCTTCTTCAATAGAGAGAAAATGATTACCGCCACCGAGGCCATCGTCGGTCATTTTGGTATGAGCCAGTTGAAAGGCTTTATAATGGGCCTTCTTGTCGAAGGGCTTCAACCAATGTTCCTTGCTGATCCGAAGATACATCACACCACAACCGATATCTTTACCGGTGATGAGTGGATAAAAATAATCCGTGGTACGAAAAGCGACACCTACGGGTAAGGCCTTTTCATCACAGTAATGAATATCCGTAAATGCTCGGATACTGTCCAGGAAAGGTTTTTGGGCATACTGCCTCAGCTGCTGCATAGCATTCTCTTCAATGCTTTGGGCATCGCAATAGAATCCAATAGATTCCATATTCCTTATTTTATGTAAAAAAAGATTAGTTCGTGGGGCTTGGTAGGAACATCTGCCCCGTTCAGAGATGTCAGCAGCCTGTTACAGGCGGGGCAAAGATAGTAAGAAATCTGTTATGCAAGCATTATTAATATAATGCTATCTATTTTAAGAGCTTAATCTTCCAAAAAATTTGATTAACTTTTCAGTCTGAAATTAGAATAATGACTGTAAAGTTTTTATTACTATTAGCCTATATTTTCGCGAATTAATCCAGGGGTGTATCAATTTGATACGCCCTTTTTTATTTTATAAAAAACAAACAGGGAGCCTTTATGGGCCCCCTGTTGTTTTCTAAGAGTTGGTGGTTTGATTTATACTAAACGGACATTAATGTGAGTTCTGTGTCAGACGTCCGTCGCCATAAGCGATCGCGGTCTGAGAGAACGGCATGATCCACAGATGTGAATCTGGTGCTATGGAATAGGTGTTTGTTCCTTCAATTTTAGTGATAGTAGTCTTATACACAGGGTCTACGTTAAAGCGGCGGTAATCCAGATATATCATGCCGGTACCACGGTATTCGCATCTCAGCTCTCTGCGGATCAGCGCGATCGCTTCTGCTTCTGTAGTTGCTACTGCATCCTGATACAAAGTAGTGATGATACGTTTACGACGAACAGTATTCAGTGCATCCATAGCGCCTTGCAGATCACCAGAACGAGCCAGGCACTCTGCTTTGATGTAATACATCTCTGGGGTACGGATACCTCCAACATTCACATCGTCCAGTCGGCGGTAAGATAAAATCACTTCCTGGCTGACTGTTCTTGCTGCAAAGTTTACTTTCAGACGTGCATCTCCTTTATCATACAATACGCTGTCCTTCGCTTTAATAAACGAAATATAGAATCCTTGTAATCTTGCCATAGAACCGCCATAGTTGAAGACGTAGTTCTCAGGGTTTTTGAATTCATATTTAGGAATAGTGATAGAAGGACTGGTACCGTCAGCAAGTGTTTTATTATCCATGTAATACTGCACGAAGTCGAACAGCTGGCTATTGGATTTCAGTGCATTATTAGCGGCTTCCTGGGCTTTCGTATAGTCACGCTGGAACAGGTATACTCTTGCCAACAAACCATAGCCTGCTGCCTTAGTGGCAAACAGTGCGTTGATAGAAGTTTCTGGCAATGCTTTCAGCGCTTCATTGGTTTCGCTGATGATGAAATCGTATACTTCTTTTACGGAAGACTGATTCAGCTTTTGCTCCATGGCATCGCTGGTGTTGATCAACACACCTTTATCGGTAGCCGCAGTAGATGCATCATAAGTTTTAGCATAACTGTTTACCAGGTAGAAGTAATGCAATGCTCTTGATAAACGTGCTTGTGCAATCAGGACGGCTTTCTGGTCGGCAGTACCGGTAGTAGCTTCGTTTACATGATTGATCAATACATTATGTACAAAGATGCTGCTGTATGCTTCGTTATAGCCTGCATCTTGCTGCAGGTATTGTAAACGGTCGTTTGTTGCCAGCCAGTTATAATTGATGGTGGTAAGGTTTACGTTTACCTGGCTGCTTTGCAGCATACCCCACTCATTGGCTACATAAGCCTGGTTGGCGTAATCCATGTAATGCGCATTACCCGCTTCCAGTAAGGCTTTGTAGTCTTCCAGGGTCTGAGGAATTTTCTGACCTTTGGGTACTATATCAAGATATTTTGTACAGCTTGTAGCCGCTGTTAAGGCAGCTCCGCACAATATCAGTTGAATTAACTTTTTCATTTTCTAATCTTTACTGCCAGTTATTAAATAGAAATATTGAGACCGAAGTTATAAGTTGGCATGTTAGGCAAACCGCGGCTGGCGCTACCACCACCGAATGAACCGGCTTCTGGATCCAGATGCTCACCATTGAAGCTGATGTAGAACAGATTATCTACCTGCGCACGGATTCTTGCATTTGCTACTTTCACACGCTGTAACCATGCTTTAGGCAGATTATAGCCAAGGGTGATGCTTCTTGCTTTAATGAAAGAAGCGCTTTTCACGTTAGCATCACTGTATAACCAGTAACCATTACGGTAATTATTGCTAGGTGTATATTCCCAGTTGATTTTTGGAATATTGGTAGTCAGCTCGTCGCCTGGTTGCTTCCATGCATTGGAGATACCTGCCATTGGTGTACCAGAAGGGAAACTGCCGTTCATATAAGGTACTTCCACTCTCATCACATGTCCGGCATTATACACGAACATTACAGACAGGTCGAATTGTTTATAGCTAACGTTGTTGATTAATGCGCCAGAATATTTAGGAACATAAGTACCCAGGTTATGAACTACGTTTACAGCAGTGATATTTTTATCAGTTGCTTTACCGTCTGCACCGATGATTTGTGGTTCGCCGGTGTTAGTCAGTCCTGCATAGTAGTAGCCATATACACTTTGGTAAGGATCACCGGTAACATAATAACCACTTACGTTAGGAACCAGATCGGACGCCATTTTCGGCGTATAATCCACACGGGTAACAGTGTTCTTGTTGAAGGAGTTATTCACGGTGATATCCCAGTTCAGGTTGCGATTTCTCATTACATTTCCTCTTAAAGAGAGTTCTACACCCTTGTTCTGCATTGCACCGTTATTCACATAAGCAGTAGTGAAGCCTAATGCAGGATCAATTGTTTTGCTCGCCAGCAGGTCATTACTATTTCTAACATAGAAATCCATAGTACCAGACAACCTGTTTTTCAATACAGCAAAGTCGAAACCGATGTTGCTGGAAGTAGTTTTTTCCCAGCGCAGGTTTGGATTTGGTGGTGTATAAATACTACCACTCATATTTCCTGTCAGTGAGCTTACACCGTAAGTTGCCACCATGAAAGGACCTGCGTTCTTAGCAACGTTACCGTTGATACCGTAGGAAGCTCTCAATTTCAGCATATTTAACCAGGTAAGGCCAGACATAAAGTTTTCTTTAGTCATAATCCAGCCACCACCTATTGACCATAGAGGACGATATTGATATCTAGGGTTAGTACCAAAGAGGTTAGAAAGGTCGTAACGCATACTTCCTGATAACAGGTACTTATCATCATAAGTATAGCCGAAGTTACCATAGAAAGAAAAATACCTGTTTGTATTTTCTCTGAAGCTGTTCAGACTACCGGCGCTCAGTGAAGAGCGTTTAGTATTCAGACCTACCACGCCCACTGCAAGGTCTGCAGAGTTGATTGGCATATAAGTCATCGTCAGCGGATCATAACCATATACAGCAGCGAAATCTCTGTTAGCTTTCACTTCACGGGTTTCAGAACCTAACACCGCAGTAAAGTCATGTACTTTAGAGAAAGTATGATTGAAGTTCATCTGTTGGCGGAAGGTATAGCTACGTGTATTAGCAGTCATGCTTCTGAATGCATCACCTACAGGTAGCTTCCAAATTACGTTCCCTTTAGTATCCAGCGCAGAGAAAGAGTTGAACATATCATGCATGTATGCAGATTTCTGACTCAGCAGTTGTTCTGTTTTGTTGTTATTTCTTTCGTACTGGAACATTACATCATAGTTAAACCAGGATGTAATTTTAGCATTCAGGCGCAGGTTAGCTCTTGCATCCAGGCCTTTTGTAGTCTGCGTATTATAATTCAGCTCATCTGCAATATTTCTATCGATAGAATACAGATTATACTTTGCATACAGCAGTTTATCTGCAGCAGTTTGTTTATTGCGAAGGGTAGTAACATTGCCGTTAGCATCGTAAATAGATTCATACGGCTGTAAATTGTTCAGGTAAGAAGTAGGAGAACCGTTGTCTGACTGGCCATCAGGCGCTTTATTATCAGTATAGTTCAGGTAGATACCCACATCTGCTTTCAGCCATTTGGTAAGATCTGTGGAGTTACGCATGTTAACACCCAGATAGCTGGAACGATCTGTTTTAGTATATCCCTGAGAGTTACGATAGGTAGCAGAGAGATTGAAGATATTAGATTCACTTGCCTTACCCACAGACATATTGAACTGTTGGTTTGTTTTCAGGCGTGTAAACTCATCAATAATCTGTTGGTTATACTGACCACCTTTGCTGCGCATAACAGCCAGCTGTGCATCTGCCTGAGCACGGGTGATCTTACCTTCAGCCACTTGCAGGAGCAGGTCCAGCGCAGGAGTAGCAATACCAGCACCATCTCTCAAACGAGTAACTTCTGCAGCAGGATTACTTTTAATATATGGATTGTTATCATAGTAATCTACCACCAGGTCAATTACTTCGTTGGCGTTAGCACGTTTATAATAATCCAGGTTATATTTAGGAGATACCGCGTAGTCAGCAGAGAAGCTTAGCTGCGCTTTACCTGATTTTGCTTTTTTAGTAGTAACCACTACTACACCATTTGCTGCGCGGGCGCCATAGATGGAAGCCGCAGCCGCATCTTTCAGTACAGTAATGCTTTCAATATCTTCCGGGTTGATATTAGGAATACCTTCTGTAAGCGTACCGTTGGTATTATAATAAGTATTTTCAACAGGGAAACCATCAATTACATATAATGGATTGTCGGTAGCATTGAAAGTACTTTTACCGCGGATAGTGATATCGCCTCTGTAGCTCACCACACCTGGCAGGTTACCTTCCAGTACTTGTGCAAGGCTGGTCACACGGCGTTTTTCGAAGTCGGTGGATTTAATAGTAGCGAAAGAACCGGTAGCGCGCTCTTTGGAGAGTGTCTGGTAACCGGTAACTACCACTTCATTCAGGACTTTGTTTTTCATTACTACATTCAGGTTACGGGTAGAGCCTTGCAGCAATACTCTTTCGCGTTCCATACCGGTATAGTTGAAAACCAGCAGTGGGGTTTCTTTAGGAATGTTGATGGTATAACGGCCGTTGTTATCAGTAACCGCCCAGTATTTACCACTTTCAGTCTGAACGTAAACACCTGGCAGCGGCGACTTTGTATCATCCGTTACCATACCAGTAATATGGATAATTGTCAGTGTGACATTTCCATTTTCATCATAGGTTTTGTACTTAGCCAGTTCTGGCGACAGGGTTGCATCCTGGATGGTTTTCTTAGTGCGTGGAACAATATTATAATGATTATTGCTCACATACAGGAAATATAACTCCGGATATAATACAGCCTTCAAAACCTCTTCTACAGGGCGTTTGGAGATTGTGTTTACATCGACGGTGGTTGTTTTTCCATTTACCACTGAACTTTCATACATGAAAGTGGTGCCATAAATTTTGGTTACCTTGTCCAATGCTTCTTTCACAGAATACACTTTCTTCTGTGCGTTGGCATAGGTACAGGTGACTAACAGTACGCATAGGTACAGCAAGCCCCGTAGGCTTTGTCTGGTACAAATCCTCATTGATCTTGGTTTTTAAAAAGTGTTTAATACCCCCGTTGACTATTATTCTTAAAAGTCAGCGTATCATTGTTCTTTTCGATGGTAACACCTAAAGTCGCCTGTAATTCAAATATCACAGTGTTGATATTTCCCAGGGAAAGTGTTCCTTCTGTCGACCGGTTGACAATGGATGAATCTTGGAGGATAATGGTATAGCCATATGTATCCCGCAATGTTTCAATAATTTCTTTAACAGAGGTATTCCTGAGCTGCATTTTATTTCCCAGCCAGGCCACAGCGGCCTCGTTGCCGGGATTAGCTCTGATAAGCGTTAGCTTTGTTGCATCATAGTTGGCTTTGTCTTCTGGTGTCAGAATAACTGACTGCTGACGTTCCTTTGATACTACCTTGACCTTACCTGATTGTAGGTAAACTTCGGTTTTTTCTCTACGACTCTTAATATTGAATACTGTTCCTAATACTTCTACATCTATGTTTCCGGCATGCGCGATAAACGGAAATGCCTTGTGTGTTGCCCGTACATTAAAGAGGCCTTCGCCCTCCAACCAAACCTCTCGCTTACCTTCTTTCCACGGGTGATACCTCAAAACAGAATTACCATTTAATGTTACCAGCGTAGAATCCGGAAGGGTAACCTTTACCATTTCTCCATATGCTGAAGTAACAACGATGGTCCTGTTGACATATTTATATAATCCTCCTACAATGGCTAGTGGCAACACTACAGCTGCTGCTGCGTAAATCCACCATTTTGGCCGCGAGGCAATTGGATATATATTTTTTTCTGTTGATATTTCTGTGAGAATATTATCCCAAATGGCCGACTTTAATCCAGTAGGCGCCTTTATACGCTCCAGCCTATAAATCCCTTCCACTATGGCTTTAGCCTCCAGCATTATCACTAAATTTGCTGGTGCCGATGCCTGCCATGATTCCCACCTGGCACAGCTTTCCGGCCGGGCATTCTTTACCCAATCCAGAAAATCCGCATCTTCCAGAAATTCTTCTTTAGAAAATAAATGATACGCTTTATCCAATATCCATTTTCGTTAGTACCACAAATGCAATCACAGGATGTAAAAAATCGTCCCGTGTTTAAATAGAACACAAGGATTTTACAAAACACCCCACTTTTTTTTAATTTTTTTAATTTTTATTAAATGAATTTTTAACTCAATTGTTTTTATATTTTTACGACTGCATTTATATCCTTATATCATATCAGCCAAAACTATAATAGCCAACTACCACCAACGGCTACGCTGATTTTTTTTGTACATTTAATGCGAAGAAGTTGGGACATGGATCTTTCATCTGCATCTGATATTGCGCTCTGGGAAGCATTACAACAAAGCAACGAACAGGCATTTGCTGAAATTTATGATCGGTATTTTGACCGGTTATACGAATATGCTATTCGCCTCCATCAAGATGAAGACCTCGTAAAAGACGTTATCCAGGAGCTATTCATCAAATTATGGACAAACAGAGCAACCCTCAGTGCCACGGTAGACCTGCGCCCATACCTCTTTGTAGCGCTTCGCAGCACCCTCTATAACCGCCTTCGCCCACGGCGAAATGTTACGCTGGTGGCCTTTGATAAAGAACAACACGACTTCCTCGCGCACTTCTCTTACGAACAAACATATATTAATAAAGAACAGGTAAAAGCGCAACAACAACAGCTCACAGATGCCCTCAACCAGCTAAATAACCGGCAAAAGGAAATTATATACCTTAGATATTTCGAAGAATTAGATTATGAACAGATAGGACAAATTATGGATATCTCCGTAAAAGGAGCCTACAAACTCGCTGCCAGAGCCCTGAAGAGCATGCGCGACCTACTACAGGTTTCTACTGGCACACTGCTCATCATGCTCGCCGCTTATAAAATTCATCGTAACGAAAATTAATCAGGACTCCTTTATTCTTCTCCCCATACCGTAATCACCAGACTCCTGGCGCCACCATCATTCCTGTGTTCACATAAATAAATACCCTGCCAGGTGCCAAAGGCAAATCGGCCATTATGCACAGGAATCATCACAGAACTCCCCAACAAAGAGGCTTTCAGATGTGCTGGCATATCATCCGATCCTTCATAGTCATGCTCATAATCAGGATCATTCTCCGGCACCACCTTGTTGAAATAAGTCTCGAAATCCACACGCACCGTAGGATCTGCGTTTTCATTAATGGTCAATCCCGCAGAAGTATGCTGAATAAACACCTGGCACATACCCATCCGGATACGCGCCAACTCCGGCATCGCCTGGATTATTTCTGCCGTAATAAGATGAAATCCACGCGCCCTGGGCCTCAGCCTCACGCCTTTCTGATATATCTTCATTAGTGCCACTTTTACCTAAAATTAAAAAATGTAACTTTAAACAGTCCTGGATACCTGTCTGCATTTGAACACCGTTGTCTCAAAACCGGACATTATCCCCATGAACCGGAGCAGCTAAATTATTGATAATCATCATCAATACAATACGGCATCTCCTTTGATTTCCTTCTGGCATGATACACAATTATCTGAAAATAGCCTTCCGTAACCTCTGGAATAACAAGGCTTTCACAGCAATCAATATAACGGGACTGGCTATAGGAATAGCCACCAGCCTGATTATATTATTGTATATCAGCCACGAATTAAGCTACGACCGCTTCAATAAAAGAGCCGGTGATATCGTACGCGTGGTCTTCCGTGGTCATGTGAAAACAGAAACCATGAAAGAATCTCATGTCTTTCCACCTGTAGCCCAAACCCTGAAAAATGAATGCCCCGAAATAGAGGAAGTAGTACGTATCAAGCAGGTTGGTGCACCGATGGTCAACTATAAAGAGAAATCTTTCGAAGAAAATAACTTCGCCCTTGCCGATGCCTCCATATTTAAAGTATTTACAATACCGCTGCTGAGCGGCGATCCCAATACCGCCCTCACCGAACCTAATACAATCGTTATATCAAAAGCCACAGCTACCAAATATTTTGGCGATCAAAACCCAATTGGGCAGATTCTACACTTCAAAAATGAAAGCCAGGATGTAAGAATAACAGGTGTATATAATAATATACCGGACAATGCACACTTTCACTTTGATATGATTGGATCTCTGGCCGGTTTTGCAGATGCCTCCTCCAATTCCTGGATGACCTCCGGTTATCGAACCTATTTGCTGTTGCGTCCCGACAATGACTACCACCACCTGCAAGCCAAACTACCGGCTATCATGGATAAATACATGGACCCACAAATGCAACAAGCCATGCATATGAACCTGAAAGAATTCAGGGCAGCAGGAAATGATGTGGGCATCTACCTGCAACCCTTAACAGATATTCATTTGCACACTGATTTCCCTGATGAAATAGAGCCATCCGGAGATATTAAATACATCTATATCTTCGGCGCTATCGTACTGTTCATGATCCTCATCGCCTGTATCAACTTCATGAACCTCACTACCGCCAATGCAGTAGGCCGTGTAAAAGAAGTGGCCATGCGCAAGGTGTTGGGTGCTCCAAAAATCAGACTGGTGGCGCAATTCCTGTTGGAATCCATCGCTATTACACTAATAGCAACACTACTGGCGGGTATCCTGGCAGTTATACTGTTACCATCGTTTAATCAACTGGCACAACGAAACTTAAATATCTCTGGTCATGACCTGTTTTGGCTGATTCCAGGCTTATTCCTTTTTGCTATCCTGGTAGGTGTCTTTGCTGGCAGCTATCCATCCTGGTTCCTGTCATCCTTTAAACCCGATGCTGCACTGAAACGCAGCTTTACTCCAGGAGGTAAACAAGGTAACCGTCTTAGAAGTGGCCTTGTAGTATTCCAGTTCTTTATCTCTATTACCCTCATGGTAAGCACGGTGGTCGTATATAAACAGTTATCTTATATACAACATAAAAAACTCGGTTATAATAAAGATCAGGTTATTATTCTCAACCAGGCCGACCGGCTCAGTCCAACCACTTTGGCACATTTGCGTAGTAACATCCAGCAAGATGCCCGGGTAGCCGATGTCACTATCTCGGGTTTTATACCTTCCGGACCTAGTTATAACAATAACTTCTTCATTTTTGAAAATGGAACCAGCGCTCAGGTAAAAACGATTTGTTATGAAGTAGACGAACATTATATCCCAGTGATGGGCATGACTATAGCTGCAGGCCGTAATTTCTCTCCTTCTTTTTCTACCGATTCTTCCGGCGTAATAATAAATCAGTCCACTATAAGGGCTATGGGCTGGACAGGGAATGTGTTAGGTAAAACTTTCAGACACCTGAATAATGAAGGCATCGGCAAAGAATATCATGTTGTTGGTATCGTCAATGACTTCCACTTCAGATCTATGCACAGTCTCATTTCTCCATTGGTCATGGTGCTGGGCCAGGGTTATGGCAATATTCTTATTAAGGCTAATAACAGCGACATGTCTGGCCTTTTGACCACATTGAAAAATGAATGGAAACAGCTCAATGTAGATATACCTTTTAGCTATTCTTTCCTGGATCAGCGTTTTGAAGACACCTATAAATCAGAAGCCAATGTTGGCCGCATCCTGGCCATATTTGCGGGCCTCACCATATTTGTGGCGTGTTTAGGAGTATTCGGACTGGCTACCTTCACTGCCAAGAAACGTAGCAAAGAAATTAGTGTGCGGAAAGTATTGGGGGCAAGTGTTGCCAGTATAATAACTATGCTGTCAGCAGAATTCCTGAAGCTGGTAGTCATCGCCTTTGCTATAGCCGGCCCCGTGGCATGGTATATCATGCACAACTGGCTGCAAGGCTTTGCTTACAGAGTACATATCAGCTGGTGGATATTCCTGGTGTCCGCACTTACAGCTATTATTATAACATTATTAACTGTCGGCACACAGGCTATCAAGGCAGCCATTGCCAATCCTGTGAAAAATTTAAAAGCCGAATAACGTTTCTCAGCCTAGATTCATAATAAAGCGCATGTACCTCTCTGGCATGTGCGTTTTTTTTTTATTGATTATCAGGCGCGAAAAAAAATTTTAAAATTTTCTGTAACATTTTGAAACGTCGCGTATCTAAAAGGAAATTTAAAACGAAAAACATGAAAAAATCATTCTTCCTCTTCCTGATACTCGCTTTAGGCGCTTTATTCCTGAACCTTTTTGCTAATGCACAAACTACTTCTAACCTTCAGGTAAAAGTGGAAGGAAAAGGAAAACAAGCCGCTATATTTATCCCTGGATTTACTTGCAGCGGTGATGTATTTAAAGAAACTGCCGCCGCTCTTGATAAAAATTATACTTGCCACGTATTTACTATGCCTGGTTATGCAGGCGCTCCTGCTGATAGTACCCCTAGCATCGAAAGATGGGCAGATGAAATTGTAGCATATGTTCGTAAAAACAAACTTAATAAACCAGTAATTATCGGACATAGCCTCGGCGGCGGTATGGCTTTGATGCTCGCAACCAAATATCCTGATGTGTTTAGTAAAGCTGTTATTATAGATGCACTGCCTTGCCTGAGCGCTGCCTTCAATCCAAATTTCAAATCAGTAGAACATCCTGATTGCAGCAAAATGGCCGCCCGTATTATGTCTATGTCTGATTCTGCCTTCTATAAAATGCAGATTACTAACCTGGAGCGCATGATCGTAGATACCGTACACCGTGCAGATATAGCCATGTGGGGTGTAAAATCTGACAGAAAAACGTATATTGACACCTATTGCGAATTTTCAAATATGGACCAGCGCCAAAGTATTGCAGCAATTAAAATCCCTACCCTGGTTCTGTTTGAATCTGTATTTGCTAACTATAAACCCGCAATCGAGTCACAATATACAAATCTGAAAACAGCAACCCTGAAATACGCAACCAAGGGTCTACACTTTATCATGTATGACGATCAAGAATGGTATCTTAACCAAATCACCGAATTCCTCCGCTAAACAACAGGCAGCATTCGATGATATCTATGCAGATTATTGGGACAAAGTATTCCGACTATGCATGGGTTATGTAAACGATGATGACTGGGCCAAAGACATCGCACAAGACACTTTCATCACTGTTTGGCAACAACTGCCTAACTTCCGCCAGGAAGCCTCCATTGGAACCTGGATCTTCCGGATTGCCTGTAACAACTGTCTTAGACAACTAGAAAGAAGCAGCCGCTTTGTAAACAAAGAAGTCGATAGAGCCGATGAAATCAGCCATCATGTAAACGAAGATGAAGTTAATTTTCTTTACAAATGTATTGCTACTTTAAATGAAACAGATAGGCTGATCATCTCCATGGAACTAGAAGAAGTGAAGCAGGCAGAAATAGCCACCATTCTTGGATTATCAGAATCAAACGTACGTGTACGTATTCACAGGATCAAAGAAAAATTAACAGAAAAATTTAAGTCTTATGAGCGTTGAGGATAAACTGCAAAAGTTGTGGCAAAGCAAAAGAACTGCACCTGCACCATCAAAAGAAGAGCTTCTGAAAAAAGCCTTCCAGGTGCAAACAGGGATAAGACGTAAGTTAATTCGCAGCAGCGTCTTATTACTGTTAACCAGCGCCTGGATCATCTACGTAGTAGCAGCCGCCAAACCTACTATGATCACCACCTGGATAGGAACAGCACTGGCGCTCATTGCTATGTTCATGTTCCTCTTTTCTTCCGCTGGTATGATGAAGATGTTGAACAATAATAATCATACAGATTTACCAGTAGTAGATTACCTGCAACATATGATCCAGGTAAGAGAAAAACAGAGATTCTTACAAACCACCATCATGAAATTATATATACTAATACTTTCTGCTGGTGTTTGTTTATATATGATAGAATATACCCGCCATTACAGCACTACCGTCCGGTTACTCATACTGCTGCTAGCTTTGGGGTGGATGGCCTTCAGCTGGTTCATACTCGGAAAAAGAGTGATAAAGAAACAGGAAGCAGCTATCACAGAAGTAATCGACAAACTACAATCACTGGCAAAAGCTAACAATAACTTACAATAAAAAAATCCCGGCTGGTGCCGGGATTTTTTTTGTTTCACAAGCAAAATAAGCAAAGACTGAAAACTGATCTCTACTCAAAGAGATCTTTCATATGCATGGTTAGAACGAAGGATCATTAGGTGTATTCGGATTATCATTTCTTTCCACAAATGGATATGGTAAATAACTACGTCTGCGCTCACTGTCCGGGCGTCCGAAACGACGCGAATCAATCAGCTCCTGCCCTGCCATAAACAACTCGATACGACGATGTTTATAAATCAGGTCCAGCAATTGATCAGGCGTAGTGGCTGAAACAGGTGCCAGGCCGGCTCCTATACCAAATGGATCACTGGCCGGAACTTTGGTTACCACTTTATTCAACTCCGTCAATCCATCAGGCAAATCTCCTTTACGTGCATAACATTCCGCTTTAATCAATGTGATTTCGCCTGGCAGATAAACAGGTATCGGCGTTGTAGTGGTATTGTAATAACCATTGATAGTCCAGGTTACAGTTGTACCAGATACCTTACGAAGCATATAGTATAGTACACGCTGATCTCCTGCATCCGGCCTGAATCCTACAGGTAACCCCATTGTACTGTCTACTGCCTGGAAAATATTTCCAGTTGAGGTAGCCAGCGTATAAATTGGGTTCGTAATAGTAGTGTTGAAATTAAAGGTAGATTTTACAGTAAGGTCTACCTTTGCTGCCGCTGCCAATGCAACATCATACTGACCAGCATAAAGTGCATAACGTGCTTTTAATGCATACAGTGTATTTAAAAGATTAATACCTGCAGGTACATACTGAGCAAAGGTGGTACTTGGTGCATTCGCAGTAACCACGTTGATGGCGTTATCCAATATGCCGACCGCCTTTATAAAACCCTGCTGTGCAGGGATAAAGTGAACATCATAGTGAGCAGTATCTGGTTTGCCGGTGGTATCAGGCACTTGTGTCCAGTAAGTTCCCTGAATACCGATAGACATCGCTTTAAACATTCCTGCGTAAGCAAGTATACCACTTGCATCAGCCGCCGTGGGTACAACTTTTGGAGTTGCCGCAAGAATATTATTGGCGTCAAAAATGATTTTGTTGGTAACGCTCCAAAGGTTACCTACTACTACGTTTGTATTTAATACATTAGATCCACCGGCACCTAATTGTGCTTCATCGGTATTACCTCCATTGGTAACATATGTTTCTCCGGTGAGTAAACTACCTGCACAAACGGTGTTATAGATTAACCCATTTCTGTCTTTAGCATACCAGGCCTGCAAACCAACCGCGGCATCAGTGAGGGCTACACGTGTCTGGAATACCTGTGTAGAAGAAGGACCCGAAGGATCCGTGAAGTTCTTGGAACAGGAACCCAATGCTAATGCTCCTATTAAAGAAAGTGTTATGTAGCGTTTCATGATTGTTCAGTTTTGAATTTAGAATTTAGCACGTACTCCAACATTCCAGGTTCTTGGAATAGGAACGGTTCCGAAGTCGATACCACGCAATAGGGTACTTTGACCTGCAGCATTGACTTCAGGATCATATCCCTTGTAATTATCCCACGAAATCAGGTTACGTCCGCCGGCACTCACTGTCAGGTCACTGAATACACCTGTTTTTCCAAAGTTATAGCTCAATGAAACCTCACGCAGTTTCACATAAGATCCATCGTCTACTCTCCATTCCTGAATCTGATAAGCACCATAAATCCAACCTCTTGGCAGTTTACCCAAATCTTCTGCTTCTGCTACTTTTCCATTATCAACACCCTGTCGCGTTCTATAATCTGCATTAAATACATTCACTCCCTGTACGAAGTCAAACTGTGTATGTAAACTGAAACGTTTATACCTAAAATCATTAGTCAATGTACCCGTCCATTTTGGATTAGGATCACCTATTTTTTTGTTCAGCACGGTAGCAAGTGTATCTGGTAAACCACCCATAGAACGATCTACGGTATATGTTAGCGGTGAATTCTGAACACCTTTTTCAATGATCGGAATACCTTTAGCATCCAGCAATAAATCACCGTTTGCTTGTCTGGCGAAGAAAGTTCCATAGAAGAAACCTATCGGCTCACCATTAGCAATGGCGATAGGCGCGCCACCAATGGTATTGAATACCAACAAGGAACCACCAATATCTAGTGCTTTATTTCTGTTTCTGTTGAAGATCGCTGTCATATTCCATTCAAAATCTTTTGTCTGAACGGGAATAGCATTTAATACAACTTCAAAGCCATTATTCTGTAAAGATCCTACGTTAGAAAGGTAATTGGAATAACCATTGGTAGGTGCGATCGCACGGCTGATCAACAGGTCTTGTACCTTTTTACGGTAGTAGTTAACGCTAAGGCCTATACGATCTCCAAAGAAAGACATATCAGTACCGAATTCCAGCTCTTTCTGTCTTTCTGGTTTAACATTCGGATCGGTATAGGTGGAAGGCGACTGGAAGGCCAGCGCACCGATAAATGCAGAACCTGAATAGGTATTATAACGTGCATACGCTGGGATTCCTGTCAGGTTCCCTGACTCACCATATGCCGCCCTGAATTTCAGGAGTGTCCACCAATTAGAGATATTGGAATTTTTCCAGTAATCGGCACCAGATAATACATAGCTTCCACTCAATTTGGAGTATAGCTGATTACGTTCACTTTTACCAAATACAGAAGAACCATCCACACGTAATGCACCCGTCAGGAACAGATGATCGCGGTACTTGAAGTTTTGCTGAATAAATTCACCATTGATAGAAATCTCTGTACGTTGATCATCCCCTGGAATAGGTGTTATCGCCTTGCTTGGGAACTGAATCTGCGGACCAAGTCCGCGCCCCTGGCTCAAAGAATATGTCATCTTCTGATATTGTAAAGAATAACCTACCTGCGTTACAGAAGATAAATTTTTGTTGATATCTGCCGTATAAGTAGCACCCACATCATGATTGATCATGAAGGAAACGTTATTGGCGGTACTCGCATAACCATTCTGGGTAGGATCAAGGTTAGCACCACCACCATAGAAAGAAGGACTTACAAAGTAGGCATATGCCGGAATGTAAGTAGAACCATTCTGAGAATAGTTATCGATACCAACCTTATAGTCAATGCTCAGATTTTTTATTGGTTTGATAGATAAGCCTGCGCCTGTAATGATACGACCTACCTGTTGGCCCTGACGGAAATCTTCAATAATAGATACCGGGTTTACACGGCCAAAGTTACCCACTTTCATCAGCTCTCCGTTCGCATTCCGCTGATGAATATCATAGTAGTTTCCTATAATGGTGATAGAATTGAGTGGAGAATAGAAGGTATTACCATCAGGTTTTTCGTTGGATTTACTGTAGATGTAGTTTACAGATCCGTTGAAGGTTAACCATTTGGTGATTTCCTGGTCCAGGTTCAGTCTGAAGCTATAACGTTGGAAATCAGTATTCTTGATGATACCCTGATTATAGAAGTAACTGGCAGATGCAAAGTATTTTGTTTTCTCTGAACCACCGGTTACAGATACGTTGTTATCTGTACCTACACCAGTGCGGAAAATGTAATCCTGGTAGTTATACCTGTTAACATTAGTTTTCTGGGTAGAAAGTGGTTTGGTGATAAGGTCCTGGGTAGTTACCTGCGGATCGCCACCAAACTTGGTAGGGGATTCGTTTACATCCAGTTCTTTGCGTAAGCTGTTTACGGTCAGGCCAGTAGAGAAGCTGACTGTTGGCTTTCCGGAAGTACCTCTTTTAGTGAAGATTTGTACCACACCTGCGTTTGCCCTGGAACCGTAGATGGCCGCAGCAGCAGCACCGTTCAGCACTTCGATATGGTCAATATCTGCCGGATTAATATCTGCGAGCCTGTTCTGACCAATATTACCTACCTGCGTATTTCCGTTATTATAGTTAGGGTCTGTATTGGTAACACGGGTAGTGCTGTTATCTACAATTACACCATCAATAATATACAACGGCTCTGTGGAACCACTGATAGTACTAATACCACGCAATTTTACAGACATAGCACCAGAAGGATCACCTGAATTCTGAATGATCTGAGCACCTGCAGTTTTCCCTTGCAGTGCTGTCAAAACGTTACTGGTAGCACCTTTATTAAGCGCGTCTGCTTTTACTGAACTGATGTAACTACCCAACTGCTTACGTGTGGTACCAGCGGATGTACCAGTTACTACTACTTCATCCAGCTTGGATACAGACTCACTCATCTTTGCATTCAGTGTCGCTGTACCAGACGCGCCAACTGTTACGTTTTGTTGCTGTTGCGTATAGCCGATACCGGAGAAAATAAGTGTATAAGTTCCTGCTGGCTGCGTCAATCTGATTGAATAATGACCTGCAGGATCTGTTTGAGCACCCTGTGAAGTATTTTTAACCGCTACAGTAATACCAGGCAGCGGATTACCTGCATCATCTGTCACCTTACCGGAAATGGTACTTTGCGCGGAAGCTGCCAGGGACACACAGCAGAGCAGTAGAAAGAGCAACATGGAGCGCGGACACGCTGCTCGCTTGAATCGGAGCAATTTCATAATAAATATTTAGACTTGTTGATAAATGGGTGGTTCCCCTAACCCTTTACAGGCAAAGCTTTTGGTTACTGATTTAGTCGAATAGCGGCAAGAGATAGGATTATAAAATTTTGACTCCTTTCCTGCTGTATGGTTGTAATTTCTTTGCCTTTGGATGTAATTCTGTAATTAAAATATCGATATCATCCACATCACAGACCTTCAAACGATCTGTAGTATCTACTTTTTCTGAAATGCATAAGGCAACGACCTTTCTCGACGTGGCTATCATCGCCTTCTTTACCTGCACTACTTCCCAGTCGTTATCTGTTAATCCGGCATCGGCATCGATCGCATTCACGCCCAGGAAACATAAGTCCGCACGGATATTCATGATTTTGGTAATGGCTTCACCGCCTACCGTTATTTTAGAGTCTTTCGCCAGCCTGTCACCAATAACAATGACTTCTATATTCGGATGGTTGGCATATTCAAATGCAGCTGGTAAACTTACTGTAATAAATGTTGCGCGTAATTCTGAAGGTAGTATCCTGGCTAGTTCTATAATGGTTGTTCCTCCAGTGGTAAGTACAAACATACCATCCTGGATCAACGTCACCGCCTTCATTGCTATAGTACGTTTTTCCTCCGCAGCATATACTTCACTCGAGGTTATCCCCTGGTGAAATGAGTTTGACAAGGCGCCACCATGCACTTTCAATATCTTACCTTCCTTCGCAAGCTCCGTCAGGTCACGCCTGATCGTATCTTCTGATACCTGAATCTGCTCGCTCAGATGGGATGACAATACTTTATTATGCAGGTTTACCTGATGAAGGATATATGCCTGGCGTTCTTCTTTTAACATGGATCGGAATTCGTTCTGTCAAATTCGGCAAAAAAATGCACGAATCCAAATATAAACCTGCAAAATTTTGCAGGTTTATGCACGATTTCAGTTTTTAAGAAGATCATCAACCCGTGAAAACGCATAACCACGCGCCCTCAGCGTATCTATCAACGCCGGTAAACGATCATAGAACTTATCCCGACGACGTGGATCTGTACCTATATGAATTAATAACAGAAAACCATTCAATCCGGTTGGCTGAATGTTATCATAGGTGAGTATTGATTGGAAAATTTCATCGCTGCCTACATAATTTTTCATCTCCGGCCACGTATAATCTGCATTGGAACGCGTGCCTGGTGTGAAACACACCAACTTCAACCCCTGTAGGCCTGCCCAGCTACTAATCGTATCATTCCACCATTCATAAGGTGGTAAAAAATAAGGCGCATCCTTCTTAGTAATACCATAACTCCCCATAGTCTTATATGCCGCAGAAATATCCGTGTCAAACTCCGCGCTGGTTACCAACAAACTATCCCGCTTTTCCCAGTCGCAATACAATAAATGCTGGTCCGAATGAGATCCCAGGTAATGCTTATCTGCTTTTAATGCTTTGATCAATGCAGGATTCTGCCGGTAAAATCTTCCTGTAAGAAAAAAAGACGCAGGAACCCGTTTATCTTTCAACGTATTACGTATAGCCATTCCACCATCTGCAAATTCATCACCAGTGAAAACCAGGGCTAAAGTTTTTTTTTGAGTGTTGCCGCGGATAACTGCTCCCTGCACCTGTTGCTGCACAGGCATGCCTTCCGCCGCTTTAGCGGCAAGCAAATACACCATAGATGCCGTACCATCCATCGTAGGTTCGTTGGTGCTATAATCCCCGAAATCATCATGATATACCGCCAGGTCACTCTGGAAATCAGCATAAGCATCCGGCTTAGATAATTTGATCCCTATCAGGTTTTTGTAAATGGCCGTATACACCGGGCCATCTACCAAACCTCCATCTATAGGGAAATTACCCAGATGCGTAAACGCAGCATGCGGGTCCGTAGGGGTATCCCCGTTAGCAGGCAACCCATATACCATACTGGTGCCCCAAGGGTTACATCCAAATAACCAATCTACATTGGCTTGTTCCAGTTGCGCAAAGCCGTTATCATGGCTCAACTGCCGATACCAATAACACTGAATAGCAAAACTGGTCGTCAAATTATTACTACACCAGATAAATGGTATTGCTCTATAGAATGCGTTTTTCTGCGCCTTTTCCCACACAAGCCGAATACCATCTTTATAATAACCAATGATCTCCTGCTGCTCCGCGCCTTTCAACTGCTTCGCCAGCTCATAATGCCCCAGGTTAATAAACGGATACCACTGGTAATGATTAGCCGTATCTTTTCCCAACCATGGCGTAACCTTCTCCTGACGGGCATACTGGATTCCCTGCGACAATAACTGCTGACCAGGAATCTGCCTACTGATCGCTGCTGCAGCCAGTTCCATATCATCTGTCCAGTTATCTTCTGCATATATATAAGGGGAAACAACAGAGGCTGTCTGACAAACGCCTGGTTGCTTTACACCCATCTGCCAGGCAGACAAAGCACGGTTACGCAACAACGAAGCATAAGCAGCATCTTGTTTCAGCAAAGTAGCACCCAACGCAAAAGCACTCGCATACTTGCCCGCCGTAGAGGCCACACCGGTAGTATTGTTTTTATATTTCCCCAATCCCTGCGGCTGCCCGGTACAGAAATATACCGGACGCTCAAATCCTTTTCCATAAAAAGGATCCTCTCCCGGCAATCGTAATCCATGATGATCTCTGTCGTCTGCAATCTGGTTGAACATGATGTTGTCTGCAGGATGCATTTTCAACAGCCAATCCAGGCCCCATTTAGCCTCATCCAGCACGTCTGCACGCTTATTACTGCCTGGTAGCCCATTGGCCGCATATTGGTCGCCAAATACGCCAGGAAAATCACGCCATGCTGCAAGTAAATGATAAGTAGCATTTGCAGAGGTAGTCACATATTGTAAATAGTCCGTAGCATCATGCCAACCACCAGCCACATCTATGTGTGAACTATCGGGCATAGGTCCATACATCGTATATCCATCATGGGTATGACAGGAATCCCTCATGAAAGGATTAAACCAGCTACGTTGCTGGCGCATATAACGCAGACAAAAATCGGCTGCACCTTTATAGACGTCGTTATTTATTTTGAAGTAGGGAGAAAACGCATCTGCTGCCTGGAGACGATAGGTACCTCCTTTATGCCAGGAGCTGAAATCCAGTCGGGCCGTATTGGAAAAAGGACCGTATGCCCCGAAGTCCTTGCCAGACTTGCCAGTAAAAACTACTTTGCCCGTAGCAGAATCTATCAGCTGGAACGTAGCGGGAACAACAGTCCCCTTTGCTCCAAATACAGCCACTTTCACCCCTTCAGGCAGATAGCCCAGCTGGTTAATTCGGATCCATTGACCAGTCTGCCCAAAACAGGTAGCAGTTATCAACAGCAATAGCAGTGTGAATAATGAATAGTTCTTCATAAGCACGCGTGGATTAAGTGAATAAAGCTATAAAACTTCTCCGATACCTTCAACGCTGCTTATGTGGCGGCAATAAATTACCACTTCACATTATAGAGAAACTCCATTTGCTGTTGTGTTATACTATTAGGCACCATACGTACCATCATATCGCGAATAGTGGTGGCTATAGCGCCTTTCCAGTTGGTGATTTGCGCCAGCTTCCAGGATATTCCCACTACTTTGCGTACACGTGCAATACGTTGCTCCTGGTAGCTACGGAATGCATCTGTATAGTTTTTCGTTTGTGCGATACAGTTAGACAGCATGAGCGCATCTTCTATTGCCTGACTGGCGCCCTGTCCCAGGTTGGGTGTGGTAGCATGGGCTGCATCTCCCAATAAAACTACTCTGCCTTTATACCAGGTATCTATTGGCTCAAAGTCGTACAAGTCGCCACGGATCAACATTTCAGGTTTTAATGCGGCGGCTACTGTACGCATATTCCCTGTAAATACAGCTAATTCTTTCTGTATAAACGTAATAGCCGCTTCATCAGAAAATGGTGTGTTGGCAGGCATTTTCTTCGTAAACCAAAAATATACCTGTTGCTGATTTACCTGCATATAGGAAGACCGGAGTCCATTGCCATTACCCCATACTTCAGCACCATTAATTTGTTCTTCTCTGGAAAGCGTCATTGGGATAATCGCACGCCAGCAGCTTTGGCCGGAATAACGATAATTCGCGTGTGTGATATATTGTTCCCTTACAAGAGAGCGTATACCATCCGCTCCAATTAGAATATCTCCCGTTGCTGAAGTACCATCTTCAAAATATGCCGTTACACTATCTGCAGTATCTTCTATGCTGATCAGCTTCTTCCCCCACTGCACCGGCTGCTTTGTGGCCAGGATCAATTCATGATGCAAGGCTGCACGATGTATCATATGCGCCCCTTGGCCATAACGTTGACGGATATACACATTACTCACCTGTTGAAGGGTCTTTCCTTTGTAGTTCCGGATAAAAATATTTTCAGGAAAAATAGATTGCTTGCGGATCGCCTCACCAATTCCCAGGCGTTCATACACCGTCATGGCATTTCCGCCGAGCATTATGCCGGCCCCTACCGGTCGGTTCTCTGGTACAGCGTCAAAGATCTCATAGTCTATTCCTTTCTGTTGCAGCGCGATAGCCGTAGATAAGCCACCAATACCTGCTCCGATGATGATTGCTTTCATAATTATTCCGTTTTACACTACAAAGATAAGGAGGTTTTGTACAATTAGTACATTTGGCCTAATTTATTTTTTTAGGTAGATAAAAAGGGAGTAGGAGTGGAAAATCTTAGCTTTGGGCCATCAAATTGAAAACATGAAAGATTTCAAAAAATACTTTGCCGTTGCGGCTCCGCCAGAGGAAGTGTATGCAGCATTAACCAATCCGGCTACTATTCAGTTATGGAGTGGAGAAAAAGCGGAGATGTCGACCGAGCCTGGCTCTGAATTTTCTTTATGGGAAGAGAGTATTGTCGGTAAAAACCTGGAGTTTGAAGAAGGCAGAAAGATTGTACAGGAATGGTATTTTGGTGAAGACAGTGATGAAAATCCTTCTATAGTTACCATTATCTTACATCCTTCTAAAAAGGGTACAGATGTGGAGTTACGTCATACCAATATTCCTGATGAAGCATTTGATGATATCACGGAAGGTTGGATAGATCAGTATTGGGGTGCGATTATTGATTTTTATAAAGAATAGTATTTGCGCTTTTAGCGTGTCTTTTACGTAAGCAAAAAGGGCTGCCGATGGCAGCCCTTTTTGCTTACGATAGTATGTAATTATATCACTTCTTCCTGATAAGGAAAGCTGCTATCCATTAATTGAAAGCTGAGTTCCTGCTCAAAGATATCATGCAGTTCTGCGTTGGTAAGTGCACCTTTTTCAAAAGCAGCTTTAATCACTTCTTGCTGACGCGCTGTCAGGTATGGCGCATGGCTTTTCAGCCACAGCTGGCAATTCTCTTTAAAATCAACAGCACTGATCAGGCCAGGATAATTGGTATCCATATCTGTAATCGCTTCCAACATCTGCATAAAAATGAATTCCTGCAGGTTACGGGCAAGGATACACGCTTCGTTGGAATCATGCCAAACTAATACTACCGGTACATCGTCGCCATCCTGAAGATTATAGTATAAAGCGTACCAGTCGCCGGCGCCGCTGGTGGCCACTGGCACAAAGCGATGTACAGGATCTGCAAACAATATTCCTTCTTCCAATAGAGCCGCTACATCAGGAACATCTATTACTTCCAGGTCGTTGCCGAAAAGCAATAATGGCGGATGCGAGCGCAGTTGTGGAAATACACGGCTATACCATTCTGGTCCGAATGTTCCCCAGTTGAGCATACCATCTGCATATAATTGTTTATAAAGCGCAGGGTATCTAAAGTTGTGTAATTGCTCTAATGCTTCGAGTGTCATGATACAATTGATGAAAACAGGTTATTCCATCGTTCAAGATACTCACTTTGCCGAATTCTCCGCAATTATTATCAACAATTATTTGACAGCCACAGCCTTACGAGTATATTCATTGAAGCGCTCGTATGGATTCATCATATAGGTCAGCATGCTATTATCTTCCTTCAGTTCCACGATTCTGAACCCGTGATATTTAGTACCCCAGCTCCCACCAATATGGCTATCAAACAGGAATGGAATAGTGTCTTCCAGCAACTTCACGCTATCCTGGTCATGATCGTGGCCGTTGAAGATGGCTTTCACATTAGGGTATTTTTTAATCAGACTGGCAAACTCAGGAGAGGACGCGCCGAATTCCGTCCATTTAACCGGCGTGATATGTAAGAATATAAAGATGTTTTGGGCGTTTTTATGTTCTTCAAGTTTTTGGGCAAACCAGGCTACGTTTGGCGTAAGGAAATCTCCTGCCAGGTTGCTTGTATCTCCAAAGAGGAGTACCTGATTCTTGATCTTCTTTTCAAAGTTGAGCGGGAAGCCCCAGTTTTTTTCCCAGCTGGCATCAGTTACCCTGTCGTGATTACCACGGGTTGCAAATACAGTAGGGTGAATGGTTTTAAAGAGTTTCACTGCAGGGTCCAGCAAGGTAGGTTCATTGTGGATAACATCTCCGTTGAGGATAAAGCAGTCGCAAGGAGTTTGCTGATGCACTGCATCAAATGCTTTTTTCAGGTCCAGGAAATACTGTTCATAAGGTGTATTAGGCTCTCCATAGTGCCAATCGGAGCCAATGGCGAACCTGAATATGGTTTTACTATCGAATTGCTGTTTAGTGGCAGCTTTGGCAAATTTTCCGCAGGCGGATATAATTACCGCTGCTGACATGCCGCTGAGGAAGTCTCTTCTGTTCATCATGGGTATAAAAATATAATGGTTGAAAATGGATTTAAAGGGTTGCTGTCAGGGTTAACATAAATATAAAACAAGCGGCATTTTATTCATAGGCAGCTCTTGAAAAAGGTAGATTTTAAGCTAGATAAGTTTATAAAAAACTATTTCTGAGAAAATAATTTGCCACATATAATTATTTTTAATATAACGTATGCTTCTGTACGATTGATATTAAACTTTCAATTTATTCAGAAAGAATTGTAATCAGATTGTTAATATTGGAGTAAAGGAGCAGATTATTCGCCCTGCTTAATAGTTTGTATTGTAACTTTGCACCTCGAATTAAATAGGGGTTATGTTTAGAAGCAAGAGTACGTCTGAAACAGGTCCGGATGTGGTTTTAATAGGCGCAGGCATTATGAGCGCCACCCTTGGGATGCTCCTGAAGGAGTTAGAACCGGAACTGACCATCGCCATTTATGAGAGACTCGATGTAGCTGCAGCCGAAAGTTCCGATGCGTGGAACAATGCAGGTACTGGTCACTCCGCATTCTGTGAGTTGAACTATACTCCACAGAAGCCTGACGGGTCCGTTGAAATTAAGAAAGCTGTGAACATTGCTGAGCAGTTTGAAGTTTCCCGTCAATTTTGGTCCTACCTGGTAGAAAACAACATCGTTTCCCATCCTCAGGAATTTATACAAAGTATTCCTCATATGAGCTTTGTATGGGGTGAGGAAAATGTGGAGTACCTGCGAAAGCGTTACAAATCCCTTCAACAATGTCACCTCTTTCAGGGTATGGAATACGCTGAAGATCATCAGCAACTGCGCGATTGGATGCCGCTGGTTATGCAAAACCGCGACCCTCAACAGAAAGTAGCTGCTACTCACATGGAAATGGGTACCGACGTAAACTTCGGTGCGCTGACCCGTGCGCTCTTCAAACACCTCCAGCAAATGGAAGGCGTTTCCCTACACTTCAACCATGATGTCCGTGATCTGAAAAAAACAGATGATGGCCTCTGGCAGATAAAAGTAAAAAACCGCGATACCCGCGAAAAAAATACCCTTAGAGCTAAATTCGTATTCATTGGCGCTGGTGGTGGTTCCCTTCCACTGCTGGAAAAATCCGGTATCCCTGAAGGTAAAGGCTTTGGTGGCTTCCCGGTTAGTGGTCAATGGCTGCGTTGCAACAACCCTGAAATTATTGCTCGTCACCAGGCTAAAGTTTATGGTAAAGCTTCTGTAGGCGCACCGCCAATGTCAGTGCCACACCTCGACACCCGTATGATCGATGGTCAAAAAGCACTGCTGTTCGGACCATACGCCGGCTTCTCCACCAAATTCCTGAAAAACGGCTCTATATTCGATCTCCCAATGTCTATCAAAGCCAACAACATTCACCCAATGGTGTCTGCCGGCCTTGATAACATTCCACTGACCAAATACCTCATCGCACAGGTACGCCAGAAACCAGAAGACAGACTCGAAGCTCTCCGCGAATATTTCCCGGATGCAGAAATGAAAGACTGGGAACTGGAAATCGCTGGTCAGCGCGTACAGGTAATTAAGAAAGATCCTGAACATGGTGGTATCCTCGAATTTGGTACCGAAGTAGTTAGCGCGGCCGATGGCTCTATCGCTGCTCTCCTCGGTGCTTCTCCTGGTGCATCTACCGCCGTATCAATCATGCTCAACCTCCTTAAACGCTGCTTCAAGGAAGAACTGGAAACAGAAGAATGGCAGACTAAACTCAAAACAATGATTCCTTCTTACGGACAGTCTCTGCTCAATAATCCTGAGCTGACACTGAAACTCCGTAAATGGACGACTAACGTACTGGAATTGAAACAAATGGAAACTGCTTAACAGCAGCCACGCAGCGTAATATAAAAAGCTATCTCTCTAAACAGGAGATAGCTTTTTTTTGTCCTTGTGAAAAAAATACCTGCTTAAAGCAAAATCAAGTCAGCTTCAATCCAAAATATTATGGATTTTTAATCCTGCAATCGTTTTATAGCACCAGTAGTTCCATTCATTAAGCGTTTAACGCTTATTTTTTTCAAGAATCATGCAAACGATTGCAAAGAACTAAAAAAGAATTCCATTATGAAGAAACTTACCTGCTGTCTGGCAGCCATGCTAGCTGTTTATTCCGGCCTTTATGCCCAGACACCCGTCAAAGCAGCAGCCTCCGTTACAACCAATGCCGCACATGACCAACATATGAAATGGTGGAGAGAAGCCAGGTTTGGCATGTTTATCCACTGGGGCGACTATGCCGTGCCTGCGGGAATGTACAAAGGCCAACAGGTACAACGTGGCGGCGAATGGATCATGAACCGCGCAAAAATTCCTGTTGCAGAATATCAACAGTATGCCAAACAATTCAATCCTATTCAATATGATGCAGATGCATGGGTGAAAATGGCCAAAGATGCCGGTATGAAATATATCGTCATCACCGCCAAACACCACGACGGATTTGCCATGTTTAAATCCAATGCCAGCAAATTCAATATCGTAGATGCCACACCGTATGGTAAAGATGTATTGAAACAACTCGCCACTGCATGTAAAAAATATGGTATCAAACTGGGATTCTATTATTCACAGGCACAAGACTGGAATAACCCAGGCGGCGCAGCTGCTCGTAAAGTAGCGTCAGAAGGTTGGCCTAACCCAGACTCCGCCCGCATCGATGCTTATACACAAGCAAACAGCGGCCATTGGGACCCAGCTCAAACCACTGCTACCATGTCTGAATACATCGATAAAGTAGCCGTACCACAAGTAAAAGAACTGCTCACCAACTATGGCGACGTAGCCGTACTCTGGTGGGATACACCTACCAATATGACAGATGAATACGCCCAGAAATTACAGGACGTATTGAAAATCCAACCTAATATCATTACCAACGACCGACTGAAACGCCCGAATTTCCCGGGAGATTATAAAACTCCAGAGCAGAAAATCCCTACCAAAGAAGAACTCGATGGCCGTGACTGGGAAACCTGTATGACCATGAACGGCACCTGGGGCTTCAAAAGCTGGGACCACAAATGGAAAAGCACAGAAACACTGGTGCGTAACCTGATCGATATCGCTTCTAAAAATGGTAACTATCTGCTCAACGTAGGCCCTACCGCTGAAGGTACCTTCCCTGAGCCTACCATCGAATCGCTCGCTGGTATCGGCAAATGGATGAAAGTAAACGGCGAAGCCATCTACGGTACTTCAGGAAGTAGCCTGCCAGCCCTCGACTGGGGCCGCTGCACACAAAAAACAGCAGGCAAGAAAACCATTTATTACCTGTCCGTTTTCAACTGGCCGGCAAATGGTAAACTGGTAGTGCCAGGATTGAAAAATAAAGTCAGCAAAGCTTCCCTGCTTGCCAATGGAACCTCCCTGACAACCAGCACAGACGGAGATGCACTGGTGGTAAACCTTCCGGCTACCGCACCAGATAACATCGCCTCTGTTATCAAAGTAGAATCCACTACTCTATAAGTACCAAATGGGTAACCGCAAAAAGTGCTCGTTGCCCATTTTTTCTTAATTTATAGTTATGTTGAAAACCTACCTATCCACCCTGATATTATTTTGCACAGCATTGCTTGCGGTACAGGCTACTCCCAAGCTCCCCATCACCATTAATATTGCTACTACTGGTGCTAACGGCGACGGACACACGCTAAACACCACGGCTATCCAACATGCGATAGACAGCTGTACTGCGCTTGGTGGTGGCATCGTGCAAGTGCCCGCAGGAAAGTGGCTCACTGGCACTATTCTGCTTAAAAGCAATGTCACCCTACAGCTGGATGAAAACGCCACGCTGCTGGGAAGCACTGATATCAAAGACTATCAGGTAATTGATGGCTTCAAAGACGGACTGGGACAACAAATGGGATACGCACTCATTGGTGCAGTAGATATTCAACATACAGGCATCACCGGCAAAGGCACCATTGACGGACAAGGAAAACTAGTTTATGCTTCCGGCGGACATCAACGCCGCCCCTTCCTCATCAGGTTCGTACGCTGTGAAGATGTAGCGATGAAAGGTGTTATGCTGACCGCTCCCACCGCCTGGACTCTTCACTTCTTCCGTTGCAAAAACATTCAGGCAAAAGATCTCAGGATCTTCAGCCGTGGCCTCGGAAACAATGATGGTATCGATATAGACTGCTGCGAAAAAGTAATTATACAAGACTGTGATATCAACAGCGGCGATGATGCTATCTGTTTTAAAACCACCAGTCCATTCCCATGTAGAAAAGTATTAGTCAGCAATGTCCGTATCAATACCGGCGAAGGCGCCATTAAATTCGGTACTGAATCTGCAGGCAACTTCGAAGAAATTCTGGTGAAAAATATTAAAGTCATCTATGCAAGAGAAGGTGGCATAAAAATATTTTCTGTAGATGGCTCACATATTAATAAAATAGACATCGCAGATATAGACATGGATAGTGTGAACATGCCCATCATCATGCGATTAGGAGCCAGGCTCAAAACCTTCCGTGATGGCGATACCAAACAACCTACCGGTACCATTACCAATGTAAGCATCAAAAATGTAAAAGTAAAAACCGGCACCTGGACAGGCATGCTCATTTCTGGTATCCCTGATCATTATATTGCCAACGTTACCCTTGAAAATATTCATATCAATGTACCTGGTACCGGCACAGCAGCAGATGCAGGCATAGTATTAGAAGAGAAGACCGCCGACTACCCGGAAATAAAAATGTTTGGAAAGATCATTCCCGCCTACGGTCTTTATGTAAGACATGTAGCGAATATCCGTTTCAATAACATTGTATTTACTTCAGATAAAACAGATGAAAGACCAGCTATTATTGGTTATGATCTGGCTAATATAACGATCAGCAAGTGGAAAATCCCTGCCAGCGGGGGAAACGAACCTGTAGCAAAAATTTCAGATGCGAATAATGTGCAGATAAAAAACATTACGCTCCCCGACAACAAGAAAACCTTTTTACACTTGAGTGGCGTTAAAAGCGGAGGTATTGTTATTTCAAAAAATCTGACCGTGACAACCGACAGCAGTGTACCTGAAAACGCTGTAACAAAGCAATAGTATAACCATATTACCACATTACCCAAGGCTGCGTAAAACCGCAGCCCGACAGCCTATTGCCCGTAACCAGCAAACCTGTTTCCGGCAAATACATCAACCATTTATCATCCACACAAAAAATCAAACGTTATGAAATCACTCCACTCCTACAGGAGATGCATTCCACCTGGTATCAAAAAATACTGGTACATTTTACTCTTATTAATTTGCGTATACCCATCAACGTTATACGCACAAAATACCGTCAACATCCACGGCCGCATTACTTCTCAAAACGGCGAACCTCTGCCCGGTGCAAACGTAGTGATAAGAGGTACCACCAAAGGAACCACCACCACCGTAGACGGAACCTTTTCTCTCACCGCACCTTCACACACTTTCTTAAGAATTACCTACACCGGCTTTCTTACTAAAGAAATAGAAATTGGTAATACCGATATGCCACATCTCAACATTCAACTCAACGCCAATAAAGGTGAATTGAATGAGGTAGTGGTAGTAGGATATGGTACGCAAAAAAGATCTGATCTGACAGGCTCTATAACATCCATCAATGCGCAGGCCTTAAGAGATGTACCAGCAGCCAACTTAAGCCAGGCACTGAAAGGACAAGGCGCTGGTATCGATATTCAAAAAAGCGGCGGCAATAGTAAACCTGGTGCAAAACCAACCATCCTGGTGCGTGGCAGCAGATCTATCAGAGCTACCAACGCGCCACTGTTTGTTGTTGATGGTATTCCATTCAACGGCGACATCAACGATATAAACCCCGATGATGTAAGCTCCATACAAGTACTCAAAGACGCCTCTGCCACTGCGATCTATGGTTCACGCGGTGCTAACGGCGTTATTATCGTCACTACCAAACATGGCAGCGCAGGCGGCACCACCATTACCTATGGCGGATATGCGGGCTTTGTAAAACCTTCTGGTAAGTATGACCTCATGAATTCTGAACAATACGCAGGACTCAAAAAATGGGCATTGTATAATGCAGATAACGTGAAATACAGCAGTCCAAATGATCCTAAAATTATGCTCGATGGATTTGATGCGATAGAAAGAGATGGCTTGGCAAAAGGCCGCAACACAGACTGGCAAGACCTCGTATATCGGACAGGCCTGCAAACCAACCACCAGATTGGTATTTCAGGTGGTAATGAACGTACACAGTTCAGCATCTCCGGAGGATATTATAAAGAGACAGGCGTTTATCCAGGTCAATCTTTCGAAAGATTTTCTGCCAGGATCAGTGTAGATCATCAGATCAATAAAATTTTCAAAGTAGGATTAAGTTCACTCAACAACTTTTCTACCACCATTGGAGAAAACGCCAATCCTATGGGGCAAGTACTTCGCGCAAGCCCTATGGCGCCTGCATTTGACAGCACCGGCGCTATCATCAATGACTTCGTTGCCGGCAGCGCCGCGCAGATCTGGAACCCGCTGTCCAACTTTATTCCAGGCGCTGTGGTAGAAAGAAGAAAAAGAACCGGAACATTTACCACGGCCTATCTCGATGTGAACATCATCCCTGGATTAAAATATAGATTGAACGCCGGCGCAGAAATTAAAAACGATAACTATGGTAATTTCTACGCCAGTAAAACTTCAAACAACCTTGGAGGACTGAATACCAGCGAAACCAACTATGGACAAAGCACCAGCTTTACTATAGAAAACCTCTTGTACTACGATAAAACTATTCGCAAACATCGTTTTAATCTCACCGGATTATATAGTGTGCAGGAATCAAATGCCCGTAATACAAAATATAACAACAGTAATCTACTGTATGATAACCTGGAATATGCCAATGCACAATATGGCTCCAACCTTTCTGGCAGTGGTACTGACCCTAAGTGGGATATCATTTCGTATATGGGTAGATTGTTCTATAGTTACGACGACAGATATCTCGTTACGCTTACCATGCGCTCCGACGGCAGCTCCAGACTCGCGCCAGGTACTCAGTTCAAGGGTTTTCCATCTGCAGCGGTAAGCTGGAATATTATCCAGGAGCCATGGGCAAAAAACTCACAGACCTTTTCCAATCTCAAGCTGCGTATGAGTTATGGACGTACTGGAAATACCGCGATTGATCCTTATCAAACAAAAGGTTCACTTACAGCGATCAACTATAACTACGGCAGTACCAATGTTACCGGAGCCTATCTCAATACCGCCCCTAATATGAAACTGCAATGGGAGTATACCACCACATCCAATGCTGGTCTTGATTTCGGACTATTCAACAATAGAATTACCGGTAGTGTAGATGCTTACATTCAACAAACCAGTAACCTCTTATTACCACAGAAACTTCCCGGTACCAGCGGTATCCCAGGGAATGTGCTCGTAAACGTAGGTAAAACAGAAAACAAAGGCGTTGAAGTTCACATCGCCACCGTTAATGTACAATCCAAGACAGCCAATGGTTTCAACTGGACAACAGATTTGAACTGGTATATGAACCGAGGAAAAATTACACAACTATACAATGGTATCCAGCAAGACCTTGCCAATGGCTGGTTTGTAGGCCAACCTATTGGTGTGTACTACGATTATAAGCGTGTAGGTATCTGGCAGGACAACAAGCTAGATTCTGCTACAGCACTGGCTTACAAGCAAAATGTAACCGGCCCTACTTCTGTTATCGGAAATATTCGTGTGGCTGATGTTAATGGAGACAGTACTTTCAGCGCGGCAGACAAAACAATTATTGGTAGCGCACAACCTAAATGGGAAGGTGGTATGACCAACCGTTTCAGCTACAAGGGATTTGATTTTACCGTAGTTGTTTTTGCAAGAGTTGGCGGATTACTGAATAGTAAACTCTATGGTGGCGGTTTTGCCAATACCTTCCAGGGAAATTACAATAACCTGAACGTGCACTACTGGACGCCAGGCAGCGGTGAAAACTATTATCCAAAACCAAATAATTCATCTACCCAAACACAGTACAATACAACACTGGGTTATATCAACGGTTCCTTCCTGAAAGTCCGTAGTCTCAGTCTCGGTTACAACGTACCACAATCTTTTGTACAACGCCTGAAAGCAAAATCACTACGCGTATACGCTACCGCGCAAGATCCGCTGATCCTGTTTTCACAGTATAGGAATAAATATCATGGCGTAGATCCTGAATCAGCAGGTAACATCAACGCAGATACGCCTGGTACCTGGTCTATGATTTTTGGGGTAAATCTTACTTTATAATTTTTAAAGCGTTTTTTATGAAGAAACTATTATACAGCATCTGCATACTGGCTACTGGTATTATTTTCAGCGGATGTAAAAAAATGCTGGAAGAAAAACCACACGCTGTACTCACGCCTGATTTCTATAAATCTACACAAGGATTAAATGCCGCATTGGATGCCTCTTACGCAGGCACGCGCACTATTTGGGGTTGTGAAGATTACTTCTCTATGACTACACCCGCAACAGATGAATTCATGCGTGGCAACGATGGTAACAAAGATATGTTCCTGTTAGCACCTTCTTATCAATCCACTGATGGTAAAGGCACTTCATTATGGAATAACTGTTACACCTACATTAATACTTGTAATGCGGTGATTCAGTATTCAAAAGATGTAACAGGAATTAAGGATGATGTGAAGAAGAGAATGGTAGCAGAAGCGAAGTTCCTCCGTGCAAATTATTATTTTGTGTTGGTACAGCTTTGGGGAGATGTAACCTTGAACACTGCCTTCAATGCAGCCCCCTCTACAGCTGCAAAACGTGATCCCATGGCGGATGTATACAATGTAATCGTTCAAGACTTAAAAGATGCGATTACAGATTTGCCTTTGAGTCCACGCGCGAAAGGAGTAGATCCAGGTCGCGCTACGGCGGTAGCTGCGCAGCACCTCTTGGCGAAAGTTTATCTGACACGCGCCGGCAGTAAGGCTAAACAGGCTACCGACTACCATGACGCCTATACGACAGCATTGGATGTCATTAATAATGCAGGTGCTAACGGGCTGGCGTTATTACCAGATTTTGCAAGTGTATTTGCAGAAGGAAATGAAAACAGTACAGAAGTATTATGGGCCGTGCAACATACGTCCAGTCTGGCTTACAATGGATCTCCCAATCAGGATAACCGCACGCCTGATAATATGCTCGTACATCTTTTTGTACCTCAGTATGAAAAAGTGGATGGTATGCAACGTGATATCGCAGATGGCAGGCCCTATATCAGAACGATTCCTACCTTGTGGCTGATAGATACTATTTTCAAGGAGCGTGTCAATGATTCCCGCTTTAGCAAAACCTTCCAGACAGTTTGGTATTGCAATAATGCGAGCAGCATTCCTAAATGGCCTACTCCTTTGCCAGCGGGAGCTCCAGCAGGAGCCGTGGCTGGCGGACCTAAATTTAAACTGGGCGATACCGCTATCTATCTCCCCCAAGGCCCTCGTAGCGCGGCACAGATAGCAGCAGCGCCGTACACGCTGATACCGTCTTCTCAATATAATCCTCGTATGGGGCCAGCTTTGAGCAAATATCAAGATACTAAGCGTGCAGATATGAATGCGCCTTCAATCAGGCCTATTATCGCTTATAGGCTAGCGGAAACTTACCTGGTAGCAGCAGAAGCCCTGGTGATGGATGGCCGCGCTGCCGACGCAGTACCGTTAGTGAATGCAGTCAGGGAAAGGGCCGCCTATCCTAATGGTAACAAAGCAGCCATGGATATTACAGTGGCAGACCTAAATCTCGACTTCATACTGGATGAACGTTCCAGAGAGCTGGCAGGTGAAAATGTCCGTTGGCTGGACCTCGTACGTACCGGACAGTTAGAAACACGCATCAAGAAGCATACACCGGATTGCAGAGCGAATTTCCAAAGTCCTAAACATTTGCTGCGTCCAATTCCTTTAGATCAGATCAATGCCGTTACCACAGGGCCGGCGTATGGTCAGAACCAAGGTTGGTTGTAATAGTTTTGCTTAAAAAAGCGGCAGCCTGCAGAAGTGAATATCTCATCACTTTTGCAGGCTGCTGTTATTTTATGAAGATGATTATCCGGCCAGATCTCCCAGCATGCTGAAGAGTATCACACCTAATACGATCAATGTAAGGACAACGTACAAGTAATCTTTCTCTAATAAAAATGCAAATACGGATAAGGCTACACGAAGAATAGGTGTAGCAATCAGGCAAACAACGCCCAACTGAATGATTTCCATTCCGTGGATACCACGAACGCCATGGATAATGCCAGCAAAGCTATCGAGGCCTGCACGAACTCCCGTAAACTCCCTATAGGAAGGCATTTCAGCCCCATGCCGATACAGGTAGATAATGCCGCCTATTAAAACCAATGTGCTGGACATGATCACGCCTAAACGTAATTGTTTTCCGATCATCAACTGAATATCCTTGTCGGCCCAGTAATTCTTTGAAAATAGTTGCTTCATGGTATCAGAGTTTTCCGGTGTAACCATTGTAAATCATCTGGATAGCGAGCAGGCTGATGACTACGCTAAAGACTAAACGAAGTCGTTTTACATTTGCTTTTACCAGTAACCTCGATCCGCCGAAAGCCCCTGCCAATACGCCTATCACCACAGGAAGGCAAAGTCCCGGGGAGATATAACCGCGTTGCAGGTATACTACTGCGCTGGCGGCGGCCGTAACACCAATCATGAAGTTGCTGGTGGTGGTAGATACTTTAAAAGGAATACGCATGATATTGTCCATAGCCAACACTTTGAGAGCCCCGCTGCCTATGCCGAGAAGACCGGACATAATACCAGCAAACATCATCATAAAGTAACCGCCAGCTACACGGTGCACGGTGTAAGGCACCGGGCCTGTAGGAGTTGGATAAGCGCCGTTTAAGCGTAGTTTTCTGGCTAGTTCGCTGGTATCCTCGTCTGTTACATATTCTTTTTTAGGTTTAAAGGACATTAATGCCGTGAAAATCAGCACCAGACCGAATATGATGGCCACTACATTGGTGGGCATAAACACGGCTATCAGTGCGCCTATAACAGCGCCGGTGGTAGTAGCTATTTCCAGGAACATTCCCAGGCGGATGTTGGTAATACCTTCTTTTACATAGGCAGAAGCAGATCCGGAAGATGTAGCGATAGCCGCAATAAGTGCAGTTCCGATAGCATAACGTATATCGGTGTGAAATACGAGGGTTAGCAAAGGAATAATGACTACACCGCCACCAAGGCCGGTGAGCGACCCCAACATTCCCGCGAGGAATGCCCCCACTAAAAGGATTAGGGTAAATGATAAAATCGTCATAAGAATGGTTTGGTTGGTATTTGTTGGAATTTCAGGTATTAAACCAGATTTTTATCTGATTGTTACAAAAGTAAGCAGAATATGATTCTCGCAATCCGGTAATCTATAAGTAACTTGCACCCGCTAACTAATAATAATTATGGTAAGAGTAGGTGAATTCAATTTGCTGCGTGTAAAGAAAAAAGCTGATTTTGGTGTATACCTGGAAGCTGTAGATCAGGAAATCCTGTTGCCTACCCGGTTTGTACCCGCAGGCACCAAAGTAGGCGATGAGCTGAAGGTTTTTATCTATCATGATTCAGAAAACAGGCTGATCGCGACAACGCAGAAGCCTTTTGGTGTTGTAGGAGATATCGTCAACCTGAAAGCAGTGAGCACTACCCACCAGGGCGCATTCCTCAACTGGGGCCTGATGAAGGACATTTTCGTTCCTACCAGCCAGCAGATGAGTAAAATGGTACCTGGGCAAGAATACCTGGTAAAGATTTACCTGGATGAGATGACAGGTCGTGTAGCCGCCACCGAGCGTATTGAATCTACACTCAGCAATGAAAACATTGAGCTGAATGAAAAAGATAATGTAGATCTGATCATCTATCGCCGTACAGAAATTGGTTACGTGGTAATTGTCAACAATACACATACGGGTATCCTGCATTTCAGCGATATTTTCCGTCCTGTGGATATTGGTGATAAATTGAAAGGGTTTATAAAAAGCGTGAAGGGAGATAAAATAGATGTGGCATTAGGACAGCCAGGATACAAACGTGTAGAGGATGAAGGCGAAAAAATCCTGCGATTATTGCAAGAAAATAATGGTTACCTGCCTTACCACGATAAATCTACCCCTGAAGAAATCCAGGCGTTTTTTGGTATGAGTAAGAAGACGTTTAAGATGACTACCGGTAGTTTATACAAACAACATAAGATCATCTTTACGCAAACAGGTATTAAGGCAGTAGAAGAATAATTTCCAGATAGGATTAGAAAAATCGAGGGATAAATATTAATTTCATACATCGGAAAACCTATAGATATAACCATAATGTTATATCATTTTTTACTATCCTAACCATATTGAGAATGAAAAAGTTAGCAATCATTGTCGCAACCCTCGGTGTAATCATTGCCATTTCCTCGTTTATTGCGAGCGCCAATTCCCTGATTGGTATCAAGACATTTTTTAAGCTGGGACTGGGAGGAATTTTCCTGATGATCCTGGCGAGTGTCTATTTTTTGATATCGACCTTGAGGCTCAGGCAAAATGTTCCCGAGTTTGAATAAGATTTGATTTAACGTTAAAAAACAAAGGCATGGACCCAACATCCTTGCCTTTGTTATATCATTTAATAAAGCTGATTCTCCTACCTGTTCTTAATATTCCATTTTCGTCAAGCTTATCTGTTTCACGTGCACATTGTAATAAAAAATTTGTATCCACAGTTGGATAGAATGGGGCTGCCATAACATTTATTTAAGCTGCTAATTCTAATTTCAAATGTGGATTTACATAATTATCACATGCTTTAAAAATGCCCTGGAGAAGAATGTCTCCATGATCTATATCGTACTCTAATTGGCTATTGGTAATTGATTTCCATCCTAATACCTCTAATTCCTTTTCTTTTCCCCCGCCAAATTTCTCTGCAATTACACAAAAAGATATTGTCGCTTCTTCGATAGCCACTTCGGCATCTTCATCATTTTGTGCTAAAGCTTCCAAACCCAACAAGGGAATTTGGATAGATAAATGACCGAAATCATTCCACTTGGTCCAAATTGGCATTAGAACCGAAATGGCTGTGATTTTCCCGTTTTCTTTGGTGATGTTAATATTTGCTTCTGTTGTCATTGCTTAAGGTTAAAATGGTTGAATGTTATTTATTTCTTTAAAAATGAAAAACAATTATTTTCAATAGTGGTAAATACGGTTGAATTTCCATTACATATTTACAATCAGTAATTTTTACATTAAATGATAATATCATTTAAAAAATAATTTCTTGGATATTAAAATGATAAATAGCCTCTCACAGACAAAGCACTAAAATACTAGCACTATTGTACAATATATTTAAATGGCTTATATTCACTAAAAATTAGGGTTCCCCAATGGAAAAAAATGAAGAAATTTTAGTGATTGTTGAGCGCTTTGTTGAGAGTATAGCGGCTATAGATAAGGATATAGCCAGTTTGATAACCATTACGATGACTGTAGACGGCGATTTTTTGCCCGCGAAAGGGCATAATAAAACGATACTGATAGATGGTAACCGTAAAAGAATTAATGAAGTGCAGGGGTTTACACCCTTGCAATATTATGTGACTTGTTATGAGCAGTAATCAATCAGGATAACTTCCGCTAGAAGGAGATCAAACTGTAGTAATCAATTCGCAGGGGTCTACATCCAGTGCGCTGGCCAGCGCACAGATGGTGCTGAGGGAAGGATCAACTTTGCCATTTTCAAGGCGCGTCATATAACTTGGCTCAAGTTCTGCCTCAAAGGCAACATCAACCTGAGTCATTTCCTTCTCTTTCCTGATACGTTTCAAGTTGGCACCGAAGGACTTTATTATATGTTCGTTTTTCTCCATCTACGTGGGAAATTACCACCTGCAATTATGATAATACCAGTACAAAACGACTAGTATTATGCTACTATACATATAATTAACTGTATGTCAGAATAATAAGTAGGATATCTAACATAAAAATAGATTAACAAATTTTAATCCGGGTTATCAATCTGGTTGCAAAATTACTAATTTTTTTAGTAAAAAGAGGCTCTCAATAAATCAAGTCTACCCTTAAAAACGAAGTAGTTATGCCGTAACATGATTACTTCAAGGGTAGCAAATGAACCTCTGCTACTTATACATTAATATAATATCCAACAAACCATATTTCATGAAAAAACAGGAGCGTATCCCTGCATTGGTAGAAAAATTTATCGAAGATTTAGCAGGCATTCAGCCAGGCGCCATTTCTCTCATCACGATAACTATGACAATAAATGGGGCATATCTTCCCAAAAAGGGCGTTACAGAAACAATTTTAATTGATGGCCTTCATAAAAAAGTGAATGAGCAACAGGGTAATCAACCAATTACTTACTATGTTACCTGCTTCGAGAAATAAGAAACTTAATTGTCTTGCACATCTGGTGGAGGAATGTATTTAGTACATAGATATTCTATACTAACTTTAAAAACATCTGCAAATGCTGCCAAGGTACTTGTTTTAATATCTCTCTTGCCATTCTCAATCTTTGTAATGTAACTAAACGTAAGGCCTACTAATATTGCAAGTTCATCCTGATCCCATTCATTTTGTATCCTGAGTCTTTTTACATTCTCTCCGATAATGTCTAGTAAAGGTTGATTACGTTTCATAGACGAAAATTAAATCAAACCATTACTTTGATACGCGTATTATAGTACTAACACTATAGTACTAATATATCAAATAACTGATAATCAATGATTAACAAGGGTTCATGATTAGATTAACATAGATATAATTAAAAAAATTATTTCCAATTCATCCAACGTTCCCCAAAACGACCTGCCCAATCGCAGATCGCCCCTTCTTTTCTCCTTTTGAGCCATATCTTGTAAAACCCTAAAAAAAAAGCAGTCTCTATTACATAGAGACTGCTTAACATGGGTTTTCAGTGATAGCTATTTACTTGAACAGGTGTACCACCAATCCTACTTCCAAAGCGCCACTGGTATAATTCTTCAAACCGGCCGTCTGCGTGGTATACATTACCTGGAAACCCGCTATAGAACGATAGTTGAAGCCAGCGCCTACTGTGAAATTGTTGCTGGTATGATACAACCCGAATACATTCAGATATTGCTGCAGAAAAACTACGTTGGCGCCTATATCCACCAAAGCATCATATCCTCTTACACCACGATAGCATACTTTTGGTTCTATATAAGGAACAGACTCGCTAATATCAATCTTATAAGATACTGCACCATAGAAGGTTGTAGCGTCTACTGTCTTATTATCATCCTTACGTAGATAATTCATCATATTAGGAATGGCTGCTTGTATTGTCCACTTATCATTCGTATAGGCCATCCCGTAATCGACCTCAAAATAATCATCTCTACGATTAAATGCATTAATTGTTGGATCATTTTGTTCACCATTTATGGCCGACTTATCCAGTCTTTGTGCATTTATCCCCAATGACAACCCAAAATGTAGCTTGTCTTTTCCTGTTGCATTTAATGGTAAATGATAAGCGTAAGTCAAACCAACCTTCGTACGATTGATCAATCCAGCTTTATCATTAAATACGGTCAAACCAGCGCCTACCCTGCTTCCTACGTAGTAATCCGCAGTAGCTGCCTTTGTTACCGGCGTTCCTGGCACATCAGACCATTGTCCACGATAGGCAACATTCAGATGTAGCCCGGTGTCAATACCTGCCATCGCCGGATTGGCAAGGTATTGATTCAGGAAGTATTGACTGGTAAGTGGTTGCAGTGGCGCACTGCTCTTAGACCAATCTTGTGCCTGCACCTGCCCTACCTGAAAGGTTGCAATCATCAAACAGGCAACCAGTATTCTTATAGATTTAATTTTAACGAACATCTTTTTCATTTTACTATTGGTGAACGATCGTAATGAATCCTTTGACAACTTTTCCATCGCCAAGGTCAAGCAGATAGTAGTAAGTACCTTCTGCGAGTACATTGCCGTTTAATCGTCCATCCCAATCATTGGTATAGCCTTTACGATTATAAATTAACCTGCCTGCACGGTCATAAATCCGTACTTCATTATTTGGATACTGCGAGATATTTTTTACTACCCACCTGTCGTTGATACCATCGCCGTTAGGTGTCAGGATATTAGTAGGTTCTACATCTACTTTACCACTTACTTCCAGACGGAAATCCGTTGTTACCGCACAGCCGTAAACGTTAGTAACGGTAACCAGGTAGGTGTTGGTAACTGTTGGCTGCACTGTGAGTGTTGCCGAATTTCGGCCGCTGATCACGCCTGGTGCATCTCCCCATTCATATTTATTACCACCTGTTGCGGTAATATTCACAATGGAACCAGCAGGTACTATCGTTCCTTTATCACTGGTAACTGTTACGTTTGGCAGTTCATTCACCGTGAGATCAAAAGTGATACTTACCTGATCTTGTCCACCGTTTGCAGTGCCTCCATTATCGCGTACCAATACGGTGATAGTAGTAACGCCAGCAACTCCTTTCTTCAGTTTGAAACGTACCGCTCCTGTACCATCGCCGTTATCCCTGGTGGTCAACTCATCAAATACGTCTTTAGAGCTGGTAGCAATGAGGCTGATAGTCTGGTTCTTTTCAGGACCAGCACTCAGTCCGGTCAATGCTATTTCCTGCGCCTGCTGTCCATCACAAACCACCTGTGCACCAGGATTAGTAATGGTTGGAGGCTCGTTTACATCCAGTACTTTGATAGTGAAGTCTTTTTCAAAAAACAATCCACCTCTATCGGTAGCGCGTATACGAATAGTATAACTGCTCTTCGTTTCGTAATCATACACCGCATTGCTTTGCAGTTTATTACCAATCAGCGTAAACTTACTATCGTCTGCACCGCCAGCAAATGACCAGGTGAAAGTATCTCCTGCATCAGCATCTGTAGCTGTAAAGTTGCCGATAGCCGTACCAACCGGACTATTCTCCAGGATAGTATTATTATCCAAAGTGATATCGGTAGGTGCTTCATTTACATCGGTAACATTGATGGTGAAATCTTTGGTAAATGAAAGGCCACTGCCACCAGTTACTTTGATCTTAATATGATAAACGTTTTTCGTTTCATAATCAAACACCGCATTTGTTTTCAACTGTGTTCCATTGATGGTAAACTGTGCATCATCCGCTCCACCTGCAAAGCTGTAAGTGAGCGTGTTTGCAGGTTCGGCACTGGTAGCGCTCAAGTTACCCACAACGGTAGCTACAGGACTATTCTCCGGCACGCTCATATTGCTCAAAGCAATGTCGGTTGGAGGATGTCCGGTATTATTTACAGTAATGGTAAATGTTTTATCGAAGTAGAGTCCCCCCTGATCCGTTACACGGATGGAAATGGTGTACTGAGATTTTACGCTATAATCAAATACAGCATTAGAAGAAAGCGTAGTGCCGTTAACGTTAAAGCTGTTATAATCACCTGTTGGTAATAAGCTAAACGTCAACTGATCACCCGTATTCGGATCTGTGCCTGTTAAAATACCAACGGTAGTACCGGCAGGCAATTGCTCATCTACATTTGTTTTACTTAATTGTATATCTGTAGGAGCAATATTCTTCTGTTTAACGGTAATTGTAAATGCTTTACTGAATGTTAATCCGCCGTGGTCAGCTACCTGTATGGTAATGCTATAGCTGCTTTGCTGGGTCATATCCACAGCTGCATTGGTTTGCAGATAATATTCACCACCGGAAACTACTACTTTAAACTTAGCCGCATCTGTTCCAGAGAGCGTATAGGTAAAGGTTTCGTTGGCATCAGGATCACTAGCTGTCAGTTTACCTACGGTGGTGCTGACAGGGCTCTGATCTTCCACTATGGTGTTGCTTAGCTGAATATCAGTTGGCGCCGCATTTACAGAGGTGATGTTGATAGTAAAGTCTTTCTCGAAATATAAACCACCACCATCGGTAACGCGTATACGAACTGTGTAGCTTTGCTGCGTCTGGTAGTTTAATACCGCTGCTGTTTGCAGCTGTGTTCCTGCAATCTGGAATTTAGCAGCATCTGCACCACCTACAATTGTGTACACAAATGTATCGCCTGCATCAGGATCTGTGGCAGAGAGGGTACCTACAGTGGCACCAGCAGCTTGTTTCTCTGGGATTGTATTATTAGAGAGCGTGATATCAGTTGGCGCTTCGTTTACATTCGTTATAGTAATTACAAAATCTTTGGTAAAGGAAAGACCACTGCCACCAGTCACTTTAATTTTGATGTTATAAACATTTTTGGTTTCAAAGTCAAAAACCGCATTTGTTTTTAACGTAGTACCGCTTATCGTAAACGCTGCATCATCTGCACCGCCACCCAAACTGTATACAAGACTATTTACCGGATCTGCACTGGTAGCGGTCAGATTACCTACTAATGTGCCAATTGCGATATTTTCAGGAATGCTTGTGTTACTCAGCTGAATATCGGTAGGCGCATGTGTTTTGTTATTTACAGTAATGGTAAATGTTTTATCGAATGTCAGACCGTATGGATCTGTGACACGTAATGTAATCGTATACTGTGCTTTTACACTCACATCAAAAACTGCATTTGTTGTAAGTGTAGTACCATTAACAGTAAAGCTGTTATAGTCTCCCGTTGGCACCAGGCTATACGTTAATACATCACCAGCATTAGGGTCCGTACCAGAAATAGTACCCACGGCTGTGCCGGCAGGCAATCCTTCATCTATATCAGTTTTACTCAACTGTATATCAGTAGGCGCCAGGTTTTCAGGTTTCAGCGTGATAGTGAAATCCTTTTCAGTATATAAGCCTCCATTATCAGTACTGCGTACACGTACTACATAGGTTTGCTGCGTTTGATAGAGTAATATAGCAGCGTTCTGTAATGCATTACCCACAATCTGGAACTTAGCCGCATCCGCGCCGCCTACAATAATATAAGTGAAGATGTTACCTGCGTCAGGATCTGTAGTAGAAAGGGAACCTATCGTTGATCCTACAGGTAATTTTTCGAAAACGATATTATTGCTAAGGCTGATATCTGTTGGTGCTTCGTTTACATCAGTTATGTTAATCGTCAGATCCTTAGTAAAAGAAAGTCCACCAGCAGTAGTTGCAGTAACCTTTATGTGATAGACGTTCTTCGTTTCAAAATCAAATGAAGCATTCGTATTCAGACTAGTGCCGGTAATCACAAACTGGGCATCATCAGCACCACCACCGAAGCTATAAGTAACAGGATCAATACTGGTTGTACTCAATCCGCCTACTAATGTACCAGCAGGACTGTTTTCAGGAACACTTGCGTTGTTGATGGTGATATTGGTTGGAGGATGTAATGTATTCAGGACAGTAATGGTGAACGGTTTATCCAAATATAATCCCCCAGGATCCTGTGCACGTAAGGTAATATGGTACTGAGATTGTACGCTATAATCAAAAATTACAGTATTTGTAAGTACAGCGCCCACAATCATAAATTTATCGTAATCGCCGGTAGGTACCAGGCTGAAATTCAAGATGTCTCCAGGGTTAGGGTCCGAACCTGATATCATTCCTATACCGGTTCCTGCTGGCATACCTTCAGCAATAAGCGTATTACTTATCTGGATATCGGTTGGCGCATAGTTTCCTTGCAGAACACTAATAGTAAACTGTTTCTGGAATTTCGCACCACCATGATCGGTTACTTCTACTAAAATAGTATAGCTGCTTTGCTGCATGTATTCTGCCTGTGCAGCTAATTGAAGGAAACTGGTACCTGTACCATCTGTATAAATTGTAAACTTAGCACCATCCAACGCTGGCAATACCGCATACTGGAAAGTTTCGTTGGCATCAACATCAGTAGTAGTGAGCTTGCCAACATTTGTTCCGATTGGACTATGATCCACTACTGTTGTATTGCTCAACTGAATATCAGTAGGGGCATGGTTTACAGCGGTAACATTAATAACGAAGGCTTTCTCGAAATAAGCGCCCAGTGCATCGGTAACGCGTACACGAATATTATAAACGTTCTTGGTATTGTAATTAAATATTGCAGCAGACTGCAAAGTACTACCGGTAATGGTAAACGATGCATTATCAGTACTGCCTGTACCTGCCACCAGTGAATATATCAACGGCAGATTGTTTTCAGGATCAGTAGAAATGAATGAACCTATGGCAGTTCCAGCAGGTTGATCTTCCGCAATACTATTAATACTGAGGAGTATATCTGCTGGGGCTTCATTTACATTATTGATTAAAATATTGAAGCTTTGATCAAAGGAAGCACCGTAGTTATCCGTTACTCTGATATTAACATTGTAATTATTTTTTGTTTCGTAGTCGAAAATTGAATTAGTCAACAGCTGATTGCCCGATATGCTAAAACCAGCATCCGACGTAGGTAAGAGCGTATAAGTAAAGGTATTCCCCGCATCCGGATCATTAGCAGAAAGCGTACCTACCAAGGTACCTACAGGCTTATTCTCATCGACATTATTATTAGACAGCTGAATAGCAGTAGGCGCACTATTTACGACACCATTTACGGTTAAGGTATTAGAAATATTATTAGGACGACCACCAGCATCCTGCAATGCGTTCGCATTTAACGTAATGCTTACACTGCCTGTAGCAACAGGCTTTACTGTAACTGTATAATGTGTACCATCTATTTTAGTAATGTTCGAGATGGTGCCATTCACTAATGTAAACATAGAGGCATCCAGTGATGCAGCTGATTTGGTCAATACAACCGATACATCAAAGCTGTTGATCGCCGGATCTGGTGCTGTTGTGGATAAGGTTGCATCAAATACACCAGGATCGTAAGTCCAGCTAACAACATTTGATGCTGCATTATATATTAGGGCCGGACTTTGCACCTGCGATGCTTTCATGGAAATACTTATAGGTCCGGGGCCTAGTGGTTGAATTGTCAGCACATAATTTCTACCACTGCCAGAAAACACTGTTATAGAACCATTAGTCAAATCAAACATGGAAGCATTTAAAAGCGGAGTATTAATATCTGTTGAGAATTGAACATCCACCTTAAATGGCGCATCAAAACCCGCTTCCTTCGTTAAGGTTGGCTGAGGAACCGTATTATCAAATGTGAGATTGAAGATAGTTTGTGCCAAAGGATTTCCAGCCAGATCTTTCCAGGAGTTGGCGCCCACAGTAAGTGTAACGGCTCCGGTTCCTGGACTACTCAGCTGCACGGTCCAATTCTGTGCGTCTACTTGTGTAACACCAAGTACCGTGGCATTAGTAGCAGTCAGGTTTTGAACACCGAGTACTACAGCTTCAGAAAAATGCAACTGTACAGAATATGGGTTTTGACCAAACAACGTAGTACCAACAAGCGTGGCCACCGGAGCAGTATGATCAACAGTGATACCGGTGTTTACAGTGGTAGCACTTGCCGTCAAAGGATTTCCTGCCACATCTTTTATAGTACCCGCTGTATTCACCTGAAGCGTTAAAACACCGTCACCGACTACGTTGGTAAGTGTAACCAGATAAGCAGTAGCCGGAGCGCTTCCGCCAACTGGTGTGATACTCGTCACCAGGCCACCAGCAGTCTGTGTAGCCATTATTGCAAAGTCACTCTGTGCAGGTTGTGTAACCTTTTCAGAAAAAGTTACCTGGAAAGTAACGGTGTTCGCATTTGTTGGAGATGCAGTGACAGGCGCAATGCTCACCGTTGTTGGCGCTAATACATCGAAATGATAGGTTACACTGTTAGGGAGGTTATCGTTGCCATAATCATCTTTGGAGGCGCCTGCGCTTACGCCGAAGTTAATATCTGTTTCCTGCGCAGCTGGTGTAAAAACCACTTTGTAGGTGGTACGATCGTTTGGGCTGATTTCTGTCACCGTAACAACGCCATTAGTACCGGTAAGTTTATTAACATCAGGAGTGGATACTGGTTTACTGAAAACCAGCACTGCATTGAAAGTACCTGTGCCAGCATCTTGCGATGGCGTAATCGTCACAGTAGGCTGGATCTTATCATAAGCCACTGTTACCGTGTTAGAAGCTTGTGTTCCTTGACTGTAGGCATCATGGCCTGCATTGGCAGGTAAGCTGATAGTAGCAGTTCCTGTGTTGCTGATGGGAGAAACTTTATAGGTATAGGGACCACCAGGGTTTGTTCCGGTAAAAATAAAAGTGCAACTGTTACAGGAAAGCTTTGATGGATCAAAATCTTGTAAGGGTTTATCAAAAGTAACAGTGATATTAAAATCGCCATTTACTTTCGTCTTATTATTTTCAACAGTTATAGTTGGTATCGGTGGAGTTGGATTAGATGGCTGAACATTATAGTAGTTTCCTGAACCGTTGGTCACCATTGGGTTTCCGATCATATCAGTAATTCCGCTCGCGGGGCCATCTAACTGTAAACCGAAGGTAAGTCTGTTTTGAGTATCTGCATTTACAACATTATGAAAAGTGACAGTACAGGTAGTTGTGCTGGTTACTACCACATCAAAACTGCTCGCATGCACGCTGTTGGCGCCGGATGCAGACCATCCGGCAGTAGTCACATTCTTTACTTGTTCTGAAAAAGTAACCAGGAATTTTAAATCGCTGCCGCTGGCCACTGTTTGCGCACCTACTATCTGAAAAAATCCAGATACTTTTGGCGAAGTAGCATCTATATAAACACCAGGAGCGTTGGCATCAGTTCCTGATGGAAAGTTGGCTTGTATAGCCATCGGATCAATTGGGGTATTGCTGGCATCCATAATATTGCCCGACATGATAGTGATAAAATTATCCCAGGTAACAGTACCTGAAAAGTCATCACCATCTGTAAGCGTATAGGAGAATACCTGCGTAGCTGCCACTGAGCCAGATACCCAGTTTGCCTGCCTCGCTTTGCCAGCACCAAGGTAAAGCTGTACATAGCTTACCCCTGTAACGTTTACGGGCACATTAAAATTGACAGTAAATTTCAGGACATCACCTTTTTTAAAAGAACCTGGAGTGGGGGCAGTTACCTGTGTAATAACGGGAACGGTTCTACGCGCTATTGGGGTAGCATGCGCGGGAACAACGGTTAATAAGAAATATTGCAAAAGCAATAACAGAGAAATACACGACGGCTTTCTCCTTAAACAAGCGTAAAAATGCTGCATAGCCGGATAATAAGCCTGATAATAAGCGGCATAGTGCATACTATCAGAGGTACTTTAATGATTTTGATGCAATCGCGAGACGTTATGCTGTATGCAATGCGCACGCAGCTTTTCAGTAGGGTGGCTAAAATCGGTTGTCAGTTGAAGTTTGACTTATTAAACTGCTGATTGTGAATGATTAGCAGAAGCTTTTCGGTAGGGTGGCTAAAACAAGTAGGTATAATTCGGCCTGAAAGATAGCGGTTATTTTCGCAACTTTTAACTTTTTTTTCTGATCAGGCAATTCTCGGAAAGGTGATAAAAAAGCTGGTTCCCTCTCCAGGCTTGCTTTTCACAGTTATGCGACCTTTGTGGTTCAAGATAATATTCTGGGTGGCAGTGAGGCCCAATCCTGTGCCTTTTGTTTTACTCGTAAAGAATGGCTCAAAAAGTTTACTCATATTTTCATCCGATATTCCACTACCGTTATCGGTTATACGAACATGGACATAATATTTATCTGTATCTGTTGAAATCCCCAGAACACCCGTTCCTGGCGACATTGCCTCTATACCGTTAATAATGATATTTAATAAAGCGATGTGTAATTTTTCTGCATCAGCCATTATCATCGCCGGCGCCGGCGTAAAACTTTTGTGTACCTGGATGTTATTAAGTTGCAGTCTGTCTGAAGCATGTACCAACGCATTTTCCAGCATATCATTGATACTCACTGGTTGCATACTCAGCTCCACCATTTTTGTGGATTGTAGCAACTCTGTGACTAACTGATTTATACGGTGACAGTTTCTTTCCATAATATCCAGGTATAGCTGACCTTCTTCGGATTCGGCCACAGGCTCCATTTTCAGCTGTGAAGTGGCCAGCAAAATATTAGTCAGCGGATTACGGACCTCATGGGCAACCATCCTTGCAATACGCCCGGTGATAGCAAACTTTTCCTGCTGCTCCTTCTCTCTCGCCTTCTGCTTTTGCAGCGTCACATCCTGTATAATACAGAGGTAATGTTGATTTTTCTCATCCAGCATAGAAATGTTCATCATCACCTCCAGCAACATGCCGGCCTGACTTTGAAACAGGTATTCCAGCTGTCCTACCGGATGTTTCGCCAGCTCCCTCGATGCAAAGGCCAGTTTATCTTCCTCTCTGGCAAAGAGGTCAGACAAGCACATATGATAAAGGTGATCATCTTCATAACCCAGCATCTTTACTGCAGCGGGATTTGCTGCTATTATACGCTGTTGATCATCTACCAATAAAATAATATCATTAGATTTCTCAAAAATGCTGAAATATCGTTTTTCACTTTTTTCTATAACAGAAAGATGGGCAAACTTATCAAGGGTATATCTGATGGCCCTTTCCAGTAAAGCGCCATTGATCTCGCTTTTAACGAGATAGTCGGAAGCTCCTGCTTCCATCGCTTCTTTATCGATGAGATAATCGCCTTTACCTGTGAAAAGAATAACTGGCGCATTATAATCGAGTTCACGGAAATACTTGAGTACGTCAATACCTGTATGACTACCTAAGCGATAATCTACCAGGTATAAATCATGCGATTGAGTGGCAATTGATGTCAACCCGTTTCTATAGGAAGATGCCCACTCCAGTACATATTGATCGGGAGAGATATCCTGCAATAGTGCATTCACTAAATAAAAATCATCTTCATCATCATCGATCATGAGGATTCGTTTCTTTCCGTTCGCAGGCATGTTTACAAAATTAGTTTTGCAAAGCTCGTCAAAAATTATTCCTAAGTGTCAATATGTTTGTCTGCTTCTTGCAATACCACGTTTCGGCGGGGCATAAACCAGGCAGGGATAAGGGTTACAAGCAAAATAACCATTGATATATGAAAGCCTTCTCTTAACGCCAGGTGATGTGCCCGCATATTAGAAACGCCTGCCAATATGTTATCGTTATAGGTTGCCTGGGTAATAATGGCCAACATGGCGATTCCCAGCGCACCTCCTACCTGTTGCATCAACGTACTGATACTGGATGCCATGGTTACTTCTTCTGGGCGTACGGAGCTAAGCGTAGCAGAATTGAGCGGCGCCAGCAACAAGCCCATACCTAGTCCACGTATAGTCATGGTGATAATTACGCTCTGCATACTACTATGCGTGTCCAGGCGGGCAAACAAAAACATGGATATTGCGAGTAATAATATCCCCATCAGCGATATCTCCCGGCTACCATGCTTGTCGGACCATTTGCCGGCAAAGGGCATCAGCGCCGCCATAAAGACGGAGTTAGGTAATATCAGCAAACCAGACATACCTTCCGAATAGCCCATCTGTTCCTGCAAAAGGAATGGCATTAGGAAGAGTCCACCGAATAAAGCGGCAGCCCTTGAAATCGTTACTAGTATACAACTTACAAAAGAATAATTTTCGAATAGATGTAGATCGATGATTGGTGTTTTTACCCGCTTGTCGATAACTATAAACGCGATAAATGCAGCAAATGCGATGCTAAGGGTAACGATGATCTGTGGTGATCCCAACCCTACTCTTTCTGCCTTGGCGATACCATATTGCAGACATACGAGGAAAATGGTCAGTGTTGTAAAACCTGCCAGATCAAAAGGCAGTTTGATTTTTGGCTGCTTACGCAGAATACCCAAATAACGAAAAGCCATATATACTGTGAGTATACCAATGGGCAAATTGATATAAAAGATAGATGGCCAGCCAAATTTTTCTGTGAGAATACCACCAAGTGTTGGGCCAATGGCAGGCCCCACCAGGTTACCGAGTCCCCACCATCCTAATACGGTGCCGCGTATACGTGATGGAAAAACATACGAAATGATAGCCATGGAAGTAGGCGCCATGGCACCGCCGCCCAGTGCCTGTATTACCCGCGCCGCCAACAGGGAAGGCAGGTTATCAGACAACGCACACATTAAGGAACCTATAGTAAAAATGCTGATAGCACTCAGGTAGAGATTAAAGAAACCTATTCTGTTTTTGAGCCAGTTGGTCAATGGCATGAGCACAGAAAAGCTCAGCATATAAACAGTGATGACCCATTCTATTTCATCGAGGGTACAATTGAATTGCCGGCTCATCACAGGAAGGGATATATTCACAATACTGGAATCTATCCCGGCCATGATAGTTCCCATTATTATGACAATGAGGATTCCCGTCCTGTTTACGTCTCTCATACGCGATCTTTCATCATAAATATAAGTTGTGCTTTGGCTACTACCGGATTCAACGGATTACAGTTGATCATAAAAAGATAGGTGGCCAGTTCAGACAGCTGATAGTCGGTGATCATTTCTCCGTCTTTGAAGCAATAGACTTTTTTGAAGTTTATGTTCACAGGTATTTGCAAAGCTGCGCAGGCATGCATGGCGCGGTCCAGCGGCTCCTGTGCCAGGGATGTTTCTGCATAGCCCAGTTCTTTCATGATTTCACTGGCGGTATATAGCAGCGGGGGATTGTGCAGCTGAGAGATCCTTTCCGTTGATATTACCTCTTCGAGATAATCGAATAATCTAAGCATGGCCGTGTGCATTTAGTTGTGAAAGTTGTTCAAACAGTTCTTTTTCCTTTTCTGTAAGATGAGTGGGAATATGTACTACCGTTTTGATATAAAGATCACCAGCATCGCCTTTGTTATCATATGCAGGCATACCTTTTCCTTTCAGTCTGAAAACCTTGCCACTGTCTGTGCCTGCGGGAATGTTCATGCTGAGTGCACTTCCAGGGGTAGGCACATTAATTTTACCTCCCAGGATGGCTGTGTATAGTGGTACCGCAACATCTGCATGCAAGTCCAGCCCTTTCAGTTCATAACCGGGATGAGGTGCCAATTGTATAGTGATAAGCAAATCACCATTTTCGCCGCCTTTACGGCCAGGATTTCCTTTTCCTTTAAGTCGGATCACCTGCCCTTCATAAAGGCCGGGTTTGAGCTTAATATTCAGTCTGCTGCCGCCTACTTCTACTTGCCTGGAGCCGCCGCTATAGGCATCTGCTAGTGTAACCTCCATCGTTGCCTGTACGTCGCGCCCTCTGGCAGTGGTTTGCTGGCGCCGGCCACCGCCTGAAAAGCGGCTACCAAAGAGTTGTTCGAAGAAGTCTGAGAAATTCCCTTCTCCTCCAAACATATCTTCCATATTACCTGAATATTGGTACTGTTGCCCACCACCTCTGCCACCGCCATACTGCGACCAGTCGAAATCTTCCGGCCGGCCACCATGTTGTTCGTAGTATTTATAGTTTTCACCAAACTGATCGTATTTCTGGCGCTTATCGGCATCACTCAGCACTTCATATGCCTCATTGATTTCTTTGAACTTCTCTTCCGCCGCTTTATCACCAGGATTTTTGTCCGGGTGATATTTCACTGCCAGTTTCCTGTAGGCTTTTTTGATCTGTTCCGCTGTTGCACTTTTTTCTACGCCCAGAATTTTGTAATAATCCTTAACATCCATAATCATAAAACTTGTTATGGTGAGAACTTGTTCTATGAAATTACGGAATAGTGGAGATTTTTTTGGGACTACTGACCCAAGGCCTGTAGTCCCTGAAAATTTATTTTCTTCCGTCGAGCAAGTTCAGCCCGAGCTTTTCTACCATATATTTCACTGCCAACTGACCTTTCACACTATTACCGGCTTTGTCCAGCGGTGGAGCAAATACAGCAATGGCGAGCTTTCCAGGCACTACTGCAATGATACCGCCGCCAACGCCACTTTTACCAGGAAGCCCGGTTGCGTATACCCAGTCGCCGGTAGAATCATATAAGCCTTCTGTGATCATGTTTGCCAGTATTTTCGGGCAGAAGTCGGGATTAATCACCTCTTCTTTAGTAATTGGGTTTCTGCCTGCATTAGCCAGGGTTCCTGCCATTACAGCCAGGTCTTTCGCACTGGAACCATAAGAGCAACCTTTGGTATACAGGTCTACTGATTCATCTACATTATCATAAAACCTGCCATAAGAATACAGCAACCAGGCGATTGCTTTGTTATGCTGATTGGTGGCACTTTCCGACTGATAAAGTTTATCTATGACTTGTAAACGACGACCTGCAAATTTGGCAAAAATATCATCAATTTTTTGCCATTTTGCCGCACTGTTAGGAGCTTTTACGAAGCTATTAGTAGCCATAGCACCGGCATTCACCAGTGGGTTCACCGCCCTGGCAGGTTCCAGCTCCACCGCCAGTACCGAGTTGAATGGCATACCGGTAGCGTTAACGCCTATACTATCTTCAATGGCTTTAGAACCATGGTCCTGCATAGCCAGGGCCAATACAAATACTTTTGAAATGGATTCGATACCAAATTCATACTTGGTATCACCTACCTCATATAACTTGCCGTCGGCAGTACAAACAGCAATACCATAGAGCTTTGGATCTACATCAGCCAGGAAAGGAATGTAGCTGGCATTAGCGCCGCCAGGTGCATTCTTGAATTTCTCATAAGCCTCATTCATAACAGCACGGATATTGGCTTCTGTCAGACTTTCCTTGGACTTCTGTGCCATCACACTGCTGGTAATCAGCAGTAAAACTGCCAATGCGAAGAAAATGGAGTTAATACGTTTCATAAGGTTTGCTTTAGAATTTGTACATCATAGATACCTGTAAACGACTGTTATCGCCACTCTGTTTATCGATTATAAGATGTTTACCATACAGGTATTCCAGACCAAATTTTACAAATGAAGAAGGATAGTACAGCAGGTTCAACACGCCATACTGCGTAGACCTGAAATCAGTGTTGGGCTGCCATTGCTGATCATCCAGGCGGAGATAACCATACCCCAGTGAGGTACTGAGTTTGTCACTCCACCAGTGATCATAGAAGCCCATCACACCAAACACAGGGATCGCTTTCAACGCGTTCTGCGTTTTGGCAACAGCATCATATCCGCCACCACCAAGATCATTGAAATAACGCGCAATACCTTGACCATACGTTACCTGGTATACGAAGTTATCCTTGATCCTGGGGTTAATCTCAATAGTACCGGTAAGGTTTATCCCCCAGCCTATTGTGGTATGGGAATCCTGTAACCTGTCATCAAAGGTAATGGGATGGAACAGACCCGCCAGCTGAATATGACTGCCCTCTGTAAAGGTGTGCCTGAACTGCGCCACCACATCGGGGAACAGCGTCCGGGCAGACATGCCCGAATCAACTGGAAATTTCACGTCGCTTCCTGGATTTTCTAAACTGAAAGCCAGTGTCGACCTACGCGATAATGGTTGTGTATATCTTACCTGAACCTGGCGTACAAACACCATGGCGTTAGGCCCTTCATAATCTAACGTATTCGGGAATACGTCGATATCCATAAACCCTGACCAGTATTGTCCTGCACCCCACCTGCCCAGCTCCCCCCAGGCATGACGCAAACGTGGCACTGAAGAACCATCCGGATTGAAAAGATCAAACTCCAGGATGGTTTTCAGTTTACCTAATTTGGTGTCTGATTCTGATCCTATCGTCAGGCGCGTCTGACGCGGTGTAAAAGCAATATTACCCTTAGACGCATTATTGATGGGAATAGACGCAGGTATGAAAGACTGCGTATTTCCCGGTTGTTTAAAATCATATATAAAATCTGCCTGCACAAATCCACCAATCGTCAGTTTTGTATTTAAGAAATCAGCTACCACAAACCCGCCATATCTACCAGATTCCAAAGCACTTCTCGTTTGTGTCCTGTTCTGTGGTTCAGGCCTGCCGATACGTCGTTGTATACGGTTCACCTTTGCTTCCAGGCTATCTATTCTTCTCAACAAACTATCTGTATCTACCTGTGCTTTCACCTCACTGATTGCTATAAGAAGGAACATCACTGTCAATGACAGTCTTAGCATTTTGATCATATAGGGGCCGGTTTAGATTACAGGTGAGTATGTGGTTTTTTTGCGATGATCAATGGTATAGCCACAAAGATGATCGTTCCACCGGCAACCATTGCCACATAAGAAGCCGGGCTTCCGACAGGCAACTGAGTTGGTGGGAAAAAGGCTACCACAAAGGAAAACAACGTAGCCACAAAACCAATACCTGCAAAAAACAACATGCCGCCACTTCCACCTGGCACCTTATACGTCCTCGGTAAATCTGGTTGAGTATATCTCAGTTTAATACCTACTGCATACATCATTAAATACATAATCAGATATAAACCAATAGTGAGTGCACTCAGTAAGAAGAATGCAACGCTTACATTATCCATGAAGAAGTAGAGAGATGATAATACAGAAACGATACAACCTTGTACCAGTAGGATGTTTACCTGGATACCGTTTTTATTTGTTTTAGACCAGAACTCAGGGAGAACACCTTCTTTGGCCGTCCATAGCAAACCGCGGCTAGGCCCCGAAATCCAGGAAGTTACGCCGGCCAATACACCAAAAGCCGCCAGTATTCCAATGATACTCGTGGCCCATGGTACACCATTCTTTTCGAAGATACTTCGGAAAGCCTCCATCAGCCCCGCCTGCAGATCGATCTGGTCATAAGGCAGCACCGTGGCCACCGCCAGCGAACCAAAAGTAAAAAGCGCAAAGATGATAATACCAGCAAGACCAATAGCTTTAGGGAAATCTTTCTGGGGATTAGGTAACTCTTCTGCATGCACCGCATGTACTTCTACACCAGCAAACAATAACAGGATACCCGCCAGGAAAGCAATATCACCAATGCTCCCAATAAATGGAAAGAGGCGAGGCTGCAACGTGCCACCCACGTCTTTTACAATGGAAGCCACGTTTTCTTTAGGATGCATGAATTGTATTTCCTCTCCCTTAAAAATATAAACGATAGCAATGATGATAATAACAACACCAGGTATGACCGTACCTACAATAAAACCGTAGCTGGTCACCTTACTAATAAGTTCCGTTCCTTTGAAAGCCAGTATGGTAGCCAGCCAATAAATTACAATAGAGAATATACCAACAAACGTTCCGTTGTTAGCCAGTTCTGGTTTACCAATCGTATATGCGATACATGCAGCGGCAAAAGCCAACACGGTAGGATACCATACCACATTCTGAATCCATTGCAGCCAGATAGCCAGGAAGCCCATCTTAGAGCCATATCCGGCCTTGATCCAGGTATAAACGCCGCCACCTTTATTACTGAAGGCACTGCCTAATTCAGCAGCTACCAGCGAAGCGGGAATAAGATATAGTAACGTGGCAAAACCTATATAAAAGAACATGGTCAGCTCTTCCTTCGCCATCATAGGCAAGCCTCGCAAACTGATTACTGCCGCAGCTGTCATCAGGGCAAGACTCGTAGTGGTGATCTTAGCGGGTGCAGATGCCATACGCGTCAGAGAATTTAATGGAATGAAAAAAACAACTGGCAGCGTCCTATTATCCTAACAGGATAATACACGCTGCCAGCAGAAATCGTACTTAGTTATGTGCATAACCTCCTGCTTCTTCTCTGGTGAGAGGAACAGAAATAGGATGTTTCTGGAAATAGTCTATTGCTCGCTTGATATCTTTGATGAGCAGGTCTGCCATATCCCTGCTGAATCCATGACGTACAAGAATACGCTGGATCACGACCTTATCCATTTTTGAAGGCAACGGATAAGCGGCTATCTGCCAGCCTCTCATACGCAAACGATCACTAAGATCATATAAGGAGAAGCCTGGATTGAGTCCTTCTTTAATGCGCCAGGAAGCGCCAGGAAGGCCGCCACGCCCATCATAGAACAACTCAAAATATCCCAGTTCTTTAATAGCATCTGCAATGTATTGCGCATGTGATAAATTCGTTTCCATTACGCGCTTGTATCCTTCTCGTCCTAATCTTAATAATAAGTAATACTGCGCGATGATTTGTCCGCCAGGTCTGGAGAAGTTCAAGGCAAACGTAGGCATGTTACCGCCTAAGTAATTCACCCAGAAGATCAGGTCATCAGGTAAATCTTCTTTATCTCTCCATACTACCCAACCCACTCCTAACGGAGCAAGACCATACTTATGACCGGAAGCATTGATAGATTTCACTCTTGGCAATCTGAAATCCCATACCAGGTCAGGTGTGACAAAAGGTGCGATAAATGCACCACTAGCCGCATCCACGTGAATAGGAATATCCAGGCCCTTATCTTTTTGCAGTTTATCCAAGGCTGCGGCTACCGCTTTCACATCTTCGTACATACAGGTGAAAGTAACGCCCAGCGTAGGTACGACACCGATAGTATTCTCATCGCAACGCGCTATTACATCATCAGGATGCATGGTGAGCCGACCTTCTTGCAAAGGAATTTCGCGGATTTCCACATCAAAATAACGAGCAAATTTGTGCCAGCATATCTGCACAGCACCTGTAATGATATTAGGTTTGGAAGTATCTTTTCCTGCAGCTTCGCGCTTTTTGCGCCAGCGCCATTTCAGCGCCAAACCTCCCAGCATCGCAGCTTCGCTGGAACCAGTAGTAGAACAACCCATCGTTGTTGATGCTGCCGGCGAATTCCACAGGTCAGCAAGGATCTTTACACAACGTGCTTCTATTTCTGCTGTTTGCGGATATTCATCCTTATCGATCATGTTTTTATCGATGCAGTCATTCATCAGTTCATGAATCTCATCGTCCATCCACGTCTGACAAAAGGTAGCCAGGTTTTGTTTGGCATTTCCATCCATGAGTAACTCATCTTTCAATAGTGCATAAACATTTGCAGGCAGATGCTCATGATCAGGGAGTTTATCTTTTACTATCCCTTCCCGCATATAGGGAGAGGTGTAAATATCCTCTGCCAATGAGGGTTTCCCATCCTTTTGGCCACGATTTAAAATTTGTAAGGGCATACAAAAATCGGTTTGATGAATGATCTGGTTTCCAGCGTATCAGAGGTAGTGATTGGGATAAGCGGACGAAAAATATTTCTCGAGAAATTGTAATTATTGATGATTATCAGGTAGATATCTACGATACATTAACGGGGAAAAAGAATTCACCGAGGTAAGAATAGAACACCTATTATTTGAAAAGGTTCATAGCCATTCAATAGCAAGAAAATGATCACAAAAAAATCACAGAAAAAATTAGTTCGTTGTTCAACTAATTCGATTTTGGGTTGTTATAGCGGAAAGTAATTCAATTTTCACATGGATTGGGATGAGATCTTGGATCCTCTGTCACCTTATTTTCAACAAGCTATGGACGAACAGCTAAGAATAGTTAACATGCAGGATGGCATTGTCACAGCAGCCACCAAACTGGCAGCAGAGCACTTTCCGCTGTTTAATAAGCTGTCGGACACTGGAAAAAAGAAACTGCAAAGGATCATTATCAATCAGTCGGTTCAGATGGCAAATGCCATCCATGAAGCGTTAGCCAATGAGCAAGGATCGTAAAAAGCCTTAGTCAACTTTAAAAACAAGTTTATTAGAATTTATGCCAGCAACGATACCATAACCATTAATCACATTTGTGAAAACCCGTACGGGTTCCGACACGATATCACCATAAGACTCCGATTGTTCGGTAGCGGTTTTCAGATATTGATAAGCATTATAAGTAAGTGCTGTCACTTCCACCATCAGCTTACCGGTAGTGGGAACGAGGTCCTGCGTCTGTAATACAAAGGTTACTTCTCTACCATCGAATCTGTTATCGTTCATAATCAGAATAGAACGTTGTGCAGTGGAGAGAATATCCATGAGATTATTGTTGAATGCGGGATCCAGCTTGAAATACAGGGCAGATATGGGCCTGTTGGCAGTATCTATATTGTAGACGCGAAGTTGATAATAATCGTGCGTACCAGGGTTATCTTTCAGGATAAATTTTATCCTGCTGCTCCCTTTTTGTGCTGTGGCGTCCCAGGCTTGTGGCTTTTGTGGCAGCGTGTCTGAAGCCTCCACACCCACAAGTCCGGTGGCTGATGCTGCCACCTTATACCTATGTCCTCTGACAGCTGCTGCTGAGGATACGTAATACCATTTCCCTAAAATCTGCTGGCGTTGTAATGGTAATACAGTTCCACTTTCATCTGTCAGCGAGATATTAACACTGGGCAATTCTTCAAAGGCGCTTTCATCATAAACGTTTACGGGCACACTACGTGTAACCCTCACGTATATAGGGCTATCCTGCTGCATCATCGTATTTACCACCAGCTTATTTCCCTCATAGGAAGGTGTGATATTAACTGGTTTTTCACAGGCAATACTTAAAATTGTCAGCAGTACTAATAGCAAAAATATATGCTGGTATCTCATCTGATCAAAATTTAACTGCATACGAAATACTTGGTAACATAGGCAGGATAACGAGTTTGGACAGATATCGCTGTCTGGCGACATCATCTCTTTTTACATAATAATAAAATGAGTTCATCTGGTTATACACATTAAACACACTGAAACTCCAGCTTCTGGACCAGTGTTTTTTCTGTTTAGACCAGGTAATACTTATATCGAGGCGATGCGAAACTTCTGTACGATAATTATAGCGGCCACTATATCTGTCTATAGGTACTGTCGGGCTGGTAACCGGGTCCCATGGCGAGCCGGTGCCCTGACCTTCATAACTCGATACCGGCAACGTCAAAGGTGCACCTGTTGTAAATCGCCAGGAGGCAGAAGCATCCCAGTTTTTGGAAATATGTTGATTGACTACTACTTCTATATCGTGGCGACGATCATATTTGTAGGGATATTGTTTTCCGTTATTGATATCAGGAAACTGTCTGTTACTCCATGCCAGCGTATATCCTATCCACCCTGTCGTACTTCCTTTTTTCTTAGCAGCCAGGAATTCGCCACCATAACTCCATCCTTTGCCAATGCTTGCTCTTTGGTCCCAATTCAATACATCTGTCGAAAAAATACCTGTAGGCTCCGTGTATTCGATCATGTTATGCATGCTCTTATAATAGCTTTCCACGGAGAATTCCCACTTTTGTTCATTTGACGTTTTGCAGATACCTGCAGCGATTTGACGGGAGCTCATTGGGCCAACACGCTCCGTAGCCGGAACCCAGATATCAGTAGGTAAAGAAGTAATATTATTACTGAGGAGATGAATATATTGATTCATATGCGTGTATGATAGCTTAACTGCCCAGTTATGCGGCAACATATAACGTAGTCCCAGCCTTGGTTGCAGACTACTATAAAATCTCCCTGATACTAAAAACCCGCTGGCATGCAACCCGATATTTGCAAACAGGGAAGGAGTAAGCTGCCATTCATCTTCTCCATATACCAGCATTTCAAGACCTGTACTTACAGGGCCACTGGCAACTGTATCCAGCGGAACAACGTTGCTACCTTTATCTACAAAGGAAGATACTCCTGGTTTAAAGAAATTCAGCGTCCAGGCAGTACCCAGTCTGATACTATGGCGAGGTTGAGGTCTGAAATCAAAATCAGCTTTTAAACCGGCTGTTTCCATTTTAGAATAGTATCGACCTGCCTGTTCTGCTTTTTCATTAGCCGCAGGCAGACTATACATATACCCCATTGCTGTGTTAAACACATACTGTGAATAGTTTAGGCTGATATTGGAGAATAGTCGCGGGCCATAGATATGATTCCAGCGTATAGCCCCTATGGTATTACCCCAGCCTACCTTAAACCGATCAAACTGACTGATAATATTGGCGGTATCAGCAACAATACCATTACCTTCCTGCTTAACATCCATATTATCTTCTCCCTTATAAAAGCTCAGGTATAGCCTGTCTTTGGGCGAAAAGATATGATTGACCTTCGCATTTATATCATAGAAATAGGCATTTAAATTCAGTCTTGAGCTTCCTTTATCTTCCAACTTCATAATACTGTTATAGAGGATATCCGGGTAAGATCTTCTGGCAGATAATACGAAGGAAGTTTTATCCTTGATGATAGGTCCTTCCAGGTCGAATTTGGCAGAAATCAGGCCTATTGCTGCATTTCCGTGAAAATTTTTCATATCTCCGTCCTTCAGGGTAATGTCTACTACTGAAGAAAGGCGGCCACCAAAACGGGCGGGGAAGGCACCTTTGTAGAGGTCAGTATTTTTAATTACGTCTGTATTCAACAAAGAAAATACACCGAAGAAATGGGAGAAGTTATAGATAGGAGAACCATCCAGGAGGATGAGGTTCTGATCGGGGCTGCCGCCACGTACATGTAGGCCAGCAACGCCGTCCATGCCGCCACTGACGCCAGGAACAGACTGCAGTGTTCTGAGCAGATCGGTTTCTCCCAGCAGTTTGGGTTGTGCATTGACAGTATTGGCGGAGATATTGACCTTGCTCATCTGCGTTTGGTCTTGCAGTGTAGCGCCTTCGTCTGCATTGATGATAACTTCCTTCAGTTTAGCCGTTGGCGTTAAAGCGATTGTGAGATAGTCATTGTTGGTATTTGCAGGAATAATTTTCTGGGTGGCATAGCCGATGTATGAAACGACGATTACTGCAGTATCTGTAGTTGTAAAGCTAAAGAAGCCGTATTCGTTGGTGATGGTACCTTGTTGATGGGTGGGAGAGAAGATAGTGGCGCCTGGTAGCTTTTCTCCGCTGGCAGCATCTTGTACATAGCCGCTGAAAGTGCGCGCTGGGTGGGGGGCAGGTGTGAGTACGATCACATCGCCAACACGAGCAAAAACAATTCCTTCAGGGGCGAGCAAATCCTGCAGCAATTTTTTCAATTTTTGCTGATGGACAGTTACAGTAATTTTTCTGGACAAATTGACAAGGTCCCGGCTATACGAAAAGTTGATACCATAGGATTTTCCGAGCAAATCACATACAGCCGACAGTGGCTGATCTTTTACCTCCAACGTTATCTTCGTTTGCCAATCCCATCCCAGAACCCGCAACGGCAGCGCTATAAATAGCATTACCGTTAGCAGTTTTCCGGCTAACGACATATTGGTTAAATTATAAAGTGTTTCAGATTATAGTGATCCAGTACTATTTTTTCATGTGAAATTGCCTATCTCCTGTTTGTTCCAGTTTAGCACCAACGGAGATAGTCATGGCATCCAGTATATTTTTTATAGATTCATTGATAAATGTCGCTTTAATAGGCATTTTCAACAACGAGGTATCATCTACAATAATTTGTATATCATACAGTTCCCCCACGGTTTTCAATGCTTCTTCCAGCGTTACGTTATCGAATTTCAGTGACTTCTGGTCAGGGTCTATTACGCTCGCTGTGATACGAAAATCATTTCCTGCCTTTTGTTTCAGCAGCATACCGGAAGTAAGGATGGCGCTATCTATTCTGTTATGATCGATAACCATTACTTTTCCGCTGCTAACGTGTACTTGCAGTATGGACTTTTCCGGTTCATAGTTAATAGTAAATTTTGTTCCCAGCACCAATACGTCTGTATTACCCAGCGTTACAACAAAAGGTTGTTTCGGGTTGGCGGCTACATCAAAGGTAGCTGCGCCGCGGAGGATAACCTTTCTGTTATTGCTGTTGAAGCCCCTGGCAACGTCGAGTTGGGAGGCATCTCCTTTCAGCTGAATGGTGCTACCATCAGCCAGGGTGGTCTGTACCGGGCCTGAAAAGCGCTCCGATGGGCGTTTCAGAAAAATCCAGGTACCTACTGCTACTAATACTAAAATAACTGCGGCGGCTTTCCAGAACATTGATCCAGAGATAGTGCGCAGTTGCGGCTTTTTAGGAGCCGGTGAAGCATAGGTTTCCGCAACGTCCAGCTGGGAAAATAACTGATTCCAGGAGCTGTCTGTATCTGCCTTGATAGCATATTGCTGCGAAGAAGCAGTATCCAATACTTTTTTCAAGGCATCCAGCAACTGCTGGTTGTCTTCGTGTTCTGTAAGCCATCCGTCTACCCATGCACGCTCTTCTGCGTCTGCTTCATTGAGCAGATACTTGCATAGCATTGTATACAGTGCTTCATCAGAAAACGAAGGTATCATTACAGTTGTATTGTTTTTGTCCTAATGATTGGGCATTACTGAGGTTCATTTATGCCGGGAACCGCAATATTTCGCGTTTTCCGGGGTCTAATTGATTTTCAGGGCCCTCTAAATATCAGACGCACCGGGGCTGGCTTTTCCCCTATCCTGATTAAATATTTTTTCAGAACAGGAAGATAGCAAGTAATGGCAGGTATTCCTTTAATTCCTGGTGCAAAATTTTCAGTGCCTTCCCCATTTGATTTTCAACCGTTTTAACAGAGATATTCATGGTTTCGGCAATTTCCGCATACTTCAAATGCTGATGTCTGCTGAGGATGAATACTTCCCGGCATCTTTCGGGCAGGCGTTCCAGTGCCAGCTGGTATAGCTTTTCGAGTTCTTTGACATTAGCCGCCTGGGTAGTTACATCTCTGCTGAGGCCATAGGCATTTTCTTTTTCACTACGTACAGTGGCTTTACGCCATTGACTAATAGCGCCATTTCTGATGGCAGAAAAAAGATATGCCTTTACGGGACCGGTGATAGTGATAGTATCCCTTTTTTCCCATATTTTCAAGAATACCTGCTGTACTATTTCCTCCGCTTCATGCTGATCACCGGTATAGTGGATCGCAAAAGCAAGGCAGTGGGCATGGTTTTCCTTGAACAGTTCCTCGAATGTTTGGAGCGCCAACATGATGAGGTGCAAATATAGGCGTTCTGTTCAGAAAGCGTAAACAGAAAGCATTACAGCAGCACCTTTAGCAAAACTTTAATATGTGGCAACATGTTTTTTAATTAGTTGAGCAGCAAAAATTATAGTAAATAACAGCGGCATCTCTCTTGCTCCTTTGCTGGAAAAAAATATAACTTTGTGCCCGCAATGTACAACCTGATCAAGAAAATACTTTTCCGCTATCCGCCGGAAAACATCCACCACAGCGTAATGCGTGGCATGAAGACAATCTACGCCCTTCCTTTGGGTAAACAACTGCTAGGCGCTTTCTGTGGCGTTAAAGACAAAAGTCTCGAAAGAGAGGTCTTTGGCCTAAAGTTCTCCAACCCCGTGGGATTGGCAGCAGGATTCGATAAAGATGCAAAGTATATTGACGAATTAGCCGCACTGGGCTTTGGCTTTGTGGAAATAGGTACCGTGACTCCAGTGGCGCAGCCAGGAAATGATTTACCAAGATTGTTCAGATTACCAGCAGATCAGGCACTGATCAACCGCATGGGCTTCAACAACGAAGGTGCTCCTGCAGCAGCAGCCAGGCTGAAAAACAAGAAATCCAATATTATTGTAGGTGGCAACATCGGCAAAAATAAAGTAACACCTAACGAAGAAGCCGTAAGTGACTACGAAAAATGCTTCCATGCACTTTTTGATGTGGTAGATTACTTTGTGGTAAATGTGAGCTCTCCTAACACGCCTAACCTGCGTGCCCTCCAGGAAAAAGAACCTTTAAAACAATTACTGCATCACTTACAGCAGCTGAACAACCAAAAATCTGCCCCTAAACCTATATTACTGAAAATAGCACCAGATCTTACTAACGAACAACTGGACGATATTATCGAGATTGTACAGGAAACGAAACTGGCTGGTATTGTGGCTACCAACACGACTATCAGTCGCGAAGGGTTGGCAACACCAACAGCAGAAGTAGAGACAATCGGTGCTGGTGGCCTAAGTGGATTACCTGTAAAAGAGAAAGCCACAGCGGTTATCAAATATATTCATGAAAAAAGTAATGGTAGTTTTCCCATTATTGCAGTAGGTGGCATATTTTCTGCTAAAGATGCGCAGGAAAAATTAGATGCAGGTGCATCACTGGTACAGGTATATACCGGATTTGTTTATGAGGGGCCGACTATTGTGAAGCATATCTGTAACGGACTACGCCGGTAGCTCGTTTATTTGAACACAAAACCTATATGGAACAATTTCTCACTGCTGAGTCTCTCATCAGTTTACTTACGCTCGTGCTCATGGAGATCGTCCTGGGCATCGACAATGTTATCTTTGTATCTATTGTACTGAACAGGCTTCCCGCCGAAAAACGCGCTGCCGCCAGAAGAATCTGGATGTTTGCAGGTATGGCCATCCGCATTGTGCTATTGCTATGCATTGGTTATATCGTAAGAGCGGTACATCCGCTCTTTACTATTGGCGGACATGGATTCAGTCTTCGTGATCTTATCATGTTATGTGGTGGTTTATTCCTGCTGGTTAAAACAACTCTGGAAATACACCATAAACTGGAAGGGGAAGAGGAACACACCGGAAACGGCAAATCTAAGCCAGCGGCTTCTTTTGCTAATATCGTCGGACAGATTATCGTTATTGATACGGTTTTCTCCTTCGATAGTATCATTACCGCTGTGGGATTAGCTCGACAAATTCCTATCATGATTATCGCCGTAGTAGTAGCCATGATCGTGATGTTCTTTTTTGCACCAAAAATCAGTGACTTTATTCACAAGCATCCTACATTGAAGATGCTGGCACTGAGCTTCCTGGTAATGGTGGGTGCCATTTTGATCGTGGAAGGCTGGAATGCAGCAGCAGCACACGATATGCACCTGAAAAACTATGTTTATTTCGCAATGGCTTTCTCTTTTGCAGTAGAGCTGCTGAATATGCGGGTACGTAAATCTGATACCAAACCGGTAGAACTCAGAGAGCCTGTAGAACCAGAAGACGAAAAAAAATAATTAAATACATCATTCAATCGGGAGCTGACCATAGAAATGGTCAGCTCCTTTTTTTTGATTGAATGTTCTGATTGGTAACAATAAACAGGAAGATGTAAACAGCGACACCCACATGGCCGCAGCTATAAACACCTCCACCGCTCCTGTTGGGGGTTAAAGCCAGCCGACTATGTTTCTCAGCTAACTATCTTCTGCACCTGTATTATTTTGTTAGTTACCCAGATACAAATACAGTAAGGCCCCTGCCCTATCAGCAGTTGTTACTCATTCTTGCTCTCATTCCACCGCCCTGAATTGTTGGTTTTTGATGAACCGTCATCAGTCTTAATTATGCCGTTGGCTTAAAGATCACTCATCATTTATTTCCATAAAAGCTCGACAAATGCAAAAAATAAAATATTAGTCGCCTGTAAAAAAACAGGCGACCGTACTTCCTACAGCATCACCCGAACATAAAACAATGCCTTCCCGTTATCCGCTAATTATCCCGTCATTATATCATTGTGAATTCAACAAGACAAAATTAAGTTCACAACACACGCGAATAATTGCTGAACAGGGTTTTTACTAAACGAACAAAATGAACAGATCAAACTGAAATCACCATCTACCAAAAACAAAAAGAGAGAAGCAAAATGCTCCTCTCTTTATATAAAAATTTAAAAAAAATCAGGCCTTCATATTCATCATCACAACAGCAACCATACCCGCTGTTTCTGTACGTAGCCGCGTTTTACCTAATGATACCGGCTTAAAACCAGCATCCATCGCCTGTTGCACTTCTTCCGGCGTAAAGTCGCCCTCAGGGCCTATCAATATAATAGTATTATGTCCAGCCTTCATCACATCTCCCAAATCCTGCTTCTGATCTGGTAAACAATGTGCGATAAATCTTTGCTCCCCAGTAAAAGACTGCAAGACTTTTGTAAATGATTGTGGTTCCTCCAGCACGGGCAGGTAAAATTGCTTGGACTGCAGCATGGCCGACACCAGGATATTCTGTAATCGTTCTGCTTTGATCTTTTCCTTTTCTGTACGGTGACTTACCAGTGGAATAATAGTTTGTATGCCTATCTCCGCCGCCTTTTCCAGGAACCACTCTATGCGCGAAGCATTCTTGGTAAATGCAATGGCTATACGAAGTGCAGGCGCAGGTGCAGGCAGATGCTCTTTTTCACTGATCTGCACCTGGCATTTTTTTCGGTTATCATCAATGATAACTGTTGTATACTTGCCACCACGGCCATCAGCCAGCAACACCTGGTCACCCTTTTCATGACGTAATACCTGGATACAATATTTAGAAGTATCCTCGTTCATCGTATATACCGTCATACTATCATTCAGTTCCGGCGCGTAAAATACAGGCAGTTCCATAATCCTTAATTTGTCTGCAAAAATCCTAAATTTCTGATTCTGATTCCAGTTTTTTAGTTCTTGTATGGAATCTTATAAAAAGCAATACAGAGGCCACCAGTAATCCCAGTAATAACGCCCACCATACACCTTCTACTCCAAATCCTAAAGTGATACCCAGGAAATAGCCCAAAGGAATACCCAGCACCCAATAGGCCAGCAGTGTAATTATTGTTGGAATACGTACATCGCCTAATCCGCGGAGCACGCCCAATCCAACAACCTGTGTGCCATCAAACAACTGGAAGAATGCAGCAATAATCAGCAACCTGGCAGCAATGCTTACCACCTGGTTATCTTGTATATACAGTTGTGGCAGCAAGTGATTACCAAACATAAATATCAATGCAGTTGTACCCATTAAAACGAGCACCATATGATAACTGGCGATGGCAGACATACGCAGGGATTTGAAATCGCGGCGACCAAAGTTATTACCGCTTTTAATTCCTGCAGCAGCAGATATACCACTGGCCATCATATAAGTCATGGCGGCAAGACTCAATGCAATCTGGTGAGCAGCAAGTTCCGCTGCGCCCATCCAGCCTACCATTACGGCGGCACCACTAAAGGCGCTCACTTCGAAAATATACTGCAACGCTACTGGCGTACCTATTCCCAGAATCTTCTTAATAGTAGCCGCTTTGACGTTAGCCATATTGAAGTTTTGCAGATAAGCCTTAAATCTTGGCGACTTAAGTGCATAGAAAGTCATGGTAATACCCATCAGCAGCCTGTCCGTAAAAGTGGCGATACCTACACCCACTACGCCCATGCGCGGAAGTCCGAACAAGCCATATACCAATGATATACCAATAATAATATTGATGACATTCCCGATAATACTGATGTTCATTGCTTGTCGTGTAAACCCGAGCCCTTCGCAGAATTGCTTAAAGGTCAGGTACAGCATCAGTGGAATAAAGGAAAACCCGAGATAGCGGAGGAAAGGTATAGCTTGTTCCACTACATCTGGTTCCTGTTTAAGCAGGTCCAGATGGGCACTTCCAAAAAATATCAGCATAGACAGGAGTATGCCAACGGTCATATTAATAACAAGACTGTTACTAAGGAGATGACCAATCAGGCTTCTGTTACCACGGCCATTTTCCTGTGCGATCAATGGAGTTAGTCCATAAGACATCCCAATACCTGTTACCATAAAAATGGAGAACAGGCCGTTGCCGAGGGATACGGCGGCCAGGGGTACTTTACCCGTATGACCGATAATCAGGCTATCGGAAAGTGCTACCAGCGTATGTCCTAGCTGGGAAATCACAACGGGGTAGGCTAGATTAAAATTGTCTTTGTAAAAGCTACTGTACTTAACATATAGTTGTTTCATAGATTCTTCTGTTATATCTATAGTGATCAAAGTTTACAAACAAAAAGGCCGTCTCTACTCGGTAGAGACGGCCTTTACGCAATAATATTATTAAAGCTAAAAAGGTGCATCTTCCATACCGTCATCAAAGTCCATATCATTCATTTTGGACCCTTTCTGGATGTAGAGTTTTGCTTCGTCGTTGCCGCCGCCGCCGCCATGTTGCTGGCGCATGCCAGCGAATGGGTTGCCACCGCCTGGGTTTTCGAGAGATCCATCATCTTCGAAACGCTGGAATTCCAGTACTGCTCTTAACTTGATGGTATCGAGCTGACCATTACGGTGTTTGGCTATACGAACGTGGGTTTCACCCTTGTTGGATTCACCCATTTCATTGGTATTGATTTCGTAGTATTCAGGACGGTAGAGGAACATTACCATGTCAGCATCCTGCTCAATCGCTCCGGATTCACGGAGGTCACTCAGCTGCGGCATTTTGTTTCCGTCTTTACGTTTTTCCACGTCTCGGGAGAGCTGTGACAGTGCGATAACCGGCACTTGCAACTCTTTTGCGAGTCCTTTCAGATCTCGGGAGATTTTGGAAATTTCCTGTTCACGGTTGCTTCCTCGTCCATCACCACTGCCGCTCATAAGCTGCAGGTAGTCGATGATGATTACACCGACGCCATGGTTATGCACGAGGCGTCTACACTTGGCGCGGAGTTCGAAGATATTGAGTGCGGGTGTGTCGTCAATGAAGATAGGTGCTTTTGCCAGGCGTTCGATACCATGGGTCATCAGCTTTTTCATTTCATATTCTTCCAGCTTACCGCGGGAGATTTTCTCCAGTTTGATTTCCGATTCTGCGGAGAGAATACGTTGTACGATCTGTCCGGAGGACATCTCCAAAGAGAATACTGCAGCTCCTTTCGGGAAGCGCGGGTGCAGGGCGGCATTACGGGCCAGGTTCAATGCAAACGCTGTTTTACCAACGGAAGGACGTGCCGCGATGATGATCAGGTCAGTAGATTGCCAGCCATAGGTAACCTTATCGAGTGATGGGAATCCGGAAGGAACACCGGTTATATCATCACCTTTATTACGAAGGTCTTCGATACGTTTCATCGTGTTCACGAGTACGCGGTCGATGGAATCGTAGTTTTTACGAAGGTGGTTGTTGGTAATCTCAAAGAGTTTTGATTCGGCACTGTCTAGCAGGTCGAATACGTCCGCAGTATCCTCATAAGATTCTGTGAGAATTTCACCGGAGATACGGATCAATTCCCGCTGAATAAATTTCTGCAGGATAATACGGGCATGGGCTTCGATATTTGCTGAGGAAACAACCGCGTTGGTGAGTTTCATCACGGTAAAGGGACCGCCAACGGCTTCAAGAGAGCCCATGGAGCGGAGTTCTTCCGTAACAGTCAGAATATCTACCGGCATTGATTTGGCCGCCAGCCGGGTCATAGCGGAAAATATGAGCTGGTGTGCTTCTACGTAAAAACATTCTCCCTTCAATATCTCTACAACAACGTCGAATGCACCTTTTTCCAGCATGATGGCTCCCAAAACAGCTTCTTCCAGTTCCTTAGCCTGTGGCGGTACTTTCCCGTACACTAAGGACGACACCTCAATGGACGATTTTCTTCGCACATTGCGGTCTTTCTTGAGATTGAGATCCATTTATGGTCAGCGTATTAAAAAAAGTTAATAAAAGGTTACTGTCAATGGGCTTTTCCTGGTGTTTTACAATTGACTGGTTGCATTATTCCCGCATTCCGAAGCTTTTGCTACTTTAAGAAATTGTAAATTTTTTCGAGCCGAGCAAACTAAGGTAATGGCATTTTTTCATTTATCATTAGTACTGCAAGGATTATATTTATTAAGCTCCCCTAACAGGTTATTGACATGCCATATGCCAGTTTTCCACAGACACAAACCAGTTTTCCACACAAAACTAGGAAATTCCCGAGCAAAGGTCTGATTATTCACACACATTTGTGAAAAAAGATTATCCACATCATTTAAATTTTTGCGGAATCCTGCGAGTATCAGGTATTTAGATATTTTTCGGGAGATGCCCACCGGATCCTCTCCCTGCTCAAACACTATCCCCCAGCGGAATACAGCGTTTTATCCCGCTCATTCACACTGCCTTCCGAGAAAATATCGCCATAGACGAGAAACTCAGCGAGAATCCTTTAACTTTACGGTTCATATATAATAAACCGAGCAGACATAAAATGACGATTTCATACAACTGGCTATGTGAATATTTACCGGTGAAGCCTACGCCGCAGGAGTTGTCCACCATTTTAACACGTATAGGCCTTGAGGTAGAAAGCCTCGAACAATTTGAAGCTGTAAAAGGGAGTCTCGCCGGACTGGTGATTGGAGAAGTACTTACAGCTGAAAAACACCCTAATGCTGATAAACTGCGCCTCACAACCGTAAATATCGGTGCTGAAGCCCCGCTGCATATCGTTTGTGGCGCCCCAAATGTAGCCGTAGGACAAAAAGTAGTAGTTGCCCCTATTGGCGCAACCATCTACCCAGTTGATGGCGAACCGATAACAATGAAAAAAGCAAAAATCCGCGGAGAAGAATCTGAAGGAATGATTTGCGCAGAGGATGAAATCGGACTAGGAAAAAGCCATGATGGTATTATGGTCCTCGACCCATCACTGGTACCAGGAACTCCTGCCAGTGAGCTCTTCAAACCTCAACAGGACTGGATCTATGAAATTGGATTGACACCAAACCGTATGGACGCGATGAGTCATATCGGTGTTGCCAAAGACGTATGTGCATTCCTCAATAACCTGGAACATACCCATAAATATAAAGTACAGCTGCCTGTATTTACTTTACCTGCAGCCAGTGGTAATCCGCTGCCAATCAGCGTAACCATCGAAAATACCGATGGATGCCCACGTTACTCCGGTGTCAGCATCACCAACGTGAAAGTAGGCCCTTCTCCTGAATGGCTGAAAAACCACCTGGAAGCCATCGGCGTAAGATCTATCAACAACATTGTAGATATCACCAACTTCGTACTGCATGAAACAGGTCAGCCGCTGCATGCATTTGATGCCAATGCGGTGAAAGGCAATGCTGTAGTGGTTAAAACCCTGGCACAGGATACGCCTTTCGTTACCCTCGATGGTAAAGAAAGAAAACTGGATGCTACTGACCTGATGATCTGCAATGGCGCCGGCGAAGGCATGTGCATTGCGGGCGTATTTGGTGGCGAGCATTCAGGTGTTACCGACAATACAACAAATATTTTCCTGGAGAGTGCTTTCTTCAATGCTGGCATGATCCGAACTACATCTTTCCGTCATGGCCTGCGCACCGACGCTGCCACCCGTTTCGAGAAAGGTGTGGATATCTCCAATATCATCTTCGCATTGGAACGCGCTGCAGCCCTCATCTGTGAGCTGGGTGGCGGCCAGATTGCTTCTGCAATAGTAGATGTTTACCCAACTGTAAAACGCAAAACAGAGGTAGAAACTACCTATGCTTATGTGCGTAGACTCAGTGGCAGCAACTACAGCGCCGATAAGATCAAAACTATTCTTGTCAGCCTGGGCTTCGATATCATCGCGGAAACATCTGAAAGTCTGCGCGTAGCAGTACCTTTCAGCAAACCAGATATCAGTCTGCCTGCCGACCTGGTAGAAGAAGTAATGCGTATCGATGGTCTTGATAACATTGAGATTCCATCCCATGTTACTATTTCTCCTGCCTTATCTTCCCAACCGGATGCAGAAAAAGTGAAAGAGAAAGTGGCTGATTATCTGGCAGGTAATGGTTTCAATGAAATCTTCACCAACTCTATTACTAACAGTAAATACTATACGCCGGAAGTACTGGAAACAGCGGTAAAAATGATGAACAGTCTGACCATAGAGCTGGACATCATGCGTCCATCTATGCTGGAATCTGGACTGGAAGCAATAGGATATAACCTAAACCGTAAGAATGAAAATCTGTTATTCTTCGAGTTTGGTAAAACATATCTGGCAAAAGAGGGTAAATACTTCGAGAATAATCATCTCTGCATGTATCTTACTGGCCAGCAAACCACAGAAACCTGGATGCATAAATCCCGTCCTGTGGACTTTTATTTCCTGAAAGGATACGTTATCAACATTTTAAACCAATTGGGTTATAAAAATTTGGTATGGCAGGAAAGTGAGAGCGGCCTGAACCCTTGTTGGGAGATAAAGGTTAAGAATCAAGTAGTTGTGACGCTTGGAGGGGTACCAGCACAGAAGCTGAAACAGTTTGATATTAAGCAATCGGTATGGTTTGCAGATTTTAACTGGGATAAAATGCTGGGACTCTTGCAAAAAAGTGATAACTTTTACAAAGAAATACCTCGTTTCCCGGCAGTTCGCCGCGACTTGGCATTAGTACTGGACAGGCAAGTGAAGTTTGCCGCTGTAGAATCAGCAGCAAAAGCAGTAAAATCATCACTGTTACAGGAAATAAATCTGTTCGACGTGTTCGAGAGCGAAAAGTTGGGGGCAAATAAGAAATCTTACGCCGTTAGCTTCACCTTCCTGGATGCCCAGAAAACCCTCACTGACAAAGAGATTGACAGTGTGATGGACAAACTGGTGAAAAACTTCCAGACACAGTTACAGGCTGAAATCAGAAAATAATTTAGAAGTAAATAAATGGTTCTCGAGCAATACATACAACGCATTGAAGAGAAACTGCATCTGCTGCTAAAAAAAATGCAGCAGGTGCAGGCCGAAAATGTGTCTTTGCGAGAGGAACTAAATACAAAACAGCAGCAAATTCAAGAGCAACAGGGGAGTATCCAGAGCCTGGAGGAGAAACTGCAAATGGTTAAAATTGCAGCCACCGCCCAGGGTTCTAATCCACTGGCAGAAAATGATGAGGCGTTCCGTAAGGAAATCAAAGGCAAGATCAATGATTATATCAAAGAAATTGACCGTTGTATAGCCTTGTTGAACGCATGATAATGTTACCAGACCAGATATAAATAAATATCCATGGAACAGCTCATTCCTATCAATATAATTGTGGCCGACCGTTCTTACCGTATCAAGATAAAGCCGGAAGAAGAAGAGGAAGTACGTCGCATTATGAAAGAAGTGAATGAGAAAATTGTTGATTTTAAAGCCGCTTACGCAGGAAAAGATCTCCAGGATTATATCGCTATGGCCCTCATCATGTATGCAACTCACCCCGTAACGAGCGGAGGCAAGGCACAGGCCAATACCGCCCCATTTTTACAGGAAAAGCTTGAAAAGCTCGAAGAACTAATCAACCAGGCGCTCGGATAACACGTTAGGCCTTGCTAAGCAACAGATTAGCTAAGCAGCTAATAATCACGTATTAAACACGCTTTTACTCCTATTTTTTTGTATTTTCGCGGGTCAGTTCTCGCCCCTGCAGCTTTTTATCAGTTGCCTGGGTAAGAGGATTCTACATAAATCAAGTTTAAAGAATTCATATGGATGTTACAACTATAATAATAGCAATAGCGGCTATAATAATAGGGATTGGGCTTGGAAAAGTGATTTTTGCTAAAAACACGCAACAAAAAATCGACGAGGCAGAACAGCAAGCTAAAAAAATTATCAGTGACGCTGAAACCACTGGTGAAAACATAAAAAAAGATAAACTGCTGGAAGCTAAGGAGAAATACCTTCAGATGAAGAGTGAACACGAAAAAGATGTGTTGCAGCGTAACCAGAAAATCCTGGAATCAGAAAACAGGATTAAGCAAAAAGAACAAAGCCTCAACCAGAAAAATGAGCACATTCAGAAACAAATCAATGAGAATGATGCTATTAAAGATGGCCTGAACCGCCAGATGGAACTGGTTACCATCAAACGTACAGAACTGGAAAAACACCAGGAAGAACATATCCGTCGCCTTGAAAAAGTAGCCGGACTTACTGCTGAAGAAGCTAAACACCAACTGGTAGAAAGCCTGAAAGAAGAAGCCCGTTCACAAGCACTGGCACATATTCAGGAGATTATCGAAGATGCTAAAACCAAGGCTAACAAAGAAGCCAAAAAGATTATCATCCAGTCTATCCAGCGTACTGCTGCTGAACAGACTATCGAAAATACCATCACTGTATTCACCCTGGAAAGTGATGAAATCAAAGGCCAGATCATTGGTCGTGAAGGTCGTAATATCCGTGCTATTGAAGCAGCTACCGGTGTTGACCTTATCGTAGATGATACCCCTGAAGCAATCGTACTCTCTTCCTTCGATCCATTGCGTCGTGAAATTGCACGTCTGTCCCTGCAACGCCTCGTTCAGGACGGTCGTATCCACCCTGCTCGTATCGAAGAAGTAGTAGAAAAAACCAAGAAACAACTGGAAGAACAGGTTATGGATATCGGTGAAAGAACCGTTATCGAACTGGGTATCCATGGTTTACATAAAGAACTGGTTCGTCTCGTAGGTAAAATGCGTTTCCGCTCTTCCTATGGTCAGAACCTTCTTATGCACTCTAAGGAGACAGCAAATCTTTGTGCGGTAATGGCTGCAGAACTGGGCCTCAATCCTAAACTGGCTAAACGCGCCGGTCTGCTCCATGATATTGGTAAAGTGCCAGATGAAGAAACAGAACTGAGCCACGCCCTGTTAGGTGCCAAACTGGCTGAGAAATATGGTGAACATGCTGCTGTTGTAAATGCGATCGGCGCTCACCACGATGAGATGGAAATGCAATATGTTATTTCCCCTATCGTTCAGGCTTGTGATGCGATCTCGGGTGCACGCCCAGGCGCACGCCGCGAAATCATGCAGAGCTACCTGCAACGTATTAAAGACCTGGAAAACCTCGCCCTCTCTCATGATGGTGTGGAAAAAGCATACGCAATCCAGGCAGGCCGTGAACTGCGCGTAATCGTTGAAAGTGAAAAAGTAACCGACAACGATGCTGACCGCCTCTCCTTTGAAATCGCCAATAAAATACAAACAGAAATGCAGTATCCTGGCCAGATCAAAGTAACCGTTATCCGCGAAAAAAGAGCGGTGAACGTTGCGAGATAGTTCATGTAAGAAATTTAGAAAATAAGTTTTTAGAGATTATATTGAGACCTTCGGCAGTCGCCGAAGGTCTCTTTTTTTATTCCAGAAACTCTAAACGCTCACTTGACGTTATGAAGAAATCCATGTTTAAATTCATCCTGGGAGCCTGCATCCTCCTGGGCTCCAGCCAAACATTCGCTCAAAAGGCCGTATCTCTCTTCAATGGCAAAAATCTTGACGGCTGGAAAATCTATGGTACTGAAAAATGGTATGTGGACAATGGTGAACTTATCTGCGAATCCGGGCCAGACAAAGAATACGGCTACCTGGGCACCGATAAGGAATACAAAAACTTTGAACTGACGGTAGTATTCAAACAGGAAGCTGATGGTAACAGTGGCGTATTCTTCCACTCATCCTTTGAAGGCACCAAAGTAACCGGATGGCAGGCAGAAGTAGCGCCTCCTAATATGCATACCGGCGGTATCTACGAATCTTATGGCCGCGGATGGCTCATCAAGCCTGATGCTGACAAAGAAAAGTACCTGAAAATGGGTGAATGGAATACCATGAAAGTACGTGTACAAGGCGACAACGTTACCACCTGGCTCAATGGTCATGAAATGATACAACTGAAAGACGAAAAAATCGGTACCGCCAATGGCCAGATAGCCTTACAGATTCACGCAGGCGGCGGTATTAAGGTAAGATGGAAAAGCGTTAAATTGGTACCATTGAAATCATAATGACGTATCAAGACAAAGTAATACTAATCACAGGCGCCAGCTCCGGCATTGGAAAGGAGCTGGCGTTGCTGCTTGCCAGCGAGAAAGCCCGCATTATCCTGGCCGCCCGCAACGAGGCCAAACTCCTCGAAGTACAAGCTCAATGCCTTTCCCTAACGCCTCATTGCCACATTGTACTGATGGACGTCACCGACGAAAAACAGGTACAGGAAGGAGCCGCCAAAGCCATAGCCATCCATGGCCGCATCGATGTGCTGATCAATAATGCAGGCGTTACACAACGCTCCAAACTGATCGATACATCGCCAACGGCTATACGTAAACTCATGGAAGTCAATTTCTTCGGCCCCATGATGCTAACAACGGCTTTACTTCCTCAATTTAAAGCCCTAGGACAAGGACAAATCGTTGTTATCAGCAGTTTGGCCGGCCTCTTTGGTTATCCCTGGCGCTCCGGTTACAATGCCGCCAAACATGCGCTGCAAGGCTACTTCGAAACGTTACAGACAGAACAACCCATACCCGGACTGGCAACCACCATCATTAGTCCAGGCCGCATTCATACAGACATCACCTATTCTGCAATTACCGGCAACGGCGACACTTATGGTGTGATGGACCCCGGCCAGGCGCACGGCATCCCTGTAGACGCTTGCGCCAGAAAGATCGTAAGCACCATGCGTAAGAAGAAAAAGATGGTGATCATTGCACGCTTTGAAAGAGTGTTGTTATGGACAAAACGATATTTTCCCCCATTATTTTATTTTATTGCCCGGAAAGGCAATTAACTTGCGTTTGAATTTATTACTCCCGTTCTTCGGAAGCAATTCGCAGGCAGGAAAATAAGAATGAAGTAAATACTATGCTGGAAAGTACACAAACCACCAACGCTAGTTTGCAGGAGCTGCTGGCACAAAATCCTTTATTTGTTTTTGCATTGGAGTCAGAAGCGAAAGGAGAATTTGATAATGTAGATGCACTGTTTGTAGGCATCGGGAAAGTAAATGCGGCCTATCATCTCACCAAAAGAATTGCTAACAACAGACCTGGCATTATTGTGAATCTTGGCTCTGCTGGCAGTAACTCTTTTCACCGTGGAGAAGTAATATGCTGCACCCGATTCATTCAACGTGATATGGACGTTACGCCGTTAGGATTTGCCAAATATGAAACACCACTGGCAAACATCCCGGTAGTGCTGGAATACGGCATCACTGCAGCGCATTTACCACAAGGTACCTGCGGCACCGGCGATAGCTTTGAAATTGGCCATACCACCGACTTATACAATGTTATCGACATGGAAGCCTATCCATTGGCGCTGATCGCACAACAGGAAAATATTCCTTTCCTCTGCTTAAAATATATTTCTGACGGAGCTGATGGCGCCGCAGCAGACGACTGGTCCGTTGCAGTACATCTGGCCGCCGCTAAACTGAAAGAAGTCATATCAGCATTATAATTGCTGATATGACTTCTCCATAAGCATCTTTATAAAATAAATTATTCTGATTTCAGACTCTTCACCGGATGTTGTGAGGCTGCGTTTAAAGCCTGATAACTCACTGCTAATAAGGTCAGCACCAGTGTTGTCATTGCAGAAGCACCAAACATCCACCAGTCAAGCGAAATCCTGTAACTATACTGTTGCAGCCAGTGATGCATGGCATACCAGCCGATTACGAATGCTACAGGTATAGCCAGTAATACCAACCGCACAAAATCTCCCGATAATAAACGCCACAAGTTAAATACAGTAGCCCCCAACACTTTACGTACACCAATCTCTTTGGTGCGTTGCTCTGCAATGTAAGAAGCCATACCAAACAAGCCTATACAGCTGATAAAAACAGCCAGACAAGAGAAAATGCCTACTAACTTACCAAAACGGTTTTCAGCGCCAAATTTGGCGTTATAATCCTGATCTACAAACTGGTAGTCAAACGGATCGTTAGGAGCAGCTGCTGAAAATACCGACTCCATTTTCTTAAGCGCAGTACTCACGCCCACAGCAGGATTTAATCTTACCAAAATTCTTGTTCCCTGTTCTTTAGTAACATGATAAAACGCAGGGCGTGTAGGTTCAAATGGTGATTCGGCCACTACATCCTGTACGATGCCAATGACATGATATGGTTCGTTATCCCATGTAACTTTTGCACCTATAGGATTTTTAAGTGCCATATATTTTGCGGCGGCTTCATTTATTACAAATCCCGATGAATCGCTGGCAAAATCTCTTGAAAAATCTCTACCTGCTATAAACTTCCAACCAATGGTATGGCCATATTCAAATGATACTGGTTCACTGGGAAAATCAAGCGCAACACTCATATCCCTACCTTCCCAATTAAAACCACTATTCGTATTCCATACTGACGTTACAGGGCTCCATGATTCTGCCATATCCAATGCTACATTGGACTCCAGCAGTTGCTGTCTCACCGCATCAAAATGATCATGAATGGCAGATGAATAAGAAGGTATGATAACCAATCCATGTTGTTCATAACCAACAGGTCTTTCTGTACCGAGTTTTACCTGTCTGTATACTACAATGGTGGCTATCAATAACACCATGGCTACAGTAAATTGCGTTATCAGTAATATGCGCCGAGGCATGACCGCGCCTTTGGCAGTGCGGAATGTACCTTTCAGGACTTTCACCGGGCGGAAAGATGACAGGTAGAAAGCTGGATAACTGCCAGCCATCAATGCAATCATCACACAAAAAACCATTACCACTGCCCAGAAAGCTACGCTGCTCCAGGGCATATGCATTTCTTTTTCGGCAATATTGTTAAAAAGAGGTAATACTTGTTGCACTACCAGTATGGATAATACCATTGCCAAAGCAGCCATGATCAAGGATTCCGTAAAAAACTGTGCTATTAACTGGAAGCGTTGAGATCCGACGGCTTTGCGGATACCAACTTCTTTTGCACGTTTCTCTGATCTGGCAGTGCTCAGGTTCATAAAGTTGATACATGCCAGCAAGAGGATAAACAGACCACTTACACCTAGCAACCATAAATACTGGATTTGCCCGCCGCTATTGATACCATTGGTGAACTTATTATACAGGTGCCATTTAGCCATAGGATGCAGGAATAATTGCGGATGAAATGTTTTTTCATTCTCTCTGATGTGGTTTAGCTTAACATCTTTTATTGCTTGAGAAACCTGCTCCATACTGGTATTATCAGCAATTTGCACCAGCACACGATAAGAGTTGGATCGCCATGGATTCTCTCTTTCTGATAAGTGTTGCATGCTTGCATACTGCTGCCATGGCATGATAAATTTCACAGCTCCAAATTCACTGTTGACAGGGAAGTCGGGATAAGTACCAATAACAGTAACGGACCTGCCTCCATCCGCTATTAAGGTTTTGTTGATAGGGCTTTCATTACCAAAACAGGCTTTAGCCTCTGATGCAGACAGCAGGATACTGTTAGGATCTGAAAGTTTATTACTGCCTGAAACGGCCAACTGTAGCATATCTGGCAGTCCTTGTTCACAATAGATACCGTTGGCGCTTACATTATTTTTTGCTCTTGATAATACGACGGTTTGCCCCCAGGTACACAGAGCCACTTGTTTGAAGTGATTGCCGAAATCACTGCGGAGTGTGGATGCTACCGGAAATGGCATATTATTTCCTACGCCAATATTGCCATTGGCATTTGTTTGCTGGTAAACCTGGGCAATTTGTTTATAGTTGGAAAATTGTTTGTTGAAATCCCATTCATCGCTTATCCACAGGCCAATCAGCAAGACAGTGATTATACCGGATGTCAATCCGACAATATTTATAATTGAATAGGTTTTATTTTTAAGCAGATTACGGATAGCTATTTTGAAATAGTTCTTTAGCATAAGCTTAGGTCATTTGCCAGGGTTATACCTAAAAGTACACCAAAATACTAAAATGTTGTGGGATAAGGGTTTGAGGAGATTGTCTCTGTGCAATATGTCCTAATTCGGACAGTTTCCTGTTCATTTATGAAGATAAAAAAAGCCGGTCTCTACTGATTAGAGACCGGCTAGTATCATTATTTCTTATTGTCTTCGTGATTATTGTCGTCATCATCTTCTTCCTCATCATCATCTTCTTCGTCCTCATCATCTACTTCATCGTCGTCGTCATCATCATCTTCATCATCAAAGTCCTCTTCGTCTTCTTCATCGTCTTCCTCCTCATCGTCATTATCTTCTTCATCATCGCGATAAGTTTCATCGTCTGGTTCTGCATCTTCGTCTTCAGCGGCACCGGAACGTTCTTCCGTTTCTTCAGCAGCATGGAGGAAGCTGTCGAAATTGATGATTTCATCATCGGGTTCGGCTTCTTCATCTTCCGAGGCGGGGAGTGTTTCGTGTTCTTCTTCCATGAGGTTGAAGTCGGAATGTTCCGCTGCTGGTGGAGTTGGAGTATTAGGAGGAGTAGGTATTGTTGATGGAATTTCTGGTGTTTCTGGTGCAGGAGGAGTAGTTGCCAGTTCATCCAGCTGATGGTCAGGATCGAGTAATTCACCTTCTTCTGAAACCATCATGGTATGGCCATTTTCGCCGACTTCGTCTGGCGTAGTTTCTTCCGTGTAGTCGTTAGTGTTAGATAGCTGTTCCTGGCGAACATCATCTCTACCGATGGTAGCGGTTTCGTCTGTGATGAGGGTGGGCTGTACCATTTCCTCATCGAAGAGTTCTTTCAGCTTTGGCAGATCAGCAGGAGAGTTGATACCGAAGTAGTCCATGAAGCTTCTGGAAACAGTGTATAACAGTGGTTTTCCGGGTAGGTCTTCGCTACGGCCGGAGATAACGATCAGTTCTTTTTCCAGGAGTTTTTGGATGGAGTAATCTGTACTAACACCACGAATATATTCTATTTCGCCTTTGGAGATTGGCTGGCGGTATGCGATGATGGCCAGTGTTTCCAGAGCGGCTGTTGAGAGTCGTTTGAGGAATTTGTCGCCATTGAGTTGGGCAACGGTTTGGTAATAATCTCTTTTAGTCAGGAACTGAAATCCTCCGCCACTACTTCTTACTTCGAATGCGTAAAATTCTGAGCTATATTTTTCTCTGATAGCTTCAATGGCGGCTTCCACCTGGTCGGCGGTTGCGCGATCTTCGAGGAAGGCCAGTGCATTATTTAATAAATCCAATATCTCCAGCATAGGCAAAGGCCTGTCGGCAGCAAAAATGAGTGCTTCCACATGCGGGATGATCTGAGAAATTTCCATAAAATAAAAAAGCTGGAGAGGATTTATAAAAAAGGTCAAAGACCGAAAATACAGTCTTTGACCCTATTCTGAAAATATTATTATTCAGTTGTTGACTTAATGTGAATAACCTGGAATGGTTATCAACCGGCGAGAGCAGCGGCACCGGAAACGATCTCTGTGAGTTCGGTGGTGATGGCAGCCTGACGTGCGCGGTTGTAAGAGATTTTCAGGTTACGCAGCAATTCGCTCGCATTTTCAGTTGCTTTATCCATGGCGGTCATACGCGCACCGTGTTCGGAAGCGTGTGTATCCAGGATGGCCTTAAAGAACTGAGTGTTCAGGATTTTAGGCATCAGCTCAGCTATCAGTACATCTTTCTGCGGTTCGAAGATGAAGTCAGCTTTCAGACTATCTTCTTCATTCTCTACTTTTGCGATAGGCAGGAACTGTTCATTTACGTATTCCTGAACGGCAGCATTTTTGAATTCGCTGTATACGATTTCTACTGCATCATAGGTACCATCGATAAAGCCTTCCATTGCTAAAGCAGAAGCTTCTTTCACGTGTTCGAAGGTAAGGCTGCCAAACATGTTCCAGAACTTAGCATTTACTTTATAACCGTTGTTCAGGAAGTGCTCATAACCTTTCTTACCGATAGGTAATAATTCAACATTCCCTTTCTCAAATTGTTCAGCATATTTATCACGGATAACGCGTTTTGCTGCTTTGATCAGGTTAGAGTTGAATGCACCGCACAGACCTCTGTCGGAAGTAATTACTACGATCAGTACTTTTTCAATCTCACGTTGAGCGGCCAGTGGTGTATTGATATTGCCTTCACTGTTGGAAACAATATTCTGTAACATTTCCTGGAGTTTCAGTGCATATGGACGCATTAAGGTAATGGCATCCTGTGCACGTTTCAACTTTGCAGCACTCACCATTTTCATGGCTTTCGTGATCTGCTGACCAGATTGAATAGATTTGATTCGGTTACGAACTTCTTTAAGCTGTCCGGACATATAATTAAAATCAGTTACGAATTACAAATGATTGCAAATTTCAGAGAATAAGCCCTGGAATTTGGCTGCAAAGGTAAGCATTGCCGCCTTAATTTGAAAATCCGTAGAAACTTTCTTTTAATTTTATTTAGATGACTACAAATCAATCATCTACCTATACAAAATAATTATAACTCTATAGAAGTTCCTAATACTTTCAGGAAAGCAGCGATCCATGCTGGATGTGCAGGCCATGCCGGCGCTGTTACCAGGTTGCCGTCTGTCACCGCTTCGGTCACATTTACAGACACATAAGTCCCTCCTGAAGCTGTAACCTCCGGACCTACCGCAGGATAAGCTGTTAGTTTACGGCCCCTTACCACATCGGCAGCCGTCAAGATCTGGATACCATGGCAAACCGCCGCCACCGGCTTATTATTGGTAAAGAAATGCTTTACCAGCTCCAGGACATTTTTATTAAGACGCAAGTATTCCGGCGCACGGCCACCAGCTATCACCAACGCATCATAATCACTGGCAGACAAGTCGTTAAACGTTGCATTGAGTACAAAACCATGACCCGGCTTCTCACTGTATGTCTGATCACCCTCAAAATCATGAATCGCTGTTTTTATCTTGTCGCCAGCAGCTTTATCCGGACAAACAGCATACACTTCATGCCCAATCATCTGGAGCATCTGGAATGGAACCATTGTTTCGTAATCTTCTGCATAATCGCCTGTCAGTAAGAGAATTTTCTTTTGTGCCATGGGTTAAATTTTGAGATGTTATAAAAAATAAAGCTCCTGAAGATAATAAATTTCGCAACGGCATTTTACCGTCTGGCAATAGATTTAACAACTTCATAAAAAACTATTATGCAATCGGTTGAATAAATCAAGATCATTTTATATTTTGGGAGTCTATTCCGTTAATAGTTATGAAAAAGATACTACTTGTATGTGGCGGTGTCCTGCTGATGTCAGGTACCCTACTGGCCCAGAAGGCCAATAAATCCGGATGGCATGACCTCTTTAATGGCAAGGACCTCAAAGGCTGGAAACAGCTGGGCGGCGCCGCAGTCTATGCTGCTAAAGACGGAGAGATTGTTGGTACCACGGTGATGAATACACCAAATTCCTTCCTCTGCACAGATAAAGATTATGGCGATTTCATCCTGGAACTGGAATTTAAGCTGGACAAAGAGTTCAACTCCGGCATCCAATTCCGTAGCCAGAGCAGGCCTGAATACCAGAATGGCCGTGTATTTGGCTACCAGATGGAAATTGATCCTTCCGATCGTAAATGGAGCGGTGGTATATATGAAGAAGGTCGTCGTGGATGGCAATACCCTATGGAGTACAATCCTGCAGGGCAAAGCGCCTTCAAAAAAGATGGCTGGAACAAATATCGTATCGAGTGCCGTGGTAATGAAATGCGTACCTGGGTAAATGGCGTTCCTACTGCCCACCTGGTAGATACCGCACTGCCTAAAGGTTTTATCGCCCTTCAGGTGCATGCTATCGGAAAAACTGAAGCTGATAACGGCAAGAGTATTCACTGGCGTAATCTTCGCATCATCGAAAACCCTGCTGCCAGCCAGTATTCGCCATATGACAATATCTACGTGGTAAACAATGTGGATAACACTGTTTCTCCGCAGGAAAAGAAAAATGGCTACCAGCTCCTCTGGGACGGTAAAACATCCAAAGGCTGGAGAGGCTATAATCAAAAAGGCTTCCCTGAAAAAGGCTGGACAATTAACGATGGCACCATTACCATCCATTCCAGCGATGGCAACGAAGAAGGTAGTGGCGGCGACATCGTTACAGATAAAGAATACGGTGCCTTTGAAATGGAATTCGAGTTTAAACTGACCCGTGGTGCTAACTCCGGTGTGAAATACTTTGTAAAAGAATCTTACGACACTAAAGGTAAGTCGGCCATAGGCCTGGAATACCAGGTATTGGACGATGAAGTTCATCCGGATGCCAAGCTGGGCCGCGATGGAAATCGTACCCTGGCTTCACTTTATGACCTGATTGCCAGAAAACAGGAAAAACGCGCAATATTACCAATTGGAGAATGGAATAAAGGTCGTATTATTGTGTATCCAAATAATCACGTGGAGCACTGGCTGAATGGCTTTAAAGTGTTGGAATACGAAAGAGGATCCCAGAGCTTCAAAGATTTGGTAGCTATTAGTAAATACAAAAATTGGAATAACTTTGGCCTGTGGCCGGAAGGTCACATACTCTTGCAAGATCATGGTAATGAAGTGTCTTTCAAGAGCTTACGCATTAAAGTTCTCAAGTAAAAATATTTTATCTTTTTTTTCATTGTTCACTGTTCTAAATAAGCATTCCGATTCTTCGGAATGCTTTTTTTATTTTAACAGAGAGATTTAATCCTGCTAAACCATTCATAAATGAAATTACTTCCACTGAAAGTCGGTATGGTAGCCATAGGCGCCCTACTTGCCACTGCCTGCAAACAAGGCAATCCACAGTTGAATGCAGACAAGCTCCATGACCTTTCTGCACGTTACTACGATGAAAGCATGGCGCTGAACCCTATTCAGGCCACTTTCTACGGTGAAAACCAACACAATGGCGAATTAGCCATCGACATTGCCGATAGCTGGCGTACCAAAACAGATACTATCTACCGCCGCTACGAGGAAAACCTGAAAGAAATTGACCCAAGCCAATTGAGTCCCAATGATCGCATCACTTATGACATGCTGCAAAGGGAACTGGCTATCAATAGAGAGGGCTTTACCTTTCACGATAACCTCATGCCGGTACAACAGTTTACCTGCCTCCCTATCACACTCGCACAGTTAGGCTCCGGCAGCTCCGCACAGCCTTTCAAAAATCTGAAAGACTACCAGAACTTCATGCAGCGTATGCAGTTATTCGCCGTATGGACAGATACCGCCATTGCTAATATGCGCAAAGGTTTCAGCATGGGCTATGTACTTCCGAAAGCGCTGGTACTCAAAACCATTCCGCAGCTGACAGATCTGGCAAAGAAAGACAGTAATAATATATACTATGCACCGCTGAAAAGCATTCCTGATTCTATTGGCGCTGCCGACAAAACCAAGCTGGTAGCAGATTATACCAAAGCTATCGAAGAATACGTATTGCCTAGCTACTCCAAACTGGAGCAGTTCATGCAAAATGAATATCTGCCTAAAGCCCGTACCAGCAGCGGGATAGACAGCCTGCCTGATGGTAAGGCTTATTACAATTATCTGATTAAATACTGGACTACTACAAACAAAACACCAGATGAAATCTTTGCTCTTGGTGAAAAAGAAGTAGCGCGTATCAGGGGAGAAATGGAAGCTATTAAAACCAGTACTGGCTTTAAAGGCGATTTACCAGCTTTCTTCGAATTTGTACGTACTGATAAGCAGTTCCATATTTTCTCGACACCAGGCGCTATCCTGGATTCATTTAAAGCGATCGAGAACAAGATCATGCCAGGTGTAAAACAGATGTATGGTCATCTACCTAAAACTAAATTCGAAATCAGACAAACGGAAGCTTTCCGCGCGGCTTCTGCCAGTGCAGAATACCAGCCTGGCGCTCCTGATGGCAGCCGTCCAGGCATCTTCTATGTACCTATCCTGGATGCAAAAAAATTCAGTTATATAGGTATGGAATGTTTATTCCTGCATGAAGCGATTCCTGGTCACCATTTCCAGATGTCGCTGCAAATGGAAAATGACAGTCTGCCTAAGTTCCGTCGTTTCGCCTGGATAGGCGCTTATGGCGAAGGTTACGCATTGTATTGCGAAAGTCTGGGTAAAGAGCTGGGCCTCTATACCAATCCATATATGTATGTTGGCCGCCTGAGTGATGAAATCCATCGCGCTATTCGTTTAGTCGTTGACGCTGGTATGCATGCCAAAGGCTGGACCCGTGAGCAAGCTATCAAATATATGATGGATAATGAACCAGTATCAGAAGCAGAAGTAACAGCTGAAATCGAGCGCTATATGGCGATTCCAGGTCAGGCGTTATCTTATAAAATAGGAGAATTGAAAATCCGTGAGCTGCGCAATAAGTATACAAAAGAGTTAGGTGATAAATTCAAACTTTCTTCTTTTCATGATGAGTTACTGAAAGATGGTTGTGTGCCATTATCTGTGTTAGAGGATAAGATGGCGAGATGGGCAAAAGTCCAGTAGCTAACGCTTAGCGTGTGTTACAGGCAATTGCAAAGCATTTAATTATCTTCACAAGCCATCTAATTTTTGAAGGCAGTCTCTATTTAACAGAGACTGCTTTTTTTGTATGCCTACTTATCTACCTATCTACTTAACATTTCATTAAAACCCTCTCCCACAGCCAACTTCAGTTTTACTACAGGATGATTTAACAGTAATTAACTAAGGAGGATGAACAAATACTAACTTCTGGCATTGCGTTCGCATTATCCTAGTCAAACGATCATCATATGAAAAAGGCAATAATTCTTTTCGCAGCAGTAATATTAGCAGGAGTAAGTATCAACAGAAGTAATGCCCAGGTGAGTGTTAACATTAATATCGGCAGTCAACCTACATGGGGACCAGTTGGATACGATTATGCCCAGTATTATTATATGCCGGACATCGATGCATATTACAATATAGCTAACAGACAGTTTGTATACCTGGAAAGAAACCGTTGGGTGTTTGCGCCTAGCTTACCAGGATACTTTAACTACGACCTTGACAGAGGTTATAAAGTAGTGATCAACGAACCTAATCCTTGGATGCGCCCAGATGTGTATCGCGCCAGGTACGCAGGTTACAGAGGTTGGTATGGTAAACAGGTCATCATTCGTAACCGTTATGACAATCATTATATGGCGCCTAGCCGCATACAGGATTACAGGATAGAAAGAAGAGATGACAGAAGAGTATATAGTGACCGTGATAATCGTGGATGGGGTCATGACGACAACCGCTGGGGCCGCGACAACCGCGACAACCATAACGATGGAAACAGATTTAATGACAGAAGAAATGACAGAAACAATCGTTGGCATGATTAATAACTCTACTCTTTAAGATACATCACAGTGCGATCATGCACTTTGATGTATCCTTTACCAGACAAGATTTCTAAGCAATATCATAGTATAAAAATAAAACGGCCTTCTCTTTAATTAGAGAAGGCCGTTTTATTTTTCGTATAATCATTAGCGTTAGTGTAATGTAACTGAACCTATGTTAGTCACCTGACCAATGGTAACATTTACATTGAGGAGCGTGGTATCTTTCAGGACACCATTTCCGGCCACAGCTACGTTGTAAGCGCCTGCGTTTAATCCAGCTACAAGGAATGCACCTGTAGCATCAGGGATGGCGGTTCCAACAGTATCTGTATTCTGAATTACAAATACACCACTGGTAGTTAAAGGAGGAAGGATAATGCCTTTGATAGATCCGCTGGTAGCTTGCGTATAAGAGCGGATTACCGGTTTAAGATTAAACTTACCATTTCCGGTGGCAACTACAGATTTGTTTGCATCGAAATCAATCCAGAGGCGATAATCAATGCCAGCAACGAGAGTTGCATTGATGTTTAATTTCAAACCGGATTGCTGTGCAGAAGGAGTTTGGAGTGGATAGCTTGTACCACCTATAACCACGCTGTTGTTAGCGCCGAGTAACAGTCTTATTTGCGAAATTTTTCCTGCAGGAATATCAGTGGCAGCCAGTAGTGTATCTATTCCATTTCTGAAATTGAGCAGGTTATAAACACCTGGTCTGAGGATATGCAGCGATTGCCATCCATTGGTAGAATCGGAGGTGCTGTTCACCATTACATCCTGGATATCTACATTTACAGCGTCGTAAGGCGAAGGTGCATCCGTTAGGTAAACACTGAGTTTTGTGGTGCCTGAATTGTTGTTATCATCTTTGGAGCATGCAGAAAACAGTGTAGCAGTTGTGGCTAACGCCGTCAATGCGGCGAGGAAACGATTTTTCATGTGTACGGTTAATTTTGAACGAATTTTAACAAATTCTATGCCCCATTATATTATCGTAAAAATAAATGCGAAACTTATTTACATACAGAATAAATAAATAGTTTTCTATATACATTTCTTTTCAAACAATATTTGGGTGGCACTGTTTTAGCATTACAACTAAAAAATGAAAGCATATGAAAAAGGGAATATTCTTTCTGCTAGTGTTTTTTTCTTTGGGTGTTATCTCATTACCACAAGCTAATGCTCAGGTAAACATAAGCGTGAACATAGGAAATCAACCTTTATGGGGACCAGTGGGGTATGATTATGCCAGTTATTATTATTTTCCGGATATAGATGCTTATTACAGTATTCCTAAGCGACAATTTATTTATCTCAACGGCAACAGCTGGGTATGGGGTAATAGCTTACCGGGCCGATATAAATACGATTTGGAGAGAGGATATAAGGTGGTGATCAACGAACCGAATCCATGGACAAGGGCCTCCTATTACAGGAATGAGTATGGTAGATACAAAGGTCAGTATGGCCGTCAGACGATCATCAGAAATAGTGATGATCCAAAGTATTACAAATGGAATGGCAGGGGCCCTAAAGGAAATAACGGGAATAATGGAAATAATGGAAATAACGGCCGCGGACATGACAATAACCCGGGACGTGGGCATGGACATGACGACAATGACCAGGGCCACGGAAATGGAAATGGAAATGGGCACGACCACGGTCGAGGTCATGATCACAGATAATTTCAATCTGATATCTGACATAGGTAGTCTTTCAGGGACTGGGAGCGGGTACATAAGTACCCGTTCTTTTTTTGTCAATGAATTTTTTTGTAAAGTTTTGTCAGGCAGTTTCTTTGGGTAGGATTATTTCGTATTTTTATAAGGCAGTTCCATCACTATTTACAGCTAACATGATCCAACATGCTGAAGCCGATTGAGTAAGTGGCTTTTGTCAGTGTTTGGGCAGCAATTCTTCCTAAATAGGAAATCATCAATTGTCTTTTTAAGGCGTAATGATTCACCATGCTGCTGCAGGATATGTATTAGAAGTTTGACCTTTATTTTTCTCGTTATGAACCAACAGTAAACTATTTTATGATTGCATAAAAACCTGCTGCTATGTTTGATAATACCCTGGCATTTTGCCGCGCGTTACCAGCTGTTACCACTGAAATAAAGTGGGACAATGAACTGCGTTTATTTGTAGGAGAGAAACTATTTGCCATGCTTGCTATGGACGAACCACACCGAATTTCTTTTAAGTGTCAGCCGGCTTCTTTTCATCGTTTGATTGCACAACCAGGTATAGTACCGGCGCCGCATCTGGCGAGATATCATTGGGTACAGTTAAAACAGGATGATATTTTACCAGCCACAGAACTGGAGGAATATCTCCGCCAGGCCTATGAATTGGTTTTTGGCAGTTTACCTGAGCCTGAAAGACGCAATATACTTGAGCATGTGAATGCCTGATAGCGATTTATTTCAGTAGGTTTATTTATGCAGCAGCGTAAAGAAGATATCGTATAACCCAAATAGAATGAGTGTCAATGCGAAAAGTTTCTCCAGCAGCGGCGTTTTCATTTTCACTGCAGTTTTAGCTCCCAGGTAAGAGGCAGGAAAAGCGGTGAGCGACAGCAACAGCGCAATATTCCAGTCGATATGTCCCAGATACCAATGCGTAACAGCACCCGGAATAGATAGGATAGCCGATAATACTACTGCGCAAGCCAATGCCTGTTTGATAGGCATTTTCAATTGTTTGATAAAGAAGGAGCTAAAGAGAATACCACCGGCATTTGCTAATAGCCCGGCCAACAAACCTATGCCCATGGCGGCGCCCATCAGTTTACCTGCAGGAACGGCTGCTTGCATGGGTGCATCGCTGGTAGCGGTGTTTTTCTTTTTCATGAAGGAAAATAGCAGTGAACAGCCAATACCAACAATGAAAACAGCCGTTAATATCATCAGTGTTTTTCCTGGCAACAGGCTACTGAACCAACTTCCGACAATGGTGGATGGAACCGCAATGATGGCGCTCAATAGGATTACACGCGTATTAAAAAGCTTTTCTTTTCTGTAAACAGCGGTGGCTGAAAGTGTGCTGGTGATCGATGCCGGGAGTGGTGATGCCAGTGCAAAAAATGGAGCTACTCCAGCGAAGATCTGTAGGGCCGGTGTGCTGATAGCACTGCCGCCTTTGCCCAATAAACCTGATAAATAGCCTACGATCAGGCCAATAATGAGTACGGGCAGATAGTTAGATTGTTGTAACAAAAAGTCCATTAAATAATCTTTTCCTCCCTTCATGGCGGAGGATGGTTGGTTTCTAAAAAAATTACAGGTAAGACAAATTTAGGGGATAGTCATTCCGTAGAAAAATAATATCGATAACTAAAAGTTATGGGCAATAACTTATTATTATATTTATTTCTAGTCTATAAACAGAATAGGAATAAGGGTTTTAAGGGATTAGGCACTTTTTCTTTGGGGTATTATTGCGTAGATGGCGATTGACGGAAAGATAATGTTTTTGATATTGATCTGCTGTATCTACCTGGAGGATTCCGGCCCTTCGGGCCGGAGGACATAGCCAGGTGATATCTGTAGAACTTACTTATACTTTTGGCGCCCAGCCTTTTTCGTAATCTCTGCCCCAGAATTTCATGGCAGCAGCATCGCCAAGGATATGACCATTTTTAGGGTCCGTATGCAATACACGACCAGTACGCTGTGCGATATTACCCAGCAGACAAAGTAATGTGCTGCGGTAACCGATGTTAATTTCGGAGTTCAGTTTTGCATTCCCGCGGATGGAATCCAGGAAGTTCTGAATATGGATAGCATCGAGGAATTCGCCAGCAGGGCTCACGGTATTGGTTACACTACGTTGCTGATCTTTGTCCATTTGTTTTACTTCCTTGATGACTTTATTGCTGATATCCACAATTTTGTAGGAGTCGCCGCCAGTATTATAAAGTGCGCCTTTAGTCCCGAAAATAGTGAATCCGCGGCCACTGCCTTCCAGGTTGAATGGATGACAGCTACGGCCTTCCCAGGCAATTGCTTTACCTCCTTCAAATTCGAAGTTGAGTGTTTGGGTATCTGGTGTTTCCCAATCATCTGGCGGATATGCATACCGGCCACCAGCAGATGTTACCTTAGTTGGGAACTCAACACCCAGGAACCAACGCATACAATCCAGTTCGTGTGTGGCGTTGTTGCAAGTTTCGGAAGTGCCCCAATGCCAGCGCCAATGCCAGTTATAGTGAACGATATTATCTAAGTAATCTTTGCGTGGGGCAGGGCCTTGCCAGAGGTCCCAGTCGAGCGTAGCCGGCACTGCTATCTTCTTACCAATACCAATCGGTTTTCTATCATTAACATACCATCCTCTCGCATAATAAACCTCTCCGATAATCCCCTCTTCGCGAACTTCTTTCACTGCTTGTTGCAGGTTGGGCCAGGAGCGGCGCTGGTTTCCCATTTGCACATGTCGGTCATATTTTGCAGCGGCAGCCACTAATAATTCACCTTCGTGGGGATTATGGGCACAGGGCTTTTCCACATATACGTGCTTTCCGGCAGCAGTGGCCATGATGGCTGCAGGCGCATGCCAATGGTCAGGAGTAGCCACTATGAGGGCATCAAAATCTTTTTGCTCGAGGAGCTTACGTATATCCCTGATAACGGTAGGTTTACGTTCCTGTGCGCCAGCAACGGCTTTCATACCTTTAGCGATGGCGCCATCTTCTACATCGCAGATATAGCCTATTTCAGCACCAGGAATTTTAGCCGCCGTTTGTGCGAGCCAGTTACCACGGGAATTAACCCCCATTACTCCCAATACGATTTTATTGCTTGGTGCATTTTTACCAAATACCGGAAAGTTCAAATGGGTCAGTCCTGCGCCCAAACCTGCGGCAGTACCGGTTTTAATAAAATCCCTTCTTTTCATAACGGAAATATTGTGGTTTAAGTTTTTCTATGGTCGTAGGTGGATTGCATAGGTTTTCTGCTCTCTGATTTCCCAAATAGCAATCGGTTGCATGAAAATAGAGAAATAATTAAGCAATCATAATTTTTTTTGACTGGTGGAGAATATTAACGCTGCTGGTTATCGCTCGTCAATGTTTTCCACATTACGCCAAATACATCTGTTGCAAGCAGGGATTCTTTGCCGGAAGGTTGATTAGTAATAATGACTGGATGCAGGGCCGCATCTTTTTCGAGGCGTCCGTGAGAGCCCTTGATCAGCGTGGCATCCAGTGGAATAACGCTCATCAGGTAGCGGAAGCCCAGTTTTTTCTTCAGCAACTGGAAGGCTGCTTTTAGTTTGACAAATGGATTTTTAGGGTCCATAAACATCTCCACAGGATCATAGCCAGGTTTCCTGAAGATTTCTACAATACGTGCGAAATCAGGCGCTTTATTATCGTCCAGCCAGTAATAGTAAGTAAACCAGCTATCAGGCGCTGCTACCAGCACCAAATCGCCACTGCGGCTATGATGCAGATTATGTTGACGTTTACCTTCTCTGTCGAGCACCAGTTCAATGTCGGGATGTTTTTCCAGCATATCTCTGACTTTTTTATAACAGGAAGGATCGTTGAAGTAGAGATGCGCGATTTGGTGATCGGCTACTGCAAAGACTTTAGAGGCGCCGGCATCAAGGATTTCGAGGCCACGTTCCTCACGGATAGCCAGCAGTCCTTCCTGGCGCAGAATACGATTTATATCTACTGGTTTGGTTGCATTGGATATACCGTATTCAGACAGGATGATAATCTCTGTCTGTTGATCTTCATAATAACTGATCAACTGCTTTAAAACACCATCAATTTCTAATATCTCCTTCTTGTTGCGTTCCATATCCTGTCCGAATTTTTGCAGACAATAGTCCAGATGTGGCAGGTAGATGAACGTCATTGTTGGATTGTACTTCTTATCTGTAAAGATGGAAGCATCGGCGATATATTGGGAAGATTTGATACTGGCGGTTGGGCCCCAGTAGTTGAATAGCGGGAAAGTGCCCAGCTGTTCCCGGAGTTCATCCCTCAAGCTGGAAGGCGTGGTATAGCAGTCGGGAACTTTACGGCCGTCTGATAAGTAATTAGGGCGAGGAGTGAGTGAGTAATCGACGTTGGCGTACATATTATACCACCAGCACATTTGCGAAACGGTGAAGTCTGGATTTATCTGTCTGGCTTTATCCCAAATTTTTGGTGCATCTACCAACTTATTGGATTGCTTCCAGAACTTGATTTCGCAATCGGTACGGTCATACCACCCGTTGCCCACAATGCCGTGTTCCGCCGGCCATTGACCGGTAAGATAAGTGCTTTGTACCGCAGTGGTGACGGCAGGCAACATAGGCTGTATGGTAGCCAAATGATGGTTTTCTGTATATGCCTTCAGGAAAGGCATATGTTTGATCAGCGATGTGGATAAACCTACCACATCGATAACTACTGTTTTTCTCATAGATTCTTTGGCCGTTGCTTAATTGACATAAAGCTATAATTCAGGCTTCACAATTCCAACACCTGTTTCACCCACTGTAATTCCCTGGAAATAGATTCGCTCATTTCCAATTTCAGCGCTGGTGGCAATACCTCCCAGGTATATGTTTCCACTTCGAGGTGATTAGTAAAGGGTTGTTGCTGTTGTAGTTTCAATACTTCCCGAATATCCGATTGTGTAGATTCCAGCACTTCATATCTCTCTAAAAAAACTGGTACATGAAAATGGGAACGCCATTCCCGGACATGTGGATTATCCTGGTCTTCAAATGCCTGTGGTAAGTCTGGATAATGAATCAGCGATCCGGTATCTGTTCTGGCAATTACCTGATGCAGGTATACCGGCTCCATAAACTGGCGGAATGCGTCGAGGACAACTTTTCGTTTATCCGTTTCCGTTGGCATATCAGCTTTTAGTGCTGCGCTGAGTTGAACTTTGCCTATTTTAATCCCATATGCAGCCATCTGGTCGAGTACTTTCGCAGGTTGTTCATATACCAGTGCAAAGTGGCAAACGTCGTAGCAGAGCTGTATATGGTCTCTGATCATTTGCGCAGCAGTGGATTCATCTACCCGGAATTTATCTTGCAAAAAGATAATACCTACAGGCATCAGTCTATGTAGATACCAATCCAGGAACTCCGCTGTATTTTCCAGCAGGCCGTCTGGTTCAGGTTCTATATCTATATGTATCAGTGGGCCACCGCTGCGTTTGATGCGCACTAAATGTTCCACAACGAGCAACAGGTTTAACGTTGCGCTTTCTGTCACGGAATTTTTCTCTTCTTCACAGCGATTGCACCAGTATTTATAGCTAAGCGGAGAAGTGGAAATGCCACCTTCCATGCCGTATGGTAGCAGTGTTGACAGCAGCCGGGAAAGGCGGATGGTGTAGGCGACACGATCGGCACTGGTCCAATCGGGGGCATGTACCTGGTCTTTCACCACTACATCATGAAAGCCGCCGTAAGGGAATCCATTCATGGTAAATACGTAGCAGTCGTGCTCTTTCAACCATCGCTGAAAAGCGCGTAAGTTCTCTTCTCTGGCCAGTTCGAGGCTAGCGGTATTCGACAACCGCAATCCAATACCAAAAGGTTTATCAGGAGAAATAGCTCTTTTAACAGCAGGTATATTTGCTTGTAATTGTTTAAAATGGTCGCCCCAGTTTTCGCCGGGATGTATATTGGAGCAATAGGTAAGCTGTCCGTATACTGTTTGCATAACAAGATGTTTAATACTGACTATTGCAATTTTTTGCAGATAGCAGCGGCTTCATAGAGTTTATCCACATTCATTTCATGTACTTCTTCTCCTTTTCCTATGGAGCGGAGCAGAGATATGGTGAGTTGTCCACCGAGGTGTTCGCGGAATTCTTCCAGGCCGGCGATAACCGGAGAGTCTTTTCCTGCCTGCTTTTCCAGCAGTGGATGCCATACCGGCAGTTGCATATCTTTTAATACGCTTATGATTCTTTTCATATCAGCTTCAGACAACCAACCTAACAGGTAAGAATATACGCTATCAAGTGCAACGCCGATGGATACAGCTTCGCCGTGGCGGAGTTCAAAGTTTGTAAGTTGCTCCAGCTTATGCGCGCTCCAATGGCCAAAGTCGAGCGGTCTGGAGGAGCCGCTTTCGAAAGGATCACCGCCACCGCCGATATGCTGCATATGTAATGCGGCACAGCGGTAGATCAGTTGCTCCATATCGTCCATATTACCACCACTTAATGCTGTTGCTCTTTCTTCCATCCAGTTAAAGAAGGCAGCATCTTTGATGAGGGCTACTTTAACTGCTTCCACCATACCTGAGTTCCAATCGCGTGCATGGAGCGTGGTCAGGAAGTGGCTGTCGTTGAAAACCGCCTGTGGTGGAGCAAAAGCACCGAGGAAATTCTTTTTCCCGTTGAAGTTGATACCGTTTTTCACACCTATGCCTGAATCGTTTTGCGATAAAACGGTAGTGGGTATACGAATATGTTTAATGCCCCGATGTGATACTGCAGCCACGAAGCCGGTAAGGTCGAGCAGGGAACCGCCACCGATACCGATAAGAAATGAGTGTCTGTCTATGGCGTATTTATCAATTGCATTTACCAGAGAGAGGAAAAGGGGCAGATCGTTTTTCACACTTTCTCCACCGGTAATGGTAATAATTTCCGGCACCAGCTGGAAGCCATTTACCTGGCGGAGGTAGGAGCCGATCTGTTGTGGCAATTCAGGATAATGAGCGGCCATGCCTGCATCCAGGATGACCAGTAATTTCTTCTTATAAGCCTTTACAGCCTGTGTTTCCAGGTAGTTTCTCAAACAGTCATTTGCTGGATCGAACAGATGGGAAGTAAAGTGTACCTGATAGTTGAAGTTGACATCAAAGTTCTGTAGTATGTTTTCCATGGCTAAACGTCTAACGATCTTTCTGAAAATGTAAGCCTTTAAATGTACATAAAATATTGCGCCTGTGCAGGATTTTCTCGAGGGCGACTTCGACGCTTTCCATTTCACGTCTCTACTGAGTAGAGACGTGAAAAAATAAACGCCGCAGGCGTTATTAATTAGGAAAAAAAGCAGATCTTTACAGCCCCGTAAATGAATTGCAGCGGGGATCAGCTTTGATATTTGTTTTTAGCAGTTATGTAGTGTGCCCCAATAAATTACCCCATTAACCGATGGTTTATCCACACCAATCTTGTAAAAAGCAAACGCGTATTTAAAGGACAGTAACCAGTAGAACCAACAGGCGGGTGCTATGCACAAGCAACTTATGTTCATATGTTTATGTCTGGCCCTAGTTATGGTCGGAACAGCGGGTAGCCTACCCCGTCAGGACAGCCTATTGCGTCGTTTGCAACAGCAGCCACCAGGACAGGAAAGGGTGTATACGCTGTATGAGTACGGAGAATCGCTGTTGCCCGATAATATTCCATTGGCCAATAAATACATGATGGACGGGCTTACCCTTAGCATACAGCTAGGATCGAAAAAAGGTATTGCCGATTTTACCGGTTATTATCTGCATATCCAGCAATTGAGGGGAGATAATCTGGCTGCGCTGTTTATGCTACATCATGCATTAAAGGTATATGCCAGTATCGCAGATACGGCAGGACTTATTGCAGCTAACAACAAGCTGGGAAATATATATCTGCGTATAGACAATCACGTTGCCGCCGCCAATCATTTTAACACCACCCGACTGCTGGCAGCTTGCAGGAATGATAGCTTTCTGCTGTATAGCATCCAGAATGAGCTGGCGGCTATCCACATCAGTGATGGACAGCACAAGGAAGGCTTCCGTGAAGCATGGAGTGCCTGGCGCTATTTTGCCAGAAACCATATTAACCGCGGCATGGCCTCGGCATTGTTGAATATGGGCGATGCCACGTCCAGGCTGCAAATGCCAGAAACAGCGGCCTTGTTTTTTGATGCCGTTATACAGATAGGGAGACGCACAGGCGACAGCACCTATGTATTGGATGCCTTGCTGCATCATGGCGAAAGTCTTGCTGCAGGAGGATTTTCGGCCCAGGCACTGAAGCAGTATGCACAGGCATATGACATATCCCAACATTATCCCGTACCTGATTACCTGCTATCCATACAAGCAGGATATGCCAACGCATTGTTTCAGACGGGCCATTATACCGCTGCTGCCAGCATGATACAGCAGGCAATAGGACTAAGTAAACTGTATGTTGCCGGCGATGAGCTGCAACATGCTTTTTTGGCGGCATCAGAAATTGCGCAGGCCCTCGGAAAGCCAGCAGCAGCGCTGCAGTGGCGAAAGGAATATGAGCATGTACATGATTCATTAAGAAACCTTAATACCGGCAGTATTGTGCAGCAACTACAGCTGCAATACAATATTGAAAAGAACGATCACCTGATCACGCATGCCAGCTTGCTCGCTGCACAAGAAAATATTCTTTTCCAGCGATATAATTTATGGGGCATCATCATAATTGTCATATTGACTATTATAATAACCGGACTATTATTTTACCGCTGGAAGTTAATTCAGCAGGCAAGGTTGAAACTGATGCAATTGCAGGCGGAGGAGCATAACAGTAATATCCGGCTGTTATCGGCCATGATTGCGGGAGAAGAGCAGGCGAGGATATTTCTGTCGAAAGCTTTGCATGAAAATGTGGGCAGCATGATCAGTGCCGCTAAAGCGGAGATATTGGCACTACAAGCAGGACAAGCAGCTTTACCAGGGCCAGGAGCCTATCATGAAACGATGGATATGCTGGACAATGCCGCTGTGGAAGTAAGAAAAACTGCACAGATGCTGATGCCTGAGATACTTTCCAGGCAAGGACTTGCTGCTGCTTTAGGATTTTATTGCCGAAATTTTCAACATAGCAGAAAATTATCTTTCACCTATTATTGTTCGGGAGAAAGCCAAAGATATAAGGCCAGCTATGAATTATCCGTATATCGTATCGTGCAGGAGTTGATTAGCCAGATACTGCGGCATTCGCGGGCTACGGCAGCACAGATGCAGCTGACGTTACAACCAGGTAGCGTTACTATCAGCCTGGAAGATAATGGTATTGGCTTTCAACATCAGCCGAGTTTACAGGATGCCGTTTGTTATCGCAACTTACTGTTGAGGATAAAAGCTTTTTATGGCGTGTTTAGTTTAGATACTTCAAGGGAGCGCGGCACCAGTGTCTATATTACATTTCAGGTAAATGACAGCTATGTGATTGTTTAAAAAATAAGTTTTGTTATTAACGCGTTTGTTTTCTTTTAAAAAATCAACTGCCTTCAGCAGTTGATTAGACCATCTGCCTGTATAGCAGTGGATTTAACGCTATCCAGCAAACAAGCGTATCAATTAAATATGTTAACCCTTTTTAAGATTTGTGAAGATGCAAGTTAAAATGATTATCGGATTACCATCATCAGAAGAGATGAAGTTTTCACGTACCGTAAGACGATTATATCCGCGTGTACGTATTGTGAATTTAATGGAGTTTGAACAGGAGGCTATAGTAAAGGAAGCTGCGCTACCAGTATCAGTAGAGCCGTTAACGTTAGCGCCTGCGAGGCATCCAGTTGAATTAACGAAGAGAGAAGAAGAGATCCTACGGCTGATTGCAGAAGAATATACCAGCCAGGAAATAGCGGGAAGATTATTTATCAGTATGCGTACAGTAGAGGCCCATCGATTAAATCTGACTCAGAAATTAAATGTAAGGAATGTGGCGGGATTGGTAAAAGAGGCGATAAGGCGGGGCTTAGTAAAATGATAAACAGCAGCCACCAGGTAATACCTTGGTGGCTGTTGTATTTAATGACATCAGGTCACAGCAAAGAGTTTCCCTAACCCCATGGATATTGGGAGTAATAATAGTACGGCAATCGCGAAAGCGGGTTGGGCAAATACAGCCACCCATGCGGCATTCATCACGATAAGCGCGATGATACCACCTTTTACGGCTTTACCGATATTAGGTCCTGAAGGATTTTTCATTGCAGTTCTTAAGGGTCTGTTTACCATCACGATAAAGAGGAGGATAAACGGAGCGGCCCAGATACGTTGATGGAGGAAAGCCATGGCTATCATGGCAACATATACTGCGGCATATCCAGTAGCGCTGATACGCATATTTTTGGCATTGCCGCCATGTACTTCTCCTCTGCTGATATTTGTAATAGCAGCGATATAAACTACTGGTATGATTCCCATCCACCAGTATTGGTCGAGGGCAGCAGGGACAACGCTGATACCTAGGAGCAGATTGAGTCCACGGCAAAGGCCCATATTTAATGGTCCCCAAAATGCATTATGTTTTCCCCATTTGTCGTAAACGATGGCGGAGATGGTGATGCCGATGGCCAACCATCCGGGGGCACCGGCAAGGTGTCCTACAGAAAAGGCGCCCAGAATACCTACCAGCAGGAGATATGCGCCGAGAATAATAGCTTGTGTATAGGAGATAACTCCACTGGGGATAGGGCGTTCGGGCCTTTCTTCCGCATCCAGTTGAGCGTCGAATACGTCGTTGAGAACGACGCCACCACCGTAAAGTCCGACTGCTGCCAGGCAGAGGCAAATTACCGGAAGTGTGATTTCCCATGTCACCGTCTCAAAACTCACATTGAGAAAATAGCCTGAAATAGCTACACCAGCCAGTACGTCTGAAATAGCAGTGATTATATTGGCCGGCCTCATGAGACGTAGGTATCCTAACAATTTACTTGTAATATAACTCACCTCAATAATGGATTTTCATGGTCTCAGGCCGATACATGTGTATGTACAGGGCTTTACCGGATGATGGTTGTATTTTTATTGATTCTTGGTTGTTGCCCTCCACGTAAAACAGTACTCCCATTGAATTTTTCACTTTGATCTGTAGCAATTCCAAAATCGGACTCATTTATCTGGCCACTTTGGGCAAATGCCCTTACAGCATTGGCGTAAGTTACCAAATGAATATCATTCGAGTCAATACCACTTTCGTGCATCAATGCTGCTGTTTTAGGAACAGCTAATGGGTCGCTGATACCCCAATCAGCAGCTGAGTTAACCATTATTTTCCGGCTGCCATATTGTTTAACAATATCCACCATGCGTTCATTTCCCATTTTGGTAAAAGGGTAAATGGTGAATGCTGCCCAGAAGCCTCTGTCCAGTACTTCTTTCACGGTTTCTTCGTTATTATGGTCTACGATGACCATTTGTGGATCAAGGCCATGTTCGATGGCAATATCCATGCTACGGCGGGTTCCCTGTTTTTTATCGCGGTGAGGCGTATGGATTTGAACGGGCAATCCAGCTTCCTTGGCTAGTTCCAGCTGCGCGCGATAATATTTTTCTTCTAGTGGTGTTTGATCATCGAAGCCGATTTCACCTACGCCTACTACGCCTTCTTTGTAGATAAATTGAGGAAGAATTTCCATGACAGCTTCGGCAAGTTTTTCATTATTGGCTTCTTTGGAATTGAGTCCGATGGTACAATAATGTTTGATACCGAATTGTGAGGAGCGGAACCTTTCCCATCCAACGAGGCTGCTGAAATAGTCGCGGAAGGAGTCTACACCGGTGCGTGGTTGTCCGAGCCAGAAGGCGGGTTCAATAATGGCGACGATGCCTGCATCAGCCATGGCCTGGTAATCGTCGGTTGTCCGGGAGGTCATGTGTACATGCGGGTCAAAAAATCGCATGCCTTTAATTTTATCTAGATAGGCAGGGTGGTGAGTTAATGGCTGCAGATCGTGTTCTGTCAAATCATGAATGCCGCACATAAAAAATAGTTTTAAAGTTGGATAAAATGTTGGTATTGTCTGGTTATTGCAGGGATATTTTTTGAGCGATGGTATTCCAGGATATTGTACCCTGGCTGATTTCCTGGTTTATTTCAGGCGCCTGGGCCAGCAGTTCTTTGGCGGGCATATAATTGCTTTGGCTGCAAACGAGTGCTGCTGCTTCTTTTTCGACGTTCAGGGCTGAATTCCAGAGCCTTGAAATATCCGAAAAGTTGCCCTCATTCAGGAATTGGGATAACAGCTGCCATTGCAGTGGGTTTACAGACCTGCCAGCAGCCTGCCTTTCATGGGCGAAGTCCACGATGATGGCGGCCAGTGTGGCATTTGCCCTATTACTGAGACCATAAATATATTGCAAAGGTTTGTCTGTAAAGATGGCTTTCATTACCAGCTGATTCCATGCGGCCTCGGGGAGGTATTGGGCAGGGTAAGGATTACGTACCATAATAGCTTCCTGAACGGGGCCAATGTTTGAGCGTATGCCTTCAGCAGTCCTTGCCACCCATTCTTCGGGATAGGCGAGTAAAGGAAGCGCGCTGTAGAGCGTGGCCAGTTCATTCATTTCGGCACCGTTGAAAAGGTTTTCTACCTGTTGGAGATAAAACGATTTATCATCTGCCGGTAAAAGTAATAGCCACCATGCGCGGGCGAGCCTATCTAACGTCCAATCATATACGAAAAGCTCAGGTATTTCTTTTTGTAAAGCGTTGGCCGTTTCTTCTGAAACGGACACGGGTTGTTTGCCTATAAAACGTGGAATAGCGGTGAAAGTGAGGAGATACTGCTGCATGGAATTGTCGGATTCCTGTATCTGGCGGCGTTTTTCCAGCCATAGACGGGCATTCTCATTACCTTGTTCCTGCAGGAGCTGAAATAACAGCAGGCTCACTTTCCCCAGGTCATATACATAAGCGGTCACTTCAAACCTATTTATTGGTGCAAAAAATATATCACACTAAAAATAACCAGATAAGTGGTATTTCCACAGCCTGGCAGGCAATTTTATGATGGATGGTAGCGTTGGAGGGGGTATAAAATAAAAGAGAGGCAATACTGCCTCTCCTTCCGCCATTCTAAAGCCTGATTATTCATCAGGATATCTTAAATATCTTTTACAGGTGCATGACAGATGGCGTCTGCCAAATTGCAACCAGGTATAACATCTATGGAAAAATACGGGCAAAAAACAAAAACGACGATGATCACATATCACCTATGAAAACTACTCTTTCATAGCGATGCCCGGTATACTTTAATGGACTTGGAAGTTAAATACGGCTGTAATATACATATTATTCTATTTCTCTTCCAAATCTCCCGGGGATTTTTTGTTATTATTAAGGATGCTTTAAGGTGTTCCGGAGAAGTATAAATGGCTGATACTCCTTCCAGTTAGGCTTTAAATCTTCCTGAATAATAAAACCTTTTGCATAATTTCCTAGTATGATATCCACATCCCCATCTTTATCTACATCGGCTGCATCCATACAAATCCAATGTCCTTCACTTTCTATGGGAGGTGAATATGGTGTAAAATTAAACGCATTATCTTTTCCTTCAAAAAAAATGAATTTCTCGGAAGGATTATTTTTCAAATCTGCGAAGAATGCAATGGTCGCAATATCTACTTTGCCATCCTGATTAAAGTCGCCAGCGATCGCTTTCGTACAGCCGTTAACGGGATAGAACCAGGCTTGCTTATATTCGTTATTTCCTTTATTTTCAAAGATATACACACCGTGATAAGGCTTCAGGATCATAGAATAATCCGCATTGTCGCCACAGGTATATACGATATCCTTCTTCCCATCTCCATTCATATCTATTAGCTGAAAACTGGTAGAACCATACATGGGCGGGAATTCCAGCAGCTGTTTATTCGAAAATCCGCCTTTATGATCGTTCTCAAATAACCAGATTCCTTCTTTGGCAGCGGCAAACAACACCATCAGATCAGGCCAGCCATCCTTGTTAAAATCGTCCACCACGGCGTGTATAGCCCCTGGCAATTCCAAAATTGGATGCTCATCATATTTCCCGGTAGGTAATTTTTTTAATAAATATAGTCCGCCAGTGTTATGACCAAATGAGCAACTAATCATGTCCATCAATCCATCCTTATCAAAATCCGCGGTAAGCGTTTGAACGGGTCTTTGTAAAAATGCTTTTAGGTCATGTGGCTTAATATCAACTGTATTTATATCCAGTTCAGAAATAACACCACTAGGTTTATCTACGGCACGCATATCACCAATTTGTGTAAGGAGTGCTTGTGACTTTCCTGCGCTATCTTTTCTAAAACTTATATCTACTACTGGTGATAAGCATTTCCAGCTATTGGAAAGTTCCAGTTTCTTATTCCATTGCACCAGCGTATTTTCATAACCATCGCTGGTATAAATATTTCCGGAAGATGTATCTGCAGATACCAATGTTGTGGAAGCCAGCGTAGTATCCTTTATTACCGGCGTTACAAGCTCAAAACCTGCCCAGCCTTTCTGGATAGGATAAGGGGCTTTAGCTGGCGTCAGTTTGTCTGGCGCATTGCTCGTATAATATTCTACGATTGCTTTCCATTCCTTGAAAGGTATTTGTGCGGGCTTATCACCAGGCATGGGAGGAAAATATTCCTTTTCGCCCCAGACGTTTACGCCTAGTCGGCGGGCCATATTTGGCAGTACATGATCCGTCCAGGTAATTTTATCCAACATAGAAGGATCTACCGGGAGGTGACAGCTTCCACAGTATTTGTCGGCAAGTTGTTTGGCTTTCTCTTCTTTGGTTTGCACATGACAAGCGCTGAAAACGGCGAAGGATGCAGCGGAGATAAAAATTAGTGCGAGGCCCCATTTGTGGAATCTTGGTTGAGCTGACATTGGCAATAAGTAGTTTTTCGGGTAGATCTAAAATAGCAAATAAGAATTTAAAAAATAAATGCAGCGGAAATAATCCGCTGCATTTATTTACATGTATGGCAAGTATGAAAAACTAAATTAGTATCCTCCGTTTTGTGTCAGCACAGAGGTAGAACCTTTGGTAGAGAGGTCGATCTGTCTTTGAGGGATAGGGAAGTATTCGTTTCTGCCTTTTTTGTATTCCGAACCGGTCAGGTCAGAAGTGATAGTGGTTTCGTAATCATAGAATTTCTTCATTAGATCAGCACCATCATCCCAGCGGCCGATATCGAAGTAACGATGGCCTTCTGTTGCCAGTTCCAGTTTACGTTCGAACTTCACTGCTTTGAGTGCCGCAGCAGCGCTGGCAAATGCACCTGCAGGATATTCGCCGATTACATAGTTTGCTGCCATTACGTTACTGAAACCACCCATTGGTTTGGTATCATCTACATATTTATGCAGCCAGTTTTCCGGATGGTCGATCATTCTGTGACGCACTCTGTTGATCAGCAATCTTGCTGTTTCTCCATCTCCTGTTTGCGCGGCGCATTCAGCAGCCATTAACAGTACATCAGAGAAACGGATCACCACTACGTTGATCGCAGATCCTGGCGCCCAGGAGTGTGCATCTTTATACAAACTCTGGTTAAACTGCCAGTAGATCATTTTTTTACCAGCGTAAGGTCCGGCTGTATTTTGCTGACGCACCCAATCCATACCAGGATAAATACCCCAATCGTGATAAGGAATACCACGGCGGCCAACGGTCCAGTCGAGGCGAGGATCCAGGTTACCAGCATCTGGTGTAAACGGATCGGCAGATTTAATACCCATATCACTTTTTACAGCATGTGTATTATAGTCATCTACGTAAGGCAGGCCGTTAACATCTGTACGATAAGAGTTTACCAGGTCCTGTGTAGGCTGGAAGAAACCGCAACAACCAAAAGGGCTGTTATATGGATAGTTCAACATATCACCGGCATTGGCGTTGGTGATAGTGTTGGTACCATCGTTCGCCACCATTTGGATTGCAAATACTGACTCTGGGCCATTTTTAGTAGCGGCATCGAAGTTATTTTCGAACCTTGGCTCCAGGTCATATTTTTTACCATTGGATGTCTGGCCATTGGTGATCGCTGACTGAAACAGTGGTAATGCAGTAGCATACTGTTTTTGATAGAGATAACATTTAGCCAGATAGATCTGTGCAGCCCATTTATTTACTCTTGCTATGTCGCTCTGTGTTTCAGGGAGGTTGTTCATAGCGAAGGTGAAGTCGGCGATGATGTTAGGCCAGATGTCTTTATCATTTGGCTGTAACATATCCGTGGTACTGTCAGTGATCCAAGGTACTTTATTGAACATTTTCTTCAGGTCAAAATAATAGTGACCACGAAGGAACCTTGCTTCTGCTTCTACCTCTTTCTTTTGATCAGCAGTCATGTCAGTAGCTTGCTTCATGAATTTGAGGGTATTATTACAACGGGTAATACCTTCAAATACTGCTTTCCATTTTGCGTTGAGGAAGGTGTTGGTGGCTGATTCCTGACCAGTTGCGATGGCGTTGATATCTGGTTGGTCAGTACTTTCAGAACCTTTATGTGCATCGCCGCCAGCAACGCTACCATACACCCAGTTGGTTGGGGAAGACATCCAACCACTACCAGTACCGCCAAGGGCGGAGGTTCCAGGTGCCTGGCCGTCTAACGCGGCATAGGCACCAACAAGCAGATAGTTTACACCATCTTTGTTAGCAATAATTTCTTCGGTGAGCGCACCGTATGGAGGACGTTCCAGGAAGGACTTTTTGCAGGCAGCAAACATTCCGGCTGCCAGCAATAATGCGATACCTGAATATGCAATCTTTTTCATCTGTTTCAATTTTGCTTGTTCAATAATGCTATCAGAATGTTACGTTAAGACCTACCAGGTATTGACGCTGGTTTGGATAAGCACCTTCATCGATACCGAATGAAGTAGTAGAACCACCTACTTCAGGATCTACACCTGTGTATTTGGTGATAGTGAAGAGGTTCGCTGCCTGTACATAAATTCTGCATTTCTGAACGCCGATGTTTCTCAGCGCTGCTGCTGGTAAAGTATAACCCAGGAGTATGTTTTTAGCGCGCAGGTAAGAACCGTTTTCTACGAAGTAAGAGTTAGGTTCATTGAAAGTGCTTGCGTAAGACTGTGCTTCCTGAATAGGCGCTTTAGCATTCATGTGAGTAGGCGTCCAGGAATCATATACAGCTGTTTTGCTTTTTGCACCAGCAAAAGAGTTGTAGAAGTCTGTCCACCATTTAATCTGGTTCCAGATTTTATTACCGGAAACACCATAGAAGAACATGCTGAAGTCGAAGCCTTTGTAAGACAGGCCTACGTTCAAACCGTAAGTAAATTTAGGAGTAGGCGCACCGAGGAAAGTTCTGTCGGCAGCATCAACTTTACCATCACCATTTACGTCAGCATATTTGAAACGACCTACACCGATATCTTGTTGATACGCAGAGATACCAGGATATTGTTTTGCAGCAGCATCGTTTGCAGCTTTTACTTCATCCGCTGAATTCCAGAAGCCTACAATTTTATAACCATAGAACTCAGAAATAGAGTGGCCTACTGCGTTACGGATGATAGGGCTACCGAAACGACGTTGGTCAGAATCAAAGTAGCTGGCGCCTGTAGAAATAGCCTGGATGGTATTGTGATAAGTAGTAAACGTTGCACTTACATCCAGTTTCAGATCATGCGTGAGGTAAGTGTTACCAGTGATATTGAGGTCAATACCATTGTTTTTCATTCTCGCAACGTTGGAGTAAGGGAAGGTTTCACCACCATAAGTACCGGCCAGTTCAGGATTGTAGAGCAGGTCTTTTACAACTTTCTGGTAGTAGTCGATCGTAAATTCCAAATGACCTTTCAGTAAGGATGCATCGATACCGATATTAGAGTTTACGTTACTTTCCCATTTAGCATTAGGGTTACCCATCTGGCTCCAATAGAAACCTTTCTGAATGGTAGATCCATCCATTGGGTAGAAAGTGGATTCTTTATTAAATCCGTAAGAGTTATATGTATTACTTGGTGATACGTTGATCTGGTTACCCATGATACCCCATCCACCGCGGATTTTCAGGTCGTTTATCCAGGTAAGGCCTTTCATGAAAGACTCCTGGGAGATACGCCATGCACCGCTGATCGCAGGGAAGTTACCATATCTGTTAGCAGAACCAAACCTGGAAGAACCATCACGACGAATCAAGGCGCCGATCAGGTATTTATCACGGAAGGCATAATCTGCTCTTGCAAACAGGGAGAACAAACCATCAGAGCTATAGTTGCTGTAGTTGGTTGGTGTTCCGGTACCGGTAGACAAGTTTGTGAAGTTAGGATCAAAGGTGAAGTAGTCTGGCGTAGTACCACCAACGTTACGGCCCATTTCATCAAAAGCTTCCGTACCGATGAGCACTTTCAGGTCATGTGTGCGATTGAAGTTTTTGTGAAAGCTCAGGGTATTGGTCCATGTCCAGTCATAGCCATTACCAGCGTTTTCGTTGTAAGAGTTTACGCGGTTATTTTCTGAGTTTTCGTATTCAGGTAAGGTAAATTTATGGTTATTGAAAGAATAGATTTCACCACCAAATGTAGTTCTGAGCGTGAATACTTTCAAGATGTCTGCTTCAGCATACACATTACCTAACAGGCGTGTAGCCAGTGTTTTGGTGGTACCGAAACGATCTTGTATCGCCACAGGGTTACGAGCGTTACCGAGTTCTTTACCAGCGCTACCAGCATAGTTACCTTTGATATCGTATACAGGAATGATAGGCATTTCACGGAAAGCCATACCAATACCGCTACCTTCCTGGAGGATACCGATTTGCGGGTTGCTGATAACAGAGTACTCCATATTTTCACCAACACGGATATGATCAGTGATGTTGAAGTTAGAGTTGGAACGTACTGCATAACGTTTGTTATATGTATTAGTTAGCGTTCCTTGCTGATTGAAGTAGTAGAAAGAGAAATAGTAGTTACCGATATCACCACCGCCTGCAACAGAAAGGTTATGGCTGGTGATAGGCGCAGGTTTGAAGATTTCGTGGAACCAGTCGGTACCTGCTTTATTAGCTTTATTGATGCGATAGAAATTATCTACATCAGCTGGATTTTTATAGTTTGGATTAACGAAGTAGAGATTTGGATTTACAGATGGATCACCTTCTTTAGCGCCATAAGGAGCGATATAATCAGGTAATACAGGTGTAGCGCCAGAACCGTACTGGTCGGATGTCAGGGGTTTGCCAGAGTTTTTCAGGGCAGTCCACATGAGGTCAGCTTGTTCCTGAGGTGTAGCGATATGATATACGTTTCCACCTTTTGGAACTTGTGTACCATAGTAACCGTCGTAAGAAACTTTTACTTTACCGGTACCACGTTTGGTGGTGATGATGATTACACCGTTAGCGGCACGTGCACCATATATAGAAGCGGCGCCGGCATCTTTCAGCACCTGCATGGTGGCAACATCGTTAGGGTTTAGATCTACGAGGCTGTTGATAGGCACACCATCTACAACATAGAGTGGAGTGTTAACACCGAAGGTATTCACACCACGAATTTGCACCTGTGGTTCTTGTCCTGGCTGACCGGTACCGAGTACGGTAATACCTGATACCTGACCTTGTAATTGGTTAGAGATCTGAGCAGTTGGTTGTTTGGTAAGGTTATCCACTTTCACGATGGAAACTGCTCCTGTCAGGTCTTTCTTTTTCTGACTGGAGTAACCGGTAACAACTACTTCTTCGAGGGATCCGATTTTTTCGGAGAGATGAACAGCGATGGGGCCGTTGCCTACGGTAACTTCTTGAGGGTCGTATCCAACAAAAGAAGTTATGAGTACATCTCCTGGTTTTGCTTGAATAGAGAAAGCACCATTGGGATCTGTGGCAGTACCGCGGTTGGTGCCTTTAACGACTACAGTTACGCCAGGTATAGGGTTTCCTGATGCCTTATCAGTTACCTTACCTGTAATTTTCGTTTGTGCGTAAACGTTAGTACCGGCTAGCAATAGCAATATACCGCATAGCACGGCAAGCGCCTGGTAAAAATGTTTTTTCATAACGTGGTTTAAGGGTGACGTTTAAGAAAAATGAATAAATAGAGTACCTGTCTTTTATATCTCATCCTCACTTACGATTGCGCATAGGATGTCCTGGCCTTGTTATTTTGCATAACAAAGCAGCTCATCAATTGACAATAAATTGCCTCTACCGCCAGATCAGATGCAGCATCTGGCGATGTCAATTAATTGTGTAAGTGACAATTATAATATACCCGTATAAAAAATGGTGGCTATTAGCATGCGTACTATGTATATGCCAACACCAATTCAGCTCATAGAAAACAATTACGTTTTTTTACGATGATGGAAACAAACCAGTTGTGTCTAAAAAAAATGTTGTGAGAAATAACGCTCGCTCTGTGTATTGCTAATTAAATCTATCTCCTCAGATTTTGGTTCTCACGTGGAATTTTATAAGTCTTTCGCCGACTAATTTATAAATATAATTTAACTCAAACAAGCTCCTTTTAACATTTTTTTAATTTTTTTGTAATCAGCTCGCTTTCATTAAATAATTGTCCGCTTGACATAAAATCATTTCAACTAAATACCTTTTTATGTATGTTTAGTCATTAATCATTTAGTGATGAAAGTCTTCAATATTTTTTTCTGCGTTGTGTTTATCATCTTTGCTGGCTTACAGTACAACGATCCTGATCCTTATGTATGGATGCCCATTTATCTTTATGCTTCTTATTTCTGCTGGCAGTCTGCCAGGAAAAATTTTTATCCTAAATGGTATCTGACAGGCATCTTCATCTATTTCGTATATGCGATCTATTTATTCTTCACAAAGGATGGTGTAGTAGATTGGTTATCACAGCATCAGGCGGAGAATATTGCGCAAACGATGAAAGCTACCAAGCCCTGGATTGAAGAAACCAGAGAGTTCTTCGGCTTGTTTATATGTATAGCAGTATTGCTGATCAATTACTTCTACGCAAAAAAGCAACTAAGCAAAGCAAGATAATTCTCCTGCGGTGTTATTGCAGGCCATCAGACAGGAAGGCCCGAAGTTATTCTATGGTAGAATAACTTCGGGCTTTTCATTTTTATCGTCCAAACTGCTTTTTAACAGGATTCTAACACGGAAGAAGGACGAATATCCAATCCAATTTGTACTTTCAGGACATTATTATACAAAGTTATTGTAAACCTGTAATTACCAGCCAATGGAAAAACGTCCGCAACAGGCCACTCCGGCTGTGTGGATAACGATTATCAGTATTCTTGCTGTGATATCCGCCATATGGTGGTGGGTACAACGACCAGCTTATATTGCCATTCAACAGCGTGAAACATCCGTCAACGATAAGATTTTACTAACACTAGCCGGAGGACAAACGATCGACCTTACCGATACGTCCTATCATATTACACAAACACCTGATGCCGTCGTATATTCGTCACCGTCAGGTGTCACCTATTCTCCTAAAAGTATTGGGGTAACGTCGTGGAATACACTGTATGTGCCCGAAGGCAGAAAATACACGCTGATCATGGCGGATGGCACACAGATTTTTCTGAATAGCAAAACCACGCTACGCTTCAAATTTGTGACCGCTGGCCGTAAAAAGCAACTATTTGTAGATGGAGAAGCCTATTTCCGATTATTGCCAAACGATACTTCCGTACTCACCGTTCATACGCCAGTTACAGATATTATTACTGCCAATGCCGACTTCGATGTAATCACTTATGATCGTGAACATGTCAAAACGATATTGGTAAGAGGGAGCCTGCAGGTAACAGACCAACGAACTACCGTTACACTAAAACCCGGCACTGCAGCCATTTACAATGCTGATGATGACTTCACCACTGCTCCGGTTGACCTCAAAGAGGTGTTAAATTGGACAGAAAAAATAAAATCAGGTACGGAGTTGCGGGAAAAGATTAGTACTTTAATACAAGAAAATTAAGTACCCTGAATTTACAATCATGAAGAAAACAGCCATTTTTCCTGCTCCCCATTATTATGATCGGTATATAGATCTTGTTCCGGATGTAACCCTGCAGGAAGCATTTCAATATGCGAAAGAAGAACTAGATAAATTCAATCCTGCACGTCATGAATTGAGAGGTGATTTTGCCTATGCACCTGGCAAATGGACTTTAAAGGACGTCATTCTTCATATAACAGATACAGAGCGTGTACATCTCTATCGCGCCATGAGCTTTGCGCGTAAAGAGCGTGGGCCACTGGCAGGCTTCGACCAAGACAAATACGCTGCTGGCGGACTTACACAAACCCGCACACTGGAAAGCCTGATGCAGGAGCTGAAAGTTTTGAGAGCAGCTACAGAAAATATGTATGCTACTTTTAGTGATCCGGTATTATTAAGAGTAGGGGTATGTTGGAAATATGAGATGAGTGTGCTGGCAATGGGTTTCACTATTATCGGTCATCAATTGCACCATTTTAAAGTTATTAAAGAGAAATATTTGTAGATAATTTATTTCCCTCCGGGGATTGAGTGGCGGCGCCAGGCAACTGCTCTCCCCAAAAAGTAAGGTCCGCCTTTGGCGGACCTTACTTTTTGTTTTTTGTATGCCAGACAAAAGATTTAAAAATAAAACACCCTTCTGATCAAAAACTAACATTTTGGTTAGTATTTGACAATTTTCACCCGTCTTTTCCAGCATTCCATCGGCTCCTACCTTTACAGCATAAAACAAGAAATTATGAAAAGGTTAGATAGCAAAGTTGCTTTAGTTACGGGTGGTAGTCGTGGTATTGGTGCTGCCATTGCAAACAGATTAGCTTCAGAAGGAGCCGATGTGATAATCACCTACGCACAAAGCGAACAACGCGCGGAAGAAGTACTTAAATCCATAGAAAATCATGGCAGGAAGGGGAAAGCCATAAAAGCGGACAGCGCTTCTGCTACTGAAATCCGTGATGCGATACTCCTGGCAGTGAAGGAGTTTGGTCGTATAGACATTCTCGTTAATAACGCCGGTACATATACACATAAGATGCTGGAAGATTATACGTTGGAAGAATATGATCATATGATGGCAGTGAATACCCGTGCAGTGTTTGTGGCCACACAGGAAGCAGCGCGTCATATGCCGTCAGGAGGCCGTATCATTACTATTGGCAGCAATATGGCCGATAGAGTTGCTTTTCCGGGTGGTGTACTGTATGCCATGAGTAAATCAGCACTGACTGGTTTCAATAAAGGTATCGCCAGAGACCTCGGCTCCAAAGGCATTACTGCCAATCTCGTTCAGCCAGGTCCTACCGATACAGAAATGAATCCTGCGAACAGCGAATTTGCTCCCGTTCTCGCGGCACAAACAGCATTGGGACGCTACGGCACTGTGAACGAAGTGGCTTCACTGGTATCGTTCCTCGCCGGACCGGAAAGTAGTTTCATCACCGGTACCGAACACACAATTGACGCAGGATTCAACATTTAATATCTTTTCGTCATTCAAATTGAGGCTGGTAAAGGCAATTCGCTTTTATCAGCCTCAGTTGTTTTATATACTTATAACATATTGATTGTGTTTTGCTAATACAAAATAACAACCCCGGTATGACAACCTTATGTCAGTAGCAAACAGGAATTTTTTTAGTTTTTTGGTGAGATAAGAAAAATACACTTACCTTTGTTGTATAGACAACAGTTGCAGATGTAATTATGAAACTGGAAGACGAACTCAAACAATATAAATTCAAGGACGACTATCAGCGTGCATTGCTGAACATCATATTCACCGCCGGCTGGGTGGGAGTAGGATTGTCGCAGGTGCTGAAACAACACGACCTGTCTTCCCAGCAATTCAATGTTCTTCGTATACTACGTGGTAGCCGCCCTAACCCATTAAACCTGCTGGATATTCAGGAGCGCATGATGGACAGGATGAGCAATGCCACCCGCCTTGTCGAAAAACTTCGCCAGAAAGGTTTACTGACACGCATACAATGCGAACAAAACCGCAGAAAGGTAGAAATAGACATCACCGACAAAGGCCTGGCATTATTGGCTGAGCTGGACCCGCTCATTGAAGATAATCAGCGGAAAATGACAGAGACCATCACGCCGGAAGAAGCCAGGCAACTGGATAGGCTGCTGGACAAACTAAGAGGCTGAGGCCTTTTTTTTGCCACAACTGTTGTATATACAATAATAGTACTAACTTCATAAGAGTTTCTACTACTATACCATCTTCCAGATATTAATCTTTATATAATAAAAACAACATCATGAAAAAAGCATTCTTAGTTACTGCAATGTTACTGATGGCAGGTATTGCCTCTTTTGCTCAGGTAAAATGGGCCGCTGATCCTGCTCATAGTACTATCGGATTTAGCGTGAATCACCTTGGAATTAACTTCGTTCAGGGAAAATTCGATAAATTCAGTGGCACCGTGGAAACTGCTGACACCACTAACTTCAACAACGCTAAAATTGAATTCACTGCAGACGTAAACAGCATCAACACTGGTGTTGCACAACGTGATGGTCACCTGAAAACTGATGACTTCTTCAACGCAGAGAAATATCCTTCTATCACTGTAAAAAGCGTTTCCTTCAAGAAAATTGCAGGCAACAAATACGTAATGCTGGCTGATGTTACCATCCGTGAAACTACTAAACGTGTAGCCTTCGACGTTACCTTCAACGGGGTTATTAAAGATCCTTGGGGTTTAAGAAGAGCTGGTTTCACTGCTAAAAGCAGCATCAACCGCCTGGATTTTGGTCTGAAGTATGCTGATAAACTGCCTAATGGTTCTTATGCAGTTGCTCCTACTGTGGATATCCTGGTGAATGCTGAAATTGTTAAACAATAAGCTGATTTCATAATAATAAAAATGCCGTCTTTACTTAGTAGAGACGGCATTTTCATTTATAGTAAAGTCTATCTTGCTGTTATGCTCGAAGCAGTATTTTAAATAATTTCGACCAGCAGGGAGACGACTATTTCTTCTTCTTTTTCTTGCGCTTCGCGTCTTCCATTTCCTTGTTATGCTGATCCAGCAGCAGCTGCCAGTTGTCATTAGGCGTATCTTCAGAGAAGCTGATTGTTTCGCGGTAATCGTCTTTATTGATTTTCATCTCTGTAATTTCCTTACCAATAAATTCCTGGATCTCTGCCAGCAGTGGTTTCTCTTCTGTTGAAACGAAAGAAACAGCCTTACCTTTCTGTACCCCACGGCCAGTACGGCCTACACGGTGTACATAATTTTCAGGTACATCTGGCAAATCATAATTCACTACATAATCCACATTCGGGATATCGATTCCTCTCGCATTTACGTCTGTAGTTATTAACAATTTCACATCGCCTGTTTTAAATTCTTCCATTACGTTCAGGCGATCATCTTGCTCTTTACCACCGTGCATAGCCAATGACTTGATACCTACACGCTCCATTGCCGCTACTACTCTTTCTGCACGTACTTTGGTACGAACGAAAACGAGGATTTTACTATCTGGAAATTCTTTCACCAGGCGTTCCAGAAAGAAACGTTTATCATCCATTTCCACATAGGCAACGGAATGCGTTACATTCTTTGAAACGGGGTCTTGTGGGGAAATCTGTATACGGATAGGATTATTCACAACGGAATAAGCCAGGTCTTTAATGTCTTTATCCAGCGTTGCGGAGAAGAATAGCGTCTGGTGATTGCGGGGGATATGTTTGATAACATCGCGGATATCACGGATAAATCCAAGGTCCAGCATGTGATCCGCCTCATCCAGGATGAGGGTTTGAACGCTTCGGAGATCTATATGACCTTGATTGAGCTGATCAAACATACGGCCAGGGGTGGCAATGAGTACGTCCACACCCTTTTCGAGGATCTTTATTTGCGGATCCTGATCTACACCACCTACCAGGGCGAGTATGCTGAGATCAGTATATTGGGCAATTTTCTGAAATACTTCGGCGATCTGAATGGCAAGTTCTCTGGTGGGAACCATTACCAGGCATTTCACTTCATATTTACGTTTATCATATCTAAGTTCCTGTTGTTGCAGGCGGTGGAGCACAGGAATCGCGAAGGCAGCGGTTTTACCTGTACCAGTTTGTGCAACAGCCATCACATCATCCCCTTTCAGGATAGAAGGGATGGCTTTGAATTGAATATCTGTAGGGCGCTTAAAGCCCAGTTCTGCCAAACTCTCTTTTATCTCCGGCGAGATGTTATACTGTTCAAATTTCATGCGCCAAAGATAAGAAGAATGAGGTGATTCCTAAGATTTCACCAGTTGCACTTCCATGAGAAGCTTTACTTCATCACTGAGTACAATGCCACCGGCTTCTGTGGTAGCATTCCAGCGTAAACCATAATCTGTTCTGTGCAGGCGGCCTTTAAGGGCGAAACCTGCTTTCTGCTGGCCCCATGGATCTACGGTTACACCGCCATGTTCTACATCCAGTTCAATGGGATGGGTCTGGCCTTTGATAGTCAGGTCACCAACGAGTTTGTAGTGATCACCGTCTACTTTTTTAATCTTTTTAGACTTAAAACTGATTTTCGGGAAGGTCACTGCGTCAAAGAATTCGCCATTTCTCAGGTGCTCATCACGTTGACCGTTTTGGGTGTCGACACTGTTTGCTTCTGCTTCAAAATTGATCGTTGCATCATGAAAGTCTTCGCTTTCTGTCAGTACTTCTCCGCTAAAGCGGGTAAAATAGCCGCTTACGTTAGTAATCATCAGGTGTTTCACCTTGAATCCGATTTCGCTGTGTGATTCATCAATTTTCCAGGTAGTCATGGTTCCTCTTTTTTAATATTTCGTAAAATTAAATGGTATAACGTTGGAATAATTGGATAAATTGCTGAAAATGATGGACGATTTTCCGTCATACTATAAACTGTCAGATTAAGTATAACCGAACCTGCCATGCCATTTACTATATCCCATGCGGCGATCGTGGCGCCACTGTACCGGTTACCGAAAAGGTATGCCTCCCTCAGCGGGTTAATAATAGGGAGCATGGTCCCTGATTTTTTATATTTTTTCAGGCTGAATCCATATGCTGATGATGGTCATCATTTTCCTGGAATATTGATATATGATTTGCCGCTGGCTATTCTGATAGCTTATGCCTGGCATCATTGGTGGCGGTATCCGCTGATGGATTATGCGCCTCCTTTTGCGGCAGCGAGGCTACGCCGATATCGCTTCTTTAACTGGCACCAATATTTTTGCAAGCATTTCCTGGTGGTGATCTGTTCTGTGATGGTAGGGGTTTTCAGTCATCTCTTCCTGGATGCATTTACACATGAGCAAGGATATTTTGTACAAAATATTCCCTTTCTACTAAAAAATTCCGGTACACAGCCCAACTGGTACCTGATGCAATATGCTACATCTATCATCGGCCTACCTATTCTGTTTTATTATTTTTCTAAAATACCGGTGAAGAAACCTTTACCGCATATAACGTTAAAGGATACACTCTTTTTCTGGATAGGAACAGCAGTATTGTCTTTTCTCATTTTATATATCAACGAGCAACTACATTACATTGCATGTAAAGGACTGGATTACCTGGCAGTAATTCTGGGAGGAGTGATGTATGGATATATCGCCATGGCGGCGGCTTACACGCTATTCATCAAACGTTCCTGATGGCACATAATTATATCTTTCCAGATCATGTAATGATTTTATATACTTGCAAACACCCTCATGAAGCAATATGATTTTATCACAAACAGTAATAACCTCTCTAAAATTATGATCTGTGATAATAAATCCTTTTGTTTCGCGGTATGTATTTAGCAACTCCATAATTTCATCTACATAAATTGGTTCTACACCATTAAAAGGTTCATCCAGTAATACGAATTTTACATCCAGGTGCATTACCAGCAATATTTCCAGGATACGTATGGTACCTCCGGAAAGTTCACCACACTTTAGTTTCAGACAAGGTTGTATCCGCGGATGCGCTTTAATATGCTGCCGCACACTTTGATCTTCCAGGTAAACATCAATTAGTTTTTCAACACCAATGCTTTTGGGCAAATAACCATCTTGTGGGAGGTAAGCGATGTGATTATTTGATGCAAATGCTGATTGATAAGTTTTCCCATCAATGCGAACATTTTTATTCAACGCATCAGTAGTACCAAAAATTATTTTCAACAGGGTAGACTTCCCACAACCATTTCGTCCTATCAAACCCAATATCTCACCTGTTTTACAAGACACCCAGCAATCGCTTAACAAGGTACGCGTGCCAAAAATTTTAATGATACTATCTGCTTCTAGTGTATGTGTTGCCATTTTAGAAAAATATTATCCAGATAAACAGGAAAAGAAAAAATGCGAGCAGATTTACGCCGTATGCAAATCCAATGAGGTGATATTTGGAGTATCCTTTATTGTGGTAGAAATAGTATTGATTTTTATGTCTTAGTCCGAAAGAAAATAATGATAACAGGAAACCAGCTGAAAAAACAGAAATGATAAACGCTTCAATGGTAGCAAAACATGTTGACCTTACATTTAATTCAGCGTATTCAGATGGAAGCGCCACTGCACCCGCTAACAAGGCTATCAGCAGGGAAATAATATAATTGACAATATTTATTGCACGGTAATAATGCCAGAGCAAATACAGGTTCCTGGTCGGTTTCATGTAAAATAAATTACACCGTGGGTATTAACAATAACAATGCCATGGACGTTATTCTTATCATCTATAGGCAGATAGATAAAGGAGATAAGTGGATATTAACGCAATACCTATCTTGTAAAGGATTTCAGATCTTATGAAAGAAAAAATTTCTGTACTTGCGATTTCCGGCAGTACCCGCGCAAAATCCTCCAATCATCAACTGATACATGCTATTTCGAAGCGGTATGCAGATAAAATATCCGTTATATTTTTTGAAGGACTTACCGATCTGCCCTATTTCAATCCGGATAACGATACAGACGAGCCACCAGTTACAGTAACAGCTTTCAGAGAGGCGGTGCGAGCTGCTGATGCGGTGTTGATATGTTCCCCTGAATATGCAATCGGGGTTCCTGGGGTCTTAAAAAATGCGATAGACTGGACGGTAGGCAACATGACCTTTAGTCAAAAACCTGTGGCATTGATTACGGCCGGCACATCGGGGTTTCATGCACATAAATCTTTGTTGGGGACCTTATTAATCATCGAATCGAAGATTAGTGAAGAGATGCAACTGATTATATCTGCGGTAAAAACAAAGATTGATAATTCGGATAATATCACCCACAAGGAAACATTAGCAGCGGTAGATTCGCTAATAGCTGCCATGGCAGCAGCCGTACAGGGAAATAAAACAATCAGTTTTCTTACACCTCCACCTTTGATGGGCGCTTAAAAACAGGCAGTTAATACATCACACTTACATACCATTTTGGGATGGAACGTAATTCTGTTCACAAATATTTTATTTATTTGCGAACAGAATTACCTATTTATCCCTATGTCATACTGATTTGTAACCCCATCACATTACTGGTTGAGATTATTTCTGATTAAAAATTTTCTTACTTCTTACCAGTAATTTATTTCTTCTTCTCTTTATTGAAATCACCTGTTGATAACGATCTCCGGCCTGTCTGAATTCCGTATAGGCGTTGAAGATAGTTTGGGGCGTCACGATGCCTATCAGCGTATTATTTGCAGGGTTCAACACTGGCAATACAGCTAAGCTGTACGTACTTAACAGTTCTACTGCCTGGTTTAATTTGGCGGTTGGGTAGATGTAAACCGCTGTATCGATATTTTCATCTTCCTGTGTAGCGGCTGCCATAGCATCGCTAACATTCAATTGCTGCAAGGCGTCCGGCTCATAGGAATTTGGTGTAGCCACCCCACGACGTTGAATTTTCTCGGTCATGATACTGCCTTTCATCAGGAAGAAAGACACGAAATAAGAGGCACTACATGCGCCTAATAACGGTAATAATCCGTAAGGTTGCATGGTTACCTCGTAAGCGAAGATCACTGCTGTAAGCAAGGCTCTGGCTGCGCCGGCAAACATTGCCGCCATCCCAATCAGTGCGCAAGTAGGCAGGTTGATCTGACTCTCCGGAAAGAAGTGCAACACGATCATACCAAACAAAATACCTGTAGCGCCGCCAATAGTCAGCAATGGCGCTAATGTACCACCGCTGGTACCGCTGCCCAGCGAGACAGACCAGGAAATAAATTTCAGGAAACAAAGTCCCAGCACCATCTTCAATGGCAAGGAACCACTCAGTAATGCTGTAATATTATTATATCCCACCCCTAAGGTATAAGGAGCGAAATAACCGGTAACACCAATAGCAATGGCGCCGATAGCGGGCCACCACATCCAGTGAATGGGCAGTTTTTCGAAGAGGTCTTCCACGGCATAAATGCTTTTGGATACCAATGCCGCCAGTACGCCGATTATAGCGCCGCCTATAATGTACCATATCAGTGCCTGCCCTGTAGGTGCAGATAATCCAGGCATAGGGAATACCGGACCACTGCCAAACAACCAGAGGTGCATAGCGGTACCTGTAGCACAAGCCATGGCTACCGGGATAATACTTTTAGGGGAAAACTCGAACAGCAGCAGTTCAATTGCCAGCAGCACGGCCGCTACCGGCGTGCCGAAAATGGCCGCCATGCCGGCGGTAGCACCTGCTGTGAGCATGATTTTACGCTCATTAGGGGAAATACGCATGATTTGTCCGGCAAAGGAGCCGAATGCACCCCCCGTTGAAATAATAGGGCCTTCTGCACCGAAAGGACCACCCGTACCTATGGAAATAGCCGCGGATAAGGGTTTCAAGATCGTAATAACCGGTTTGATGCGGCTTTCATTTGTCAGCACCTGTTCCATGGCCTCGGGGATGCCATGGCCGCGAATGGCCGCAGAACCTAATCGGGCCATAATTCCAATAATGATAGAACCGATAATAGGGATAAATATTACCCAGAGTCCTAATGTGTTATGCGCAGGACTTGCTTCGGCAATAGAAAACTTGCCGTAAAAGGAAATATTCGTGATTAGATTGATTAATAATACCAGTACCTTGGCGATCAGTCCGATAATAAAAGCATTTATCACGGCCTGTATGGTCAGATAAAATAGTCTTCCGGAAATGGTTTTATCTACTGCTGTTTTCTCGGGGTCATAGGCACGACCGTCCAAAGAAGGAGCGATAGATATTGTTTCATTCATATTTTTGTGCTTCATTAACTAGAATTTGATCACAAAAATATTACCTTGGCAATAAAATCTCACAATTTTTCTTAATTTTTAAGATAATTTTACTGCCATCGCAATAAATACATGTATAAATATGCAGCAACACCACCATTGTTTCCTTTCTAAATACAGTTTACCTGAATGGCAGGCAGCGATCACAACCAATGCCACCATTCATAAGTTCAAGCGGGGAACAGTGATTTTCAGGGAAACAGAAGCCGTAACGGGATTTTATTTTATCCATTCAGGGAAGGTAAAGGTACATAAGCAATGGGGAGAGGATAACCGCGACCTGATCGTGAAGTTTGCCTTAGCGGGGGACATTTTGGGTCACCGAGGCTTGGGACAAGATCATTTTTACCCAGTAACCGCCACTGTCATAGAAGATGTGGAAGCCTGCTTTATCAGCGCCGAATTTTTTCACACCACCCTCCTGGTAAATCACGAGCTGGCTTATCATATGGTTTTGTTTTATGCTACAGAACTGCAAAAGGCCGAGCAAGCCATGCGAGACATGGTGTTCATGAGTGCTAAAAGCAAAATGGCCAACGCCCTGCTTAAAATCCAGGATATCTTCGGTACAGACGAATCAGGGGCGATACAAAGTAATCTTAGTCGCCAGGAAATTGCCAGCTATGCCGGCACTACTTACGAGACATTATTCAAAACGCTCAATGAATGGATTGAGGAAGGAATTATTGCGGTATCTGGAAAATCGATTACCATCCGCGATCAGGCTAAGTTGCGCGCCTTACTGCAATAAGTATAACGGAAACGCATGAATGAATTATTTTTGTGTGCATGAAATACATTCAGACTGTAGGATTGATAGTGATAAAGGAGCGCAAACTAATGCTGGCATTCAGCCGTAACAAAGGCGCCTGGTATCTTCCGGGAGGCAAAGTGGATGCGGGAGAAACAGACCTGGAAGCGCTGCACCGCGAAATCAGAGAAGAACTCAACATTGATCTCAACAAAGAACAACTCCAACTATATTACTTCATGGAAGCGCCGGCCTTCGGCGAAAAGGATGTTCTTATGAGGCAACATGCTTTCATTTGCCCACTACAGCAAACACCACAGCCCACTGCAGAAATAGCGGCAGTGAAATTCTTCAGTGAAACCGATTACAAACTGGAAGAGCACCAGGTTGTTGGCGTCATCAATGCATTCAGGAAATTAAGGGAAGATGGATTAGTGGATTAACAGTATCGTGTATACGTAGTTATTAACATTACTGAACTAATCCAGCCATCCCTCATCCAGGGAGATGTTGGTATCATAAATGCAATATTCGGACTGCTGCTTTTGCAGGGCCCATCCGCCTTTGGCGAGGGTATTACGCACCGCCTTCACTCTTGCCTGGAACAGTATTTCATCTGAATATTCCCGCAAAGTAATAAAGCGATTTTCGGAATCATTGCGCAATGCATTCTGCGATAACCTTACATTGTAAAGCTCGCATAGCCGCATCAACTCATCCGGTTTGATGTAATCAATTTTTCCCCTCCATTCAAAATAAGGCGGATAATCACCATCATCTATCCATGAAAAAGCATGGTCTACAGGAATTTCTATCTTACTTCTTTTTACTGGAAAATTATTTGCTACCAGACTCTCTCTATAACTATTACACTGCGTTAATACTTCCGAATAAGAATTAGTAGGTAAGACTGCATATAACATCGGCTGCTGCATACAGGCGCCTTTGGAAAGCTCGATCAGTAAAGGACGAGCCGACAACCGGTTGCAACAATCAGAAAATGACGCTATACGTTCCTGGGTAATTTCAGAAATGGTGAGATGTACTTCGAACAATATAGGATAGCTGGTCTTCATTAAGACGAATATAACTGACTAGCCTCTAAAAATGAAATTCTTTTCCAGTACAAGCCGTCCAAAATACATCAGAAATAAAATATTCAATTGATAATTCGAAGGATAGCACTTTTAAATCTATTTCATACAAAGTTTCCGAGCTATTGTTAGTATTTGTTTTTAAAAAGAAGGAAAAATTTCGACTGGATAAAATGAATTTCAAGCGATGCAGGCAAGGGCGCAGTAGTGTTTAATAACAATGAATGATTTTCAAAAAGTGAATCATCTACCTGACCAAAACATAAAAAAAGGCAGTCTCTATTAAGTAGAGACTGCCACTGAACTGATAACCTTGTTATATTGCTATTATTGAAGGAGCCACATGGTTTGTGTGAAATCATCATTTCCTTTAAACTGACGCTGAATAGCCGCATTCACATTGTCGGAGTTGTAGTTCAGTTCATTGGTAGGATACATCCATCTCAGCGGGAAGCTGGTTGGAGGAACGTTCAGGTTAGTAGTGCTGTTGAGCTTAAATACTGGATAACCTGTACGTCTGTTTTCATACCAGGCGTTGAAATCGGAGTTCTGGAAGAAGCCTGCGATATATTTCTGGGTGATGATCTGATTGATCTGATTTTCAGATGTACCAGTAAGCGCTACGGTAGCAGGGAATGAGCTGATATAAGCAGCGTCTATTGCCATGTTATGCGCATATGATGCAGGTGCATACTTTGCCAGGAAAGACAAGTGGCCTTTGATACCGTTTTCATAGTAAGTTTCAGCAGCAGTGCCGCTGATCCAGCCACGAACAGTTGCTTCAGCCAGCAGGAACTGAACATCCCAATAGTTCAGCAAACCAACAGGTTCTGCATTGTACATTTCTACATAACGTTTGTTCACATCACAGAAGTTACCTGCATTTTTTTGAGAAATAGTAGCAGTAAAATCGTCAGAAGGTTCAACGCCTACATAAGCATTGAAATCTGAAGATACCAGTCCTGCTTTGGTTTTGGCAGGAGAAGGTTCTGCAAAATAGAACAGGCGTTTATCCTGCGTATTTTTCAGCAGGTCCAGCAGTGTGCTTGACATCATTGGATAGATCACGAAAGAGTTGATCTGTGCAGCGGTGCTGCTCCAAGGGTAGCAATAACCTGCAGAAGCCTGGTAGGTAACTGCAAAGTTATCGGTGTAATCTCTCATAAGCGGGCGCTGTGCAACCGCTTTAAACTTATTGATAACGTCCAGGTCTGGATCACTGGTTTTCTTCACCAGGTTTAACAGTACCTGCAGTTGAAAACTATTCGCCAGTCTTCTCCATTTATCTACACTACCAGAATAGATGAAGTCACCACCGAAGTCAACACCTTTTGCCAGCAGCGAATCTGCCTGGTCCAGTTCTTTCAGGATGCCGATGAATACATCTTTCTGTGTATCATATTTAGCTTTGATGATACCGGATGCACCTTGTACGGCCTGAGTGTAAGGAATATCACCTACCTGCATGGTTGTCTGGAAGAACTGCCAAGCACGGATGAAGTGACCAAAGCCATCGTAAGAATTTTTCTGGTCAGCATTTGATGTATTTTTGACCATTGCGTCAACATCTCTCAGTACTAATAATCTATTGAAAGAAACTCTGTCGAATTTATTATACTGATATGGGCTCACCAATTCGCTCCAGCAGATGTATTTGCCCAGTGTAAATGGCTGACGGAAGTCGGTACCGGTGGCGATATCTTTAGATGTAACGGAAGTCAGGATATTAGTAGCCAGCCATGCGGAAGAAGCGGTAGAAGCTTTATCTGGGTTGGTGTTGATCTGATCAAACTTCTTAGTACAGCTGCTGAGGCCAATACCTGCTACCAGTGCTGTAATGATAGATATTTTAGAAATATGTTTGTTCATCATAAATATATTTTAATCAAAACTTGTCTCAGGAAATATCATAACCACCGTTTGTTGTTTTGGCAACTGATCTCTACTTGTTAAAGATCAGTTGGGGTGGTATTCTCTACATTGTAGAGACGGTATGGCTACCTCCATCTGACAAGCTTATTTATTCTATTTAGAAACCTACTTTCACATTCACACCTACCATACGTTGTGCAGGAGCGTTCATGTTTTCAGTATCAATATCCGGATCAGCATATTTGAATTTGGTCAGCAGCAGCAGGTTTTGGCCTGTAACTGCAACAGAAGCATTTTTAATACCTGATTTACCAAACCATGCTTTAGGCAGTGGATAAGCGATAGATATTTCTCTCAGTTTTACGAAAGATTTGTTCATCACACCTACTTCGTAAGAGTTGCCCCATGCACGTGCATAGCTCTGATAGCTTACTGCAACATCGTTTGGCGCGTATTGACGGGTATCTTTAGTGATACGACCGAAGTTATCATAGGTAACTTCACCGCTTACTACTTTCACACCTTTACCAACATAGTTTTTCAGACCTTTCACTACTTCGTCATAACGCCATTGGTTATCTGTTTCAGGAGAAGAACCCGTATCGAACATCTTAGCATAGATATAATCATACATCACACCGCCAATGCGGCCGTCGATGCTAATGCTTACCATGAAGTTGTAGATATTGAAGTTGTTCACGAAACCGAAAGTGAACTTAGGATCAGTGTAACCAAACTGTTTGGTGTATTTGCTCATCATTGGTAAACCGTTCTGGAAGATCACATTACCATTAGGATCTCTGTCGGCCATACCAGTTTGTGAATACACATCATAACGGCCGCCTGCTTTAGTCCATGGATTTTTTGCAGAATATACAGGATCGATATCCACATAATATCTATGCTGTGATGCAAAGTTGATCATGGAGTTCCACTGGAAGTTTTTAGCAGTCATTACAGTACCATCTAAAGTCAGTTCCACACCACGACGTGCGTAGGTTTCGCCGGTATTGATCAGCGTACTTGCGTAACCGGAAGAAGGCGCCAATGTTTGTTTCAGCTGGGTATTGTAATAGAGTTTGGTATAGTATGCTGCATCCACATGAAGTCTTTTGCCAAACAGGTAACCAGCGGTACCAAATTCCCAGGTACGGGTGGTAGTAGGCAACAGGGCAGAACCTGCGAGGTTATCAGGCGTGGTAGCGCTGGTATTACCCCATGAATTATTTGTAGTATAAGAAAGATTGCTGGCGTAGATATCCAGTGGAGATTTAGTGATAGTCCATGAACCTCTTAATTTCCACAAATCAACCCACTCAGGCATCTTAATAAATTCAGACATTACAACACTTGCTGCAACGGAAGGATAGAAATAAGAACGTTGGTTAGCTGGCTGTGTAGAGCTCCAGTCGTTTCTACCGGTGAAGTCAATGAATGCAAAGTTATTGTAAGATGCAGTCACTTTACCGTAGATACTGTTGGTTTGTTTGGACCAGGTACCATAGTTATTTTTGATAGCGTCTACACCGGCAGTAGTAGAAGCTACTGCGTTAGCGAGTGAATACCATCCTGGTACGGCCAGACCGTTTCTTGTTTGGGCGCCGAGTTCTCTGTTTTTGAAGTAGAAAATAGAAGCACCACCTAACGCGTCTATATTAAATTTCTTAATCTGTTTGTTGTACGTTAAGATCAGGTCACTGTTGATACTGTTACCCCAGCTTTCATCCATACCATATAAACCTTTACCGCTAAACGCGAAGTTGAAGGTATTACCCATAGTAGTAGAACCAGGGATGGTATTGAATGAAGCACCGTTAGTAGAGAAGATGCCAGCAGGGTTTCTGATACCATCTTCATTTTTGAAGTAGTCGTAACCGTTTCTGAACATCAGTTTCAGATCTTTGGTGATCGCGTAGTTCATGGTCAGACTTGCATTGAGTTTATTTTGCTCGGTGCTTCTCAGTTTTTCATAAGCGATCAGCCAAGGGTTATCGTACCATGCGTTGTACAACCAGTTCTGTTGGGTGTTAGGAGAAACCCAGTAATCTCTGTATTGTCTGATATCATAGTCAGCGCCGGTCCACATAAGGATTTGGTAGATGTAACCTTGTGTACCATAACCGCTACCCCACAGCTGTGGTGCGTTGGTGCGGGTATAGCCCATATGGCTTTCCAGGCTGAATTTATCCCCGGCTTTCAGTTCGCCGCTCATGGTATAGTTAAGGATATTCAGTTTCTGATTAGGGAACTGACCTTTATTATATACGTGGTTGAGACCAGCTCTGAAGAAACCGTTTTTACCACCTTTGGTAACAGCGATGCTGTTGTTGGTGATAAGACCGTTCTGCATGAAGTTTTGCAGGTTATTCTTACCACTGGAAACCAGGGGCATTTCTTCATTCTTTTTAGTGATAGGATTCCATTGTACAGCGGTGTTGCCGATGTCCAGTTTAGGACCCCAAACGTAGTCCGTAGCAATCTGGCCGTTGAGACCATGACCATAGGAAGTCTGGGTTTTAGGGATAGCGAGGTATCCCAGCGTGAACATGGTGTTACTATTAACGTCGATGGATAAACGATCTTCTTTACCACGTTTGGTAGAGATCATGATAGCACCGGCAGAACCACGCGCACCGTACAAAGCCGCTGCGGTAGAACCTTTCAGCATGTTAATGCTTTCGATATCATCAGTAGGAACATCGCGGAGGGTCATGTTACCATAAGGTACACCATCGATAACCAGTAATGGGGATTCGCCACGCATTTCCAGTGTAGGCTGGCCGTTGAACTCAGTAGAGTTTTTCACTACGAGGCCAGAAACCTGACCAGTGAGGGATGTACCGAGGTCCACACCTTTCACGGTTTGCATGTTGCTACCTTTTACAGATTGCACAGCATATCCCAGTGCTTTTTCTTCACGTTTAACACCAAGTGCAGTTACTACTACCTCGCCTAATTGTTTGGTAGATTCCTGCAATTTGATTTGGATGGTACTGCGGCCGCCAACGGTTTCCTGTAGCGGAGTGTAGCCGATGGAAGTAAACCCCAGCACTGCATTTGCGTTAGAAACAGTGATGGTATAGCTACCATCTTCTTTGCTCATTACCGCGTTGGTAGTACCTTTTTCAACGACGCCTACATTAGGGATACGTTGTCCGGATTCGTCGGTGATGATACCGCTTACTTTAATTTTTTCGTTGCTCTGGCTTAAATTTTTGGCACTTTCATCATCTGCTTTCGTAGATGGATTCTGATATTCACCTAATCTGTCTTTTTCGACGATGGTGTAATAATTCGGTTTAACGTAGAGAAATACAAGGCCATTAGGATACAGGACGCCTTTGAGCACGTCTTCCAGGGATTTTCCGGAGAAATTAAGATTGTAGTTGGTAGTTTTGTTTTTCACAACTGCCGGGTCATACACAAAATCAGCTTTGAATTCTTTGGTTATTGCTTTCAAAGCGTCATTTACCGAAGTAGCTTTCTGGGCATTAGCCTGAATGCCAAGACCGACAAGTAAAAGTAGCACAAGCAACCGCTTAAAGTAGCGAAGCGTCATATTAGCATAGATTTTTTAGTTAGATAAAATGGATTCTATCTTTTATGCTGATTAAGTGTCGGGGATAAATCTTTTTACCCCACCCTTTAAAAAATATTTTTTCAGAAAGATGTCAATGGGCAGGTGATGAGATAGTGAAATACTTATATCTATATATATAAGCATTTATAAAAACAGCATAATCATCTCTGGAAATATTATAAATCAGTCTATACCCGATAACAATTAGTTAACATACCAGTGGGCATTTCTGGCGGAAATACTGGTGTTGTGTGATGCATTTTTAATAACTTTGCTGCCGTAAAAAATTCCACTAATCTCTGACCTGCGTAATGGACAATCCAACTTTTCAGCATATTATAGAAGGCGACATTGACGCCTACTCCGGATTGTACAAGGAATATTACAAGCGATTCTTTAACTACGGCAGAAAATTCACTACTAATATTGTTTTGATAGAAGATAGCATTCAGGAAGTTTTTCTGGATGTGTGGAACAGGCGGGATAAGTTGTCGCATGTAGATTCTCCGAATTACTACCTGTACTCTTCCTTCCGATACATACTGCTGAAGAAAATCAAGCAGCATGATAAAATTGTTTTTGACCGGTCTGCCGAAGAAGACTATGAATTTTCGATAGAAAATGTGATCGTTAGCAATGAGCTGAATGAGGAAATGAAAACCAAACTGCAACATGCTATTAAAACCCTTACCAGTCGGCAGCTGGAGGCGGTTTTCCTGAGGTTTTATGAAAATCTTTCCTATCAGGAAGTAGCATCTATTCTCAAAATTTCAGTGAAAGCGACCTACAAAATAATGGCCAGGAGTATTTCAGCACTGAAAGAAAACATTATGTTCTTATCTATTTTATTTTAAAATTTGCTCAATATCAGACTGTTAGTAAATTTCTTCCCTGACTTGGGGTAATTATTGCAGCACATGCCACTATAATAGTAGAATGGAAAGAAAAAGTATAGCTGAAAAATATTCTCAATATAACGAACACGACTTCCTGACGGATCCTTACTTCCAGGAATGGGTATATGCGCCCACCCCTGAAATTGAGGCCTACTGGCAGCAAGTGAGTGTTGCTTTGCCCCTCAAAAAAACAGATATAGACCACGCTTATCTATATCTTAAAAATATCTCTTTCAAACAGCATATTCCATCAGACGAAGCGGCGCAAGCTTCCTGGGAAAAGCATCTGCAGCTGATCCGCGCCCAGGAAAGCATTCAATCCAAAGCCACGCCAGTAAGGAATTTCACCTACAGCAAGGCCTGGAAAATCGCAGCTATAGTTGCCGGAATAGCCGTTATCACAGCAGCATATATCTTTTTCCCAAGAGCAGCAACCAGAATCACTGCACAGACAGGCTTCGGCGAAATTCGCCAGGTAACACTGCCTGATGGTTCTCTGGTAGACCTCAATGCTAACAGTAGTATTTCCTACAACAGCAAATGGAAAACAGGCGAAAAAAGAGAAATCTGGCTGAAGGGAGAAGCGCTCTTCAATGTGGTCCATATTAACAAAGACACCAATAATATTAAAGACCAGGAAAGATTCCTCGTACATACGAAAGACCTCACCGTTACTGTATTAGGAACTGTTTTTGATGTCAGGCAACGACGACAGAAAACAGAAGTAGCACTGCAAAGTGGTAAGATCAGGCTTTCTTTTGAAAATGCTGATAAAGAAGATCTGATCCTTCAGCCAGGTGATTTCATCTCTTATAATGAAGAAGATAAAAAGACCTCTGCTGAAACTATTGCTGCTGAAAAGTTCAGCTCCTGGAAAGATCGCAAATTGATGCTCAACAATCCCTCTGTCAGTGAAATTCTCAAATACCTGGAAGATACCTTCGGCAAAAAAATCATCATGGAGGATAAAACGCTGGACACTAAAATCATCAATGGCCCTATACTCCTGAATTCCCTCGACGACGCGCTGTTTGTATTATCCACTGTATTACACACACAGGTTATTAAAAAAGATACCCAGACAATTATACTTCGCACCAGACCTATATAATACACAATAATTTTTTTCTTGCTCAATGGGGTAAGATGAAAGCTTCACAACACTATAGTTAAAAGTGAGCTTTTAAACTGACTACATTGAAGAAGATATTATTTACCGCGTTTTGCAGCTGTTTTCTGCTGATAACAGCCCATGCCCAGCAATATCCTTACTACAGCGATATCCAGGCATTTAAGCACACCGATTCCCTGAACAAGCCGACAGGTAATGAGATCCTGTTTATAGGTAGTTCGTCTTTCACTTACTGGACGGATGTTCAAAGCTATTTCCCTGATAAAAAAATCATTAACCGAGGATTCGGTGGTTCCACTTTATTAAATGTTATTCATTATGCAGATGATATCATTTTCGCTTATCACCCAAAACAGATCGTGATCTATTGCGGAGAGAATGACCTCGCCGATGCAGACAGTGTAACCGCTGATTCAGTGTTACATCGCTTCCAGACCTTATTCACTATTATCAGGAGTAAGATGCCTGCTGTACCTATTGTATATGTTTCACTGAAACCTAGTCCTAGTCGCGCGAGACTGATGGAAAAGATGGTGACTGCCAATGCCAGCATTCGCAAATACCTGCGTAGGCAGCGTCGTACGGCCTTTGTAGACGTATATCACAAAATGCTGAATGCTGATGGAAGCATCAAGGCGGAACTCTTCAAAGAAGACCAGCTGCATATGAAAGCCCCTGGCTATACCATCTGGCAGAAAGCCATTGCGCCAGTACTGAAATAATAACTTCAATTTTTCATCAATCTACAGATACTATCATGCAACAACGATCTTTTTTAAAAAGGTACTGTTTATTGCTGCTCGCCCTTTTCCCTGCTGCCTTGTTTGCACAGAAAAAAATTGAGCTGAATGTAGCGACCTATAACCTGCGTCTGAACGTTCCTTCAGACAGTGCCAACGCCTGGCCTCACCGTAAAGAAATGGTGCAGGACCTGATCCAATATCATGAATTCGATGTATTTGGTGTACAGGAAGCCCTTTCCGGCCAAATGAAAGACCTCGAAGAAATGCCTGCATATGCACATGTAGGTGTTGGAAGAAATGACGGGAAAGATGGAGGAGAATATTCTGCTATCTTCTACAATAAACAAAAATTCAAACTGCTGAAATCGGGAAACTTCTGGTTATCTCCTACCCCTGAAAAGCCAAGCAAAGGCTGGGATGCCGCTTATATCCGCATTTGTACCTGGGCATGTTTGCAAGACAAAAAAACCGGTAAGCAGTTCTATATGTTCAATACGCACTTTGACAACGAAGGTCAAGTTGCGAGAGAGAATGCCGCTAAAATGATCCTGGAGAAAATTAAGGCGTTCTCCTCAGCCCAAACACCGGTAATCATTACTGGTGATTTCAATTCCAATCCAGCGACTACCGCATATGGTACGATTGTACAGTCATTTAAAGATGCAAAGTTGATTTCACAAACCAAGCCATATGGCCCTGATAGCACTTTTAATGATTTTAAATACCATAACTATACGCAGGTAGTGAAGGAAGGCCGTATTGATTTTCTCTTTGTTAACAATAACATAGAAGTACTGAAATATGCGGTGTTGACAGATTCCAGGGATCTTCGATTCCCTTCTGACCATTTCCCGGTTGCTTGCAGACTTCGTTTCTGATCTTTAATTTTAGCGCATGAAATTCTATAAACTATCTTGTACACTCGCACTGTGCTTCCTGACTTATGTCGGCCAGGCACAGAATACCAAGATGAACACTTTCATCAATTCCCTGATGAACAAAATGACCCTGGAAGAAAAACTGGGTCAGCTCAACCTCCTTACTTCCGGGGATGCCGTAACTGGTTCGGTGGTAAGTACCAACGTTGAGAAAAATATCAGGGAAGGTAAGGTAGGCGCTTTGCTCAATATGACCAAAGTAGCTGACATTAGAAAAGCCCAGCAGCTGGCTGTGGAAGGCAGTCGCCTGAAAATCCCTATGTTATTTGGCTTGGATGTGGTGCATGGTTATAAAACCACGTTCCCAATTCCCTTGGCATTATCCTGTTCCTGGGATATGGACATGATCGAAAGAAGTGCCCAGATTGCCGCTACAGAGGCTAGCGCCGACGGTATCAACTGGACGTTCTCCCCGATGGTGGACATTGCCAGAGATCCACGCTGGGGCCGTATTGCAGAAGGTTCGGGTGAAGATCCTTACCTGGGTTCCAAAATTGCTGCCGCTATGGTAAAAGGCTACCAGGGCGATCTTAGCAAGAATTACAACATTCTTGCCTGTGTGAAACACTTTGCACTGTATGGTGCTGCAGAAGGTGGCCGTGATTACAACACCACCGACATGAGCCGCGTCAGGATGTACAATGAGTACTTCCCGCCTTACAAAGCCGCTGTAGATGCCGGCGCCATGACCGTCATGACTTCCTTCAATGAAGTAGACGGCATCCCTGCCACTGCCAACAGATGGCTGATGACAGACGTACTGCGCAAGCAATGGGGCTTCAACGGTTTCGTGGTAACAGATTACACTGCTATCAATGAAATGATCAACCATGGCCTGGGCGATCTTAAAACCGTTTCCGCACAAGCTTTACACGCAGGCACTGATATGGACATGGTAGGCGAGGGTTTCATCGGTACGCTGAAACAATCCCTACAGGAAGACAAAGTAACCATCAATGAAATTAACATTGCTTGTCGCCGTATCCTCGAAGCCAAATACAAACTAGGCCTCTTCGATGACCCTTATCGTTACTGCGATGTTAACAGAGCTAAGACAGAAATCTACACTGCCGCACAACGCCAGGAAGCACGCAAAGGAGCTGCCGAAACGTTTGTATTGCTGAAGAACCAGCAAAACCTGTTGCCGCTGAAAAAACAAGGCACTATCGCCCTGATAGGGCCACTGGCGGATACCAGAGAGAACATGACCGGTACCTGGTCTGTATCTGCAGATATTAAAAATATCCCTTCTCTGCGTGAAGCCATGCAAAAAGAAGTAGGCAGCCAGGTGAAAATCAATTATGCCAAAGGTGCTAACCTCACTGCTGACTCCATGCTGGAAATTAACAGTACCATGTTTGGCCGCTCCCTGCACCGCGATGGCCGCAGCGCTGAAGAGCTGAAAAAAGAAGCATTGGCAGTAGCTGCACAATCTGATATCATCGTTGCTGCTTTGGGCGAATCTTCCGAGATGACTGGAGAAGCCGCCAGCAGAGCAGATATAAGCATTCCAGACACACAGAAAGAATTACTGGCAGCCCTGCTCGCAACAGGCAAACCGGTAGTACTCGTGCTGTTTGCTGGCAGACCTATGACCCTTACATGGGAAAACCAGCATGTTCCTGCTATCCTCAACGTTTGGTTTGGTGGATGTGAAGCAGGTGCAGCTATTACAGACGTATTATTCGGTGACGCTACCCCTTCCGGTAAACTCACCACTTCCTTCCCGCAGCTGGTAGGACAGATACCTGTAAACTACAATCATAAAAATACCGGACGTCCACTGGCTGGCAACGATAAATGGTTTACCAAGTTCCGCTCCAACTATCTGGATGTTTCCAATGACCCGCTGTATCCTTTTGGTTATGGCTTGAGTTATACTACTTTCTCTTACAGCGATGTCACCTTATCCGGCAACGCTTTGAAAGCTGGTGGTAAAATCACTGCTTCTGTAACGCTTACCAATACTGGTAAAACAGATGGTGTGGAAATAGCGCAGTTATATATCCGCGACATGGTAGGTTCTATCACTCGCCCGGTAAAAGAACTGAAAGGATTCCAACGTATTGCACTGAAAGCAGGAGAGTCGAAAAAAGTGACTTTTGATATTACTGAAACTGATCTGAAGTTTTATAACTCCGATCTGAAGTTTGTTGCAGAACCTGGTGATTTCAAAGTATTCATCGGTGGTAACAGCCGTGATGTGAAAGAAGCTGCGTTCAAATTGCAGTAGTCATTACGATAGATTAGATGCTGTGCAGGGCCGATCAAGAGATTGATCGGCCCTGCACTATTTTAGGAGATGATTATCCAGGTTAATAGCCTTGCGGAGGTATTCCTTATAGGTGGCACCGATCGGCAGCTGAATACTACCCAACTCTATATCAGTAGCAGAAAACGCAGTTATTTTGTTTATGTTGATGATAAACGAACGATGTACCCGGAGAAATCCTTTCTCATTTAAAGAAGCCTCTATATCACTGATCCTATACTTTGCAATGATCGATTTATCGGTCGTATGAATTTTTATATAGTCTTTAATACTTTCCAGATAACAGATTTCTTCTGTATAAATTTTCATATGCTTTGTACCAGATCTAATGATCAGGTAAGATTTTTCAGTTCCATTTGTAGCCGTAGGCATGGCCGCGACGGCGGCGTTCAAGCTATTAAATTTCTCTATGCCCTTCATGAAACGCTCAAAGGTAACAGGTTTTAACAGATAGTCTATTACGCCAAGATCATAAGCCTCCATTGCGAATTCCCGGTAAGCCGTGGTAAGTATAGTCTTAGGTGGATTACGCAATGTTTTTAGAAAAGAAATCCCAGATACTTGCGGCATCCTGATATCCAGGAAAAGTAAGTCTATAGCATCGCTACATAAAATTTCATACGCCTGGGAGGCATTATGACAAGTAGCAGTAACTTCGAAATTATCCAACTGCTGCAAATGCTTTTGTAACAGGCGTATCGCCAGGGGTTCATCATCTACCAAAAGGCACCTTACTTTCATCGAATGGTTTGTTTTATCCAGATTTCTAAATGTACTTTAAAATAGCGGTTGTCACGGGATATCTCCATAACATGCTGGCCCGGATATATTAGTTCTAATTGTTTCCTGATATTCTGCAATCCAATTTTGTTGGTTCTGGCATCTGTCATATCGTTTCCAACAGTATTGATAACATTAAATTTGAGATTATCAGCCGTGGCAGATAGTTTAATATCAATAGATGGATTGTCTTTTGTGTCGCTTAACCCATGTTTAAAAGCATTTTCAACTATTGAGAGCAGTATCAAAGGAGGAATCTGTATATTCTGAATAATATCCAATTCCAAATGAAACTTCAACCTATCTGTATAGCGTAATCTCTCCAGGCTGCAATAGTTTTCAATCATGTTTACTTCTTCACTTAATGGCAACAATGGTTGCGTACTTCGATATAACACATGATCCAACATCTCAGACAAACGAAAAATAGCATCAGAAGTATGTGGTGAGCCATCTATCGATAATGAATAGATATTATTTAAAGTATTAAAAAGAAAATGTGGATTCAATTGATTTTTCAACAACTTCAATTCAGTAAATACTTTTTCTTTTTCAAGACTGATCGCTTTCTCTCTCATATCATACTGATCTTTAAAAAGCTTCACCGTAAGAAATACAAAGGGAAGCGATAAAGTATGATATACATAAACTTTGAAAAGCTTATAGAAGTCCGTGGCTATCTCTGATAATGGCTCCTTAGGCCCCAACGGGTCTGTACACTGTGTAAATGGCAATACCAATGGCTCTGCCACATACACTACTATGATTCTGGCCAGCACGCTCAGGAGATAACAGGCTATTATAGCAAGAATTGTGGTGGCAATGACTTTGTTGTGAGAGGACAACCGTGGAATAACAAAATATGCCAGGAAATAGGCCGTAGGTATCTGTGTAATAAACAACGCCAATCCATATATCAGCGAACTCATAAAAGACCACGACGGCCCCTCAAAAAAATCGGTGCTGATAGATAATAACAACATGGCTCCCCAGAAAAAAAAGTGTGACTGTACCCGATGCTTTCTACAATAATTCAGAAATAAACCAACAATGCCCATAGCCGGCAAATATTGGCATTTTCTATATCATCCACAAGGATTACGACAGAATGCAAGAATTACCTCCCCAAAAGCTCAAAATTGCAGACAAATACGCCATTCATGTATCCTCCCAATTTCCGTCGGTTTCTATAAATGGTTCATCGTTTTCCCGGAAAACTCGCTGTTTCTCCAAATACATTTGTGCGCAAAAACTATAGACATGCCGCCAAAAATAAGACTAAACGGACTGGATCACCTTCGCGCATTGGCCATCATACTGGTATTTATCTATCACTACGGACGTTTATTTGCCTCTCCTCAATGGCTGACCGACCTTGGCAAATTCGGCTGGACGGGTGTAGACCTCTTTTTTGTACTAAGTGGCTACCTAATTGCCACGCAGCTTTTCACCGACGGTCAGGAACAGGGAAAAATCTCTGTAAAAACTTTTTATATTAAACGTTTTTTCAGAATACTTCCACCATATTTGCTGGTAGTAGCGATATATTTTTTATTCCCCGATGCAAGAGAAAGAGCCGCACCAGCGCCGCTATGGAAGTATCTGACCTTTACCCAAAACCTCGGACTGGACGTTAGCATACAAGGAACTTTCTCACATGCCTGGTCGTTATGCATAGAAGAACAATTTTATCTGCTGTTTCCATTCGCATTAATAATCTTACAAAAAACAAAGCTATTCCATAAAAGCTGGTGGCTGATTCCTTCCTTATTAATTGCAGGAATAATACTAAGGGCTTGCTGCTGGAATATATTGGTATCAAACGCCGGAGATTACACATGGATCTACTGGTACAAGTATATTTACTATCCAACTTATACACGCCTGGATGGATTATTAATAGGTATCAGCATTGCGGCGATGTTGCGATTCCAACCATTATTGACCAGGCGTATCCAATCCTATAGCCATTTTATTATGGTGGCCGGGTTAATGATTCTAACTGCGGCATATTTTATTTGTGAAGATCAAAGCACTTTTCCAGCATCCGTATATGGGTTTCCGTTAGTAAGTATAGGATATGGATGCCTGGTCTTTGCAGCGGTTAGTCCTGCCAACTTATTATATCGGCATTCATCTATCATAACATCATATATAGCAATATTATCCTACGCTTTATACTTAATACATAAAATCGTCATTCATCTTGTACAACAATATGTTGTGAGATTAAACATTGAAAGGGATAGTGTTCTAACATTGCTGATTGCAACAGCATCCTGCATTCTAGCCGCAGTTCTCATGCGAGAGATTGTGGAGAAACCTAGTTCGGGATGGCGGAAGAGGTTTTTACAATAAATGTTACCGAATTATTAATTCCCCACCTTTCAATAGTTAAAGATGCCGGATGATGTGTTCATCTTGTAAAGCTTTCACTATGAAAAAACAGACCCTTTTTCTGGCCCTTGCTGCCAGTACCCTCTTTGGTTGTAAGAAAGATGAAATGAACGGCATCAGTCAGCCCGAAAAAATTATGGCCGTTAAAACCCAGGCTGTTAACGCTAGTCTGGCCGTTACCCTCAATGGTTGGATGAGTAATCTCGCCGACAACACCAGCCTGACTGCTATTAGCATTCCAGGTACGCACGACAGCGGCGCGCGCTTCGAACCTATTGGCGGTACAGCTAAATGCCAGGACCTTACCATTGCACAGCAGCTGGACGCTGGTACCCGTTTCCTCGACATCAGGTGTCGCCACATTGATAATGCATTTGCTATTCATCATGGTAGCATTTATCAGAACATGAATTTCCAGGATGTAATCAATGCCGCGCTGACCTTCCTGGCTAACAACCCTACCGAAACTATTGTGATGAGCGTGAAAGAAGAGTATGACCCAAGCAACAACACCAGAACTTTTGAGCAAACCTTTGACACCTACACCCAGCAACAGCCATCCAAATGGTACCTGGGTGCTACTGTGCCTACCCTCGGACAAGTAAGAGGTAAAATCGTACTGCTCAGAAGATTTGGTGCATCCAGCACACCTAAAGGTATTGATGCCACCAATTGGGCCGACAACACTACTTTCTCCATCAACAATGGCAACGCCAATTTACGCGTTCAAGATCAGTACCAGGTGCCTGACAACAATGGTAAATGGAATAGCATCAACAACTTGTTCACTGAAGCTCAATCTGGTAGCCAGTCTACACTGTACATCAATTTCAGCAGCGGTTACAAGGCACTGATCTTTGGTATTCCAAGCATTACCACGGTTTCTAATTCCATTAACCCTCAGCTGAGCAGCTACTTCACCAGTCATACGCATGGTCGCTTTGGTATTATGCCAATGGACTTCGCTAACTCAGACAGGAATACGCTGATCATCAACACAAATTTCTAATCCAAGGGCAATCATTTTCATCACAACCTTTTCATCTGTTGTTGATACAATGGGTGAAAAGGTTGTCTAGTATTGATATTGACTCCCAACTGTTATATTTACAGAAAGTATAACAATCCTTGAAACTTGCCATCACTATCCTACGCCTGATTACCTTGTACCTGCTATTGTCTGTGGCTACTATACTTATGTTGAATACCGTTCTTCAGTATGTCAGCTTTAAGGATAACGTTGGCTTCTTGCAATACAAACAAGCATATCTTCATATAGGCATCTGGAAGCTGGCTTTCTACACGCATGTATTTTCCAGCATACTGACGCTGGCAGCAGGGTTCACACAATTCATGCCTTCGATATTACAGGAAAATAAAAAGTTACATCGGCTTATAGGAAGAATATATGCCTGGGATATTTTGCTGATCAATTTTCCAGCGGGATTTATAATGGCAATTTATGCCAATGGCATGCTGCCATCAAAAATCGCATTTGTGGTGCTGGATTACCTATGGGCTTGGTTTACATTAAAAGCAATACTAGCTGCAAAGAAGGGGAATATCCAGCTACATAAGGAATTTATGATACGAAGTTATGCACTTACACTTTCGGCGATTACACTGAGAACCTGGAAAGTTGTACTTGGTAATACATTGGTACCTGATCCTGAGTTGCTATACAAAATCGACGCCTGGCTTGGGTTTGTACCAAATATTTTATTGGCGGAATGGTATATCCGGAATAATAGAAAGAATAAGTTTACTGGGAAAAAACAATCTGTATAACATAAACGTATATACGCTTATCTCCGTTCAAAATGACAACCAGACAAGTTGATAATCACTATTCCTAATCCCACCAAAAAACAGATATAAAATATATTACGATATGCGCGCGCAGCTCGAACTCCAGCATGCTCCATTTTTTTATAAATATAGTTGGAAATAACGTAAGGAACATAAAAGAACATTCCGATACCAGTCAATGTCAGTAATGCTTTCAGTATATCAATCATAGGATATAAAGTTCATCTAAAACATAAAATAAAATCTAACAAACAAGAAGATGCAGGTTAATAAAAAGAACATACAGATACTTATCAAAGATAACAGGATCACCCATACGATTGCGTATTTAGGCCCACTATTCTGGGCTTTTCTGTAATAAGCATTGGCGATAAACACTGGCCCCCGGAACACAACAATTACAAAAAATATTGTAAACAATATATCCGTAACGAGCTTCATATGGCTGTAGTGTTAATGGTAAAATAAAAAAGTAAGCGTAATGGAATAGACTTTTTCAACTTGCTATAATATAAAATGGCCCTGCTATTACATTGCAAGGCCAACGAATCAAGCTAGTAAATTAATCTAGTTATTAATCTTGGATGTATGGCCCTTCCGTTTCTCCCCATCCCCATTTAGGCATTGGGACATGTTCGCCTTCCTTAATATCATCCGAATTTGAATTCATCACCGCCAGACGCGTACCCCATTCTATATAACCTACAAATGCCGAACGGAATTCAGGATCATCGGGAAGGCATATTTCATCAACAATTTCTAATAGCAGCGCTACCCAGCGTTTTCTATGTTGTTCCGTCAAATGACGCCCCATATGCTTACGGATCATTTCATAATGAGAACCTTCCTCATGGCTATACGTTTTCGGACCACCGAAAACCTCCGCAATAAAGTGGGCAACATGCAACTGATGCTGCGACGACATATGCCTGAATACCGGCGCCAGTAGCTCATCCTGTAAAACTTTTTCATAGAAGACAGCCGTCAGTTTCTCAAAAACCTGCATTCCGCCCACCCATTCATATAAAGTGGGAATCACTTTTTCTTCCGCAGTACTTTTTATTTCCTTTGCCATTGATTATCTGTGAGGTTATAATGTTTCATTTCTTCGATGTTATTATAAAATTTACTGACCAGGTTGAAAAAGGGCATGAACTCGGCGCTTTTCCTGAAACCGTTTAAATGATCCTGCTCCGATGTCCAGTGAATGATCACGATGTAGTGATTGGGTTCTTCACTACCATGAATCACCTGGTAACCCAAACAAAAAACAGAAGCCTGTAAGCACCTACCAGCTTGTTTATAGGCGTCCTCAAAATTTGTTCTTTCCGGCAGAGGTATATTGTACCTGATGATTTCTGTTGAATAGTTTTTATCTTCCATTTGCATCTTTTGAGTTTGGGTAAATGCGGTCGTTATAAAAAAAATAAATGCAATCACTTTTTCCATAATTTTAATTGATTGAGTACGGGAATAAAATTAAGGCGATGTGTAATGGCGGTCAATATCTTACTAAAAAGTAGGATACCTTTTTAAGCAAAATTTTTATGATACAATTAAACGACAAAACATATACCTGTCCCGTAGATGTAACGCTAGGCTTCATTGGTGGCAAGTGGAAACTGCTGATACTTTCGCATCTGCATATTTTTGAAAAAAGAAGTTATGTAGAGATAAGAGATAACTTACCAGGTATATCTGAGAAGATGCTTAGTCAACAGTTAAAAGAGCTGGAGCGCGATAGCCTTATTATCAAAAATGTATTGTCCAGCAAGCCTTACAGAGTAGAGTATATTTTATCCGAGGATGGGAAGTCGCTGGCGCCGATGTATGAATTTGTTAGTAGCTGGGGAGTTAAGTATTTTAAAGAAACATGGGATAGATTATTTGCAGGATCAGCATTTATATAAATAATTATCTTATATTTTTTATAGAGAGATAACAATATTATACTATCCTACATTTCTTACAATGTAAGGTTTCATGTTCCGATCGTTTTCATTAAGCGGAGATCATTCCTTTTTATAACAAGGGTCTTATTTGTTTTTTAAAGTTTCTATGATGCCTTGCCTCAGCGCTATTTATTTAAATGAAGGAGCGGCTCCTTTCTTTTGTCGCAAATGTTTGGATATCATGCCTGACAAATTTTATTTTATCTTCAATTTCATGTTTATTAAAAATCAATTTTGTGAGATGTATACCAGGATATTTAAAAAGCTCGGAGACACACTCAATAGGATGCCAGATAAAATACAGGTATCCATAGCACTTGTCAGTAAAAAGCAGGTTGAGTATCATGGTATGATCAGGCAAGATGGAATAATTGAAATAATCAATAATCATTTAGCCGCCTTCGAAATTGGTTCCGTTACCAAAGCGTTTACAGGCCATATTCTTGCGCAATTAATCATTGAAAAGAAAGTCGGACTCAACGACCTTGCTCAAAAACATCTTCCCTTTCCGCTGTTGAATTCTCCAGCCTTTACCTTAAAGCATCTGGCACAGCATACTGCTGGACTTCCACGGATGCCAGCTGATTTTGACACGCAATCCAACTTTGATAAAGCTAATCCCTTTAAGAATTACACGGAGGAACAGCTGATAACTTACTTAACGCAAAACCTTCGTGTGGATAGTCAACCAGGAGAAACTCATAATTATTCCAATCTGGGAGCGGGTTTATTGAGTTATATTATATCAAAGGTGGAAGAAAAACCTTTTGCAGCGGTTGTAGCAGAGCGGATATTTAGACCTTTGAAGATGTACCAATCATCATTCGATATTAGTGAGGTGAAAACGGAAATGGTGAGAGGGATCGATGAGCAGAACGACTTTTGTGCATATTGGGATGGAGGAATTCTCAATGGTTGTTTGGGTATTATTTCTACTGCGGAAGATCTATCCAAATTTGCCATCATGGCTTACGATTGCAACGACGCAGCTGCCACCTTGCAGGCAACGGAAACATTCCCAATAAATGATTTACAAATTTCTAACCTTGGTTGGTACGAACTTCATATCCAACCTGAAGGCCTTCGCATGCAAGGACTCAATGGCGGCACCGGAGGTTATGGTGCTTCTTTGCTGATAAACCGAAAAAATGAATGCGCTGTAATACTTTTATCAAACATTGCACCAGGGAGGTACATGGAATCAATTTATCCACTGGCAAAAGAGTTATTCATTGAGCTGTCCAATGATGGAGTAATACAAAATACAGCAGTCTGATGTAGGCCATAGCACTCATCTACGAGTATATAATATTCAGGAAAATAAGCAGTCAGCACCAAGGCGATCATACCTGTATTCATTTTCACCAGAGAAAAAAATATATTTTTTTTAGTACCTCGAAATTCAACAGAAGGTTTTGTTTGTCATTTAGATATCTCTTGAATAGGGCTAGAATTGAAGGAGCGCATAACAGCAGTCTGCTAATCATGTAACCACATAACAGTGGGGCATAGTAGTATTGTGGCGATTTTAAAGCCTACAAATATGATAGAGTCAATATGATATATCATGTAGGTTATTATGAGCAATTAACCCAAAATCTAACCAATGAGACACTCAAAAGTCCGTGTTAACTCGGCTATTGCCTTGCTGTTAAGCATTATGGTCATCACCAGCTGTAGAAAAGAAGACAAACCTGCACCTGTAGCACCACCGCAACCTGTAGCCCAGCAAGCCGTTGAAGATCACCTTACCATTACCCCTGAACGTCAGAAAGTGATCGACTTCTTCAACAAAAACAAAAATGCCCGTGGCGAGGCATCAGGAGCTGTAGCAGCTGCTAGCTACCGTTCTTTTACCATCAATTACTCAGGTACCGTTCCCAGTGATATCAAAGCGCTGGTAAACGGAGAAATTGATCAGTTGTATAACACCAGTACAACTAGCACCACCAAATCAAGAATGACAGGTGCGCCTATCAATGTATACTCTAGTCCCGGAAGTGGCGATCTCTTCTACAATAACGGGAACGTATATATTGTAAATTTCGCCACCTATCGCAGTGTTCATACTGGTCCAGGTAATGTGATCTTTCATGAATTGACCCATTACCTCCACGATCAGTGGATATCCGGCGGCTTCAGTAATTCTACCATTTACAACATGTATGTAAACTGTTACTATTCCGGCGTGTATGCTCCTGGTTCTTATGTACTTTCCAACCAGGCAGAATACCTTGCCGTATCTTCAGAAGCCAAATACTGTAATACCAACAGGCCTCCATACAATGCGTCAACACTTGCATCGTCTGATCCTGCTTGCAGCAATTATCTGTCAGCAAACTTCTAATCGCTTATTAAACTAGTTTAAAAACGGTTGCCCAAAAGCAGATGGGCAACCGTTTCTATAATGATATATTTCTGGCAGACAGTGATATCCTTAGCTAATCCAACTTATACCTTGAATTATTTAATCTTTGGGAATCCACCATCAACAAATAATTCTGTACCGTGCATAAATGAAGCGTCTTCGGATGCTAAAAAGGTCACCACTTTTGCAACTTCTGAGGGTTCTCCAAAACGAGCCAGTGGAACCTGTGGCATAACAGCTCCAGCCATCGCCTGCACCTGATCTGTTGACAAATTAGATCGATCGAAATAATTGGTATTTATAGGCCCTGGGCTAACCGCATTGATTCTGATTTTCCTTGGAGCTAATTCTGAAGCAAATGTTTTTGTAAACGATTGTACTGCAGCTTTTGCAGCTGAGTAAACAGAAGAATTAGGCATTCCTACTTCTGTTACAATAGAAGTGTTTAATATAATTGATCCACCTTCTTTCATTAAAGGTAAAATCTGTTGCACTGTAAACAGTGTGCCCTTAACGATTACATCGAATTGTTCATTAAAATGCGACTCATCTATCAGCTCTAACGGGGCATACTTCCCAAAACCAGCATTTACGTAGAGAATATCTATGTGAGGTGAGATTAATTTCACTTTATCGGCTAAGCTTAGGATATCATCCATTTTTCCGGCATCAGAAACAATACCACTGGCGTTAGTCCCCAGTTCACTTACGGTAGCATCTACGGTGTTTTTGAAACGTCCAGTAATAATCACGGACGCTCCATTTTCAATAAAATCAATAGCTGTGGCTTTTCCAATTCCGCTTGTTCCACCTGTAATTAAGGCCGTTTTGTTTTTTAATCGCTGCATCTTCTATAATTTATTTGCACGAAATTAAAATGCCGCATCACCAGATTAAACCCGTTTCTTGCTAATTTATAGTTCTTTTTATTCCACGAATTATATTTATCAGTGCAACTGAGTATCACTATTTCTCTGTTTCACTGGATCTTCGGGTTAATGCTATGCTTCAAAAGAAAAGCAAAAGTGATAGTTCTGATTGTTGAGCAAAATGATAACAAGAGGAATTAATGTGGCTTAGGAGTAAAGCCTAAAGAGATAGAAATAAAAAAGGAGATCAAAATGATCTCCTTTTTCTTGGTCGGGGTGGCAGGATTCGAACCTACGACCTCCACATCCCAAATGTGGCGCGATACCGGGCTACGCTACACCCCGAAAACTTTTTATCTGGCTGCAATCTCAGCATTCGTACCTCTGATTGCGGGATGCAAAGGTAGCGATATATTTGTGACATTTCCAAATACTGAGTGAAAAAATTTTAAATTCTTTCTGCTGGCAATAAAAAAAACAGAAAAAACAAAAATGAAAAATCAGCCAAAACAAGCCACCACATTATATTTAACCAACTAGAAACCATCTCTCCCAACGCCGTTATTTTTTCTTATATAATTTTATTCTGAGCAGAATTTCTGCCTGAATTTGTGGTTTTATCATCCCAGTGATGGTATCCGTCTTATGCAAAACAGGTATTTGTACCCTTCCTCCCAGTTGCCACCTGTTATGGTCATAGTATCCTTCGGCGGTGATACTCCAATGCACCCGTCCAATTCTTTTCCATATATCCGATTTATCACTATAGGTTACATTTTTAGGCGCCAGCAGGATAGTGTCGCTTTGTCGGGACAACGATATAGTCCCCTCTCGGGCATAGAAGGCCTGTATCCCAGCAGCTCCGTACCAATTTTTATAAACCCTGTGTTGATAAGCTATGCCGGCACTATAGCCGAAAGATTTCTGCAATGTATAGCTATTGGTGGTGCGCACTGCAGATGGATCTGGTCCTGATTTATAAGGTACATCCTTATAGGCCTGGGAAGCAAAGCCGTTCAAGTCCAGGCTGATGGCTGCATTAGGCATATCGTATTGCAGCCTTAATCCTGGAATCAGCAATGTATATGCCTGGGGGTTAGCGGTAGGACCTTTCAGCCAGGTATTGCCATTAATTGGCATCGGGAGGCTCCATTGTACCAGCAGTTCCCAGGACATACCATTGCCTTTCCGTGGCGGTCGGAAGCTGAATAAATGATTGATGGCCTCTGCAGGCGCTTTCAATATCTTGTTCTCGAACTGGTTGTTAATCCTTATCCTGGTCAATGCGGTTCTTTGATAACCTTCATTGACAGCATACGTGCCTGCCACTATATTGCCCTGGCTTGTTGACGTTGTATTGCCGGTAATTACTGACTGTCCATCAGCAATTGGATAAGTTTCTCTTATATCCTTACTTACTCCCTTTTCATTTGTTTGCACAGGATTATTATGTTGTGCAGAGGATGATGTTGCATCTGATGTTGTTTGCTGAGGATGACCATCATCGCTATTCTTATTAGCACTTTCTTCTTTTGCGTTATTAACGCCTTGCATCTTGGGCGACAGGTGATTATCTTTCATGGTAGCAGCCCCTGTGGATTTATGATTTCCTCCAAGACTATTACCCGACACCTTGTTTCCATGTGCTTTTGTGTTTTTAGACGTTTTAACGCCCTCATTATTCTTCTTGGCATCATTATGCCCTAAATCATTTCCGGTTGATTTATCGCCTTGTTTAGTGAATGTAGCGCGATGATTAGTCGCCGCCATACCCTCAGGTTGACTTATACCTTTTTTGCCTGGCGCTGTTTCTTTCCTTATTCCGTCAGCATCCTGCAAATCATGGCCACTACCATTTTGAGCAACTGCCGATTTACCGCCACTGTTCACCGTTACATCCGTTGCTTGTAGCGTTTTACCTTTTTGATTACCGGTATATCTTTCTGCAGGCGTAGTCCCATTCACGGAACCATTTGTACCCTGGGTATGATGCTCCTTATCATTTTGGTTGCCCGATGAGTGTTCTTCCTGATCGGTGACTTGTGAAGCATTATCAGGCGTTTGTGTATGTTTACTATCCTGGCTACCAGCTGCATTTCCAGCTTGCATTGAGCCATCTGCTCCTTTTAATTGAGCATCACTATTTTCATTAGTTTTATTATCCTTTCCGCCTATAATCGCCAGGCTATCGTTCTGTTTAGTTGCATCAATTGCTTTATCAGTCTGCCATCCAGCACTTGTATTTATCTGTTTTTTATTATCCTTATCATTGGCCCGCTGTGTAAAATAAACAACGCTTATCACCCCTAAGGTTACGATTACGGCTAAGCCGACTAATAATTTACCTAATGCAATACTACCCGATTTCACGGCAGCACCGCCAGCTGCTGACGCAGCCGCTCCTGTAGCCGTTCCTACAGGCATGACCGCATCGAGGCGCGCAGCCATCTGCTTCCAACCTTCTTCTACAGGCGGAATAGGAATAGGAGGCTTCCCTTCGTCTAGTGGTCCAGTATTTAAATTCCTTTCATCCACGGGTTGGTATCATTTATTTAGGTAGTACTGCTCCAATATTGGTTTTAATTTGCTCCGGGTTTCACTTAAATGCCATTTTACCGTGCCCTGACTCAATTGTAATAAATCTGCCGTTTCCTTTATAGAAAAGCCCTCCAGGTAAAAAAGTGTACAAACAGCCCTCGTAGCAGTTGGAAGGACATCCAATAATTTATAAATATCAGCTCCGTTCAGCTTACGTAATATGTTATTCTCCGTAACAACAATATCCTCCTCTATCTCGCCATATATCGGCATTCTTTTCTTTCTGATCCTATCCAGTGCCACATTCCGCACCACCGTATAAGCCCAGTTAATAAATTCTCCCTTTTCTGCAGCATACTTATGCAGTTGCGTAAATACCTGCAACATGCCGTCATTCAATACTTCCATCGCCTCCTCTTCATTATTGAAAAACTTTCTGCATAATAGAAAGAACACAGGATAAAACTTCTTATAAAGTTTCTCCTGGCCAAGCCTGTTATTGGCTAAACAATCCTTTATCAGCTGTTGTATCTCTTCCAATTGTTTATGCTACCGTTACAATATACACAAGCATGTGTACTGGGTTATATCAAACAGAAAAAGTTGCCTCAGGGATTACCTGAAACAACCAGTTTCTTTCAAAAAAAATCACCAAAAACAATAAAATTCCCATCTTCTTCCTAACGGTGAAGATACTACGTTGTTAGCTTCTACCTCTATTTCTTGTAGTATCCTTTGGAGGACGAATCGTATCTTTTGGAGGTCTTACGGTGTCGCGTGGAGGCCATACTATCACCGTATCTTTTGGAGGCCTTACGGTATCGCGCGGAGGCCATACTATCACCGTATCTCCCGGATGCGGACGAACAGTATCACCTGGATGCGGATGTGTAGTATCCCCAGGATGATGACCCGGAATAGTATCGTGACCTAAGGTGTCCTTAGGATGGCCCGTCGAATCCACCAGCGCCGCCTTAGCCGACAACTGCTGCAAATCCGAATTGAGCGCAGCATCCTTTCTGCAACCCACCACACTGCAAACCGCCAGCACAACTCCTAGAAAATAAAGAGGTAAGTATCTCATAGAATCCTATTTATTAAAGTAAACGGGGGAGAAAAATGAAAAGGTTGGGTCAAAAAATGATTTTCTTAAAATAATTCATAAAAACTTATCAAGTACGCCCATCCTATACCCTAAAATCCCTACAATCGCCCTATACCACTCACTTACACGCTAAAAATGACCACTTAGGAGAAAACTGATACCAAAGGCCATTTACATTTTACCAACCATCGCTTTCTACTTAATTTTATAATATCTGCTATCTGATTATCTGCCTATAGCAACGATATCTTGTTAGCCCCTATGAAGACTATTCAAATGACCGGCTGATACAAGCTTCCGGCCATTTGAATAGTCTTCTTTTATGATATAAAGCAAAAAGCCACCCTCATTGGGTGGCTTCGCTTTTCTATCTACAATACTATTATTTCAGACTTATCGAAATCTTATTACCCCACTTCACCGCCGCTGAAGGATTCGATGGCTCCGGATTCCAATACACCTCACGAATCGTCAGCATCTTCGTCTTTGGATCCAATACACCGAAATGGTAGGTCAGCTTCGTCTCATCGGTAGAAGAAACCACTCCTTTCATCGGGCTATCCGCACCCACAGTAGGCAAAGACACATCATTATCCGGACCCGTGTAAGTATAAAACTTGCTCTCATGTGCATGTCCATGTAAATAAGCCTTGATATTGGGATGCTGCTTCAGAAAAGCCACAAACCCACGCTGCTCAATAACATCCGCCACGCTGGCAGCCTTACCGGATTTAAACATCTCATCTAACACATTATCAAACTTATCAGTATTATTAATTCCATGATCACCATTAGGGTTGGTAAAGTGATTAGATACCACCGCTGGCTGATCATGCGCCACAATAATCACCGGTGTTGAAGCAGCCACAGACTTCAAATCACTCTCCATCCATACTCTTACACTACTGTCTGGCCACATCTGTATAAAACAAAAGTGAACCCCCGCAATCTCTCTTGAATAATTAATTCTATCTGTTTTAGGATTGAAGTTAGCGGCTGTTTTGGCTGAAGTTTTAAACATCAGGTTATAGATATTAGCCATGCTAGAGGCATCCGTAATCGGCGACATCACAGCATAATAACCAATGCTGTTAGACACATCATGGTTACCAGGCACCATCAATACTTCCGCTTTCTGATTATTTTTTCCTTTGATAGTCAGGTTTTGCAGATAGTCGATTTTGAACTGTTCCCAGGAAGCCGCGCCTGTTTGTACATTCGCAGATACTTCCATACGATTGGCAATATCACCGCCTTCAAATAAATAATCAATACTACCGATCTTCATACCCGCATTACCACCATCATCTGTTGGCAGCACCAAATCAGGCATACCATTGATTTTAGCGATCATTGCGGCATTAACCGTATGTGCGTCTACGTTAGTTTTACCTTGAAACGCAGCCCTGTTAATACCATAGTGTGCATCTGAGGTAAAAATAAACTGAACAGGTGTTTGATCATCCTGTTTGTCATCATCTTTTTTGCAGGCACCGAATAATAATGCTACCAATGGCGCCAGGTAAAAGGCTTTACAGAATCTTATTTTCATCTTTTTATAGGTTAGAATAGTGTTTTGCTTAATTATTTCCTTTTGTAATAAGAGATGTTGGAGATAGCCCCAGGATAATCTCTTACTTCGGTATCGGTATAGTATCCACCTGCATCTGCCGCGAAACAAATCCCTTCGCCCTGATGCTCATTACCAGCATAAGGCGCTGTTTCCGGAGCTATCAGCAACGCCTGTACGATTGTTTGTCCGGCAGCACGCTTCCAATGCCAGATCTGTCCTTTATTCCTGAGCAAGATCTCCGATCCATCACCTGAAATATCTCCTGATGTCAACAAATCAAAATTTGTTTTTAGTACAGATTGTAAAACCGTGGGCGCTGTGGTCGACTGTGGATAAGTGGCCTTCCAGATAATACTTTTGCTGCTTTGCTTACTGGCGATATAAATATCTTTTGTTAATGGATCTACCAGCAAAGTTTCAGCATTTACCGCAGTTTGTGGGTATTTCAATTCCAGCTTATCTACCGCGGTTATATGAATTTTCGTATTAGCGTCTGCGTTAGTAATTACGGGTTCTTCAAATCTATATACTGCAATAGAAGCCCTTCCAGCATTATTATCACCTATATCCGCGATATATATATAACTCTTACCTACAACGGGTCCAGGCCCAACAGAAATATCCTCCATATTGCGCGTGCTGATGTTATCCACAATGATCTGACCCAGATCATCACCGTTTGCATTGGTGATCACCACTGTCTTATTGCCATTGTAATCATCATGCACATATAATACACCTTTATTCACCTGGCTGGCAGCAATACCCGACAACTCGTTGTAGTCCTGCCTTTGCATGGCATGTACATCCGGCGTACCTACGTAAGCGTTAGAGGACGCCAGCAAGGTAATATCATATTTTGCCTGCGGCGTAGTATCCTGCACTACCGGCGGATCTACTGGTGGAACTGGCGTTCCTTTATCATCGGCCTTCTTGGAACATGCGCTGAAGATGATCCATGCCCCAATACACATCAATACAGATCTCTTCATATCTATATAATTAAAAGGGCTGACAAAACAGTCTGTACAGACCTGTATGTCAGCCCCCGATAGTTGTTAAATAAGATTAGTATACGTGCTGGTTACCGCTACCATCTGTAGGGAACGCACCCAGGTCTTTATTTGGAGGAGTTACGTTAGCACCAAACTCGCCGCTTTGCAATACAGTCATAGGGAAACCGTATTGAACCAGCAATGGAGCTTTAGCTTTAACAGGGATAGCAGTAGCACCATTACCACCTGACCATACGCCAATACCGATGGCAGGAGAACCACCTTTCAGGTGAAAGTCAGCACCAGCAGGGATTACACTGTTTCTATAAGCAGTACCAAGACTGTTAGTTTTCACGTCGTAGTTTTTAAACATCGGATCGTATTTCAGTGAATCATTAGCAGTGTTAGTACCGTCGTTAGTGCCGAGGCTTGTGGTAGGACCATTTACATAACCGTTCAGGTCGGTAGGTTGCTTGAATGTAAACTGCTTAGGCTCAATGAAGATCATATATTGCTCAGCACCACCCATTGGGTTACCACGGCCTATGCAGGTCAGGTTATTACCGTAAGAAGTATTCAGGGTATCGCTAGGCTTACCTTTTTCTGACTGGTAAGAAATTCTCAGACCAGATTTACAGTTTACGATAATGTTGTTATAAAGAAATCCACCAGCGTTGGTTTCTGTATTGATAGAACCATTACGGGTAGCTTTAGTTTGTCTGAAACCACAGTTTACCAAAGTATTATTGTAGATATTCACAACAGTGTTAACACCGTCTGTAGCAGCAGTTTTAAGGCCGTTGGTGGCAATACCATAGCAGAGATTGTACGCCATATCACCAAATACATGGCTTTTCAGGTTCACACCTTCTCCACCAGTACCTCCCAGTTTATTGAAGGTATTTCTCATGATGCTTACGTAAGTGTTTTCGCATTTACCGATACAATCATCTTTACTACCGAAGAACCATGAATCTTCCAGGATCAGTTTAGAGAAACCTGTCTTACGGTTCATATAAACAGCATAACGTGGATCACCAGGTTTAGCGCCGAAATCAGCAGCATTACTACCCCAAGGGCCGCCGGTGTATTCTACGTGCGTCCAGCGAATCAACAGCAGGTCAGCATCAGGACCACACTGGAATCCGCCCCAGTAACCAGCGTAAGCAGGATCGTTTACAGCATCATCTTTGAAGTTAGCATTAGAAAGTGGAGTTGCAGCAGTTTCTTTTACAGTGAACCAGTTCTGCGCTTCTTTGGTACCAGCACTTACCAGGGAACCTTTTACATAAAATGCAGGACTTGTTTCAGGGCTTTTACCATCACCTTCGATGATTACTTTCACACCAGGTTGCAGGTACAGGGTATCACCAGCATTGATGGTTACATCTGCAGTGATATGATATGTTTTACCGGCCAGCATCGTTCCTTTCAATGGAATGACGTTACCATTAACATCTTTCTTAGGCAGGATGGTATCAGAGATAGGCTGTCCTACTACCGTCAGTGGTTTAGAGATGTTTGCTTTTTCATCTTTCTTACAGGAAAACATGGCGACCGAAATGAAACCAATCAAAGCGATCTGTAAAGAATGTTTCATCATAACTAATTCTTTATTGAAATTTTGTGTGAAATGTTCTTATTTGTTTAGCAGGAATCTCAGGCCCAGGATATAGTTCTGTCCGTACTGATCACGCTGGGCAAGGGTTTTGCCGGAACCAGGGTTCTGGAATGGCACTGGCACATCGTTGACCACTGGCTTGTTGATGTATACTTCATATTTAGCGTCCAGGAGGTTCTGCACTTTTGCAAACACTGCAAAGTGTTTTGCAAAACGCTTTTCTGCAGAGAAGTCGAAGAGGTTCATACCTTTCTGCCAATAATCGAATCCGTAGTATGGAGACACCAACACAATTCTTTTACCGGTGTACTGCCATGCTAATTGCACATCCAGCCCAAGTTTGCCATTTTTATACAGGAAAGCGGCATTAGCAACATGGTCTGATTGTCCTTGCAGCGGACGGGATTCATTTAAGAAGAGTTTCTGCAGCACACCGTCTTTCTTCACAGAAGTCATTTTGGTAGTGGTGATCTGAGAATGTGTATAAGTATAGTTAGCTCTGATACCGAAGTTGCCCAGGTATTTTTCATACACCAATTCAAAACCATAGTTAGTAACATCACCGTAGTTGCCAGGCATATAAGCAGTCTGATTTTGCGCACCGGTGAATTCGAAGCCGTATTCAATTGGGTTCTGAATTGATTTATAAAAAGCGCCTATCAGGATTTGTTCGTTCGTTTTAGGGAACAATTCATATCTCAGGTCAACGTTATTGCTGGTGCTATGCAAGAGGTTAGGGTTACCTTTTTCATCGAACTGATCGCCGTGGTAGCTGTAAGGAACGATTTCAAAGAAAGCGGGCCTGCTGATAGCTGCGTAGTACGACAGACGCAGGTTTGTCTTTTTATTCAGCTCATACTTGAAGTTCACACTTGGCAATACATCCATGTAGCTAATGGTTCCGGATTTTGCATTCTGTGTAACGGGAACGTCTGTATCAAAATCCTGATCAGTGTTCTCTGCGCGCACGCCAGCAACGGTTTCCAGCTTGTTAATTTTGAACTTCAACAGGAGGTAACCAGCAGTGATACGCTCGTTGGCACGGTAATTATTAGCCTCACCAGGACTACCTTTAGGATTGAAAACAGTCCAGTTGAAGTGATAGATGTCTGTCCAGAGTTGTTTGGAGCCATCCGCATTAGGTACAGGACGAAGTTCGTAGTTGTCGTATTTGTTATCACGGTGTTTGTCTCTGTACAAGCCCCCTACGCTGATTGTGTAAGGGGTATTCCAGGCAGTGTTGGTATAGTGTAGGTTCAGGTAACCAGCCAGATCTCTGTCAGAGTTTTTCCACCAGGTACGGTTGAAATTCTGCAGTACATCCGGATGTTTATAAGGTGGGTTATTAGGTGTAGAAGGATCGGTGTAAAATCCGCCATCATATTCATATTCAGCCCAATCAGGAATTTCGCTCATGGCTTTAGAATATACTGCCGACCAATCGAGTTTCAGCCTGTTATCCACAATGGTGTGATTTCCTTGTAAGGTATTGCTGAAGATATTCTGATGCTGGTATTTAGAGCGGCCAAACTGCCATACTTGTCCAGTACCTGCAACGGTGCGTGGATAAGGCATGAGAGAATCGGTGGTCAGGCGTGCCTGGGCATCTTTCAGGTCAGCGTATACGCTGTAAAGGCTGATTTTATGCTTAGGGTTGATGTCAAAATCAAATTTAGCATTGAGACCTGTTCTGGTAAGATGAGAGGAATAATCGCGCAGATAAGCGTGTTTAACGTATAATTGCCCTTCCTCCTGGAATTCGCCAGGATTAAAGATGCTGTTATAGGCTTTATAAATATTCTGGTACGAGCCGCCCAGCATGATACCAAAGCGATTGTTGAAGAATCTGTTACCAATAGACAGCGTACCCATCGCATTAGCAGGGGCCGATTTATGTGTATAGTTCAGATTATCGCGGGTGAAATCAGCAGGCGTTGCGCTATATCCAGGGCCATTTTGCTGGTAAGGAGAAGATTTATGTATTGCACTTACAGGGAAATAATCGAAACCATTTTGCAATACCGTCTGGCTAAAACCTGTGGCAGCGCTAGCGTTTATGTACAGTCTTTCAGGCGCATTTTTCATCACCATGTTTACTGTACCGCCAACAGCGTCGGCTTCCATATCAGGTGTCAGTGTTTTATTCACTTCAATTCTTTCTATCAGCTCAGAAGGAAAGATATCCAGCGGCACGAAACGACTTTTGTTATCTGGACTAGGAATTTTAATACCATTAATCAACGTATTATTATAACGTTGGTCCATACCTCTGATGATGGCGTAGCGGCCATCTCCATTGCTGCTGCGTTCTATGGATACACCTGATACACGTTGTAATACGTTACCCACAGTAATATCAGGAGATAATTGAATTGCTTTTGCAGAGATGATATTCATTACGCTGGAAGCATTTTGCTCGGATTTCTTTGCAGCGGCCTCTGATTCAACGTTATGTTTACCAGTTACTACTACCTCGTTTAAAGCAGCAGTGTTATTATTGAGTGGAAGATTAAGGGTGAGATTACCATTCACTGTCACCACAGTATCAACAGCTACATAGCCGATATAAGAACAGCGAATATGGTATGTACCTGCCGGGATACGGTCAAGACTAAACGTACCATCCAATTTGGCAACTGTATTACGTTTTAGTTCCGGTATACTGATAATCGCGCCTATTAATTGTTCTTTAGATTGTTTATCAGTAACAGCACCTTTGATATTATGGTTTACCTGTTGACTAAAGGCAAATTGGGAAGTAATTAGCAGACCTAGGACTAGTGAGGGCCTCAGATACATTTTGATTGATTTTCGGGCAAAGAAAGAGAAATAAAAAGAGCCTGCTAAGCCATTCAAATCATATAATGTAATAGTAATAATATGGTAATGATTTCTTAACGGAAACGAATACCCCAAAATGATATGATCGGTATCGGTAGTGTTATTATGACCGTACTAGATAAGCATTAACAATTAACCATACCTCTAACGCCAATGAATATATTAACTTATGGAGATGATGAGAAGTGTATTGCTTACGCTATTGATATTGTGCTGTATCACGCATGTCAGTGCTAAGAAAAAGAGAAAATCAACGATTACCAGAACCTATGTCAATAAGGTATACATTGGCACTGGTATATTCCTGGATCCTGCGGATATTAAGACAGAGAAGGTAAAGCGACGATCAACAAAGGATAGTATTTTTATAGAAAGATATGTTGTTTGTAAACAGCAACCAACATTGGTACCTGTTAATAACATTAAGGCGAATGTGCAATATATGCATGCACTTCCAGAATTCTATGTCATTGATGGACTACCAGTATTGGATACCGAACAGACCCGATTAGCGCCTAATGCAATTGAGAGTTTAACTATCCTGCGTGATTCCATTGCGATTGGTTGTAATCCTGCACGTCCATTCGTTATTATTACTACGAAGCCTGATTCAAAAAACAAAAGGCAGAATAGTAAGTCTACAACATTTTGATAATACAACTTAGATAGAAACCTGATTGGCGTTACCTTTTAACAAAATAATCAGATACTGCTTTTACTATATCGAATACATTCCCTTCGTAGAATCCGGCGGCATTCATGGTACCGCATTCCACAATATACAGTTGATCGCTGCATAAGCAGATATCCATCACGAATACATCGTGGGGTGTATATTCTTTGCATCTGGCCTCTGCGAAGGCGATGACATTTTCAGGGCAACCAGTTATTTTTTTTAGTTTGAAATATTCGCGGTACTGACTTGCCGCAACTACTTTCTTATTTACGATCCATAAGCGCCATTCTTTTGCGATATTATATGGCTCACCTGCCACTATACTCGTATGTTCATTTAAATCAAAATTTCCGGCCTGTATGGCCTGTTTATACCATGATTCAATTTCATCAAAACGCTTTACTTCACCCGCAAAAGATTTAGTATCACCATCCGGTCGGATAAATAATAGTTTATCATGTGGGAAAGATGATTGTGTGATCAGTTGATGGAAAGTGGTAGTGATTGCGCCATAATTGAGCATATGGTCTTTCCAGATATCTAGATAATTGGCCATAGAGAAATTATCTTCATCATAGAAGACACCCTCCATTAGCAGAGGATCTTTTGCTGCGATGGCATGAAAGGTAGTAGAGCCATATATTATAGACTTGCGCTCCCTGTTAAAATCTGGCAACGTATCTGTAAATGGAATCACCATTACAGAGATTACAGGGATTCCTATTGCATTACATGCAGATTGAATTTGCTGAAGATGGGTTGGAGTAGTGAGGTTTTGCTGCACAACCCATTGTATGTTGGTATAGGTGCTCATAGGATGGAATTGGAATTGGCAGGTCTGTTCCTACAGCTTACTCTAATATTTTTTTTATTTGTGATTTGAACCATTTCGTTTTTGCCAATTCACCAATGGTATATTTAAACCTATGAATATAACTTTTGTTATAGTATTTTTTTACATTAAAGAACGGGTAAAATACCTCCAAGTCATTACTTTGAAGTGCATAGGTTATTGGTTCAATATTATTATCGTTTTTAATACCCTTTATATCTTCCTTAAATTCTATATATGTCTGGCGGGCAGTTTTAATGTTGGCAACAATTGATATAAGATTTTTATTTTTTTGCGAAATTATCTCTTCTAAATAAAGTTCTTTATCAAATCCATTCAAGCCTAACTCAGAAACATTATCCGGATGGTAAATATAGTTTTCAAAAGCATAATAATGTAATATTCTAAATCCCGGATATTGCTGCTGTATTGAAATAATCTCATTCTCCATCAAATAATCTCGATCTCTGATGCCAAGCATATTAGAATCAGATTTGATAGTTAAGAAAACTTCCCTATTATTATTTGCCGGCAAAAATAAGTATCCCGATTCTCCCAAAGCAAGATTATAATGCTGATCATTTTGATTTTCTACAGTTACGAGTTTATATCCTTTTAAAATGTTTTTGATTGTTTCTTTAGGGATCGCAATGTCATAAACTTCCATATTCTCTTTCGGCTCAGGCACGATTAGCTGTGGAATATCAAAGTTTAAGAGGTCTAAGTCAATAATCGCAGCATTCTCAGCATTCTTCGCATAGTCAATGAAACCTAATGCATGTGTCGCTGTCCAGAGTTGGGAGTTTTCCGGAATCCAGACATTTACAATCTCTTTCAATAATCTTGACTGCAAAGAGGTATTTAAGTGACAATCCATTTCATCAATAAAGATGATAGCATCATCATAAAACTTTTTCCTGACTATAAAGTTCAGGAGTAATGTAACTACCTGTTTTTCACCGTGACTTAGTAATTCATAGTTGATACGGGAATTTCCTTTTCTAAATATCAATTGACCGCTTCGTTCAGAAGTGGGGTTTTGAAATTCAGCAATTTGAATAGTAGTAGTACTATCTCCGCCCAGAATATTTATCAAAGAAGAGTTTAGTGGCTTAATAAAGTCTTCAAATATTTTCAATGTATCAGCCGATTCCCCTCGGAATATAGGTGCTCGCAAAGCATTGTCAATTTCTTGAATATACATATTGACATCACTACTGAAACGAACATCAGCATCAATAAATGTCAAAGGCCCATCAGTATTATTTTGGGCACTTTCCAAATTGACACTGTTATAGACTCTTGGAACAATTCTATTGCTGCTTCGACCTGAGAATTTTTTCAGCTTATCTCTTGATGATTCTTCACTGATTCTGGAATTATTCAGAATTGCTATTTCATCACCGTCAGAAAATTCAATTTTAACTTGTGGAGACTGATTATTTTTATCATAATAACCCTCCAAGGAAATAGGACTGTAGTTATTCTCCCTAAATTGTTTGACAAGAAAATCAAACGCATCGAATACTGAAGATTTACCAGAACCGTTTGAACCTATTAACAACACTAACTTTGCAGACATGGGAATGTCTGCAATGATTAAATCTGTAAATCTCTTAAAGTTCTTAAGTTCAAGTTTTGTAATACGCATAACTAAAAATAATTCATTTCCATCGGGGAAATAAATATTTTAAGGATATTCAAACAAAAAAGCCTTACAACATTAAGTTGTAAGGCTTTTGTTTTCCGTCGGGGTGGCAGGATTCGAACCTACGACCTCCACATCCCAAATGTGGCGCGATACCGGGCTACGCTACACCCCGAAAGAATCCCGACTTGGATTCGCGGTGAGGGAGGGATTCGAACCCTCGGTACAGTTTAACCCGTACGACGGTTTAGCAAACCGTTCCTTTCGGCCACTCAGGCACCTCACCTTTCTTTTGTTTCCCTTCGCTTTGTGTGTGAAGGGGTTGCAAAAATAGGAAATATTTTAATTTCACAAAAAACATTTACAGTTTTTTAAAACTTTTTTTTGAAAAAGTGCGCAATGGCTAACGGCAATAACTCCAAAACCCTTTACCATACTGACTTACAGAAGACTAATCTCGTAGACGCCTACACGAAAAAAATTTAAAAATATTTTTCAAATGAGGTTCAAAAACGAGCAAACCGGGTATTTTTTCCTTCAACTCACGGAAAATAAAATCGTGGCAGACATCTTTTTAAACATTAAAAAAACAATACAAGATGATCATCTCCCCGAAGAATACGCAAGGCAAACAGCTTTTTATTGCTGTATTTCACCTTATCCTGTAGTTGATTTTTACTGAATAGAGCGGGAAGGCTAAGTTGACAGGCACAAAAAAAACATGCCCTCTACTGTGTAGAGGGCATGTTACAAATAGGTTACAGGGGGGTAATTACATTGCCGCCAGCTGAACTTTTTGTTGCAGTTCAATTACACTGTCGCGGAAATTATTATCGGTATCCATTAAGTCTTTCACTGTCTGACAGGAGTGGATCACAGTAGTATGATCTCTACCTCCAAAATGCTCACCAATAGTCTTTAAAGAGTTTTTGGTGAAAGATTTAGCCAAATACATAGTAATCTGGCGTGCCTGCACAATTTCACGTTTACGTGTCTTCTGCAGTAATTTATCATATGGAACATCAAAGTATTCACAAACCATTTTCTGAATACTTTCGATCGTAATTTCTTTGGAAGAAGTTTTCACGAAGGATTTCAGCACGCGTTTCGCCAGTTCCAGGTCAATTTCTTTTCTGTTAAGAGAAGACTGGGCGAGGAGAGAGATCAGTGCGCCTTCGAGTTCGCGTACATTTGTCTGAATATTATATGCTACATACTTCACGACTTCTTTAGGCATTTCCAGACCGTCGTTTCTCATTTTCATTTCAAGGATTTCCATCCTTGTTTCGAAATCAGGGATCTGAATATCCGCGCTAAGGCCCCAACGGAAGCGGCTCAACAGGCGTTCCTGTACACCGTCCAGATCTTTAGGCGCTTTATCAGAAGTAAGTATCAGTTGTTTTCCTGACTGATGTAAATGGTTGAAGATAGCAAAGAATGCATCCTGTGTTTTTTCTGCACGGGCGAAGAACTGAATATCATCAACGATCAGCACATCTATCAGTTGATAGAAGTGAATAAAATCATTGATAATATTATTCTTACTATGATCAATGAATTGGTTGATAAATTTCTCCGCACTTACATACAATACAGCTTTGTTGGGATGAATTCTTTTCACCTCATTACCAATAGCCTGGGCAAGATGCGTTTTGCCAAGTCCAACACCGCCATAGATTACAAGCGGGTTAAACGAAGTACCACCGGGCTTTTCAGCTACAGTTTTACCAGCACGGCGTGCTACCCTGTTACAGTCACCTTCTATATAAGAATCAAATGTATAATTTGGATTCAGCTGTGAGTCAATCTGGACACGCTTAATCCCCGGTATTACAAACGGATTCTTAACCGGATTCTGGATCGTTAACGGGAAATCAACTTCATTGTCTTTCTGAGGTTTAGTAAACTGCGTAGGCATGTTTACAGTTCTGGGATTCTGGTGTGGCGTACCGTTCTCTACTACAATGCGGTATTCCAACCTGGCTTCTTTACCTAATTCTCTTTTGATGGTTTTTCCTAACAATCCCACGTAATGCTCCTCTAAATACTCGTAAAAGAATTGGCTGGGGACCTGGATGGTTAAAACATTGTTTTCAAGTTTAATGGGTTTAATTGGCTCAAACCATGTCTTAAAAGGCTGCCACTCCACAATATCCCTAATTATATTAAGACACCTTTCCCAAACTTGTTCGCAAGTTTTATTCATTGAGATAAAAAAAATTAGTTTGTTTCTTAATTAAGGATGTTCTCGAATTCGCTATTCCTCAACGCAGGATGTCGAAAAATGTTCAGACAGGAGGACGAATATCTGTAGAAAATGTTGAAAAAAAAAATTTATCTACCCTTGTTTATATTGTCCTGACTACAGTGTGCAAAAACCTTCTTCTTGCCCGTCACTATTGCTTTACAGCATTGACATACCGCATTTTTTTACTGCATTAAACCATATTGATTTGCAGCAGCTTTATGAAATCATTGACTCATTTATCACAAATAGTATTGCATTCGTGATAAAATAACATCGTACAGATTAAGCCCTGAAAATTTAGCGCTTGATAAACTTGTAGATATTCACAATTTTTTTCGCGAGGGTGCAAAACTATGTTAGTATCTCCATTAAAAAAAATCCCTTTAGGTCTAGTTTATCAGGAACTATTTCTTTATATACACGCGCGCCTGTTTTCAATAAAAAATATTTGTACGCACTACTGCGAAATCCCTATCTTTGACCCTTCTGAATTTAAAATAATTATCTATGAGTTTTGAAATTACCGGAAAGCTGGTGGTGAAGTATAACACGGTTCAACGTAGCGAAACTTTTAAAACCAGAGAGTTCGTTATAGAAAAATCTGATGATATCAATGGCCGTATTATCAATAACTATATCAAATTCCAGGCTGTACAAGATCGCACTGGTATCGTTGACCGGTTCAATGAGGGTGAAAATGTTAAAGTTTATTTCAATATCAAAGGTACCCGCTGGGAAAAAGATGGTAAAGTAAACTACATTACCAACCTTGACGCATGGCGTATGGAATCCGTAATGGCTGCCGCTCCTGGCGCTGATCCAATGCCTAACTATAACGCTCCGCAGATGCCTGCAAGCGGCGATAGTAGCGACGACCTTCCTTTCTAACCAGATCACATTCTTATATCTTACGGATTTGCAGAGAATCAACGGTACCCTATCAACGATAGAACCTTCTCCGCAAATCCGTAATTTTTTCTTTAGGATAACTACCTAACAATGATTCAACAAGTATCCGTAAAACTGCTGCCAGCCGAGGCTTCAGCACACGCATTCATTATAAGAGCCGCTGCTGCCGCCCTTAATGTTCCCCCTAAATCCATTACTGGATATAACCTGCTCAAACGCTCCATAGACGCAAGATCCAGACAGGTATACTTTATCCTTACCCTACAAGTCTTTATCAACGAACCTTTTCATAAACGCGAATCTTCAGCTCCTCTATACCAGGACCTCCCCGCCTCCGCACCTAAAGTACTCATCGCCGGAGCCGGCCCTGCTGGCCTATTCGCAGCATTACGCCTCATCGAACTAGGTATAAAACCCATCATCCTCGAAAGAGGTAAAGATGTTCGCGCACGCAGACGTGACCTCGCCGCCCTTAATAAAACAGGTGTCGTAAATCCCGACTCCAACTACTGCTTCGGCGAAGGTGGCGCCGGTACCTACTCTGATGGTAAACTTTATACACGCTCCAACAAAAGAGGAGATATCAATCGTATACTTAATATCTTCATACACTTCGGTGCAGATGAAAATATCGGTATCGATGCTCACCCGCACATAGGCACCAACAAATTGCCACACATCATCACCGCCATGCGCGAACAAATCATCGCCAGCGGTGGCGAAGTTCACTTCGAACAACGTATCACTCATATTAATATCCAGAATGGCGCCATCACCGGCGTAAACACCGCCAGCGGCGCTCAATTCGAAGGTGATGATCTCATCCTAGCCACAGGCCACTCCGCCCGCGATATCTTCATCATGCTCAATAACCAGGGCATACTCCTCGAAGCAAAACCTTTCGCTCTCGGCGTACGTGTAGAACATCCACAGGAACTGATAGACAGCGCTCAATATCATTGCGCTACCCGTGGCGAATTCCTCCCACCTGCCAGCTATAGCCTTGTAGAACAAGTACAAGGCCGCGGCGTATTCTCCTTCTGTATGTGTCCTGGTGGTATCATCGCCCCAGCTGCTACCGATCCCGGTGAACTCGTCGTCAATGGATGGTCTCCTTCAAAACGTAATAACCCTTACGCCAACTCCGGTATGGTCGTAAGCATTGAAGAATCAGACTTCCTCCCATTCGCTAAACATGGACAACTAGCGGCCATGTACTACCAACGCGAAGTGGAAATCGCAGCATACAACGCCGGCGGCGGCAAATTCGTAGCCCCAGCGCAACGTATGACTGACTTCATCAAAGGAAGAGTATCCGCTACATTGCCCAACTGTAGCTATGTTCCAGGTATTAAAAGCACTGACCTCAGAGAAGTATTGCCTGCAGTTGTACATACCAGACTCGCAGAAGCATTCAAAGCCTTCGGTAAAAAAATGACCGGATACTATACTGCCGAAGCTGTACTAGTAGCTACCGAATCTCGCACCTCCTCGCCTGTCCGCATCCCTAGAGACAACAACACACTGGAACACCCACAGGTGAAAGGCCTCTACCCATGCGGAGAAGGCGCCGGTTATGCAGGTGGTATCGTTTCTGCTGCCATGGATGGTGAACGCATCGCCAACATCATCAAAGCCAAATTATCAAACTGATTTTTTCAAATGTTCATCCAGAGAATCTCATGATTTATGATTAATTTTCATCATGAACCTCCTGGATGTACAACACCTGAAAAAGTACTATGCCACCCACAAAGCTGTTGATGATATCAGCTTCTCCATTTCAAAGGGTAGCATATTCGGCCTGTTAGGCCCCAATGGCGCAGGTAAAACAACCTTGCTGCGCATGATAACCGGTATCTTTTATCCCGATTCCGGAAATATTCTCTTCGATGGCCGCCCATTCGACACCCTAACCGATATGAAAAACATCGGTTATATGCCCGAAGAACGTGGCCTCTATAAAAAGAAACCCGTAGCCGAGCAAATCCTCTACCTGGCACAACTCAAAGGCATGGACAAAAAAACTGCCCAAGCCCGCGTCAACTATTGGCTTGATAAATTTGAACTACAACCATGGGCAAAAAAAAGAGTAGAAGAACTCAGTAAGGGCATGCAACAAAAAGTACAGTTTATCGCCACTGTACTACATGAACCACAACTGCTTATACTTGATGAACCCTTCTCCGGATTAGATCCTATCAACTCCAATATCATCAAGGAAGAAATGTTTAGTCTGGCCCAAAAAGGCACCACCATCATCTTCTCCACCCACCGTATGGAACAGGTAGAAGAAATCTGCGATCATATCATGCTCGTCAACAAAGGACATAAAATCCTTGATGGCAGCGTAAAGCAGATCAGACAAGACTTTAAGCAGGGTCTTTTCCGTATAGGTGTAGGTGTTATGCCAAACGCCGCACAGATGGCCACCTGGCATTTCACTATCGTAGACACGCTGGACCACTCCTTTATAGTGAAACTCAATGAAGATAGCAGTACTAACGATATCTTATCTCACTTCATCAGACAAGAAATCCCTGTTACTTTCTTTGAAGAAATATTACCTACCATCAACGAGGTATTTATTTCACAGGTACAAAAATCATCATCTCCAGAAGCGTTACTCCAACAAGCATAACCATGAATAAAATATTACTGATTATAGGCCACGAATTTATGGCCAGAGTTAAAAAGAAATCTTTTCTCGTGGTTACCTTACTGGTACCACTGGCCTTTGCGGCATTGATGATCATCCCTGCTTTGATAGTAGGTAAGTCCGCCTCCACGAAACGTGTTGCTGTAATCGACAACAGCGGCTATTTCACAGGACACTTCAATGATTCTAAAAATACCTATTTCAAATTCCTCTCCGGCGCTAATATTGATTCTCTTAAAAAGAATTATGAAGCTATGGGCTACAATGGCGTACTGCTCATTCCACAGATAGATATTAACAGGCCTTCTGGATTTGAATACTACAGCGATGCACAAGCCAACCTGGAGCTGGAATCCGCGCTCACCAGCAACCTCAATGCTGCTATCGAAAAACAACGCATGGAACTGAATGGCATCGATAAACATAAACTCGATGAAATCAGAGCTGATGTCACCGTTGACTTTAAAAATACAAAAGATGAGAAAAGTGGCAGCTCCGCGGTTTCCTTTGTAGTGGGATATGCCAGCAGCTTCATCATCTACTTCACCCTTATACTCTTCGGTACTGCTGTAATGCGTGGCGTTATGGAAGAAAAAGTAAACCGTATCGCCGAAGTAATGATTTCCAGCGTACGCCCGTTCCAGTTAATGATGGGCAAAATCATAGGTATTGCTGCAGTAGGATTATTACAATTCTTTATCTGGGGTTTTCTGCTATTTATGATGACGCTAATCATGCCTGCGTTTATCTCACCTGATTCTACTCAGATGGCTGGTCAGGCCGCTTCCAATCCTGAAATGCAGGAGGCAGTGAAGAAAATGACTTATGTAATGGGTACTGTCAACTGGACTTTACTGATCGGTTGCTTCATTTTCTACTTCTTGGGTGGATATTTATTCTATTCTTCGCTGTTTGCAGCAGTAGGCAGTCTGGTAAATGAAGATCCGCAGGATGCTCAGTCACTCACGCTGCCAGTAACAATGCCGATCATTATCAGTGTTGTAATTATGATGCGTGCGGTATCAGATCCTACCAGCACGTTGGCGGTATGGGCAAGTATTATTCCGTTTAGTTCTCCGATGATAATGATGGCGCGACTTCCGGCTGGGGTACCAGGCACCGTTCCTGTATGGCAGCTGTTATTATCCATGGCTTTTCTGATAGCCGGATTTATCTTCACCACCTGGATGTCAGGCAGAATTTATCGTACAGGAATTTTAATGTATGGTAAGAAGGTAACGCTGAAAGAAGCCACCAAATGGATTTTCAGCAAAGCATAAATATATTTTACTTGAGTTCTGAGTGTAATGCTCAGAACTCAAGGTTTGCTAATTGTTTTCTGCACCGCTCAAAATCATTCCAGATCTCTTTCACTATATCTGCAGCGGGTTTTATTTCGCTGATCAAAGCACTAACCTGACCAATCTCCAGTTCTCCGTCAGAGAGATTACCTTCGAACATGCCAGACTTAGCACGCGCGCGACCCAACAAGACTTTCAGCTTTTCTACATCAGCACCTTCATCTTCTGCAGCTTTCACAAGGTCATAGAAATGATTCTTGATTAGTCGTACTGGTGTTAGCTTTTTAAGGCTTACCATCGTATCGCCTTCTCTTGCGTCCACTACTGCATTTTTAAAATTTATATGGGAAGATGCTTCTGGCGTAGTAACGAAGCGAGTACCTACTTGCACACCTTCGGCGCCTAATGCAAAAGCTGCTACCATGGCTTGTCCGGTGCCAATGCCTCCTGCTGCTATCACCGGAATTTTCACTTTTGCGGCTACAGCAGGTATCAATACCATGGTGGTAGTTTCTTCACGTCCGTTATGTCCACCAGCTTCAAAACCCTCAGCTACTACGGCATCCACGCCGGCGGCTTCACTTTTTTCAGCAAATAATGAACTGGACACTACGTGTACGACTTTGATGCCAGCAGCTTTCAGGGTTCCTGTCCATGTTTTCGGATTGCCGGCAGAAGTAAATACGATGGGTACTTTCTCTTCCAGGATAATATTTATCAACTGGTCTATATCAGGATATAACAACGGTACATTCACGCCAAAAGGCTTATTGGTAGCCAGTTTGCATTTCCGTATATGTTCCCGTAATACATCTGGGTACATAGATCCTGCACCAATGATCCCGAGTCCGCCGGCATTACTAACGGCACTGGCTAAACGCCAGCCGCTAGCCCATATCATGCCAGCCTGAATGATAGGATATTGTATATTAAATAATGTATTAATCCTGTTCATAGCGAGAAAGATGTTGGCCAATTATCAGCCCAGATCGATTTCGGTATTATCACCGATGTTCAGGCTCTGACTAAGTCCGCGTATATTGGCATCACTGCCTATTAAGGAAGATTTCAAAACTACTTCATATAGGTTAGAAAAAGATCCGATGATAGAATCTTTCACTATCGAATAATTCACTACGGTATTATCACCAATAGCCACGTTAGGGCCGATAATAGAGTGTTTGATATTACAGCCTTCACCAATACTTACCGGCGGTATGATAATAGTATTTTCATAAGGTAATACCGGGTTATTAGCGAGTTTATATTTTTTGAGAAGGATCGCATTTGTTTCCAGCAGTGTATCCTTGCGGCCACAGTCGAACCAGTTGTTTACTTTAAAGCCATTAAAGCGCACACCGTTACGGATCATACATTCCAGGGCATCTGTAAGCTGAAACTCGTCGTGTGATTTAATTTTATTATCCAGATTGGTTTGCAGGCATTCGTATAACTGTGCGGATTCTTTGATTTTATAAAGACCTACCAGCGCGAGGTTAGACTTAGGGATTTGTGGTTTTTCCACAACTCTGGTAATAACACCATGTTCATCTAATTCAGCCACACCGAAGTTACGGGGATCATCCACTTTTTTGAGTCCCAACATAGAGTGCGGGGAGGCGATAACATCCTGATAATCGCATTCGCAGATAGTATCACCTAATACGATGAGTATTTCATCATTTGCTACAATTTCTCTGGTGAGAAGAATAGCGTGTCCGGTCCCTTCTCTGCTATTTTGCTGAACGAAATGACAGGTGAGATTAGGATATTTATCCTCTACGTAATGCTGAATTTTTTCGCCCAGGTATCCAACAACGAAAACAAATTCATTGATACCCGCTTCCACGAGCTGATCAACAATAATACTGAGTATTGTACGACCTGCGAGTGGAATTAAAGCTTTGGGCTGAGTATATGTATGAGGGCGAAGCTTAGTACCTGCTCCGGCCACTGGTATTATTGCCTTCATGATGGGGCGAAAATAGGATAATTTTAGACATCGTTGGAAGCCTTGAAAAATATAGTAAAAATTATATGTGTAAGCGAACTGTAACTAAAAGGCGGCAGCTTCTGGCAAAAACATGGCATCCAATTGCAATTGATTAACCTTTGTTCTAACTTTGCAGCAAATTTTAAGGCATCATGCAAAGAGACCAGCAAATATTTGATATCATCCGCCAGGAACTGGAACGTCAGCGTCATGGCATTGAGTTGATCGCTTCAGAGAACTTCACCAGCTTACAGGTAATGCAGGCAATGGGTAATGTGATGACAAACAAATATGCCGAAGGCTACCCAGGCAGAAGATATTATGGCGGTTGCGAAATCGTGGATTTAAGCGAGCAACTGGCTATTGACAGGGCAAAACAGATTTTTGGTATTGAGTACGCCAACGTACAGCCTCACTCCGGTGCACAGGCAAATGCTGCGGTATTGCTGGCAATCCTGCAACCAGGTGATAAAATTCTGGGACTGGATCTGAGCATGGGTGGTCACCTGACACATGGTTCTGCCGTTAACTTTTCCGGAAAATTATATGAGCCTCACTTCTATGGCGTAAACAAAGAGACTGGCCTCATAGAATATGATAAAATGGAGGAAGTAGCCAACCGTGAGAAACCAAAATTGATCATTTGTGGTGCTTCTGCGTATAGCCGTGACTGGGATTACAAACGTATCCGCGAAATCGCTGACCAGATTGGTGCTTTCGTTATGGCGGATATCGCACACCCTGCAGGTCTTATCGCGAAAGGCTTACTCAACTCACCTTTTGAACACTGCCACTTCGTTACAACTACTACCCACAAAACACTCCGTGGTCCTCGTGGTGGTATGATTATGCTGGGTAAAGATTTCGAAAATCCATTCGGCCTGAAAACGCCGAAAGGCGAAACCCGCATGATGAGCTCCCTCATCGATACTGCGGTATTCCCAGGTATCCAGGGTGGTCCACTCGAACATGTAATCGCTGCTAAAGCAGTTTCCTTCTTCGAAATTCTCTCTGACGACTATACTGTTTACGCTAACCAAATCATCAAAAATGCCCAAGCTATGGCTAAAAGCTTTGTTGACAGAGGTTACCAGATCGTTTCCGGCGGTACCGATAACCACCTGATGCTGATCGACCTGCGTAATAAAAATATCTCCGGTAAAAAAGCAGAACAAACACTGGTTAAAGCAGATATCACTACCAATAAAAACATGGTTCCTTACGATGATAAATCTGCATTTGTTACCTCTGGTATTCGTATGGGCGTTCCCGCTATTACCAGCCGTGGCCTGAAAGAAGGTCATATGGAACAAATCGTTGACTGGGTAGATCAACTGCTGATGGATGCTGACAACGAAGCGCTTATCACTAAGATCCGTGGCGAAGTAAATGGTTTCATGCAACAGTTTACACTGTATCCTGAACTGGGATAATCAGTTATAATATATTTTTTTAGAGATCCCGCTGGTTGATGACCGGCGGGATTTTTTTTGCCATCATTTTACCCTCCTTATTTGTACAACTATTTTCCAAAAATTCTTCCCCCTCCTCCGACAGAGGAAGAATTCGAGGGGCAAGACGAGCCATAGGCCAGCACCCACACTGATTTGCCGCTCAAAAACTTATCATCTGCCAAAAAAAATTTTGTGAATTCAAATCTTATTGTACTTTTACAGTGTACTAGTTAAGTAGTACACTAAACCACACTCTAAAGCTATGATTAACATCCAATCCCTAAAATTCAGCTATAAGCCCGGCAGGCCGTTGTTTGACGACCTGAATCTACAGCTGAACCCCGGTCATATATACGGGTTATTAGGTAAAAATGGAGCCGGCAAATCAACCCTTCTAAAACAGATGGCAGGCCTTTTATTCCCAACCAGCGGTAAAGTAGATATCCTGGGCTTTGATGCCCACAAACGCCAACCAGCATTACTCCAGGAAGTATTTCTCGTACCAGAAGAATTCTATCTGCCAAAAGTGAGCATTAATATGTTCCTCAGCACCAGAGCTGCTTTTTATCCTAACTTCGATCAACAAGCCTTCTTCGGCTATCTGAAAGAGTTTGACATCCCCCAAAAACAGAAACTGACGGAAATGTCCTACGGACAAAAGAAAAAATTCCTTATCAGTTTTGCCCTGGCTACCAATTCCCGTGTCCTCATCATGGACGAACCAACCAATGGCCTCGACATTCCTTCTAAAAGCATCTTCCGTAAGCTCATCGCAGGTTGCCTTTCAGAAGATAAATGCGTGATCATCTCCACACACCAGGTACGCGATCTTGATAACCTGATAGACAGCATCGTTATCATCGACAACCACCGAATCATCTTCCGCGAAGCTGTTGAAACAGTAACAGATAAGCTCAGCTTCAAACTACTGCCACAACTGGATAAGTCGATCCCTGTACTCTATGCCGACAGTAATCTGAGAGGCCACTCAGTAGTAATGCGCAATGTCAACCAGGAACATAGCAAAGTAGACATGGAATTGCTTTTCAACGCAGTACTCAGTAACCGTCAAAGTATTGAGGAAATCTTTAACTAACCAATTATGCAACCCAACAACTCTTTCTCGCTTAAAAGATTCGGCCTTTATTTCCGTAAGGATATACTGGACAACTATAAAATGTACCTGCTTTTTGCTGGTAGCATGCTCGCAGGCGCTTGTCTGCTTGGTTTCCTCTTCGCCTTCAAATGGACGATGAATGACCAAAACATCCACCTGTCTCACATGGTACCACTTTATATGGTAGCAACCTTGTTCTTTACAGGACTGGTAACCGCCAGAAGCTTCTCCAACCTGGGGCAACAGGAACAAAGGATTGACTTTTTCATGATCCCGGCATCTATACTCGAAAAAGTACTTACCAGGTTCGTTATCTCCTTGATAACAATCTTCATTTTCTTGAACCTGGCTATTTATATAGGTTTCCAGGTATTCGAGTTTGTTGTCACCAACCTAAGAGCAGGCAAGGTTATTCATGACGTTCCTCTTTTCTTTGACGGCCCTTTTGGTATAACAGAATTACTTATCATAGTACTGACACTACACGCCATATTTTTCCTGGGATCTACACTGTTTTACAAATTTAGTTTCCCTAAAATATTCTTCGGTTTCTCCGTACTACTATTCTGTTTCTGGCTGATAAATGTCCTGTTTACCAACATCCTGTTCGGCAGTAAAATGTTTGAATGGTATAGTAGTATTCCTTACTTCATGGTGATGACACAAAGACAATTGCCTGCAGAAGTAGGACATATGGGAATGAATACTTTTCTTATCCCTGAATGGGTGGGCAGAGTGCTGATTTTCACCGGACGTTATTTGTTGATCCCAAGCATGTGGGCCCTGGCCTATTTCAGAATCAAGGACAAAGAGGTCCAATAAAAATATTAATCATGGAATTCAAAGATACACAGGCGATCTATCTTCAGATTGCCGATTACATCAACGAACAGATCCTGTTAGGAAAGTGGCTGCCCGAAGAGAGAATTCCGTCAGTCCGCGAACTCGCCATTGACCTGGAAGTAAATCCCAATACAGTGATGCGCACTTGCGAGCTATTACAACAACAGGATATTATCTACAACAAAAGAGGTGTAGGTTACTTTATCAAAGACCACGCAATACAAAAGATCATGGAAACTAAAAAAGAAGCATTTATCAATAATGAGTTGCCTCAGTTCCTCCAAAGCCTGTATCTGCTGGGCATTACCCTGGACGATCTGAAACCCTATTTCGAGCAGTTTAAACAAACTAAACTTAACGGCCATGAAAACTAGTACCAAACTTATATTGGGCTTCTTCGGAATACTAATCTTTTTATTACTGGTAGCCGATATTTCCATCTGGGCTAGCTATAAAAAAGGCAATAATAATACAGACTGGGTAGATAAGATGGGTAAACGTATGCGCGGGCCCGAAAGACCTGAAGAAAAATTAAATGAAATTTCCGTGCAACCTTTTAAAGTGCTAGTCGTCTTTAATGAGGATACAGAGAAATTCCGTACCAATCCAAAGCAAAAGGAAGGAAATTATCAATTCCAGGAGTATTATATGGAAATCAATTCCAGTGATAAACCATTGATAGAGTGTATAGGATATTCACCTAAACATAAGCAGTCCGGTGACACCCTTTTCCTTTGGCTAAACAATGAACACATTGTTACATTGAAAACACCAGGTATTCAAGAGATAAGAAGCAGTTATAGTCGCGTGGCAATTGGTGATATTAACGTGGATAGCTTGACGATTACCAATACCGAGTATTGTGGCAATATCATCCGTGACGCTAAAATTAAAAACCTGGTCATCAACGGCAGTGAGAAGAATGACCTTCAGATCCAGGAAGGCGCTCAAATTGGTTCAGCAGATATCACCATGAAAAAAGGTGGTGAGTTGGAACTCTTCAATGTCGTTTTTGAAAAGCATAAGATAACAGTGGATAGTCTTGATAGACTTGACTTGCAGGGTAGGAGTCTGAATATGCTTACGTCAATTAAATAGTGTTTCTTTAGTGTTAGAAATAAATTATACTTATCAGTTTTACAAGCAATAAAAAGAAAGGCTGATTTTCATCAGCCTCTCTCATAACAACATTTTCCTTAATTATTAAATGCCGATTTCTATCGGCATTTTTTGTTTCTATATAGCGATCCGGGGTTCGTGGTTTCCAGCGGCCTTTGGCCGCTGGAAACCACGGAATCAAAAGGGCGATGCCGACGGCATCGCCCTTTTGATTCCGGTAATAGTTAATTACTTTTTAAACTGCGTTGCCAGATAAGCCATGGTACCCATTCCAATCTCAATCGCTTTAACATCGATATCAAAAGTAGCGGTGTGCACACCAGAGTTAATACCTTTAGCGGCATTACCAGTACCCAGTCTGAAGAAGCAGGCAGGAATAATCTGAGAATAGAAAGCAAAATCTTCTGCACCCATTCTTATCTCCGTATCTAATACTTCATCTTTACCAATAAATTCTTCGGCAAGACTACGTGCTTGTGCTGTTACCGCTTCATTATTATAAAGTGTAGGATACCCAACGAGTATGTCTATATCAATTTCAGCTCCCATTGCTTCAGCAATACCTTTCGCCTGTTTGCGGATAAGGTCATGTGCTTTGAAGCGCCATGTTTCGTCCATAGCCCTGAAAGTACCCATGAGCTTAACTTCACTAGGAATTACGTTGGTAGTAAAACCTCCGTTGAAAGCGCAGATACTCAGTACAGAAGGAGAGAATGGATTATTATTTCGGGAGATGATTTGTTGTAAGCCCACTACGATGTGAGATGCAATGAGAATGGTATCAGCTGTTAGCTGTGGCAATGCAGCATGGCCGCCTTTACCTTTAACAGTGATGTAGATTTCATCAGCGCTGGCCATATACTGACCTGCTCTGAAACCCAGGTTGCCGGCTTCCATAGTTGGTTGCACATGCATACCGAGGATAGCATCAGGGCGTGGGTTTTCCAGTGCGCCTTCTTCAATCATGATGCTGGCGCCACCAGGATGCTTTTCTTCACCTGGCTGGAATAATATTTTAATTGTTCCTTCGAACTGATCTTTGACTTCGTTCAGGATTTTTGTTGCACCTAATACACAGGTAGTGTGAACATCATGTCCGCAGGCATGCATAACGCCTTCGTTCTGAGATTTGTAAGGTACTTTGTTGGCTTCAGTGATCGGTAGAGCATCTATATCTGCGCGCAGCGCGATCACTCTTGATGTAGGATTTTTTCCTTCTATCAGGGCAACAATACCAGTTCCCGCCACACCGGCTTTAAAAGGAACGCCAAATTCTGTCAGCTTCGCTTGTATAAACTTTGAGGTTTCATATTCCTGGAATGACAGTTCCGGGTGGGCATGCAGATGTTCCCTGATCCCGATAAACTCCGGAGCATAAGCTTTTGCCAGCTCCTTAATTAGATTCTTCATTAGATAGTTCTTTATCCGGTGACACGTTGATGGTGGAAGGCACTACAAACACGCCGCCAGAGAAGAGGCTGGAGAGTTTATCGCGCAGTTCACCTGCTTCCTCGCGGGTTTTATAATCACCCACACGCACTTTAAAATAAGGGGCCTGAAACTCCATGTAGGTGCGGACATCAGGATATAATTGCATCACACGTTGTTTGGCTTCGTTAGCATCCGCACGTTTGTTAGTGGAGATGACCTGTACTCTGAAGCCCGATTGGTTACGGATAGCCAGGGAATTGATATAGATCTGCTTTTTAACCAGCACATCAACACGACTATCCTTGATCACCTTTACGGAACCGTTGCTGGCAGTCGCGTTATCTTGTGCCATTACACAGGTACCGGCAAACAGACAGCAAATCAGGAGGAGAATTTTATGCATAGTTTTCTAATTGGTCATGAGTAATCAGGCCTTAGCCTCTTTCACAATGGATACGCTGGCACTTGCACCAATCCTGGTGGCGCCGGCTTCTACCAGTTCCTTTGCAAAAGCGAAGGTACGTATACCGCCGGAAGCTTTGATCTGGATTTCAGCAGGCAGATTTGCTCTCATCAGCTTCACCGCATGTAAGGTAGCACCTTTTTCAGCATAACCGGTGGAGGTTTTAACAAAATCCACGCCGTACTTTGCATACAGCTGGCAGCATTTCACGATTTCCTCATCTGTCAGTATCCCACTCTCAATAATTACCTTGATCACTTTTTTCTTTTCCCGGATAATATACATCAGGTTAGCGATCTCTTTTTCCAGGTATTCCCAGTCATTATTTTTTATTGCGGAGATATTGATCACCACATCCAGTTCATCTGCTTCGTCTACAATCGCCAATACTGTTTCTGCTACTTTTGCTTCAATAGCAGAATAACCAAAAGGAAAGCCAATAACAGTAGCTACTTTGGTGTTGGTATTAGCCAAAAACTGTTTAGCGATTTTTACGTACAGCGGTGGTACACAAGCAGCAGCGAAGTCATATTCTACGCATTCCATGCACAGGTTCTTGATATCTTCCAGTGTGGTCGTAGGTTTCAATACAGTATGATCTATATAGCGGTTAATTTCCATCAGATAATATTATTGGGCGAAATTAAACAATCTTTTTCTTTTCCTCCTGTAAAGGAGGTCTGCTTCAACTATCTTTTAAGGTCATTATAAGCCACCAGCAATAAAAAAGGGCCGGCTTTGATGGCCGGCCCCTGGTTATTTAGCGGTTGTTACCTGATTATAGGTCACGACCATGACATTGTTTGAATTTCTTACCGCTTCCGCAAGGGCAAGGGTCATTACGACCTACTTTAGGACCTACGCGAACCGGCTCATGTTTTTCTTCTTCTACTTCTTGTGCATACTCAGGTGCTCCGTCCTGATAGCTGCTTTGAGCAGACATATCTTCGTGCGTAGCGCGCATTTTGCTCATGTCAGTTTTTTCTTCCTGACGCGGAGCTTCTGGCATTGGCTGGCCTTCATTATCCATGAAGATCATCGCTTTTGTCAGGAAGGCAACGATATCGCGGCTGGTTTCACCATCCATTTCTTTGAAGAGGTTGAAGGCTTCAAATTTATAGATCAACAATGGATCTTTCTGTTCGTAAACTGCACTTTGTACAGATTGTTTCAGATCGTCCATAGCACGCAGGTGCTCTTTCCATGCATCATCGATGAGGTGCAGGGTAATAGTACGCTCCAGGGTATTCATTACTTCATGACCATGAGTCTCTGCTGTTTTGTGCAGGTCAGGATAGATCTCCATACGTCTGCGGCCATCGGTGAATGGAATACCGATAGAACCGTATTGGTTTGGATGATCCGCCATGATACGTTGTGAAATACCTTCGAAGTGCTCAGCAATAGCTGTTACTTTACGGTTATAGTTAGATTTACCCTCGTTATACAGTTTAGTTGCCAGCGCGTTGATGTCTGTACGGGCCAGTTCTTCTTTAGTGATTTCAGTATCAATAGAGAAGTTCATGATAGCATCCATTTTGAAAGCTTCGTAGTCGCCGCTTTCTCTGTGGGTATTTACCAGATTTTCTGCAACGTCATAGAACGCGTTGTCGATATCGATCGCCAGACGTTCGCCAAACAATGCGTGGTTACGTTTACTGTAGATAACCGTACGTTGTTTGTTCATTACGTCATCGTATTCGAGCAAACGTTTACGGATACCGAAGTTATTTTCTTCTACTTTTTTCTGTGCTCTTTCGATAGAACGGGTAATCATGCTGTGCTGAATTACCTCGCCCTCTTTGTAACCCATACGGTCCATCAGTCCTGCGATACGATCGGAACCGAACATACGCATCAGGTCATCTTCCAGGGAAACGAAGAACTGAGAAGAACCCGGATCTCCCTGACGACCAGCACGACCACGCAGCTGCCTGTCTACACGACGGCTTTCGTGTCTTTCTGTACCGATGATAGCCAGACCACCAGCTTCTTTCACGCCAGGTCCGAGTTTGATATCCGTACCACGACCCGCCATGTTGGTAGCAATAGTCACCGCGCCAGCCAAACCTGCTTCAGCAACAACTTGTGCTTCACGGGCGTGCTGTTTCGCGTTCAATACGTTGTGTGGCACTTTATCGAAGGTGAGCATTTTACTCAGCAATTCAGAAACCTCTACAGAGGTAGTACCTACCAGTACCGGACGACCTGCAGCCTGCAGTTTCTTCACTTCTTCAATAACTGCTTTGTATTTATCTCTTTTGGTTTTATAAACCAAATCTTCCGCATCATTACGGGAGATAGGCAAGTTGGTTGGAATAGTAATTACATCCAGCTTGTAGATTTCCCAGAACTCGCCTGCTTCTGTAGAAGCAGTACCGGTCATACCGCCGAGTTTATGATACATACGGAAGTAGTTCTGCAAGGTAATAGTAGCAAAGGTTTGTGTAGCAGCTTCTACTTTCACATTTTCCTTTGCTTCGATTGCCTGGTGCAGACCATCGGAGTAACGACGACCATCGAGGATACGACCTGTTTGTTCGTCTACGATTTTTACTTTACCATCCATTACCACATACTCCACATCTTTTTCGAAGAGGGTATATGCTTTCAGCAATTGCTGTATAGAGTGGATACGATCAGATTTAGCGGCAAATTCTTGCAGCAGGGTATCTTTACGTTGAAGTTTTTCTTCAGAAGGAACATCCAGTTTTTCGATTTCTGCCAGTTCCGAACCAACATCAGGGAGGATGAAGAAGTGTTCATCTTCGCCGGAGCCGGTGATTTCAGCGATACCTTTATCAGTCAGGTCTACGCTGTTATTTTTTTCTTCGATAGTGAAGTACAGGCCAGCGTCTACTTTAGGCATTTCGCGCTGTTGATCTGCGAGGTAGTAGTTTTCTGCTTTCTGCAGTAATACTTTCATACCTGGTTCGCTAAGGAACTTGATCAGGGCACTGTTTTTAGGTAAACCTCTCCAGGCGCGCATCAATGCAAGACCACCAGTTTTAGGATCATCTTTACCTTCTGCGATCAGCTTTTTAGCTTCCAGCAGATATTTATTCACTTCTCTTCTCTGTAATTCATACAGGCTGGAAATACGTGGTTGCAGTACATGGAATTCCTGTTCTTCACCGCGGTATACCGGACCAGAAATGATGAGTGGCGTACGGGCATCATCGATTAATACGCTATCCACCTCATCGACCATTGCGAAGTGATGTTTGCGTTGTACCATTTCCTCAGGGCTATGCACCATGTTATCACGGAGATAGTCGAAACCAAACTCGTTGTTAGTACCATAGGTGATATCAGCGAGGTATGCCTGACGACGTGCAGCGGTGTTCGGTTGGTGAACATCGATACAGTCAACAGTGATGCCGAGGAATTCGAAGAGAGGGCCATTCCACTCAGAGTCACGCAGTGCGAGGTAGTTGTTCACCGTTACGATGTGTACACCTTGTCCAGCGAGTGCATTGAGGTAGGCAGGGAGCGTAGATACCAATGTTTTACCCTCACCTGTAGCCATTTCGGAGATTTTACCCTGGTGCAGTACGATACCACCGATGAGCTGTACATCGTAGTGGATCATATTCCAGGTTACCTGGTTACCAGCGGCAGTCCAGGAGTTTTTCCAGATAGCTTTGTCACCTTCAATGGTAACATAGTCTTTAGTAACAGCCAGCTGACGGTCTAACGCAGTTGCATTAGAAGTAATAGCGTCATTGGTAGCCAGGCGGCGAGCTGTTTCTTTGACAACTGCAAAAGCTTCCGGCAACAACTCTTTCAGTATTACTTCCAGTTGTTTGTCGCGGTCTTTTTTCAGTACGTCTATTTCTTGATAAATAGCATCTTTTATGGTAACATCCTCTGAATTGTCCGCAGTTTCCTGTTTTTCTGTTATTTCCTGATCAATAACAGAAAGGTGTTCCTTGATACGGGCGCGGAAATCCTGGGTTTTATGACGCAGGTCGTCAATAGGCAGGGATTGCAGTTTCTCATACTCCTCATTGATCTGCTTCACTATTGGAGAGATAGACTTGATATCTCTGTCAGACTTATTCCCTCCAAACAGCTTTGTTAAAAAACCTAACATATAGAATGTTTAATTACGAATTACGATTTAAATTTTATGTGTAACCTTCCTATCGTGCTGAGTTGGAAATAAATTCCATCTGCAGTTTACATCTCTTCAGAACCAGCGCCCTTTGGTGGGTTGCAGGTTATGTTAGTTGGACAGACAGGGATTGATGTTACTCAAATATTATGCTTGGAAGGCGCCGGCTGACAACGTGTCAGTCTAAATAGCTGCTTTTCAAGGCCTGTAAAATTAGTAATAAATTTGGGGAATTCCGGGATGAATTAACGGCATAATACGTAAGAAATGATTTTTAACAAAATACAATTTACATTCAGGCCAAATTGACTGGTTTTCCTATATCTGCTGCAAAGTGACCACTGCAAGGCTGTCAAAATGCCGATTTCACTGCAATTAGAAGGAAGTCAGTTTATATTTTTATCTTACGATGGCGGACATAAATTGTATCCCCCCTGTACTCATATGAAATATCACCAAGAACAGCAGACAATAATTCAAGGACATCCTCCAGTTTTTCCTCACGTACATTGAAGCTACTAGTTAATTTGATTGGTTTTGGATTTACATATATAATCGACCTCCTATAATAGCGGGATAATTCCCTGAAAACAGTTGTTATCGCTGCATCCTGGAATATCAACCTGCCTGTTTTCCAGGCACTGATATTAGGATCTGCTTTTCTTTTTCCGATGGTGTCAACACCAGGATCCAGCAGGCCTTCCCAGCCAGCATCCAGCACCATACCCTGATTCCCTGCTCCCTGGAGTAGCACTTTCCCTGAAACCACCGTCACCACTACGTTTGCTTTAGAAACCCTCATATTAAAAGAAGTGCCTAGCACCCGTACAGTCGCATTGCCGCTATGAACAATAAACGCTTGTGTAGGGTTGCCAGCCACTTCAAAAAATGCCTCGCCCGTATCTAGCGTCATTTCCCGGGTGGCAGACGCTCCAAAAGCAATAGGATACCGAATAACAGCATACCGATTCAGATAAACTTTAGAATGGTCGGGAAGGAGAACGGAATCAATATTTTCTTGCGTCGCTTTAGTAACCCATTGTGCCGACTGATACTGGCGTTTTGCTGGCCAAAATCCAATGGCTACCATTATCATGACCAAACAGGCCGCTGCAGTGAGATACAACCACCTTAGGCGGAAAAAAGGCATAGTATACCCATGCAACTGCGCCAGTCGATCGCTGAAACGTTTTGTAGCCCCGGTAACGTCAATCCCATCCCAGGCAACAGCGGTACCTGAAAGCTCCCAAAGTGTGGTCAACTCCTGCCATATGCGGGAATTTTCAGACGCTTGCTGTAACCAGCTTGTCAACGCTTGCTGTAATTCATTATCAGCTGGCGACTGTAGGCAACGCAGCAGAAATTCGTAATCAATATTGCTTTCTCTTTTTTCCACGAACGAGCATTATATACCTGAGACAAATCAGCTAACACGATCCCCCAAAAACGTTGAAATTTTTTTTGAGCAAACCCATTACATTCAGATATATTATTATATACCAACCAGCAGTAAAATGAGGTTTCTGGCGGCAGGAGACCATGTTGCAGCAGCTGCTCCCAGCAAATCTTCGCGCAATTGCTTTAAGGCAATCGTCATCTGATTTTCCACCGTTTTGACCGAAATACCTAGTTTTTCAGCTATTTCCATATTTTTCAAAGAGGTATATCTACTCAGTTTAAATATCTCCTGACACTTATGAGGCAACCGTTCAATGGCATAGTAAATACGTTCCCGGAGCTCTTGCTCTTCCATAAAAGTGCAGAGATAACTTTCATCCATTAGCTTCGCGATGTTATCAAGATGGGTTTTATGAGAAGATTCTTTTTTGAGATGATTGATAGCCCGGTTAACAACAGCTTTGTACAGATAGCTTTTCAAGGCAGCAGGATGTTCCAGTTGAATCTCTTTCTCCCATATTAACAAAAACACGTCCTGGACAATCTCTTCTGCTTGTTCTTTTCCTACCATATTGGCGGCAGCAACAAATAATTGTGGATATAACAATTGATAGACATTGGTGAATACTGACTTATCACGGTTTTTTAAGCCGATTAAAGTCTGGTCGGTAAAATAGCTGGCATTCATTAGGGATAGTAATTTAATTCCGTAGATATAGTATGGTCACGTTCTGACCTGGGGTCAGGTAAATTTTTTCTTAAAAAATCCATTCATCCATAAAAACCCAAAAAAGTGTGAATACTTTTTATAAATTTAGTCGTTTTATTACAAGTTTATAAAATTCACAAAACTCCACGTTTATGGCAAAGGCGATTCAGCCATCTAAATTATTTGTAGCCAGTTGTATGGCATTACTGGTAACCTCCCTGTCCTTTGGCATCCGTGCCGGTATTTTGGGTCAGCTGGGTACACAATTCGATCTTAGCGCTTCACAGCTGGGGATCATTGCCAGTACAGCATTTTGGGGATTCCCACTGGCAGTTGTTATTGGGGGTTTTGTGGTAGATATCATTGGTATGAAACGCCTGTTGCTGGCTGCTTTTATCCTGCACCTTGCCGGTATTCTGCTGACTATATTTGCCACTGGGTTTTCTTCCCTCTTTATCTCTACACTGTTTATCGGGATGGCTAATGGTACCGTGGAAGCAGCCTGTAATCCGCTGGTAGCTACTATTTTCCCTGACAACAAAACAACGAAACTGAACCACTTTCACCTATGGTTCCCTGGAGGCATCGTAGTAGGTGCATTGCTGGTATTCTTTATGAGCAAAATAGGCCTTGGCTGGCAGATACAGGTGGGTTCTATGATCCTTCCTACGCTGCTCTACGGCTACCTTTTCCTGAAACTGGACCTTCCGGTTACAGAGCGTGTTGCTTCTGGTATCTCTACAAAGGAAATGTATATGGCGATCTTAAAACCGCTGTTTGTTGTGATCTTTTTCCTGATGTTCGGTACTGCAATCACAGAACTCTTTACTGGTCAGTGGATTGAAATCCTGCTCAAAAACGTAACTGAAAATTCTATTCTCATCCTGGCCATGACGGCTGGTGTGCAAACCTTGGGCAGAGCCTTTGCCGGCCCGGTGGTGCATCGTATGTCGCCAACAGGTGTATTGCTGATATCTGCTATATTATCTGCCCTCGGCCTTTACCTGCTGGCGCATGTTAGCGGTAACATGGTATTTGCTGCTGCATTTATCTTCGGTATGGGTGTAACCTATTTCTGGCCTTGTATGATCGGCTTCGTATCTGAAAACATCCCTGAATCAGGTGCATTGGGAATGAACCTGGTGGGTGGTGCAGGCATGTTTGCAGTATCTATCTATACCATCTTTATGGGTGGTGTTTATGACAGCATCATTTCCCGTCAGCTGCCTGCTGGAGCGTCTTTAGATAGTTATCGCACCGCAGCCGCAGGCACGCCGGAAGCAGCAGAATTTGCGAAAGCCCAAGGTATTGCCGGTCCTGAAATTCTGAATACCACACTGGTTATTCCAGTATTTCTGATCCTGGCATTTACCGGACTTTATTTCTATATGCGTAATCGCAAAAAACCTGAAATCGCAGTAGCAGCAAAAGCTGTAGCATAAATTATAAAAACAAAAAGCTGATTTGAATATATGACACGCAAGCTCAGAATGGGAATGATTGGAGGCGGAAAAGATGCCTTCATCGGTGCGATCCACCGTATCGCCGCCAATATGGACGGTCTTATAGAACTCGTTGCAGGCGCTCTCAGTGTTAACCCTGAGATAGCGGTGGATTCAGGCAAAATGCTTTTCCTGGACCCGGAACGCACCTACACCGATTTCAAAACAATGCTGGAAAAAGAAGCTGCCATGCCGGCAGATAAAAGATTGGATTTCGTAACGATCGTTACGCCAAACTTTGCACACTTTGAACCTGCTATGATGGCGCTGGACAAAGGTTTCAACGTAGTAATCGAAAAGCCTATCACCATTTCACTGGATGAAGCAAAACAACTGAAAGCGAAAGTAGAAGCTACCGGTCTTTCTTTACTACTCACCCACACCTATACTGGCTACCCTATGGTAAAGCAGGCGCGCCAAATGGTGAAAAACGGCGACCTCGGAAAAATCCGCAAAGTATGGGTAGAATATCCACAAGGCTGGTTGTCTAAACTTAGCGAAAGAGAAGGCAACGCACAGGCGGCATGGAGAACAGACCCTAAACGTTCAGGTAAAGCTGGCGCTATGGGAGATATTGGTACACATGCCTTTAACCTCGCTGAATATATTACTGGTGCAAAACTGGAAAAACTTTGCGCAGACCTGAACATCGTTGTTCCTGGCCGTGCATTGGATGATGATGGCGGTGTATTACTGCGCTTCGATAATGGCGCTTCTGGTGTACTCATGGCATCACAGGTAGCTGCAGGTGAAGAGAATGCACTGAAGATCCGCGTGTATGGCGAAAAAGGCGGCCTGGAATGGGCGCAACATGAGCCTAATACCCTGCTGGTAAAATGGCTGGATAAACCTACAGAAATCTATCGTGCAGGAAACGGATATAGCTTCCAATCTTCCTACATGACACATAATACCCGCACGCCGGGCGGCCACCCAGAAGGCTACCTGGAAGCATTCGGTAACCTGTACCGCAATTTCGCACAAACATTATCTGCCAAAATCGACGGCACTCAACCATCTGCTGAATCACTGGATTTTCCTGGTGTAGAAGAAGGTATCCGTGGTATGGCGTTTATTGATAATGTAGTGAAATCTTCACAGAGCGAAGTTAAATGGACTAACTTCGAAATTTAATCACAGGTTAAACGGAAAGGTATTATGAGAACAATAAAAGGACCTGGTATTTTTCTTGCCCAGTTTATGGGCGATGCTGCCCCTTTCAACAGTCTGAAAAGCATCTGTGAATGGGCTGCGTCTATTGGTTTCAAAGGGGTACAGATCCCAAGCTGGGATGGACGCCTGATCGATCTGCAGAAAGCTGCTGAAAGCAAAACTTATGCAGATGAAATCAAAGGTATCGTGAATGAAGCCGGACTGGAAATTACAGAACTGAGTACTCATCTGCAAGGACAGCTTGTAGCAGTAAATCCTGCTTTCTCTGAGATGTTCGACCAGTTTGCTCCAGCACAATATCATCATAACATCAACGCACGTACGGAGTGGGCAGTAAATCAGCTGAAATTTGCTGCTAAGGCCAGTCGTAACTTCGGACTAGATGCACATGCCACCTTTAGTGGCGCACTGCTCTGGGCACCAGCCATGTATCCTTGGCCACAACGTCCATCAGGACTGGTAGAAGCTGGCTTTGCCGAATTGGCAAAACGCTGGATGCCTATCCTTAACGAATTCGAAGAATATGGTGTAGATGTATGCTACGAGATCCATCCTGGAGAAGACCTGCATGATGGCGCTAGCTACGAGCGTTTCCTGGAAGCCACCGGCAACCATAAACGCGCCTGCCTGCTATATGATCCAAGTCACCTCATATTGCAATGCCTCAATTACCTGGAATATATCGATATTTATCACGAAAGAATTAAAGCTTTCCACGTAAAAGACGCGGAATTCAATCCTACCGGCCGCTCCGGCGTATACGGCGGATATCAGTCTTGGATAGATCGTCCGGGAAGATTCCGTTCGCTCGGTGATGGACAGGTAGATTTCAAATCTGTTTTCAGCAAATTAACACAGTACGACTATGCCGGCTGGGCTGTAATGGAATGGGAATGCTGCATGAAACATCCGGAAGATGGCGCAAAAGAAGGCGCTCCTTTCATCAAAGATCATATCATCCGCGTAACCGAAAAAGCTTTCGATGATTTTGCCGGCGCCGCCACAGACGAGGCTTTCAACAAGAGAATATTGGGAATCTGATAATATAAAGCAAACTAAAAATCAATTAACAGAAAATGAAAAAGAGATATCTGGCTCCGTTTGTTATGAGTGCTTTATTCTTCGCAGCATGCGGAGGTGGCAACTCTGCTGAGAAACAGGCGGGCAGCGAAACGGAACATGCAGCAGACAACTCTATGGTATCACCTAATGCAGATAAGCCAATGACCAAAGGTCAGGAGCTGATGGCACAGTCAGATTGCAAAACCTGTCATAAGGAAGAAATCAAAGTAGTTGGACCTTCATTTAAAGATATCGCCGGTAAATATCCAAGCAACGATGAGAATGTGGATAAACTGGCAGATAAAATCATCAAAGGTGGCTCTGGTAACTGGGGAGAAGTAGCGATGCTGCCACACACCAATATCTCCAAAGATGACGCTAAGGAAATGGTGAAATATATCCTGTCGCTCAAATAACCTGATTTTTCATCATAACAAAATGCCAGCATGAAAAAAGTAATTATGGCTGCTGCACTCGCAGCACTCGTTTGCACATCAGCTTTTGCCCAACAACCTAATACCCTTACTGCTAAAGAGAAAAAAGCAGGTTGGAAACTGTTGTTCGATGGTAAAACAACAACCGGATGGCATACTTACCAAAAAGATGCTGCCAGTCCTGCATGGAAAGTGGAAGATGGGGCCCTCGTACTCGACCAGAACGCCAAAAAGAATGGCGCTCCTGGCGGCGACCTGGTGACCAATGAGGAATATGAAAACTATGCACTGAGCATCCAATGGAAAATATCCGAAGGCGGCAACAGCGGGATCATATTCGGCGTTCACGAATCCCCTGAGTACAAAAACACCTACGAAACAGGTCCTGAAATGCAGGTATTGGACGATGATAAACACCCTGATGGAAAAATCATCAAGCACAATGCTGGCGATCTGTATGATCTCGTAAAATCTTCCAGCAAGGCCGTAAAGCCTGTAGGACAGTGGAACACCGCTGAGATTATCAAAAAAGATGGTCATCTGACCCTCAAACTGAATGGTGTAACCACCGTTCAAACTACCGTCGGTACTCCTGAATGGGATGCCCTCGTTGCTAACAGTAAATTCAAAACCTGGAAAGGATTCGGCAAATATCAAAAAGGCCATATCGCTTTACAGGATCATGGCAACGAAGTAGCTTATCGCGATATTAAAATCCGCGCACTCTAAGCTGTTTCTTGTCTTTTATATCGAGGCATCAAGCATAAAGCCAGCTACACATACTCTATTGTCTAAGCAGCTTTATGCTTAATGCCTCTTTTATTTTCCAGGATCTAACAACCACGTCTATACGATGAAAAAAGTGACCACGTTCCTCGCCTTTTTATTACTGGTGACAGCCATTTCTGTCAGTGCAAAACATAAATACCGCGTACTCGTATTTTCTAAAACAAAAGGGTTCCGGCATGATTGTATTCCCGTTGCTAAAGCGGCCATCATGAAACTGGGACAGCAAAACAATTTCGCAGTAGATACTACAGAAGATGCAGCTGTTTTCACCTACGACAACCTGAAAAAATATGATGCGGTTATTTTCAGCAGTACCACCGGTGATGTTCTCGACAGCGCCCAACAAGAAGCCTTCATCAAATATATCCACAAAGGAGGCGGCTATATGGGAATACACGCTGCCACTGATACCGAGTACGATTGGCCATGGTACGGCAAACTGGCTGGCGCATACTTCACCAGCCATCCTAAACAACAGATTGCCACACTCCACGTAGTCGATAAATCCAATATCGCTACCAAACATCTCCCTGATAACTGGACTCGAAAAGACGAATGGTACAATTTTAAAGATATCAACCCTGATATCCATGTACTCATTAAAATAGATGAATCTACCTATGAAGGTGGAAAAAATGGTGATAATCATCCCATGGCATGGTACCACGACTTCGAAGGTGGCCGCGCTTTCTATACTGAATTAGGCCATACTAAAGAGTCGTACGACGATCCTGCCTACCTCCAGCACCTGCTCGGTGGCATCCAGTATGCAGCCAATATCAAGTCAAAATAATTGTTAACTAATTTATTTTCTCCCATCATGAAACCTATTTCCAGACTGCTTCTGCTAGTAGCGCTTGTAGCTACCATTTCCAGTTGCGGTAAAAAAAGAGAGGGCAAACCAAGAATTCTTGTATTCACAAAAACTATGGGCTTCCGCCATGCCTCCATACCAGCAGGCATTGCTGCCTTTCAGCAAAAAATAGCTACTGACCTCAACATCAGTGTTGATACCACTGAAGATGCTTCTAAGTTCAATGAAGATACATTGGCGCAATACGCTGCTGTCGTATTCCTGAATACTACCGGCGATGTACTGGACAATTATCAGGAAGCTGATTTTGAAAGATACATACAGGCAGGCGGCGGCTTTGTAGGTGTACACGCCGGCACTGACACTGAATATGAATGGGGTTGGTACAATCACCTGGTAGGCGCGCAATTCGCCAACCACCCTGAAGGCGTACATGAAGCCAAACTGGATGTTGCAAACCAAAAATTCTTCGATCCGTTCAAAATGCCGCCATCATTCAATCATATCGATGAATGGTACAATTTTAAAAACTATGATACCACCGTTAAAGTACTCATCAAACTGGATGAAACTACCTATAAAGGTGGAACCATGAACAACAATCATCCTATCGCCTGGTACCACGACTACGATGGTGGTCGCGCATTCTATACAGGTATGGGACATACAGAGGAATCTTACAAAGAAGAGAATTTCCTTAACCAACTGAAAGCAGGTGTGAAATATGCCATCGGCGAAAACCAGCTACTGGACTATAGCAAAGCCACTACACAGCGCGTTCCTGCAGAAGATCGCTTCACTAAAAACGTGCTTACTTCCGGTCAGTTCTTTGAACCAACGGAAATGACTATACTCCCTAACCTGGATATCCTCGTGGCACAACGCCGCGGTGAGTTGATGCTCTATAAACAGGCAGATAAAACACTTACCCAGGTTGGATTCCTCAAAGTATACTTCAAAGCAGAAGTGCCTAATGTAAATGCTGAAGAAGGTTTCCTCGGACTGGCTGCAGATCCTGACTTCAAAACCAATCACTACATCTACATCATGTATTCTCCTGCGGATACATCTGTAAACAGACTTTCCCGTTTCAAATTTGAGAATGATAAACTAGATATGGCTTCTGAAAAAACCATCCTGCAATTCTATTCTCAACGTAACATCTGCTGCCATACCGGCGGCTCTATTGCATTTGGCCCGGATAAACTGCTGTATCTCTCTACTGGCGATAATACCACGCCATTCGATGAGCCTAATCAAAAATATACCACTAAATCATTCGGCCCAACGGACGACAGACCAGGGCATCTGCAATATGATGGTCGTCGCACATCTTCCAATACCAATGACCTGCGTGGTAAAATTCTTCGTATAAAAGTACAGGAAGATGGTAGTTACACTATTCCTGACGGAAACCTCTTCCCTAAGGGAACGCCGAAGACTAAACCAGAGATTTTTGCGATGGGCACTCGTAATCCATATCGTATTTCTGTAGACCAGAAAACAGGTTATGTGTATTGGGGAGAAGTAGGCCCGGATGCCAATGAAGATGATTCATTGCGTGGCCCTCGTGGCTATGATGAAGTAAACCAGGCGAAGAAAGCCGGTTACTATGGTTATCCAATGTTCATTGCCAATAACAAGCCTTATCGTGAGTTTGATTATGAAACCGGTAAGAGTGGCAACTGGTACGATCCTAAGAAGCCTGTAAATACTTCCAGGAATAATACTGGCCTGACAGAATTACCTCCTCCCGTTCCTGCAATGATCTGGTATCCTTACGGCAAATCAGCAGAATTCCCGCTGGTAGGCTCTGGTGGCCGTAATGCAGAAGCAGGCCCTGTTTACCATTCTGAATACTATCCAAAAGAAACACGTTTTCCGGATTATTATAATGATAAATTGTTTATCTACGATTGGATCCGTGGTTGGATCATGGCAGTAACGCTGGACAAAGATTATAACTATTCCAAAATGGAACGCTTCATGCCTCACCTGAAGCTGAATGCGCCTATCGATATGGAAATGGGTCCTGATGGTCGTTTATATGTACTGGAATATGGTAATGGCTGGTTTAGTAAAAATGCGGATGCAGGATTATCACGTATTGATTTCAATGGTGGCAATCGCGCTCCTGTAGCAGATTTGGAAGTAGACAAATTGAATGGCAGCCTGCCATTTACCGTGAAGCTTTCTGCTAAAGGCAGTAAAGATCCTGATGGAGATAAACTGACCTACCTCTGGTATTTTGGTAATGGCAATAAGAAAGAAACTACCGAACCTACTATCGACTATACTTATACCACAGCAGGTGAATATAGTGTAGCCGTTGAGGTTATAGATGCCAATGGTGCCAAAACACGTAGCCGTGAAATTCCGGTATACGCCGGTAATGAGGCACCTGTTGTAAAAATTGATATTACAGGTAATAAGATGTTCTATTTCCCTGGTAAGGCGGTTAAATACGCAGTATCTGTAACAGACCATGAGGATGCGCCTAAAGGAGGCGTAATCACAGATCTGACAGACCTCTTCGTGAAAGCGGATTATATCCAGGGCAACGACAAAGCCGCTGCACCGCAAGGCCACCAGGTTATTACTGGCGCTATCGCCGGTAAAAATATCATGGAAATATCTGACTGTAAAACTTGTCATAAAACTGATGAAAAGTCAATCGGGCCGTCCTTTAAACAGGTGGCAGACAAATACAAATCAGATCCTTCAGCACCAGAAAAACTGGCACACAAAATCATCAGCGGTGGTGGCGGCGTATGGGGCGAAACCGCTATGTCTGCACATCCTGGCTTTTCTATGATTGAAGCTAAGCAACTGGTTGAATACATTTATTCCATCGGTGGTGCTACTGTTAAAGTTCCATCGCTGCCAGCAACGGGCAGCCTGAACCCAAGTCTGAAAGGCGAAATCAAAGATGATGGCGTATTCTATCTGTCTGCATCTTACACAGACAAAGGTGCAGTAGGTATCAAACCGATGACAGGCAGTGCTGTGGCTGAATTACGCAGTCCACGTATTCCTGCTGGTAGCTTCTCTAAATCTGACGGTGCTGCTACTTTCGAAATGAATGGTATGAAATTCCTGGTGCCAGGCACCAACGAAAGTGCCGTCGAATACAAAGATTTAGATCTTACAGATGTAAATGGCATTGATGTAGTATATATGATATTGATGCCTACCCAAGCTGGTTTCACAGTGGATGCTATCGTAGATGGCAATCCGGTAGGCAACACGGTACTCGGCCCCGGAGCAGTACCTAAGGCACCAAATAGTGGCGCTATTAAACTGGCTCCGATAACAGATGGTAAGAAACATACACTCAAACTGATGTTTAAACCATTGGATCCTAAACAAAGCGTTTCTCTTGGTATTACTACGGTAGCACTGAAAGGATAAGCATATTAATCTATCAAAGGCGGCCTCTCCAAGCTTTGGGGAGGCCGCCTTTTTTATGTTTAAAATTTAAGCCGCTTCTCAAGAGATTTGGTGGCGCCAGATTTTTTGAGGAAATTCATAGTAATATTTACCCCATCGGCTGTTATGAACAATTACCTTCTGAAAATAAATGAACTCGCTGAAAGGCTAAAGGGTTTTGAGCCGATTAAGCCCGAATTCAGAGACCGCATTAACAGAAAAGTGCGGCTGGAATTCAACTATAACTCCAATCATATTGAGGGTAATACACTTACTTATGGCGAAACAAAATTATTGCTCATTTTTGATAAGACTACCGGCAACCACGACTTTCGCGAGTATGAAGAGATGAAGGCACATGATGTGGCATTCGAAATAATTCAGGAAATGGCTGATGATAAGGAAAGACCACTTTCTAAATCTGCAATAAGAAATTTACACGAAGTTTTATTGGTTCGACCTTATTGGAGAGATGCTATAACAGCCACCGGTCAGCTCTCCCGCAAGCAAATACAGGTCGGTGTTTACAAAACATCTCCCAATCACGTACAGCTTTCAAATGGAAAAATTTTCCACTATACATCCCCAGACGCCACGCCTGCTGAAATGCAGGATATGGTAGACTGGTACAGAAAAGAGGAGGAAGGCGGAGGCTTACATCCTGTGCAGCTGGCAGCTTTGCTACATTATCGGTTTGTAAGAATGCATCCTTTTGATGATGGAAATGGAAGAATGTCCAGGTTGTTAATGAATTATGTTCTATTAAGACATAATTATCCTCCTGTAATTATTAAATCTGATGACAAAAAGAATTACCTCAATGCATTAAATGATGCCGATATTGGTGATTTAGATGTCTTCATATCATATATAGAAAAACAACTGATATGGAGTTTGGAATTATACATCAAAGCAGCTACAGGTGAAATTCTGGATGAAGATGCAGATCTCAAAAAGGAAATAGAGCTTTGGATGAAAGAAACTTTAGCACAGAAACACCAAACGCTTTACAGGAATACAGTAAATGCTTTTGGAGTATATAGTAATTCCGACATTAAGGGGCTTTTTCAACAATTTGCGGAAGGCTGCAATATTTTTAACAGCCTCTTTAAAAGCAGGGAGACTACTTACATCCTAAATAGTGAATATTTTAAAACCCTTCAGGAACTTGATTCATGTATAAAAGAAAATGATGAATCCAATCAAAACATTGTAAAGGAATCGGAATCGGACGTGATTCATTCAATAGGTATTGTTATTTCACTTGAGGAATATAATTTCAACTCAAGGTCTTCCTTTAATATAGAAGAAGGAATTTTTATAGATTTCCTGCGAATGAACTATGTTATCAGGACAGGGCATGATAAATCTTTTTCATTTGAATATACTCATCATCTAACCAAACAAGACCAGAAAACAATCATAGAAACCTCTATCAGAGAAGTCTTCGAAAGAATAAAGCAGGAATCTATTAAATAAAACTAAAAGGTCACTTCTCCCGAAGTGACCTTTTAGTTTATATCCATTTAATCTTATTTCGTATAGTCCTTCGCTTTAGCTCCCATCACAAACGTCAGCGTACCACCGTTCATGATATCTGCATGTGAAATAGTCAGCTGTTTCCACGGCTTGCCATTCAGTAATACCTGCTGTACATACACGTTTTTATCGCTCTGATTCTTAGCTTCCACCACAAAGGTTTTGCCGTTTTCTAGCTGCAATGTGGCTTTATCCACAGCCGGACTTCCCAGCTCATACTGATCAGAACCCGGACACATCGGATAAAAACCTAAAGAAGAAAATATATACCAGGCACTCATCTGCCCACAGTCATCATTACCACCTAATCCATCAGGACCAGGGTGATACATCTTCTTCAATATCATACGCACTCTGTCCTGCGTTTTCCAAGGCTGGTCCGTATGATTATAAAGATATACTACATGGTGAGAAGGCTCGTTTCCATGAACATAATTTCCGATGATTCCATCTCTGGTAATATCTTCTGTTTCTGCAAAATATTTATCCGGCAACTCCATGGTGAATAAGGAATCCAGATGACGCGCAAATGCTTTTTTGCCCCCCATCATGGTAATCATATCTGCAGGATATTGAGGAACGTATAAACTATAGTTCCATGCATTCCCTTCAATGAAGCCCTGGTCATGTGTTTGCAGAGGATCAAAATCCTGCTTGAAGTTACCATCGCTTAATCGAGGACGCATAAAACCAGTGCTTCGATCGTAAACATTTTTATAGTTCAAAGACCGTTTGATGAATTCATCGTAGATTTCTTGCCGCCCTAATTTTTTAGCCACCTGCGCTATGCACCAGTCGTCGTAAGCATACTCCAGCACTTTAGATACAGAAGAACCTTCCTTATCCTCAGGGATATAACCTTTGTCGATGTAATAACCCAGCCCATCGTAAGAACGATGTCTGGCGGTGGTTATGCAAGCGTCCAGGGCTTTGTTGGCATCAAAAGGCGCATTCCCTTTCATGATAGCATCTGCAATAACGGAAACACTATGATAACCGATCATACACCAGTTTTCATTTGCATAATGTGCCCAGATTGGCAACATATGTTGTGCACTTTGCTCATAATGTGACAGCATGGAACGCACCATATCCGCATTGCGCGAAGGTTGTATCACATTAAAGAAAGGATGCAAAGCCCTATAGGTATCCCACAAGGAAAATGTTGTATAATTCGTATATCCGTTTGTGTTATAAACATTCATATCCAATCCACGATAGTTTCCATCTACATCCATATAAGTGGTAGGATTGATAAACGCATGATACATGGCAGTATAGAAGTTTTCTTTTTCTTCTTTACTGGAAGATTCGATATGTATTTTATTTAATTCTTTTGTCCAGAGAGATGCTGCGGAATTTCTTACAGTGGAGAAGTCCCACCCTGGTGCTTCTGCGGCCAAATTCTTCAATGCGCCAGCAGTGCTTACCGGAGAAAGTGCCACTTTTAATTCTACATTATCGCCAGGTTTTACATCAAAGTCGAAATAAGCGCGGATCTGCTTTCCGGCCATTTCAGGAAAATTCTTTGTCTGATCAAACTTACGCCAGAAGCCACGATACACATCATTGGCATAATTACGCTGACCATATGTTTTAAATGGTTTGGAGAAGGCAATAGCAAAATACACCGTTCTCGTACGTGCCCAACCGTTAGTTTGCCTAAAACCAGTTATCAGAGAGTCATTTTCAACACGGATATACGTCCATACATTCTTATTTTCATAATTATAGATGTTGTACATCATATCCAGAATGATATGTGCGGGGCCACCAGCATTGAAAGTATACTTATGAAAACCCACCCGATTGGTAGCTGTCATTTCAGCGGTAACGTCTGGCTCCTGGAGTTTTACTTTATAATAGCCTGGTGCCGACACTTCATCACTGTGTGAAAACGTAGAACGATAGCCGCTTTCAGGATGATCTGCCGTACCTGGATTTAATTGTAATTTGCCGACCGTAGGCATGATCAATATATCTCCAAGATCGGAGTGCCCCGTACCACTGAAATGTGTATGAGAGAAGCCTACAATTGTTTTATCCTCGTACTGATAACCTGCACAATATTTATAAACATCCGGGTTATATTTTCCGTTCATTTCATAGGGAATGGTATCAGTTTCAGGACTGAGTTGCACAGCCCCGAAAGGCACCGTGGCGCCGGGATAGGTATGCCCCATACGTTGCGTACCAGTAATGGGTTTTACGTACTGCAACACATCTTCCTGTGCATAAGTATGCAAGGTGGCAAGCAGAAAAACAGGTAATAGTATTTGCTTCATGGTTGATATTTAAATGGCTTAAAAAAAGACATCCCGAAGAATCGGGATGAAATATTTACAGTGAACAATGAAATAGTTCGTAAATGATATATTCAGTGTTTACTTATTCGCTGTTGAGAAAGAATATGGATAGTCTGCCTGATCAGCACCTCTGCTCTTCTGTGGCTCGCTGCCCATATTGAAGATCAGCTTGCCGCCTTTCTGAAGGTCTGCATGACCAATCCAATTCTTCGTATATTCTTTTCCGTTAAGTTCTGCTTTTTGTACATAGAGATTTTTCTCGCTGTTGTGTGGTGCTTCAATCTCCATCACTTTTCCATCTTCCAGGGTCATAGTGAGTTTGGAGAAGAGCGGCGTACCCAGTACATATTGTGGTGTACCCGGACAAACAGGATAGAAGCCCATAGCGGAAAATACATACCAGGCAGATGTCTGCCCGTTATCTTCATCACCACAATAGCCATCAGGAGTTGCTTTATATAATTTCTCCATTACCTGACGAACCCAGTATTGTGTTTTCCATGGTTGGCCAGCATAGTTATACAGGTAAATCATGTGTTGAATAGGCTGATTGCCATGTGCATATTGTCCCATGTTCATGATCTGCATCTCACGGATTTCGTGAATGGTAGTACCATAGTAGCTATCATCAAATACAGGCGGCATGGTAAATACAGTATCCAGCATTTTTATGAAAGATTCTTTACCACCCATGAGTGTGGATAACGCATTAATATCATGGAATACAGACCAGGTATAATGCCAGGCATTACCTTCTGTAAACGCATCTCCCCATTTAAATGGATTGAAAGGCGTTTGGAATTTACCATCCTGGTTGCGGCCACGCATCAGTTTTGTTTCCGGATCAAATACATTACGGAAGTTCTGTGAACGCTTGGCAAATCGCTCCAGTTCAGCCTTTGGACGATTCAATGCTTTTGCCAGCTGCAGAATAGTGAAGTCGTCGTAAGCATATTCCAATGTACGTGCAGTGTTTTCATTGATCTTAACATCATAAGGAATGTAACCTAATGTGTTATAGTACTTCACACCTTTACGACCTACAGACTCCAGAGGGCCTTCATTTTCTGTGTTTTTCAGGATAGCCTGATAAAGCGTGTTGATATCATATCCGCGAATACCTTTAATATAGGCGTCAGCGATAAGTGAGGCAGAGTTGGAGCCAATCATACAATCGCGGTGACCAGGACTGGCCCATTCAGGGAGCCAGCCGCTTTCTTTGTAGGCATTGGCAAGTCCTTCCATGATATGGCCGCTCAGACTAGGATACATCAGTGTGAAGAAAGGATGTACCGCTCTGAAAGTATCCCAGAAGCCGTTATCAGTAAACATATAACCTGGTAATACTTCGCCGTTGTAAGGACTGTAATGCACTACTTCGTTTTTAGCATTCAGCTCATAAAACTTACGCGGGAAAAGCAGCACGCGATATAGTGAAGAATAAAAGGTACTCACTTGCTCTGGAGTGCCGCCGGAAACCGCGAGTCGGCCCAGTTCCTTATTCCATATTGCTTTGGCCTTGCTCTTGGTTACATCAAAGTTATCATTGCCAATTTCATTTTTCAGGTTCAGTTCTGCCTGATCAAAAGAGATAAAGGAAGATGCGGTCCTGATAGTAACTTTCTCACCTTTTGTTGTTTTAAAACCAACAACAGCGCCAGCATGATTGGATTGTAGTTCTTTTACGTTTGCAACGATAACGCTGTCATTCCAGATGGTGCTGGTCGTAAAAGGTTTATCAAAATAGATGACGAAATAGTTTTTGAAATTCGCTGGTACTCCGCCACTGTTCTTGGTTGTGTAACCAATAATTTTCTTTTCTTCCGGGATGATTTTGATATAGGAGCCCTTATCAAAGGCATCTACCACCAGGAAAGCACTATCAGTAGCAGGATAGGTAAACCTAAGCTGAGCGGCTCTTTCGGTAGGAGTGATTTCTGTGGTCACATCAGCATCTGCCAGGTATACACTATAATAATATGGTTTGGCTGTTTCCGTTTTATGAGAAAACCAGCTGGCTCTTTTATTCTGATCAAACTTCATGGTACCTGTTACCGGCATGATGGCAAACTGGCCATAGTCGTTGATCCATGGAGATGGTTGGTGTGTTTGTTTGAACCCGCGGATTTTATCAGCAGTATACTGATATCCCCAACCATCGCCCATTTTACCTGTTTGGGGCATCCAGAAATTCATTCCCCATGGTAATGCAATGGCAGGGTAGGTGTTACCGTTAGATAAACTAACTTTTGAGTCTGAACCCATTAAAGTGTTTACCCAGTCTGCCGGGTCTGTTACTTTATCAACTGTCTGGCTTCTTACGCCATTCATGACCAATAAAGCTGCTACTAGCAATCCAACTTTTTTCATATTTATTTATCTGTATGGAAAAACTTTAACAAAATCGATTTAGCACAGGTATTTTAAAAAAAGATTCATGGCGAATCTTTACTATCTCTCACTAAGCCTAATAAATAAAAGTATTTATTTTTTTTCAGATGTACCAACAAGTGCTGGTTATTTTTTTTGAGCGGCATCGGGGGCTCAAGCGGAGCCCCTTTCAATCAGTTTACCAGGAAGTGCTACCTGCGCCTGTTTAATGCTGCCCTGCTGCTTGTTCAATTGCTGCATTAGCAGTGTGATGGCCGTTTTAGCGATACCTTCTATTGGCTGCTCGATGACAGTGATACCTGGTGGATACAACCTGAAAATATCATGGTCATCGAAGCAAAGAACGCCCATTTGCTTAGGCATACTGAGTTTCAAGCGCCCGATGGCCTCCAGTCCTAATATCCCCAGATAATTGGTAGCGAAGAAAATAGCGTCCAGATCACGGTTTTCGCGGATGAATTTCTCCAACTGCTGCAGTGATTGTTCACGGCTATCGTGGTAGCTCAGCTCCAGTACTCGTTTTTTACGGAAAGGGATTTCTTGTTTTTTGAGTGCCTGTATGTAGCTACGTTGACGTTCTGCCAACTGTACCAGCGATACATCAACGGTAACATATCCGATTTTTTTGTATCCTTTGCTAAACAGGTGGTTCATGCCCAGCTGCACACCATGGAAATTATCTATCAGCACATAAGGGGCGCGGATATTAGGGAAATAGCTATCCATCAGCACTACTGGCTTATGCATTTGCACCAGTCTGCGTATATCACTCTCCATACCAGGAGCAGGCGTGATCAGGTAGCCATCTACCATCTGCCGGCCCAGCATGCGGATTAGTTCTCCACCTTTTTCTGCATTATTTTCGGTGCTGCAGTACACCACATTGTAACCTAATTTTTCGGCTTCAGACTCAATAGTACGGGCAAGACTGGCAAAGAAGCTACCAGAAATGCTTTCCACGATCAGTCCTAACGTTTTGGACTGACCTGTACGCAGATTCACCGCTACACGATGGGGCTCGTATCCGGATTGATTAACGACACCCATGATTTTTTGGGCTACTTCGTCACGGATCCGCATCTGCTTTGCTTTTCCATTTAATACAAATGATACCGTACTTGGGGCTACGCCAGCCATTCTGGCCACATCCTTGAGCGTAAGTCTCTTCATTTAGGAGATTTTTTTGGACAGTTCGAAACTGAAAACCAGGCAGTTAACATCCAGATTTTCGATTCCCGTAGTTTTCCGGGGGCGGAAATTACGAAAATAGTGGCAGACCATTTTAAAATGCTTACCTTACTGAGATATAAATGTCTGTACGGGATAATATCCATTGGATAATATCGTTATAGTCATCAGTAACGAGAATTGATCACCTGGAGGCAGGTAGCACTGTGGCCAACTTTAACAGATTTTCATGAAGCAACTTCTCCAACTTACCGATCCTGTATATATTAAACCTGATATAGAATCGGCGTCAGATAAATTTTTCAAGCGTTTTATCCGTGACGAGCGTGATCTTCCGTTTGTATACCTTACTTTGAAAATTACCTTCACACTGTGGCCGTTAGCCATACTGTTATACATTCCAAATGTGAATAACTGGGTGTGGTGGGTTGCTGCTATTGCATATCAATACCTGAATAATGTTGTGTTCAAAGGCCCGTTTGGCTTGATGTTGCACTGCACCAGTCACCGCGTTTTCTTCGAAAGGAAATTCCAGTTCATGAACCATTATTTGCCATGGGTCATCGGTCCTTTATTCGGACAAACACCGGAAACCTATTACAGTCACCATATCGGGATGCACCATCCCGAAAACAATATGCCGGAAGACGAAAGTTCTACCATGTCGTACCAACGCGATTCATTCCGTGGTTTTATGCACTATCTGGGCAGTTTCTTCTTTGCGGGCGTATATCATCTGTGCACCTATTTTGTAAGGAAGAAGAGAAAACGCTTGCTGATGCGTTCTGTAAGAGGTGAGCTCTTTTTTATTGCCGCTTGCGTTGGACTCTCTTTCATTAACTTTCCGGCAACATTTGTGGTGTTTATATTGCCTTTTATTATTTCCAGGATTATTATGATGGTGGGTAATTGGGCGCAACACGCCTTTATTAGCGCCGAGGATCCGGACAATGCCTACAAAAACAGTATTACCTGTATCAATACCAAATACAATCACAAATGCTGGAACGACGGTTATCATATCAGTCATCACGACAAGCCCAATATGCACTGGACAGACCATCCGGTATATTTCAAAAAGACGCTTGACCAGTATATTACCAATGAGGCGATTGTTTTTGATGGGATACATTTTTTACATGTATGGCTTTGGCTGATGCGTAAGCGTTATGACTTGCTGGCACGTCATTTTGTGAATATTGGAAATAAATTCAATACGGATGAAGAAATTGCGGCTTTCCTGAAGGGGCGTACGGGTAGGATCACCGTGGTTCAGGAGCCTGTGTTGGTGGCGGCCTGATAGATCAAGAACCTATAAATTAAGAAATAAATACTTTTATTAGCCGGGGCAGGGGACTCAAATCCTTTGCCCCAGTTGATTTTTAGGGGTTTACTGAGATATTATATCAGAATATCTTAATGATTATGATTATTCATAACAATAAGTGACTAAATTTGCGCTCTAACTTTTTTTATATAAAGTAAAAAATATGCGTACTGTTACACTGAAAAGGGTTGTGATCACCGGCTTGGGGGCATTAACACCTATCGGGAATGATGTAAATACTTTTTGGAGCAACTTAAAAGCGGGCGTTAGTGGCGCCGGTCCTATCACAAAATTTGACACTACAGAGTTCAAAACAAAATTTGCCTGTGAAGTGAAAAATTTTGATGTGGAAAAATACATGGAGAAAAAAGAAGCCCGCAAAATGGACAACTTCACTCAGTACGCTATGGCGGCTGCACAGGAAGCGGTTCTCGATGCAGGCCTCGATAAAGAAGGTATCGATAAAACTAAAGTCGGCGTTATCTGGGCATCCGGAAACGGCGGTATGCTGACGTTCGAAGAACAAATCGTTGAATTTGCCGCAGCTAACTTTGTACCTAAATTCAATCCGTTCTTCATTCCGAAACTGATTTCCGACATCGCTGCCGGCCAGATTGCCATGAAATACGGTTTCATGGGTATCAACTTCTGTACTGTTTCTGCTTGTGCTTCTTCCAGCAGCGCGCTGGTGGATGCATTCAATTATATCCGCCTTGGTAAAGCCAATGCAATTGTTACCGGTGGCTCTGAAGCACCTGTAACACGTGCCGGTATTGCCGGATTTAACGCACTGAAAGCATTATCTACCCGCAACGAAGATCCATCCACCGCTTCACGTCCTTTCGATACTGACCGTGATGGTTTCGTAATGGGCGAAGGTGCTGGCGCTATCATCCTGGAAGAATACGAACATGCTATCGCCAGAGGTGCTACCATCTACGGTGAAATGATCGGCGGCGCAATGACCTGCGATGCCTACCACCTGACTGCTACCCACCCTGAAGGCCTCGGCGCAAGACTGGGTATGGAACAGGCACTGGAAGATGCTGGTATCACAACCGCTGATGTTGATTATATCAACTCTCACACCACCTCTACTCCTGTAGGTGATATCTCCGAACTGAAAGCTATCGTATCTGCATTCGGTGAACACGCTGAAAAAGTAAATATCAGCGCCACCAAATCCATGACTGGTCACCTCCTCGGTGCTGCCGGTGCTATCGAAGCTATCGCTTGTATCAAAGCAACACAGGAAAATATCATACCTCCAACCATCAATACTACCGTATTAGGTGAAGGTATTCCTACAAACCTCAATCTCACCCTCGGTAAAGCACAGGAACGTGAAGTTAACGTTGCTATGAGTAATACCTTCGGCTTTGGTGGTCACAACGCTATCTGCGTTTTCAAAAAATACAAAGCGTAAACCATTACGTCTTTATATAATATTAAAGGCGATGTCTCCCGCAGACATCGCTTTTTTTCATTCACTTCCCCGTGAAAAATCAGCAAAATGAAGGTGAAATCACGGTTTTTAGGCATTTTCCACCTTCTTATATTTGTATCTCAATCTGATACACCTATTAATTACCAACTTTATTCAGGATGATTTCGATTGACATATTGCTACCTGAATCAGATTAACCCAAATTTTATTCGGCCTGCCGCATTTTTCGGCAGGCCCATTTTGTGCCCCTCTTTCTTTGCTCAAAATGACGTAGCTTAGTAGTTTAATTCCTGTCCACCATTCACCTGCTTCTTAAAGATGCTGCTAACCTGGAAACTATAAATTCAAGCAGGGAATGCACTTTGTGGACACCTCGACTATTATGGCAAAGAAAAAAGAGAATGTAACCGCTGCTTTAGCTCCACAGGGACATTCAGATGACCATATCGCCGTATTCGGCGCAAGGGAACACAATCTGAAAAATCTGGACCTGCAGTTGCCAAAGAATAAACTGGTCGTAATAACCGGTATCAGTGGCAGCGGAAAATCATCACTGGCGTTCGATACCATCTACGCTGAAGGTCAACGCCGTTACATGGAAAGCTTCTCCGCATATGCCCGACAGTTCATCGGCGACATGGAAAGACCCAATGTGGACAAAATTACCGGACTTTCACCGGTGATCTCCATTGAACAAAAAACGACCAACAAAAACCCAAGATCCACCGTAGGTACCATCACGGAGATCTATGACTTCCTCCGATTACTGTATGCTCGTATTGGTGTCGCATATTCCTACAATACCAATAAAAGAATGACCAGGTTTTCGGAAGAAGAAATCATTGATCATCTCTTTAAAAATTATAACAAGAAAAAACTGGTTATACTCGCCCCACTCATCCGCGGGCGTAAAGGCCATTACCGCGAACTCTTCGAACAGGTACGCAAACAAGGATATCTCAAAGTCCGTGTAGACGGAGAAATCCTCGACCTGAAAGAAAGAATGCAGGTAGACCGCTACAAAATCCACGACATAGAACTCGTGATCGATCGTATCCAGGTAACAGAAGATGCCCGCACCCGCATCAGTCAAAGCGTTCAGAAAGCGCTGACCATGGGTAAAGGCCTGCTGTTCATCCAGGACCACGACAGCGGAAAGGTAAGCCAGTACAGTAAACAATTGATGTGTGAAGATACCGGAATCTCTTATGAAGAGCCATCTCCCAATACCTTCTCCTTCAACTCCCCTTATGGTGCATGCCCGCGCTGTAAAGGCCTGGGCGCCATCTATCAAATCAGTATGGACGAAGTAATCCCTGATTACAACGTTTCCCTCAATGATGGCGGCCTCAAACCACTCGGCGAATCACGCGATACCTATACCTTCAAACAGGTAGAGAAACTCGCTAAAAAATATAAATTCTCTCTCACCGGCCCTATTTCCGATATCCCACAAAAAGCGCTCAACGTATTGCTTTTCGGCGATGAAAATGGGAAACTGGAAGAAGATGTTGACTTCTCCGCTGCCGCCACAGAAGATGTTACAAAATATTCTGTAGACTTCGAAGGTGTCGTAAATACCGTTCGCCGCTTCTTTAATGATACGGCTTCCGACCATGTACGCACCTGGGCAGAAGGCTTCATGCACCTCAATACCTGTCCGGAATGTAATGGCACCCGACTCAGAAAAGAAAGCCTCTACTTCAAAGTAGATGAGCGCAATATCTCCGAACTCGGCAACATGGACCTGGACAAACTCCAGCAATGGTTTACCAATATCGAAGACAGACTGGAAAATAAACAGAATGTCATCGCAAAAGATATCCTGAAAGAAATCCGTGAACGCCTTGGGTTTCTGCTGAATGTAGGTCTCAGCTACCTGACACTGAATCGTGCCACCAGAACACTTAGTGGTGGCGAATCACAGCGTATCAGGCTAGCCACCCAAATCGGCTCTCAGCTGATGGGCATCACCTATATCCTTGATGAGCCTAGCATTGGCCTCCATCAGCGCGATAATATGCAGCTGATAGATGCACTTCGCAACCTCAAAGACATGGGCAATACCGTGATCGTAGTAGAACATGATAAAGACATCATGTTGCATGCCGATCACCTCGTGGATATTGGTCCTGGCGCAGGTGTACACGGTGGCCGCATCGTGGCAGCCGGCACACCAAAAGAAATACTGAAACTCAATACGCCTACAGCCGGCTATCTCAGTGGCAGAACGGAATCACCAATCCCTGAAAGACGAAAAGGCAATGGCAACTTCCTCGAGCTGAAAGGCGCCACTGGCAACAATCTGAAAAATGTCAACGTAAAATTCCCGCTGGGAACTTTTATCTGCGTTACAGGCGTATCCGGTAGTGGTAAATCAACGCTCATTAATGAAACATTATATCCTATCCTTTCTAAGCATGCGTACGACTCCAAACAAGTACCCATGCCTTACAAAACCATAAAAGGACTGGAAAATATTGATAAAGTAATTGAGATAGATCAATCGCCAATAGGCCGTACCCCTAGAAGCAACCCTGCTACCTATTGCGGATTCTTTACAGATATACGCACCCTGTTTGCACAGGTGCCTGAAGCGAAGATCCGTGGATACAATGCCGGTCGTTTCTCCTTCAACGTGAAAACTGGCCGCTGTGATGTTTGTGAAGGCGGTGGCATGCGTGTGATCGAAATGAACTTCCTCCCGGATGTTTATGTACACTGCGAAAAGTGTAATGGTCGCCGTTATAACCGTGAAACGCTCGAAATCCGCTATAAAGGCAAGTCTATCTCCGATGTTCTGGACATGACCGTAGACGAGGCCGTGGAATTCTTCCAGGCCGTACCTTGGATTCACCGCAAAATCAAAACACTGCAGGATGTAGGCCTGGGGTATATTACCCTCGGACAATCAGCGGTAACGCTATCCGGTGGTGAAGCTCAGCGCGTTAAACTGGCTACAGAACTCTCTAAGAAAGATACCGGCAAAACAATTTATATCCTTGACGAACCTACTACAGGTCTGCATTTCCAAGATATTCAATTGTTGCTGACCGTGCTGAATAAATTGGTAGATAGAGGAAATACCGTGTTGGTAATTGAACATAATCTTGATGTTATCAAGATGTCAGATTACATTGTAGACCTAGGGCCAGAAGGTGGCGCAGGTGGTGGAACTATCCTTTGCACGGGCACACCTGAGCAGGTGAGCACCTGTAAAGACAGCCATACGGCGCGTTTTCTGAAAAAGGAGCTGGGAATTTAATATATTGCCAACGCAAATTTCAGCATGAAGAACATTTTTAGACTTTTTATTGCCGGCGCGTTACTATTCGGATTCATCGCCTGTGAAGACGAGACCAAAGTTTGCGACCAAACGATGCAAGCCACTGTGCACGTAGCTTTCATGAGGGATAGTCTTGGCTTTGTATGGGACACCACTTTCAGAGCAGTGACCACACTGGCACTGAACAGGGATACGCTGCTTAAAAATTCAGCCACCAACAACGCATACTTTAATCTGTCGCCGGCAGCTGACACCAGTAAGTTTTACCTGCGTGCAGATTCCTTATTACAGGCAGATACTGTAACCTTCATCTATACACGTCAGCCTAAGTTCATATCCGCAGGATGTGGCTTTGGCACGATCTATAATCTGGATACGGTATTCGCCACACGACATTTAATAGACTCAGTACAAATTCTTCAAAAGTCAGTAACCAATAGCAATGACACGCACGTTAATCTTTTCTATTTTAATGAGTAGCTGCCTTTGCAGCATGGGGCTTATGGCACAACAAAAGCCAGTAACTCCTCCTGCAAAGTCAACAGATACCACGCATGTCAGCACTATTAAAGCAGTGGTGTTACCGCCTAAAGACAGCTCCTGGCTCATTCCAGGAGGGCTGCGTGTAGGCGTTGACCTTGGCCGTATTGTGAATAACATCTACTATCCTTACCGCCAGGAATATACTGTGGTTGCCGATCTTCGTCTGAATACCCGCTGGTACATAGCCCTGGAAGGCGGTTACGGTAATACACCGCATACCGATACCAACTACACTTACAAAGGAAATGGCATGTACGCCACCGTAGGGTTTGACTATAATTTCCTGAAAAGGCAATTCCCCAAAGAAGGCAATATGTTCTTTGGTGGCCTGCGTTACGGGTTTTCACATTTTAATTACCAAGTTCCCAGTTATACCATACACGCGCCTTACTGGGGAGATCAGCTAAGTGGTAGTTTTCCTAAAACCAATGCCAACGCCCATTGGGTGGAGCTGGTAATAGGGTTGAAAACAGAAGTACTGAAAAACTTATACCTGGGTTGGAATCTCAGAGAAAGAATTCTTTTAAATACGGTAAAAACCGACAACTTCACGCCGCTGGCAATTCCAGGATTCGGTAGTGGTGATAAACGCGCAGTATTGGATATGCAATACACGATTTCATATGTGATCCCATTCTACAAGATCAGGGAACATTATCATCCACCAGTAGAAAAGAAGAAAATACCTAAAAAATAACAAAAGGGTCTCTACTAAGTAGAGACCCTTTTTATTTTACTTCAGCATTTCCACATGCGGAATATTATCTTCTAAATACATTTCGCTGACGGTCTTAAAACCCAGGCTGCCATAGAATTTCTCCAAGTACTGCTGCGCCCCGATCCTGATTGGTTGCATTCCGAAATGCTCATACACCTGCCGGATAGATTCTTCCATCAACGCTCTTCCAGTACCCTTTCCGCGCGCAAAAGAAGCAGTAATTACCCGCCCGATAGAGGCTTCCGTAAACTTGATGCCCTTATCAAATAAGCGTGTATATGCCGCCAGGCGGCCTTGTTCATCATACCCCATCAGGTGCAATGCCTTCTGGTCAGAATAATCCATATCCTGGTAAGGACAGTTCTGTTCCACTACAAAGATTTCACTGCGCAAATGCAATATGGCATAGAGTTCTGTAGTATTTAGTTCATCGAATTTCTTTATCTCCCAACGCATATACCTATTTTTCTACTAAAATAATAATTACCTGCCAATACCAGGAAATACAGCCTGACTCTCTGCTCCATTTTCTCCTACTGCCTGCACTGCAAATAGGTAGTTATCCTTAGAATATGGAATTGTCAGCTCTGTAGCAGTGGTAAAAAATTTCTTCTGCCATACCGGACTACTGGTTTCACGCATCAGCACATAGTAACCTTTAGGCCGGCCTTGCTGCGATGCGGCCCAATACAGGCGACTGTAATTGGTCAGTTGTTTCACATCCAGTTTTACTTCCTGTGGTTTCGAAGGCGCTGTGGACAAACTGGCCAGCACAGCGAGATTCAAGGCCGTATTCTTACGCAGGTATTCGAAATCCATGAATTCAGGGAGGTCTCCATACTGAACACCTTTTTCCTTGCGAATGGTCTGATGCTGATGGTCAAAATTTTCGTACATATCTGTGATCCGCACAGCTGTCATACCACGTTTTACAAAAGGCGTATGATCACCGCCTCTAAGAAAACGATCGTTGCGATAAATCAACATTACGTTCAGGTTATCCACATATCTTTCTCCTGTTTCCTTAATGTAACGGGCCAGTTGTCGGGCATTTCCATCATTTTCCATACCTACCTGTTTGATGAAAGCCAGTTGCTTTTCATCTGCTGTGGCAGGAATACCTTCGGAGAAGACACGCACACGGGTATTATCATGCAGGTCTGTTTCACTGGAAGAATTCTGTCCGATCATATCGTTATTGAGCATAGCATCTACCTGCCAGTTTTCTTTGGCAGCCCTGTCTGCAAGATGATCAGAGCCTTGTAAGCCTTGCTCTTCGCCGCTTACCGCCACAAAAACGATGGTGGCAGGGTAAGGATGACGGCTCATCACGCGCACCATTTCTATCAGTGCAGCTACGCCGCTGCCATCATCGTTTGCACCGGGTGCATCAATAGTGCGGTCCATTACGTCGGTAGCGCGACTATCAAGATGTCCAGTAACGATGTATATACGCTTATCCAGGGGATCGGTGCCTTTTAAGGTAGCCATTACATTTCCCAGGTTTACCGGCACGTCAATACGTTTGCCATCAGCTGGCAGTGTGATGGTGTCCAGCTGCACAGATAAACGCCCTCCTGAAGCAGGGATATTGGATTTGAACTTTTCCAGCACCCAGTTCCTGGCGGCGCCGATGCCCTTCTTTTTATCAGTAGTGGAACTGAGGGTGTTGCGAGTGCCAAAGCTAACGAGTTGGTGGATATAACTTTCCAGGCTATCCGCGCGCACTTCGGCTACCATGCCGGCAATTACCGGCTCTCTCTGTACTATTTGTTGTGCATCTACATACATCCCTGCCCCCAATAAAAGTGGTAGGATCAATCTTTTCTTCATAAGCGAATCTTTGTCATAAAAATAATAGAAGCTTTGAATAATCCTGTTAATTTTACCCGCCAGACTAATCACTAAACAACAGTGCAATCATGGGAACCAGCATTAACCCGTTCCTCTCTCTGGAACATATAACTACAAGATATTTAGACAAAACACTTTTTGACGGCCTTTCCTGGGAAATTCAACCCAACGAACAATGGGCGATCACCGGCCCTAGTGGCTCAGGGAAAACTGCCTTGTTAAACACTATTCTAGGTAAGTTTAATATCATAAACGGCAGTATTCAATACTATTTTTATGAGGCCTGGCGTCAGGTGAATACCGTCACCGATCCTTATTTCAATTATCGTAACCTGATCGCATATGTAGGTCATCATCATACATTTAAAAATCTCTCTAATACCACTACTGATTTCTATTATCAGCAGCGCTTTAACAGCATGGACGCTGATAATTCTCCTACTGTACAGGAACACCTGGGCATTACGGAAATTCCAGTATTGCTAAGCGCTTTAAAAATACAGCCACTACTGGCTAAACGCCTTATTAAACTTTCAAATGGCGAAACCCGCAGAGTAATGATAGCAGCTGCTTTGCTCAAACGGCCACAGTTGCTCATGCTCGACAATCCCTATATCGGATTGGATGTACAAACCCGAAAGGATTTTACCAGCATGGTTAATGAAATCATTGCCAGTGGAACTACTGTGATATTATCCACATCTCCACAAGAAATTCCAGAACATATAACCCATGTGCTTACACTGGAGAATGGTAAGATTACTGGTAGATATACCAGGGAGGCATATTTACAGCTGCCGATAGCACAGGAAGCTGCGCCGGAATTACCTCAGCTCGAAGCGGGAAAAATTGCCGCTTTAGTTGCCAACAGACAAGAATTTGCATTTGAAGATATTATCCGCATGGAAAATATCAACATCAAATACGGTGAAAACGTTATCCTGAAAGATATTAACTGGACAGTAAAACAAAACGAGAAATGGGCGCTGCTTGGCCATAATGGCGCTGGTAAATCTACTTTGCTCAGTCTTGTTAATGGGGATAACCCACAAGCATATGCGAATAAACTCTGGCTATTTGACCGCAGAAGAGGAAGTGGAGAAAGTATATGGGATATCAAGAAAAAAATAGGCTTTGTATCGCCTGAATTACATCAGTATTTTGGTGCGAGAGATAATTCTTTACAAGTAGTATGTTCTGGTTTTTCAGACATCATTGGTAGCACCAAACCTGCTACAGAAGAGCAACGCAACATTGCACTAACGTGGATGGATATACTGGGAATCAACCAGTTTGCACACCAACCTTTCAAGCAAATACCGGAAAGCTCGCAACGCTTGACATTACTGGCTCGCGCGCTGGTAAAGAACCCACCACTGTTAATATTTGATGAACCTTGCCAGGGCCTTGACACCCAACAAAAACTACATTTTAAACAAGTTATTGAACAGCTATGTGAACATATGCCGGTAACAATGGTTTATGTAACACATTATGAAGAAGAACTACCGTCGGCAGTGAATAAATTCATCAGGCTGAGCAAGGGACAGGTAATATAGTTATATTCGCATCCAATAAAGTTAATCACCGTAATACTTTCCTAATGTTCCCAAAAATACGTTATGCCGTTCTGGCATCCTTATTTTGTGTAGCAGTGTTGTGGATGTTTAGCAGTTGTCATACTACTAAGCAGGACACAGCGAAATTTGATAAATATATCGAAGCATATACTGCCGGTATAATATCAAAACAGAGCGCCATCCGTGTACATCTTGCCGGACAAGCCAATGTAACACATACACAGAATGAGCCGCTAGATAAGCAGGTATTCGATTTTTCTCCTTCTATTAAAGGGAAAACATACTGGGTAGATGCCACTACTATTGAATTCCGACCTGATGAAAATCTGCAACCCGGAAAGCAGTACAAAGCCTCGTTTAAGCTGAGCAAAGTGATGGACGTACCAGCTGAACTCAAAACATTCGATTTTGATTTCAAGGTAATATCACCATCCTTTACAGTAGACCTGAACGGTCTTAAATCTGCTGATCAAAACTCTATGGACAAAATGGTTTTTACTGGCGTTGTCAACACCGCCGACGCTGAACAACCACAAGCCATCGAGAAGATAATGACTGCTAACTATCAGGGAAAGGCCTTGCCTATCACCTGGCAACACAGCCCTGCAGAACATCTCTCCAGGTTTACTGTGTCAAATATCCAACAGGGAAATTCGGCGAATACACTCACACTGAAATGGTCAGGCGCACCCTTAAATATCAGTAATGATGGTAAACAGGAGATAGAAGTGCCTGCTATTGGTGACTTTAAAGTACTGGATGTAAAAGCGATGTCAGATCCTGAGCAACACCTGCTGATTCAATTCTCTGACCCTATCAGCATGGCCCAATCACTGGAAGGATTAATTAGCATCAGCGGCCAATCTGACCTTCGTTACAGCATCGATGGCAGTGAGGTAAAAGTTTATGCACCTAACCGTCTGGAAGGTAATTACAGTGTAGTCATCAACGAGGGTATTCTCAATATCGTAGATAGAAAACTGGGAAAAACATATACTTCAAATGTCAATTTTGAGAACACGCTCCCTTCTGTAGAAATCCCTGGAAAAGGTGTGATACTGCCGGAAAGCAACAAAATGGTTATGCCTTTTGAAGCCGTGAACCTGAAGGCTGTAGATGTTACCATCATCAAAATTTATGAAAATAATATTCCACAATACCTGCAAAGAAACGACCTCAACGGATCAGAAGAAATTCGTCGTGTAGGTAAGCCCGTTGTAGAAAAAACCATTCGACTCGATAACGACAAATCAATAAATCTTCATAAAAAGAACAGGTTCTTCCTGGACCTGGATCAACTGATTCGTACAGAACCAGGCGCTATTTATCGTATCACCATTGGATTCAGAAGAGCCTATGCACTGGCTTCCTGCAAAGCAGCATCAGAGGATACACCTAAAACAAGTACCGGAGAAGTAGACTATTCAGATGAAGACGACTCTTACTATGGGGAAAAAATAGATGAAGACGATGAGTTCTGGCAGCGCTATGATAACTATTACCCTATGGGCTTCAACTGGAACGAGAAAGACGATCCTTGCACCAGCTCTTACTATAACCGGGACAAATGGGTTACCAGAAACGTTATCTCTTCCAATCTTGGCCTGACAGCGAAACGTGGTAACGATAACAGTATGCTCGTTGCCGTTACAGATATACGTGACACCAAACCTTTGATGGCGGTAGAACTGGAGCTCCTGGATTATCAGAATCAGGTAATATTTAAAACCAAAAGTGATGGCGATGGTCTGGCAACATTTGATCTGAAACGTAAGCCATACCTGCTTGTTGCGAAGAAAGGCACTGAACGTGGCTATCTCAAATTAGATGATGGTAGCAGCTTACCATTGAGCCGTTTTGATGTACAAGGAGAAGAAGTGCAGCAAGGAATTAAAGGCTTCCTCTATGGAGAACGTGGCGTTTGGCGTCCGGGAGATAGTATTTATCTGACCTTTATTTTAGAAGATAAAGAGAAGAAATTACCTGCAGACATGCCGGTAACTATGGAGCTCTATAACCCTAAAGGGCAGCTTTATAAGCGGATTAATTCCAATACCAGCCTGAATGGCTTCTATAGCTTTGCTACAGCCACACAGCCTGATGATATCACCGGTAGCTGGCTGGCAAAAGTAAAAGTAGGCGGCGCCACATTTACCAAAAATGTACGTGTAGAAACAGTGAAACCTAATCGCCTGAAAATAAAAATGGACTTTGGTAGCAGCAACTCCTTGTCTAAATCAGGCTCTCCGGGCACCCTATCCGCTATGTGGCTGTTTGGCGCCACCGCCCAGCATCTCAAAGCGAAGGTGGATGTTTCCTTATCACAACAAAAAACTAGCTTCAAAGGCTTTACAGACTTCAGCTTCGATGATCCTGTTACTAAGTTTGAAGCAGAAAATAAAACCATTTTCGAAGGCGCCCTTAGCGAAAATGGTACAGCGCCAATCAACGCTAACATACAACTGGGTAAGCCAGCTCCTGGCCAGCTGAAAGCCAACTTCGAAGTAAAAGTATTTGAGCCGGGCGGAGATTTTAGTATCGATAATTTCTCCATGCCATACAATCCATATACTTCTTATGCAGGTCTGCGTATACCTCAGGGCGATAGAACAACCGGTATGCTGCTGACAGATGAGGCACATGCTGTTGACCTGGTAGATGTAGATGATAAAGGTAATTACACCGGAGGCAGCAGAGATGTACAGGTAGAACTCTACAAAATCCGCTGGAGATGGTGGTGGGACGGTGGAGATGACGACGATTACTCCAACTTTACACAGGATAGCTATAACCAGCTAATCTCTAAAGAAACCGTTACCCTGCAGAATGGTAAAGGCAAATGGAACCTTCGTGTCAACTCACCAGAATGGGGCAGGTACCTGATTCGTGTAAAAGACTTGCAGAGCGGCCATACCGCAGGTAAAGCCGTGTATATCGACTACCCGGGATGGGCAGAACGCGTGCAGAAAGAAAACCCTGCAGAAGCGTCAATGTTGGTATTTACTTCCAATAAAACCACTTATAAAACCGGAGAGGAAATCACACTCACCATTCCTAGCAGTGAAGGTGGACGCGGCCTCATAAGCATTGAATCCGGAAGTAAAGTATTACAAACCGCCTGGATTACTACCCAGAAAGGTCAGACAACCTATAAATTCAAGGCTGCCAAAAATATGGCGCCGAATATATACGTGAACGTTAGTTTGCTGCAACCGCATGCACAAACAATCAACGACCTTCCGATACGTATGTACGGAACCATTCCTATCATCGTAGAAGATCCTGAAACTATCCTCAAGCCTGTTATCAACATGCCTGACAAGCTGAAACCAGAATCAGATGCCAGCATCACCGTAAGTGAAGCCAGTGGTAAGGCCATGACCTATACCATCGCCATTGTAGATGAAGGCTTGTTAGATCTCACCAGATTCAAAACACCTGATCCACATAGCTCCTTCTATGCGCGTGAAGCACTGGGCGTGAAAACCTGGGACCTCTTCGACTATGTAATCGGTGCATGGGGGGTGGATATGGACCGTATCCTTAGCATCGGTGGTGACGAAGGCCTCAACAGAAATGCAGGCGCAGCTAAAGCAAACCGCTTTAAACCTGTAGTGAAATATATGGGACCATTCTACCTGAAATCAGGTCAGAAACAAACGCATAACTTCAAACTACCTCCTTACATCGGTTCCGTAAAAGCAATGGTAGTAGCAGGACAAGATGGCGCCTATGGTCAGGCAGAAAAAGAAGTGGCTGTGAAGAAACCTCTCATGCTGCTGACTTCTGCCCCTCGCGTGTTAGGACCATCAGAAACAATGCAGCTGCCAGTAACGGTATTTGGACTGGAACCTACAGTACGCAGTGCCACCGTTACCTTAAATACCAACGCATTGCTGGAAATTGTAGGCGATCGCACCAAGACGGTAAACTTCCCTGTTCCTGGTGAACAGATCGTTTATTTCGATGTAAAAGTGAAACCACAGACAGGCGTTGCGAAAATCAAAGTAACGGCTGTTAGTGGCCGCGAAGCTGCAGAAGATAATGTAGAATTACAAGTACGAAATCCAAATCCATTCGTTACTAACGTTAGCGAATATACGCTCGAAGCAGTAAAAGGCTGGAGCACAAATTATACACCTGTAGGCATGGCCGGCACCAATACCGGTGTGTTAGAGGTGAGTACTATTCCTAGTCTCAACCTCGGCAAACGCCTGCAATGGCTGATAGGTTATCCACATGGTTGTATAGAGCAAACCACTTCCGGTGTATTCCCGCAACTGGTATTGAATCAGCTGATGGACCTGAAAGACAGTCAGGTTGCAGAAATAGATCGTAACGTAAAAGCGGGTATCAATAAACTGCGATCCTTCCAGACCTCCGATGGTGGCTTCGCCTACTGGCCAGGAGAGCCTAAATCAGATGAGTGGGGTACCAACTATGGTGGTCACTTCCTGGTGGAAGCACAGGCACGTGGCTATTCTATTCCTGCGGGATTACTGGATGGCTGGAAGAAATACCAGAAAAACAAGGCTAATACATGGGCGCCGAATACTACCAATTTCTATGGTGGGGATCTCACACAAGCATATCGCTTGTATCTGTTAGCATTGGCTAAAGTACCTGAACTAGGCGCAATGAACAGGCTGAAAGAATTCAAATACATTTCTGTTCCTGCAAAATGGCGACTGGCAGCAGCATATAAACTGGCAGGTCAACCTGAGGTTGCGAACAGTCTGACGCAAGGCCTGGGCACAGAGGTAAAAGCTTATAATCAGCTGGGAGGCACCTTTGGTTCCGATCTGAGGGATAAGGCAATGATCCTGGAAACAGAAGCGGTGTTAGGTCAGAACAACAGAGCTACCGCACTGGTGAAAGAAATTGCAGCCAACCTGGCACAAGATAATATGTGGTATAGCACACAGACAACTGCCTACGCACTGATTGCAATCGCTAAGTATTGTGGTGTGAATAAAGGTAGTAGCAAAATGAACTTCAGTTATACCATCAACGGTGCAAAAGGTACGGTAAACAGCAATTCCTTTGTATCACAGATTCCATTAACTGCAAATAACGCTGGTAGCATTACCATCAACAATAATGGTAATAACCTGTTATACATCCGCGTTATCCTCCGTGGACAACCGGAAGCGGGTCAGGAGCCTGTTGCTACCAACAATCCTGATATCCTTGGAATGCAGGTACAATATCTCACCAGAGAAGGGCATCCTATCGATCCTACGAAGCTCAAACAAGGAGAAGACTTTGTTGCTTCAGTAACGATCCACAACCCAGGTAAGCGCGGCTATTACGAACAGATGGCGCTTTCGCAGGTATTCCCTTCAGGATGGGAAATCCTGAATACCCGTCTGATGGGCAATGATAGTGTTAATCGCTCTTCACCAGCTACGTATATGGATATACGTGATGACAGGGTATATACTTACTTCAATATAGAAGAAAATAAAACACGCACTTATAATGTATTGCTGAATGCAGCCTACCTTGGAAGGTTCTATCTGCCAGCAACAACTACAGAGGCAATGTATGACAATACCATTCATGCATTTGCACCAGGTAAGTGGGTAGAAGTGACGAAGTAGGAAATTAAGGAATATAATGAAGAAGGCCGTCTCTACTTTGTAAAGACGGCCTTCTTCATTAACCATAAAAATAAATGTTGGTTCTCTGATTTCCCTAAAAGTTTTTTTATCTACCGACACTCACATGCAATGGTGTTTTGAAGCTGGTTAAATTATTTCCAAAGGTCTTCATTTTCCCAGCCAGGCATGAAGCCCATTCTGCTAAGAGAAACTGATGGGTATTTTTCAATCAATGCTTTTACCTCTTTGCTGAATCGATTATTTGGAGCACACCGATCTAATATATATTTAACCACGCATATTTGAAAATACAATTGTTCTTTTAGAACACCAGTTGGATATTTTTTTATCCACGGAAACATACTTTTGATTAACTCTTTCGGTGGATAGTTAAATTTCCGGTAGCAAATTCTGCTATGATGAGCACAATAATTACGCATCACAGAAATAACTAGCATCCAGCTTTCCAGCCATGTATAAGTTGGCAGACCATATGCTTTAGCTATTAGTTTTTTCTCAGGTAAGTTGTTCCGTATATTACTGTAAACCTTGGAGAGTGTCCCAAAACTTAACACCTGCATAGTTTTCCAAGCAGGTGGATATTCATCTTTACCATACTTTCTGTTATGGTGAATTATGAAATCCTCAGCAGACCTTGCCAACTCATTATCTATTGTCAATAAATTTTCAGTAAAAAGTGTTTCTTTTTCAGAACAACTGAGATTACTGTACCAGGCAAAACCATGGTTGGCGCACATTGTATTGACAATTACAGCACGCAAAGAAACCTCCACTCGTTCAATTGCATCAGTTAACAATAGTCGCAGCTCACGATCAAAATTGTACAACTCAATTATTTTGTCAAATGATGAATTCGGGGTAAAAATGTGATTGATGCGATCATCTTGCATAAATTGCCAGTAGCCAGCTAATCTATAATACCCGACAAAGGTCAAATAATGTTCTGCAGATGTAGTATCGTTGATGATAAGCCCCCGTTGGCTCAGAAGAGATAACTGCTCATCTATTGAGGTTATTGGTTTTTCAAACGAGATAGGCATAAAAAAAAGCCTCGCCGTGGGACGCTGATCTTAATGGGTAGCGTGGCGAGTTCTGTTAATTCAAAAATAGTTTAAAATATTTTACCGACCAAATCCATTTTATACGAAATCATAGTGCTCACCAAGCTATTTTTTTACAGTATAAATGAACTTTCTATAAAGACAAACTGATGATAAAAATGATAATATTATTCACCAAAAAAAATGCTATCAATAACCAATCGCAGTTCGTCAAAACCCTTTACCCATCATCATAACATGAAAAATAACAATCATAACAAATCAAAATAATCATAGATCTCATTTTATGGTTAAACAAGAAAAACAGTTATATAAATGAAGATGCTTATTTAGATCAATGCATGCAATTTATATCGCAATTCACTACCATCATTGTTCATTTTCATTCAGCAATTTCTCCCAAATCATGATAATGAACAGATCACAAAATGTACTATCATTGTACTCTCATGACCCTGGATAAAATAAAAACCTGGAGTAAAAAAAGAAAGTGGTGGCTTATCGCCGGCACTATCATGCTCATTGCATACTATTGCTGCTTGCCCCGCCAACTATTTACCAGCCCTACCTCATTTGTGTTGGAAGATAGTAACGGTGACCTACTGAATGCGACCATCGCCACAGATGGACAATGGCGCTTTCCATACACTGAACATGTACCTGATAAATTCGCAAAATGTATTATCGCCTATGAAGATAAACGCTTCCGATACCACTGGGGCGTAGACCCCATTGCTATGGCTCGCGCTATCAAACAAAATCTAGGCGGACATAAAGTTGTCAGCGGCGGTAGCACCCTGACAATGCAGGTTATTCGTATTGCACGCAATAAACCGCGTACCATCTGGCAAAAAATGATAGAAGCAGTATTAGCTACCAGATTAGAATTCGCCGCATCTAAAAAGAAAATCATTGCGTTGTACGCCGCCAACGCCCCCTTCGGCGGAAATGTCGTAGGTCTCGAAGCCGCCTCCTGGCGCTATTACGGACGAAAAGCAGAACAGCTCTCCTGGGGAGAAATGGCCGCCCTGGCCGTATTGCCTAATAGCCCAGCCCTTGTACATCCTGGTCGAAATAGACAAACGTTAATGACTAAACGTAATCAGCTGTTGCAAAAACTCTGGCAAAATAAAACAATCGATAAAAGTACTTACGAGCTTGCCAAGCTGGAACCCTTGCCAGATCAGCCGCTTCCGTTACCGCAATACGCGCCGCATTTACTCGATCGATTTCGCAGTGATTATCAACAACAAAAACAATCCGGCGAAACACGTATTAAAAGCACACTGGATGCATCGTTACAACGAAATGTAACGGACATAGCTACACGTTACCATGCCACCTATAAAGCAAATGGCATCAATAACGCCGCTGTCTTAGTACTGGATGTAGAAACAGGCAACGCACTGGCTTACGTAGGTAATATCTACAACCCAGCTGATTCAGAATTGGAAAGTCACGTAGATATAATACAAGCAAGAAGGTCCCCGGGCAGTACGCTCAAACCCGTATTGTACGCAGCTATGCTGCATGATGGATTAATTCTCCCTCATACGCTGATACCAGACATCCCAACACAAATCGCAGGCTATTCGCCGCAAAACTTCGACCTGGGCTATGATGGCGCAGTACCAGCCTCGCGAGCGCTCGCAAGGTCGCTGAATATCCCCGCAGTAAGAATGTTGCAGATATACCGCTACGAACGTTTCCATACACTACTGAAACAAATGGGTATCACCACACTCAACAAACCTTCTGACCACTATGGTCTGTCGATGATACTAGGTGGTGGTGAAACAACGCTTTGGGAAATGTGTGGCATGTACGCCAGCATGGCCCGTCTGCTGCTGCATGTACAGCAATACGAAGGAAAATATGACATGGATGATATTCATCCTCCCAACTATAAACAGGAAGCTGCTCAGCCTTCCGAATACGGTCTTAGTAAAAACACACCACTGGACGCTGCCTCCATTTGGTGGACCTTTGAAGCCATGACAGAAGTCATGCGACCAGGTGAAGAATTATTATGGCAACAATTCTCTTCCACACAGCGCGTTGCCTGGAAAACTGGTACCAGCTTCGGTTTCAGAGATGGATGGGCCATAGGTGTAACGCCACAATACGTAGTTGGTGTATGGGTTGGTAATGCAGATGGCGAAGGCCGCCCAGGATTGATAGGAGTGCAAACTGCAGCACCCATACTTTTCGATGTATTCCGCCAATTACGCACCAGCGGCTGGTTTGAAGAACCTGCAAACCTAATGAAGAAAGTGGAAGTCTGCCGCAAAAGCGGCTACCGGGCCTCTGAACTCTGTGAAGATAAAGACTCCATACTCGTTCCTGCCGCAGGTATCCGCGCAGGCGTATGTCCTTATCATCAACTGGTACACCTCGATAGAACAGGCAAATACCGTGTAACTGAAGCCTGTGAATCACCACAGTATATGCTGCATAAATCGTGGTTTATTCTGCCACCTTCACAGGAATATTATTATAGAAGTAAAAACTATTACGAAGCATTACCACCTTACAAACCTGATTGTCTCGCCTCATTAGGACAAGAAAAAGCGCCTATGGAACTGATATATCCTCGGCCTAATGCGCGTATATTCGTTCCCGTTGAAATTGATGGCACCGCAGGACAAGCTATCTTTACTGCTACTCATAGGAATACCGCCGCTAAAATATTCTGGACGTTGGACAATGATTTTATCGGCTCCACCGTTGAGTTTCATCAAATGGCACTACACCCGAAACCAGGTAAACATACTATTACATTAGTAGATGAAAACGGAGAAAGGATTTCCTGCGATTTTACTGTTCTTGATAAAAACAGGGATTGATGATTATCCAATTTCTGCGAAGTCATTAATAATTGTATTTATCTTTCCAAAGCTGCTTGAGATATCTTCTCAATTCATCTTCCCTGGGGTTTTTCCCGGGATCATAGAAAGTTGTTCCTTTGATCTCTTCAGGTAAAAATTCCTGCATCACAAAATTATTTTCATAATCATGTGCATAAGCATATCCTTTATTATACCCCATCTCTTTCATCAATTTCGTAGGGGCGTTCCTGATATGCATCGGCACCGGCAGATCACCGGTTTTCGCCACTACTGATTGCGCCATGTTTATGGCCATATACGCAGCATTGCTCTTCGCCGAAGAAGCAAGATAAGTCACGCATTGCGACAAAATAATCCTCGACTCCGGATAACCTATCAGGTTCACCGCCTGGAAACAATTCGTAGCCAGCAGTAAAGCATTCGGATTAGCATTACCAATATCTTCTGAAGCAAGTATTACCAGTCTACGCGCAATAAATTTTACATCCTCGCCACCATCAATCATACGCGCCAGGTAGTAAACAGCAGCATTAGGATCACTACCACGAATAGATTTGATAAAAGCAGAGATAATATCATAATGTTGTTCTCCACTCTTATCGTAAATGGCTACACGCTGCTGTGCGATGTCCATTACCTGCGCATCGGTGATAACGATAGGATCTGTTTGGATAGTGCCTACTACCAACTCAAATAAATTGAGCAGCTTGCGGGCATCACCACCAGAAATATTAAATAAGGCTGTTGTTTCCTTTAATTCAATTTTTTTAGACTGTAGCCATTTGTCCTTTTCCATGGCTTGTTTCAGCAATTGCATCAGCTGATCCTGCCCTAATGGTTTGAGCACATATACCTGGCTTCTGGATAACACCGCCGCATTTACTTCGAAAGAAGGATTTTCGGTGGTAGCACCTATCAGGGTGATAATCCCTTTCTCTACAGCACCCAGTAAGGCATCCTGCTGCGACTTATTAAAACGATGTATTTCATCTATAAACAGCACCGCATGTTGTTGACGACGGGCTATTTCTATAACTTCTCTAACTTCTTTAACACCTGCAGAAATAGCACTCAGCGTATAGAAAGGGACATTGAGTGTATGTGCGATAATATTAGCGATGGTTGTTTTACCAACGCCGGGAGGCCCCCATAAAATCATAGATGGAATTCTTCCCTGTTCAATGGCCTTACGGAGAATACTATCTTTTCCTGTCAGGTGTTCCTGCCCGATCAGCTCATCTAATGTAGCTGGTCGTAGGCGCTCTGCCAGTGGTTGCATATTCTATTCTTTTTGTTTGCCCGGGTTAACGAGCGGTATTTTTGTCTTATCCTGTTCAGGATGATTGATGGAATTCATCTTAAAATTCATGATCTCACTAATAGACCTGGCGCGTGTAATCGCCAGCTCAGCTATTTCTCCACTAAACAAATCATTAACGGTACCTTCAAACAATAGCAGCCAACGCTGAAAATGCGGCGTCTCTAATGGTACCAACTTGTTAATCCTGAAGTGAGGTTGCATGGCGTTGCCCTTATAAGTACCTTCCAGCAATAAGCTCTCCCAGAAATCATACATGATAGGAAGATGTACTGGCCAGTCTACTTTAACAACGTCATTAAAGATATACCCGATCATATCATCTTTTCTCGCGCTGTCATAAAAACTATTCACCAACAGCTCAATATCTTCGCGGGTTTTAATGTCGTGTTTTTCCATCGCATATTATTTATAGCATCAGGTTATCATCATCCGGATGGAAATGATCAGTCGCGTCCTGCTGTTCCTTGTACTTTTTCAGGAATCGGAAAGATAGGATCGCATTGGTGATAAAGATGATGCTTGCCAACAGGAAAAATTTAAATACACCATTTAAACCACCTTCTTTAACTACCTGCTGCTGATCTTCCGGCATGTTGCTCTTATCCATCGCCTCTTGCAATAATGCAGGACTGGCAGTCAGATAGGAAATCACGCTGATCGCAGTTATGATAGAGAAGATAATCATGATACTTCCCATGATACGAATCCCACCAGGTGTATTCTCTTTCAGATGTGCCTGTGGAATCAACATACTTCGTTGAAGATATAACGATAAAATACTATGTATCAAACATGCACCAATTACCATTAATGCGATGATGAACGGTAAAGCACCAGTCATCAGTACAGCTCCGAGCATTACAAAAGCGAAAAAGCTGGAGATAATCAGGACGATAATCGTCAATATCCTGTATAATCTAAACTCAAAAGTCATGGGTTTTCCTTTTTACCAGTTACAAACCTACCTAATAAATCAGAATTTTCCGGTTTTTAGGTAGATCTGGGAGATTTAGCGAAGTTTGCCGCTTATACAATTGGAATTGTGTAAGATGATGTCTTTTCTATAACTTTAGTTAAAACCTGATTATAATATGAGTAAAACCAATTCGGTAAAGTTACCGTTGCTGGCTGCTGTAATTGCATTCTCAGCATGTAACTCCGGCAACTCCACTCAAAAAAATGCCGACACCACGAAGGTTCCCGCCTTCAACATGGCAGATATTGACAGCACCTTTAAACCCTGCGGAGATTTCGACAACTACGTTAATGGAAACTGGAAAAAACATAATCCCGTTCCTTCTACAGAAAGCCGCTGGGGCGCCTTCAATATCCTCGATAAAGAAAATAAAGAAGTTCGCCTGAAAGGTATCATCGCCGAAATCAGTAGCAAAAAAGACCTCAAAAAAGGTACTGAAGAACAGCAAATCGCTGACTACTATGCTTCTTTCCTCGATACTGCTACCATCGAAAAACGCGGTATCACCCCATTACAACCTTACCTTGATCAAATTAATGGCATCAAAACCCTTGCCGACTGGGCTAATGTAACTGGTGAACTCCAAAGAATTGGTATCTCTACCTTTACTGGATTCGGCGTGGATGCTGATGCTAAAGACAGCAAAATGAACGTACTTTACCAAGGACAGGATGGTCTGTCTCTCGGTGAAAAAAGTTATTACGAAAGACAAGACTCCGCTACTAAAAACGTTCGCGACGAGTTCGTAAAACATATCGATAAAATGTTTACCCTGGCTGGTTTCACAGAAGCTAACCCTGGTAAAACTATCCTCGATTTCGAAACTAAACTTGCAAAAGCACAGCTCTCCAATGTAGAACTGCGCGACCCGGTTAAAACATACAACCGCGCTGCTTACGGTGAACTAAAAAAATTGGCTCCAGATTTCGACTGGGACGGTTTCACCCAAAAGCAAGATATCAAATCTGATACCCTCATCATCCAGAATAAAGGCTACCTGACTGCTGCTAATGGCATCCTGAAAGCTACGCCACTGGACGTGCTGAAAACTTACACCAAATGGCAACTCCTGACCCGCTTCGCTGGTTACCTGCCTAAAGGCATCGATGAAGAAAACTTCCATTTCTTCGGTACCGTTTTAACTGGTAAAAAAGCACAGAAAACCCGCGCTGAACGCTCTATCCGTTCTACAGATGGTACTCTCGGTATGCCACTGGGTAAACTGTTCGCTAAGAAATACTTCCCGGAAACTTCTAAAAAGAAAGTTTCTGAAATGATCGAAAACGTTCGTAAAGTATACGGAGAAAGAATCGATAAACTCACCTGGATGAGCGATTCTACCAAAGCCATGGCGCATAAAAAACTGGCATCCTTTACCTACAAAATCGGTTATCCTGATAAATGGAAAGACTATTCTTCCATCGATATTCAGAAAGATAAACTCATTGAAAACGCTATCTCTGCAGTACTTTATCACCATAAAGAAGATGTAGCGAAAATCGGTAAACCGGTAGATAAGTCTGAGTGGGGTATGACTCCTCAAACAGTGAACGCATACTACAACCCGCTGAACAACGAAGTAGTATTCCCTGCAGGTATCCTCCAGCCTCCTTTCTACAATGCTGATGCAGACGATGCTATCAACTACGGTGGTATCATCGCAGTTATCGGACACGAATTCACCCACGGCTTCGATGACCAGGGTTCTCAGTTCGATGCAGATGGTAACCTGAAAAACTGGTGGACTAAATCTGACCGCGAAAACTTCGATAAACTGACCAAACGTTATATCGAATACTTTAGCAACATCGAAGCACTGCCTGGCTTCAAAATCAATGGCGCACTCACTATCGGTGAAAACGTAGCCGATCTCGGTGGTCTGACACTCGCTTACCATGCACTGGAAAAATCTTTCGAAGGTAAAGAACAACCAAAACCTATCGACGGATTTACCTGGCAGCAACGTTTCTTCCTGGGTTGGGCACAAGTATGGCACGGTAACATCACCGATGCTGCTCTCCGCAACCAGATCCAGACAGATCCTCATTCCCCTGCAAGATGGCGTATCAACGGCCCACTGCCTCACCTGGTTGAATTCCAGCAGGCTTGGAGCTGCTCCGATTCTAGCAAAATGGTATTACCAGCAGACAAACGTGTAGTTATCTGGTAATATATTAATGATATACCTTCTCTTAAAAAGAGAACAAAAAGAAATCCCCTCGACGTTAATCGAGGGGATTTCGCTTTAAATGACCGACCTTTGCGTCTTCAGTTTATAAAAATTATCAGATATGAAATATGTTCTCGTAGCAGCGGCTTTGTTCATCATCTCCTGTGGTCAACAATCCAAACCAGCACAATCCGATAGTAAAAACGCCACCACACAGGAAGCAGCACCTGTTGCAGCTGCATCAGATAAACTCCCTGATCCTGTTTGTGAAATGCCTTACGATACCAGCTACCATGAATGGACCGTTTATAAAAACGATACTATTCATTTCTGCTCCACTACCTGTAAAGAAGTTTTCCTGAAAAATCCGGAAAAACAAATGGCTAAACTGGGAAAATAATCTTCCTATATATTAATATATTAACTGCCGGCAGCGGCTATACTGATATCCGCTGCCAGTCAGTTATTGCAGAAAATCTCCGTCAACAATCAATAACTTAACCCCAGATTCCGTACTGGAACGATGATTACTCATATCATCAGATACTACATAAGTCATTCCCTGGTTCAATACAAACTGCTCCCCATTATCTAACTCACTGATAAAACTGCCTTCCAGGCAATGCACTATATGCCCTTTTTTACACCAATGATCGGCGAGATAGCCAGGAGAATAAGTTACAATGCGTACGCGTAGACCAGGCAATTGGAGCGTTTGCCATAAGGCATTACCGGTAATACCGGGATGGGTGGTGGGATTAACTGTATTCCAGTCAATACACTGAAAAGGATGTTTCATAGGGTTAAAATACAAAAGTCCAGCTGCCCAGGCAACCAGACTTAAAAAACAAATCACGATTTAGCTTAGATTAAAAAGAAATATTTTGTTGGGGAGATTGCCTGTTATTATTCATCAACATATCTAGTGAAATATCCAGCTGATAATTCCTTTCATCTTTTTTAGGTTGAAGAGAGGCAATCTGGTATATATGCTGACTTTTATTGGTAAAGGGCTTGTTATCTTTATTACATAACTCCAAAGTGAAATTGAATCGTTCTTCTACTTCTTCTTCAAATTCTCTCAGGCTTAAGGTTTCATCAATAGGAAATTCCACCAGCGACTCTTCATCGAATCCTGCTTCTTTCAATGTATCGAATGCATTGGCTAGGGTATGACGCATATATACGGCCACGTTACAGGACAGCAGACGTTGTATCTGCATTTGCAGGAGGGAAATGGTCATTAGTGGATGTAACTTCAGTACTTTCATTTTTCTGTATGATCTTTCAATTCCAAATGGTCCAATACGGATACTTAATGATTAATTATCCAGCAAACTTAGCTGGCTACTTTTAATTTAATATTAAGTACCTGTTATGTTTATGTGAAAATTATGAATAGGATAGATATTAATAATTAAACGAATACAAATTGCAAATTATTACCTCAGCGCAGTCCAAAATCATTGGGAGTAGGAAAAACGAGGGGCAAATCATCTTCGTCTTCCGGAAGTACCACTTTAGATTTAGATACGGGATGTTGGTATAGGGTCCATTGTTGGTTGGCATATTCCAGCGCAGTAAGGCTTTCCACCCAGTCGCCGGAATTCAGATAGGTTACAGTTTTACCTGCTACCTGCATTTCTTTTATCAGTGGCTGGTGGATATGTCCACAGCAAACCACATCAATGTTTTTATCAACAGCGATCTCAGCCACTGTTTGCTCGAAATCAGAAATGAATTTAACCGCCTGTTTTACCCCTTGTTTCACTTTTTTGGAGAAAGACATTTTCTCTCGTCCAAAACGTTCGAGGGTATTATTTACAAGCCTGTTCAGAATGATGAGCAGGTCATATCCTTTACCACCCAGTTTGGCGAGCCATTTAGAATTTTTCATGGTGATATCGTAGACATCTCCATGGAAAAACCAGTGTCTCTTTCCATCCACATCCAGAAACAATTTATCATCAATGCGGAAATTGCTCAGTTCAAAGCCGGAGTATTTGCGTAAAGCCTCGTCGTGGTTGCCGGTCAGGTAAACCACTTCTGTGCCTTTTCCGATCATTTTGAGGATACGGCGTATCACCTTGGTATGTGCTTTAGGGAAATAACGCTTGCTAAACTGCCAGATATCGATGATATCTCCATTCAGCACAAGAATCTTTGGATCTATGCTGTCCAGGTACTGAATAAGCTCTTTTGCATGACAGCCGTAGATTCCGAGGTGTACATCGGAGATTACTGCTATTTCTAATGAACGCTTGTCTGACATCAATTGTAGGTATGAACAAGCAGGCTACCCGGCTTGTTTTATGAGTGTAATTTTCAATACAAAGGAAAAATCGCTATATTACTTTTATATTAATCCAATGTTAAGGAATTATTAATTCCTGCTTTGGATTCGAACCAATGCTTCAGGCGGACTATTTTTGCGGCAAAATTTTTAAACTCAAACGTATGGGAGGCTTCAATTCTTTTGTAAAATTATTCATGCCGAAAGACCGGGTATTTTATTCTCTCTTTGAAGATGTAGCTTCCAACTTAGTGGAAATGGCACAGGTTCTCAATGAACTGGTAGCCACTACAGACCTTTCAGTCAGAAAGGATAAAGTACATCTGATCGAGCGTCTGGAGCACAAAAACGATGACTACACCCACCGTATATTTGTTGAATTAGGTCAGAACTTCATTACTCCTTTTGACCGTGAAGACATCCACTACCTTGCTGCTACTTTAGATGACGTTGCCGATTATATCCATGGCTCTGCCAAAAGAATGGATATCTATAAAGTTCATAATATCAACGACAGCATCCGTAAACTGGCTGAACTCATTCACCTGGGCGTGCTCGAACTCCATAAAGCTATTCATGAGCTCCGTACCATGCAGAACATGCGTATCATCACTGATGCATGTGTAAAAATCAACAGCCTGGAAAACCATGCTGATGACATCTATGACATGGCAATCGCTGATCTGTTCGAAACAGAACAGAACGCAGCTGAACTGATCAAAATGCGTGAAATTTACCAGGCACTGGAAATCGCCACAGACAAGTGCGAAGACTGCGCTAACGTAATCGAAACCATTATCATCAAGTACTCTTAATTGAGAGTTACTTTGCCTGTCCTGAACGTATAATCACGGTAGCACCATGACTTTACTAGTAGTTATTATTATTCTGGCATTCATCTTCGACTATATCAATGGTTTCCATGATGCCGCCAACTCTATCGCAACGATAGTATCGACCAAGGTACTGACGCCGTTTCAGGCCGTACTTTGGGCCGCCTTGTTCAACTTTGCAGCTTTTTTTATTGCCAAATACATTATTGGAGAATTTAAAGTAGCCAACTCTGTTGCCAGCTCAGTTTTTGAACAATATATTTCTCTGAAGGTAATTCTCTGCGGTCTTATCGCTGCTATTACCTGGAACCTCTTTACCTGGTGGTTGGGGATTCCGTCCAGTTCCTCCCATACACTTATTGGAGGCTTCATCGGCGCCGCTGTTACCAGCGCCCGTACCCTGGATGTAATCAACTACCATAAAGTATTGCCAATCGTTTACTTCATCGTATTGGCGCCGCTCATTGGTATGGTGGTATCCTTTATCATCACACTCATTATCGTAAACGTATGCCGCCGCGCCAATCCTTTCCGTGCGGAAAACTGGTTCAAACGCCTGCAGCTGGTATCCAGTGCAGCACTGAGCCTTGGTCACGGTAGTAACGATGCGCAGAAAGTAATGGGTATTATCGCCGCAGCCATGGTGTCTGCAGGTTATATCCCTAACCTGAAAGCCATGCCAGACTGGATTCCACTGGCTTGCTTTACTGCCATCGCACTCGGTACCATGAGTGGTGGATGGAAAATTGTGAAAACAATGGGTACCCGTATTACCAAAGTAACACCGCTGGAAGGCGTTGCTGCTGAAGGCGCGGGCGCGATTACCCTGTTCTTTACAGAACACCTGGGTATCCCTGCCAGTACCACGCATGTTATCACTGGTGCAATCATGGGGGTAGGTGCAACCAAACGTCTCTCCGCAGTAAGATGGGGCGTTACCGTTAGTCTGCTCTGGGCATGGGTACTAACCATTCCTATTAGTGGTCTGCTAGCTGCACTGGTATATGCTATCACCAGCATCTTCATTTAATTAGCTTATTATACAAATATTGCCAAACCGGAATCTTCGATTCCGGTTTTTTTATTTTCTCTCCCAAAAACATTGCTGATACCAGCTTTTAATACTAGTTATCTCCCCTAAAATCGCCCAAATCAATTGCTAATCTGTATAAAATATAAATTCACGCAAACGTGTGCTCTTTATTTATACCTATAAACTACTATTTTTGTACGATTACTAAAGCAATTGCAAAACCAATGAAAGGAATTATCCTGGCCGGCGGTTCCGGCACCCGACTCCACCCCATTACGTACGCGATCAGCAAACAGATAATGCCAGTCTATGATAAACCAATGATCTATTATCCGCTGTCAACCCTGATGCTAGCGGGTATTAAAGAGATTTTGATTATCTCTACTCCGCATGATCTTCCTGCTTTTCAACGACTATTTGGGGATGGTAGCCAACTGGGACTGAAACTCAGCTATGCAGAACAACCACAGCCCAATGGCCTCGCACAAGCCTTTGTTATTGGTGAAGAGTTCATAGGAAAAGATAATGTAGCCCTTGTTCTGGGTGATAATATCTTCTACGGAGCAGGTTTAGGTACCCAACTCGCCAACAATGCAAGTCCTGATGGTGGTATCGTATATGCATACCAGGTATCAGACCCAGAAAGATATGGTGTTGTTGAATTCGACGCTAAAATGAACGTGGTTTCCATAGAAGAAAAACCTGTACAACCTAAATCCAACTACGCTGTACCTGGCCTTTATTTCTATGACAACGAAGTAGTGGAAATCGCTAAAAACCTGGAGCCTAGCCCTCGCGGTGAATATGAAATCACTGATGTGAACAAAGAATATTTGAAGCGCGGAAAATTAAAAGTTTCTATCTTACCACGCGGTACCGCATGGCTGGATACGGGCACCTTCGACTCCCTGATGCAGGCATCGCAGTTTGTACAGGTAATCGAACAACGCCAAGGCATTAAAATTGCTTGTATCGAGGAAATTGCCTTCCGTAAAGGGTTTATCGACGCCGCACAATTGCAGCAACTAGCCAAACCTTTGCTGAAAAGTGGTTATGGACAATACCTCGAAACTGTCCTCCAACAAAAAATGATCTGATATAAAATAAAATCGTAAATCGAAATTATCATGAAGGTTCTTGTTACCGGTGGTTGTGGCTATATTGGCGCCCATACTATTGTAGATCTTATTAATCATGGTTTCGATGTTGTATCCGTAGACAGCAACATCAGAAGCTCCACGCAATTGTTGGACGGCATTGAAAAAATTACCGGAAAAAAAGTCCGTAACTACAAAGTTGACCTTTGTAATCTGGAAGATACTCATGCTGTTTTCCACGAAAACCGTGATATCGTTGGAGTTATCCACTTCGCTGCACTGAAAACCGTCCCTGAATCAGTAGCAGATCCCTTACTGTACTTCCACAATAACCTGACCTCCCTCATCAACGTACTCAAATGCGTGAAGGAATTCAATATACCTAACCTGGTTTTCTCTTCTTCCTGCTCTGTTTATGGCAACGCCAAAGACTTACCAGTAGTAGAAGAAACACCGCTTGGCGAGGCACAATCTCCATACGCACGTACTAAACAGATGGGTGAACAAATCATACAGGATTATAGCCATGTAAATGATACCCAGTCTATCATCCTCCGTTATTTCAACCCAGTAGGCGCACATCCTTCCGGACTGATCGGAGAATTACCATTGGGTAAACCTGATAACCTGGTACCTGTAATTACGCAAACCGCAATCGGAAAAATCCCGAAAATGACGGTATTCGGCTCCGATTACGATACCCGTGACGGTTCTTGTGTACGTGATTATATCCATGTTACCGATATCGCTAACGCACACACGAAAGCATTACAATTCCTGATCGAAAAGCGTAATGATACCAATTGCGAAATCTTCAATCTGGGCACAGGTAATGGCGTAACTGTACTGGAGGCTATCAATGCATTTGAAAAAATCTCCGGTGTAAAACTCAATTACGTGATGGGCCCACGTCGTCCGGGTGATGTAATCGCTATCTATGCGAACAACTCCCGTGCAAAGGAAAAATTAGGATGGTTGCCTCAGATTGGTATAGAAGACTGCATGCGTACAGCATGGCAGTGGGAGGTAAGCCTTCGTAATAAAGTGCTGAGTAATTAGAACTCGTCAACCTAATTGATTACTTTTACGACATAATTTTAAAAGAACCGCAATGGTAAAAGATATTCAACCGATGAATGAGAAAGAAACCCGCGCCGGATTCGGCGAAGGGATTCTGGAACTGGGTCGTAAAAACCCTAACGTTGTTGCCTTGACAGCTGACCTGCTCGGCTCAATGAAACTCAATGCCTTTATTAAAGAATTCCCTGAACGTTTTGTACAGGTAGGTATTGCCGAAGCTAATATGATCGGTATTGCCGCTGGTATGACGATCGGTGGAAAGATTCCATATACCACCACTTTCGCTAACTTCTCTACCGGCCGTGTTTACGACCAGATCCGCCAGTCTGTTGCTTACTCCAACAAAAATGTAAAGATCTGTGCTTCTCACGCTGGTCTGACCCTCGGCGAAGATGGTGCTACCCACCAGATCCTCGAAGATATCGGTATGATGAAAATGCTGCCTGGCATGACCGTTGTTGTTCCTTGTGACTTCAACCAAACCAAAGCTGCTACCATCGCTATCGCTGATCACGAAGGACCTGTTTACCTCCGCTTTGGCCGTCCAAAATGGCCTAACTTCACACCGGAAAACCAAAACTTCGAAATCGGTAAAGCACAGGTACTTCACGAAGGTTCCGACATTACCCTCTTCGCATGTGGCCACCTCGTATGGATCGCAGTAGAAGCTGGAAAAATCCTCGAAGAAAAAGGTTATAGCGTGGAAATCATCAATATCCATACTATTAAACCACTGGATGAAGAAGCTATCATCAAATCCCTGACTAAAACCGGTTGTGCTGTTTCTGCAGAAGAACATAACGTACTCGGTGGTCTGGGCGACAGTATCGCACATGTAGCAGCACGCCACATTCCAGTGCCTATCGAATACGTAGGTACCAACGATACTTTCGGCGAATCTGGTAAACCAGTTGAACTGCTCACCAAATACGGCCTGGATGCAGCTCATATCGTTGCTGCTGCTGAAAAAGCAATAGCACGTAAAAAGAAATAATGCTATTTTATATAAATAGATATTCGAAGGGTCTCTACTAAATAGAGACCCTTTTCTTTTCTCCGTTGCATAGGTTCAAAAGAAAGTCAGGTAAGGGCTTTAAACTATTTGATCTTTTTTTTATCTATATTGTTGACATAAACCTGTCAAGAACCATTTAACCTATGGCCGTTACACAGGACGATAAAGAATTACTTGCGTTATACCGCAACGCGGATACCAGGGAAAAAGGCTTTACGCTCATTATACGCAAATACCAGGAACGGCTCTACTGGCACGTTCGGAGGCTCGTCGTAGACCACGACGATGCTAATGATGTGCTGCAGAATGTATTCATCAAAGTCTGGAAAAACCTGGAAGGGTTCAGGGAAGATGCGCAGCTATACACATGGCTGTATAAAATCGCTACCAACGAATGCCTTACTTTCCTGGAACAGTTGAAGAAAAAACATTCCGTTTCCCTATCCGATGTGGAATCAGGACTTAGTAACAAATTAAAGTCTGATACCCAGTTCGATCCCAATAAATTGGAATGGAAACTACAAAAGGCAATCTTACAACTACCTGAAAAACAGCGAATTGTATTTAACCTGAGATATTACGATGAAATGCCGTATGAACAGATGAGTAAAGTGCTGGAAACCTCAGAGGGCGCATTGAAAGCCTCTTATCACCATGCGGTGAAAAAAATAGAGGAATTTATTAAAAATGGTTGATATACCCCAGTGTATCAGGTATTTTAATCAAGTTTTAAACTTTTTTATAGAAAGATTAAAATATCATTAAACCATTAGTCATGGAAGCTGTCTAAAAAACGAGATGAAAAGGGGAAACGACATATTACATGAACTGCAACAAATAGCACCAACGGTCAACTGGCCAGAGGTTCTGCCGTTTACGACGCCAGAAGGTTATTTTGAGCATTTGCCGGAAATAATTTCCGATAAGATTCGCATGTATGATGCCCTGAACACCTCTTCCATTAACCCATATACTGCTCCTGACGGCTACTTTGAAAGCTTGCCTGCCATCATCCTTCAACGGATAAATAATGAAAGTGAACTTTCCGTTGATGCAGAACTGGAAGAACTGTCCCCTTTCCTTGCCGCTATGCCCAGGAAATCGCCATTCTCCGTTCCTTCCGATTATTTTAATCAGATAGATTACTTTAATCCTATCGATGAACAGGTAACACCCCGGCCAACCCCGGTTATTCCCATTAATCGCCCTGCAAAACGCAACAACTGGATGAAATGGGCCGCCGCTGCTTGTCTCGCTGCTTTAGTCAGCACCAGCGCCATTCATTTTCTCTCTGGTAATCGTCACAACGATACCAGCTACTTCGAAAATGAATTAGCCAATATCAGCGACGATGCCATCATCAGTTATCTGCAAAACCATGCAGACCCACTGGACAATGAATCTATTTATGCCCAGGTCGCCCAATCTGGCCAGGCCGCTAAAATGGATAATGCCAACCAGACTGGCGAAGAATCACCTACATCTGCATTAGAGAAATTTCAGCAGGAAGCCGATCTATCTAATGAGTTACCTAATAAGTAATCAATGAAACAATTTTCGAAAATATGGATTATCGTTGTTGTATTGCTCACCAGCATTACACCCCATATCTTCGCGCAGGAAGATGAAGCAGAGAAACTTAAAGCCCTTCAAGTTGCATTCCTCGCCAGTAAGTTAAACCTCACCAAACAAGAGGCACAACAATTCTGGCCGGTATACAATAACTACAGAGGCGAAATCGATCAATTACTTGCCGATAAAGCAAGAAATAAAAATATCGATACCAAAATGGACCATGCTGTAGATGCTGACGCCATCGCACGCAACAACATGGATAAAGACCTGAACTACGATAAACGTTACCTTGATATCAAAACCAGGTATACAGCCGAGTTTCAGCGCGTACTCCCTGCTCGCAAGGCAGGCCAGGTCTTTAATAGAGAAAAAGAATTCAGAAATATGATGATTTCCCGCCTCGGAAATGTCCGACAGGAACAACGTATCAATCGCCTTAACCAACAACAGGTGCGGCCAAGACACTAATATTCTTTCCTCAAAACATAAAAAGGGGCAGACGTTTTAAACGTCTGCCCCTTTTCAATTACTAACCATTATAATCAGGACATAGGCTTATAATGTGCTCTAACCTGTGCTATCAGACCTTTCTCATTTAACACCATCATCTCCGCACTCAAACTGTTATTCACGCTCTTGTAATATAATACCAGCGAATTAATGCCTTCCAGAATATGGTATAATTCAAAATGTAATTCCGGATAGGCGGCCAATGCACGCTCAAAATAGGAACGTAATGCTGCCTTTCCCTTTATACGACCCGCAGGATCATTATTAATACGCACAATTATTGGAGAATAGAATTCAATCTCATCATCATAATGCGACATAATCGCGTCCATATCATGGGCATTCCAGGCTTCCAGCCACGCAGTTGCAACTTCGGTTAAGGATGTCATCTTTTTTTTAACGCCAAGATAGGAATTAACACCGCTGTGCTATTGGCTGAAAAGCTCAAATTAGGCCGTTGCCCGCCATAGCAAAGGTGTAGCACGGAAATATTTTTTGAACTGATGATAGAAGTGAGAGAGGTCGGAGAAGCCAGTGCTATAGGCTATTTCATTAATAGGTGCAGGCGTTGTGCGCAATAGCAATGCCGCTCGCTGTAATCGCATTTCCCATACCCATTGCATCGGACTACAGTCATAAATATCCCTGAAACGACGCTTCAGTGTAGCAATGCTCATGTTGCCCTTTTGTGCCAGCTGGTCCAGTGATTTAATTTCACTGATATCCGATCCCATGTTTTCCATCACGGTAGGCCAGTCATTCCACATGACACTACCCAACATCTCCATAACATAAGGATATGACGCGAGTAATCCCTGTATCTGTTCAAACAGCGCCTGTGGCTCACTCGCCTGCTCCTGAGTATTGAAGTCCTGCATCAGCCGGGAAGAAAGCGAAAGCCAGTCTGCTGTTACCGGTAAATCCACCATTCCTGCAGATAGTATATTGGCAGATGCCCGCTTTTTTTGTGGAAATAAAGAGGTAGGAAGAATAATATTGATACTGGAAAAAGTTTCTGTGGTTTGCAGTATTTCAGAGCTGATCAGCGTTCCTGCTGGTACGAGGAATACATCACCCGGTTGCAGTGAAAAAACCTTTCCTCCATTGTACATGCGTTTCTGCCCACTGATGATCAGGTTCAGAATAGTAACGGGTGTATATAATTCATGTGTGGCAGCCTGTGGAAACCAGCCACAGGCTGCCCAGTCGCGCCCTTCATGCTCCCATGTGGTTATTTGCGACTGCCCACTCAAATGAAAAGAATCATACCTGCTGTACATCTTAACGGCTGAAATGGGGAAATATTAATTATTCAAATTTGGTAGTTGGCGTTTTAACATCATGGTAGAAAAGGAAATTCCAATCTTCCTGTTTACCACGTTCCAGGTACTCCTGACGCAGTTCCATGGCGCGTTTGCCGTCGTAATCATATTTCGCAACGAACCTGTTCTTCATCTGCGAAAGCTGCGGTGCTTCATCTCCACCAAAGAAAACTTTATCTTCTCCATCATCTACCAAAAATACCTGGTGATATGGACAATGGCCTCCCGATAACTCGTAATGAATATACCCGTCGATAGTGCCGTTACCAGTGGTAAACACTACATTGTCGCGCTGTTGGAGTAAGATGATATCTTCTGAATGATAAGATTTACCGGCATGTTCCATCGCATACAACATTTCCTCATTATTCACATAGTAAGTGGCATTAGGAAAAGTAAGGGTACGTTCGCCGGTAACAGGATCTTCGGCAGATACGCCACCAGAGTGGTCTTTATGGAGATGGCTCATCAACACCTTGGTGATCTCCATCGGATTGATTCCATTGTCGATCAGGTGTTGATGAATCTGCAATACCCCGTCGTCGTTACGAAAACCGAGGCCAGTATCGAATAATATATAATCGCGGTCAGTGATGACCAGGAATGGTTGAATTTCTACCAGCAGAGAGCCTTGCGGCCTGTCCTGCATTTTGTCTGTTGCCAGATTAAACGGCTTAAATAGCTTGGTCCCGTCTACTGTAAACGACCCTTCTGAAAGAGGAATTATACGTGCCATTTTGCAAAGATACTAAATATCAATTCCCCGTTCTGTGCCAGGCTTATCTCAATACCATCTGCCTGTCTGCATCCAATCGGAGCATGATGAAGATCAGCATGGTAAAGGCTAACAAGGAGCTACCACCATAACTTACCAGCGGCAGCGGGATACCAATTACCGGCGCCAACCCTATGGTCATAGAAATATTGATGGCAAGGTGGAAGAAGATAATACTGGCTACCCCATAGGCATAGACTCGCGTAAAGGTCGATCGCTGTCGTTCCGCCACATGTATAATCCTAAAGAGCAATGCCACATAAATAGCGAGAAAAAGGACGCTACCAAAAAATCCGAAATCTTCCCCAATGGTACAGAAAATGAAGTCCGTACTTTGTTCAGGTACGAAATCGTAACGGGTCTGCGTTCCTTTCAGGTAACCTTTACCCCAGAAGCCTCCCGAACCAATTGCGATCATACTCTGACGCGTATTGTAAGTTGCCTTAGGATCATTTTCCTTACCCAGCATTACTTCAATACGTCGTACCTGATAGTCTTTCAAAACCTTGGTAAACGCAAAAGGTACGATGAACATAACGAAGATGGAACAGAAACCATAGATACCAAGTATCAACAATAACCTGGACCGCTTTCGTTTTATTTCCCGTCGGCTGAAATAGATGATCAGCGCAGTTATGACGGAGAAGATGATGAATAATATCTTTTTTTCTACCAGTAATGCCGACAATACCAGCACGATACCAGAGAATGCAATTACAAGTAAAACACCTGGCAAACCTTCGCGGTACATTACCAGGAAGAAGGAGAAATAAACCAGTGCCAGTCCAGTTTCAGACTGAAGAATGATAATACCAGCCGGCACAACTGCAATAGCTGCTGCTATTAGTCGCGACCTTAGCTTCGTAAAATCCGTTTCCTGCGACGATAAATATTTGGCGAGTGCCAGGTTGGTACAGAGTTTCGTTAGTTCGGCCGGCTGAAACTGGAAACCTCCTATTACCAGCCAGGAGTGCGATCCTTTTACATCTTTACCAATTCCCAGTACCAAAAGTAATAGTAGTATCCCGCCCGCATACAACAGATTGGCCGTAGCCGTAAAGAACTTACTATCCGTCAGCCATATGACCGATGCAATAATAATGGAAATACCAAACCACATTAACTGCCTGGAATAGTTCTTATTGAGATGGATAATATTTTGCCAGACATTATCATCACCCCGGTATTCCGCAGCAAATATGGACATCAGGCCTATGATCACCAATGCCAGGTAGAGGCCTACTATAGGCCAGTCTATCCCTTGGGTCAATTTGGTTTGCGCGCGGTTCATTATCTGTTAGTTCGTTTGTCGTTTATAGGAAAATGTTATTGTTTTTTTCTGATAACAGTAGCATTCAGAGAATCCAGTTTAGATCTGTTCCTCATATTTTCAGGAATGGTAACTGTTTCCATTACTGTTTTAAGCAATGGCTGACGCTTGGTAGCGATAGAATCCTTGAGGTATTTTTCTATCATCAAGCTGGCGATAGGAGCAGCGTATTTGGCACCAAAGCCAGAACGCTCTACGATCACACAGATAGCGATCTTTGGATTTTCAGCTGGAGCGAAAGCAACGAATTGAGCGTGGTTAGGCATTTTGGTACGCTTACCATCAATGATCGCGTAGTTTTCCGCAGTACCTGTTTTACCTCCAATGGTAACGCCATCAATTTGTGCCACACGTCCCGTACCACTTTCCACCACATCTGTCATACCATGGATTACTGCGCTATAAGCAGTATCAGAGATATTTGCCACCACGTGAGGTTTCTTATATTTATCGAGTATGTGTGAATCGTCGTTATCAATACTTCTCACGAAGTGAGGAATAAAGTAAGATCCTTTATTAGAGATGATACACATCGCATTTGCCATTTGCAGCGGCGTTGTTTCTACCTCACCCTGGCCAATACCCAGGAATACGGATGTACATGAGTTCCAGCTGCCTTTGTATTTCGCGTCGTAGTATTTTTTGTCGGGGATACGGCCTGGTCTTTCGGAAGGTACGTCTACCCCAATTTTATGACCGAAACCGAAGCTGTTCATATAGTCGGCCCATTTCTGCATACCGCCTACACGTATACCTCCCCATTTGGCGGCATCTACACAAAGCCGGTAAGTGTGGGAGAAATAAGAGTTACAAGAGTGGGAGAGCGCCAAACGCAGATTGGCCGCGTGCCCCGCGTCGTGGTGCTCACATTTGATAGGCCTGCTACATCCATAATAGGCGCCCCCGCAAGGATAACCGGTACTAGGAGTAATAACACCTTCATCGAGGCCCACCAGTGCAATCATTGGCTTAAACGTAGATCCAGGAGGATATTGCGCCTGAATAGCACGGTTAAACAGTGGTAAAGTGGTATCTGTATAAAGCTTATTAAAGTTGGCGCTTCTGAAGGAACCTGTAAGCAAGTTTGGGTCGAAGCTAGGACCGCTCACCATGGCTAATATACCGCCATCCTGAGGATCTATGGCTACGATACTACCAATCTTACCATGCATAAGTTGTTCACCAAAGGCCTGTAATTCGATGTCCAGGCTAAGGCGCAGATTTTTACCTGCAACGGCAGCACTATCAAATTCACCATTTTCGTAGGCTCCTTGTGGTCTGTTCAGGTTATCTTTTACGAGGTATTGAATACCACGTTGTCCCATTAAAATGCTTTCATATGTTTTTTCCAAACCTGTCATACCCAGATAATCACCAGAGTTGTAAGACGCATAGTTAGAATCTTTCAACATGGTTGGAGAGATCTCCGCAATATACCCGAGGATATTGGCGGCGGCACCATAAGGATAGGAGCGGATCTGTCTTGGGATCAGCTCAAACCCTGGCTGGAAGTTGTACATACTTTCCTGTAGTTGTCCATATACTTCAGCAGGTAGCAGGGAGGAGAACACAGATTGCCTTACTGCACCATTCTTTTTGATACAGTCGGCAATTTTCTTTCTAAATTCTTCTTTATCCATTTTAAGGATACGGCAGAGATAAGCGGTATCGATATTTTTCACGCTTTTAGGCGTAACGACAAGGTCGTAGAGGACGTCGTTACTAAGAACGGGGCGGCCTTTACGATCATAGATGATACCACGGCTTGGGTATACGACTTTCCTTAGCACGGCGTTGGCATCGGCGAGCTTGGCATATTTTTTCTCTACTACCTGTAGGAAAAATAACCTGGCAACGATAATACAAACCATGCCAAGAATAATCAACATTATTACTCTTCTCCTGGGCTGATTAAAAACAGACATGCTATAGTTGTAGCTTTTAGCTATGGGCGCTTAGCATTGCGAATTAAGCGTACAAGCTTTTATTATTTGCAAATTTAAACTATCAATTGATCCCACGCGCAGCAACCTACGCTTTCCGCTATTTTCTGGAAAAGAATAACATTTCGTACAGAAGGATGAGGAAAAGACTGGCTGCGGATGACAGGATTATCTTTAACAGCAGGTATAACGGGTTTGCAAAGCTGAATACTTCCAGTGTAAAGTAGACAGCATGATGAAGAAATACCAGGATTGCCGCATAGATCAGAAACTGGGATACGCCCATACTCGTCATGGAGGGGGTTTTCTGGGTTGTTTCAAACCCACCCTGTGGCGACAGTATATTTATAATGAAAGGGCGTAGGTAAGCTATAAAAACACAGGCAGCAGCGTGAACGCCCATTGTGTTCATGAACATATCGAGGGAGATACCCATTAAGAAGCCAAGCAGCATGAGAGCCGGGCGAGGCAGGTTAAAAGGAAGCACCAGGATAAAGAGCATGTACAGGTAAGGACTCACGAGTTGGTGAATCAATATTTTATTGAGTACAAACACCTGTATCAGTAACAGGAGCACAAAGCGGATAATATTTCTTAACAGTATACTCATTTAATCAGCTTGTAAGTCGAATCTTCCAGACTTTGTTGTTCATCTTTCAGCAGGTTCTCGATCACGTAAACGTATTGCAGGTTATAGAAATTGGTGGCCAATTTCAGTTTTACGGTGAGGGAGGTGCTGGATTTATCTCCTTGGGAATATCCTTCTACATAGCCGATGGGGATATTCTCCGGGAATAAGGCGGAGAAGCCGCTGGTTACCACGGTATCACCTTTATGCAATTTTGCACTTTTCGGGATATCACGGAGGGTGGCAAATGCCGGGTCGTCGCCGTCCCAATGTACAGATCCCATTTCCTTTCCTTGTGCCAGACGGGCGGAGATAGAAACGGAGTTTGATTTAGATAGCAGGGAGAGGATAACTGCGTAGTTATCGCTCACACTTCTTACTACCCCGACCACGCCACTAGAGCTGATTACACCCATATTCGGGCGTATTCCTTGTTTGCTACCACGGTGGATGGTAATATAGTTCATTGGTTTATTCAATGAGTTGTTCACTACTTTGGCTTCGAAGTATTGGAAGCGTCTTATTTCAGTGCTGATCACTTTTCGGATGGAATCGTCGCTGTATTTGCGGAGCGTATCTATCCTAATCCCGTTGGTGGTGATCATGCTATCATAGCTGCTGCGGAGGTCATTATGCAGGCGCATGTTTTCTGCCACGAGGCTATCGTTGGTAGCTTTCAGGTGAAAGTAGTATTGTATATTGTTGTATTTGTCGTAGAGCTTACCGCTAATATTGTTGGCGGAGTTAATGTAGGCGGTATGCTGCAGGTTATTGTTTTGAAATACCAATACAATACAAATCACTTCCAGCAGCAGAAATAAGAAGAAGTTGAAATATCGCCTTAAGAAAATGATAAGATTTCGCACAAGCGCGCTGGGATTTTGAGATTTGTTGATTTAGGGTAACAGAGTCCCTGCTACCCTAAATCTCAAAATAGGTTTTTATTGCATCAGGAACGGATACTTACCAACATGCTTGAGGGCGATGCCGGTTCCTCTAACTACTGCACGCAGCGGATCGTCTGCTACATGAACAGGGAGTTTGATTTTTTGGGCAAGGCGTTTGTCCAGACCGCGCAGCAGTGCACCACCGCCAGTCAGGTAAAGTCCTCTGCGATAAATATCTGATGCCAGTTCTGGTGGCGTTGTTTCCAGCGCTTTCAGGATGGCTTCCTCAATTTTAAAGATGGATTTATCCAGTGCTTCCGCGATTTCCTGATAGGAAACCATGATTTGCTTAGGAATACCGGTTACAAGGTCACGACCATTTACCGGGATATCATCAGGTGGGTTATCCAGCTCTTTCAGGGCTGACCCGATGTGAATTTTGATTTGTTCGGCGGTTCTTTCACCGATCAGCAGGGAGTGGTAGCGGCGGAGAGCTTCCATGATATCGGCAGTGAATTCATCACCGGCGATACGGATACTCTGGTCGCAGACAATACCTGCAAGTGCAATTACGGAGATACCAGTGGTACCACCGCCAATATCGATAATCATGTTACCCACAGGCTCTTCTACGTCAATGCCAATACCCAGTGCGGCAGCCATTGGTTCATGAATGAGGTAAACTTCTTTCGCTCCGGCCTGTTCGGCAGAGTCACGTACAGCTCTTTTTTCCACTTCAGTAATACTGGAAGGGATGCATATTACCATACGCCAGCTGGGAGCAAACAAAGGTTTTTTAGGGTAAATCATTTTTATCAGTTCCCTGATCATGCCCTCCGCGGCGTTGAAGTCCGCGATAACGCCATCTTTCAGGGGACGTATAGTACGAAGATATTCGTGAGTTTTTTCGTGCATCATCATGGCTTTCTTACCAACCGCCACAATTTTGCCGCTAGCCCGTTCTATCGCTACAATGGAAGGCTCGTCCACAACCACTTGGTCATTATGTATTATCAGCGTGTTAGCTGTACCTAAATCAATCGCGATTTCCTGCGTTAAAAAATTAAAAAATCCCATTGTTGATACGGTCAAAAATTAGAATGCAAAAATGAATAATTCCAACGAATATACGATGCAAAAAATGGATATTCCTGCAATAATACGGCTAAATATTAAAAAATCTTATTTGTTGTATAAACGGCATAGTAACTGCTCTCTTTAAGTACCGATCAATCCAACGGATTTAATCCCGTTTTAATAATTCCTAGTCTAAAAAATTACGCCTTACGTGTCCCGCTTTGTGATAGAATAACAGTCCCCCTTACTGCTTACAGTTAACAAGTTACAGAAATAAGGGAATGTATCAAAAGTAAATTAAAACTTGCTCACCGCTTCAATACAGCTACCACGCCAAATTAAAGACATTTGATACATTCCCTGAAATATCATTCAGTTAAATAAACTCGTAACCTATGTCCCTGCGGAATGTTTTCCCTTCAAACTCAATCTGGTTAGCCGTTTGAACGGAATGTGCCAGTGCAAGGCTTAATGTACTTGCCAGAGAGGTTATTGCTAATACACGACCACCGTTAGTCAATACTTTATCTCCATCCTGACGGGTGCCTGCATGAAATACGATCTGGTCCTGAGTAGGTGCAGGTATATTTGTTATTGCCTTATTCTTCTCATATGCTTCCGGATATCCCTTAGATACCAACATAACGGTAGCGGCTGCACGCCGATCGGTGTAAATCGTCTGCGATGAAAGCTTTCCTTCGTTTACTGCTACAAAAAGCTCCAACAGGTCGTTCTGCAAACGTGGCATCACTACTTCCGTTTCCGGATCGCCCATACGACAGTTATACTCTATCACGAACGGCTCTCCATCTACATTAATCAGGCCAAAAAATATAAATCCGTTATAAATAATTCCTTCTTTTGAAAGACCTTCTACCGTTTTACGGATGACTTTGTCTTCCACCAATTTCATAAATGCTTCGTCGGCAAATGGAACAGGCGATACAGCGCCCATACCACCGGTATTCAAACCAAGATCTCCCTCACCAATACGCTTGTAATCTTTCGCCTCTGGCAATATCTTATAAGTATGACCATCTGTAATAACAAAAACAGACAACTCAATACCTGTCAGAAACTGCTCTATCACTACCTTTTTGCTGGCATCACCGAATTTAGCAGATTTAATCATCTGGCTAAATTCTTCCAACGCCTCCTCATGATCGGAGGTGATCACCACACCTTTACCTGCTGCCAAACCATCAGCTTTCAGTACAATTGGTAAGGAATGCTCCTTAATATAGGCTACCCCCTCTTCATAATTACTCTCATCAAACTCTCTGTAGGCAGCAGTTGGAATCCCCTGGCGTTCCATGAACAGCTTAGCAAATGCCTTGCTTCCTTCCAGCTGGGCACCTACTTTAGAAGGTCCCATCACCGGAATATGCTTCAATGCCGATTCCTGCGCGAAAAAGTCATAAATACCATTCACCAATGCCTCTTCAGAACCAGGTACCACCAGGGTAATTTCGTTCTCCAGACAGAATGATTTTATCTTGTCAAATTCGCTTACGCCCATGTTCACATTGGTACCACATTGAGAAGTACCAGCATTTCCCGGAGCGATAAACAGTTTTCCGCACAGCGGACTTTGCGACATTTTTAAGGCCAGTGCATGTTCCCGACCACCACTACCTAATAATAGAATGTTCATAATGAATTAATACAGATGCGAAAGAAAGTGCAAAGAAAGTTCAAAAAAGCGCAAAAATTGTCTATTTCAAGCATTTTTTTACCGAGATAGATGATTTTCTTTAAATTGCCTGTTTAAAGCTATACAGTACCTTAAAACAATCTTGTTTAAAACTAACCATTTATGACGCAAACTGCTGTCGCACAAGGCCCGGAAATCGTCTCAGAGAAGGGACATCCGAAAGGCCTTTCAGTGCTATTTGCCACAGAAATGTGGGAACGGTTTAACTTTTATGGCATGAGGGCATTGTTGACCCTCTTCCTGGTAAATGCACTGCAATTCTCTGAAGCTGAATCATCTTATGCCTATGGCGGGTTCCTTGGACTCTGCTACCTTACACCAATGCTGGGCGGTTATATCTCTGACCGTTACCTGGGAAACAGGAATTGTATCTTATTAGGAGGCTTCGTCATGGGTATCGGACAACTGCTCATGGTACTCAGTGCCACCCTTTACACTGGAAACGTTGATACGGCACGCCTGGTAATGTGGCTGGCCCTCTTCGTTATCATCTTCGGAAACGGCTTCTTCAAACCTAACATCTCTTCTATGGTAGGTAGCCTGTATCCTAAAAACGACGGCCGCCTCGATGCCGCGTTCACTATCTTCTACATGGGTATCAACATGGGCGCATTTCTCGGTATGCTCATCTGCCCAATCCTCGGCGACGTAAAACTCACTGACGGCACCCGCGTTGTTGCTGCCTTCAAATGGGGCTTCCTCGCTGCTGGTATCGCCATGTTCCTCGGAACAGTGCTGTTCTACTTCCTGAAAGACAAATACGTAGTTACACCAGAAGGTAAAGCCATCGGTGCTAAACCTACCTTTGACCCTGCTCACACCAACACAACTGGTGAAGCAGACAAAGCTAAATTTACTTCAGGTGCTATCTTGGGTTGCGGTGTTCTGCTGGCTGCTTTATTCATGATATTCCACTTTGTAGCCAACGATCCAAACCCAATCAAATCATGGATTTATCCATTTATCTACGCTACTGGTATCTCCCTGGCGGTATTGATTCTCACAGATAAATCTATTACACGCATTGAAAAACAAAGAATCCTCGTACTCTACTTCGTGGCATTCTTCGTAATCTTCTTCTGGGCTTGTTTTGAGCAGGCTGGTTCTTCTCTGACATTCATCGCAGACAAACAGACAGACCGCCATCTCTTTGGCTGGGATATGCCTCCTAGCTTCATCCAGAACGCCAACTCTATCTTTATCATCGTATTTGCACTGCCTTTCTCCTGGCTGTGGATTAAATTACAAAAACGCAACCTGGAGCCAATCTCCCCTGTGAAACAAGCGTTAGGTCTGGCCCTGTTATCGCTCGGCTTCCTGATCATTGCCTTCCAGGTAAAAGGTTTGGGTGACGCTAAACTGGGTGTTATCTGGCTGATTGTGATGTACCTGTTCCATACGCTTGGTGAATTGTGCCTTTCTCCGATAGGTCTTTCTCTGGTGGCAAAACTGGCGCCTCACCGCTTCTCTTCCCTGCTTATGGGCGTATGGTTCCTGGCGAATGCTGCTGGTTATGCACTGGCAGGTACCCTGGGTGCATTGCTGCCTCCGAATCCAGAAAACTATGCTGATGCTGCAAAAGCTGGTGTAGACCTGAAAGGAATCCTGGACGGTACAGTATCCGCTACGCCTGATATGCTGGCTGCCCTGGAAAAACTGAAACTGGCTGCTCATTACCCTGCTTTTGCAGGATTCACCATTCATAACCTGTTCGAGTTCTTCATGATCTTCGTGATACTCCCTGGTGTGGCTGCAGTATTGTTGTTCCTGTTGTCTCCATTCCTGAAAAAATGGATGCACGGCGTTAAATAATAATATTACCGCTGAAAAGCGTTATTATAACGTACAAAATAAAAAGCCTCGCTACTTGCAGCGAGGCTTTTTATTTTGTACGTTATATTTGTTTTTATTCAGATCTTATAAATTATGTCCGACAACAACTTCAAACCTTTTGTTCCCGCAGGTACCAATATGAAAGAGCTGACGATCAAGTCAATACTCCTGGGCTGCGTATTCGGCGTCATCTTCGGTGCTGCTACTGTTTACCTGGCACTTAAAGCCGGCCTCACTGTATCTGCTTCTATCCCCATAGCGGTGATTGCCATTACATTAGGCAGAAAGTTCTTCGGTACTACCATTCTTGAAAACAATATTATCCAGACTACCGGTTCTGCAGGCGAATCCATTGCGGCCGGGGTAGTCTTCACACTTCCAGGATTTCTCTTCCTCAGCGATGGTGGCGGGACAGAGTTCTTTAACTACATCACGATCCTTACATTGGCTATTATCGGTGGTATCCTTGGTACCCTGATGATGATCCCTTTACGCCGCTCATTAATCGTAAAAGAACATGGCACCCTGCCTTATCCCGAAGGTACTGCCTGCGCAGATGTATTGATAGCAGGCGAAAAGGGTGGCGACTTTGCTAAGACAGCCTTCTGGGGCCTGGGTTTCGCATTTGCCTATGCTATACTCCAAAAGATATTTCATGTGATCGCCGAAACACCGGGATACATGACCAAACAAGTAAATAAATTCTTTCCATCTGCTAACCTTAGTGCAGACATCACTCCAGAGTATATGGGTGTGGGTTATATCATCGGTCCGCGTATCGGTGGTGTACTGGTAGCAGGAGGCGTGTTATCATGGCTCGCTCTCATACCGCTGCTGGCATCTTTGCTGCCCGCAGATATGATTGCTACCCAACTGGTGAAATTAGGCTACCTGGCAAATCTGCAAACGCCAGGCGGACAAGGTAGCTGGGACCCAGTTACGCATACTTTCAGTGATTATGCTGCTGCCATCTACTACGCATATGTACGTCAGATTGGCGCCGGCGCCGTTGCTGCAGGTGGTTTCATCACCTTACTTAAAACAATCCCTACTATCATATCTACCTTTAAGGGTAGCCTTGGTGCTGTAAAAAGCAGTGCTAGCGGCACTTCCGGCGAGGTTCCAAGAACAGAGAAAGACCTAAGCCTCAAAGTAGTAGCGCTAGGAAGTATCGTACTAGTAGTACTGATGGCATTATTACCACAACTGCCTGGTGGCTCCGTTGGTCAGAAACTCCTGGTAGGCTTACTGGTGGTTATTTTCGGTGCTTTCTTCGTTACAGTTTCCAGTCGTATCGTTGGCTTAATCGGTTCTTCCAACAACCCAATCTCAGGGATGACTATTGCCACACTGATGGGCACCTGCCTGGTTTTCATCGCAGTAGGCTGGACAGGAAAACTTTACGAGCCAATGGCCCTGGTAGTAGGAAGTATGATATGTATTGCTGCTGCTAACGCAGGCGGTACTTCACAGGATTTGAAGTCTGGTTACATCGTAGGCGCTACGCCAATGAACCAACAGCTGGCACTTTTTATTGGCGCGATCGTTTCTTCTATCGTTATTGGGCTTACCGTTAAGTTTCTTGACCGTCCTACGGCTGAAATGATTGCCCATGGCGTAAAAGACCATGCAATTGGTAGTACTTACTATCCAGCACCACAAGGAACGTTGATGGCTACACTAGCAAAAGGTATTCTTTCTTTCAACCTCGACTGGCAGTTTGTACTGGTGGGCGTATTCCTTGCTATTACCATTGAGCTTTGCGGTGTAAACGCATTATCCTTTGCTGTAGGAGCTTACCTTCCGTTGTCTACCACATTACCAATTTTCATTGGTGGTGCTATCCGTGGCGTTATAGATTATAAAAAGAAGAAAGCCAATATTCAGACATCTCCTGAAGAAGATGAGCTGGGTCGAGGAAATCTTTTTGCTACCGGCTTAGTAGCCGGAGGTGCCGTGGCTGGTGTGATTATAGCCATCATGGCTGGTTTCGACAGTACGGCTGGCGTGCTGGCAAAACTCAACCTGCAAGAAGGATTTATAAAAACGCTCGGAGAAGGTGGTTACTTTATACTTGGAGCAGCATTCTTTGCGTTTATGGGTTGGTACCTGTACCGAATTGCGAGAAAATAAAGAATTGCTCAAAATAATATCTTAATTTTATCAGATATATTAAGAAAACCTATGCGTATATTGATATCCGCACTGCTTGGCGCAATACTTATGCTGGGCGTGTCCTGTGAAAAAAGTAACAACGATACTAGTGATGCCATCGATAGAAAGTTCGTTTCCATGAAACTGGATAACAGGATTTATCTGTCCGAAAAACCTCAGGCAACGATTTATACGCCGAACCTGGTGGATGAGGATCCGGATAATGATTACCTGACCATGGAAATACTTGCTACCACATATAGCGGCGATAATATCACCTTCAAACTGGCAACAGATCAGCCAAGTTTTAAACCAGGTGTATATTATGGCAACACTACCGGCAACAGCATGACGATGTACCTGCTAAGCCAGAGTGGCGCTACTATCGTGAGCGACCCTACTTCATCCGGGTTTTCTATCACCATCACTAAAATCACCAGCGTATACATGGAAGGAACTTTCAGTGGTACGCTTACTGACCCAACTGGCGGCGGTACCAAAACCGTTAGAGACGGTAGTTTCCGCTCTTTCGTAAAATGGGTACAGAAATAATCTATCAAATTTAGCATTGCCATAAAAAGAAGAAACCCGGTCCAATGGCCGGGTTTCTTCTTTTTATGAAAGTTCATCTACACAAAATTCAAATGCTGATAATCTGCCTTTAAAATTGCTTTATCATCCGCCCCTAACCACTTGGCTAACAGGGTTGCATACACACTCTTGAAATCTACATTATATCGTAAATCTCCGTCTACCAGATTCATTAAATCTGGGCCATCGTTTAATACACCCTTTTCCTGCAAACCACCGCCAATCAGGAACATGTTATTAGCGGTGCCATGGTCTGTACCACCACTTGCATTCTGGCTTACTCTACGACCAAACTCCGAAAACGTCATCACTACTACATCCTGGAAACGATTATTCTTTTTCAGGTCATTGGTGAAAACAGTCACTGCATCGCTTAGCTGCTCAAACAGTTTTTCCTGTTGCTGCTGCTGGTTGACATGCGTATCAAAACTTCCATGAGAAACGTAATACACTTTAGTGTTGATATCTGACATGATCAAATTAGCGATCGTGCGCATTTTCTTGCCCAGCTCTGTATTCGGATAATTTTCTTTTGACTGATAAGTCTTAAACTGTTGCTGGATATAGGATGCAGAAGATATCGTTTCACCCATTGTTTTATACAGATAATCCACATTATGATGTTCATCATCATGATTCCCCTGTTTCAACAGATCCTTGAAGAAAGGATTGTTGCTGGTACCAAATAAACGGGTAGGATCTGTTAGTGCCAAGCCTTTAGCGCTATCACCTTTCAGGGCAAGACTCAGTGTATCATCGATTTCAAGAGCTTGCGTAGGCTTATCACAACCCTTGCATTGCGCGTCCAGGTAACGCCCTATCCAGCCATCAGACCAGATTTCATTAGACTGACTGGCCGTATGCCAGATATCCATTGAACGGAAGTGCGAACGGTCAGGGTTGGGATAGCCCACATTATTCAGAACTCCCAGGGCGCCATCGTCGTATAACGATTTGAAACCCTTTAACGCGGGATGTATCCCCAGATTATCTGTGAGCGATAAAGCATCAGTTCTTTTTATACCTAATGCTGGACGTGATCTGTAATAAATATCATTGCGATAAGGAATGATTGTATTCAAGCCATCATTTCCACCAGAAAGCTGCACAATCACCAATACTTTATTGCCAGGAGGTACTAGCTCACCACGTTCCAATGCCTTCAGGAATTTGGGCATCATCATCGCTGCTGAAGCCAGTGAACCTACTTGTAGAAATCGTCTGCGGTTTATTATATGCATAATATTTTTTTTGGGAGATGAAGAACAGATTAGCACAACTGATATTCAGGCATACTCATCACATCGATAGAAACCGTTTTAATATAGGCGTCTCTGTTAGACATATCTGCATATTTCTCTAACAGCTGCTTATTAGCATTACCAGGCTTCACCAGTAAAGAACCAGCAATACTTTCTGCCAGCGCTTCTCTCGGCACCTGTTCAAAACCTTTGATGTAAGGATCCCAATCTATATGTGCATTAATCTTTTTAGCATATTGTTTTTTAAGGAAATCATTAATCTGTAATGTCATCTTATAATTTCCACCATCTCCCATTTCCGGTGTAATTTCTTTTGGCTGTATATTTAATGCCTGGGAGTAAAATATTATCTGTGGCACACGTAACCTGAACATCAGGCTGGAACTATCGATCCAGTTTCTTCCTCCCGGCCACCCTGCTACGTTTGGTGGATAAAATAATACCTGTCCGAGTATACGCTGAAAAACAAGCATCGTAGCCTCTTCATCAAAAGTCATTGGCACCGTGCGGCGAATGCCTACAAGCAACTCTACCGGCGATTTAATTCTGTTACCCACATATTTTGGATCATAAAACCAATCAGACATAAATATCTCCCGCATCAATGATTTGATATCATATCCAGAGTGGTAAAACTTCTCTGCCAGCTGATTAATTTTTTCATCATCAGGGTTATCATCTACAAAAAAACGATAGATTTTTGTAGTGATAAATTTTGCACATTGACGTTGGTCCAGCAAGATTTTCAGGACATCATCACCATTATAATTCCCTTGTTTTCCCAGGATACGTTTTTCTCCGTCGTCATGAAGTTTATCTCTGAACTTGAATTCGCCATTATCATCAAAACTCCATCCTGTAAAGGCTCTTGCAGCTTCTTTAACATCTGTTTCCGTATAGTTGCCACGGCCCAGGGTAAACAGCTCCATTACTTCCCGCGCAAAATTCTCGTTTGGATGCTGTTTTTTGTTTTGTTGATTATTTAAAAACTGCAACATGGCTGGAGATTTGGAGACCTCTGATAAAAGATCGCCGAAATTTCCCAACGCATTTTCGCGTATAACGCCTAACAGTTGCTGATTGTATAATACATTTTGAGTACGGCAGGCGAAGTGTCCATGCCAGAAAAGGCTCATTTTCTCGCGCAGGGGATGTTCTGTGTTGGTCATCTCCTTCATCCAGGAGAGGTTTAAGTCTTTGATTCCCTGAACATTTTTTTGTTGGACCGCTTTCTTCTCTTCAGGAGTCATGCCTTTCAATTTCTGAAAATCGGGCATATCAGCATCGCTCATTACGTTTACGTCAGGAGTCCTGTTTCTTCTACCGATGAGTATTTGATTTACAACAACTTTGAGACGTTTATCTGACCAGTCGTTGATAACAGTTAACGGCTCTCCAAAGCCTGCACGCCAGGCCAGGTGTTGCATTTGTATTTGCGGAGAGAGTAAGGCCATAGGTTTTTGATTATTTCATCTATGACAGCAAATAAGATTCCGGGTTTAACGGAATTTCCAGATTGGATAGGAATCTCCTTTTTTGAATACAGATTCTCCTTGGGGCAGCGCCATGAACGCATCGGCCAAAAGCAAGCTGGCAAGGTCTCCTGAGCCTTGATAGGGTTGTGGTACTGCCATTATCTTACCATGTGGCTGGGCATGCAATTTAACAGGAAGATAATACTCCAGATTGGGCTCAAAAATTACTTTGGATGACAATACAGCATATGACGGAGTAGCAGGCACACATCCCATGGCGGCTAACAGCCATGGCTGTACGTAGCGGTAAAAACACATAAAGCCAGAAACCGGGTTTCCCGGCAAAGCAAATACCACCGGCCCTTCATGGAAAGTACCGAATAGAAAAGGTTTTCCCGGACGTTGCTGCACTTTATGAAAAACCTGCTGCATCCCAAGTTGCTGCAAGACTTCCGGCAGATAATCAAATTTACCAGCGGAAACAGCACCAGAGCTAATCCATACATCAGTATGTGCTATCAAAGGTTTCAGTTGTTCTGCCATGGTAGTAGGGTTGTCCTCGAGGTGTACTACCGTTGCAGTGATGCCCATTTGCTCCAGGGAAGCACTGAGACTGTATACGTTAGACATGCGTAGCTGATGTGGTAAAGGCGTGGCATCTACAGGTACCAGCTCATTCCCGGTGGCAATTACCACTACTCTCGGACGCAGACTCACCATCACGGTGGTTTTACCTACTGTTGCCAGTACACCTGCTTCTGCGGGGCCCAGCAGAACGCCGCTGTCCATCAACACTGCATCTTGTCTGACATCACTACCAGCCTTGTGTATATGTTGTCCTTTTTTTACGGGATGCTTAATAATAAATCTCTTAAATCCTTCATGCTCAGTACCTTCCAGATGTTCATATTGTACGATGGTATCTGTAAGATCCGGCAGCACTGCGCCGGTCATTACTTCCAGGCAGTTAGCGGTATTCGAGAGCTGTAGCTGAGGAGCACCGGCAGCTTGTATATCTTCCACCACGAATACACGCTGACCACGAGCATAAGAATCGTAGCTGATGGCGATTCCGTCCATCATCACCCTATCAAAAGGAGGGAAGGGCCTATCGGCCAGCACTGGTTCTCTGAGAATGCGGCCTGTAGCCTTTTCAAACGGCACCATTTCCGTTCCGGTATCGCGTACTGTTTCCAGTACAGCATTATAGGCTTCAGTGACAGTCAGCATCATTTGTATTATTTTTGTGGATGGAGTAGTGCTCTAAATTTATGCTTTTATGGCCAATCAATCAAACACCGGTTTTACACATCTGAATGAATCCGGGCAGCCAGCAATGGTTGACGTGAGTGAAAAAAATCTTACCTCCCGTGTAGCCGTTGCGGAGAGCAGGGTATTTCTACCGGCAATTGTAAGAGAACAATTTCAGGGAGACGATATCATCACGCACAAGGGTGGCGTATTTCAGACCGCCATCATTGCTGGTATCATGGCAGCCAAGAAAACCCCGGAGCTAATCCCGCTTTGCCACACCTTACTTTTAGATGGCTGCGATGTTAAAATCAACCTGGAAGGCGAGGAAGCGGTGATCCGCTGTATGGTGAAAACTACCGGCAAAACAGGCGTTGAGATGGAAGCCCTCACCGGCGCTTCTGTGGCGGCTCTTACTATATATGATATGTGTAAAGCGTTTACACATGATATGATCATCCGGGAAACAAAATTGATTAGTAAAACAGGGGGAAAAAATGATTTCAGCAGATAAAGCGCCCTTGAAAGGCCTGTTGCTTTGCGGCGGCTACAGCACCCGCATGCAGGAAGACAAAAGCAATATCAATTACTATGGCATGCCACAGTGGCAATACATGGTGCAGTTACTATCAACACAATTACCGGAGGTATATATATCCTGTCGGCCAGACCAGCTCAATACCATCACGGGTTTCAGCAGTTATCCACATGTCATTCCGGATGCAGTGGATGCTGGTGGTCCCTCAGCAGGTTTATTGAGTGCCTATGCACAGCAACCGGAAACCGCCTGGCTCGTAGTAGCCTGCGATCTTCCATTATTGACAGCGCATAGCCTGGAATTGCTGATATCATCCAGAGATAGTAGCAAAGCCGCTACCAGCTTCATAAGCCCATTCAACAATCTACCGGAACCACTGATTGCCATCTGGGAACCTGCAGCCCTCGCACAATTGAAAACCAATGTACTGGCAGGTTTACAGCAATGTCCACGCAAAACATTGTTATCAACAGATATAAAAATATTGGAAAATCCCTGGTCTGATGAGCAGTTTAATGCAAATACGCCAGCAGAAAAATCTACTATTTTAAATAAGATCAGATAATTTCTCCGTCAGCAAAGAACTCTTTTTTCCAGATAGGTACTTTAGCTTTGAGGGTATCAATCGCATATTCACAGGCATCAAAGGCTACGCCTCTGTGTACAGAAGAAACGGCAACAACTACGGCGATATCGCCAGGATACTTATCTCCAATAGCATGTAGCATTGCTATTTTGTGTATAGGCCATTGGCTTTCTACATCAGCCGCGATCTTGTCCATTTCCTTTATGGCCATTTCCTTATAGCTTTCATAGAAGAGTTTGGTAACCCCGCGTCCTTTGGTATCGTTGCGTACTTTACCTGTAAAAACTACTTCTCCGCCACAGGCGGGAGAATGAATAAAATCCAATGCTTCCTGGATCGTAATTTCGGTCTCTATTTTGATTAATACATCCATTATTGTAGAATTTCCGCGATCAGCCTCCACTTACAGGTGGGATAACTGCAATTTCATCTAAGGGGCTAATAACTTGTGTATCAGCCGCATATTCTTTATTTACCGCTATCATTAATGAGTTGAGCCGCGATATTCCAGGATAATCCTGCAACAGCCACTGTTTCAGCTCTCCAACAGAATGAATACCTGCAGGCAGCTCCATCTGTGAAACGCCTGTAATATCTTTGGTCACACCGAACAGCAAAAGGCCCATATGCGTTAAAATTATTGGTTAAAACTACGATATCGCGCTGATAAAGTAGTAATTTTAGTACGAGGTAAAATCATATTTTATGAAGATAAGACTCAGAGCAAATAGCATCAGGTACCGCCTTGATAAAATCGATATGGAGCTGCTGGAAACCGTTGGTAAAGTGGAGTCTATCACACATATAGGCACAGGTACCCTGCATTTTGTGATCAGGGGTAAAGATATTCCTGCACCAACTGCAAAACTGGAACATGATGGTGTACACCTGCTGCTGCCTATTCCACAGTTACAACTTTGGATCAGCTCTGGTGATGTAGGTTTCAGCCTCGACATCCCTAATGCTGATGGTTCCAATCTCGCAATTCTAGTAGAAAAAGATTTTAAATGCCTGACCGATCGTGCAGAAGATGACAGCGAGTCATTTGATAACCCGATGGCCAGCAAAAATTGTTAGCCAATGCTTGTGGATGCCCATGGAAGAGTGGTGAATTATGTGCGGCTTTCTGTTACGGATCGCTGCAATCTACGCTGCACTTACTGTATGCCTGCCAATATGAAATTTGAGCAAGCATCAGAATTACTTACCGACGACGAAATTGTTCGACTGATAAAAATTCTCAGCTTCGATGGTATTACCAAAATCAGGATTACCGGCGGAGAGCCATTTTTACGCCCTAACCTGATCTCCCTTATCGATAAACTAAAAAGTATTGATGGCATCGAAGAAGTGGCTATCACCACCAATGGAGTATTAACAAAAAAATATATTCCCGATCTCATTTCCCTGGGCATCAATAATATCAATTTAAGTCTGGATACCCTTGATGCAGCCAAGTTTGAAAAAATTACCCGCCGCAATAAATTCAAGGATGTACAGGAATGCTTCAATATTATGTTGTCACATGATATGCAGGTGAAGATAAATATGGTGGTGATGGAAAATGTAAATACAGATGAGATCAATGATTTTGCAGAGCTGACTTGTCTGCAACCTGTATCTGTGAGGTATATAGAGGAAATGCCTTTCAACGGGCAAGGCAATGGTTTTTCTGGCATCAACTGGCATTATCAACGTATAATCGATACCGTTAAATCGAAATATGAACTGATAAAATTAACCGACGCCCCCAATACCACAGCCATGACTTACAAAATCCCCGGTTATTATGGCAATATTGGCGTTATCCCTGCCTATAGCCGTACTTTTTGTGGCACCTGTAATCGTTTACGTATATCCGCTACCGGTAGTATAAAAACCTGTTTATATGGCAATCATATGCTCAATGTCAGAGACCTGATGCGGTCTAAAGATTTTGAAGACAGAAACATACGTTCTGGTCTGCACGCGGCCATCAATGCTCGTTTCATTGATGGGTTCGAAGCAGAGAAGTATTTTATTCAGGACCAGAAAGAGAGTATGAGTATAATAGGTGGGTGAGATAAAAAAGATTTTTCCCACTTTTCGTTTGATCTTCCATGAAACTTTTATCAGAGCAAGAACTCATTTGGTCTTCAGTTGTCGCCAATAATAGCATGAACCGAAAGCGTGTAGCCTTTGGGGTTAACAGCTATGAAAAAGAACTGAATTTAAACCCTGCAACTTACCTGGATGGCTGTTTGGAAAAGCATGAAAGTTGCAGCTGGCTTGATCTCTGCTGTGGTGAAGGAAATGCACTATTGCAGTATGCAACTGGCAAGGCAGCTAAAAATGCACAAGCCAATATAGCTTTGAAAGGTATTGACTTGGTGGATTATTTTTCTCCTGTTTCTTCAAACATCAGCTGCCTGACATTTGAAACCGCACCGCTGGTTACTTATCAGATTGAAGGTAAATTCGATCTGATCACCTGTGTGCATGGCTTACATTATATTGGAGATCGATTAAAAGTATTATTTAAAGCCATACACGCCCTTACCCCGGAAGGTATATTCCTTGCTAATTTTGATCTGAATAACATTAAAGTAAAAGGAGATAGCAATCATCTCACGCTAAAAAAGTTATTCACTGACAACGGAATATTATATGATGGCAGGCAGAAAATCATTCGTTGTGAAGGGCCTAGAAGCCTGTCTGCTTGTTATAATTACATTGGCGCCGATGACACCATAGGCCCCAACTATACCGGACAGCCAACCGTAGCAGCGTACTATTCTATTTAATTAACATCCTTACTCCTGCATATAAAATCAGCACCGCTGTGGCAGCCGCTACCCATTTTGGTTTCAGTACTTTAGCACTTAGTCTTGCGCCTATCTGTCCGCCTATAATAACGGATAACAGTAACGGCAGTACGAATTCAACATTAAAGACAACTTGCTTTTTCGCAATTTGCCCGAATATACCAGAGATAGAGTTTACCAGGATGAAGAAGCTGCTGATGCCGGCTATGTTTTTAGAGGTATCATATTTCCCCAGTTTCAGCACCGGCGCCAGATATATGCCGCCACCAATGCCTGTCATGCCCGACAATAATCCAATAGCGCCGCCAATAATTCCATACACGATGTTGTTGTGAGGTTTCACTTCTTCTATAGCTTTCTTTCTCTCAAAAAATAACCGCAGACACATCATCACCGCCGCCAATGTCAAGGCGATGCCTAACAAGAGGAAAAAGGTAGCCTGTTTCATTGGCAGCCAGCTTCCCAGAAAGGCCAGGGGCACACTTACCAACGATATCTGCAATGCTTTTTTCATGGGAAGATGTCCTTCCTTATAGAAATGATATACACCACCCACTACCACAGCAATGTTGCACAACAGGGCTGTTGATTTCATCAGCTGAAAATCCACGCCCCATAAGGCTAAAATGGCAAGGTAGCTGGAACCGCCTCCAAAGCCGGCAGCAGAGTACATCAGGGCCACCAGGAAGAATAGTAAACAAAGTGTTGTGATCACAGCAGTAATATTAATAAGTTGCCATAGTATCATCTATTGCACAGGCCCAGGCATGAATACCGCCTTCCACGTTATACACATTTTTAACACCCATCTCTGTCAGGCGTTGCGCTACTGCGCGACTACGCATTCCATGATGGCATAACACTGCCACTGGACCATTCAGTGTTAGTCTCGGAAAAGATTGTATCACTGTACCCATGGGCATCAGCAATGAGTTATCGATATGACAAATCTCCCACTCATCTTCTTCCCGAACATCTAACAATAAAAATTCTTTGCCTGCATTTCTCCACTCTTCCAACTGCTGTACAGATAAGGATTGTACGCCGGTAATATCACATACATCCTGCGCATAATCCGATTGCAGAGTTTTAATATTTTTGTTTTCTTCCACTGGTTTTATATTGAAGATATGCTGTGTATTATGCAGCGTATCAATCGTCATCAATTGATTTTTTAATGGTGTACCGATGCCGGTAATGATTTTTACTACCTCATTCGCCTGATAGGTACCAATAATACCTGGCAATACGCCTAACACACCAATCTCGCTACAGTTCAGCATTTCACCCGGCGCTGGTGCTTCGGGAAATATACAGCGATAGGTAGCTCCATCCTGATAATTGAATACGCTTACCTGTCCTTCGTATTTATAGATGGCGCCATATACCAAAGGCTTACCGGCGATAACGCAGGCGTCGTTGATAAGATAGCGGGTACCGAAATTATCTGTACAATCCACGACTACATCGTATTTGGCAACTATTGACAAAGCATTTTCCGTCGTGAGCCAGGTATCATAACTATCGAAAGTTATTTCCGGATTCAGTTGTTTCAAACGTGCGATTGCCAATGATATCTTGGGTTTGCCTTGATCGGCGGTAGTATAGAGTACCTGTCTTTGCAGGTTGGTGATGGAAACGGTATCATGTTCCACTATGCCGATGCGGCCTACGCCCATGGCTGTCAGGTATTGCAGCACGGGAACGCCTAATCCTCCGGCGCCTATTACCAATACTGCGGCCTGTTGCAGCAGTTGTTGTTTAGCGGGTCCAAATCCTTCCAGTCTTGTCTGCCTGTCGTATCTCATCTTATGCTGATTGAGGATTAAAGGTAATAAATCAGGAATCGAAATAATAGCTTACACGCGTCTGTACATTGTCACGAGATCGCTGAAAATACCTGGGCGGAGCTGAATTCCATCAGGGAGGCGTCCGCATTCATGAAAATCGAAGTTGCGATAAAGCTGCATGGCTCTTTCATTGGCTGCGGCTACCTGTAAATATAGCAGCGAGATATCTTCATGTTGCTCGGCCCATCGCAGCATAGCGGTCATGAGTCGGCGACCTATACCCATGTTATGATAGGCTTTGGCTACGCCAATACCCATTTCCCCGACGTGCGGGCGTTTATCGTGGCCAGTGTTATCCACATTGACGGCGCCAATGATACGGTCATTGACGGTAGCCACCAACAATAGCTGCCGGTGTTTGTCGATATGTGCCTTAATAAATGCTTCTTCAGATTCAGCATCCAGTTCCAATGCTTCCTGGTGGGTAAGCAAGAGGTAATCTGTTTCGGTGGTCATGCGTTGGTAGTTAGAGAGCAGATTTGCGGCGTCTCTCAGCTTGGCCTCACGTATTACCAGTTCTTCCCCATTGGGCAAAAAGTGTCGCATGGCAAATAATGGTATTGCTATTACGAAAATAAAAAAAGCGACCGTTTCCGGTCGCTGATTGTTTTAAACCTTACTAAAAAAGTTGATTATGATGCTTTAGCATTTGTCTTTACAAATTCCAGTACAGCAGCTTTCTGATCATCGGTTAATTTGGCTTTTCTGGCCATTTTATCAATAATACCAGGCCATTGTGTTGCGGTACGGGTTTCTGGTAATCTATACCCGTGGCACTTGTTGCAATTTTGGCGGAAAACGGTTTTACCGTCAGAATCCGGATATTTTGCAAAAGCAGCGTCTGTCCTGGCTGCGTTGTCTGATGGAGTTGAACTTTTGCTACAACCCCACAGTACTACAGCGATGACTGTTAACTGGAGTAGTGTTTTCATAAAATAAGTTTGAGTAATACCAGATTAAATTGACCATACTCAAGTTACTAATATTTATGAAATATTACATCACTGGATTTTTCCAGCACCAAAATATGCTTGTAAGACAGCCGGAATATGGATGCCTTCGCCGGTTTGGTTATTTTCCAGGATACAAGCCATAATACGTGGTAATGCCAAAGAGCTTCCATTCAGCGTATGCGTCAGCTGAGGCTTACCGTTAGCTTCTTTGAAGCGGATCTTCATACGGTTGGCCTGGTAGCTTTCGAAGTTGCTCACAGAGCTAACTTCCAGCCATTTCTGCTGAGCAGTGCTATATACTTCAAAATCGTAGGTAATGGCAGAAGTAAAGCTCATATCGCCACCACATAAACGCAGGATACGATAAGGCAGCTGTAAAGACTGCAACAGGCTTTCTACGTGTGCCACCATTTCATCCAGTGCCTCGAAAGATTTATCTGGATGTACGATCTGTACGAGTTCTACTTTATCGAACTGGTGAACACGGTTGAGTCCACGTACATCTTTACCATAAGAACCGGCCTCACGGCGGAAACACGGAGTATAGGCTGTCATGCGAACTGGCAGCTCAGTATCTTTCAGGATCTCATCGCGATAGATGTTGGTAACAGGAACTTCCGCAGTAGGGATCAGGTAGAAGTTATCTGCTGTGGCATGATACATCTGACCTTCTTTATCAGGTAGCTGACCGGTACCAAAGGCACTGGCTTCATTTACCAGGTAAGGGGGGGCATATTCTGTATAGCCAGCGTTGATGTTGTAATCCAGGAAATACTGGATCATAGCGCGTTGCAGACGAGCACCCTTGTTTTTATAAACAGGGAATCCGCTACCAGTAATCTTATTACCTAATTCAAAATCGATCAGGTCATATTTTTTTGCGAGGTCCCAGTGAGGAACAGCCCCTTCATGTAATTCAGGGATATTGCCACCACGGCGTACTTCCACGTTATCTTCAGGTGTTTTACCTGCTGGCACCTGAGCTGCTGGCAGGTTTGGCAGTTTCACCAGGGTGTCGATGAGTTCTTTTTCAGTAGCGTTCAATTCTTCATTTACAGGAGCCAGGCGTTCTTTGAGGGCATTTACTTTTGCACGCATCTCTTCACCAGCCTCTTTATTGCCGGTAGCCATCAGTTTACCGATTTCTTTTGATAAACTATTTACCTGGGCTTGGGTTTCATCATATTCCAGGGTCAGTTTTTTACGCTTGTCATCCAGCGCAATCACTTCATCTACCAGATTTATCTCCTTAAAATTCTTGAGAGCCAGTCTTTCTAACACTAACTCTTTATTTTGACGTATAAACGGTACTTGTAACATTATTACAGATTAAAAATTTGAGCAAATATAAAAGCTTTTGGCTGTTAGCCCACTAGCAGGCCAACATTCATGAGCTATATGAGGTATTTTCCTACTATCGGCACCCTGCGACCCACGCCAAAGGCTTTTGAAGATACCCGGATAATAGGACAGAACTGATTTCGTTTGTATTCATTGGCGTTGACCATCTTTAAGGTCCGCGAAACCAAAGCCGAGTCGAAGCCCTGTGCAACAATCTCACGTGGCCCTTGACGGCGCTCGATGTATTGATACAGCAGTTTGTCCAGCACAGCGTAATCAGGCAGGCTGTCAGAATCTTTCTGGCCTGGCCTCAGTTCTGCCGAAGGCGCTTTCTCAATAATATTTACCGGGATAATTTCTTTCTCCCTGTTAATATATCTCGCCAACGCATATACCTGCATTTTATAAACATCTCCCAAAACAGACAATCCTCCGGCCATATCTCCATATAAGGTCCCATACCCTGTGGATAACTCACTCTTATTACTGGTATTCAACAAGATATAACCGAATTTATTGGACAAGCCCATCAACAGGTTCCCCCTGATACGAGACTGTGTATTTTCCTCAGCCACATTGAAAGGCAGTCCCTGGAAATAAGGTTCAAGGGTTTCGAGGAAGGTCTCATAAATTTTATTGATACGAATGATATCGTATGGGTTTTCGAGATTTTTAGACAAGGCTACTGCATCATCCACGGAATGCTCAGTAGAATAAGGTGATGGCATGAGCACCGCCCTTACATTTTCCTTACCCAGCGCCTCACAAGCGATAGCCAGCGTCACTGCGCTATCGATACCGCCAGAAGACCCGAGGATGGCCTTCGTAAAACCCATCTTTTTAAAATAATCTTTTATACCCAGCACCAATGCATCATAGATGCGGTCGATGTTATGCTCAAATACCAATTCAGTAAGCGGCGTAAATACCGGCTTATCCGCCACTGGCTTGCCATTGCTCAGCAATGGGTCCAGGTCTGCGCCCCCCATAGCTTCTTCGAAGTAAGGCAGCTCTTTTACAATGTTGCCTTGCGCATCAAATATCAGGGAACCACCATCAAACACGATTTCCGTCTGAGAACCCACAGTATTGCAATAGAACATCGGCAGGCGATATTTCAACACGTTAGCGCGAATAATCTCTTTCCTGTCTTCGTCGTGATCATAATCAAAAGGAGAAGCACTCAGGTTGATCATCACATCCGGCTGCTGCTCCATGAGTTTATCCATTGGGCAGATGCGATAGAGGAGATTTTCACCTAGGTTCCAGATATCCTCACAGATGGTAACTGCCAGTTTCTTACCCTTGAAAGGAACAATGTTCCATTCGAAAGAAGGTTCAAAGTAGCGGTACTCATCAAATACATCGTAGGTAGGTAACAGCGTTTTGTGGATAACCTGTTTTACTTCACCTTCATGAAGGAACCAGGCAGCATTGAAAAGATGCTTGCCCTGGGCCTGTTCATTTCTCGCCGGACAACCAACCAACACGCCTATATCAGTAGCATGCACCTTTATTGTATCGATGGCTGCATAACATTGGCGGATAAAATCATCGAATTCCAGGAAATCGCGTGGAGGATATCCACAAACACAGAGTTCGGAAAACACCACCAGATCTGCGCCCTGAGCTTTTGCAGCAGCAATACCTTCAATGATTTTAGCAGTATTCAGTTCGAAATTTCCTATATGATAATTCTGTTGTGCCAGTATAATCTTCATAAATTCAAAAATTAGTGATGCTTAGAAATAAACACCTAATCGCAGTGCAAAGCTATTTAAATTCACCCTGCCATCGTTCCATTTAGCATTACGGGTAACGTCAATAAAACCATTCTGGTAAATAAGACCTACAGTACCAGTCAGGTTATCGCCTAAACGATAATCAACGCCTGCACCTATTAACATACCGATATTAATTCTGTTTATATCGGAGAGAATATTCACTTTATCGTAAGACTGGGTGGCAGTGGTAACATTCGTTCTGGCACTAACCGGAAATGCGAAGTAAGTTCCAAACTGGCCCCAGAAAGCCATCCCTGTCTCATTTTCATTGGTTTTAAGCTTCAGTGCTACCGGAATCTGAATATGTGTGAGTTTGAAATTATATTCTGAAGGCAACGCATTATAATCACTTAATCCTTTACCAGCATCATATTTCAGCTTACTTCCGCCCAATACTACATTAAAACCTGAAGCGATGGCATAATTGCCTTCAGGGTTCAGGCTAAAATCCGCCATCAGACCGAATCCCAGTCCTCCTTTAGCAGCGGTACGCGAGACGCCCGACTCCTGAGGGTTCATTATCGAGATCATAGGATCGAGATTAAATCCCAATCTTACCCTTTTTTGAAAATTGCCATAGTTCTGTGCCATTGTCCCTTTCACTACTCCCAACACCATCATTAGAATTAAAATCCGCTTCATATTAAGGATATTGTCTTTTTTTAAGTACAAGGTAAATAATAAATTTACCCTTTATTCAGTTTTTAAGAGCGATGCAAAGTTACACTAATATACACTCCCGTTTGAGCTGGCTATTGCTGGCTTTTCTGGCATTTGCGGCCTGTAAGTCGGGCCCCAAGCCTCCTGATGTCAGTAATATATCCGTCAACGTTAGGCCGGAAAGGTTTGATTCTGCGTTATTTACGCTGGACACCAACCATCTTCAGCCAGGATTACAGCAGCTGCATGCCGCCTATCCGATGTTTCTGCCGGTATATATGACCGATATTATGAACCTTGGCGCCTATTCCGATAGTAGTCAGCAGATCCTGCAACAATTGCACCTGTTTCTGACCAACAAGGACTTTCGTCAGCTACAAACTGCTGTAATACAGAAGTTCGGCAATTTAGACCAACAGAAAAAAGAGCTGGCGCAGGCCTTTAAATTTACCAAATACTATTTCCCTGCTTTTAAAACGCCTAAAGTTATCACCTTCATATCTGGAATTGCCAACTATGGCGCGATAACCCTGGATACCATCCTGGGCATTGGCCTGGATATGTATATGGGAGAAGATTTTCCACCATACCATATGATCGAGGATTTACCTGATTATATGATCCGTCGTTTTTCGCCTGAATACATTACTACCAACTGTATGCAGGTGCTGGAGCAGCAAATGTACCCGGCAGGCCGCGAAGGTGGACACCTGCTTTCTCAGATGATCGATGCCGGCCGTCAGCAGTATTTCCTCGATAAAGTATTACCAACTACACCTGATACTATCAAGCTGGGATATACGAATGCACAACTGAAATGGTGTTATGATAACGAGCAGATGATCTGGCAGTTCTTCATACAAAATAACCTACTGTATAATACCGATTGGCAAGAAATCAGCCATTTTATGGGAGATGGACCAGCAACACAGGGTATGCCGGAAGGCTCACCGGGTAAGATCGGTAACTTTATAGGCTGGCAGATTGTGAAGAAATATATGGAAAAGCATACTGAGCTGAGCTTACAGCAGCTGATGGAAATAAAAGACCAGATGCAGATCTTTAACGAGGCGAAATACAGACCGAAGTAAGATGATATATCAATAAAAAGAGACAGGTCCGACCATATGGCCGGACCTGTCTCTTTTTATAAAGTTAAATAAGACTAGTTCAGCTTAAATGGTACAATCATCTGAAATTCCGGAATCTTCACGTCGAACAGCTTTTTATCCAGTTGGTTCTCCATCTGGTAGGTGCCATACATTTTGCCTATTTCGGTGCGAAGATTCGATCCCGAGACATATTGATAAGTTTCGCCTGGAGCGAGTAATGGTTGTACCCCTACAACGCCTTCTCCTTCCACTTCGCGGTGGTTACCATTGGAATCGATGATGTACCAGTGGCGGCGGAGTAGCTTGATAGGAAATGTGTTGTTGTTTTCAATAGTAATGCGGTAGGCGAACATAAATTCGCTGCCAATAGGATTTGAATAATCCGGTTGGTAGAATGTTTCCACGCTGATTGTGATTCCTTCTGTTACCTTCTTTACCATAAAACAACCTTTAACGTAAAAATAAGGAAAAATACGAGGCATTCCCCCGCTTTAACGATTTTTTAGAGAATTTCCACGTCCCGCAGTACACCGGGGTCTCGCTCAGCAGCTCTGGCAGCCGCTTCGAAATGGTTATTATAATATCCCTTGCGGATCCATTCTACAACGTAACAATATAGGAAGCGCCAGGTGCCATATTCTCTGTATTGATGCAGGTGGCAGGCTTCATGCCGCACCCAGTGGATATCTGACAGGAACTCTTCCCTGGTGGTACCATGTAAATGAATAGTGGTACCTACTACCATTGCCAGTCGCTCAGACTTCATCCTTTTTGCAGCCACTGCGGCCAGCCGGGAATCGACTTTTATCCTTGCCTTTATTTTTTCCACAGTTTCTTTCTCCTTAACGTAAATCTAAGGCGAAATATTGAATCATGTGGAAAAGCTATTTACTCAGTAAGATATAATTACCACTAACGGTTACGGCTACCACTTCAGCGATATTCTTTACAATAATAGTAGGGATCTTGATGTTGTGGTCAGCCAGTCTGACATTGAATTTAGCATTGCCTTTGAGGGCGCCTCCCTGTACGGTAATGGTAGCTTTAACGGAATAGTCCTTATTTACGCCGTGGAGATTCAGCGAGCCCGTTACCGTTACATTGTAGGTACCATCTTTGGTCAGGTCCACATTATCCACAATTTTTCCATTAAACTCTGAATAAGGGTATTTCTTACTTTCCAGGTAATCGGAGTTAAAATGTTCCTGCATCAGGCTTTCTTCAAATTCAAAGGAGGTGATCGGTACCTTAAAATTAATAGCTTTTGTTTTGAGATTAATAGCAGATACAGCCTGGGTACTCTTAGCTTCAATATCTTCCAGTGGTGCAGAAGAATAGAAAGAGATCGTTGCCCCTTTGGCAGTAACTATATCCTGAGAATATCCGATTATACTTATTGCCATACACAGGGCCAGCATCAGGAAGCGTTTCATGACAGTTGATTTTGTATTACAAAGGTAGCAGGTTTTATTTCTTAGAGGGTGCTAAAGATTTAGCCGCAGGCAGCTCCATTAAAACCAACAAAACCTGGTCATCTGCATAACTTGTGTCTCTGGTAGAAAAAATTATCTTTGTATCAAACACCATTGACTGTGAATATTGATCAACTCTATAACATCTATCTCCAATCTCCGTCTATCCAAACAGACACCCGTAAATTAAAAGCCGGCGATATTTATTTCTCTTTGAAAGGCGCTAATTTCAATGGAAACGAATTTGCAGCCAAAGCCATTGAGGCAGGAGCAGCATTTGCGGTGGTAGATGAAGAAAAATATTTTACCATCCCTGATAAGATGATGCTGGTTAATGATGCCCTGGAAGCCTTACAGCAATTGGCATTGAAGCATCGTAAACAACTGGGCATTCCTTTCCTGGCTATAACCGGAACCAATGGTAAAACCACTACCAAAGAACTGGTGAACGCCGCCTTATCTTCCAATTATAAAACTTATGCTACTGTAGGTAATCTCAACAATCACATTGGTGTTCCGCTTACTATCCTGAGTATTAAGGAAGATGTGGAAATTGCCGTGATAGAAATGGGAGCGAACCACCAGCACGAAATTGAGGCCTATTGCAAGATAGCTTTGCCTACGCACGGTATCATCACCAACATAGGAAAGGCTCACCTGGAAGGCTTTGGCGGTGTAGAAGGTGTTAAAAAAGCAAAAGGAGAACTCTATGATTATCTACGTGAACATAATGGCACCGTGTTCTTATGTAACGAGTACGATTATCTGGAAGAGATGAGCAAAGGCATCCCGCATATCGTGACCTATGGCCGCAAACAGGCAGATTATACCGGCAATCCCATTGCTGACAAAGCATTCCTGGAAGTTGAGATTACTGGAGATAGCAAAGTTGGACTTATCCAGACCCAACTGGTAGGCGCCTACAATTTCCCGAATGTAATGGCCGCAGTAGCAGTTGCCAGTCACTTTAAAGTGCCCCAGGAGAAAATAGCACCTGCAATATCTGCGTACGTTCCATCCAACAACCGCTCACAGGTTATTAAGCAAGAAAGCAATACCATCATCATGGATGCTTACAATGCAAATCCTTCCAGCATGAAAGCAGCACTGGAAAACTTTGCAGGCCTTGATGCTCCTAAGAAAGTATTACTGCTGGGTGCTATGATGGAGCTAGGAGAAGATAGCGTGAAAGAACATAAAGCGCTGGTAGAAACATTGGAACGTCATCATTGGGACGCAGTTGTTTTGGTGGGCGGCGACTTCAAAAAAGTGAACCATCCCTACATTTTTCTGAATGATGCTTTGGAAGCTAAAGATTGGCTGGCTCAACAACATTTCACCAACACATATATTTTGGTAAAAGGCTCCAGAAGCACTGGTATGGAGCGAGTTATCTCTTAGTAATAGCTACAGGTTTTGGTTAAAGACGCATAAGGGAAATGTTAATGATTTCATAATTTTTATATATCTATCGCTTAACATAGCTTATAGACCTTTAGCCAAAATCTGAATTAAATGAATCCCAAGTTTTCCCGTATTCTTTGGAGTATGCTATGTTGCGTGCTCATATTTCCTCGTTTACTTTACGCCCAAGAAACTACCGCTGATATTTCCGGAATGATCAGCAGTGTGAAAGACCCTGTTCCGGGAGCAAGTATTGTGGCGATACATCAGCCAACAGGCACTAAGTATACAGCTGTATCCCGCAAGGATGGCCGTTTCAACTTACCCAATCTTCGTGTAGGCGGCCCATATGCAGTAACAGTTACGTATGTAGGTTTTAAGGAAGAAAAGAAAGATAACATTTTCTTATCCCTTGGCCAGGATTATAAAATGGATATCAGTCTGCAAGCGGCCACCAGCGCCTTAAATGAGGTGGTAGTAAAGGCTGCGGGCGCACAGAACAAAGTATTTAATAAAAGTCGTACTGGTAGCCAGGAAATAATTACCCGTGCACAGATGGATCGCCTGCCTACTATCAGTCGTTCTATGCAGGATTTCACCAGGCTTACACCATCAGCCAATGGATTGAATATTGGCGGAAGAAGTAATCAGCTCAACAACATTACGGTTGATGGCGCCAACTTCAATAATGCCTTTGGATTACAGCCAACACTGGGTTCACAAACAAGTTCACAGCCTATCAGTCTGGAAGCCCTGGAACAAATCCAGGTGAATGTTTCTCCTTTCGATGTACGCCAGGGTGGTTTCTCCGGCGCCGGCATCAACAGTATTACCAAAAGCGGTACCAATGATTTTAAAGGCACCGTATATACTTACATACAAACTCCGGGATTACAAGGTCTGAAAGTTGGTACAGCAACCGTTCCCAAGCCAACATTTAACTATAACCTACGTGGATTTAACGTAGGAGGTGCCATTGTTCGGAATAAATTATTCTTCTTCGTAAGTGCAGAGTCTGAACGTATCGACGCCCCTGCAACCAGTCTGGTGGCTAATAAACCAGGCCAGGTAGCCGGTGGTAACGTTTCACAGGCTGTAGCGGATACGCTGGACGCACTGCGGAAATTCTTGATAGATAAATATAACTATGATCCAGGTAGTTACCAGGGTTATACTTACAAAACCTATAGTGATAAAGTTACCATTAAACTAGACTGGAACGTCAATGAGCGTAATACATTTACGTTTAAATATAACTACTTGAAATCTTACAAAGATATTCCTGCCAGTAACAGTGGAGCACCTGGAAACAACCGCCAGCCAAGCATTACCGGCTTACCTTTCAGCGGAAGTGGTTATAGAATCAATAATAATTTTAACATCTTCATTGCGGAATTGAATACGCGTATCGGCAATAATGCTTCTAATAAATTACAAGCAGGCTTCAGCGCTATGCGCGATTTCAGGGCGTCACTTTCCGGAGGCCAGTTCCCGTTAGTAGATATCCTAAATGGTCAGGGCGCGAGTTATACCGCATTTGGTTATGAGCCATTCACCTATAACAATAAGCTGAACACAAACGTGTTTCAGTTGTCTGACATCTTCAATCTCTATCGCGGCGCGCACGAGATTACTATTGGTACACAGAACTATTATAAAACCTTTGTAAACGGTTTTGCACCAAACTATGTGGGTAACTATCGTTACAACAATTTGACAGACTTCTACGCTAGCGCTAAAACCGGTGCTCTTACTACTGCGCGTTATTCACTCTCTTACTCCAGTACACCAGATGGTTCTTTCCCATTTGCAAAAATCAACACACTGGAATTAGGCTTGTTTGTACAGGATAAATGGAGTACCAGTAAATATTTCACACTCACATACGGTCTTCGTGTAGACGTTCCCGTAGTTGGCAATACATTTACGAGGAATGATTCTTTGACCACACTTACATTCAGAGATGGTGTAAAGCTGGATGTAGGTCAGCGTCCTAAAACAACGCCGTTGCTGAGTCCACGTGTGGGTTTCAACTGGGATGTCACCCACGACAACCAAACGCAGATCCGTGGCGGAATTGGCTTATTCGCAGGACCGCCACCAGCAGTATGGTTGAGTAATCAGGCGGGTAATAATGGCGTGCAGTTTGGCTCATTCACTTATGCAGCTACTGCTACTACCACTATTCCTTATCCGTTTGATCCTAACGCAGACAAATATCGTCCGGGCCCTGGGCAGTTATCCACTGCGTATAACGTAGCCGCGATTGATAAAAACTTTAAATATCCACAGGTATTAAAAGCAACTTTGGCTATAGACAGACGACTCCCACTTGGCATCGATGCAACATTGGAAGCAAACTATTCTAAAGATATCAACGCAGTATACTTCCAGAACGTGAATCTGCCAGCAACTGGTCTGGTATTGGATAGTACGCCAGATCACCGCACACGTTATGCTTCTTCACAAATTTATGGCCCTGGTAAAAACTCGCTGAGTAATCCAAATATCAGCGATGCAATTTTGATGAAAAATACCAATAAAGGGTACAGCTATTTTATCACTTTACAATTACAGAAAAATACACAGCATCTATCTTTGAGTGCAGCCTATACTTATAGTAAGGCACGTAGTGTAAATGATGGCGGAACTATTGCACAGAGTAACTGGCGTGATCGTGCAGTGAGTGGAGATCCAAACGCGGATGCATTAGGATATTCAAATTTCTATCTGCCGCATCGCGTGATTGCGACAGCATCTTATCGTTTCACCTGGGCGAAGCATTTTGCAACATCCTTCGGTATGGTATTCGAGGCGGCTCCTAATGGTGTAGTAAGTTATACTTACAATGGAGACTTGAATAATGATGGTTCTAATGGTAATAATGATTTGATTTATATTCCTGCTAATGCCAGCCAGATTAAACTGGTACCGGTGGGTTATGGAGATGCCGGATATAATCCGGGAACCAATGCTGATAAACGCAGCACTGCTGTTATCTGGAATCAGTTGGATAACTTCATTAAACAGGATAATTATCTGAGCAGCCACAGAGGAGAATATGCAGAGCGTAACGGCGTGATATTACCATTCTTTAAACGTGCGGATCTGAATATCACACAGGATATTTTTGTATTCACTGGTAAAGATAAAACCAAGCATACCATCCGTCTAACATTCGACATTATCAACCTTGGTAATTTCCTGAATAGGAGATGGGGTACCTATAAGATTTCGAATGTTAGTTCTTTCCTGAAATACGAAGGATTGTATCGTGATCCTGCAACAGGTCAAACTACAGCCGCGCCTGCGTTCTCTTTCCCTTACCTGGATGCGAAGAATGAAATTCCTGTAACGAATTCTTACAGAGATAATACGGGAACAATTTCACGTTGGCAAGGGCAGTTTGGGGTAAGATATATTTTTAACTAACAGATTTATTTTCTGATAAAATCAAAAAGTCAAACCTATAATAGGTTTGACTTTTTGATTTTTAAGATGGTGAGATATAAAAAAAGTTAAAGCTTATTTTTGTTGCGGCGTATTTGCAGTAGCTGTTTTCTGTTCAAATCTTAAGCTGATATTTAGGTCACCAAAAGTTTTGATAAAAAACAATAATGCAAGCATCAGTGTGAATAAGAAAGAGGCAATTACACCGGCTAAAACGTTTGTCCCAAAAGAAGTGCTGAAGGGCTTTATAACGTTTTTAAGTATTTCCGCCTGTTGTTGGATGGCCAGTTTTCTTTGATAATCTACTTCTTCAATAAGCATTTTGCCGATAAAGTTGTGAACTATTGATTCAGCTTTCACTCTGTAACTTTCAAGGGCACTATCAGAAGAAGAAAAATCATGGAAAGGAATTAAATCAGAATCAGTAGGATTTTTTCCAATATCTTTTTGTCTTTCAATATCTTTTTGTCTTTCAATATCTTTTTGTCTTTCAATATATTCTATTTTACTTTTTTTGTAAAGCGAATAAGCAATAGGGCCTACCAAATCGTCATTCCCTTCTATGATTTTTGCATAGATGTGATTATAGTTTCTTTCCATATTCTCTCAGGGCTTTCGCATAGGCATCATTAATTTGTTTCCAGCTTATTTCCCATATTCTTTCCACGCCATCAACCGCATATTTATAGGTTATGATACCATTTTGATCCTCTATTAAATCAGGATCTTTACCAATACCTTTATTGACACGTCTCCGCGAGAGATAATAATTCTTTGGTTTTTCATTTTTCAATATTTAGGATTAATCAAACAATGAGTTTAAGTTACTATAAATTTTTCTGGTTGTGAGTTGATGGGTAACTAACTATATAGAGGGAAGTTTAGAATAATACAGAACGTACTATAATTATGGGTATTTGTATACGAAGAAAGCCGACTCATAAGAATCGGCTTCTGTTTTTGATTATGTCAAGCTCTATTTCTAATTGTAATTAACTAAGACGAAAGTCACTTTGCGCTTTATATATTATGTAACTAAAAATATAACGCACGGCACAATTCAATGGAAAAATAAAGCGTTAATTAAAAGTATTGTATTGAAAAAACCTATCTCACAAATTCGGTTGGCTTTTGCCTATTAGATAAAAAAAAAGACCTGCAAGCTAAAAAACCCGCAGGTGTTCATAACCTATGCCAACTTTAGAGTAATCGTTAAGAACTTAAACAGACTGAGCTGCATTTTAAGCTCTAATATCGTTATGTAAATGTGTTATTGTTTTTGTGTGTTTATATAGATAACGTGATTGAAAATACTTTTGTTCAGTTATTTTGAAATTTTTTTTTGGTTTTAACAGCGCCCGTTCCGGAAGGGTTGTACTATAACTTACGAGCCCTTAAATATTTTGGATTGCTAAAATGGAAAAAAAATAAAAAAAATTATAATTAAATATTTTTTAAATATTTAAGCTATCTGAAATAAGTCTTTTAGCGAATCTCCTGGCAGATCTCTATCAGCACGCCATTCGTGTTTTTCGGATGCACAAAGCATATCAGCTTATTATCGGCTCCTTTTTTTGGGGTTTCATTCAGTAAAACGAAGCCTTCTGATGCTAACCTTTTCATTTCTGCATGTATATCGGCGACCTCAAAAGCGATGTGATGCATACCTTCTCCTTTTTTGTCCAGGAATTTGGCAATAGCGCTTTCTGGCGCAGTAGCCTCTAACAGCTCAATTTTACTTTCTCCCTGCTGAAAAAAAGCCGTAATCACGTTTTCACTGACTACCTCTTCCTGTTTATAACAATTCGTATTTAATAATTTTTCGAAAAGTGGAATAGACGTCTCTAATGATTTGACTGCAATACCGATATGTTCTACCTTGAGCATGGAACTAATTTTTTTAAAGGTCGTAATTTTGTTTGATGCTACAATTCCCGATATATCTAGACAATAATGCCACCACTGCTGTAGATCCGAGAGTACTCGAAACTATGCTGCCCTATTTTACCACACAATATGGTAATGCAGCCAGCAGGAGCCATCCATTTGGATGGGTCGCGGAGGAAGCTGTAGATTTTGCCAGGGAACAGGTAGCACATCTGATAGGCGCCGTAAAACAGGAAGTTGTTTTTACCTCTGGCGCCACAGAAGCGGCTAACCTTGCCATAAAAGGTGTTTATGAAATGTATGCTGGTAGCGGCAACCATATCATCACCTGCGTTACTGAACATAAGGCGGTAGTAGATACCTGCCTGCACCTGGAAAAGAAAGGTGCCAAAGTTACCTGGCTTCCTGTCAACGAACAGGGGCTTATTTCCCTGGAAGCATTAGAAGCTGCGATCACGCCACAAACCATTCTTATTGCTATCATGTATGCCAATAACGAAACAGGTGTTATTCAGCCGGTAAGGGAGATTGGCCACATAGCAAAAAAACATAATGTAATTTTTTGCTGTGATGCTACCCAGGCGGTAGGCAAGATTCCTGTGAATGTTTTGGAGGATGAAATAGACCTAATGTTATTTAGCGCTCATAAGTTCTATGGCCCTAAAGGCGTAGGGGCCTTATATGTAAGGCGTAAATCGCCGAGGGTACGACTCGCAGCACAAATTGATGGTGGTGGTCATGAAAGGGGCATGCGTTCAGGAACGTTAAACGTGCCTGGCATAGCGGGTTTCGGGAAAGCATGTGAAATTTGTAGCGAAGAAATGCACAGCGAAGCGCCTCGCCTGTCCGCATTGCGCGACAAACTAGAACAAGGCCTCCTGCAGTTAGAAGCGGTAAAACTCAATGGTGACGGTGCTCCACGCTTACCGCACACGGTCAACATCTCCCTAAATTACCTTGAAGGACAAACGTTGATCATGAGTTTTGCCAAACAGATTGCACTCAGCTCAGGATCAGCCTGTACTTCCGCCTCCATGGAGCCCAGCTATGTGCTGATGGCTATGGGCCTCAACGACATGCTCGCCAGGAATGCCCTCAGAATGGGGGTAGGTAGATTTACCACTATGGCCGAAATCGACTATACTATTGATACCATCACCAAGGCTGTACTGGAGATGCGTGCAATCAGTCCTGCATGGGAAGCCTATAAACATGGCATATAGTCAATTGTGTTATTCTTTCTGAACAAATTCAGGTCATTTACACAATAATAATTCAGCTATAACCAATATCTAATAACTATATATTTGCATCTTTACTAATTACTATTCATGCTAGCCATCTTTAAGAAAGAGATAAACCAGTTTTTCAGCGGCGTAACCGGCTATGTGGCCATTATACTGTTTTTACTGGCAAACGGGCTTTTTCTGTTTGTATTCCCGGATACCAGCCTGCTGGATACCGGCTATGCAAACCTGGACCCGCTCTTCGACCTCGCACCACTGTTATATCTGTTATTGATTCCTGCCATTACGATGCGCAGTTTTGCCGATGAATTCAAAACCGGCACTATGGAACTACTCAGTACCAAGCCGCTGGGAGGCTGGCAAATCGTACTCGGGAAATTCTTTAGCTCACTGCTTATTGTGGCTATTTCCCTGTTCCCTACCATTATTTATTATTTCGCCATACGACAGTTGAGCGTAAATCCGCTACTACTGGACAATGGCGGCATCATAGGTTCCTACATTGGGCTATTGCTGCTGGGAGCTACTTTCACCGCCGTAGGTGTTTGGGCTTCTTCCCTGACAGCTAATGCCATGGTGGCTTTCCTCATTGCAATTTTCACCAGCTTCATTTTCTACAACGGATTTGATGCTATCAGTAAAATCCCTGCATTCAGCGGTGGCGCAGATTATTACCTACAAATGGCAGGTATTAAATTCCACTACGTGTCTATCAGTCGTGGCGTTATCGACAGCAGAGATGTGGTATACTTCCTGAGTATCACCGGGCTGATGCTGTATCTGACTAAACTATCTCTCCAACGAAAACTCTGGCAAAACGGATAAGGAACTCATGGCAACGACTATACGAAAAAAATATTTCCAGCGGGCAATAGGTGTTATACTGGTTCTTATTGGGGTAAACATAGCAGCAGCCTATATTCACGGCCGCTGGGACCTCACCGCCGAAAAAAGATATACACTTTCAAATAATACCATTCAGCTATTAAAGAAACTGGATAGTCCGATAGAAATAGAAGTATACCTGAAAGGCGACTACCCGGCCTCTTTTAAACAGCTGGCACAGGCCACTCAGGAGCTTTTGGAAGAATTCCGTGAATATGGAAAACAGAACATCCGTTTCACCTTTGTGAATCCTGGTCAGGGACTGAGCGATTCTGCCCGTATGAAATTCCTGGGCGAACTTACCGCACAGGGGATCATGCCGTTTAACATGAAAGTACAGGAAGATGCCCATGACGGCTATGCCGAAAAGCTCATATTCCCGGGTGCTATGCTGCATTATAAAGACAAAAAAACAGGCATCAATCTCCTAAAAAATCAAGGTGGACAAGACCCTATGCAAACGATGAACAGCTCTGAATCGCTGTTAGAATATCAGTTTGCCAGTGCAATCAGCAAATTACAGGAAGCAGAAAAGCCGCTGATTGGCTATATGATGGGCCATGGCGAAAGCTTAGGCGCAGAAGTTTATGATGCACTTACAACGCTGCAAAGCAATTATAATTTAGATACCCTCACGATTCAAACCACTCCTTATATTCCAAGAGATTTTGACGTAATCCTGTTTGCTAAGCCGGCAGCGGCTTTCAGCGATGCAGACAAATTCAAAATTGATCAATATGTCATGAATGGCGGAAAAGTGATGTGGTTTATTGATGAAACCAATGCATCACTGGATAGTCTCCAGAAAAAAGAATCCTTTCTTGCTTTTGATCGTGGCCTAAACCTAGAGGACTTGTTATTCCGCTATGGCGTGCGCATTAACCAGGATATTATCCAGGATTTGCAATGTGATGCAGTACCACTCGTAGTAGGGAATGTAGGCAACAGACCACAGATACAGCCTTTGCCATTTCCGATGTTTCCGTTGCTGAACCCTACCGGCGCTCATCCTATTGTACGTAATATGGACTTGGTGCTAAGCCATTTCTCCAGTTCATTGGATACGATCAGAAATGAAAATATTAAGAAAACTATATTACTGACCAGTTCACGTACAAGTAAAACCATGCGTGTGCCGGCAGAGATCAGCTGGACGAGCCTGAAAGTACAGCCAAATACACGCGAATACCGCAAATCATTTATTCCTGCTGCAGTATTGCTGGAAGGGAAGTTCACCTCTTTATATCATAATCACGTAGATCCAGCTGTGGCAGGGCCTTTAGAACAGGCTTCCCACACGCCGGTGAAAGCAGAAACCGATAAGGCCAATGCTATGATTGTAGTGAGTGATGGCGATCTGATCGCGAACGCCATTTCCAGAAAAGATGGTCCATTACAAATGGGTATCAATGAATATAATCCTGGCTATGCCTTTGCCAATAAGGAGTTCATGCTGAACTGTCTGGAATACTTAACGGGCAGACAGGGTATTATGGAAAGTCGTAATAAGGAAATAACGTTACGTTTGCTGGATGCAGAAAAGGTGAAAAAAGAAAAGACCAAATGGCAATTTATCTGCTTTGCAGTTCCAGTAGGATTGATCCTGCTGTTTGCGATGGTCTTTCTGTTTATCCGTCAGCGGAGGTTCGCTGAATAGATCCCGCTTAACTTACTATCTTTGCCTTTCACATAATTCAACTGTCTCATGACACCCACACAGTGGACGTACCTTATTTTCGGGATTGTAATCATAGTAGCACTGGTATTTGATCTGGGGTTACTTAGTAAGAAAAATGAACAAGTGACCATCAAGAAAGCCTTGATTCAAACATGCTTCTGGGTAGGATTGTCTATGCTCTTTTTCGGTTTTATGTGGATGGAAGATGGCCATGAGGCGGCGATTAGCTACTTGAGCGCCTACCTGATGGAGTGGTCGTTATCGATCGATAATATTTTTGTATTCATTCTCATATTTGGATTTTTTAAAATTAAAGAAGAGAATTATGCCAGAGTTTTACTGATAGGTATCCTGATGGCAATTATTTTCAGAGCGATATTTATTAGTCTTGGTGTTGTTTTGATTCATAAATTTGAGTGGATTCTCTATATCTTCGGGGTATTCCTGGTATATACAGGTGTGAAGATGTTCAGCGCGAAGGATGACGATGAATTTAATCCGGAGGATAATTTTGCGTTACGGTTCATCAAGAAGTACATGCGTTGGACAACAGAAGATCCGCAAGGGAGATTTCTGATCAAGCGAAATAATAAGACCTACCTTACCACACTGTCTGTTGTGGTTGTGATGCTGGCGGTTACTGATATTGTATTTGCATTGGATTCTATTCCGGCAGTATTTGCGATATCACAGGACCCGATGGTAGTGTTTACATCTAATATTTTTGCCGTACTTGGATTAAGGTCCTTATTTTTCCTCCTGAGAGGAGCAGTAGATCAATTCGATTATCTGCCTAAGGGTATTGCCACAGTATTAATTTTCATTGGCCTTAAAATGCTCGCAGAGTATTTTATACATATACCAGTATACGTATCACTGATCGTGATTGTAGTATGTCTGGGTGGTTCTATTCTTTATTCCCTTTACCACAAAAAGAAAGAATTACCGAAAGGACAAGTGAAGTAAAAGGCAGCTGCGAAATACGTTTTGTAGCCGTCAAGTGATTATTCAAACTGATAAAAACGTGTATAACGCAGCGAGTATCAACAAAGTCCTGAAAGGAGAGTTGTTGCAGGAGACAGGATTTTCAGAAATAGAAAACATCTTATTGGATAGCCGTAAGCTGATATTTCCGGAAACATCCTTATTTATTCCTTTGGTGAGCACCAGGCGTAACGCTCATCAGTACATTGATGAACTGTACAAAAAAGGAGTCAGCAACTTTATTATCAGTGAGGCCGTGCCATTGGAGAAATATCCCAAAGCCAACTTTATACTGGTGAAAGACACACTGCATGCGTTACACGCATTAGTAGCCTGGCACCGGGCACAGTTCCACATCCCAGTGATAGGGATTACAGGAAGTAATGGTAAAACCATCGTGAAAGAGTGGCTTTTCCAACTGTTGGAAAAGGATTATAACATTGTACGCAGCCCTAAAAGTTACAACTCACAGATCGGGGTGCCATTATCTGTATGGCAGATGCAACCCGAACACCAGCTGGCTATCTTTGAAGCCGGCATCTCCCAGCCAGGAGAAATGGTTAACCTGGAAAAGATCATCCGTCCTAATATCGGTATCTTCACCAATATCGGAGAAGCACATAGCGAAGGGTTTCTGAATATACGTCAGAAAATAAATGAGAAGCTGATCCTCTTCATGAAGAGCGATATTCTGATTTATTCTAAAGATTACCTGGTACTAAATGAATGTGTACTTTCTTTCCATAACCAAATGGGAGAAGAAGGCCCAGAGCTGTTTTCCTGGTCCAGAAAAACAGATGCTGATCTACGTATCCTAAGCACAGAAAAACAGGATTACCATACCACCATCGAAGCTTTGTATAAAGGGGAGCACCTGAATATCCGTATTCCTTTTACGGACGAAGGTTCTGTTGAAAACGCCATTCATTGCTGGGCCCTGATGCTCTACCTAGGCAAGGAACAAGAGGTTATTCAACAACGTATGGACTTGCTGAGCAACATCGCAATGCGACTGGAACTTAAGCAAGGCATCAACAACTGCTCGGTTATCAACGACAGTTATAACCTGGACCTCGGCTCTTTGACCATAGCCTTGGACTTCCTTCAGCAACAGCAGCAACATCAGATCCGCACTGTTATCCTCAGTGATATTCTGCAAAGTGGTAAAAGCGATGCTACGCTTTATGAAGAAGTAGCAGGACTGCTTAAGCAAAATGGTATCAATAAGCTGATTGGTATTGGTAAAAATATCAGCAGAGAGAAGAAGAGTTTTCAACAAGTAGAAGAATTGAAATCTCAGTTCTTTAACACCACGGATGAATTCATTCAGCAATTCAGCGCCGACCAATTCCAGTACGAAACCATACTGGTAAAAGGTTCCCGCATATTTGAATTTGAGCGAATTGGTAAACTACTGGAGCAGAAAGCACACCAGACAATCCTGGAGATAAATCTGAGTGCTATTGCCCAGAATGTAAAATATTATCAGTCTCTGTTGAAGCCAGACACCAAAGTAATGGCTATGGTGAAGGCATTCAGCTATGGTAGCGGAAGTTTTGAAATTGCCAACCTGCTTCAGTTTCATGGAGTAGATTACCTGACGGTAGCTTACGCAGATGAAGGAGTGGAGCTCCGCAGATCAGGCATTACTATGCCTATTATGGTGATGAACCCTGAGCCAGCCAGCTTTGACGCCATTCTTCACTGGAACCTGGAACCAGAGATTTATTCTATGGGCATCTTGATGCAATTCCTGGAAGAAGTGAATGCAGCAGGAAAAACAGAGTTCCCTGTGCATATCAAGCTGGATACCGGCATGCACAGACTTGGATTTGTAAAGAAAGATATACCGGAGCTGATACAGGTGTTAATAGCTGGTCAGCAGCTGAAGGTGCAATCGGTGTTTAGTCATCTTGCCGCCAGTGAAGATCCGGCCCAAGATACTTTTACGCAGCAGCAGGGTCGTCTTTTCTTTGAGATGAGCCATGAGTTACAAAAGGCATTGGGATATGCGGTTATTCGTCATATCAGCAATAGTGCGGCTATTGCGCGTCATCCGGAGTTACAGTTGGATATGGTGCGTTTGGGCATTGGCATGTATGGTATAGACAGCAGCAGGGATGTACAAGATCAGTTGAGAAATGTGAGTACATTAAAAACTACGATTGCGCAGCTGAAGCACCTGGATGCAGGTGATACTGTTGGTTATGGCCGTAAATGGGAGGCGATGAAGCCTGCGGTGACAGCGACAGTGCGTATTGGGTATGCCGATGGCTACAGCCGCAAAATGGGGAATAGTCGCGGTAGCATGCTTATCCGTGGTAAGCTGGCGCCGGTTATAGGTGTGGTGGCGATGGATATGTGTATGCTGGATGTGACCCATATTCCGGACGTTGCCGAAGGCGATGAAGTGATCGTATTTGGCCAGGATTTGCCAGTACAACAGCTGTCCGATTGGGCTGAAACCATTCCTTATGAAATATTAACAGGAATTTCACAGCGTGTCAAAAGGGTATATTTCCAGGAATAAAGCATTTTGCAACATAGTTTGTCCCTTACAGGGTTTCCGACTTTGAAATAAACCATTATTTTTGATAAAATTTTAATATCACTTGAAGTATCGTCACGTCATCATTATTGTCTTACTGATACTGGTTGTGGACCAGTCGCTCAAATTCTGGATTAAGACACACATGTTCATGCAGCAGGAGTATATTATATTCCCTAACTGGTTCCGTATCCATTTCATTGAAAATGAAGGGATGGCATATGGACTGTCCTTTGGTGGCGAATTCGGGAAGATTTTCCTGACTTTGTTCCGATTAGGTGCTGTAGTAATAGGTTTCTATTACATGAAAAAGCTTGTAAAAGAGAAATACAGCAAAGGTCTGTTGATCTGCGGTTCTTTAATTCTGGCCGGAGCTGCTGGAAACCTGATCGACAGTATGTTTTATGGTTTGATCTTCAATGACAGTATTGGTTATGAAGTGGCTCAGTTCCTGCCTGCAGGCGGAGGCTATGGCAAATTTCTTCATGGCCGTGTGGTAGACATGCTTTACTTCCCATTATATGAAGGCTATCTTCCTAAGTGGATTCCATTTAAAGGCGGAGATTATTTTGTGTTCTTCCGCCCGGTATTCAATGTGGCTGATGCCGCGATATCTGTAGGTGTGGTAGCTATTCTGCTGTTCCAGAAGCGTTTCTTCGGCAGACATATGCAGCCTAATAAACCTGCTAATAACGCGGTAGCAAATGACCATATCGCTTAATAGCTTTTTGATAAAATATTCCAAAACGGCAGCTGATTTAGCTGTCGTTTTTGTTTTTATATAAGTTCGCCCTTCGGGCAGATGGCTGCAGCGATTTTTTTACAGGATTTTAAAAAATCCCAGAATCATTTATATATCAATACCTTAATACCATAATACCCACCTTTCTCTAAGCCTTTGCTGCTGCAATTTTCAGAGATTTCCTGTCTTTTGCTTTGAAATAAAAAATTCCCGACCTACATTTGTCTACCAATTCTATAGACTATATGGCTTTAATAATGGCAAATATAACTCACCTCTCTCGATGTTGTTGATAAACAACCGATAGTGGCTTTCCTTACCCCTTTTTTCAATCAATAATCTAATAACGCACTAATTTTTATGCAAAAGTTTTTACCTATAGTGGTTAAATACCTGCTGATAGCGCTGGTATTTAGTCCAACCTTCGTACATGCTCAGTTGAACGGGTCGTATGTAATTGAAGGAAAGATTGTAGATGCCAATGGTGCTGGCTTACCTGGCGCTTCTGTACAAATAAAAGGAACTTCATTTGGCACTGCAACTGATACTACTGGCCATTTTGCACTGACAAGCAACGCTAAATTCCCCTACAGATTGGTCATCCGCCTGATAGGCTATCAGCCGCAGGAGTTTGAAGTAAAGAATAGTAACAGCAAACTGGCGATACAGTTATTCACACAATCGTTATTGGTGAATGAAGTGGTTGTATCCGCATCAAGGCAGCAGGAAAAGTTGCTCCGCTCGCCGGTAGCCATTGAAAAGCTGGATATCAGGGCGCTGAAAGAAACGCCTTCCTCCACTTTCTATGATGCATTAGGCAACCTTAAAGGCGTACAGATGACCACTGCAGGTCTTACATTTAAAGTATTCAATACCCGCGGTTTCAACGTTCCTAATAACTTCCGCTTCATGCAATTAGTGGATGGTGTGGATAACCAGGCTGCCACGCTCGGCGTACCACTGGGTAACGCTATCGGACCTACGGAGCTGGATATCTCCAGCGTAGAAGTAACGCCAGGCGCCTCGTCTGCGCTGTATGGCATGAACGCGATCAATGGTATGTCTAACCTCACTACCAAAAACCCTTTTGAATACCAGGGCATTAGCGTATACCAGAAAATTGCCGTGAACCACATTGGTGATCAGGGTGGCGCTAAACCAATAACGGAGACGGCTGTACGTTATGCACAGTCTTATGCACCTTGGTTTGCCTGGAAAATCAACTTCAGCTATATGGAAGGCACCGACTGGTATGCAGATAGTCATAATGACTTCAACCCGCAATCCAAGGCTAATCCCGATTTCCCTGAGCTGAGTGGTCCTAATAACATTGCCAACGACGCCTGGAATAAATATGCAGACCAGTCCAATATTCAAATTATTGATAAAGATGGCAGAGCATATAACGTACATCGTACCGGCTATTGGGAGAAAGATCTGGTAGGAGATTATAAGGTAAGAAATACCAAAGTAGATGGTAGTATAAATTTCCGTCTGCCACATAAAATGGAGATTTCCTATGCATATCGCTACGGTCTGATGGATGGCTTTTTCCAGCGTGGTAACCGTATAGGGCTGAAAAATGTTTCTGTAGAAAACCATAAAATCGAACTAGTACATCCAGATTTTACCATTCGCTCCTATGTATCTATCGAAAATACTGGCGATAGCTACAATATGAACCCATTGGCTGATAACCTCGAGAAATCATTTAAGTCAGATAAGGTGTGGACAGCGGATTACACTAAAGCACTGAACACTGCGTTAACAAATGGTTCCAGCTTAGTGGATGCGCACGCGGCAGCACGCGCAGCAGCTGATGCCGGCAGGTTTACGCCAGGTACTGCTGCTTTTGATGCACAGGTAGCAAAAATTAAAAGTGTTAATGACTGGGATATCTACCCAACATCTAAAAATCCGAACAATACAACAGGTGGTGCCGCATTACTTCAAATGAGCCGTTTCTATCATACCGAAGGCACCTGGAACCTGCGTAAATACGTACATTTCATGGATGTATTGGTAGGTGCAGATTATAGAACCTACGAAATTATCCCTGATGGAAACAACTTCGTCGATTTCTCCTTACCGGCAGATAAACGTAACCAACCAGGCGGAAAGCATATCTGGTATGGCAAAGCGGGGGGCTTTGTACAGGGCGCTAAAACATTCTTTAATGATGCATTGAAATTGACAGCTTCTTTACGTTATGATAAAAACGAGCAATTCGAAGGTAAGCTGAATCCTCGCGTGGCGGCTGTTTACAGCATCAAGGACAAACATAATTTCCGTATTTCCTGGCAGAATGGTTTCCGTTTCCCATCATTATTTGAAGCTTATTCTTTTGTGAATAACGGGCAGGTACGTCGTGTGGGTGGTCTGGCGTTCATTGAGCAAGGGCTTGGATACTTTAAGAATTCTTACCTGACCAGCACTGTTGATGCTTTCGGTGTAGCGGTGAATAAAACCATCAATGCGGAGCATATCAGCAAAGATCAGGCAGCAGCGAAAAATGCAGGTATCCTGAAAGTTGCTAATCTTGATCCGATCGTTCCGGAAGAAATTCATTCCATCGAAGGTGGCTACAAGGCTGTATTAGCAAACAACAAATTATTTGTGGACGTAGACGGTTATTATAGTTCTTACAAGCATTTCATTGGCCAGATAGAGGCAGTAGTACCTACCAGTGGTAACGTTAATACACCTGATCAATCTGTGCTGAATCAAATGCTGGACAAGAGTTTACAAAACCGTTACCGCGTATGGACCAACAGTAAATCCACTGTTAATAACTATGGATTTGCAGTAGCGGTGACTTATGATATTTACAAGTCATTCACCGTGAGTGCCAATGCCAACTATAATAAACTGGTGACTGATAAAACCAAAGATGATGCGCTGGTGCCTGGTTTCAATACGCCTGAATGGTTTACCAATATCAGCTTTGGAAATCGTAATGTATTGCCTAATCTCGGTTTTAATATCGTATGGCATTGGCAGGATACCTTCTACTGGCAGAACCTCTTTGGTAATGGTGATGTGCCTGCATATAGCACAGTGGATGCGCAGATTACCTATCGTGTTCCGAAGATTAAGACTGCTATTAAAGTGGGGGCTTCAAACCTGTTTAATACTTCATATTTCCAGTATGTGGGTGGACCGACGATTAAAGGATTGTATTATTTATCACTGACGTTTGATGATGTGTTTAAGAAGAAATAATTATTAGGAAGTTCTGGCCTTCGGCCAGAACTTTTTTCTTTTAAGCAGCCCCCCCGCGCTAATGCGCGGGGGGGCTGCTTTTATAAGTTTAAATGCAGCGGAGAGGATGTTATATTTTCACTTGATTGGTAAGCGTTTCTCCTTTCTCAAACTGCTGAATATTTTTTAACGTTGTCTCTGCAATTTGGGTGAGTGCTTCTCTTGTGAAAAACCCTTGATGAGAAGTAATTACCACGTTAGGGAATGTGATCAGTCTGGACCAAACATCATCCTGGATAATTGCATCAGAGAGGTCATGAAAAAACAGTTGCTCTTCTTGTTCATACACATCGATCGCCAATGCTCCAATATGGCCGTTTTTAAGCGCTTCAATAACCGCTTTCGTGTCTATCAGGCCACCACGGCTTGTATTCAAGAGAAATACTCCAGGTTTCATCTGTGCAATAGTGTGTACATTGACCAGGTGCCTGGTTTCCGGGGTAAGCGGGCAATGTAGGGAGATGATGTCCGCATTTTTCAAAATTGTTTCTATGGAAACATATTCTACGCCGGCATCTTCCAAAGCTTTATTGTTAAACACATCATAGGCGATCACCTTACATCCGAAGCCCATCATGATTTTACAGAAGATCGCGCCAATATTTCCCGTACCGATTACACCAACTGTTTTACCATACAGGTCAAATCCTTCGAGTCCGTTCAATGTGAAATTATTATCACGGATACGGTTATACGCTTTATATATCTTTCTGTTCAGGCCCAGTAATAATGCCACGGCATGTTCTGCTACGGCATGTGGAGAATAGGCCGGAACCCTAACTACCGGAATGTCTAGATCTGCGGCGGCTTTCAGGTCTACATTATTAAACCCGGCAGCACGGAGTGCAATCAGTTGAATGCCTTTCTCTTTTAGTTGTTGGAGTATAGTGGCATCCAGGTGATCATTGACGAAGGCGCAGATGATGGTTTCTTCTGGTTTGATGAGGGCTGTATTATCAGCATTCAAAGGGTATTCAAGGAAACGGAGATGATAGTTAAATGCAGCATTGGCCTTATTAAAATACGCGATATCATATGGTTGGGCACTATAAAAAAGTATATTCATTTCCGTTAGTATTGAGTTATACTAAAGATAACAAAAAGAAAGGCGTCTCTACTAAGTAGGACGCCTTTGTATACAGATAAAAAAATCTCTTATTTGATATCGCCAACCATGTGTGCAGGCACTACCCACTCATCAAATTCGGCAGGGGTTACATAACCCAGTTTCACTGCCATTTCTTTCAGAGTAGTACCTTCTTTGTGGGCTTTCTGTGCGATTTCAGCTGCTTTGTAGTAACCAATTTTGGTATTCAGCGCAGTAACCAGCATCAGAGAGTTTTCCACGTGTTTTTTGATATTAGCTTCGATAGGCTCGATACCTTCTGCACACTTATCGTTGAAGCTTATGCAACCATCACCGATCAGGCGTGCTGAATGCAGGAAGTTATAGATCATTACAGGCTTGAACACGTTCAGTTCGAAGTGACCGGTAGCGCCACCTATGTTGATAGCAACATCGTTACCCATTACTTGTGCAGCGATCATAGTGAGGGCTTCGCACTGAGTAGGGTTTACTTTACCTGGCATGATAGAAGAACCTGGTTCGTTGTCTGGGATGTGGATTTCGCCAATACCAGCACGAGGGCCAGAGCTGAGCATACGAATATCATTGGCGATTTTCATCAGGCTTACTGCCACAGTTTTCAGTGCGCCGTGAGCTTCTACGATAGCATCGTGAGCGGCCAGTGCTTCGAATTTATTTTCAGCAGTGATGAAAGGTAAGCCAGTGAGTTGAGCAATATTTTTAGCTACATTTTCAGAGTAGCCTTTAGGTGTGTTGATACCAGTACCTACTGCAGTACCACCCAGTGCGAGTTCGCTCAGGTGAGGCAGGGTATTGTTGATGGCTCTCAGACCGTGATCCAGCTGAGAAACATAGCCGCTGATTTCCTGACCCAGCGTGAGCGGAGTAGCGTCCATGAAGTGGGTACGACCGATTTTCACGATATGCTTGAAAGCCTCTGCTTTCTGAGCGAGGGTATCGCGGAGTTTTTTGATTCCTGGAATGGTAGTTTCCACCAGAATTTTATATGCAGCGATGTGCATAGCAGTAGGGAAGGTATCGTTGGAAGACTGAGATTTATTCACATCATCGTTAGGATGGAGGAATTTCTCTTTATCAGTCAGCTGTCCGCCATGGATTACGTGACCGCGGTAAGCTACCACTTCATTCACGTTCATGTTAGACTGGGTACCGGAGCCTGTTTGCCAAACAACCAGTGGGAATTCGTTGTCCAGTTTACCTTCCATGATTTCATCACATACACGGCCGATCAGGTCGCTTTTTTCCTGTGGCAGTACGCCAGCCTGGAAGTTAGTCAGTGCTGCTGCTTTTTTCAGGTAAGCAAAAGCTTTGATAATTTCTTTAGGCATCTTGTTGATGTCCTGTGCGATCTTGAAATTTTCAATGGATCTTTGTGTTTGAGCACCGTAATAAGCATTAGCAGGCACTTTCACTTCGCCCATTGTGTCTTTCTCTATTCTGAATTCCATAGCGTAAACTTTTAAGGCTACAAAAGTAGCTAATTACAGGTTATTCCCCTTTGAAATTCGGTTGTCTTTTCTCAATAAATGCGCTGGCGCCTTCTTTCAGGTCTTGTGTAGCAAAGCATTCAGCGAATTCCGCGATTTCTACATCGTAGCCATTTTGTTCCTTATCGATGGCGGCATTTACGCATTTAATGACTCTGGCAACGGCCAAAGGCGCTTTGGTATGGATTTTAGCGAGTAGGGATTTAGTTTTAGGGAGAAGATCGGCCAATGAGGTGACGTGGTTTACAAGTCCCCACTGCAGGGCGTTTGCGGCATCTATCATATCGCCGGTCATCATCAGTTCAGCGGCTTTGCCTTTGCCAATTAGCTGGGTAAGGCGCTGGGTGCCACCATAGCCAGGGATCAGGCCCAGGTTAACTTCAGGTTGTCCGAAGCGGGCATTTTCGCTGGCAATGCGGAAATGGCAGGACATGGCCAGCTCACAACCGCCGCCCAGTGCGAAGCCATTTACGGCTGCTACAATAGGTTTCGGACAATTTTCTATACGATGGAAGATTACATGACCTTTAGAAGCCAGTTCTTCTCCTTCTTTTGGCGACAGTTTAAGAAACTCTGAAATATCTGCACCTGCAACAAATGCTTTCTCGCCAGCACCAGTAATGATGGCACTCTTAACATCTTTATTACTATATATTTCATCTATAGCCAAGGCCAGTTCTGCCATCACAGTTTGGTTGAGGGCATTCATTTTGTCCGGGCGGTTGATGGTAATAACAAGCGTATTATCTTCCAGTTTGGTGCTGATTGTCTGATACATGAGTCTTCATTTTTTTAGTGTATCCAATATTAAGGAATTTTCGGCGGGGCATAAAAAAACCAGCCGTAAATCCGGCTGGTTAAATTTTGGGGTAGAGGGCACTCGTTATTAGTATTCTACTTCCATTTTGGCATTGCCACTTTTAAAGCGAACATAATTCGATTTTTTATGCGCATACTTATACACATGGCTATTGAAGTTATAGCTGAGTGTTACGAAGAATAGCTTAGCGTCGAGGTTTTTGTATGGATAAACGGCGTTGCCGGAAATTTTATCTGTTTCTTTATAATCTTTATTGAAGAAGTTCTGCGGGTAGTATTGCACTTTCACACCAAATGATGGGGCGAAACGCATACCAGCAAAGAAAGACGGCATAATGAGCGGAGTACGGTCGCTGAACCACTCGTTGAATTTGTGGACTTTATCGCCGTTAACGAATTGTTTTTCTTTGTAGTTGAAGGCCAGATCGGCTTCTACACCAGCAAAGAAGAAGAAAGTTCCTCTGTGGAGGTCGCCCACTTTGAAGCCCAGCGGGATACCGAAGGTATAAACACGTTGTTTCAGTTTAAGGCTATCGTTAGGCTTGGAAATCAAGCCGATGTTTTTGATATTAAATCCTGTGAAGATGCCGAAGTTACGTCCGAAATCCTTGTTGAAGTTGGTTCCTACGTTAAAGAAGGCGGTAAATCTCGGAATATTTCTAACATGTTCGCCATTATTTGTCATGTTGGCAAATGATAAAATACCAAAATCGCCACCATTGGTGCGATAAACACCTTTGCGATACTTAGGATATTTTCCGAATATGATAGTCAGGAGTGGCTCTTTCACTTTGCTTTTCGTACTATCACTAACGTTAGCTTCACGATTTTCGGTTGAATCATTTTTTTCCTGGGCAAAGGTGCTGGTAGTGGCTAATATCAGCAGCAACAGGAGTACAGGTATCGATTTGATCGTCATAAAATGGCGGGTTTTATTTAAAGGTATAAATGATGCATTTAACCAGAAGACGACCCGACAATCAAAAAGTTACGGCTACAAGATAATTTTATTAAAAATTCCTGTGAGAGGCTACCCAATTGGAGATATAGGTTGCAATATCCTGGGTATTGGTACCTGGTGGAAAGAGTGCGCCAACGCCCATTTCCTGGAGGTTTTTCATATCTTCTTCAGGGATGATACCACCACCGGTGAGTAATACATCATCCATATTTTTTTCTTTCATGAGGGCAATCAGACGTGGAAAAACGGTCATATGTGCGCCGGAGAGTATACTTACCCCGATGGCGTCCACATCTTCCTGAAGGGCGGCATTTACCACCATTTCGGGGGTCTGACGCAGACCGGTATAAATAACTTCCATGCCGGCATCTCTGAGCGCGGCCGCAATTACTTTAGCACCCCTATCATGCCCATCCAGGCCGACTTTGGCTACCAATACACGTACGGGGCGATTTAACGGGTTGACCATACCTATTATCGATTAAGGTCCTAAAGGTAATGAATAGCTGAAAGCTAACCACTATTCCTTACATTTGCAGACACATTTATATTCTTATGAGCGAAGAAAGGTCACTCAATTTTTTAGAACAAATAGTAGAAGAAGATCTGGCCAGTGGGGCCACAGGAGGTCGTGTGCTTACACGTTTCCCACCAGAACCCAACGGCTACCTGCATATAGGTCATGCCAAGTCGATATGTCTCAACTTCGGCCTGGCCCAGAAATACAATGGTAAAACTAACCTCCGTTTCGACGATACCAACCCGGTAACCGAGGATACGGAATATGTGGAATCTATTAAAGCAGATATCCAATGGTTAGGATTTGAATGGGAGAAAGAACTCTATGCCTCCGATTATTTTGAACAACTGTACCAATACGCAGTAGAGTTGATCAAGAAAGGGCTGGCATATGTGGAAGACGCCACTGCAGAAGAAATTGCTGCCATGAAAGGTACGCCTACCACTCCAGGCACCAACAGCCCGGCCAGAAGCCGTTCTGTAGAAGAAAACCTGGACTTGTTCGAGCGTATGCGTAAAGGAGAATTCAAAGACGGAGAAAAAACGCTCCGCGCCAAAATTGATATGGCAGCTCCTAACATGCATATGCGTGACCCACTGATGTACCGTATCAAGCATGCGCATCACCATCGCACCGGCGATAAATGGTGCATCTATCCGATGTACGACTTCGCCCATGGCCAGAGTGATAGCATTGAAAATATTACACATTCTGTTTGTACACTGGAATTTATTCCTCACCGCCCGCTCTACGATTGGTTTATCAAGGAATTAGACATCTTCCCTAGCCACCAGTACGAGTTTGCACGCCTGAACCTCAACTACACCGTGATGAGTAAGCGTAAGCTGAAACAACTGGTGGAAGAAGGTATTGTTAACGGCTGGGATGACCCACGTATGCCTACTATCAGCGGTTTACGCCGCCGTGGCTATACGCCGGCAAGTATCCGCAACCTCTGCGAGCGTGTAGGTATCCAGAAACGTGATAATATTATTGAATATAGTCTGCTCGAATTCTGTATCCGCGAAGAGCTGAACAGAACCGCTAACCGCGCCATGGCGGTACTTGATCCGGTAAAACTCGTGATCACCAACTACCCGGAAGACCTGGTAGAAGAATTGGAAGCGGAGAACAACCCGGAAGATCCGAATTCAGGTACTCGCAAACTGTATTTCAGCAATACCCTGTACATCGAGCGTGAAGACTTTATGGAGAACCCTCCTAAGAAGTATTTCCGCCTGGGCCCAGGTATGATGGTACGTCTGAAAAACGCTTATATCATCAAAGGAGAAAGCGTAGAAAAAGATGCAGATGGTAATATCACCACCATTTATGCTACTTATCTCCCTGAAAGCAAGAGTGGTGGCGATACCAGTGGACTTACGGTAAAAGGTACTATTCACTGGGTAAGCGCTGCACATGCAGCTACTGCTGAAGTGCGTGTATACGATAGGCTTTTCAACGTAGAAAACCCTAACAGTGAAGAAGGTGACTTCAAATCCTATATCAACAAGGATTCACTGCAGGTAATTACCAATGCCTACGTTGAACCAGGGCTGCTGAACGCCAAACCTGGCGATAGATTCCAGTTTATGCGTAAGGGTTATTTCAGTGTAGATCCGGACAGCACGCCTGAAAAGATCGTTTTCAACAGAACAGTTACGCTGAAAGACAGCTGGGTAAAAGAAGCAGCTAAAACTAAATAATTATTCACCTCCAACGAGGTGCAATGAGTTTATAAAATCGCAAAAAATCCATAAGCTAGTAACTTATGGATTTTTTGCGTTTAACCAAGCTATACAACTGCCCCCAATACATCCACATTAAATATGTGAAGCATTCCAGGAAATTTTTATCTCCCAAATTTTAAACCTTCTCTTTCTTCCTTCATCCAATACATATATTGTAAATGAATATTTGAAAACTTTGATCATGAAAAGATTCGTACTCTCAGCAGTTTCATGTTTATTTTTAATTACATCAATAACTGCTCAAACCCAGACTCCTGCACCACAAGGAAAACCAACAGTTCCTGTTGTACATGCCAGGCAAAATAATCAGCAACAACGTATTGCAAATGGGGTAGCTAGCGGAGAATTAACGCCTAAAGAAACAGCTCATCTTGAAAAAAGAGAAGAGAAGATACAGGCGGAAAAGAAGGCAGACAAGGCAGATGGAAAGATTACCAAGAAAGAGAGACAAAAATTAAGACAGGATCAGAACAGCGCAAGTAAAGCTATATATAACCAGAAGCACGATGCTCAGAAACGACACTAACTTCTAAGTCATTGCTTTAATAAAAAGATAAGGAGAGGAGTAAATGAAGTGAACCCAAAACCTTAGACAAAAGGTTATATAATTAAGCGGCTTGAGTTCGGTATTGTACTGGACTCAGGCCGTTCAGTTTTAGTTTTATTCTGTCGTGATTATAGTAATCAATGTAT